>NZ_LXKA01000108.1 GCF_001645125.1 Paraburkholderia ginsengiterrae | reverse complement strand
TGATAGGAGGGGGGGTTGAATAGCGAACGGTGTCAGTGATGGGGGTGCGAAGGTTCAGTCGGGGGAGAGGCTGGTTGATTGTAATCGTGTGCAGGGTGACGGGGGTAATGTGGCGCAGTGTGCCGAGCGGCAGGGTTACGGTGGCGATGTGCGGGACGAGGATGCGGGGCGACGGACCGGGCATGGAGGCAGCGAAGGGAAATGTGCGGGGGATGGTGCTGGTGGGCGTGGGGGTCGGGGAGGGGCTGGACGACGGGACGGAGGGTATGAGGGAGAGGGGGGAGTGTCGAGACCGCGGGGGGTCATCAGGGGGACAGTGCGTGGATCAGCGGGGTATCGGCGGTAGGACCGGTCGCGGGGAGGGGCGGAATGGGAAGGACTTCTGAGGGCAAGGGGCGGAAGAAGTCGGGCGACGTCACCGGAGCGGTCAGTGGGTAGTCGAGCACGAGCAGATCGGGGCCGGCGGCGGCGAGCTTGTCGCGGGCCGCTTGGACGCATGGGCAGGTCGCGAG
>NZ_LXKA01000107.1 GCF_001645125.1 Paraburkholderia ginsengiterrae | reverse complement strand
AGATAGCCACGGCCGCGCGGCGGCTGAATGTGGCGGCTATGCTTCCGCACCAGCCACGGCTCGCTCCGGTATGCACCACCGTATATGTCGGCGCCGACCCGCCGCATATCGGCCGGATCGGCATAGCGGCGCGGGCCGATCAGCTTCACGCGCCCCGAGACCCGCCCCGGCCCCAGGATGACCGCCGCCCTGGCAGCCGAACGATCCACCCGCCCCCAGCTACCGCGCTCACGATTCACGAATTTCTGCCCCAGCCGGCCCCCCCACCCTCCCCCCTCCCCGCCCACTCCTCCCCCTCTGCTTCTCACTCCCCCTGCCCACCCACCCCCACCGCCCCCTCCGCGCCACTCCCTGAGCCGCACCCTGACCCTCTCCCCGCACTCCCACCCTCCCCCTCCCACGGTCCCCGCCAGGCCGCGCCGGCGCGCCGTCCCCCTCGATCATGCCCGTCGCAGCTCACTGCATCAGCAGCATATATCAACACACAATCCTCTCCTTCACAGCACAACGCCA
>NZ_LXKA01000106.1 GCF_001645125.1 Paraburkholderia ginsengiterrae | reverse complement strand
GGTACGATGAGAAGCGATGATCGTGTGGTGGACAGAGCGGCAACAGGGGAGGAAAGCAGACACAGATGGAGACGGGTGGGTATGAGGTAGGACGAGGTAGTGGGGGAGATATGGCAGAAGGGCGTGGAGCGTTGCAGTGTTGCGATAGTGAAGTGGAGGTGTGTAGTGTTGTGGACGATGGGGATGGTGGGCCGGCTGAGCTGCTACAGGGTGGGGAGACAGGTGTGGACGATGAGTGGGGGGGAGGGGGGGAGCGAGCAGCGAGTGGATAGGGGTGTGGGGGAGCGGGAAGGGGGGGGCGTAACTGGGGCTGTTAATGGGCATAAGGGACTGCGTGAGGGAAAGGCGGTGGCGGGGTGGCGCGGACGGGGGAGGGTCAAAAGGGAGGGCGAGGGGAAGGTTGGCGAGGGGCAGGCGAACGTGAGGGGGGTGGGCCAGAACGGGGCGAGAGTGAGAGTGAGCGCAGCGGGGGTAGTCACGAGGCGCGACGAGATCTGAGTGATCGGCGCCAGCG
>NZ_LXKA01000105.1 GCF_001645125.1 Paraburkholderia ginsengiterrae | reverse complement strand
ATCACCCACTGCCCCTGCCCGACACATACCCCCCGTTGCACCATTCACCTCTGCTCGCCCCGCTCACTCCTGTGCTCGCATCGACCGTCCCCTCCTCCACGCCCCACCCACAGCTGCTGCGCCGCATCAATCAACTCCACCGCGGCCACGCCGGCACTACGCGCCTCTACCTCCCCCTCCCTCCCGTCCCCCTCCACCACACGCCGAGCATGCTCGCGCACACTCCCTCCCCCACACTCCCCCACCCATCCTACCCCCCCACCCACCCCCCCCTGCCACCACTCGCCGCACTCTCCTCCCTGCTCCTCCCCCCCTTTGGCACCGCCTCCCCGCCCGCCCCCCTGTTCCCATGCCACCCCACCCTCCCGCCTCCTCCCCCCGCCCTCCACCCTCTCTCCCACTCCCTCATCCTCCCCCCACCTCCCCTCCCTACCCCGCTACTCGCCCTCCCTCCTCCCCTCACCCGCCATCCCCTCTCCCACCACCCGTCCCTCCCAGCCCTCTCTCTCTCCATCC
>NZ_LXKA01000104.1 GCF_001645125.1 Paraburkholderia ginsengiterrae | reverse complement strand
ACCCCTACTGGATCGACGAACACGACCTCATCCATCATGCCTTCCCCACGCTCGCCAGCCCCCCCCACCACCCTCACCCTTCTCCGCCCTTCACCCTCCACCCCTCCTGCGCCGCATCCACGTCTGCGTGACACGCTCCTGCCCCCCCCCGCCCGCACTCTCGTCTCGCTCCCCGGCCCGCTCGTCCTTCTCTCCACTCCTGCCTCCGACGCCGGCCCCGCCCGCGTCCCACCTCTCCTCCCCAGCCGCACTCCCACTCGCCCCTCCGTCCTCCCGCCGCCTCCCTCCGCCCCCCTGTCCGCCCCCCCCGCATCACGCTGCCGCCCCCCTCTCTCCCCCCCTCGCCCTCCTCCCCGCCGTCATCCCGCGCCTGCTCGCGTCTGACCCCTCCCCTCCCCATCGCCGCCCCCGCCCCTCTCTGCCACCACCTCTGCTTCAGCTATCGCATACGCCACACTCTCTGATCTACACCCGCTCTCCCCGCCGACCTCGCCACGCCCCACATCGCTCACCGCC
>NZ_LXKA01000103.1 GCF_001645125.1 Paraburkholderia ginsengiterrae | reverse complement strand
TTCATCGACAGCATCACGCGCGGCGGTTTGACCTTTCAGTTCGCCGCAGATGGCCGCGTGCTCGGCCAGTTTTCGCGCCAGAAAACCCTCTTCATCACGAGCCGTGGCTCGTCTCCGCGCGCGGGCTCGCCTTACGCCGCAGTTCATGCCCCCCCCCCCGCCCCGAAGGCGGCGTTCGGTTGCCTCTGCGTGGCCGAGCCCCCCGTCCTCCCATCCCAGCCGAGCCACTCCGACGCTCCCCTCCACACCCCACCGCCCCTTCTCACTGCCCTAAGCCCTCCCTTCGTCAGCCCTCGTTTGCGTCTTTGCCCCCTCTGCCCCCCGCCCCCGTTCCCGCCCCCTCCCCCCACGTCCCCCCCCGCTCACCGATCGCCTGGCTCGACTGCCCCGCCCCAACGTTGACCACAACCTGCCGTCCCCCCGTACACCACGTCCCAGCCTACCGCATCACTCACCACACCGCTATCGCCACTCCCACCGTACTCCTCCCCGAGCCCGCCACACGCATCACCACCAT
>NZ_LXKA01000102.1 GCF_001645125.1 Paraburkholderia ginsengiterrae | reverse complement strand
CTTTGTGCTGATGAATCGCTGCGGCCACTGGGTGATGGTGGAGCACCGGCCTTATTCCTATCCCGAACGTCGGGCACTTCTCGCTGCCCTGCGCGCGGCTGCCCGCCCTCCCCACCCCGCCCAGCACGCCTCGCCCCTCCCCCCCCCTCCTCACCCCCGCCGCTCCCCCCGTCCCTCGCACTGCCACGCCTCGCCCCTCCCCCACCCGCCTCCTCCCCGCCCCCCCCTCCTGTCCCCCACCCCCACCCCCCCACTTAGACGCCATCATCGCTGCCCCAGCCCGCCGCCGCACGCGGCTCCCCGCTGCACCCCTCCATCCCACTGTCGCAATCACCCCCGATCGCGCCAGTTTTTCCTCGTGTCTTTGCTCCTCTGCTACTCCTCTGCGTTCACCTTGCCATCACCATCTTCGTCCCTGTTCCTCTCCCCCCCTCGTCTCCTCTCCTGTCACCGCTTACTCTACTCTGCCCCTGTGTCACCTCCACCCCTCCTCCATTCTCTGCTCCTGCAGCTCACCG
>NZ_LXKA01000101.1 GCF_001645125.1 Paraburkholderia ginsengiterrae | reverse complement strand
TCTGGGTGGGGCGGAGAGGAGCAGTAGTGGGGCGCGGAGAAGAGTAGCTCGACGATGGCGAGCCGGAGAGGTGGACGCAGGGCGGCACGAAGGAAGGGAATGGGGGGGAGGCGAGCGTGTCGGGAGAGAGCAAGTAGTACATGAGGAGGGAGCGGGGGCGCGCGGTGCGACCCCAGCGGTAGGCGCGGCGGAGAAACGGGTATGGGGCGCGTGCGACGGTCGGGTACATGGGGGGGGACGGAAGCGGGGGCTTGCGGAGGGGTAGGGGCGTGGGGGGGGGAAATTAGGGGCGCAGCCAGAGGCAGAGCGCGGAGGGGTTGTGCGTGCTCAAGGGCGGCGGTAGCTGCGGGGCGTGCCAGCGTTGCATTGCGTGCGGCGCGGACCCGAGGCGCAAGGCGGAGGATGCGAGGCCGGGCGACGTCGGGGGAACGCGGGCGGAAGCGTTCCAGTTGCTCGGCCCCGGGGGCGAGAAGTACCTGCCTACGTGGCCCGACAACCTGCGCCGGGGCGTGCGGATT
>NZ_LXKA01000100.1 GCF_001645125.1 Paraburkholderia ginsengiterrae | reverse complement strand
CACCATGACCGACGGACTCCGTATCGTCATCTATGCCCTGAAGCTGAACCACTTCAACACCATCTTCGTACGCTTCGGCATCCCATTCCCTATCTGGCGCGGCTTGCACAAGCCGCAGGAAGTCGTTTTTATGGGTGTCGTCATGAACTGCCACCCTTACCTTCACCGGCCATTCACCGGTACATACAGCACACACCCACCATCTGCCTTACCCGTGCCGCGCCAGGTTATCCGCACGTCCATACCACACCCGCCAGCGCGCCCGCTCCGCCCGAGATTCCTTCCATCATTCAGCCGACCCCTACGAACACGTACGTGCGGCGGTCGACGCCCTTCGCGCCAGTCTCCTTGAATCCGGTGGCGATCACCGACTCGTCGATCGCCATTCCGCCTCCCTTCCCCAGACCCTCTCCGATCCGTCCGTTGCTCCTTCCGCCCCCCGCCTTGACCCCATCTCTCGGCTGCCCCGGCCTCTCCTCACGCTTCTCGCACACTCTCTTCAGCCTACCACGATGCAT
>NZ_LXKA01000099.1 GCF_001645125.1 Paraburkholderia ginsengiterrae | reverse complement strand
CCCGCGCCCCGCGCCACCCACGCCCGCCCCGACGTCCTCCCCGCCGACCCCCCCGTCACCGACCCTCCTCCGCTTGCGCTCCTCAACCAACCGCTCGATCCCGCCCCACACCTCGCCCCCGCCCACGCCAAGCTGCACGCCGCGCTGCCACTCCATACCACGCCCACCCCCCGCGCCTCCTCCGGGTCGTCAACGCCATGCCTCACGCACCCGCCACTGGCACCTACCCCCACTCCACAATCGCCGCCCCCCCCCCCTCCACGCCGCCTACTTTCATCTCCTTCCACGCGCTCCCCCCTGTTCCTGCTCATTATCTTCTCCGACTGTTGCCCCTAGCTGCGCGCGTGCCCCCCTAACCCCTCGTCCTGCTTCGCCCGTCGTCCTACGCCACCTGTCTCCTGGACCGCCTTCCCCCGGCCCCTGATCCTCTTGCCCGCTGCCCTGTCCTTCTGTCCATCACAGTTCTTTCACTGCCCAGCTGTCACTCTCCTCTGTCCCCCACGCCCCCCCTTCCTCTG
>NZ_LXKA01000109.1 GCF_001645125.1 Paraburkholderia ginsengiterrae | reverse complement strand
AGCGCGGGTGTGACGTTCCAGACCACGTGGTAGCCGACGTAGATCGCCAGCACGAAGATGATCAGGTTGATGACGGTGTGGTTGATGACTTCCATCGCCGTTCTCCTATGCCTTGCGCGTGACTTCGCCGTCGCGCGCCAGCAGCGTGGCCGCGACGATGTCGTCCGCGAGATCGATGTTCAGGGCGCCTTCCTTGGTGATGATCAGCTTGAGGAAGTCGAGCAGGTTGCGCGCGTACAGCGACGACGCGTCGGCGGGCACCATCGAGGCCAGATTCGTATGGCCGACGATCGTCACGCCGTGTTTGACCACGACCTGGTCCGCTTCGGTGAGCGGGCAGTTGCCGCCGCGCCGGCCTTCGTACTCCGCGCCGCGTCCGGCGGCGAGGTCGATGAGCACCGAGCCGGGTTTCATCGCCTGCACGGTTTCCACCGAAATCAGCGTCGGCGCGGCGCGGCCCGGGATCAGCGCGGTGGAGATCACCACGTCGGCCTGCTTGGCCCGCTCGTGCACCAGCGCCGACTGGCGCGTGAGCCACGAAGGCGGCATCGGCCGTGCGTAGCCGCCGACGCCCTGCGCGGCTTCGCGCTCCTCGTCGGTTTCGTAGGGCACGTCGAGGAACTTCGCGCCTAGCGATTCGATCTGCTCCTTCACGGCCGGACGCACGTCGGACGCTTCGATCACCGCGCCGAGGCGTTTGGCAGTCGCAATCGCCTGCAGACCCGCCACGCCCGCGCCCAGAATCAGCACACGCGCCGCTTTCACGGTGCCGGCAGCGGTCATCAGCATCGGCATGAAGCGCGGATAGAGCGTGGCGGCCAGCAGCACCGCCTTGTACCCGGCGATGTTGGCCTGCGACGACAGCACGTCGAGGCTTTGCGCGCGCGTGGTGCGCGGCGCGGCTTCGAGGGCGAACGCGGTGACGCCGGCCGCGGCCAGCTTCTGGGCGTTTTCAGCGTTGAAAGGATCGAGCATGCCGACCAGCGTCGCGCCGCGCTTGAGCAGCGGCAGTTCGGCGTCGGTCGGTGACTGGACCTTCAGGACGAGATCGGCGCCGAAGGCCGTCGCGGCATCGACGATTTCCGCGCCCGCGGCTGTAAAGAGTTCGTCAGGAAAGCTTGCGCCGGTACCGGCGCCGCCCTGAATGGTGACCCGGTGGCCCTGGGTCACATACTTCCTGACCGTTTCGGGCGTCGCGGCGACGCGGGTTTCGTGCGCGCGCGTCTCTGCTGGCACTCCGATGTGCATCGTTGTTCCTCCTCGACTTCCTATTTTTAAGACGGATCGGCCGACGAGGCACGCCGGCAGGCAAATGCAACGGCTAACTAACGCCTCACTTTACCCGAAACTGTGGGATGCGCAGAAATCGGGGACAATCCGGGTTGCCCGGCTGACAGGGCAACCATCACCATGCCGCCGCGGCCTTTCCGCCAACCGCCCCTGCCTGCCGGGCCGCCGGCCGCCCGCGGCCCGGCAAGAGTGGCCCATAAACGGTAAAATGCGCACCCATGAAACCGGAAACCTGGCTGCCGCACGTCACCGTCGCGGCCATTGTCGAGCGTGACGGGCGCTTTCTCGTGGTCGAAGAACATACCGCCGCCGGCCTGCGCCTGAACCAGCCCGCCGGCCATCTGGAGGCGGGCGAGACGCTGCTGGAAGCGGTGGTCCGCGAAACGCTCGAGGAAACCGCCCACCCTTTTGCGCCCGAGGCGCTGGTGGGCATGTACATGACCCATTTCGAGCGGCCTGGCAGCGAAGGCGTCACCTACCTGCGCTTCACTTATTGCGGCACGGGTGGCGAACCGGACGCAAAGCGCCCGCTCGACCCCGACATCGCCCGCACGTTGTGGATGAGCGCCGACGAATTGCGCGCCTGCCCCGAACGGCACCGCACGCCGCTCGTCATGCAATGTCTCGACGACTACCTCGCGGGCCGGCGTTTCCCGCTCGACTTCGTGCATACGCATTCGGTCGGGCAAAAACGGCAGCCGTCATGAGCGGCCAACCCAGGAACCATGAAGTCAGGCAGCACCCAGTGAGCACCTTATGAGCAAGCAGAAAGTCGTAGTAGGCATGTCGGGCGGCGTCGATTCGTCGGTCACCGCGTGGCTGCTGAAAGAACAAGGCTACGACGTGGTCGGCCTGTTCATGAAAAACTGGGAAGACGACGACGACAGCGAGTACTGCTCGACACGGCAGGACTGGATCGACGTGGTTTCGGTGGCGGATCTGATCGGCATCGACGTCGAAGCGGTCAACTTCGCCGCCGAATACAAAGACCGCGTGTTCGCCGAATTCCTGCGCGAATACTCGGCCGGCCGCACGCCGAACCCGGACGTGCTCTGCAACGCCGAAATCAAGTTCAAGGCCTTCCTCGACCACGCCATGTCACTCGGCGCGGAAACCATCGCCACGGGGCACTACGCACGTGTGCGGGAAAACAACGGCCGCTTCGAGCTGCTGAAGGCTTTCGATCATACGAAAGATCAGTCGTACTTCCTGCATCGCCTGAATCAGGCGCAATTGTCGAAGACGCTGTTCCCGCTGGGCGAAATGCCGAAAACGAAGGTGCGGGAAATCGCCGAACAGATCGGATTGCCCAACGCGAAGAAAAAAGATTCGACCGGCATCTGTTTCATTGGCGAACGGCCGTTCCGCGATTTTCTGAACCGCTATCTGCCCACCAAGCCCGGTCCGATGAAAACCACCGACGGCAAAGTGGTCGGCGAACATATCGGCCTCGCGTTCTATACCTTCGGCCAGCGCAAGGGCATCGGCCTCGGCGGCAGCAAGGACGGCAGCGGCGAACCGTGGTTCGTGGCCGGCAAGGACATTCCTTCGAACACGCTGTACGTCGCACAGGGGCACGATCATTCGTGGCTGCTCAGCCATACGCTCAGCGCGGGCAATACGAGCTGGGTCGCGGGCGAGCCGCCGGCAAACGGCTTCGCGTGCGGCGCGAAGACCCGTTACCGGCAGGCGGATGCCTCGTGCACATTCAATGCGCAGGGCACCCTGGCGCCGGGCGCCGGCGAAGGCCTCTTCGAGCTGACTTTCGACGCGGCACAGTGGGCTGTCACACCGGGGCAATCGGCGGTGCTCTACGATGGCGAGGTATGCCTCGGCGGCGGCATCATCGAACAGGCGGTAACCGGGCAGCCGGTCGCGCGCCAGCCGCAAAAAGCGGCGCTGCTGAGCGCCCGCTGAGTCATGCGACCGAGCGTGCGGCCCTATCCGGTTTCGCCGCACGCGCCTCACTTTCACGCTTCACCTTCACGTTGCATCGTCAGGACCCGGGCGGCGCAAGCCGTCCACGCGCCCGCTCGCCGGGCCGCAGCTAGCTTCACCACAATAACAAGCCGTCATTCGTGTTCTGCCACGGCGGATTCCGTCCACGCCGCCAGCGTTGGCGATCTCTCCGTGACGATCCTCACTGCACTGGAGTCCCCATGTTTTCTCGACGTTACTTCGCCATGTGGTGCGCAGTCGTATTGCTTGTCGTCTGCGCGGCGCTCGCCGCGACGCATCACATTTCGTGGCTCTGGCTCATCGTGCCGCTCGCGCTCGTCGCCCTTGGACTGTTCGATCTGACCCAGCAGCGCCACGCGATTTTGCGCAACTATCCGCTGTGGGGCCACTTCCGTTTCCTGTTCGAATTCATCCGCCCGGAAATCCGCCAGTATTTCGTCGAGGACGACACCGACGAGAAGCCGTTCTCGCGCGCCCAGCGCAGCATCGTCTACCAGCGCGCGAAGAACGACGTGGACAGCCGTCCGTACGGGACCGAACTCGACGTGAAGGCCGTCGCGCACGAATGGATAAGCCACTCGCTCGCGCCGACGAAGATCGATAGCCACGATTTCCGCGTCGTCGTCGGACCGGATCGCGCGCAACCCTACTCGATGTCGATCTTCAACGTCTCCGCAATGAGCTTTGGCTCGCTGTCGGCGAACGCGATCATGGCGCTGAATCTGGGTGCGAAGAAAGGCAACTTCGCGCACGACACCGGTGAGGGCTCGATGTCGAAGTATCACCGCGAGCACGGTGGCGACATCATCTGGGAAATCGCCTCGGGCTACTTCGGCTGCCGCAACGACGACGGCACGTTCAGCGCGGAGAAATTCGCGAAGCAGGCCGCCGAGCCGCAAGTGAAGATGATCGAGGTGAAGCTCTCGCAAGGGGCGAAACCGGGTCACGGCGGCGTGCTGCCGGCCGCCAAGATCACGCCCGAAATCGCCGAGACGCGTGGCGTGCCGATGGGCCGCGACTGCATCTCGCCCGCCACGCACTCCGAGTTCTCGACGCCGCGCGGATTGCTCGAATTCGTCGAGCGGCTGCGTACGCTGTCGGGCGGCAAGCCGACGGGCTTCAAGCTGTGCATCGGGCATCCGTGGGAATTTTTCGGCATTGCGAAGGCGATGCTGGAGACGGGCATCCTGCCGGACTTCATCGTCGTGGACGGCGCGGAAGGCGGCACCGGTGCCGCGCCTCTCGAGTTCACCGACCATGTCGGCGTGCCGCTGCAGGAAGGGCTACTGCTGGTGCACAACACGCTGGTCGGCATCGGCTTGCGGCAGCGTATTCGCCTCGGCGCGAGCGGCAAGATGATCACGGCGTTCGACATCACCAAGACGCTGGCGATCGGCGCGGACTGGGTGAACGCGGCGCGCGGCTTCATGTTCGCGGTGGGCTGCATCCAGGCGCAGACCTGCCACACCGGGCGCTGCCCGACCGGCGTCGCGACGCAAGACCCGGTGCGCCAGCGCGCGCTGGTCGTGCCGGACAAGGCCGAGCGCGTGTTCAACTTCCACCACAATACGCTGCATGCGCTGCAGGAGATCATTCAGGCCGCAGGGCTGAAGCATCCGGCGGAACTGCGCGCGCATCACATCGTGCGGCGCGTGTCCTCGCATGAGGTGCGCCTGATGTCGGAACTGCTGAAGTATCTCGAGCCGAACGATCTTCTCAACGGTAATTATCGCTATTCGCTGTTCGAAAAGTACTGGCCGCTAGCGCAAAGCGATTCGTTCTCGCCGAAGGTGGAACTGGCGGCGACGTGACGGCTGTGCCGGCACACGCGCCCTAACCTGTGAACGACGACGAAGCGCTGCCACAAGCCGCGCTTCGTCGCCCAAAGAGTGCTTCGGGTTCCGTCCGACCCCGCAAAACGGACACCCCCCTCCCTTTCCGTTAAAATCTCAGGTTTAGCACTTCGCTCCACGGCCACCCCGCGCGCTTTGGCGCCCGCGGCGCGGCCCCATGCCCGAAAGGCACTTCATGCTCACGTTTCAGCAAATCATCCTGACCCTGCAGTCCTACTGGGACAAGCAGGGCTGCGCGTTGCTCCAGCCGATCGACATGGAAGTCGGCGCGGGCACGTCCCACGTTCACACCTTCCTGCGCGCGGTCGGCCCCGAGCCGTGGCGCGCTGCCTATGTGCAGCCGTCGCGCCGCCCGAAAGACGGCCGCTACGGCGAAAACCCGAACCGCCTGCAGCACTACTACCAGTATCAGGTGGTGCTCAAGCCCGCGCCGGAAAACATCCTCGACCTGTACCTCGGCTCGCTCGAAGCCCTCGGCTTCGACCTGAAGCAGAACGACGTGCGCTTCGTCGAGGACGACTGGGAGAATCCCACGCTCGGCGCCTGGGGCCTCGGCTGGGAAGTGTGGCTGAACGGCATGGAAGTGACCCAGTTCACCTACTTCCAGCAGGTCGGCGGTCTGGACTGCAAACCCGTGCTCGGCGAAATCACCTACGGTCTCGAACGTCTCGCCATGTATCTGCAAAAGGTCGAAAATGTCTACGACCTGGTGTGGACCGAGTGGGAAGAGCAAGGCCCGAACGGCCCGGAACTGCGCCGCCTGACCTATGGCGACGTGTACCACCAGAACGAAGTCGAACAGTCCACCTACAACTTCGAGTACGCGAACGTCGAGCTGCTGTTCTCGATCTTCAACAGCTACGAAGCCGAAGCGCGCCGCATGATCGAAGCGCAGATCGCGCTGCCGGCCTATGAACTGGTGCTGAAGGCCGGTCACACGTTCAACCTGCTCGACGCACGCGGCGCCATTTCGGTCACGGAGCGCGCGGCGTATATCGGCCGCATTCGTGCGCTGTCGAAGCTGGTCGCGCAGGCCTACTACGATTCGCGCGAAAAGCTCGGCTTCCCGATGCTCGGCAATCCGGTGCACGGCGTGCCCGGCCTCACGACCGCCGAACAGGACGCCGCGATGCCCGCGTGGGCGCCGCCGCTGAAAGTCGAACGCAAGATCGACCAGAACTGACGAGACGAGAACACCAGGACATGAATCAACCCCATCAAGCTACCCTGCTCGTCGAGCTGCTGACCGAAGAACTGCCGCCCAAAGCGCTCGCGCGTCTTGGCGACGCCTTCGCCGAAGGCATTGCCGAGCGCCTCGCGGCGCGCGACCTGGTCGAAGGCGAATTGTCGTTCGAACGTTATGCCACGCCGCGCCGCCTCGCCGTCACGATCCGCAACGTGCGCGCGGTTGCACCGGAAAAGCACGTGCGCGAAAAAGTGCTGCCGGTTTCCGTCGCGCTGGATAAAGACGGTCAGCCCACCGCACCGCTCGCCAAGAAACTCGCCGCGCTCGGCTTCCCCGATTTTTCGGTGAACGACCTGGAGCGCGCGCAGGACGGCAAGGCCGAAGCGTTCTTCCTGCGCTATGCCGCGCCCGGCGCCACGCTCGCCGAAGGCTTGCAGAGTGCGCTCGACGAAACGCTCGCCAAGCTGCCGATCCCGAAGGTCATGACGTATCAGCGCCCGGACGGCACCAACGTGCAATTCGTGCGTCCGGTGCATCGTCTGACCGTGCTGCACAACGATCAGATCGTGCCGGTCACCGCATTCGGCATCGACGCCGACGACACCACGCGCGGCCATCGCTTCCTCTCCGAAGGTTTCGTGCAGA
The DNA here is from genome assembly GCF_001645125.1 of Paraburkholderia ginsengiterrae. GTDB lineage: Bacteria > Pseudomonadota > Gammaproteobacteria > Burkholderiales > Burkholderiaceae > Paraburkholderia > Paraburkholderia ginsengiterrae. The sequence continues at coordinate 139,286 of NZ_LXKA01000109.1, read as the reverse complement.
TCCAGCACGCGGATGCATACGCCGAGACGCTGCTGCATAAAGGCCGCGTCGTGGCGAATTTCGCCGACCGCAAGGAAACCATCCGCACGCACCTGCTCGCGCAAGCCGACGGGGACCAGGTGGTGATGCCGGAAGCGTTGCTGGACGAAGTGACCTCGCTGGTCGAATGGCCGGTGGTCTACGCCTGCCGTTTCGAGGACGAATTCCTGCAAGTGCCGCAGGAATGCCTGATCCTCACCATGCAGACGAACCAGAAATACTTCGCGCTGACGGATGCGAACGGCAAGCTTCGCTCGCGCTTCCTGATCGTGTCGAACATCGAAACGGCCACGCCGGGCGATATCGTCGAAGGCAATGAACGCGTGGTGCGTCCGCGTCTGGCCGACGCCAAGTTCTTCTTCGAGCAGGACAAGAAGAAGCCGCTCGCCGAGCGCGTGCCGCTGCTCGCGAACGTCGTGTATCACAACAAGCTGGGCTCGGCGCTGCAACGTGTGGAGCGCGTCGAAGCCCTGGCCGGCGCGATCGCCGCGCTGATCGGCGCGGACGTCGCGCATGCGAAGCGCGCCGCGCGGCTCGCGAAGGCCGACCTGATCACCGACATGGTCGGCGAATTCCCCGAGCTGCAAGGCACGATGGGTACGTACTACGCGCGCCACGACGGCGAGCCGGAAGACGTCGCGCTCGCGTGCTCGGAACATTATCAGCCGCGTTTCTCCGGCGACGCGTTGCCGGCTACCGCAACCGGCACGGTCGTCGCGCTCGCCGACAAGCTCGAAACGCTGGTCGGCATCTGGGGCATCGGCCTGCAGCCCACCGGCGAGAAAGACCCGTTCGCGCTGCGCCGTCACGCGCTCGGCGTGCTGCGGATTCTGGTCGAGAAGCAACTGCCGGTCGACTTCGTCGAACTGTTGCGCACGGCGTACGCGCAATTCGCCGCGGTGCCGAACGTCGCCGATTCGACGCAAGCCATTTACGAATTCAGCATGGACCGTCTGCGCGGTTTGCTGCGTGAACGCGGCTACGCGCCGGGCGAAATCGACGCGGTGCTGGCGCTGAACCCCACGCGCCTCGACGACATCGTCGCGCGCCTCGACGCGGTCCGCCAATTCGCGACACTGGCCGAAGCGGCATCGCTCGCGGCAGCCAACAAGCGCATCTCGAACATTCTGAAGAAGTCGGAAGGCGTCACGAACGGCAGCGTGCAGGTCGCGTTGCTGAGCGAAGCGGCGGAACGAGCCCTGCATGCGCAACTCGAACAGGTCGCGCCGCACGTGCAGGCGCAACTGGCCACGCGTGACTACACGGGTGCGCTGACCGCGCTCGCAGCGTTGCGCGAACCGGTCGACACGTTCTTCAACGACGTGATGGTCAACGCCGAAGATCCGGCGTTGCGCGCCAACCGTCTGGCTTTGCTCGGCGCACTGCATCAGCAGATGAACTGCGTGGCCGACATTTCCCGACTCGCCGCCTGAGCCCCGCGCCATGCCGACCAAGAAAGTGGTGATCCTCGACCGCGACGGCGTGATCAACGTCGACTCCGACGCGTTCATCAAATCGCCGGACGAATGGGTCGCCCTGCCCGGTTCGCTCGAAGCCATTGCGCGGCTGAACCAGGCCGGCTACCGCGTGGCGATCGCGACCAACCAGTCGGGCATCGGCCGCGGCCTGTTCGACATGAACGCGCTCAATGCGATGCATCTGAAAATGCATCGCATGGCCGCGGCGGTCGGCGGGCGCATCGACGCGGTATTCTTCTGCCCGCACACGGCGCAAGATCATTGCGAGTGCCGCAAGCCGAAGCCCGGTATGCTTAAGATGATCACCGAACGCTTCGAGGTCGATCCGGAACATACTCCGGTGGTAGGCGACGCCATGCGCGATCTGCAAGCGGGTGCCGCGCTCGGCCATCCGACTCATCTGGTGCTGACCGGCAAGGGCCAAAAAACGCTCGCGGCCGGCGGCTTGCCCGAGGGCACGATCGTGCACGACGACCTGCGTGCGTTCGCACTCGACTTCCTCGCCGACGCTCACGAGTGACGCGCACCGCGCGCGTCCTCCAACCTTACTGACCACGCCGATGCGCTTCATTCGTTCCCTGCTGCTGCTGATCTATTTCGTGGTATTCACGGTGCCGTACGCCTGCGCGTGCTTCATCGCGTTCCCGTTCCTGCACGCCGACAAGCGCTACTGGATGGCGGCCGGCTGGTGCCGCGCGACGCTCCATACCGTGCGCTGGCTCAACGGCATCCGCTACAAGATCGAAGGCTTCGAAAATCTGCCCGACGGTCCCGCCGTGCTGCTGTCCAAGCATCAATCGGCCTGGGAAACGCTGGCCTTCCCGGCGCTGATGCCGCGGCCGCTGTGCTACGTGTTCAAGCGCGAGCTGCTCTACGTGCCGTTCTTCGGCTGGGCGCTCGGCTTGCTGAAGATGGTTCACATCGATCGCAAGGAAGGCAAGTACGCGTTCGAATCGGTCATCAGGCAAGGCAAGGCGCGCATGGCGGAAGGCGCGTGGGTGATCATGTTTCCGGAAGGCACGCGCACGCCGACTGGCAAGCAGGGCAAATACAAAACCGGCGGCGCGCGTTTTGCGATTGCCACCGGCGCGCCGGTCGTACCGATCGCTCACAACGCAGGACGTGTGTGGCCGCGTAACTCGTTTCTCAAATATGCGGGTATAGTCACAGTGTCGATCGGCAAGCCGATCGACACGACGGGGCTCACGCCCGATGAAGTGAACACGCGCGTCGAACAGTGGATCGAAGCTGAAATGCGTCGCATCGATCCCTCCGCGTACCGCGCGGCGGAAAGCAGTTCCGCCGCCGCACCAATCTGACGCGCCCGCGCCCTCGAAGGCGCATTTGCGCGAAGCCGAATCCGATGCAGAAGTCTCCTACGTCGCAGCCCGCTGCGGCGCTCGACAACCGGCAACTCGATCTCCCGCTCTTCGCCGAGCCGGGGTCGACGTCGTCGTCGCCTTCACCGTCGGCGCCTTCGTCCGGCACTTCGCAAGACGCGCCCGCCGGGCAACAGCCTGCCGCGCCGCTCGCGCCGGACGGCAGCAAGCTGCGCAGTCTCACGATCGGCGCACGCACGCTCCACTATGTTCTCAAGCGTTCGGCGCGGCGCTCGATCGGCTTTGCGATCGACAGCACCGGACTGACGATCACCGCGCCGCGCTGGGTCACACTCGCGGATATTGAAACCGCGATCACCGAAAAGCAGCGCTGGATTTTTACGAAGCTGATTGAATGGCAGACCCGCGTCGAGCAGCGCGCGTTGCCGAAGGTCGACTGGAAAGACGGCGCCGAAGTGCCGTATCTCGGTCAGCCGGTGCGCGTGAAGCTCGGCGCGCCGCAAGGCATGCTCGCGTTCAGCGCGGACGATGCGGCACTGCAAGTGCCGCTGCCGTTGCAGGCCGACCCGCAGCAGATCAAGGACCGCGTGCAAGGCTGGCTGCAGGGCGAAGCGAAGCGCCTGTTCGGCGAGCGCCTTGCCATTTACGCGGAAAAGCTGGGCGTGAACTATCGCGCGTATGCGCTCTCTTCAGCGGCCACGCGCTGGGGCAGTTGTTCGAGTGACGGCAAGATTCGCCTGAACTGGCGGCTGATTCATTTCCCGATTTCCATCATCGACTACGTCGTTGCGCACGAGCTCGCGCATCTGCGTGAAATGAATCACAGCCCGCGCTTCTGGCAAACGGTCGAATCGATTTTCCCGGAATTCCGCGAAGCACGGCAGACGTTGAAGTCGCATCCGCCGGAGTTGCTGCCGACGCTTTGAGAACCTCGCGCCTTGCAACCGGCGCTGTGGTCTCAAGCGCCGGCTTGTCATGCCCTCGCGCTCATTCCGCGCAGAACGTTTCCTGCAAATGACGCCACATTACCTTGCCGTGCGCGTCGAGATCCATCACCGCGGTTGAGCGCCGCACGTTCGCATTGCCGGCGCCGTCGCGCTGATACTCTCGATATTTCACCACCGCGCCCGATGGATACTCGGCGACGATCTCCCGGTCGCGAATCATGATTTGCGAGCCCGGACGCGCGCCGTGCAGCTTCGAGAAAATCTCGCGCACGCCGGCATGGTCGAGCGCGACACCCGAGGTCATAACCAGCGTGAACTGCGGCGCGAAGCGCGCCATGATTCGCTGCAGCGCGCCTTCATCCGCGGAACCGTCGAACAGGGCCTGGATTTCGAGGTGAATGTCGTCCAGTTCCTTGAAGTAGGGATTGCTGTGATTCATTGCCGGACCTCGCGCCGCTGCGACGTTATTTCTTCTTCTGGATGAACTCGATCTTGTAGCCCAGAGCACCCATAATTTCATCGAAGATGGACATACGTTTTCCCCTTAAAATCAACATCTTAAATAAACGTCTGCGTGTCCATCGTCTTTCGATATAAATGGACAGTTCACGACAATTCTAGACCACAGCGTGTTTCCCTGCCCGGAGCAAGCCACCAACCGCGTTCTCTTTGAATTGGTGCAGCCACGCACTACAAATCTTAGAACCGGGCAGACTCGTGAAGCTGCGCTGCCAAAACTGCGAGCCAGCCGTCGAGCGTTTCACAGGCGAGCAGAATGGTCGGCAAATCATCGCGGTGCAACGTCAGTTTCCCGACCAGAATGGCGAGTACAAACTCGGCCGCCGCACTCCCGGCAGGCTCATCGTGCAATTCAATGAATTTTGAGATAAGTCTCGCCATATCTCGACTGGCGGCCCTGTCGGCGGAATAATCCAGCTCCGACGCGTAGGCTGCTCGAAGTATCGCCGCCTGAATAGCGCCGTCGTTGAACCGTGTGAATGTGGCCGGCTCAATCAATGTGTGTTGAAACACCCCGCTTCGCAAAGATGTCTCGACGTCTCCGGAGCGTGCATTGCGGGAGGCTTCCAGGAACGCCGCAACCGTCAGCAATACAGAAGCGCCGAAGTCGTCGCCTGCGAGCGGCTTTTCGATGTCCCAGAGCAGAAACCCAGCCGAAATCGGCTGTGGAGCGCCGGCGGAGGTTGGAAGGAATGTCAATATGTCTGTCAGTCCCGTCGGAGACCGCATGGCGTCACGTCGGCCACTTAAGTTTTTCGGGACCGCAATGTCCTCCGTCTCGCATGACTCGATGACATCATCAAGCAAAGTGAGTTCTTGGTCCCACTGGATTGCCCTGTCAATTCGCCCAACAGGCAGTGCGAATGCATACTTGAAACGATATGCGCTGCTATCGGCGTTGGCACCAATGTCGCTGCTCAATTCCTTGAACCGTGCCTGAGACTCGGGCAATACACCGAGGGCGATATATAGACGCGGTCCGGACGGCTGAACCAGCCGCAGCATCGCGCTTATCTGCTTGAACACAAAACCGTTCGAAACAATTGGGCTCGCGACAATTGCGGCGGCGTCCTTCAAGAAGGCTTTAAGGTCAGGCTCGGGCTTGTCGAGGTGCGTATGGTCGACGACCTTTATTACGGTGCCCGGCGCACGCTCCAAAAGCAGCGATTCAATCCGTTGTGCAAGGAGACGGTTATGCGCTTCTGCTCCCACCAAATCCTTTGGATACACGATAACGGTCGGACCAGGTGCGGCGAAGTTTCGAATCCATCCCGCAAGCACGCAAGCACCATCGGCACCGGGTACCGAGTAGGTCTCCATCAGCTTGGGCACATCAAGCGAAACTGACCACCAGTCGTTCCCTACGGCCTTCCGACGGGCAGCGACCGGCATATGCGCTTTAGCCAAGGTGGCGAGTGTGCGCCTGTCTTTTTGTGCGAGAGACTTTTGAGCTAGCCGGACCAGTTTCGGACGATTGTTGTGACTCAGGAAACGCTCGCCAATCACCCGTACGCTTTCGGCGCCTGCAGGCAAGCTCGTCACATTTGGTTGAAACTCTGGCCGCAAGCCATCCAGCGCAGGCTCACCAACCAGATTCCTGCAAACCCGAAACAGGCATAACGACCGGTCGTCGTCGGTTACCTCGTCGTCCTCGCTGGATGCCGCTTCGTTTTCCAATCCGATGAGTGTCACAACAGGCACATTGCGGCTTCGACCCAGTTTCTCCCGCACCTTCGTCTCAAGACCACCTGATGTCGACGCGGAGATAATGACAAACGCTGGCCCCGGCAGCGCGTCCCAATTCTCCAGGCCTTCATACCCCCGAAAGCTTTCGATTGAATAGCGTCGAATGTTCGAGGGGTTGGTGCAATGCGCGTGCACAAGCATTTGCGCGACCGGCCATATGGCCATCGAATCAATGAAGATACGAATCGCAGGCGCGGCCTTTTCCTGCTCGCAGAACTGATGGAATTTTTGAAGCAACGCGACTGACAGCAGTTCAATCTCGGTCGTTCCGCTCAGCAGAGACTCTGCTCGAAGGAAGTGGCTGGCGTACTTGTCTGACTGCTTGGCAAAATAAAAGCCGGGCGGCGCCGCAACGACGACGCCACCACGCTGCGCTGCGTTCGCCAAAAACTCCTTGGCCGCGCATCCGAAAAGGTCTGTGAAGTCCTGCATAGCGCCGACGTCGTCCTGCGTTATTCCGAGAACGGCACCGCCGCAATCGAATCCCGCCACGACCAGCTTGCCCTTGGCCAAAATATCCAAATGTCCGGATGCGCTCCCGTCACGAACCGCATCCATCAGCCGGTGTGCGTGGACAAACTTCGCAACCAGTAACGCTCTTGGGGGTACTACATTCTTCTTCGCCCAATCAGAGAACTTGGAACTGATTTCAGGCCACTCAACCTCGTCATGCCCTAGAAAGACGAGCACGCTATGTCGATACTCGCTGGCTACCGCTGCGCCGGAGAAAGGAATTATTAGCATCGTAGTTGTCTTCAGGCGGGCAGCAGAATCGAAAAAGAGGTTCCCTCCACCGCACCAAGCTCGTCGGCGGTCCATGCGCGCAGGAAGAAAAGCATCTTGCCTTCTTCAAGGAAGACGTGCGTACCGTCGTCGAGACGTGCGTACGACTGTTGAAGGTCCTTTTTCTCGAACTTCAGGCGCGTTTCAATATCGACAATTGCAGAACGTGTACCGAACAGAAACGCCAGTCGGCCAGTGCGCAATCGCAGGAAGCCCTTTCTCCTTCGAAGCAACCGAGCGACCGCAAACAACCCAATGCCACGGTTCGTATCGCCAGATGAAGTCGCCCATTTTCGGAAGCATGAGACAACAGCGTCCTCCTCCTCTTCTAGCGAGATTTGGGTAACGTCCGGAATCTGCTTCCTCAGTTCCGCACCGGTGGACATCCAACGGCGGGCCAGGCCCGGGCCAGAATCAACGATTGATAGTTCAATGAACGATAGCTGCCGGATATCTTCTTTTCGGTGACTGCCTTGTGCAGGATGGCGAACACTGTCTTCGGCAAGGCTTTGAATCAGAAAATTGCGGACGTGCGTGTTTTCACCAGAAACCTGTTCAACGTTGGTGTCATCGACATTCACGAGTCGGAACGTAATCGCCCTGATTCCCTTTGAATAGAAGACCCCGCGCTCATCGGCCCGAGCCCACCAATCAGAATTTTCGATGAGTTCGCGTGCCAGTTGCGTAGCTGCCTCGGAGACATCCAAGAGCTTCTTCGCGGTCCACTCCTGCGCGAGATGTGCCAAGGCATCCTGGACGACAACTCTGATTTCACCAAACTGGCGGAGCTTGCGCTCGCCTTGTGGGCCTTCGTACAGGGGGCGAATGAATTCGCGTGGCGAGCCTTGAACGCACAGGAGATTGACGCCGTCGCTGGACGGATGCGTCCGAGCGAACTCGAACTCATCCATGGCATCGATGTAGTTGCTGTAGACGCGACCTTCTGACCGACCGAGGCGAGTGCCGTTTGCGTCAACCAACTGTTTGGCCATCACCCACGCGGCCAGCGCGTACGGCCTGCCGAGCATTTTTTCAAGATTCGCACCAAAATCAGCCGTATTGGCCAAGATGTCATCAAACCTAGCTCGAGCCCCACCGGGATTCTTTCGCGCCCAAGTGATGACCAGTTGAAGCAGCCCCGCGTCTGAAAAGAACGACATGAACTTGCCGGCGCGAGGAACGCACAGCTCTTCAGCGTCCGGACCTGACAGTTTACGTAACGCTGCCTCTACGCTCTCTACGGTCGCTTCTGGAATTTCCATTGTTCCAACCGGTATCTTTTTGGTTCGGCAGTAACGCCGTACTTAACAACAACCGATAAGCGCGCGCTCGCAAATCGCGTTTAAAGGTCATGTCTATCTTTGGGATGACGTCCTGGCCCAACAATCAAACTTTCAGCTTCCTTGATGCTTACGACCTTGCGCAGCTACTTGGCATCTCCATTCGCACCGTCGTTTTGCGGGCTCGGCACCGCCCCTGGCTGCTACCACCCCGCGCCGAACTGTTCGACCGCGACCTTCTTCGGTGGCGCGCCGACGTAGTCAGCGCTTGGGTCCAGGCCACAAGCGCGGCATCGCATTGTCGCCAATCCCAATCGTGAGCCTTTTTGTGTCCTGCGACTAGACAAGCTCCCCTGGCGTAACCTTGAGCGCTGCTGCGAGCTTTTCTAATGTCTTTAAATATAGCTTCGTCTCGCCTTTCTCGAGGACGGATACGTAGCCCCGTTGAAGCGTCGCCCGTTTGGCTACCACGCTCTGACTGAGGCCGGCAGCCTCCCGCGTCGACTTTACATTTGCCATCAGCTGCGCGCTCGAAATTGCGCGCTGGCTGTGAATGCCAAACGGGACGTTCGTGCCCTTTGGGGTGTCAAGGAGCGCCGCCAACTCTACCCCTAAAACTTGAGCAAAGCGGGCAGCGCGGTCGAGCGAAACGCTGACCAGATTGCGTTCAATGCGACTTATCAGCGTCGAGTCCACGTCTGCCCGGCTCGCCAACTCGCTCTGCGACCATCCGAGCTCTTCGCGGCACCACCTGAGATTTTGGGCGAAACGTTCGGCCAGAGACGTCATCGATAGCCAGAGAGATTTTAAGCCGCCGATGGTCCCATGCTGTATGAAGTTAGTCTACGGTCAACTCCGTATAGACCAACTACATATAGACCAACTTTGTATAGACAAACTTCGTACACCCGGGTAGATTTCGCCTATGCATTTGAGCTCGGGCGGTGAGCGCCCTAAGCCTGTTTTATTGGGTTCAAAACCCCTCAAATTTAAGGAAGAGAAGGATGGCCACCTCGTCAGGGCTTTGGCGCCTGTACCGCGACGACCCGTTCCCACGCATCCAGTTGCTAGCGGGCGCAACCGTGGAGGAGCGCCGCGAATCGCTAGCCGCCTTAAAAAATTGCAACATCCTGGTTGTTGCAGGAGGTCTTGGTAATCTTGATGAAGCAATACCGGCCCTAGCGGCAACGAGCCTGCCGACAATCTACGTCTTGGGTTCGAGCGAACTGTCAGGTCGGGATGCAACAGAGGCCGTCAAACAGGCCCAGTTTCTTGCGGCAGGAACCTCCGTGCACGTGTTGGAAAAGGACGCGATTGTCTTGCAGGGCGTACGATTTCTCGGCACGACTCTGTGGTGTTCCTTTGATGACTGGAGACCTTCGCTAGTTGCTGAATGCATTGCAGGCTGTCCTGATTTCAATACCATCGACGCATCGTCGTGGTGGGACGACCCGTTCAATTGCCAGCAAGCAGAAGAGCTTTGCCGACAAGCGGGACTTGCGTCGCCGGCTTCTCGTGCCGGGAGTGAGGCAAAAGCATTCCATCCTGCGATTTCGCTTCTTGAGAACAGGAAAGCTGTGAGCTGGCTGAACGCACAGCTGGATGTCCCCTTCGATGGGGCAACCGTAGTTGTCTCGAATAACTCGCCTGTGCGTGCACCATTGCAGGCAGTAGCCCATTACCGGTCTGAAGATGTCGACCCACTGGGATGGTCGGGGCGTAAGGACCGGAGAGCGAACGCGCGACTATTCGCACAGACGAACGACCTGCGATGGCTGCTTCGTCGTCACCGCGCGAGCATCGATATTTGGATGCATGGCCGTGTTCCTGCTCATAGCGACGTCGCCGTGGAGGGTGTGCGGGTGGTTTCACGTTCAGACCGATGCATTCGCGTCGACGACGACATGTCTTTTGATGACATCATGTCTCGTAGTTTGGCGCGGCGAAGAAGACGAAAAGACACCCGAGAGGAAGTTACAGAGCCGCCGGAGCAGCCAAACGCAGTCCTTCATCCGCAGCCTTTGAACGTTGAGGCTGGGTTGACCGGACCGTTGTCAAAGGTATTGCTGCCAATAGTCCAGCAGATGAAGAACCACGAAACTGCTATTCGCAACGCCGTGCCACTCACCATGAGCAAAAGCTCCATTCACCGGGCGTGCATCCGGCGTGTCATTTACGAGGAAATGGAAGGTATTGCACGATTGGCACAGATATCCGGAGCCATCGAAAAAGAGCTGGTTGCAAGCGACGACCGGTTCTCCGGTTTGACCTTCCTGTTCAATTCCGTCGATGCTCCGCGTGGTTATCCGACGGAAATGGGCGAGCCCAAGCAGTACGACTACTACGCGAAGGCGGATAGGTTGTCAGCACAAGTTGACGACATCGAGTCGCTGCCTTCTCGGGCTGCCGTTCAACTGGCGTTATGGTGCGATATGGCGTACGACGTATTAACAACCTTAGCTTCCGACGGAATCGATGCAATGGTCGTTCGTCCGCCTATTGCCGCGTTACGCATGTCTCTTTACGCTGCATCCGTGGAAGTGGTGACGACCGGCGATAAGGATGAGCGGCTGGCGATTCTTCATCGCCTCGTTGCCGCACACCCGACCCGAGGCAAGCTACAGCCAGTCATCCGTGTGGCGGACGTTGCTGCTATCGACGGGCCCCGCACAGTTCTGCTCGACATGAAAATGCTCAAGGAAATCACGGACAACATTGCGGCGGTTGCGGTGCCCTCGTAGGAGACTTAGATGATGGACAACGAAATGCGTTCGGGTATTGCTGATGCGCCTCAAAAACTGAGCAGCAATGCGGGCGTCTTGTATCTCGATTTCGACAATTGTCTTCACTCATCCGACGCTTATGTAACTGCAGTAGGCATTGCGCCCAGCGACCCTTCGGCATCTTTCTTTGAGTTTGCCGCCGTGCTCGAAAATCTGCTTGCCCCGTATCCTGAATTGCAAATTGTTTTGTCAACAAGCTGGGTGGAAGCAATAGGCTTCGAAGCGGCGCTCAATAGCCTGCCACTTGCTTCACTTCGAGCACGAGTGATTGGCTCGACCTTCAATCCCGAAGAGGCATCTGTAGCCGCGTGGCGAAGCACACCTCGGGGGCAGCAGGTTCGCCGACATGTAAAAAGGTATGGAATCAAAAAGTGGTTGGCACTTGATGACATGCGTGAGGGCTTCGAAGGCGTCGAGGGACATTTGGTGCATTGCCAGCCGGGCGTGGGCCTTGGCGACAAAGAAGTCCAAAAGCTGTTCGCCGAACGCCTGGCCGCTATGTTCGGCACTGCTGGATTGCTGTCCGAGTCTCGAACGTCCGCAGCATCCGCCGATGGTGGTCGGACATGAGACGGACCCGCAAGGAGTCTCTTAGGGTGGGCAGAGAGACCGACCGAACACTTGAATTTGCCCTTGCGGATGTCTCAAAGGATTTTCGGCGCCGCTTCCTAAGACACTGCAGGCAGTATCGACGTGAGTTCTGCCAGCAAGCTACCAACCACTTCAAGCGACGCATTAAAAAGCTGTTCTGCAAATCCTTCCTGGACACGTTGTTTCGTGCATCTACCAGGAAGTCAGCGAGGCAGCGCAATGCCTTGGCTTTCATCCTTGCCGCGGCATCGGTACCGCGCGATTTGCGGCTTTCGGGCGTAGCTGCCGAGCTAGCGCGACCACGACCACGACCGCGAAAGAGAACGAGATGAACGAGCAGAACGACAGCCGTCCGCGGCTTGCCAACAGTGCGGCGTATCTGCGGGACGCGCACGACTCTGGATTGTCAGCACATTCGCGATTCAGATGCACCTTCGAGTCCATCTATTCCTGCTGCTGCGAGCTGGCCGAGTGGCATGGAATGGGCTTGGACGGACTGACGCATCCGAGTGTTGATGTGGTCGACGCTGGCTTGACGGCATTACACGCGTCGTCGTCGGAACGCGAGGTCGTAGAACAGCTGACTGAGTGGGCCAACAGCACATCGCCTTTTGTGCCATCGATATCGATGGATGACGCTTGTCGTCTTGCGGAGCAAATTAACACAGCGACAATTTCGTTCTTCGCTCGTCGCGGGCCAGCATCAGCTAGCTGAAGTTTAGGGAGGAAACCTCGCATCATGACGATAGCCGAATTGATGGAGTTTTTGCGCAACGCCGACCCAAGTGCCGCGGTTATGCTTGTGCCGCCTGGCGATAGGGAACAGTACGCCGAGGAGGTCAGATTTATCTCGTCGAGCAGTGTCGGTTGGACTCGAGAAAGCGGTATAGACAAAGGGCGGCCATATGAATTTCTATACCCCGGTGCTCCTCATCGTGACCTTCGCGCCGGTTGCGAACAGGTCACCTACGAGAGCGTCTCGGTCGTGCTGCTCAAGGCAGTCGAAGCGACTGTGCTGTAGGCACTGGTATGCAGACCGTTGCCAATCATCGGCGCACTGGCCAGTCAACGATATGGGCTGGGAGCAGCTCGCCATGAAACTCGAAGACCGCGTGATTCGTTCAATTACCCGCAGGAAAGGCGTCGTGATTCTCCGTTCGGAGCTTGCCACCCTCGGAAGTCCGGCGCAACTCAGCCGAGTGTTATCCAATCTGGTCAGGACCAAGAGGCTGGTGCGAGTCGGCGTGGGAATTTACACCAAAACGCGGCTCAATAAATTTACGCGCGTGCTTGCGCCGGCCGCTACGTTCGAGGAAATAGCAGCGGAAGTTTTTCGCAAGTTAGAAATTGACATCGCTCATGGCAGGCTGGCCCGCGATTACAACGCCGGCAAGACCACCCAGGTGCCAGTGCTTGCAGTGGTCGATACGGGGCGTCGCCGTATTACGCGCCGAATTTCTCTGGGGAGCAGGTTTATCACCTACGAGCGAAGCGGCGCGCATCGGTGTAAGGAACAGCAACCATGAAGGTACGAGACATTCTGCGTCGCTTGCAGGAAGCAGACCCCGACGCGGTCGTCCTCTACCTGGCGCCGTACGCCGACGACAGCGACGCGGAAGAAGTCCTCGACGTGGTTCTTGTGAGCGACATGTGGACAGGCGAGCGTCACCGGTCCGCCGACGGAAGTTTTTCGGAGGTGCACCATCCCGCCGTGCGGGGCCTTACTTTAGGGTGGAACCAAACGACCGACGAGCAATGGCTCGAACGCGTAGTCATCCTGTCATCAGTTCAGCGAGCTCCCCATGGCTAAAAGTGGCTGGGATATCGCCATGGGTCGTATTGACGCCGAGTTCGATATTGCTCAGTTTTTGGCATCATCGCTTGTGCGCAGAATCGCCGCGAACGGTTTCCGACTACCGGCTGCGGACCGCAGCAAGTTCCAGAAGTTACCGGACGAGGTGATTGCTCGCATAGAGCAAATCGTTCGAGAAGCTTACCTCGATGCCGGCGAGGATGTCGGCGGCGAAATTCTGCGGGAGCACTATTGGCAGCAAGCCTTGGTCGCTCGGCGCGAGATGGTTGCAAACGGGGAACTGCTGACACCGACTGAATTCAAAAAGCGCATCGGTTTAAGCGAAAAGCGCCTGGCGCGGCTAGTAGAAGATGGGAGCGTCTTTGGCGTCGACGTCGATGAGACTGAATACTTCCCGGCGTTATTGGCCGACCCGCTGCTGAATCGCAAGCGGTTGCAGATAATTTGCAGAACTATTGTTCCTGCCGAACCGATGGGCCGACTTGGTTTCCTCTCATCGCCGCGAGGTAGCTTGGGGGGGCGCCGTCCCGTTGAGATGCTCGACGACGACGTTGATTTCAAATCGGTCAAACGGATAGCCGCGGCGTGGGCAGCAGAGTGGTCGCGCACCATCGTTAAAATGTATAAGGGTGAGCACCAACGCGAGCCGAGCGATGTTGAACCGCTATACACAGCGATGGCGGATATTGACCCGCGGAGACCATTGTGGGAGCGCGCTTCAGAAGCGCTTCACTCGCACGGATACGAGTGGCCATTGGGCCCGTATCCGGGGGCTCGGATATTTACGCTTTTCGTTGAGCAACAAGCGGTTGGGGATTCCACGCCAATACCCGAAGCTTGCGTGCAAATTCTTGTCGTCGGCGAGCGCATTCGAATCCGAATAGTCGCTGCCGCGGGCACTGCGCTCAGCTCGCAAACAATCGCTGCTGGCAAGCACAAGACGTTTGTTGACATAGCGAAGCAAGTCGTCGCTTATCTGCTCAAGCACTGACCTTCGGCTGTGAGCCTGAGAAAATGATAGACCCCAACCCACCAATAGCAATCAAAGTAACCGTGAATGACAAGGACTTCACCGTCTCGTTGAGGGACGGACGCATATTTCGGATTCCATTGCGATGGTTTCCCCGATTGCTAACAGCGACGCCCGACCAGCGAAACGATGTTCGGGTCTCTGCGTCCGGCGCAGAGCTGCATTGGGACCAACTTCACGAGGACATCCGCGTCAGCGGACTAATGCGTGACTACGAACCGCTTCTTCTTGAGGAGACGTTGAGTTCACAGGTTCCCAACGACTTTCCTTGGGACACGACACCCGCATCACTCGCCGGCGCACAGCCCAAGCTCGCCGGGCGGAAAATTGCAGGACGGTTTGTGGTCGGTCTCACGGCGCCAGAACGCTATCAGCGATGGGAGGTATGCGAGGACCTCGCGCAGCAGTCGATGCCAAAGGCACTCAAAGACGCGGCGAAGTTTCCCCAAAATTCGCGTGACGTGACGCTGCGGCGCATCAGACGGGCCATTGAAGGCAAAGGGTGGACCAGTGTAGTCGAAACGGACTGGCTCATGGCACGGCTGCGTGTCTTGCTTAATTGGTAGCAGATAACTGCACTCGATATCATGGAGTCCGATATATATGTTCACTATCCCAGGACAGCAATGATATTGTGCAAATTGTCCAGGAGGTCTTCGTGTTGCTTCGAACAGGCATATCTCGAGGCTAGCCGTCACAGTGAACGGGTCGCGCGTAATACAATCGAAGCTTCGAACATACACGCCGGCCCGACTATCCTATGTCATATACCCAACGCACCCTTAGTGCGAAATGTCCAGGCTGCAAACACCCGTTTCACTACACCGAAGTGACTCATATTGGGGGTATCAATGATGATGGGTTCTGGGAAGTAGAGTGTTCAAAGTGCAAACAGCTATTCTCGGTTGACCTGGTTAATCCGTCCGAATCTTACTCAGAATATGGATGGCAGGTCCGAGAGTGGCACGATTACGCTCGTGAAGGTGCGGCGTCACCCGTGGCGACGGAAATCGTCGAGCACAATATTCCTCGAACGAAGACAAATTGGGAATTCGACTGCGACGCAGTTCCTTTATATATTTGCAGTGCGACCGGTGCCGCACTCGATGCAGCTGCTTACAGCAGCCTGAAGGCCGCGGCTGGACAGGTTGATAGAGCGTGGCGCAGCGCTTCAGATTATCTTCTCTCGGGAGGTGACGGGGGACGCGACCATGTGCTGGTGTGCGTTGATGTGCCCTGCGAGTGCGGACGGTCACATAAGGCCACGTTCTATGCGCCGAAGCGCCTTGGTGCCGACTTTACCCCTCTTCATGAGAGGTGCTTGTTGGGTGACATTCGAAATACGCGCCTCGAAGGTCGCTTGAATGGTCTGTTCAGCAAAACCGAAATCATGCAATTTCTGGAGAAGCTGGTAATTCGGTGGCACCTGACTGCCGATAGAATTCTTATTGCGGCGCCGTTCGTTGGCCATCAATACATGAAGACCGAGGACAAGCGAAGGATTTGGGATTGGCTGATTCGCAATCTCGACACAAAAAAGTCGACGCTCCTGACCCGGAAGGCGACATACACGTCTTTCAAGAAAACTCTCGAAGCGGAAGGTCTCGATTACGACGAATTGCAGGGATACGGTCTCGAGGACAAGTTAATCAGCGGCGGTGTCACGAAGCAGGACTTCCATGCCAAGTTCTACGCTGGACTATCTGACGGAGCGACGGAAGTTCTTAGTGGTTCGGCTAACCTTCTGCGCGGTCCATCTATCGAAAACATCTCGTTTGCGACTATGACTCAAGCCGATTTTACGGCGCGATACCTTGAAAAACTGAAGGTGGCAATTCCTACCGCTGCAAGTCGACGTCTTCCTTACGAAATCGTTAAGTCGGAGGGCGGGAGTTGGATTTGCACGTCTTTGGATGCCGGACGCGCGCCGTGGCTCGCAGATGAAAGCGCCAAGTAGTCTGGCGGCTTGCCCGTCAACACGTACCCGCACCGGGAATTAGCCTTCCGACATTGCGGAGACTTCAACGCTCCGGCGAACTTCCGACAGGTCAAGGAATATTAGCCCGTTGCGACCTGGATAGCTCACGATGGCGTGTTCGTTCCAAAGGACCACCGCGCGCGGACCATTCGGTGCAACGCCTAAAAATATCTTGTCTAGAGTCCGGTCGTCGACCCTATCGAGAATGGCCAGTTCGCAGTTGTTGCGATTCACGGAGAGGACAAGGTCTTCGGAAAAAGCCTGAGACATTGGGTCTGCCCACTGCGACTTTTCGTTGTGCCCATTACGGGGAACGGAGATATTCCGGACGAGGCAGTAGGTGGCCGCATCTATCACTCGGATGCCGAGCATCGATTGGAACATGCCGACATAAAGATGATTGGACCGTTCGTCAAAACTAATACAAGCGGGGATGGCGTCGTCGCTACGGCCATCGACCACGTCAGCAAGATATACCTGAGCCACATACGAGCGCGATGTGAAGTCGTAGGCTGCCAGGAAGCAATTCCCGCCCGGATATTGCTGACCATCGAGAGCGCCGCCTCTTTGAAGGCCCAAGTACAAAATGTCGCTGGCAGGATGCTTCGCGAGTGCCATGCAACCTCGGCCTGAACCGGGATAGGGTACTTCGTCTAACGAATATGTGGCGCTGTCAATCACATAGAAGTTGGGAACCCGGTTGCTCGCAAAGTAAACGGTTCGCTCATCGTGCGACGCCGCAAGCTCGCCCTCACCACCACCCGGCAGAATGAGCCGCTTAACGATGGCTTGTGTTGCAATGTCGATGACCAGGACGAACTCTGAAAAAACTTGGCCGACAAACAGCCGCCCATCAGCTATCGCCATGCTTCCTGGTGGGTAATTCAAAATTTTGCGGCTCGTCTCCTCGCTGCGGACCTCATATCTGTCAAGCTCAATCGTCTCTACAATCGCCTTGGTCCACGGGTCGATGAACGTGATGGTGCCTGAGCGCCAGTTTGCGGTGATGAGCTGGTCTCTGTAGACAAGTAGCTGCTGTGGTTCCGACAAGGTCGGGAACTGATAGATTGGCGCTTCGCCTTCCACTTCAATGTATGTCAATGCAGCTGACGCACTGGCACGAGCTGTACGCTCGAACTCTTCGAGCGACGTCACTAACGTAATATTCGTTCCGCGAGCTGCATCTTGCGCCCCGGGTTGAAACCCGGCTTCGCTGACGATGATTCCGCGGTCAGCGCCGAGGTCATCCACGATGCTTTTCAGCGCCAGAATCTTTTCCTTTGGTACCCGTTTGGCCCATAGTTTGCATTCGACGACCCAAGTGCACGGGATGCTCTGCTGCGAGAAGGTGACATATACGTCGATATCATGCCGGGCCCTGACGCCGTCTGCCGTGTAGTCGACTTCCGCAGTGAACCCGAGCCGGCGAAACGCTGCCGCTGTCTGTTCCTGATATTGTCGCCAGTCTGCGTATTCCACCATCTCTGACCTCGCCTCATGCGGCTCTATTGAAGCTGCTATGAATTCGTCTCTGTCGCGCCAGCACGACAACCTCTGGCAGCACTCTAACCCATCTGTACGCTCCCCACCTTGTGGGGGCGCTTGCGGTTGGCGAAGAGCTTTGCTCAAGCCTGACGGGATGGTTGAACGTAAGCAGTTTTATGCGGACCGCTTAAGACGAGAAGGAGTAGTCGAAAAATGGCTGCTCTGCGCGCATCAACTACTTCAATCACACGGTTGCACTCCGCGCCGGTAGACTTCAGGGAAGCTGGCGTCGTCACTCGTCGCTCACTGGACTGCAACCGCCCCTTGGCGCCTCTCATTGTGATTCGACCAAAAACTATCCAGATTTATCTTCCAGAAGGTGTGCCGGACGGCATCCGTGTTGCCGAATTCACGATGCATCTTGTCAAGGTCACGCAGGTGCCGCGACGGCGTCTCGCTGCCTACGTCGCGATGCCTGAAAGCGCCAACGAAGGATGCGTTGTCTACCTGCTCGTCGGGGAGGACGAAGATGGGCGGGAGCAGCTTTACGTCGGACAGACAGCGAACATCGTAAAGCGGCTCGACCAGCATCTTCAGAAAGAGTTCTGGGACCATGCACTCATCATCTCGTCGAAGACGGATAACCTGACACATTCCCACACATACTACATTGAGGAGCGATGCATCCAAGAAGCCCAAACGGCACGGAGGTTCGTCTTGGAAAACGGGAACGCAGGTCAGAGGACCGTTCTGAGGCCGGGACAGCAGGCAGATTGCGACGACGTTCTTGAGGTCGCCAAGACGTTACTGGCCGTGCTCGGATACTCGATATTCGATGTCGCCGACATAGCTTCTGCTGTGTCATCGAACAGGGAGCCATTACTTTCACCGGACGAGCCCCGCTTCTACTTCTCCCGTGACTTGCTCAAGGCCGAGGCTATCTACACGGGCGCGGGTTTGAGGGTTCTCAAGGGGGCGACCGCGGTCTCGGTGGTGAGTGATGCGTTTAGTCGGCACAACTATAATCGGCTACGCACGTCACTTATCGACAAAGGGGTGCTCGCGCCGCAGGGTGACGTTCTTGTTTTCACACAAGACTACGTGTTCGACTCGGCGAGCGCACCACTCGCTGTCATCCGTGGGCAGGCCTCGAGCGGCCCGAAGCTCTGGATGACGGCAGAGGGCAGGACGCTCAAATCATTCGAAGAAGAGCAGGTGAAGGAGGCGGTCACCGCGTCGCCTCAAGACGAGGCCGAAATCTGACGGCTCATGTGTCGAGCACGCTGCGCGACTGCCCTTTTAAGTCGTTACTCGGCAGGGTCGAAGAAGCTTGCGATGCTAGCGTAGTTGACTGCGTCCAACTCTGCGCAGCCCAACTTCTTCAACGCGGTGAAATGTCGGTCGTTCAGCCACTTGTCGGCACCGGTGTCCCGCAAAATTAGACGGCAAGCTCGCACATCCTCCTTGCTCGCAAACAACTGCCCGATGAACGTGTCTCCGTCAAGTATGCCCGCCTCGGCCGCCGCAGCGAGGCTGTCCATCGCCCAGGCCAAGCCAGGATTACCCGGCATTGTTAGCAGCGCCGACAGCTGGATTGGCGTCAGCGTCTTGTCGCGATGATGCCAGCCTCCGAATTCGATACATGCGTCGGCCACTTTTCGTCCCTCCTCGGTCTCGAACATCAGCTGGGATGGTTGCGGTAGGTACGCGTTGACGACTGCCATCTGCTTCCTCAATATTGATTGTTAGATTTTGGCGAATCGAGCGACTCGCTGATGGCAATTACGGCATCAGGCGTCAGGTTCTTTAGACGCGTAGGTCTATGTTCGACTGTTGTCATCGCGGACCACCACGGCACGGTTCAACCCAGCGCGGCGGGAAATCGCACCGATGGGGCTCAACACCAATTGACTCCATGAAAACAGCTTTTGCGATGAGGTACGCAAAGTGATTCGGCGAGTCGAGGCCGATTTTGCGCTGCAGTTCAACGAATTGCGGTCCGGTGGTCGCTCGCTCGAGGCGCAGACGTGCACCCCTAGCCAACTTCAGCTTCTGTGTCCGTATCAATCGACGAGAAGTCAGGTGTCTCATTTCCGGCCGTCTCCAAGAGCAAGTTCGATGCTTTGTCATGGAAACGCTGCTTGACCCGCTGGAGCGAACGAAGGCAGTATCAGAGACGCTGCGCATTGCCATACCGACGAACTGGCAGTGGGCATGTACCTGCCGGAACCCAACTCCATCGGTGAGGAGACGTCCATGATAGAGGTGACGAATACGTACGACCTGCAGCCAGGCGTGAATCTGGACTCTTACGCCGAATGGGCCAGGAAGGCGGCGGAAACGATTGTGCAGCAGCCAGGTCTGGTCGAACTTCGTGCGAACCGGAATATGCTCGGCGCCCCGCAGATTCGAACGACCGCCTGCTGGAGGTCTACAATCGACTGGGCGACGTTCGCAGACGGGCCATGGCGCGCGCTGGAGCAGGAATTACGGACCTTCGCGACCAATTTCAAGGTTGAGATGTGGGGACCGTCGCCGCTCCTGCAGACGCCACTCCGTCCGGACCCAACCGGCGGTGCTGGTGCATGAGCAGACCCACGCGCGTCGTCAGCATCGGAACCGGTCGCGACAGTCCGTTCGAACGAGCTATTTTTCTGGTCGTCTGGCTCACCTGACCCAGATGCTCGCGTGCTGTGCTCACGAATTGCAGTCGGTCAGACACCGACTGCTTTCGTCAGAGGCGCGGTAACCGTCATGCGCCACGGGACTGTGCGACGTGCGAATTGCACACTGCTTATGGTTCTCATCGCTCCTCAGTCGCCGCCATGGCAGAGAAGAGGACGTCGAACTCAGAACCAAAACATTGGACGTACTTCAGTTCGCGCCGGCGCCGCGACGATATAGCCTGATGCGTTCCTGTTTGGAGCGTCGCCAATTCATTTGCAGTGCTTCGGGCGCATCGTTGCGTTCAATAACTGTCAACAAGCGTGACCGGCATGACGGCGTGCTCTGCGGCCAACTTCCGCCTGTTGGCAGTCTGCGGGAATACGCACCAACTGCCGTCATCGTGCCTGAAGAAGAACAATGCGCGCGCTCCGGCTGGTGACGACGTCTCAACGCACACGTAGCGTCGCCCGTTCCATCCGGCGCTACTGAATCTGGTCACATGAACAGGTGTCGCGGGAGCCGGTGCGAGCCACTTTTCGACCTGACAACGCGGGGACTGTCCGCTCGTGTTTTTCATGTTCCGCTCCAGCAGTTTTCCCGTTCAGGTAACGGGACGGCTTCGCACCATTCATCTCCTTAACGCCGCAGACACCCACATTGTTGACCAAGGGGTTGTGAGTTCTGAAACCGAATATTTCGAGTTAAGTGAGCTTTAGAAAATTTCCCGGAGGTGGACGGCCGAGGGCATGGTCTGGTTTGTACCCTGACTATCGAATCCGCACGTGGCTTCTCAAAGCGACGTTGTGAAGTCCGTTAGCCACGCGGGGCTTGCAGACAGCAGCGCCGTCTCCAGCGTCTTGTCCAGCCCCGTAAGGACGAGCAGGCCAAAGGCTATAAACACCGCTCCGAGGATGGTTGTCCCTGCCGTTCCCACTAGGCCAAGTCGGCGTCGCAGCTTCTGCGTCGAGGTCCGGGAAAGGGAACCGAGAATCGCAAGCGGTAGACCGGCTCCGATGCCAAATATGCCCATCAACAGCGCGATACTCCCGAGACTCCTGCTTTGCGAGGCGAGTGTGGTTGCCGCGCCCAATGTGGGGCCGACGCAGGGACTCCAGACTGCTCCCAGAATCAGTCCGACCGCGAACTGGCCCGACAGGCTGTCGCCTCGTATCTTGCTCAACCAGTTCTGACCCGGGTCACCGATTCCGGAGACCGCGCGGTTGAAAATGGCCTGCAATCGATGGGAAAACATCGCGAGCCCAAACAAAATCATCAGCACGGCGGCCACGCGACGGAAGAGTTCACTATCCACACCCAGCGACGCGCCGACGCTGGCCACGAAAATCCCGATGGCCGCGAACGACACGCCTAATCCAGCTGAGAGTGCAACGACCCCCAGCCGATGTGCCGCCAATGCAGACGCAACGAGTACGGGAACAAGGGCGAGCACACACGGTGACAACGTCGTCAGGGCCCCGGCCAGGAACCCGAGCACGTACGTACCCGGCGTGAAATCCATTACAGGGCTTTGGCGAACGTGTTTTTGATGTCCTGTTCGCGCGTCTGCCCCGTAGAGCGCGCAACCTCGTGGCCACCCTTGAAAACAACGAACGTTGACTGCTGGGTCACTTTCAAGGTCCGCTTAAGGGCAACTTCCTTGTCGTAGTCGGCCACGAAAATGGTCACGTCTTTCATTTCCGGGCTGGTGGCGAGTCGGGCCACGATGGGTTGTTGGACCTTGCAGGTGGGGCACCAGGTCGCGTGGAAGTAGACGACGGCTGGCTTCCCGTCGGCGTTCAGCCTGTCGAACTGCGCCTGGTTGAACGGCTGCTCCCCGGCGAAAGCGGCACTGACGACCAGTAACAAGCTCGTCGCGAGCAGATATCGGAAAAAAACGTTCAGCATTACAGTCTACCCAGAGATAAGCACAGCCCTATTGTTAGACGCTCGAGAGACGAAATGATTGCGCCTCTCGCGTCGCGGTTACCGGTAAAGCGCAGTTGGCCTGCTGACCGCCTGACTCGTCACGCTGGTTAGCCCTGTCCCGGTTGTGTCGGTGGTGTGCGCTACCGGCACGCCTCGCACTAACGCGTTCACTGGGGCAGCTCTCCGCCGTTCATGAGCGTATCGATGAGTGGGCACGAAATCTTGCCTTTCGACGTCGAGCAGCGTTGTACCAGCTTCGCCAATGCGTCTTCCAACATAGACAAATCCTGTATGCGCTGACGTACGTCGGCAAGCTTATGTTCGGCGATTGCGCGCGCTGAGTTGCACGTCTGACCGTCGTGCAGGGATAACAGCGCCTCTACCTCATCCAGCGAAAACCCAAGCAACTGGGACCGCTTGATAAAGAGAAGCCTCGTCAGTACGGCTGTCGGGTATCGTCGAATGCCACCTGCGGGGCGGGGTGGCGTTGGCAGTAACCCGCGACGATGGTAGTACCTCACTGTTTCGACGTTGACTTCTGCCGCTTCAGCCAGTTGTCCGATGGTCATTTCCTGCATGGTGCGCTTGACTCCGTACTTAGGTACGCACCTAGACTAGACTCAACCAGTCCGAAAAGGAAGTGCCATGCGACCTGGCTCGGCCACCGCCGGCTCCCTGCTAGCCGGAACTGCTGCCGCATTTGGAGCGTCCGCTTGCTGCGCCGGCCCCCTGCTCCTTGTCGTGTTGGGAGTCGGGGGCGCCTGGGGCTCGCGCCTGACCGCGTTGCGGCCGTTCCAACCCCTATTTGTCGTCATATCCATCGCCTTTTTTGCAGTCGCTTTCCGCAGGCTCTACGCCAGGTCCGAAGAATGCGCGGTGGGCGAAACCTGCGCGGTGCCTTCGACGCGACGTCGGCAGCGCTTTATTTTCTGGGTCGTGATGCCTGCCGCGCTCGTGCTGATGTCGTTCCCCCTCTATGCGCCGCTCTTTTATTGAGTATCTGCCATGAAGAAACTGATTGCTGTGCTCGTCGCGACGGCGCTGACTGCATCCACGGCCTTCGCCGACGGACTTCGCACGGTCACCCTTGACGTCACAAACATGGATTGCGCCGTGTGTCCGATTACGGTTCGCAAGGCGCTCGAGAAAGTGCCCGGCGTGACCTCGGCCAAGGTCGACTTCGCAAGCAAGCGTGCCGAGGTGGTATTTGACCCGAAGAAGGCTTCGGTTGACGCGTTGACGAACGCCACAGCCGATGCTGGCTATCCGTCTCACGTAAAGCAGGTGCAATGATGGCTGCAGTCGTGCTGGATTCGAGCATCACGTGTCCGGTGTGCGGGCACAGGAAAGACGAGACGATGCCCACCGACGCCTGTGTGTGGTTTTACGAATGCGAGCATTGCAAGACTGTGCTGAGACCGAAATCCGGGGATTGCTGTGTGTACTGCTCGTACGGCACGAACAGGTGCCCGCCGATGCAGCAGTCCGGTTCCTGCTGCGCCTGACCAGGCTCAAGCAATAGGCCACGCGTGACGCCGAGTCGGGGCAACCCAACAGTCACAGTTTCCGGAAACCGCAGTAGAGAAACTGCTGGCCGGAGCCACCCGGCGTGTGGTGGTTCTCGAGTGTGCTTGTGACCAATTCAAAACCTGGACCAAATTCGTCGGAGAGCTGCTGAGCGTCGTATCGACTTACATCCAGCCCGCTACACCTGTTCGGCCCCAGTGGTCCGAATGTGGCAATTACAACGCGGCCACCCGGCTTGAGTGCTTTCGTCAGCAGGCGGGTGTAGGCGTCTCGTTGCGATGGTTCCGTCAGGAAGTGGAAGACGGCGCGGTCATGCCAAACGTCGTATCGATACTCAGGCAGGTCGACCGACGTAATATCGGATTCGACCCACGTTACCTGCTCGGCGATAGAACCCAAACGCTGTTTCGTCGTATCGAGAGCGATGGCGGACGTATCGAGCACGGTCAGGTTTCGGTATCCGCGCTGAAGTAAATCATCGACCAGCGTCGATTCTCCTCCACCCACATCAAGGATGGCTGCGTTCCGGTCCGACACGGCTTCGCAAATCAGCGTCAGCGAGATATCAAGGTGCGGGCGATACCAACTGACTGCATCCGGGGCTTTCGACCGGTACACGTCTTCCCAGTGCCGTTTGCTGTCCATATTGCATCCTTAAACGCCGCACCTTGATTTGAGGACCTTTCTTTGGCGCTAGTGCGGGGTACCCAGGCTCCAGTGGTGCGCCACCCAGCCTAAAAGTCGCTGACCATACCAGCCACTCAGCAGCAGATAAAGCCCGGCGACGCCAAGGTTCCACAGCAATATCATGGCCGTTGCGTCAAGCGGGTGGAGAATCGACAATGCAACTGCAGTCATGGCGGCGACCGCGAGACTTCCAACCATCGTGACCGGACCCGGTGCCAGTCGAGCGACGTGGCGCAGCATAATCAGCATTACGAGCGATAGTGGCGTACTAACCAATACCAGAGTAGCAAAGCATCGGGCCGTTTCGCCAGGCGACATGCCTTCCGGTCCAATCGTGACCCAGTTGGTCAGGCAACCATAGCCAATCGAAGCTACCCAGACGAGAGTTGCCGGTGCAGGCAACAGAAGCCAACGGCGGGACCTGCCTGGCACGCTGGCAAGAAAGGCCGCTGTGGCGGCCAGAATGCCTGTTGCCACGGCTGCAGCTACACCGATGGCGAAGAGGGGCTGATGCAATTTGACTGCCAGGTCGGCACGTACCCCATGCGCGATACCAACGAAGAGCATCACAACTGCGGCAAACAATAACCAGCAGGCTGCTCTCGCCGCTGGGGGCCGCAAACGCCGGACCGGTGTTGCGTCCGCGACCAGCACGTCTATCAGGTCAGAGGTCCGATTCATGATTTGCTACCTCGCCGCTGGAACATTTCCCGCAATTGTTTCATTGCCCGGTGAGTGGCTACCTTCAACGCTGCAACCGATGTTCCGCTTGCAGCCGCAGCCTCGTGCAAAGACATTTCTTCCAGCTTGAGCATGCGCATCGCGTCCCGCTGTCCGACAGGCAATTGCTCGATAGCTTCCCTCACCAGACGGGCATTCACGGCCCCTTCCTGTAAGTTCGCTTCATCAGCAGCAAAGGTTTCAAGCCCATTTTCCACTGAAGATTCATGTGAGCAAACGCGTCCCCGCCGACGCAGACCGTCGACGATGCGTCTGTTTGCAATGGCGACCAGCCACGGCCCGAACGGGCGCGACGGGTCATACGTGTCGCGGACCGAGTGCACGGTGAGCAGCACATCCTGAACCGTGTCCTCAATGTCATCGGCATTCCGGATGTGCCGTGCCGCGAGCGCACGAAGATAGGGGGTTATATCCTGGAGCAACCGACGATAGGCTTCCTGGTCGCCGGTTTGCGCGCTGGCCATGGTGATGGACCAGTCCAGTTTTCCGTCAGCACGGCTGGCAACCGGCGCGGCCTGACCGACCGGCGTGAACGACTCCAGGTCCTCTCTCTCGGAACCTGGAACCGAACTGGGTGGATGTGGATGCCGGGGCATGTGGAAATTTTGTGGCGCGGACGACTGTTTGTCACGCAGAAAAAGTTTGCTCGGACCGTAACCTTTTGCGGCGGCCGGCCGAACTTCCTTACACGGCCGGAATGCCGGGCCGCAACCCTCAGGAGGAAGCGTGATGAACAAACATGTTATGGCCGCCTCGACCTTGTCGTCGGCAATCGGCTTGGCACTTGCCATGCAGATAGTACCGGTCCAGGCCCAGACCATGAAGGATATGAGCGGAATGCCGCAAGTTGTGAAGGACAACATGGCCCGGATGGAAGCGAACAAACTGGAGAAGTGCTACGGCATCAATGCCGTATCGAAAAATGACTGCGCGGAGGGAGCGCATTCCTGCGCAGGGCAAGCCACCCAGGCACGCGATGCGAAATCATTCGTTCTGCTCCCCGCTGGGGATTGCAGCAAAATCCAGGGCGGCAAGCTGAAGCCTTCCTGAGCGAACGGAGGAGTTCATGGATGCCGCTTCTGCTGCGTCGCAATCCGCGCATGGCCTGATTCCGGCATGCGCCGGGGTTGGGCTGCGCTTCCGACATCATCGTGAGGTTGTCGAGGGACGTCCGCCCGCTGCCTGGTTTGAAGTCCATACCGAGAACTATATGGGCGGGGGTAGCGCACCCGGTTACCTGGACGCCATCCGCCGCGACTACCCAATCTCGCTCCACGGCGTGGGACTTTCTTTGGGCAGCGCCGAAGGGATGGATGTCCGGCATCTGGAGCGCGTGCGCGACGTCATCGGGCGTGTTGAACCAGGACTGGTTTCAGAACATCTGTCCTGGAGCATCAGCGGCGGCATCTATCTCGCCGACCTGTTGCCGCTCCCCATGACGGAAGAAGCGTTGAGCATTGTCTGCATGCACGTCGACCAAACCCAAACCCACCTGCAGCGGCGGATTTCTTTAGAAAACCCATCGACCTACCTGCGCTTGCGCCACTCAACCATCCCCGAATGGGATTTTCTTGCCGAGGTCGCGCGACGCACGGGGTGCGGCATCCTCTGTGACGTCAACAATATCTATGTCAGTGCCAGCAATCACGGTTGGAATGCGCTGGCCTATCTCGACGCCCTGCCGCCGGACTCGGTTACCGAGGTTCACCTGGCCGGCCACAGCGTCCGACAGCTTGACCAAGGACAGACAATTCGCATCGACGACCATGGCTCGCGAGTCGCGCCTCCGGTGTGGGACCTGTTCGAGGAAGCCCTCAAGCGCTTTGGACCCGTTCCCACGCTGATTGAATGGGACACCGATGTCCCGGCGCTCGAGGTTCTGATGGAAGAAGCGGCGATTGCAGAGGCCGCTATTGAGAGGCAGCGAAATGACAATCTGTTCACCTACGCTGCTTGAGCTGCAACGCGCGGTCCGCCGGGACATGCTTGGGCTTGCCGATGGCGACGCATCTGGGTATGTGGTAGCCGACGGCCTGGCTCCGCAGGCGCGGCTCGCCATCTATCGAAATACGGCGAACAGCACGCTGCTTGCAGCACTACGGCTGACCTATCCAGCGGTGCAGGCTCTGGTTGGGTCCGAATTCTTCGAAGGCGCGGCTCGACTTTTTATTGAGCAATGTCCACCGTCGAGCGCTTTGCTAGATAGCTACGGAGAGTTGTTTCCGGAATTTCTGGCGCGGATGCCGGAAGCGGCGTCTCTTGTTTATTTGCCAGATACGGCACGACTCGAATGGGCCGTGAATGAGGCCCTGCACGCGCCAGATGCAAAGCCGCTTGACCTACGGCGCCTTGAGCAACTGAATGGAGCCGACATGCAAGCCGTACGGTTTTTGCCGAGTCCTGCAGCGCGGGTACGCGAGTCGCCCTTTCCCGTCGATGCCATCTGGCACGCGGTGTTGTCTCGGGACGATAGCGCATTGGCAAACATCAATCTGGCCGCCGACCCGGTCTGGTTGTATATCCACCGAGGGCCTTCGGGTGTCGAGATGAACCGGATGGCAGAAGGGCAATGCCGGTTCACGGCTGCCTTGCTTGCGGGGCGCCCCTTGCATGATGCCCTTGTCGACGTGCCGGACGCTGAGACATCTGTCTGGCTCGCACACCTTCTTGCATCTGGGTGCTTCGTCGACATCTGCCTATCAAACGAGGCATCCAGCCAGGCAATTGGGAGGCAAGTCACATGATGCCGGAATCCCAATCCGCTCATCGCAGTTCGAGACTGACTGACCGTGTACTACGCGCCGTTGGGTGGCTGGAGCGGGTGCCGCACACGGCTCTCGCGCTTCCACTGAGGCTTGCTGTCGCCACGGTCTTCTGGAACTCGGCGATGACTAAGCTGGCCGATTGGAATGCCGCGCTCCAGTTGTTTAGGGAAGACTATCGACTGCCGTTGCTTCCTCCCGAGCTTGCAGCCTACCTGGCAGTGTCCATCGAACTGACAACCCCTGTTTTACTTGTGCTCGGCCTGGCGACGCGACCCGTAGCGTTGGTCCTGCTCGGCATGACAACTGTCATCGAGGTGTTCGTGTATCCGCAAGCATGGCCTACGCACATTCAGTGGGCCGCGATGCTCCTGGTTCTGCTGTGCCGAGGCGCTGGAAAATGGTCATTGGACTACCTGTTATACAGGCGCTTGAGTAGCCGCCCAACATCAAATGTATAACGCGATGAATGCGCTTGTGCTGGAACCGTAGCTACGTCTCGTCGCGTATTACAAACGGTTACAGGAGAGACTCCTTCGTTTCACCGGGCACTTTTTCCGTCGCCTACGATGGTGTATCGGACCCCCGCAGGCGGTCCGCATAACCTGAATGGACGAGCACCATGAAACGGGCATTGGTTTTAACCGCGCTGGGGGTTTGCTTAGGATTCGCATCCGGCGCGGCTTCGGCCCACGCTGATATCGGCGTCTATTTTGGCGTACCCGGCCCGGTGTATATGGCACCGCCTCCAGTCGTCTACCAACCGCCGCCGGTCGTCTACGAATCGCCGCCGGTCGTGTACGCGCCGGCACCAGCTTATGGCTACGGATATCAGGGCGAATACTGGGAGGGGCGCCGTTGGCATGACAATGGGCGGCATCGTGGCTGGTACAAGCACCACCATGAGGATGATGATGACTGATGCATCGTGGTGCCGGACTCAGTCATAGAGTTCGCATTGTGCTGCGACGGCATGAGCCTCCCGTAGTCAGGCATGCGTTTTTCGCTAGAAGGTGTTCTTTCGCCGCAAACCTCCGCCTATGGCAAGGGCCGCCAGAGTCAGCAGACAAAACCCTGCACCCGCGTAAAAGGTTGCCGCAGCGCCCATGCTGTCCCAAAGCTCACCCGCGACGACGCTTGCAATCAGCATCGCCAGTCCGCTCATCAGATTGAAGAAGCCGAACGCGGTGCCTTTCAGGTCCGGCGGTGCTGCATGTGCAACCATCGTCGCGAGCAGGCCCTGCGTGAGCCCCATATGCAGGCCCCACAACGCGACACCCAGCAATACGACCGGCCAGTGGCTTCCGTGTGCAAGCACAACATCCGACGCAATCAGCACCACAAGGCCGATGGCGAGTAGTCTGGTGTGGCTCATCGAGTCAGCCAGTTTGCCAAAGGGATAGGCCGAGACGGAATACACCAGGTTCATTGCCACCATCACCAGCGGCACCAGCGCAATCGGTACACCGCCCTGCATCGCGCGCAGGATGAGGAATGCCTCGCTGAATCGCGCGAGCGTGAATACCGCTCCGATGAACACCACCCACCAATAAGTCCGGCTCAGCTTCTTCAGGCTTTCGAGCTTCATCGGGTTGATACGTTTCGCGTCCGAATGGTGCGCGGGTTCCTTGATGCCGAACACCAGCAACCCTACCGCGACGAGCCCCGGAATCACAGCCACCCAGAATACGAGACGAAAGTTGTCTGCCCAAAGCAGCATCAGCCCGACGGCGAGCAACGGTCCAAGAAACGCGCCGATTGTGTCGAGCGATTGTCGCAAGCCATAGGCGGCGCCACGCAGGTGGGCGGGCGTGATATCAGCTACGAGTGCGTCGCGCGGCGCACCTCGCACACCTTTGCCGATTCTGTCAGCAACGCGCGCTGTCAGGACGATGCCCGCCGTCGGCGCGAGCGCAAACAAGGGTTTGCTCAACGCGCCCATGCCGTATCCAATGACCGCTAGCCATTTCCGATTGCCGAGGTAGTCGCTCAGGGCGCCGGAAAACATTTTCACGATAGGCGTAGTCGCTTCGGCGACGCCTTCAATCAGGCCAACCATCATCGCGCTCGCACCCAAGCCAGTTACCAGGAACATCGGCAAAAGGCTGTGAATGATTTCCGACGAGATGTCCATGAACATGCTGACAAAGCCGAGCATCCAGATACCACGTGGGATTTGGCTAAGCGTGTCGGCGCGCGGCGTGGAATTGGTCTGCATCTTTTCTCGATTCCAGGGTTGTCGGGTTCAACAGCTGTACAGCCCTGCGCGGGTGTGGCGCCATCATAAAACCGTGCCAATGACAGGGCGATGTTCTACACGAACTCAACGCCTCTGGGATGCTTTCCGAAGTTGCCTCTCGCGCTTGTACACATAAAGGGCTGGCAGCAGGTTCGTACTGAGCAAGCCGCTCCAGATTAGCCCACCCAATGTAACGATTGCGAGTCCCTGTTCAGGGGCGGCACCTTTGCCGAAACCGAGTGCCGTCGGCAGCAGGCCCAGTGAGGCTGTCAGCACAGTCAGGAGAATCGGCCGGAATCGCACGTCAACAGCGTCACGCACGGCATCGACTACGGACAGTCCCTGTGCCTCGTTTCGCTTCACTAGTTGCAGCAACACGATACCGTGATTCAAGCTCACCCCAATCAGGGTGAGAAAAGCAATCAGGCCGATGGCATTCAGTCCAACGCCACTTACCACCAGAGCGATTGCCCCTCCCGAGAATGCCAACGGCATTTGCAACAGCAGAAGTCCAGGCACGAGGAGGCCATCGAATTGCAGCGTCAGGATGCCCAACATCAGCGCGAGAGCAACTACGGCTGCCACGCCAACGTTGAGCGCAGCATGTTCGAGTTGCGGATACAGACCGCCAAACCGCACCTCGTATCCCGCCGGTAAGGGAAGCGTCGCGAGGGCCTTCCTTGAAGCTGAAATGACCTGACCGAGCGGCGCAGTGGGTGTCGCCAGAATCTCGACCGCCCGCAGTCCGTTCAGGTGCCGTATAACGTTGGGCCCGGTCGCCATGTGGACGTACGCCACGTCTTTCAACGCGACCCACCCATTGGCCATTACGGGAAGTTGGTTGAGCTGCTCGATGGACAGATGCGTTGGGTCGGCGAGTCTCACGAACACATCCAGGTGACCATTGCCCTCTGGAACGCTAGCGACCGTTTGTCCGGCCAGCAGGATGTGCAATTGGGAAAAGAGCTGCGCCGGCGTAATGCCGTGGAGCGCGAGACCATCGGGATTGGGCGTGATTTGCAGCTCCGTTACGGGATAGGCATCGTTGTTGAAGACGTCCGAGAGGTCGGATACGCCTGCGAGCCGATGCGTAACCTCGTTCGACAGTGACTGCAATGCTTCAATCGAATCGCCGTAGACGTCGATGACAAACGGTTGCGGCAGGCCGGAAAGCGTTTCGCCCACCCGTTCGAGCGTCGGTGTCCCAATGATTGTCTGGACCGCCGGGAGCTTTGAGGCCTCCAGAACCTGCTTGCCGACCTTGTCCAGACTGCTCGCGTTCACATTGGGCTTCAACGCTATCTGAATCTCGCCGGCATAAGCGGGCTCGGTGTATGACGTTCCCGAAGCAGACCCGACGCGGGAAAACACGTGCGCAACAGGCGGGAGGCTCATCAACCGCTGCGTAATGCGGTCCGACGCGTCCTGGGCGTCATGCAATGAAGTTCCGGGCGGCAGCGTAAAGCTTTCGAGCAGTACTGCCTCGTTCGGAAGCGGCAGGAAATCGACGGGCACCAGCACAAGCCCGGCCACCGAGACCGCGAAAATGGCGACGCACGACCAGAGCGAGGCGCGCGGACGACGCAGGGCAAATTCAAACAGATGCAAATTACGGCCCTTGAGCCACGCAACCGCGCGCGAACCGGACGTCGTGCGTTGCTCGACATGTGGTCCGATGAACCCCAGCACGAGCGGAATCAGGCTCAACGAAATGAGCAGCGATGCAACCAGGCTGACTGTCATCGCCACAGAGAACGGGACAAAGAACAGCCCCGCCAGGCCACCCACGAACACGAGCGGCAGGAACACCGCGACAGTCGTCATCGTCCCGGAAATGTCAGGACCGGCTATGTCGCGCAAGCCACGAGCAACCCCTTCCCACCTGCCGTCGCCAGCTTCCCAACGATGGTAAATGCTTTCCAGTACGATGATGGCGTCGTCGGCAAGCAGGCCCACCGCGACTGAGAGGGCGCCGAACGTGAGCAGATTCAGTGTCTGCCGCATCAGGTACAACCCGGCAATACCGAGCAGCAGCGATAACGGAATGCTCAACGCTAGCGCCCAGATGCCGCGGCTGGCGCCGAGCATCCAGAACAGCACGGCAACCGCAAGCACGGCGCCAATGGCAAGGTTCCTGGTCAAGTCAGAGGCGACCACACCGACAATATGCCCCTGACTGTAGATACGCACGAAGCGTGCGCCGACTGGCAACTGCGGCTCCAGTTCTTTGAGCGTCTTATCAACTTCGTCGACGACGGGCAAGGTCGAGGCCCCGGGTTGCTTGAAAACGACCAGAGCAATGGTCGGCCGGTTATCGAGTTTCACCGAATGGTGAGACGGGAGCGCCGACCGGATGACCTCAGCAACAGCGCCTAGAGGCATCGCGGCCCCAGGGTTCCCAATGAGCACGTGCGCGTAGTCGGAGGGACTCGTCGGCAGGCTTCTGCCTTCCATGAATACGTCCTGATGTCCGAGGTTGACATACCCGCTCGGCACCATCGCGGTCGCCGCGTCGAGCGTTGCCGCAAGCGCCGACGCAGAGACGTTGAAACGCTGCAGCCTTGCAGGGTCGGGACGCACCCATATTGCGTCTGCTCCGGGTCCGGCGACAGACACGCGTTGTACACCAGCGACCGCCCGGATACGTGGTGCAAAATTTGACTCGACGATACGTTGGACTTGGGACGCGTCCACGCCGTCAGGAATCTGGATTGCGTAGTCCGCGACCTCGTTTATCGCGTTGCCGGAGATTTCCGTCGTCAGATTGGCACCCTTCGGAAGCGAACTGTTGATGCGACCGATGACACCGTTAACGTCCTGCAGGGCACTTGCTGGGGAAGTTCCTTCAGAAAAGCGCGCCTCAATCTTGACAGAACCTTGCCCTATGACTGTCCGTACGTCGCTCAAGGACGCGAGCGACGACAGTTCGGCTTCGACCGGTCGGGCAATCAGCCCCTCCAGGTCCAACGTTGTCGCGCCCGGCAACTGCGCGACAACGCTCACTTGCGGCATATTGAACTGTGGCAACACTTCCGCGTGAATGTTCAACAGCGCGTAGATGCCATATGCAATCAGGGCTGCGTAGAGCATGACCCAGAGTAGCGGCCTCTTGACGATATCGTTGAGCATTGTTCTTCTTTGAAAGCGACGTCAATCGGCTTGCTGATAACGCGTAGCAAAGTCCTGGTGAAAGAGAAGATAGGCGTCTTGCGTCACGACGCGTTCGCCGGCCACAAGACCTTGCCTGACAGATGTCCAACCGCCGTCCGACAGGCCCGGAACGACTTGGCGCCGACGGCTGCCACTCCGGTCGCGCACGAGTACCCACCATTGCCCGGCGTCGAGAATGAGCGCGGCTGATGGGATAGCCACTTGCTTGTCGTCGGACGTGGTCAGAGAAACGGTGCCAACCGCCCCCGGGTCGAGGGTGTAGCCTGGTCCAGCTTTGAGCCAGACTTCCATCTGGCCGGGTGTGGTCAGACTGCGTGATACGCGCTGAACGACCACTTGAATCATTGCATTGTTGCCTTCGGGCAGAAAAACGCCCTTCATGCCCGGCGCAACCAGGCTGGCATTGCTCCCGAACAGGTCGGCGACTACGTAAAGGCCGGTAGTGGGCGCGATGGTTATGAGCGCCTGCCCCGCACTCACGTACTGACCATCGGCAGCGCTAACGGCCGTCACCATCCCAGCGGCCGGCGCACTAATGGTGGTGAGACTTGCGTAGCCGCGGGATGCCGCCTGCGCCGCTGCAAGTTGTTGACGCGCGGTGTCGAGTTCGGCATGGGCGCGAATGACCGCATCGCGAGTACTGAGTTGTTCCTCCAGCTTCTGTTGTTCGATAGCGGCGGCCTGGGTCGCGGCCGTCACTCGAATCTGGGCCGATGTCAGGTCCGCCGCAAGGCGTGCGGTATCAGTCGATATGGTGGGACCGGTCAGCCGTGCAATCACTTGCCCGGCCCGCACTTCTTCACCCGGAATCACGCGCAAGCTGGAGACGACGCCGGCAGTAGGCGCGCCAAGTACGGCATTGGATGCTGCCTGCACGCGGGCCGGCGCTGAGAGGGTGGATGCAAGGCGCTTCTGGACCGCAGGCATCGTCACGACGTCCACGGCAAACGCAGGATGGCCGGCGACGGAGCAGATGCCGATGACCGCAATGAAGACCAGCAGGCGGACAGATGTCATGGGCGACCTATTGAAGCGGTTGGTGGTCAATCGCGCTCACACCAATCAAGGTACAGAGTTCGACTTGTTGTTGAAGGATGGAATTGGCGAGCTTTGCTGTCGCAATGCGTTGATTCAGTTGCCGGACTTCGATGTCGGCCAGCACCGGAAAAGTGACGTCGCCAGTACCATAGGCGTGACGTAACTGTTTTACCGATGCATTGAGCGCGGCTTCCGTGGACTGCGAGCTGTGAAGACTTTCAGTTAGCAAAGTCAGTTCAGAACTGATGGCGTCGACGGCGGTATATGCGTCGTCGAGCCGTTGCCCGTATTCCTGATAGAGACTCTCCCGGGTGGCCTTTTCGATGGCGATATTGCCCCGATTGCCGTTGAACAGCGGCAGGGTCACAGAAACGGTAAGTCCCGAGGTATAGATGGCCGACGTGTCGCGGCCTCTTGTGACGCCGATGTCGAGCCGTGGAAACTGTGCGAGAAGCGCTGCGCGATAGCGTTCATCCTGTTCGTCGTACCCCGCACGCAGAGCCAGCAAATCGGGGCGACGCTGCCCCAGGTCTGAAAGCGCGCGGACGACGAGGTCCTGTGGGACTTCCGATGGCTCCGGCGGAGCTGCGAGCGTCAAATGCGACCCCGGCGGGATGTCAAGCAGCCTGGCTAGGTCCTGCTCGGCCCTGAGACGTTCCTGTCGTAGCGTGCCTAGCTGCTGCACGTTGTCGTTGTGTGCTACTTCCGCCTGCAAGGCTGCGTCGCGTGTTACGTCGGAGCGTGCAAGGGCCTTTTGCAATCGTTCGGTGCCGACCTTCTGATACGCCACAAGCTGCCCGACTTCACCTTCGAGTCGCTGGAGGCTCACGTTAGTGACGTAGAGCGCATAAGCACGGTTCGCGACCTGCCATTTCACCCATTCCAAAGCGAGCTGTTGCTTCTCACTGGCTTTGGCGGCTGCTCGCTTTTTTGCGGGGCGGTCAACCAGCGCTGATACCTCGTAGCTGAGCCCGGCCATGAACGCGGGTACAAAACCCTCGGCGCCGGGGCGGTCGGTACTGAACGTCAGCGTTGGGTCTGGCAACAGGCCGTCCGCATATTCTTTGGCGGTGGCGATATCGAGTTCCCGCTCAGCGCGCCGGATGTCGGGACTTTGCTGAAGTGCCCACTTGACCACCTGGTCCACCGTCAGCGGGGCGTCGGTAGTCGCTATGTCATAAGACCATTGCGGCGCCTCTGGAAGAGGCCTGGGTGCATACGAAGCACATCCACTTAACGCTACAGTCAGCGTCAGCTGAGCGAACCGCACGAGCGCACTTGCACCTCTACGTCGCTGACCGGTTGCGGTAATGCGGTATTGCAACCTAGTATCGTAAGTACGATGGGTCACGATGGATATCCGGCGCAAAAAAACGCTTCAGATACTACTGCGCGAGACTTAGTGTTGACTTAGCAAGTTGCCGCCGACCGGTGAGAGGCATGAGAATTCTGCTCGTAGAAGACGACGAAATGATTGGCGGCGCAATCGTGCAGGCATTGAAGGACGCCGCCTATGCGGTCGACTGGGTATGCGATGCTGATTCGGCGTCAGGTGCGCTGATAGGACGCGAGCACGATGTGGTGCTGCTTGACCTGAACCTGCCGAAACGTGATGGCATCGACGTACTCCGGTCCTTGAGGGCAGAAGGCAGCAAGGCTCCAGTCATTATTCTCACCGCGCGCGACAGCCTTGACGACAGAATTGCCGGGCTCGACGCGGGCGCCGACGATTATCTGGTCAAGCCGTTCGAAATCGGCGAGCTGCTCGCACGTCTTCGGGCGGTCACTCGCAGGCTTGGTGACCACGGCGACACGAAAATGACGAGCGGAAATCTGACTCTGGATTCAAATACACACCTCGCGGTGTATGGTCAGACAGAGTGCAGCCTGACCGGTCGCGAGTTCGCGCTGCTGAGCGCGCTGATGATGAAGCCTGGCACTGTCATGTCGAGAAGCGAACTTGAGCGAAAGGTCTATGCGTGGGAAGAGCAGGTCGAGAGCAATGCCGTGGAAGTGGTGATTCATGGTATCCGCAAGAAGCTGGGGGCGTCGGTCATTCGCAACGTACGGGGTGTGGGATGGTTGGTAGACAAGGAAAACAATCACGTTCCCTGACGTGGCAGCTGTCGGCCTGGATTGGCTGCGTGATTGGCGGGGTGGGTGTGATTGCCTGCGCGCTGTCGTTCGTGTTCGCCTACCAGGAGGCCAGAGAACTGCAGGACGGACAGCTCAAGGAAATAGCCGCGCTTATTGACAGCCGAGCGCTAGCATTTACTGGTTCTCGGCCTTCTGTCGAGAGTTCGCAGGATGCAGACCTCAAGGTCGTCATCGACAGGCTAAGCGACGAGACGACACACACACCGGCCGCAGGACTTGTGATTCCCAACTCGCTAGCTGATGGATTTCATGATTTGGACGGTAACGGCCAAAGGTGGCGCGTCCACATTCGTACGCTCCGCAGCGGCGAGCGAATCGCCGTGGCTGAGCCTTCCGCGTTGCGTGACGAAATTGCGCAGGACGGTTCGATGAGAACGCTTGTCCCCATGCTGATACTTCTCCCGGGGTTGTTCATCGTGGTCGTGGTGATTGTCAGAACCAAGCTGGCCCCTCTCACGCGTCTGGCGAATGTTGTCGACCGACAAACGGATGCGTCGCTCGAACCGCTCTCTGAGGATGGGATAGCCAATGAAGCATTGCCGTTCGTCAGGTCGATTAACCGCCTGATTGCCCGACTTAAAGAGGCCATCACCCATCAGCGCCGGTTCGTCGCGAGCGCTGCGCACGAATTGCGTTCGCCAATCGCCGCGCTGTCGCTGCAGGCGGGCAATCTTGGCGCAGCCATTACGTCGCCAGACGCCCGCGAGCGGCTTGTAGTCTTGCAGTCAGGATTACGCCGCACGCATAGGTTGGTGGAGCAACTGCTCGAACTGGCGAGGTCTGAACAGGGAGCGCTGGAGCGACCAGTTGCGGTTTCATTGCGAGCAGTGGCAACCGATGTAATCAACGCCACGATTGGTCTCGCACGTGAGAAAGATATCGACCTTGGGTTCGAGCACTTCGATGAACTTGACACCATTATCGACGTGTCGTCAGTCACAGTGGTGCTGAGAAACCTGGTCGACAATGCGGTGCGATATACGCCGGTCGGTGGCAAGGTGGACGTGTCCGTCGTTCAGGCAGGAAGCGACGTGATGTTTGAAGTCGTCGACTCAGGCCCGGGCATTCCAGACGTGGAACTCGAGCGGGTACTGGAACCGTTCTACCGGCTGGACCATTCCGCAGCGTCGGGAAGCGGACTGGGTCTTTCCATCGTCTCGGAGATTGCTCGTCGGACCGGCGGGCGCCTCGTGCTTGAAAATACCGACGGTGGTTTCCGTGCGCGCTATTTTCAACCATTGCGGCGGAACGGTTGACGGCGTGAGGAAGCGGTCCGGCGCGCGGGTTGCCACTTACGGGCCCAGCCATTAGCAGCGGTAGGCATCGAGAGTACAACCGCGCGCGACAACATTTGAAACTCACTGCCATATCTCGCGAGTTCGCGTCGTCGTTAACGCGACGTACGCTCGAATACCAAAGTAGGACAGCCGAACCTCGTAGCTGGGTCGTTCATATCCGCCGCTACGAAATCCCAAGCCTGCTCGGCATACAGCTCACTCCGTCGGGATGGTCCATGTTCGGACGGCCTTACGACGAATGCCTGGTGGTAAAAAGACTTCCTTCAATGACGTGTCAGCGCGACTGGTCAGTCTCTGACACTCGACCGAAGCGAGCGATGTATTCGTCTAAAATGGCCGCCAGAAAAATTAAAACATCATTCGCTAGATATGTCTTTACTCATTCGTATCATCGAAGAGTCCTTTCGACATAAAGCCATAATTGGATGGGACTCTTTTTAGCGACGCGAAGAACCGTTCGGATGCTTCACGACGGAGCCCGACGATTGGCAAATGAAAGTAGATGACAGGAAGGAAATCGGTGCACATCGCAATGGCTGACGAGGTAGTTATCTCACCCGTATGCATCGACCCAGGCGCGGGCCCAATCCAGCCCTGTATGTTGAGCATCTTCTTCTCTATCGAAATGACCGAGGACACCCGATGCTTCTATTAACTTGCCGCCCGTAGTGATTGTCCCGCTCGCCGCATACCGTTCCGGCTGCAAGATGCCTTCCTCTTGAAGGATTGCGTGCCCCCACACCGTGTAGCCGCTATAGCTCTCTGACTCCATCAACGTGTGACCTCGGGCGACATGCCGCGAGAATCAACCCGAAGCACGTTTCCCTCGGGAGTGAGCTGCCGTGGAATCTCAGACATATCGGGCTCGATTGCGGGCGGACCCTTTTGTATGTTGCGTTGCTTCGCCACGAGCTTGGGTGCAGATATCGGCGTGCGCCGCGCGTGCACTTTCATCGCATGCGGAACGACGCGTCGACGAACCGGGAGCTTGTGCGCAGCACTGACCCTGTGTGGGGCGGCCGCACGCGCCTCTGGCGGATTCCAAACCTCGGTATACACGCCAGCCGCAAACGCGGCCGGCGCGAATGTCGCCATCAGTATGGCCAATCCAATTGTTTTCACAAACTCTCCTTCCCAGCCTGTCGTTGCAGCCACTCTTTGCAACCAACGCCCTGTCCGACGCATCCGCCATCGCACCCGGGGCAATACTGCCGGTTCCGTATGTCAGCGGCGACGCGCCAGACATTGTCGTTCGCCGGACTTGCCGTGCCAACAGCACGGCCGTTTTCATTGGCATAAAACGTCGGCTCGCCAGCTTTGCCGCGCCTGACAGCATCATCAATGGCCTCGTCGCCAAAAGCAGCGCGCAGTTTTGCCATGAACCCCGCCAGCTCGGGCATCGGATGGCCAACCTTGCGAACGCGTGCATCCATAGGTGAGCCTCCGATTAAAAGTGTCAGTTCACTGTCGCAAAATTGCGTGTACGATACTGTATAAATATACAGGTTTTCTAGTGCGCCATGTCCACCGCTACTGTTCTGGCTGAAGAGATACACCCGTCCCTGTGGCGGGCGTCCCAGCTCGCGCGCGGTCGCGGACGGGTCGTTGACACCGGCTACCCGGCGCTCTCCGCCGAGTTGCCCGGCGGCGGTTGGCCGGTCGGTGCGCTAGTGGACCTGCTGGTGCAACAGGCCGGCGTGGGTGAAATGCGGCTGCTACGCCCTGCGCTCAGCGAACTGGGCAAGCGCCCGGTTGCTATGGTGCAGCCACCGCACATTCCCAACGGGCTTGGCCTCGAGTACATCGGGTTGTCGCCAGAGCAACTGATGCAGATTCGGGCCTCGAAGACGGCGGACGCATTGTGGGCAGCAGAGCAGATTCTGCGCGCCGGCAGTTGCGGGGCATTGCTGTTCTGGGCGCAATACGTTCAGACCTCTTCGCTGCGTCGGTTGCATCTGGCCGCACAGGCCTCAGAGACGCTTTTCTTTATGGTCCGCCCGCTGGCAGCCGCACAGGACGCTTCCCCAGCGGTTTTAAGACTGGCGCTCAAACCAGAACGGGACGGTTTGACTGTCGACATCACGAAGCGACGAGGTCCAGCACGCGCAGCGCCTCTGTCCATTCCACTTCAACCTACTCCTGTCCTGTTTTCGCACCATGCGCGTATTTCTCGCCGTCCACTTATCGCGGTTGCAGCTCGAGGTCTTCCGGCCAAAGTGGCTGCCTGAGCCCGCACATGGCTGCGTGGTCCTGGACAGGGACACGGTGCTCATCGCTGACGGGGTAGCCAGGTCTGCGGGCGTGCGGGTTGGCATGAAGCGCGGCGGTGTGTTGACGCTCGCGCCGGAGGTAGAGATGTACGAGCGCGACCTCGGCCGCGAACATGCCACGCAACGCGAAGTTGCAGTGGCGCTCATGCGGTTCTCACCCGATGTCGCTGTGCTCGAAGAGGCTGTCGTCGTGGTCGACATCGGCGCAAGCCTGCGTCTGTTTGGTGGACTGCTCGCTGTATGCCGGCAGGCGAAAGCGATACTCGAAGCCATGGGACTGACCGCGCGGATAAGTGCCGCGCCCACTGGGCAAGGCGCATGGCTGCTGGCAAAACACCGGAACCGGCGCGTACTCAAGGTCGACTCGCTCGAACGGCAACTGTCCGCATTACCTCTGCTATCAGTACCGGAAGTGCGACCGTTCGCCGACTGGTTTACCGGGCTTGGCTGCGAGACCATAGCGGATGTCCGACGGCTGCCGCGCGCGGGACTGCAGCGCCGTTGCGGCGAGCACCTGCTCGATTCGCTGGACCGCGCTTTCGGTACGGTGCCCGAGCTGTTTGACTGGCTGGAACTGCCTCCAACGTTTTCTGCCCGCATTGAAATGCCCGACCGCATTGAGCACGCGGAAGCGGCGCTTTTCGGCGCG
Source organism: Paraburkholderia ginsengiterrae (assembly GCF_001645125.1). Taxonomy (GTDB): domain Bacteria; phylum Pseudomonadota; class Gammaproteobacteria; order Burkholderiales; family Burkholderiaceae; genus Paraburkholderia; species Paraburkholderia ginsengiterrae. The sequence continues at coordinate 98,342 of NZ_LXKA01000109.1, read as the reverse complement.
CATCGCCTTGTTGTGCAGCTTTGTGGCTGGCTTTGTGCGAAGCATCTGGCGCTTACAGGCGCGACGCTTCTGCTCGAACACGAGCGCGGCAGGCAGGCGATAGACCCTACGCCTATCGAGATTGCGCTGGGTGAGCCAACATGGCACGAGGACCATCTTGTCCGGCTCATCAAAGAGCGGCTTGCCCGCGTAGAACTGAGCGCGCCGGTCATCGCACTGCGACTTGATGCGTTGAACGTGCAACCAGCAGCGCCAGTGTCCGACACGCTCTTTCCAGAGCCCGGTGGCTCCGCAGAGGACCATGCCCGTCTCGTCGAACTGCTGGTCGCAAGGCTTGGCGAAGACAACGTCCTAAAGCCCTCCCCAACGGCAGACTACCGTCCAGAGATTGCGAACCGTTGGGTGCCTGTCGCGAGTGCGTCGAAAAGCACTTTGCTTCCGCAGGGACTTCCACGGCCAACATGGCTGCTCGAGAAGCCCGTGCGCCTGCTGATGCGGAAGCACCGACCATTCTATGGCTCACCGCTACGCCTTGTGTCGCCGGGAGAACGCATCGAGAGCGGGTGGTTCGATGGCGAACTCATGACGCGTGATTATTTTGTCGCTCAGGGCGAAGACCAGAGCTGTTTCTGGATATATCGTGAGCGTGTAAGCAGCCGAGATGCAGAAGAAGAGCCGCGCTGGTTCCTCCACGGCCTTTTCGGATGACAGGCCATGGATTCCACGTTTTCCACACTACCGGCGTACGCCGAGCTGTTCTGCTTTTCCAACTTTTCTTTCCTGCATGGCGCTTCGCATGCAGAGGAACTGGCCGGGCGTGCGGCGCAACTCGGCTACTCGGGTCTGGCGATAACTGACGAATGCTCGCTTGCAGGTATCGTGCGGGCGCATGTTGCGGCCAAGGAAGTGAAGCTTCCGCTCGTCATCGGCTCCTACTTCCGGCTCGTCAATGCCGACGGCTCACCGGCGTTCGGCCTCATCCTTCTCGCCCAGAATCGCGAGGGATACGGGAACCTTTGCGAGCTGATTACGCTCGCGCGTACACGTGCACCCAAAGGCCAGTACCGGCTGACGCCCCAGGACCTGTCGCGGCCCGACAGGGAGAACAGTCACCTGCGCGGCATGCCCAACTGTCTCGCGATACTGGTGCCAGATTTTCCCGCTAAAGAGGATGCACTCAATGCGCAGCTTGAGTGGCTCGACCAGACATTTCCCGGTCGTGCGTGGTGCGGGCTCGTGCTGCATCAGCGGGCGATGGATGACATCCATCGCGGCGCCATTGAATACGTTGCCGACATGCACGGCATCCCAGTCGTCGCGCTCGGCCAGGTCGTGATGCACGTGCGCTCGCGCAAGCCATTGCAGGATACGCTCACGGCCATTCGCGTCGGCAGGCCGGTGCACGAATGCGGATATGACCTGGCGCCAAATGCGGAGCAGCATCTGCGTTCCCGGCTGCGACTCGCAAACCTTTATCCGGAGTACGCGCTCAGCGAGACGACCAACATCGTCGCGCATTGCACGTTCTCACTCGACGAGCTTCGGTACGAGTATCCCGACGAATTGGTGCCACCCGGATTTACACCGGCGGCATACCTGCGGCAGGAGACATACGTCGGCGCACAGCGACGTTTCCCTTCAGGCATCCCGCATAACGTTCAGGAGCAGATTGAGCACGAACTCGAGCTGATTGCGGACCTGCAATATGAGCCGTACTTCCTGACCGTCTATGACATCGTCCACTTTGCTCGCAGCCAGCATATCCTTTGCCAGGGCCGTGGCTCGGCTGCCAATTCTGCAGTCTGCTACTGCCTCGGCATTACCGAGGTCGACCCTGCACGTGGCAGCATGCTTTTCGAACGCTTTATCTCTAAAGAGCGTGGTGAACCGCCGGACATTGACGTCGATTTTGAGCACCAACGGCGCGAAGAAGTCATACAGTACATCTACAAAAAATACGGTCGAGACCGGGCTGCGATTGCCGCCGCCGTTTCGACGTATCGACCCCGCGGCGCTCTTCGCGAAACTGGCAAGGCGTTGGGCGTTGACCCGCAAATTGTCGATGCTGTGGCCAAGGGGCATCAATGGTTTGATGGCAAACAGGACCTTCTCAAACGCTTTACGGAGTCCGGCCTCAACGCGGAAACGCCGCTGATTCAGGCCTGGGCATCTCTCGCGTCGCAGTTGCTTGGCTTCCCGCGACATCTGTCCCAACACTCCGGCGGGTTTGTTATCAGCCGGGGAAAACTTACACGCCTCGTGCCGGTTGAGAACGCTGCGATGGTGGACAGGTCGGTCATCGAGTGGGACAAGGATGACCTCGAATCGCTGGGGCTACTCAAAATTGACGTGCTGGCACTCGGGATGCTGTCAGCAATTCGTCGCACGCTGGACCTAGTATCAGACCAGCGCGGTGAGCGCTTTGAAATGCAGGACATTCCGGCAGAGGACCCGAAGACGTACGAGATGATTTCGGCCGCGGATACCGTCGGTGTGTTTCAGATAGAGTCGCGTGCGCAAATGTCGATGCTGCCACGACTGAAGCCCCGCACGTTCTATGACCTGGTTATCGAGGTTGCGATTGTTCGCCCGGGACCAATTCAGGGTGGCGCCGTTCACCCGTATCTGCAGCGCCGACAGGGATTCGAGCCGGTGACTTATCCCAGCAAGGCGCTTGAGACGGCACTGGGCCGCACGTTGGGCGTTCCGATTTTCCAGGAACAGGTGATGCAGGTGGCCATCCTGGCGGCCGGCTTCACCGCTGGGGAGGCAGACCAGTTGCGAAGGGCGATGGCAGCGTGGCGGCGCAAAGGTGGTCTGGATAAATACTACGACCGCATCGTGAACGGCATGCTCGAGCGCGGGTACGACAAGACATTCGCGGATGGCATCTTTCAGCAGATTCTCGGCTTCGGCGAGTACGGTTTTCCAGAAAGCCATGCCGCCAGCTTCGCGCTGCTGGTGTACGCAAGCAGTTGGCTAAAGCGTCACGAGCCGGAAGCGTTTCTCGCTGCGATGTTGAATTCCCAGCCGATGGGTTTTTACTCGCCATCGCAACTCGTGCAGGATGCGAAGCGGCACGGAGTCCAGGTACTGCCGGTGGACGTCACGATAAGTGGCTGGGACTCATCGCTTGAGCACACAGACGGTGCCGGGAAGCCTGCCGTCAGGTTAGGTTTGTCGCTGCTCCGAGGTATGCGGGACGGAGCCGCGGAGCGTATTGAAAATGCACGAGCCGTGCGACAGTTCACGACAGTGGGCGACCTCGCGAAACGCGCTCAGTTGGACCGTCACGACCTGCAGGTGCTTGCAGCGGCGAACGCACTGTCATCTCTTGCCGGCAATCGACGCGAAGCGCTGTGGCAGTCAGTCGCTTCAGTGCCTGACAAAGACATGTTATCGGTTGCGAAGGTTGAAGACGAAACACCAGAACTGGGTGCGCCCTCCGAAGCGGAAGATATCGTCGGTGACTACCGGTCGACGGGGCTAACACTTGGACGACACCCTCTTGCGCTACTGCGCCCCCAACTGCTTGCCAACAAACTGATGCCGGCCTCAACGCTGCAGACTTATCGGAACGGTCGCCTGGCCCGTGCCTGTGGCATCGTCACCGTGCGTCAACGGCCAGAGACGGCGAAGGGCGTCATCTTTATTACCATCGAAGATGAGACCGGTAACGTCAACGTCATCATTTGGCCCAAGGTGCTTGAGCAACAGCGTAAGGAAGTCCTTGGCGCATCGTTACTTGGTGTGCTCGGTGTATGGCAGTGTGAAGGTGAAGTACGGCACCTTGTCGCGCAACGCCTCATTGATATGTCATACCTGCTCGGCGAGCTGCCGTCGGTCAGCAGGAACTTCCATTGAAGAGACGTCAAACATCTAACTGCAGACGAATCGGCGCCAAGCAATCGACCGGTGAATATGCGACCTGTGCCGCATCCCGGGCGGAGCGGGAGTAGTGACTTGCTCCAATCCCCGCGTCTGATTGAGTCATCGTCTCGCCCAGAAGTCGGGCCAACGTGATTGCATGAATTGCATTATCGAATGCTTGTGTCGAAGTTGACACGGTCTTTCGCGCCACCTCTCACCAGCGGAAGGCGGAAAGGTATCTCGTTCTGGTCTTGTATTCCTTCCACCCCTTGGCTATAACAAATCGTGCAACACTACCTTCACGTCGTTGCCGACTCATAAAGTCACCAAAGGCAGACTTCCGCGCAACTCCTGGGCGCCCATCTGCCAACACCAAGCCCCCAAAACCAGCCTGGTGACGCACTTCTCTCGTTCATTACGCCGGACCCGGTCGAGGCAATCTCGCATCGAATCACCGACGACATGACTCATATTCCCGGCCAGTCGGCCGGTTCGGTAGGTCTTTACCCTCGCGCTGATGGTGGAGGGCTTTGCCATCTCGAATTTGCGGTTCGTTGTATGTCCGCAAGTCTCCTCGAGACACCGTCGATGAAGTTGTGTATTGGATGAAAGAGTACAGGCTCCCCGACCCGTTCATTTTCCGCTGCCCGCTGTTCCTGAACTGAGCTTTGCTGGCGTCGCTCTCGCGTACGTCCGCGAATCGCCCGGAGTGTCAGCGCCTCCGCGGAGTGCGAATTTGTTTTGGAGCATCGTCCGTGCGGTTCGGACCGGCGTAAGTTCAACCCTGCTGGAGACCATCATGAATGACCAGGTCGAAAAGCATGACGGCGCTGCCGCGGCGGCCTCCGTCAGGAAAGTGTTAGGGATATCCGCAATCCTCGTGTCTCTTGCGACGGCGTTAGCCGCCTGCGGTGGTGGCGGCAGTGACGGCGCGGCGCCTGCGTCGGTGGCCAATAACTCTGTCACCAAGGCGGCGGTAACCAGTACTCAAATTGTCCCGCCGAACGAGACCTTCGAGGGGAAAACGTATCCTCTGTGGGAGGCGGCATTCTGGCAATGGGCCTTGGCATTGCCAGTCAATGACCCGACCCTGCCGCATCCGTTTAACGACTGTAACAATCGTCCCATCTCGGCGGGCCAAAGCGGGGATGTCTGGTTCTGGTCTGCGCCGGAGGCAACAGTAGTGTGCAACCAATCGGCGACGATTATCCCGGCTGGCAAAGCCATCTTTCTAACCACGCTCGATATCGAGGCGTCGTCGTTGGATGCCCCGCCATTCTTTGCGACTACGGCGGCGGGCCAACTGGCGATTGCCCAGCAGTTCGCTAATTACATTCAGGACCTGTTCGTCACCATCGACGGTGTCCCGGTCGCCAATGTAACGGCTTATCGGACGACGACCGTCCAGTTCACGTTTACCGCTCCTACGCCGTGGATTTTTAACACTGTCGGCGGCAGTGGCACGTCAGTGGGAGACGGTTACTTCCTGATGCTTCAGTTGCCTCCCGGTGCACATACGATTCACTATGGCGGCACGTTCAATATTCCTAAGGGCGTGCTGGGCCACAAGGCGGTGACTATCCCGATGGACGTCACGCTCCTCGTCACAATGGGCGGGTAAATCGGCTGATAACCGGGCGGCGAGCCATGCGTTCAGAGAGGGTATGCCGCCCGAGCGAGAGGTGCCGCATTGAGGTGGGGACGCGCAAGCACGCCACCAGCAATGAGAGTCACCCAAATGAGCGCCCCCCTTTCCGTCTCGACTCAGTGGGTTGCTCAAGGCAGTGAGCAGGGCCGTTGCTGGCAAGTTACGGGCGGGTTGACCTGCCGAACACAAATAAGTCGGACGCGTCCTCTGCAGAGCACGTTGATTGACGAGCGACAGGAGCCTGACGGATTGGGCGGCGGTCGCGCCCATTTCCGCTGTCCCGTCACGGGCACCGCAGGCAGAGGAAGCGGTGGCTCACGGACGGCACCACACTGAAATCCCTGACGTTATCCCATAGTGCAATGGACCAAGGGGATGCAGAAATGGAAGAAGATGCATTCAATGCTTTCGAGCACCAAGGCTGGGAGAGACTCGCCCAGCCTTATCACGCCTACTACGCGAACCTGACCACCCAATCGCACGGTGCACTGCTCGACGCGGTTGATGTCCAACCAGGCTCGCGTTTTCTCGACGTCGCATCGGGCCCAGGCTACCTCGCTGCTGCTGCGGCGGAACGGGGGGCCGATGTAGTGGGTGTCGATGTCGCCGAGGCGATGGTTGAGCACGCAAGATGCCTTTATCCGTCGCTCACGTTCCGCGTCGGCAGTGCGGAAGACCTTCCGTTCGCCGATGAGAGTTTCGACGCGGTGGGCATCAGCTTTGGGCTGTTCCATTTCGCCCATCCGGAGAAGGCTCTCGCGGAGGCATTTCGTGTACTGCGCGCCGGGGGAAGAATTGCTTTTACTGCATGGGCAGCAGCGGACAAGGCAATTGGACTTGGCATGGTCCTCAAGGCAGTCGAAGCGCACGGTCAGATGGATGTAGGGCTCCCCGAAGGACCTCTGTTCTTTCGCTTCAGCAACTGGCGTGAATGCGAGCGCGTGCTGCTCGACTCGGGCTTCATCGAACCGCACGTTCAGGACGTAGACCAGACATGGCGCATTCGTGCGCCCGAAACACCTCTCCATGCGCTGATGCGCGGCGGTGTGCGCATAGCCGCAATCCTGAAAGCTCAAACGCAGGACGACTTCGCTCTGATTGAAAAGGCCGTCGCGGAAAGTGCGGCCGCTTATCGCAACAACGAGGAGTTTCACGTGCCAATGCCGTGCGTGCTCGCCTCTGCGAGGAAGCCCTGAACGGCCATCAGTGGGAAGTGGTTCCTGGATGCTCCGGCCGGAGCATGCGGGGGCATCCGGCACGTTGAAGCATCCAATGGCAGCGCCGCGACCGAATGGGCTACGACAGCACTTCGCTTGCCCGCAATCGACGAAGGGTTGCGTCAAACGGCTTTTGCAGCACCGGGAAAAACACACTGGCGCGTCGACACCACGGGAAGACTCGCTCGCGCGGATACGGCATCGTCACGGTGCGTCAACGACCTGAGACCGCGAAAGGCGTCATCTTCATCACGATTGAAGACGAGACGGGCACTCGTTGTTGAGCCGAATGCCCGAGAGGTGGGATTATCATGGAGACGCAAACCGGAGGTTCACATGTGCTATTCGGCTCAGATTCTGGCTGACTACCGCAAGTTCGTGCGGATGTTCGGCGCAACGATGAGCATAAAGGAGTTCGCGCGACTCTTTTTCGAGCGAGCAGAGGGCAGCAAAGCGAAAATACCGAAAGCTATGGAAGACGCGTTTTCGGAGCCTCAGTCTGATGCCGAGCGCGAGGTGAAGGCTCTTATCGACCGGTTCAATGCAGAGCAGGCGACCAAACTCGAACAGGACCTGTTTAAGCAACGTAGGCGGCTAGCAGACGCGGAACGTTCACTCCAGACAAAAGTAACCAAGGCACCCGCCGAGAGTGAGCGGATTGCCACCGACAAAATTGCGTGGACCCTCGGTAAGCTTGACGACATTCAGCGGACTGAGCCCAAGGCCCGCGATTCGCGCATCTTTCCGGGGAACTATGCGCCCGTCATGGTGATTGAAGACGGCCAACGCGTTATTAAACCGATGCGTTATCAATGTCGCATTGCTGGCAAACCGGCCTCGCACGACCTTAAATATCCCGGAACGTATAACGCTCGGCGAGATAATCTCGAAGGTTTTTGGCGCCCCTTGTTTGGACACACGCACGGTATCCTGGTCGTCAACGCGTTTTATGAAAACGTCAGCCGCGCAAAAATGGAAGGTCTTGAGCTCGCCGAGGGTGAAAAGGACGAGAACGTGGTACTTGAGTTCAAGCCGAACCCCGCTCACGACATGCTCGTCGCCTGCCTCTGGTCCCGATGGTCGGCACCCGGCGAACCGGACCTCCTGTCTTTTGCTGCCATAACAGATGAGCCGCCCCCCGAAATTGCTGCAGCGGGACATGACCGGTGCATTATTCCTATCAAGTCGGAAAACATCGATGCATGGTTAAACCCGGATGCATCAGACCTTGCGACGCTGTACGCGATACTTGATGACAGGGACCGGCCATATTATGAGCATCAGCTGGCGGCGTAGTGATTGGCCTCGCGAACGTCGGTGGTCGTGGCATTGGCGGCAGCGTCGTCGTGATTGTCGCTTCCTGACTTACTGACGCACCCCGACGAACCAGGGCGCCTGCGCTCTCACGCACCTTGCATTTCAGCGCCAGGTCGCGGAACGCCTCACTTGCGCTAGACTGGCTTGAGCAACCAGACGGAAACCTGGATGATACGCAAAACGCTCAATGCTTCGCAGCTACAGCAGGAGGTCGACCGGCGAATCCATCGACTGCAGGAAATCGTCGAGGTTGGCGTGAAGATTCGTGTGCCGCGGCCGCAGTTGCAAGAGGCTGACAAGACAGGCTGCAACTGGAACATGACCCACTTCGGCAACGCGGTGGGCTTCGAGCGCGACATCGAGGGCGTGCTCAAGGCCGTGCGTGCGGAATACAACCTCAATACCGAAGTGAAAGACAGCGGTAACCCGTTTGAGGACTAACAACTTACCGGCAACGCAGCCAGCGACCGTGACCGGTAGTCAGCTTGCGAACCTCGGCTCGTCATGCGGACGGCACCTCCCGCAGTGCCTGCATCGCGATGCGTTAGCCCGCTGTAGGCTACTCTGGCGCGCCGAAGCGCATTTGTATCCATGGCCCATCTGCGGGCAAAATGGTTGACGCTGGCGTCCAGCTGTGTGGATGGCGTATTCCTGTTATCAAAACGAAATCGGGGAAAGCATGAAAGTACCTCTTTGGGCTGACGAACTCGTGTCCCGTGGCCTTCCGGAACTAAGGGCAAAGGGTGAAGGGCAAGAGTTAGAGTTCAAGAGGGAATTCCCTCAACAAGTGACGGATTTGGCGAAGGAGATTGCAGCATTCGCGACGTCCAATTCCGGAACAATTCTCATCGGAGTCGATGACGAGGGTGACATTGCCGGTCTCAAGGAGGTCGAGAGTCCAGCCGAACGGGACAAATTATTGCAACGCCTTGAGGGAATTTGCACGAATTCAATCAGACCCGCAGTCACGCCGAAAGCCACATGGGCGGTCGAATCGGAGCGCGTAGTACTCGTAGTCACGGTTCCAAAGGGTAGTGAGCCCGTTTACTACTCACAGCAGAAACCATATCTGCGTCATATCTCGACATCACGTCCGGCCGAGCCGCACGAAGTTGTGGAACTGGTTAGAAAACACTTGGCTACACGTGGTGAAAAGGTCGAGACGACGCAGACAAGCGAGGAAAAATTTCGCTCTGATTTGGCGTCGCTCCTAACGAGAGCGCTAGCTTGGGCCGCTCTTCCGTCAAACGACAGATTAACCAACCCCAACCTCGAAAAATGGCGAGCCGACTGCGGATTCGTTGCTACATCGTTGAGAACACTGGCTTCGACCGATGTGGCTGCAAACGAGGGGCTCCGTCCGCGGCTGACTCTTACGGCCGACGCGTTTGATGAGGTCGTGAACTTTCGGCTAGCACTGAATAACGGCCAAGATTTGGAGGAGCTCGCTAAACGAGCATCTTCGCTTGCCGATGGACTGAAGCAAGACATCATTGACAACATCCCCCCTTCCGAGGCTTTTTGCGCGGAGGCGCTTCATGCGGTTAGACAGTTCTCGAGAGACGTCAGTGATTTGGGGCGCCGCGCGTACCGGATGACGCAGGACGGAAAAATCGAACAAATAAAGACCGAAATCGGGGAGATTGGCGAGGAGCTAGTTAGGCTTTCGTTCTACGACCTGAGTGCAATCGGCAAATGGTTTTCGCCAACCCTCAGAAAAATCGGGTTGCGCATGCGGCAAGTAGAGATGTTGCGCATCTATTTGGACGGTGGTGCGTCATCCAAGCAAGTCCAAAATGACGTCATTGACTGCGCACGAGCCTTGGCAGCTCTGATAGAGGACCAGAGAGGGGACCCACCATCGCCTTTGTCTCCATCGGCAGATGACATCGTCACGCCCGAGGGCTTGGTATTCAGCAAGGACGAGTACGAAAGAACTAGGCGTTGATTGCGCGGATAGTGATTGAGCCACGCCCGTGGCATAGTGCGGGCAGTTAAACGGGAGCGACAAATATGGCAACTCTGGAATCCTTGCAAGCAAAAATCAAAAGGCTCGAACAGCAGGCAGAAGTGTTGATTGCAAAGCAATCGTCGGGCGTCATCGAAAAGATTCGCGAGTTGATGGCAGAACACGGTCTTACGACTGCTGACATTGACGCGCACGCTGGGGGCAAGCGGAGCGCCACGAAGGCAGTTGCTAAGACCAAGAGCAATGGTAGCGCTACTGCGGTCAAGTATCGCGAACCTAAGAGTGGTGCAACCTGGACCGGACACGGCCGGGCGCCGGGTTGGATTGCAAGCGCAAAGAACCGAGACAAGTTCCTGGTTGATGCCAGTGCGGCGACAGCAGAATCTTCTTCTGCTAGCAAAGCTAAAGCTGCTGGCAGTTACGTCCGCGGTCCGCAGCCGGCGCTTTATCTTGACCCAAAGAATGGCGCGACATGGAGCGGTCGCGGACGCGCGCCGTCCTGGATTGCCGAAGCCAAGAACCGTAGTAAGTTTTTGATTCCAGGCGGCGCTGAAGTTACTGTTGTGGCGACCGCGGGTGCTGTGAGCAAGGCGAAGGTGGCTGGCAAGAAGACGGCGTCGAAATCGGCCGGGGCGACTGTGGGTACGGGGCAGCGGAAGGGCCCGCAGCCGGCGCTTTACCAGGACCCGAAGAGCGGCGCGACTTGGAGCGGGCGCGGGCGTGCTCCGGCGTGGCTGGCATCGGTGAAGGACCGTTCGAAGTTTTTGATTGATGGTGCCGGCGTGGCGGCGGACGCGGGTGCTTCGGCCGAGACGAAGCCTTCGGCGAAAAGAAAAGTTGCCAAGAAAGCCGACGTCAAGAAGGTCGCAGCGACAAAGACCGCACCGACGAAGAAGGTTGCGGTGAAGAAAGTGGTTGCCAAAAAGCCCGTGAGCGCGAAGGTGCCTGCTAAGAAGGCGTCTGCGAAAAATGCGCCGCGCCAGAGCGTGGCCGTGCCCGCGCCGGTGGCCGCAGTCGAGCCTGGCGCTGAGTTGACGACCTAAACGTAGTGGTCAGGTGCCCAGTGGAGCAGCGGTTTTCTGGCCCCACCCGACGGAACAGTTAGAATCGGCAGCCATTCAGTCCACGAGACCAGCATCCGACCTTATGCATCATCGCATCGTTTTTGCGCTTGACCGTCGGGGCCGGCTCGTCGACATACACTCGGTGCCCCAAGGCCTAGCATGCGGTTGCGTTTGTCCGGGGTGCGGCGGTCGCCTTTTAGCGAAGCAGGGGCAAATCCGGGCGTGGTACTTCTCGCACGCATCCGGGGCCGAATGTGTCAGCGGTGCGGAGACCGCTCTGCACCTTGCGGCGAAACATCTGATACTCGAGCATCGCTCTGTCGCGCTTCCGCCACTCGTGGTCAATTTCAAAAGACTGCACCCGAGGTTCGGTCTCTTCGAGCGTTCGAAGACCGCTGACCTGCCCGGCAAAGTTTGGCGATTGAGTGAAGCCTGCGCGGAGTCGCGCATCGGAACGTATATCGCCGATGTCGCGGGACGTCTGGACGACAGGTCTCAGGTCATCGTCGAAGTGAAAGTCCGACACGAGGTTGAACCGGAGAAAGCGAAGTATCTTCGTGCGAGCCACGTGCCCTGCATCGAGATAGACTTGCTCCCACTGTTGGAGGAAGAATCGCTCACGCTGCAGGAGCTCGCATGGCACGTACTCGAATGTGTGACCAACCGCAACTGGGTCAGCAACAGTGACTACGCTGTAATCGAGGCGGAGCTGCTTGCAGAGTACCAAGCTTGGGTCGTGCGCAAAAGCAGCGAGGTCGCAAGCGTCCCGCGTCACCGGCCAGAACCGCCGAAGCAGCCGAGCAAGGTGGACGAGGCTAACGCTCGGTATCAGGCTCTTCCCGATGAGATGAAGCGCCTTGAATTGCGCACCGTGCTCGGGTTGGCTCACGGTGCACGCTGGCCACGACATCTGCATGTGTCTCTCCGGGAAGGAGCGCAGGCCATACCCTCTCCGATTGATGTATGGCAAGGCGCTACCTTTGTCCGGTTCATCTATGACCCCATCGGCGGTCGGGAAGAGACGAAACGGTTTTCGCTGTCGCAAGTTTACGACTGGGTCAGCGGCAGATTCGGCACCTCGGAACTCGTCCGGCACCAGGTGTCGGCGGTGCTTAGACTTTTCCTCGGGTATCTGGCGAAATGCGGATTCCTCGAGCGTAGCGGCGACGCATTTACCGTTCTTTACGGGGGCCTCTGGCCGCAGGCGCGGCCGGAGCCGCCTGTGCATCCCGCGACACCCTCGACACCGGACCGAGCAGTAAGCAAGCCTACTGCCGTTGTTCTACGGCGAGAGTGGACGTGGCGGGAGCGATGGCCGTCGGAAGACGTTGCGCTCTTACGCGCAAGTGATGCGACCGTCCGCTATGCGGGCGCCCAGTTCAACGCTCAACTGTTCGTGGATATGCTGTACAGCATGTCAATCGAGCCTTCCGAGACTGCCGTTAAAACACTGGTCACCCAGTGTGGTGGCATCGCGGATGCTGCCTTCGACCTGTTGAAGGACATCGGCGTGGTGGAAGAGTCTTGGCGGATGCTGCGAGGAGGTGTCGAGCCCCCATGGCGATGTACATAACCTCGTCTCGTTACTTTCGAGAAACTGGCTTTTGGAGCCTTCCTGACAGAGGTCTAAGCGCCGAAAGCCCTCGAAGCTGGACTGCGCGGGAAAAACGTTCCGACCGATACGGTGCGCTATGTGCTTGTCATCCTGGGCGAGCCCTATGGACGCGAAGAACATTGAAAGCGGCCCGGCTATTTTTAACGCGCCGGGCGCATATTGGCTGCATGCCATGGTGGCAATCGAGCGGAGGCGCAGTGTGGCGCGAAGCGTGTGACGGTGCGCATTCCACCTAACGATGGCCGGATGGTTTTCCTCCCGCTTGCTCAAGTTCGCGACGTAGCTGCCGATAATCAGAGTGCCGTCTTTGCATTCAAACAGGAAAATAAAATGCGCACTCTGGTCTCCGCTGTCGCCGCTGTGTTCGCGCTCGCCATTCTTTCTGGATGTTCAACGACTCAAAACGTCACCACTGGTCCGCAGGCGAAAGGCTCGCCGATGACGACAGCGTGCTTTACCGCGCACGGCGGCAAGTCTGCTGACATGGACGCTGCAATTCAACGCAACCTGGAAAACCACGGCGTGTCGGTGTCGGTTGCCCCCGCGTGCGACAAAGCCGACATGAACGTCACCTACACCGACAGCTGGTTCTGGGACATCGTCATGTACCTGCGTTCGATGGACATCCGCTTCTACAAGGCGCCAAGCGGCGGCCTTATCGCGTCCGGGCACTGGAAAAATTCCGTGTTGCACCAGTTCCCCAATGCCGACGGCGTCGTCCAGGACTTGATGGACGACATGTTCAAGCAGACTGGCGAACCCAGCGCCGTCAGGACCAAAGCGGCTTCTAACTAGACGGGCGGGCCGCCCACCAGTCCTTGCGGGGTTAGATGCAGTGAGCACACCTTCGATGAATTGCTGCAGAAATTTGGGCAACTGCTCGAAGTACTGCAGTTTGCAGCCTAGGCAGGCGGGGCGCTTTAAGAGGTAAGCGACGTAGATAGGTCGCCGCAGAGCGGCGTCCGCTGAAGGATAGCAACCAATGATGGTTGAATACATGGGCGGCTGTTCAAAAGCAAGGGCGACTGACGCGCGGACCAAATGTCCTCTGGTCACTTTTTTTCCTGGCGCTCGTCGCTCCGTTTCCTTCAACGAGCTAGGCGACGGTCGGCGGGTCGCTGATGACTCGCGAAAATGCTACTGAAGAGTTTATGAGAATACGAGCTACTATTTCGGCTGCGGCTCTTTTGTTGGGAGTGGGCCTTGCTATCAAATTCTTGGTTGCGGCTGAGTACGTTGGTGCGGCAGCTATCCTTTTGTGCGGGATTTTGGTCGGCGCGGCGGTTATGCTGGGCTTCATCGATTCTTTGCGTTCACCGTGGTGGGACGCAGGTGCTGCCCTCTGTACGGGTCTCTCGATAGTAGCGGTGTTCTTCGAAACGCCCGGCGCCGACATAGAGAGGCAGAAAGTACAGCTGGAAATATGGCACCAGACTATGAACATCGAATTCGGACTGTTCGGACAATTTAAGGGAAGCCCAGCGTTTAACACGGCCGCCCGCAGCGCGTTCCGAACATGTGCGCTACAGGGTACAGACGACATGATGGCAACGACCGTCGCTGCTGAGAAGGCCATCCAGCTTGGTCCCACAAGTTCATTAGTTGACGCGTCAGTTCAAAGTGTCAGCACAGACAAGTCGTCCCCGGATTGCCTCTCTTTGTTCAAGGTGATGTACCGCGAAAATCCTTCGCCGTTCTCGACCATTGTCTCTGAGCACGGTCAGTGGCTGCGGCAACATGAAGTTATCGAATAAGCCGCCGATTATGTTGGGTACTGTCGCCTGATGTCCCACGCGTGGTGAGGCCGAATTCGTCGGAGCTTGAGACGGGACACCGGTCTGTACGGTTAGCCGTGCTCGAGTTCTTTGTGTGTCCCGATAATGTATGCAGTCCATCGACCATTTCCCTCATGTCTCAGATGAGCGCGGTTGCTTTCATCTACTTTCACCGAATATGAATCGGGACCGTCCTTGGGCCATGGCTTTAAGTTGAGACCGTGAAGTTGGGGGGCTTCAAGGAGTTTTTGCTTTGTCTTGCGCCACGCTTTTTCGAGGTGAGCGAACTTGGATTTTAGCCGCTTAGTGACTTCACGGCCCTCCGCAATATTGGTCACCTTGGGCAGGACCAACGCAGGCGATAGCCAGAGACTCGATTCTGCCGGGTAGACCACATATTCCGGGCACAACGATGGCCGCAGATAATATTGCGGAAGTGCCTCAACCCATTGCGCCAGGTCGTATCTACGCACGTCAGGACCGACAGAAGTATCCACGACATTAGCAGCCCATTCTGCCGTCAACTCCATTCCAGGTTCGTCAAATCTGGCGTATGCGTTGGGCTGCAGTTTCATGAAGTCGTACGCGAAATCGTCGATGCCGACCGAGGGCTTTTGCGCCCACGTCCAGACCTGACGGTTCGCGAGCGCTTCCTCGACGAATTCGTCCCGTAGTCCACGAAAGGCGCGACGCAACGGCTGGTGGAGCTGACGGCCCTTCACTGCCTCGAACATCAGTGTCTGTAGGTCCGCCTGATAGTGAAAATGCTCGTGCATGCGGAGGAACTGACGCGCAAGGTCGCGGGGCCTCCCAAAGCCGGGGTGGGCCCGGGCAATTTGTGCTTCGACGTACAACAACCCGTGCCGCAGGTAGAAAATGCCCCAGCGCCCTGGGAATGGTCTCGCAGCGAGGTGGCGACGCGACTTGAAAAAGGCGAGTACGTCGAAACCGGACCGACGAATGCCTCCTTCGATGATGCCATCCGCTTCCGGTGGCAACTCCCATAGCGAGCGTCCGGAATGCAATGCGTCGTGCGCTTCGTACACAGAGTCGTGAAAGTCGAGAGTATGAACTTCGTCCGACTCTGAATCCAATGGTTCATCGATAATGTCACGGCTGCGGTCACTGTCGGCGTTCGATTCATCGTTAATCTCGGTCGATTCCGGTGGCAATTTGGCGAGTACGGAATCGAACAGTTTTTCGACGGCATTAGCCATACATCACACTCCGTTTTGTTTCCGCGATATCAAGCCGCACGGACGAGGCATCTGTTCTCCGACATAGCAATCAAGCAAATGCCGACCTTTTCCCCGCAAACTCTTACAGCTTCGCCGCTCGCGACATAAATAGCACAACCTGTAATCTACGCGGCGGCACCACTTCTCATAAACTGCCCTTTGGTTGTGCACGCGAGCAGCGCGAAAGCCATTGCGGGAGTCAAGTATGGCTACCGTCCCCCATCGTTCCTGCCACTCACCAAAGTCTAGTCTGCTCGCGAAAGACCTTGTCGCGGTGGTAAGCGATATATGCCTTGTGACAGTCGGTCAAAGATGCCAACTTCCAATCGGGTCGCACGCCCAGATGCGAGCGGGCTGACATAGGTAAGAGTTCACTCACAATCACTTCGCCACTATCGCCGAATGAAATCCAGCCTCCATCGAACAAGGCATCTACGTGCGGCGCCAAGAGGAGACCGTTGAAAACATCCAGTCGCTGCACATCCGTATCGCAAGCAGCCCACGGTCGAATGTGGGACGCCTTCAGCAATGGAATAACATCGAGCTGCGTGACAGCGCACTGGCCTTGCCAATATTCGATGAGGCCGCGTCGGAAGATGTCCTGGCCCACCCGCTGAATTACCAGTCTTTCAGCTTCAGTAGAAGCAGGCAAGTCAACGGTGGCAGCGCGAAACTGACCGAGAGTTTCGGTCGCTAGGACGCGACACAGGCTTGCTGCGCGACGTAGCACGTGATGGAGGAAGTCGTAGCCTGTCACGTTACTTGCGACTATGGGCCACAGCCCTTCCTGCTGCACGACGAGAAGCGAACAGTCTTCCGCCACTGTCTTTCCCCACGTCAAGTCTGAAAACTCCACGCGGAAGGTGTGGGCGGACTGCTGTTCAACGCCAAGGCGTTGGGAGAAGGCGCTTGACCGAAAGACGAGCCAGCTTCCCTCTCGCGTCAAAGTAATGTCGAAACCGCCATCAGACGCGGCCTTTTCGACACGAGTTTGCTCGAGAATGTTCCACTGAATCGGAGACGGCGGTACCGCATCGACACTGGAATATCCGACTGTGCTATTCATACTATGCCTCGTGCGGGCGCCGCCTTCCCTAGGCAAACGCTTTGATGTGCCCTCCGACAGCCAAGAGGTGCCCAGGACAGGCTGCCAGGTGCCGGAACAGGTTGTAACATGTGCAAATCATGCATAAAGCCTCCTGTCTCGCCGCTATCAGTCGCCGCTTGGAATTGGCTAAAAACTTAGCATTCCCGGCCCGAGTCGTCGCCTGAAAAGCAACCCCTCATCAGAGCCCGGCTGCAGAACAAGCGCCAGGTGACTGTCTGTCTTAAGAGCTTCCGGGGGCGGAGACGTTGTGGTTACAATATATTGGAAGGGAACGGAACCTTGGATGACGGACAGTTCAATAGCTGCGTCAGCCACAGTCGACAGGAACTCCCGATAAAGGCGCTCGCTCATGTCGGCCTCACGTGGGCAGTCGTGAACCAGAAAGCCCGGATAGTGACTCGCTTCGGTGGTTGCAGAATCAATCAGACAGGTAATGTCACCAAGCAAGACCTCGAGCACTTGATATGCCTCACCGCCGAGTTTAAGCTCGAAAAGCCGGTCATCCGAATCCGGAATAAACCGGCCCTGGCCAGACTCCCCTAGCAGGCGCGCGGCGACCGTTTGAGTAAGCCGATGCAAAGTGGTCGCTCGCTCCGAGCGCTCGTGGTCTCGCTTGAGCAGTGCGGCTCGTTTTTTGTTCAGGTCTAGCGCTTGAAGGTCCCGTTGCGTCCGACTTTGCTCCAATGACTGCGACGCGGCACCGTTCTCACGGGCCAGTACGCGAGACTTCAAATCATCCCAAAGCTCCTCGAGAGAGTTTCGTTGTGCCTCGCTTGTTCCCTTTCGTACCTGGAGCCGACGGACCTCGACACGCTTCTTGTTGACGAGTGACTCTTGAGTTTCAAGTTCTTTTCGGCATTCGCTTTCGAGTCGGTTGGCCTCCTGCAGCTCGAGCCGCCGCTGTGGCTCATTCGCCTTTGCCGCACGCTGGTTGATAAGCTGAGGCAAATTGTACGTGCTGCGTCTCGTCGAGATATGGTGACAATCTGAAAACTCGACCTGACCCAAACGACATAGGCCAACGAGACTATTTAACTCCTGAAGCTCGGTCAGCAAGCGCGTGTATTCCGCCTGATTCGCGTCAAGTAAGGCCTGTGCGATTTCCTTCTCTTTCGTACGCAGCGTGAGTTCTTGCCGCAACTCACCAAGGTTGACAATTAGCGGTGCAATCGCATCTTCTAACCGTTCAGACTCTCTGTCGACTTCGGCCTCGTAAGCCTCCGCTTTAGACTTCAAGTCGGCTACCATTACCTCCAGCGAGGGTCCTAGGATACTAGTAAAGATTGGGACGTCAGGTCCAGCGCGAAGCCAAGTGCGGAGCCGCGCCTCGACGTAAGTCAGCCCATAGGCCTGCTCACGCTCTAGCAAGAGCAGTTGCTCCTCGATGCGTTTGAGTTCCGTCTGAGATGACTCCACCTCGCGAATGAGGCGGTCACCCTCAGCGTCGAGAAGTCCTAGTACGGCTCGCACGAATAGAGGTGGGTCCTGCCGAGAACGGCGAAATCCGAGGCCGTCGCCATCCCGCCAGTGGAAAAACCCGTCAAATCGCGTTTTTTGGTCTCTAACGCACCACGCCAGTAAGTGCTTCCATTCCAGGGCCTGGCTGCTTCCCGGAAGCGAAGACGCGGGGAGCCTTGTTATAAAGGACTCGCTTAGGGCTGCGAGAAACAATGGAAATCCGCCACGGGTAGCGCCTTCTGAGAACAAAGCTTCAAGCTCGCAATCGACCCCTGCTGTCGAATGGCTATTAGCTTCGTACGGTCTGAATACGAGCCAGGCTATGCCATCAATATGAATCTTTGCCGCGACGCCTCCCCGTGGGAAAGACGCCGCAGCCTTCTCGCGAAGTGCGGCGATAGAGGGGGCGTCGTCCCCTAAGCAGTAGCGAAGCAGCAAACAAAGGGACGTCTTGCCAACCCCATGACCGGCACTGGCCAGCCCAGAGGCATCGTTGGATTCTGGCTCCTTTGCCCAGACGATGTTCATGCCCGGCTGCAGGTCAACCTTACGGACGATGGTCAGCGGCTCCTTTGAATCAATGAGCCAAAACCGCTCAACCCAGAGCCTAGGGAGTTTCCTGGTCGGCGGGTATGCCTGAAGCCAACTGCCCATCGTTCCCCCTTAGCCAGTGCGAGTCCCGGCATCAGTTCCGCGCTCAGCCGGTTCATTGAGACGAACATCGTTCTTTCTCGCAAGCTCCCGTCGCGCCTCAAGCTTCAACATCAACTTAGCCAACTCAAGATGCTCGGGCAAGCTTCGTACGTCGGCCGGGAGGGAACTAGCCCCACGAATGAAAACTGTCGTGCCACCCCTGCGTTCAGACCGAATCGCGCCACTTACCTCAAGTCGATAAACAAGCGGAGGAATGTGGGTCAGGCTTTCAGGTGCAGTCAGCGCACTCATGCCATTGACAAGAGATTGCAACCTTTCTGCTTCTTTGGGTTCAAGGAGCAATTCGGGGTACCCCGGAGCCGTCGCCCGGCTGACAAAAGCCTGCAGGGCCGCAACGGAAATTCCATCCTGATATTGCTTTATCAGGGCAGCAATTAGACTAGCAAACTCCGCTTCCGCCTCGCTACGGATGACGGCGAGGTCCGAATAAACAACTGGCACCGAGCGCACAGGCGACGAGTCTGACTTCAGTTCGCCCGATTCCAAACTGTCCCACGCTTTGAGCACCAATCGCCGTGTCCGATACTCCCCGAACTCTCGGATTTCATCGTTCTTGAGCACACGGAAGGTTTCCGATGGATAGTCGTCACCCATCACATCCGCGGGGTCAAGGATGTACTGCAGTTCTTCACGCGTGAGGCCATAGAGACGAGCATAGTAGGCGTCGAGTTCGGCGCGAAGCAACGCGCGGCGTTCGGGGTCCCAAGCGAAAGGCTCACCGTCGTACTGGAGGTCTTGCGCCCAAGGCTTGACCTCATGAGAGGTGTAGGTAAGTTCGAGGACCCGCGGTGCGATGAAGGCAACGTCGGCATCGGCGTAGCGGTCGGGAGGTATTACAGGTAACTGTCGGGCAATGAATTGATTAAAATTTGCCCCGCCGAGCTTCTGGCGTAATACAAAGTCGAAAACTAGCGCCCCAAGATTTCCATACAAACATGCATAAACGGCTGCCGGCATGGGAGCAGGAAATAGCAGTGTTAGACTGTTCCCAACAGCACAACGTGGCATAACCGATGCAATCAGCCCACGAATCTTCTCCACACCCGTAATATTTCGCCACCCAATCAGCCACCCCCTGTCCCAGCGCTTGTCCGCGAGACGCTGCTCAACTTCGGAGGTGTTGACCCAGTAATGTGGAAATACGCTGAATTCAGGGTCAAATTTTTCGACCTCACTTACATCCTCGCATTCCCCGTTCGCCCTATAGGTGGCCCAACGGTGGTCGAACTGGTGAATCATCTTTGCTTCATACAGCGGCAGCCGGTCAGCAGCAGGGGCATCGTGAAACAGGTCACTGTCGTTGGACATATGGAACATTGTTGCGAAACGGATGCCCCACGGGTTCTGCTCTGGAGGATTTTCGGCAATAAGCACCGGCGCGGCCAGATAGAGCTTCTTGGTCAGTTCGGCATCCATCTGACTGCGAAATACAGGGCATGTCCGAGTGTTCGGGTTAATGAGGCGAAATTCTTCGGGAGTCAGGGTGAAACGGCGGCGTGAATCATGCACTTGCGACGGTTGACGCGCAAAGAAGACAAATTCGGCCCTTTCGGCTACGCCCAAAGTTAGGACGCAAAAGCGAAAAGCATGGTGTACTTCAGAAAAGATGAACTCCTCGTTCTCAAAAGCTAGCAGTGTTGACAGACGGCCATTCTGAGAAATCGCCTCGAAATATGCCTTAGTGCTGTCGTCAGTGGCAATTCCCGTCGGCACGATAAAGCCGGCCCGCCCAGTCTCGCTCACCAGTTGCGCAAAGGTCTCGGCGAACAGCGCGTAGGTGTTCACATCGCCCACGCCTGTGAGCGGATAGCGCCCAGCATCATGGGCAAAGAGGCTGGCCGCCTCGGCCCCGCGTCGCGCGGCAAGAAAATCGGCATAGAGTTGTTGCTCAGCGCGATTCGGTGGGACCAGACCCTGCGCGGCCTCCGCTTCCGGATACAGGGTATGCAGCAGCATTCCTTCTGCAAGCAGGCCGATACGCCGCCCACGCTCTGCCTTGTGCGGCGCAGCGGCGACTGACGGGCTGCGGGTGGCAAAGAACTCTTCTTCCTGAAGCTTGATGCGCTCCCATGGCGGATTGCCAAGTAACACGTCGAAGCCGCCCCTTGCCTTAACCTGCGGAAAGACTTGCCACCAGTGGAAGGCTTGCGCCGTGCGCGCCGCCTGGGCCGCCACAGCGGCCACGTCCGGTCGTGGTGCACTACCATTCATTACCAGCCACAAGTCCTGACTCGTCGGCACGCAGCGCTCGCTCTCCGTTGTCTTAGGCAAAACAAAGGCGGCAACAAAGAGGTCGGCGGCCAGTCGAGCGCAGGAGGTAGCAATGTGAGCCTCGGCATCGCGATAGGCCGCACGCTTGGCCTCCAGCGCGGCCAGAGTGTCGTCAGGGAGTGCCTCGAGCGCTGCAATATCCCCCAGCTGCTCCAGCCCGAGGCTCAGCATCTGATGGGACTTCTCACGGGTCTTTTCTATGGCCTTGAGTGCATCGCGATTAGCTTTCTTGATGGCTTTGACCGCGTCCTTGTGGTCGCCCGAAAGCGCGTTGAATGCTTTGTCTGGAATGCCCCGGTCCAAGATAGCGGGGTCGAGCACCCCGAGTAATGCGTCGCCGCAGCGTAAGTGATGGTCGAGGAAGGTCAGCGGCCGGTCAGGCGTATAGGCTTCCAGCCAGAGCGCAGTGCGGGCCAGTTCAACTGCCATGGGATTTTTGTCGACGCCGTAAATACAGCGAGCCACCGTGTCGCGAAGAGCGCGGCGGTAGTCCTCCGGCAACGGGTTACCATCCGGGGCGTTGAGTCGCGCGACTTCCTCGGCGATGCGACGGGCTGCAGCAAGCAGAAAGTGGCCGGAGCCGCAGGCTGGGTCGCACACCGTCAAACCGAGCAGCGCCTTGACCGGCTCCTGCGGGTTGGCCTTCAGCGTTTGCTCAATGACTGGCTCCAGCGCACTCTTGATGAGTTCCTGCACCAGGCTATCGGGGGTGTAGTAGGAACCGGTGAGCTTGCGGGCGTTGCCTTTAGTGCTTCCCTCCTCGCCATCGTCCACGAAGCCGAACGTGCGGGCGCCGCCAGCGAGGGTGACCATCGGCACTAACTCCAGCAAGCTTTCATAGACGCTTCCGAGTTCTTCGGAATCCATGTCACGGTAGTTGACCCGCGAGAGTGCTGCTCCCTGACGAAAAAAGCAGAGGCTGAACAGCGCCGACAGCAGAGCCTGATTTTCCAGAGCTGCCCCGTCAAGGTCCGGACATTGGTTAGCTTCGAAAAGGCCACCCAAGGCGGGCAACCCAAGTGCTGGCTCGCCATTTTCAAAGCCAGCAACGGTGATGGCGAGCACCTGCCAAAGGTCACAATACCGGTCATAGCTGCGTCGACGCGCGGCGAGTTGGCGCAAGCGCTGCAGGCTATAGCCGGCATGGTACCGAGCCTTAGCCTCGGGGTTGGCGTCCGGTGCGAACACCAGTTCACGGTCCTCGATTGTGGCGAGGAAAATGAGGCGGTAAATCAACCGCAAAAGTTGCTCGAAAAACGCCTGCGGCGAGAGTTCGCCATTCTGAATACGCTCTCGTAGAAGACCGTTAGCGGAATGCACGATAAAACCTGTGCCGAGCGCCCTCAGCGCTTCGGTGACACCCACCCTCAGTCGTTCGCGGGCACGAATGCCGTCCTCTTGCACGGTGTTACGCCAACGCTCTATCGGACAGTCAGCAGGCTCCGCCCCCACCTTGCCGAAGCGGGTGCCATGAGTCAGTAGCCACAAAGCAGTGAAGTCTGGATACAATCCCTCGGTAAAGATGGCCTCTAGGTCCGCCTCAATATACGCCGGACGGGTAAAGCTTGGGTTATCGCGCAAGACGCGTAACCTGAGCCCGTTGCTAACAACCGCCCACAACGCCTTTTCGCTCGCGTTCAGGTATTCCTGTGTGAGCAGAAACGGGGAGCGGCGGCGGATTCCGTCCCCGTGGCGGCTGCTCGGCTTGTCCAGCCCCTGGTCGTACGCGGCGAAAATCACCGGCACCCGACCCTCCCCTGCGCAGAAGCCAATCGGGAAAATACGCTCATCAAGCACGACTTGGCCGATTGGCCGCAAATCCGCAAAACCCAGCACCTGCCTGCACAAGGGCTCCAGGAAGTCCCGCACGGTGATGGCATGCGTATCGAGGTCCGACCGGCGGCGCTTGGCGTCGAAGTCTTGCCAGAGGTTCTGGGCAATTTTCCAGTAGCGACCGATTTCGTCGCGAAGCTTGAGCCCGCGAGGGACGTCGTAGTCTGCCTCGGATTGCTCCGATGCTTCCAGATGTGCGACCTTGTTGAGGAAGTCAGGCGCCAGCAAGCCACCCTCGATGGCGAGGGCGGAGAAGGCGAGTTCTTGTGTTAAGCGGCGAGCCATTTTCTATTGGATTCCTGTTCGGGGGCTGGCATCAGGCCGGGATGAGCACAAAGACACCCATTACATCTACAGGAAGGCTCGGCGTGACGCGATATTCCCCTCGTGCACCGGAAGCCTCCCGAACGCGGCGATGGTCTTCAAGTAGCAACTGAGCTCGGGTGCGAGCCAGGTCTTCCAGCGCAGGCTGCCAACCGGGCAATTGGTCAAGCGCCCGCTGGAGGTGCTGGTCTCGCAGGGGCCGAGGCATGTTGCGGGTGGGCTCTGTAGCCATGAGCACACGCGCTGTTGCGTCGTCCAGCAGGCTGGACTCATCGTCGGCCGGCACGCCGACAGCCAGCGCTTCTTCACAGAGCAACAATTGAGACTTGCCGCGGTGTGTCGCCGTCAATTGGTGGCGCAGACGAATCAGCAGCACCACAGTACGAACATCGACCATATCGGTGAAAATGGCGCCTGCACGGGCCACAGCATCTGCGCCGACTTCCTTCGGCTCCCGGCGTTCGTCCAACGCTGTTTCGAGCAGATGGTCGGCCAGTGCGGACACCAGCGGATGAGTGCGATGAATGTATTGACCGCCCGCCGCGACGGGTTGGTGAAAATCGATACGCAAAGTGCCGGCGAGCCCCTCTCGTTCAAGACGCTCGCGTATCCCTGATGGCAAGCTAGCCGCATGAAGCTTCCAATGTTTGGCGCCGCCCTTAGTGCTCTGCTCGAGCGGTGCTCCGAGTTGCACAGCAGCGCGCTTGACGAAACGTTCGACATCATCTTCACCACCAAGTACAGCCAGCGTCTTCTGCCACTCGGGAAGGACGTCTTCCGGTTTGAGACGGCGCTGAGAAAAGAGGGTGCGGTTTTTCGAAGCCTTCTCTCGCGCAGACTGCCAAGCCGTGTCGATGGCCTCTTCCGGTGCACCGAAATCCAAACCGAGCTGGGGCATTTTGGCGGCAGTTGTCCCCTTTCTCAACAACACGGCACCTACGAGTGCCTGGGTCAGTTTTCCTTGGTCATCGGGCATGGGAACGAGCACACCGAGTTCCTTGCGGATGCTCTCCGCTTTGCGCAGGATGACCTGTAACACAGCCCCATCGACCGGGTTGTCCTGACCGTATAACATGGTGGTGCGGACCTCGCGGGCCTCCTGGCCAAATCGGTCAACGCGGCCCTCGCGTTGTTCGTGGCGGGTTGGGTTCCACGACAGGTCATAATGGACCACCGCAGTGAAGAGATTCTGAAGGTTGATACCTTCCGAAAGGCAATCCGTGGCAACAAGGATGCGCTGCTGCGCCTCGCTCATTGCCTCCACGGCAGTTTCCCGTTCCGCCGCCGCGAACTGGCCAGTCACGGCCTTGACCTCGTGGTGCGGGAAAACCGAGCGCAATTGCTCGGCGACGTAGTGAGCCGTAGCGATGTAGCGGCAGAAAACCACCGGCTGAAAGCCTGCACCAGTGAGTTCTTTCAGGTGGTCGATAAGGCGCTTTAGCTTGGGGTCTTTGACTGCGCCGGACAGCTCTTCGGCGCGTGCGACGAGCTTCGTCAACAGTACGCTGTCTTCCGTTTTTGCGCCCGGCTCGATATCCTGGGTTGTCAGGTTGTCTTCTGAGCCGTCGAGTACGCGCTCTCTGCCTTGTTCCTCCGCGTCCTCGAGCGTTAGCATTTCCGTATTATCCGGCCCGGCCAGCGCTCGCCCCTGAAGGCGAGTCCGTAGAGCGTTCACGGCAGCCTTGGGAGAGGAAGAGATGCAGCGCAGAAGCGCCAATGCGGCCCACCAGCTCATGCGTTGCTGCATCAAGTCTTGCCCTTCCGCCCGGATGACAAGTTCGCGTGCGTATTCAAGCACATCATCAAAGAGCTGCCCCCACTCGCCGGTGAGCTTGTAAAAGATTTCAGCCGTCAGACGCTCGGGAAAGAGTTGGCGGTCCTGCCACTCGTCGATATCAGGTCGGCGACGCTGGACGAAGTGGTTTGCAAGCTCTTCGCGTAGTTGCTTGCGGCCGTCCGCCGGGATGTCCTTTAACTCGCGGAAGGCAGGATTCAATAAGCCAAGTAAGTTATAAAAAGAATCGTCGTCTCCGGAGTGTGGCGTCGCCGTAAGCAACACCATGTGTCGCTCTGGATTTTCGCTCAACCCCTTCAACAAGGTGTAACGCTGCTGACGGCCTTGGCCGCTATAAGTGCAAGTGTGTGCTTCATCGACGATGACGCACTCGGGACAGGCTCGTAGAAATTCGTCTCGCCGACGGTCGGACTTAATGTAGTCTAGGCTCACCACGGTAAACGGATAGGCCTCAAACACTGATTGGTTCGCCGGTAACCCCCGCTCAAGACGGCTGGCCGTTGTGCTACGTACAACGACCGCATTGATGTGAAACCGGTCCATCAGCTCTCGCTGCCATTGTTCGCAAAGATGCGGCGGGCAAAGCACCGCGACCCGTGATATCTCACCACGGTCTACAAGCTCTCGAACAATGAGCGCCGCTTCGATGGTTTTGCCGATGCCGACGTCATCCGCTATCAGGAGGCGAACGACATCCTGTTTCAGAGCCATAAGCAGCGGCACGAGTTGATAGGCTCTTGGCTCGACGGCAATGTTCCCGAAGCTGCGAAAGGGACCTGCCCCAGTTCGTAGCTTTAGTTGGAGCGCATCGCGCAGCAGTTGCCCGGCCGCGAAGTTTGACGCCTGCTGTACGGTCGGCGAGGGGAACGTCGCCGGACCAACTGGTGTCGGTTCGATAGGCAGGTAGATGAGCGTGGCGTCGTCCTCGGTCGCACCGAGCGGACGAAGATGAAGTGTGTCTTCGGTCGACTGAGGAAGGACAATCCACTCACGCCCACGTGCGGAGACAAGGCTGCCCGGTTGATATGTAGCTTGAACCGTGGACATTATTGGTTTCCTGTTCCGAACAGCGAAGCATGAGTCGCAAAGATTTCCGACCAGCGGTCCACTTCTTTGGGGAAGCGCACAACGTAGTAGCCGGCCCCTTCCAGGCATCTATTGATTGCTGCGTCGGCGTCGGCCTGCTTTTCCACATCGTGATGCGGGCCATCTACGAAGATGGCGGCTTTCCAGTCGACATAAAAGAAATCGGCAGCTGTATTGCAGCGCTCAATCCGCTCCTGCCCTCGGTCCGGCTTGAGATACCCGTGCTCTTCAACATATTTCAGCCAGGCATGCTCTAGCGAGCTCCCGGAGATGCGGTTTAGCTCTCCGGCTTGGGCCTCGGGTGTCCGACCGAAAGAACCCACAGAACCTTGAGCTCGCGTCAACCTGCGCAGCACCTCCAGTACCTTGCCATCGTTGTCGACGTCTTGCCGGTCGATGCGAGTGTGGTCTGGTTGGTTGTAGTACGAGAGCAGGCATTTGTAGCAGCCCGCTTCGCACAGAGGCTTACCCTCATCATCCTTGTGCTCTTCCAGCTCACCAGTCACCCAATCTCCGTTCACGGGCGGAATGAAATGCATGATGCTCAACGCTTCGGCCGCGACCAACGCCAACGCGCCGGGCTCCGAGGCCAGCCGCGTCAGAACGCCCGCACCGCCCTCAGCCGACTCATACAACAGGATTGAACGTCGCAGGTCTGACTTCGGAAGCGGCTCTGCCATCAGTTCACTTTCTTCGAGTTGATACACCGCTTCAATACCCCGCTTAAGCGCGTACTGGAGCGTTGCCATGGTTTTTATGTCGAGTTCTTCGACCGGTCGGACAATCAGCACGTTGCGACGGTCTTCGACGTACGGAACAATTCGCTGCGCAGGTGTCTTATCTGGAGCCGTCTCACCGTCAGCGTCCCCTTCTTCATTCGCTCCGCCCATCCAATGCCCTGACACAGGGTTTATGGAGAACCCATGGATGCTTTTTTCCTTGCGTCGACGCCAACCCAAGTTCATTCGCCAGACCGTCGCCGCTGACCCATATTGCAGTTCCAGAACAATTCCGTCTTCGTCTTTCAACTCTGCATGACGAACCTGCAAGGTTCCATCCTGCTCGCCGAACTGGATAGTCGTTTGCATTTCATAGCCTTGGCGGACTCGTTCTTCCTCGTTCGCAGTAATGCGTTCAGCACGTTTGGTGCTGACGTTCTCGATACGATAGAGGTTCTTCACCGCGACAGCATCGGCCAACAGCGCCGAACATGAAATGCACCTATCGGCGTCGCGTTGACCGCGAAAATGCCCATAGCCGCAGGCAGGGCAGATGCGGGCCACTTCCGTCGTAAGCTTCGTACCCGACGAGACTTGGTCCTCTGCACCGACCGACAGCAGAGCTCTCGTCACTCTGTATTGACTGCCTTCGTGATAGATGAGGCTGTACGGCCCGAACTCCGAAAGCGCGAGGAAACGCGGACGAGAAAGGAAGTTCTCTCGTCCGACTTTGCCTTTCCGTGCCGGGATATAAGCCATCAACGGAAGACGGGGGAAGTTGTAGCCTGGTAGGAAGCCTTGGCTGGCAAGATACCGGTATGTGTAAAAGTCCGAATTCGCTGACCCTGACTCCTGCAGAAGAAGCGACTGCTGACGGAACGCTTCGTCGTGACGTTGTTTTGCGTCGCGGCGTTCCCGCTCGCTCGCAGCGGGGTTGTTCATCACCTTCTGGTTGATTTCCATCTGCCGCTTGGTCGCCGCAAACAACTCTCGCCAGCGGTCAAGCGCATGGTCAAACGCGTCGAAGGCGCGCCGGTAAACCTGCTCTGGAAAATTTTCGGTGAACCACGGAGCCTTGTCAGGGGTGAGTTCTGAGGAAAGCATGTCTAGGACGCGTAAGCCGCGCGCGTGGCCGCGCCGCTGCGGTCCATCGGCGTCCATCTCCTGGCGATAGTCGTCGGTAAGCGGCGCTGCCGGGTCGTTCATGTCTAAGAGGCCACGCACGCTGTTGTCGAGTTTTTTGCCGGTCTCGGACAACCAAATCGCATGCAGATGGCTCTGAATGAGCTCCCGATTTGCCAGGTCGAGCGTTGGCGGATTCACCTGACCATGCACCATACGTACTGGGTCGCGGAAGAAGTACTGGTCGTGAGGCGACTGTGCCGCGCAGTAAGTTATGACCAGTGCTGGTTGCCCGGCACGACCGGCGCGGCCACTGCGCTGTGCGTAGTTCGCTGGCGTCGGCGGGACGTTCCGCAGGTAAACTGTATTGAGCGATGAGATGTCGACGCCCAGTTCCATCGTCGGCGAGCAAAACAGAACCGGAAGCCATTCAAGCGGTTTGCCGTTGGCGTTGAGCCAATCTTCGCGGTCTTTCGGCGTGAAGCGAAAACGAGCCTCCCGCTCCATACGGTCGTCTTGCTCTACCTGTGCGGTGTGTTCACGTGCCTCGAAATCGAACATCCGATGAACCGGGTTCGCAAGCATGCCTGCGATGTTGCCGTAAAGACTACGGAAAAACGCATTGTCATCTGCGACGCGTTCGCTTTTTCCTGCGCCTAACGTCCACACTAAGCCGGTACCGTTCAATTGGTAGCCGGTCATGCCAAACTCCGTTTCCTCCGAAACGACCAGTCCATAAGACTTGGCCGCCTTCAACAAAGCCGCGACGATTTCGCTGTAATCAGCATCCTTGATTTTGGCGGCGTGAGGATTGCTACTTTCCACCCCATTCGCGTCGACCTCTTTCCAGGTGCTGGACCGTTTGATTTCCTTGCCTAATTTGGAACGGGAGCTCCCGGAGACAAGGTATTCGACATTTCGTCTGTCTTCGTCACGTGGTCGACCGGTCGTTATGAACCAATTCGCGGCAACCGGGTTTTCGTCCTCGGTGAAACCCCAAGGTTCACGCAAGTTGGCAAAGCTCGCCGTTTTAAGCTTGTCGAGTTCGGTACGGTCCAGATAGCGGGAAGATAGACATAGACCTTGCCGCATCGCATCGAAAACCATCTTGAGAAGCTTTTTTCGGACAACCGTTGAAGCTGCTTGCAGCGCCAAAGGTGCTGTCGCCCACTCCCCAGTGTCACCAGCAAGGTCATCGAGGTCCTGGTATTCAATGCGCACGAGCCCAAGTTGTTCCAGGTTCGGATTATTGAAGCGCCAACCACGGCGCAGGTCGAAATAGACACGGTAGCCCAGAATCGCCCGCATGACATCCTGTACCTGGCGACGTGCATTGCCCTTAACGTCGGGTTCCTGCATGTACTCCGCCCGCACGCCAGGGTCATCTCGCTCAAAACCCAAGGCGGTGAACACGGCGTGAGGAATATCACTCTCCTTCAGTGAACCACCTGATTTTTCGACGGCGGCCAATAGAGCAGCTCGTTGCAGCAAAACCTGCAAAAAATCATTGAAGTGACCGACCTGTAGCGCGGCGTCTTGCCGATTGTCCGTGAAACCGAGTACTTTTTTAGCTTCGTCCTTCAGTTGTTCGTCTTCTTCGTACAAGTACCGCAACGCGGAGAGCGTGAGCATGGTCGTCGCCGAGCTTCTGCCCTCCCCAGAAAGCCCCGTAAGCCTCAGCGACTCTTTACCTGCACTTTGATGAACCACACCACAGTGCAGGCAGAATCCAAAATTTCCGGGCATGTACCATCCCGGCGTACCGTCAGGGCTTTGCTTTCCTTCCGCGTCGACGCGGACGTGCTGGGGCTGGCGCTTTTTGAAGGTCGACTTAAGCCTCAGGTCGCCATCCTTCTTCACTTCCAGCCAAGTTTCCGGGTAGCGGTCGAGCGTGTCGTCCCATACACCCGTTGTGTCGGGCATGAAATAGCCGCTTTTGATGTCTTCATCTTCGTGCGTGCGCTCTTCGATGCCGCGTGGGTTGAACATGCGCCCGCTCGAGGTGTGCTCATCCCATACAGGCGCATATTCTTGTCCACACTCGCGGCAGAAATGCAGAGCAAATAGACGCCGGTCGCGCTCACCCGGAACATACTGGCTGCCATCAAGAGTTAGATAGCGCTTATCTGAGGCTTCAAGGGTCCCGTAGACCTTGCTTCCTCCCGAAATGAACTGGTGCAACTTGAAGGCGAACAAGCTCCGGCCGCCATCCTGCGGGGGCTTGTCCGTGGTTCGATACGCCAGCAGCAGAAAGTCCGCGAGGGTGCTGCGCGCCAACTCTTCAGAAATCCCCGCGTCTTCGGCGAGCCGCTTGCCAGCTTGAGTCAACGTTATTGGCCGAGCTCGACGCCACGGCCCTACGTCTCGCGTCAGCCCCAAGTTCAACTCGACCCAGACAGCGAGCGGATGTTTAGCTAGTGCCTCGAAGGACAGCTCGGAGGGAATCCCTGCTCGTATCGCGGCCCCTAGTTCGTGCCGAACATGTTCGACGAGCAGGTGTTCAGGAGTCACCCGTTGCAGGGTTTCAGTGATTACATTGGCAACTGCGATGTTAGTGCCGAAGAGTCGGCTCGCCACCTCCGCAACCTTCGCGTTTTTCACCTCCTCTGACCCTTCCGTTGCCATCGTTGCCGACGTCCCGATGCACTGAAGCTCATCGGCGAGAGCTTCTCGCACACGGCGAACGAGCAATGCGACGTCTGCGCCCTGTCGGCCGCGATAGGTATGCAGTTCGTCGAGGACAAGGAATCGCAGACCCCTAGCATTGCGGATAACGGCCTTATCCTTGTCATCCTGACGCGTCATCAGGAGCTCAAGCATCATGAAGTTCGTGAGCAGTATGTCCGGCGGATTTGAGGCCAGCCGCTGACGTTCTTCGTCTTTTTCTTGGCCCGTGTACCGACCGTATGTCACAGGCGAATGTTGGCCGTAGTCGGCGAGAAACTTGCCGAGCTCCTCCATCTGGCTGTTCGCAAGCGCGTTCATCGGGTAAATGACAATCGCACGCGTACGCGGCGTGCTATCTGTCGCCTTGGCTTTTAAAATGCCGTCGATTACAGGAATAAAGTAGGCAAGCGACTTTCCCGAACCTGTACCCGTCGTCAGTACGTAGCTTTCCCCATTCTGAGCGCAACTTATGGCTTGTTCTTGATGTTTGAACAGAGTCAGCGAAACGCCCGGACTGGAAGCCGATTTTCCGGCACGGAAAATGCGCGAGCACTCTTTATGAAGGGTTCCCTCTTTTACGAGCGCATCAACCGTGGCTGCCGTCTTGAAATTGGGGTTTACCTGTATTAGCGGTGCGGGCCAATAGCGCTCGGAGTCGTACGCCCGGTCGACGTACGCCTTGATGTCTGTCGCTTTGATACGGGTGAAGCTTCTCGTGAATGTCTCGTAATCAGAAACGAGTTTTCCCCGAAACTCAAAAACGTCCATTTTGTTTGCCCTCGATGGTCGGCCGGTCGAACGCCCACGAGAATGAGCACTTGGTCTGTCGCCGAATATTTTCGTTGTGGCCAATGATTCTACCGACACGACGGCGCTTTTCCAGCAATAACGACTGCTGGACCATCCATATCATCCCAACGTCGCACTACCGTTGGGTCCAACCAGTCTGCCGCGCGGCGCATCCAGCCGGCGTCAATCACCCCGTCGGTTGAAGACAGTTTTTCGGTTTGGAACTTGTCAGCAAGGTTCCTCAGCCGATTTGCCCGCTCAAGTCTAGTCGCCCATTCTTCCACCTCCTTGAGGCGGTCGAGAGCCTTCCTTCGTATTTCGGCCTGGCGCCGCTCCTCCGCAGCCTTGGCTTCAGCGATGACTTGGCGCTTGGCGTCGATTTCGGCTTTCACACGTCGGCGTATCGACAGCTCACGAAGTCGGCCGATGAACGCCACGATTTTAGTTTCAACGGATGCGGTCCGACTGTCGCCAATTTTTGCCAGTTCATAGCTGCTATCGGGCTCGGTCACCGCGATATCGAACTCGCCCGTTGGATGATATTCGTACTGCTGGGTGTAGAAGTTGAATCCGACCTGTTCATTCTTCTGGCGCTGTTCGCGCGTCAGCGGGATAGGTTCACGCCGGTTTCTTTCGCGAATTTTGAACGACAATTTGATGTCCAGCACGGAAACGAATGCTCGAGTGGCGCCTTTAGCATCGGCAGAAATAGCGTAGCCTGCGGCCATCGCCGATTCGAGCACAAGATTGAGGAGCAGCACCGCACGCAGGCTGTTGGCATTTGATGCGTCGACCCACATCAGGCCCGCGCCGTCACACTGGCGCCATTCCTGAGCATCGCGCCCCTTGCCATCAAGCTTCTTCGCGATTCGCTTCGCGAGCGGCAAACAGTCCTCCAGGGATGTCCGCAGGGGAAGGTCTGGTATTGTGGGGCGATGCGGTAAGTCTTCTGCAAGACTTTCACGATATCGGGCGTCGAGCACGTCGTCTAACGGCGCAATGTACCGAGAACGGCGATAAGTCGTTGGTCCCTTCGTCGTGCCAAGGGGAGGCCTCGTCACGGTCCGGCCTGCAGCCAATTTGGCCCAGTAGCCGACCGGTGGAAGCGGCACTTCGAGGTCCAGACATATTTTCCTAAGCCCGACGTCGGAAATCGCATAGCGTCTCGCAACCTTCGTAACCGGCTCCGCCCACACTTCCTCGTAGAGTTCCTCGCGTCGAAAGTCGGTGTATTCCCAGCCCATCTTCGTGCCCCCGCAGAGAGAAGTCGAACCAAAACCATGGTCTGCGCGAGCGATGAAATGCCGCGCAGACGGGACAGACCCGTTACAGCAGCCGACACTTCGGAAGCAGTTCTGTTCCCTGATGGACGACGACGAGCCTATATAAATGGGGCGACTACATTCCGCATGGAACTCTCAATCGAAAACGCTGATGTATCAGCCGCAGCCCCGGCAACACGCCCTGACGCGACGCAAGCCCCAATCGAACTGCTCTGCTTCATTTTGGGCGATGCAGACAGCGATATCAGCGTCGTGGCGCGCGAATTGAGGCTATCGGACGCCAGCTTTCTTCGGTTACAGCGGGCAGAACGGGAGCGTCTACGGATGTAGGCGGTGGCGATAGCCAAACGGAGGATTCAGCGGGGACATTCGGCGCGGCCGTGCGGGCGGAGGTGGAATTGCTGGCAAGGGAGTGGCCGGAGGACTATCCGGCCGGGGCGGTGGAGTGATTGATTCTTCAATCGCCGGTGACGCTAATCGAAACGGTATCCAGCCGACATACCTCCAAGCTAATCAGGTAGCTCCACGACAAAGCCCTTCGTCGGTCACCTCTCCGCCGCCTTTTGCTGCTGCCATCTCAACGACCCACCGAGAGTGAACATCGGCAAGCAGTTCTGGTGGCAGATGGGGCCCATGGGCAGGACTTGCCTTTCGCGACGCACGGTGCCATGCCGAGTAATCTGGGTTTTGGCTTAAATCGCAAGCGCCAACGCTCAACGAACGGCGCCGAGCATGTGCTTCATCCAAGGCTTCAGTAATAACCGAGTTCCACCTCGCATATGCAAAGCCAGTCGAGGGATGGTGCACCCTTGCCAAGGGCACCTCGTCACACAGTGGTATCAGAATCCGGCCGAGGCGCTTACTGAAAGCAATGACAACATCTGGCCGCAGAGTCGCGAGCACATCAAGGAAGGCCGCTTTCCCAGCGCTCCATGATTCAGCCGGTGGAGCGACGCGCGCAGCAGGCACGAATTCCTGAAGGAAGTTGTAATAGCAAACGCGCTCCCAAAAGTCCGCCCGCTCCTGCGTCGTGAATACCGATGCGCTCGCTGCACCGCTCACCGCGGTGACGATTCGCGCAAAGTGCGGATGCTTTCGCAGTCGCGCAGTTGCGTCCGGATGTTTGAGCCGTTGACCCAGTGCCTTCACGAGCTCGGGCGTTGCTGTTGGCCGCTCGCTTCGTTTGCTTCCATAGTGGGACTCTGCAACGACGAGCACCCGCAATCCACGAAACCCCTCTGCATCGTACTTAGAGCCAATCCACGGCATGAAAATCACGTTGCTCATTCAATAGCTCTCACCAATCCGTACCAGGACGCATCGTCCAAATTTGCTGTGTCGAAGTCTGCGCCTGTCGCTGGCGGGCGGCTTGAACGCGGGGATAATTGCGGTAGCGCCGACATCGAGTGGCAACGCAACGCCATCAGGCGGCGTATCGTCCCCTAGTATCCAACGACCAGCTTCAAACGGTCTCGTTGGAAATCAGTCGGGCGCGTGTGAGCGACTCAAGCTCTTCGTCAAATGCTGTCTTCCGGCTGCTCGGGATAGTTTCGACCCAACACTTCAGTATGGTCTGGGAATCCCCGCCTCCACACGCGTCGTGCGGATACTCCGCTGTCTTGAGGTGAATGGTTAGCTTCTCGAACGCCATCCCATGCGTGCCATAACGCTGATATCACGGTCGCTTGGCCGCCAAAAAGGCCGATGCGCCAACGCACGCCCTTCCTGGACTCGTAGTTGGACTCGAAAAACCCCTGGAGAGGATGAGGCAAAGCTGGAGTCGATTCCGTGAACCTCTAAAGATGCGTCTTTCGACGCTCTTCGCGTTCGCTCCAGTATCCCTCTCAAACGGCGGCAGGCTCTGGTTGCTGTGCATTTACATCCTGTTGTGCGCGCAATTCATCGAGTTGCTTGATGACGACCTGTATCGCAGCGTTTAGTCCCGCTCCTCCCCGCACAGCTCTCTCTGCGCGCGCTAACCGGACCGCGTCTTTCAGGAACTGTAGTGGCACGGTGGGATGACTCAAATGCAGCACGCCGGCGATGTGGTCGCTGTCAAAGTTCTCGCGGCTTATCACTGCCTCTAACATCGCATCTATCAAGTCTTTGTTTGTGAACACAAGGGCATCTAGCGTGCGCGCCTTGAGCTGTTCAATCGTATCGAGGCCGCATTCGTGAATGACCGCTGCCCCCTTTACTGACCCGTTCTTTGCACGGTATACGTACCCGTCCAGAATCTCAACATGTGCTTCGGGACTGTTGCAGTGCGGGTTTACCCACTCAAAGTGTTTGCCGACGGACGGATAGATGGCCGGCTTTGTCGCACGGTTAGCCAGACCGTCATAGGAGCCCTTGTGACTATTGCAGCGCTTGCAGGCAATCACGAGATTCTCGGGAACGTAGGTGAACTCCTTGTACCCGCGCGTGTGTCGTCTATTGCTAACCAAATTACTGCTCGCTTTCACTGCATCGAAATCTTTTGGCTCAGATGGCGCCTGCGATTTTGGCAAAACGTGGTCTATCTCCCGGAAGCCAAGCTCGTCGCGATAGATGGGTCTGCGGCAGTACGCGCACGTGTACTCCTGCGCTTCCAACAGCTGAACCCTGTAAGCAATGACGTCCGCGTGGGCAGGATTCCATTTGGTGGAACCGAGCTTCCGCACGTTTTCAGCGGCACTCTTGCTTTTCATCTTGCCGATGAGCCGGCTCATGCCTTCTCCCCTTCCGCAATTTTAGTGATTGCGTTGATAACACTACGCATCGTGTCTTCTTCCGGGAGAGATTGAGCAGTATTGGCAAGCTCGCTTGCGATTACTCTGAACTCTTGACTCTTGTCTTTGCCATCGCGAACCAGAGCGAGAGCCCTATCTGCTGTGTCGACAAAAGAGAGTGCACGAGTTGACTCCATTTCGAACGTTTTGCGGTACACGTCCCCAGCGTCCCAACCAAATGTGAGTTCCTCTTGCTTTACAGCGATTCCGATGGGTCCGTCAACAGAAGGAACGAGTCGAACGACATTTCCCGCCCCCTCCTTGACGCCCGACGCAATGAGGGGGGAATGCGTGGCTATGACAACATGGCAGCCTGTGCTCCCAGACATAACTCTCTCGAGCAAGTCGATGTATCTCCATTGCCATTCTGGGTGGAGGCTGTTCTCTGGCTCGTCGACGACGACCAGCGAATTATGGTCCAGCGATAGGGCTAAACCAAGCATGGTGAAGAAGATATGCCACTGTCCAGAACTTAGGTCCTGCTCCGCGGCGATTTCCTCACCTGTATCGGTTTTAGTAACCAACAATTTTGCGATGACGATAACGTTCAGTTGCACGAGCGTCATCAGCTCGCTGACCGTAAAGCCCTTGTGGGCCATTGATGATGGTGCTCCATCATGGAAGTTCAA
Source organism: Paraburkholderia ginsengiterrae (assembly GCF_001645125.1). Classification (GTDB taxonomy): domain Bacteria; phylum Pseudomonadota; class Gammaproteobacteria; order Burkholderiales; family Burkholderiaceae; genus Paraburkholderia; species Paraburkholderia ginsengiterrae. The sequence goes on along the minus strand of NZ_LXKA01000109.1, from coordinate 62,060 downwards.
AACAACTTCGAGCGGGAAGCTGTGCAAGCGACGAATCAGTTGCTCCAGTGCACTATCGGAGCCCATCAATGAATGAAGTACCTCATCACGCGAGTCGCTTGACAGCGCCTTGCTGCTGACCGACCGTAGATAGCTTTGCATTTCACTCTCCCGCGGCTCACCCGGGAGTTGCTCGTACTCATCATGCGACTCAGTATCCGCGTCAAGTCTCGACAGAGATGTATGAAGCCTCAGTGAGACTACGACGCTGTAACCAAGCCCAAGGAAGTCCATGACCTGCCGTGCTGACCGCCACGATTTTTCTTTCTTCCCTATGGCGTCGAGCATGAGGTATCCAATAGTGCGCATGCTGTGCGCCGCGCCCATTGTCCCATTTGCAGCCTTCAGGCCTAGATAGGTGTACCTTGGATTGCCTTCATATGAGTTCAGACGCGATGCGTTCCTGTAGTTTGTCTTGCGTGGAAATCGGTCAAATGGTGTTCCGGAAATCGCGATTATTGGAGAGCCAGACCGGATTTCTGGGACTCCGCTCACCTTTGGGTGAATGGTCGCGTTAGAGCCAAGTCGGAACCATGGTTTCGCTTTAAGGGTTCCCTCGAGTAATAGGCGAAGCAACAAACTCTTCTTCGTCCCGTTTGCACCCGTTACGACCGTGGTCCAATTGCTTCCGGTTTCCTCTCCGGCATACAGAGTGTCAAGGGCGTCGAATTCGCGACGAATCCTCGTTCCCCAAGAAGTAATTCGCATGTTCTCTTTGGTCTATCGTTTGAAAAATGGTGATGGTTCAGGTTTTAGCGTCATTTCCGCGACGACCCAGATGTCGATGAGAAGCACACTCTCTCGGGCGCGCGAGGGCCGCCGAAGTTCAGCCGCCGACGGCCTTGAATATAAAACGGGCCTTGTTTTCTCGCACACGTAGATTGCCTCAAGGGAACTACCGTCACGATGACGCCAGTCAGTACCGCTGACACCTTGCTGTTGAACCTGTTTAGAAGCGGTACCGCAGCGACACTCTTCGAGACGACGTTCGCAACGTAGGCACGCGTCACGCCGGAGGCAGCGCCGGCCATGACGACTTTGATGCTTTCAAGCTTTTCGTCGCTGTCGCTCATGAGCACGCGCACGCATCGCACCGTCAACAGCGAGCAATTAGCTTTCCTGCGTGCCCCTTGCCCAGCACGGCGCATCTCCGTGATTTCGAAGTGACGATTTCCGTAAAGTCGGAGAGTACGATTGGAACCTCAACACCGTCAACCAGTGTTGCCGCTTTGGACTTCGCCTCGACGACTGATTTTGTCAGTCCGCTACTCAGCGCCGCGAACTTGTTCTCAAGAAAGCCCATGTCATCCCCGTGGTTTGATTGCTCTTCTCGACACCGACTTAACGGCACCGGTGTTGGCAGACTTTATACGGAACCACGTGAAATTAATGAATACGGCGGAAGCTTGCCTGATTTGTGGCCCGCGGTGCCAAGTAACTCGTCACTTCGGACCTCTGCAGCTTCAAAAAGATGCGCGCTGCATAAGAGCCGACGAATTTATTTCAGCAGCTAACTATGTGGTTGTCGCTGGGAAATGCGGGCCAAAGCCGAACAACTAGCTAACGCGCACCGCCTGCGGGTTTCATATGTGAATCTACCGTCAGCGTAAGGCGGCTGCGACAACCAAACTGCGGACACCAGCGCTAGCCGGCCGCCCCGTCGGACGGACCATCCGCCTCATCCCACCGGCGCAGTACCGTTGGGTCCAACCAATCGGCCGCACGACGAATCCAGTCCGCGTCGACTACTCCGTCGTTTGAAGACAGTTTTTCCGTTTGGAACTTGTCGGCAAGACTCCTCAACCGATTTGCCCGCTCAAGCTTGGACGCCAACTCTTCAACTTGCTTGAGACGTTCGAGTGCCTTCCTCCGTATTTCAGCTAGGCGCCGCTCCTCCGCGGCCTTGGCTTCCGCGATGACTTTGCGCTTGGTGTCAATTTCGGCTTTCACGCGCCGGCGTATCGACAGCTCACGAAGGCGGCCGATGAAAGCCACGATTTTGGTTTCAACGGATGCGGTCCGACCGTCGCCAATTTTTGCCAGCTCGTGGCCGCTATCGGGCTCGGTCACCGCGATATCGAACTCGCCCGTTGGATGAAATTCGTACCTCTGGGTGTAGAAGTTGAATCCAACCTGTTCATTCTTCTGTCGCTGTTCGCGCGTCAGCGGGATAGGTTCACGTCGGTTTCTTTCGCGAATTTTGAACGACAAATTGAGGTCCAGCACGGAAACGAATGCTCGAGTGGCGCCTTTAGCATCGGCAGAAATAGCGTAGCCTGCGGCCATCACCGATTCAAGCGCAAGATTGAGGAGCAGCACCGCGCGCAGGCGGTTGGCGTTTGATGCGTCGACCGACATCAGACCCGCGCCGTCGCATTGGCGCCATTCCGGAGCATCGCGACCTTTGCCCTCGAGCTTCTTCGCGACTCGCTTCGCCAGCGGCAAACAGTCCTCCAGGGATGTCCGCAGGGGTAGGTTTGGTATCGCCGGGCGATGCGGTGAGTCCTCTTCAAGACTTTCACGATATCGAGCATCGAACTCGCCGTCTAACGGCGCAACGTACCTGGAACGGCGATAAGTCGTTGGTCCTTTCGCCGTGCCAAGCGGCGGCCTCTTCACGGCCCGGCCTGCAGCCAATTTGGCCCAGTAGCCGACCGGTGGGAGTGGCACTTCGAGGTCAAGGCATATTTTCCGAAGTCCAACGTCGGAAATCGCATAGCGCTTCGCCACCTTCGTAACCGGCTCGGTCCATACTTGCTCGTAAAGCTCCTCGCGCTGAAAGTCGGTGTATTCCCAACCCATCTCTACGCCTCCGCGGACTCGAAAAACACAAGTGATGGTCGCTGCCAAAAAGACACGAACGGTCAAAGCGGTTGCTACGAATGCCGAAGCCGCCGCGGTGCGGGAACCGTCGGCTGGACCGGACGCTTAACTCAGCGCTTGGAGAATGGTAGCAGCGGGATAAAACCTACTAGTCTCGCTGGCATCCGGTCACACGGGTGCCTGTCCGTCTCGCGCGCTCCAGGGGCAGAGTTCGCTGGGCCGCGGCGAGTTAGGTCCCTTCTAAATTTACGTTACCGCCCGATACATAAAACCGTGTGCTAGACGGCTCTCATCACGGAGGCGAAGCATGAAAACTCGGGACACGAAAGCCGACTCGGCTATTTTCAATTCGTTGGGGGCATGTTGGCTGCGTGCCATGATGGCAATCGACCGAGTGCGGGCGGAGTGTGGTGCGAAGCGTGTGACGGTACGCACCCCATTGAGCGATGGCCGGGTCGTGTACGCGGCGTTTGTAGCTTGCGACCAAGACGCTGCCGCGTTGCGCAGGGTCGTTCGCGCCGTCGCGTCATCTGGCCCAGGCGCGTCCGCGTGGCTCGCAAATTTGGTGACAACAGACCGACGTTTTGCGTTGCCGTACGGGGGCTGTGGCAAGAGTCGTCGAGAAGCAATTTATTGGCTTGAGCGCACAATTGAAATCGCTGTTCGCAAGAGGGGATACTTCGGGCGAGTCGAAGACTTTGCGCGCGACGGTGTCGAAGACGGCGGCCGGAGTGGCCAGCGGCAAGGGGCAGTGGAAAGGACCGCAAGTGGCGCTTTACCGTGAACCCAAGAGTGGAGTGACGTGGAGTGGGCGCGGGCGTGTTACGTCAGGCCTCGCGAGTCGGCGAACCGAACCCACTTTGCTATTTGCCGGCTCCCCGGTGGCAACGCGCGTCTGGGCCCTATGACAGCTATTACAGCCCGGGCTGATTGGGGAATCCCATCTGCCGCAAGATTGTCGGTATTTCGTTGTAGTCTTGATACCATATTATCGTCACCCCGAGTTCGTCCATCAGCACTTCGGTTAATGCGTGACGCTCATTCAAAAATTTGCCGGCAGCATCCAAGTCCGGAAGCACCTGGGTCTCCTCTCCGTCACTATCTCTGTCGAACGCGAACCCTCGGATGTCCGTCCGTTTCATAAAGGCGTAGTGTCGTCGCTCGGTCACGCCACGTTTCGCGATTTCGAGTAAGCGCCTCAAGTTTGGGTCCGTCATGGAAAGCCCAACCATGAGGCAAGTCGAATCTCTTAACGCGTTGAGTTGAACAAGGTTGGACCAATGGTAGGCGTCAGTGTAGATATGGTGATAGCCCTCCTCAGCAAACACAAGCGTCGCGTCCTCAACTCCATGATAAAGGTCAGCTCTCTCGGGAATGAATCCATGAACGTGATACACGGGCAGTTCGTCCGCATCAACCACCGCGTTTTCGCTGAAAACACATCTAAACGGAATCGTCTTTGTGTCAAGCTGCCGTTCAAACAAATCGTCGAAATTGTATGTGACCACGGAGCGGACCAGCGCCCCGGAACGCCGTGGCATACAAAGCTTGACTAGGGTCTTTATCAGGTCGGAGTCCATCGGCTGGTCCTGCCGTCGAAGCCGGTAAAGCGCTTCTCGAATCGCCACCTTAAACGCACCGCTGTCCGCGCTATTTCCGCCGATACCCTTTCGCAGATACCTCGCCGCGACCAGCGCCGAGTGTCCGTCCACTATATTCATCCGTTTGACAAGTCGCAATGTTTCCTGCTCGTCAACACTGCTTGCCCCGTTCGCAAGATAGGTTACGAAAAGAGCATTCAACAACGTGTTCCAATCGGGCATGCCAGCACTGCTTGAAACACCCGCTCCGAGAAAGAGAGAAAACTGACCCGTGTGAAATCGGTCCCACAGTTCGCTTACCCGAGACTGCCTCCCCGACCGCCAATCGGCGTCGAGGTTGTTGACGACATTTCGAACCCGGAGAGGAAGCAGGTTGTCCAAAATTTCGTTCGACCTCTCTGGGTATAACTGCGCCAGATGTTCAAGCTGTGACCACGTCCAAATCTTTGTTTCCACTTCTCGATTCTTTGCCTGCTCCGCATGAATGCCGAGCACGGTCTCTTTCAGTTCCTGCTGTTCGACAACGAATAGCACAACAAGCCGACCTAGCAACTCGCCCTTCGACCGTCTCTCATCAATGAAACGCAAAGCCCTTTCGATTGCCGCTCGATATCTCTGGCGCGAAATTGCCAACATGCACTCTACGATTACCGGACAGTTAAATTCATCGAATCCATCCGACGCAAATGCATCGAAATCTGACCTGCCCGTGCGCCCCAATTCGAAAGGCTTGTTCTGGTTTTTAACATGGAAACTCAGAAGTTCCAGCGCAAAGGCTTCAAAATTGTGAGCGTCGGCAATCTGGTTGCGGCGCTCAAAGCCGCTGCCTTCCGTCGAAATCTGATAAAACATGTTCCCCCCTTTTCTTTTTTTAATACCCGAGATATGCCCTGAGACAATCGACTCAACCTGCCATCGCGCGAGTCGCGACATATGCTGACCAAATCGCGTAGTTCTCCTGTAGCCGAGACTCTTCGTAAATTGTCGCCAAAAGGTTGCTAACCGCCGCTCGGGCGGCCGGCCAAGCATTGATGATACCAAGCAGCAATCGAGCTATGACTTGATATGCGTGCTCTGTGACATCGCTGCGACTCAAAGCAACGCAGGCCTCAACAAGCTCAGACAACTCCATCGCGCGCAGGTCATCTGTCCCGAAGACAATTGGGAATTCGTTCGACTTATGCTTCTTTCTCAAGTCAGATGCCAACTCGATGAGCCCCTTCTCAGCCTTCGCTCGTGCAGAATCGTCGCCAAATAGCGATACACAGCCTGCGGCGGCTCGCCAACTCAAGAGTTCTTGACCACTTGCGCTGGCAAGACCAACAAGATTTGCCCTCGTCACAAGGTGTGTAGCTCGAGCGTAGTTCGCAACCGTCAGTCCCATTCTGGAAAGTGCGAAAAGGTGAATCCAATGCAACGGCGTGGCACGTTCGGCCTCCAAGGAACTCAACAAACCATCCTCAAAGTCGAATATTTTCTCCTCCTTGACGACAACACTATCTGGAAGAACCGGACGGCTGACACGCAAGAAGGTAGCAAGCAAATTTCCAGCCGATTCCCTGCTCGCTAGCAGCCACGGGTTTGTAACGTCAGAGACACGCATGAGCGCTCCGGCCTGGTCCCATTCGGACGAACTGAGGATGCTTGCGGTACCGCTTGATGCTACGACGTAGTTCAGACCGCTATATAGGAAGACCACACCAACATACGCGCTAGGCGCTGCACAATCTCTCGAACGCCCGAGCCCGCCGAATGCACCATCCGAAGAAGTGCCAGACTTAGCGCCTTTGAAGTATTGTGAAATTCGCTTCTCCGAACCTGGCGAGCGATTTAAGAGACTCAACAATCTCGCAGAGTGATACCACACGGTGAGCAATTGCTCGGAAACCGACCAGTCACTCCATCCGTCAGTTTGATAGGCTTGCGAATCGACCCATGAGAGCACAGCGCCGAACGCATCCGACAGGTCGGTCCAGCGGTCCAGTACGTCACTCGCAAAGCTGGCATGGTCCCCCAGAGATAACTCTTGGTTGCAGTCGCCTCCAAGAAGGCTCAGCGCGTGGAAGAAATGCACAGGCGACTGCCTCCCGCAAGCTATCACTTCAGTCCAAAGCGATGTCTTATCCTCGCTCGAACTCGCCATGAACCGCTCGACAAACGACGGAGGGAGTGGAATCGGCAGGCTAGCTAACCGTAAAAAGGCTTCCCCGCACCCTACTTCCTCAACTAGCGACTTCGCCGCAGCATCCCAGCGTTGTTCAAATGGCTTGGCAGTACTTGCCTCGAGGTGAAGGTGGCGATATACGTCCTGCGGACTAGGTGTCACGCAATGTTCGAGTGGCAGACTGCCATGTTCGCGAAGTTGTGCCTCAATATCAGCGTACGCTTGTGCAACGGTTTTCCTTCTCAAACTGTCCGCTGCATCAAATCGTTGCCCCGGGGTTCCGAGTCCAAGAATTTCATCAATCACTTGCTCGAGCTCCGGCCGGGCACAATCGAACAGTTCCCTGCGGGCGGTCAAAATGTGCTTGACCTCTGCAAGGTCTGTGAGAGCAAGAAGAGGGAACCAAGGGTCGCAGATACGGATTCGCTGCCCGTCATACCCAATATAGATATCTTGGCCGTCCTCGATACGCTCAAACGTCACCCTCTTCTTACTGTCGTCTGCCTTAATTTTAGACTTGCCATGCCTCAGTGCCTTCCGAACTCCCAGTAGAAACTTCTCACGACGAAGCTGAAGTGCTCCCAAGGTGACAACGGTGATGGTATGGGTCTTCAGACGTCGCCGAACATCCTCGTTGGCCTGCAAGCGCTCCCGGATTTGGGGTGGGAATTCGTCGACCGCCTTCCTCAAATAAGCCGCGATAGTCGCATCGGAATATGACTTCGGTTGCTCACCCGGGCTAGGGGTAAAGAGGTTCTCCGTGAAATAAATCAGTTGGCTAGCGATGCGGTCCGTAAGTTCAGCGTCGATATCCAGGCGATGTTTGATGACGACAGCACTCAACCATCTCGAGAACGCTCCCTTTCGGCTCTCTGCTTTTCCCGTCACCATCTGAAACAGTATGGCGACGACCGAGCAGATATTCACCGCAGCGAAAGTTCTTACCGAATCGATATCGTTCCTGATAGCTGGATGCAAGCCCAGATGACGCTCTGCTCGCAAGGATGACCAAATCCAGGTAGCCTTCGCGGCGCACTGCTCGTCAGTGTCTACCGACGACATCCACACAGAGGTGATGCAATCATCGTTGAGCCGGCGGGCCGATAGCAAAACGCTCGTCTCGTCCGGCCGCTCGGTGGTCTGCACCGGATAGTCGCCAATTTTCAAATGCTTTTCGAGCAGCGCGACGCGAGCCATATACTGTCGAAGGACAGCAAGCGCGGACGTTTCTACTACGGAACCATCTTTAATGGGCGCGCGACTTAGATGAAAAAGCACTTCTTCCGGGCTCATCGGAAGAAACAATGCGCTGGCCTGTCGAAGCTGCAACAACTTTTCAAAGTACTCAGCGTCAGAAAGCTTCCGCGCCCTTCTCAACGCGCTCAGCACTTCAAATATCCCAACGAGTGGCGCGGGGCCAAATCCAGGATGTCCTGTTATATACCGGTCATCACATAAAAAGACGGCGTTCGTCGATGGAAGAGCCCCAAGTAACTCCCTTAGGCCGAGCATCGACGTCAGATTTTCCATGGACGCGCTCGCATCAGCATCGTCACGTTCAGTGCTGTCAACATCGGCCACCGCCAATGTTCGGTAAGCGCCGCTGAGGATTTCCCCCGCGATGTGATTTCGGACCTCATCGAGGACCACAATTGAGCGCTGCCTCGCCTGTTCCTGCGCGGTCTCCAATGCACAAAACGCTGCAAACTCTTCCTCAACCAGCACGACATACGTTTCTAGAACGGCGTCGAGTGTGCAGGCTGCGACAACGAGTTCGAGACTAGTGCCCCGAAACAACACTCGGGCGCCTAGGGGGAGTGTGGATTCACCGTTTTCGTCAGCAAAACTCAGTCTTTCGTTGGCCTCCGAGTATGAGCTTTCCGTAATCTTTCCGTGTTGACGCATACCCTCCACGACACCACGAAGCGTAGTACGTTGACCTCCGACTGAATCGGTGTCCGCGCGCTCGCCTTGCGTCTCCAGTATCCAGAACGCGGATGAGTTACCGCTCTCTACGGCTGTCCCGGTAGGCGCACCTGTTAATTTGTACACCTGGACCCTCCCCTCCCGAATCGACGCATCTATTGCCAGTTCAATCGCGAGTCTCTTCGGCTGGGGATGACCAAGGGCCGACCGCATCTCGAACAGCTGCCGCTGAATACTGCGTGGCACGAAAACCGCAGCAACACTCGCCTCAATTGATTCGAGGATACCCAGTTGACTTGCGAGGAGCAGTGACGAGACATCAGCGTGCAACTGCCATGCGCCAAGAGGAATACCGGTTTCGAATTCGAGGGCCCGAGCTCCATGTCGAATCAACAACGGCAGTCCATGCGCATTGACACGGCCTAAAGTTGGCGATGGTGCAAGCAAATAGTGCTCGCCAAAGCTAAGATTGGCTACCTGTGAGATTACGTGGAAAGGGGCCGCTCCGTTCAGGTACGACTCCAGGAAACTAGCGCGGTCTTGGTTCCATGCTGCAATACGCTCCTTGAACTCCTCAAGTGTCAGGACGAATGCCCCGCTCCCGACTGTACCAGCGAGCTTCGCAAGGGTAGGTACGAAAACATTTGCTTCCTTTTCGAGGCCCAAGCGCAACGCCTGCCTGTGCGCAACTAGGGCGAGTTCGACCGGTATGCCTTGCGCATGGGCATGCTGCCAAAGCTTCCGCGCAAGTTCCTCGTCCTCCAATTCAGCTACTTGAGCAAACCGCAATGCATCCGCCGGCGCGAAGGCTCGGTCCGCCAGTCCGGCCCGTATGATAGGCAACGCACCTCGCACGTCGCCAAATCCAATACGAATATCGGCAGTAAGTTGCCGCTCTTGTGGGCCACCAAACTCCAACGCAAGTCGCTCCGCAGCGTTTAGAGCCGTTCTGTGGTCGCCTTCAGCTGCCAGGGCGTGAACTTCGATGAGCCGAACGTTTCGCGGAGGCATTTGGTGAGGGAAAGCATTCCGATTTGCAGCGAGCACTTCGAGCGCGAGTTTGGGGCAGCTCCCGTTGTAGGCTGCGTGTACCGCGATTTCGACTGCGGACGCCGTTTCAAACCGCAAAATGATTTCAATATTCTTCGCAAGAAACTCCCATTGGCCCCCAGTTGCCAGCCTGGCAGCTGCAGCCAACAAAGCAGTCGATTGCGGCCGCTCCGTCGCTAGTTCTGCGAAGAGTTGTTCGACCCGCTCCCATTGAGGGCGCTCGAAGGTGTCCGCGAGAAGAGCGAACATTCGTTTTTCAGGGGAGCTGATGACATTCGCAATGTCATCGCCACGACTGTCAAGGATGGACGCAAGACGTGCTTCGTACGCATCGTGTTGCCCCTCATCACGGAATAAAGTTTCGCTCTTCTCAACAAGAGATTTTGCGTCTGCCTCCCGACCGTCAAGCGAAAGGAGCCAACTGCAAGCCAGCACATGCCCGGCGGTGATTCCAGACGACGCTATGACCTTTTCAAGAGCGGCTATGCTGCGCGCCCTATCAAATGTGAGCCCCCTTGCCAGTGCCCAGCTAATCGCGGCTGGAAATTGGGGTGCCGCGCCGAGCATCTTGTCACATCGTTGCTGCGCAGCGCCCGAGCCATCCAAGAGATTGCATTCGCAAGCAAGTGCCCAGACATCGTCATCAAATGTGACCTTCGACGTGGCATCGCGCTCGTTCGCCAGCTTCTCAAATATCGATAAAGCTTCTTTGAGGCGCGCTTGACTGACGTCATCCTCCCGCACCAGTTCAAGGGCAACTGGAGAGGGGTTCGCAAAATGTTCCGGGCCGACCGAATTCGACAAGGCGCATGCGTACCGAATGACGGCTCCGGCTCGCCTAATAGCGAACCACTTTGGCGCTCTCGCTTCGGCGCGCTGAATCTCATCAAGCGCTTCCTCCCGGTTGTGTCGGAACAGTAGTATGAAAGCCTTGAGCCTTAAGCACTCCACTGATGGTTCCGACGCCCCTTTGGTCAACGCAGCTATCAGTTGTTCGGCGTCGTCAAGCTTCCCGTTTTCTATCAGCAGGGCAGCTCTGAGTTCGAGGGCGGAGGACTCAGTGGCTGTCGCTAGCCTCAACAGCGCCCCAGCGTGGTCTCCTTGGCGGGCGAGCAGTAACGCCCTGAATGTCGTGGCCCCATCCGTAGAAACGGCGTCTGCTTCGTCAGCCAACAGTGTCGCACCATCAATGTCCCCGTTTTGAAGCTTGGCGGATGCAAGGTATCGGATGCACTTACTCCGCACATTTGCCGTCAGCTGATGCCAATGCGGAGCAGCCCGCATCGCGTTGAGCTCAAATTCAATCGGGCCAGGCAGCTCTTCCCGAAGGCGCTGTCGAAGTTGCTCAAGGCGAGCGTCCGTTTCCCCGGAAAGGGCGGCAAGAAGCGGCGAAACTTGATTCGTAAAATGGTCGAGGACTGCGTTCATGCTCGGCGCAACTGCTCCCGCCCCTACCGGGACATCCCCGCATATTCGCGTTACCCAGAAGGCATCGAGATACTGCCCGACAATCGCTCGATGAGGCCTTAGTTTCGCTTGGAACTGGCGTGGCCCCCAAACTGAATATTCAACCCCTATCGCACGGAAACGGGATTTTTGTCTAAGAATCTCATCAGAGACTTTCTGCCCGTTAACGGACGACGCGACGGCCAAAATAAATCTCCGAACGTGGCGGGCTTTCCAGTAAGAGTCGAAATTGTCCAAAAAGGCATCTGACCATTTGACGACCTGCCCAGGCGTGATGACTTCATAGCACTTGCACGAAGCAACGATTACGTCGACCTCCATCGACAGATTAGCTAGAACATCGACTCCAAATTGCTGCTGGCCGTCATCGTGGAAAAGGTCGGCGGTTTCGACGCCCGGCTCCTCCTCCAATAACGCGCAGGTGAGCTCTTCGAATTGCTTCCACTCCATCCGCCAGAAGTCGGGAGGGTCCCCACGGTTGGGGCTCGGAGAAATCTCGGGATAGACTGGTCGTTCGCTCATTTGGGAAAATGCGAATTTGGTGTTTACTGTTACGTAACATCTTATACGACTGACGGAGCACGAACCGCCGGTGTGCCGAACGGCGGCGTCAGCGAGTCACCCACGTCAGGCTAACAACGTCGGGAAGCCAAGGCTGCGCCGACTACCGACAAGCGCGCAGCGCTTGATTAACTTACAATAAGTGAGCACAAAATCCCGCAATCTACCCACTGGAGAAGCCATGCGCCTCTTGCACACAATGCTCCGAGTCGGCGACCTCGACAAATCGATTGATTTCTACACCAACGTCCTCGGGATGAAGCTCCTTCGTCGACACGAATATCCAGACGGCCGCTTCACGCTCGCGTTCGTCGGCTATCAGTCGGAAGAGCAAGGGGCGGTCATCGAACTGACCCACAATTGGGATACGCCAGGCTACAACCTGGGCGATGGGTATGGCCACATCGCACTGGAGGTAGATGACGCTTATGCGACGTGCGCTGCGGTCAAAGCGAAAGGTGGAGTCGTGACGCGCGAGGCCGGCCCGATGAAGCATGGCACGACCGTCATCGCGTTTGTCGCCGACCCTGATGGCTACAAAATTGAATTTATTCAGAAGAAAGGCCGGGTCGACTAAAACTGCGCGACATCGGCCATCGAACGCGAGCGAGCTGTGACTAGCGGACTCGATGCAACTTTGAAGGAGCTTTCGACCGCTTCAGCTCCGCTAAGTCCGCGTTCAACTTCTCGATAGTGCTTTTCAATTTGACACGCTCCTCTTTGAGATTCTGATTCTCGTAGAGGAGTGACAGCTCTCTTGCCAGTGATTCCTGATACATTCTGAAATATTGATTGCTAGCAGTATTGTGCTTGCTGACATCGGTTTCGACATTGACCTGAGAGTTTGCCTTTTGCTCTTGCGTAGCCTCCTTGATTCGACGAATTAGGTCATCAAAGCCTTTGCGGTTCTTCTTGATGCTGCCTTTTCCACGTCCAGCCTCGGTCGATACTGCATCATTCGTTATTCGGGTTCCGACGGGTACCCGAATGGTGTCGCCTGACCGGAGGCGCTCAAGTGCGGCATCGTACTCTTCAATCGCATTCATCTCGTGCGCTCCGTTAGTTGAAGTTTTTTGCCCGATACGCCGTAAGGGCGCGCAAGTCTTCCTCTTCGGCCCTGCGCTCCATCGTACCCGCGGGCAGCCTGGCAACAATATTGGTCTGCGCCGCTATCGCACGGTCGAGCTTTCTCTTGTTAATCCCGCTCTTGTTGCAATCAAGGCATTCCACAAGGGACCTCATTGCTCGCTTTTCGCAATGGCCTCGCTTACCGCACCCGCCAAGGTACGTATCTTGATAAGCCATCAGCCCCCTCTTAACGCGTGACGTCATTTCAGCCCGACTCTTCACTATTACAATGCTATCGGTGCGAATATGCCGGTCAACAAATGTCGCGAGGGGTCCAGACCACTCGTCATTAGACTGTACTAAATCGCGTAGAAATAGCAACGCCTCCGCATCAGCTTCATTCGATTGGTACACGTTGCACATATGGTATGGGTCATCCTCGAGGATGTTTTTTGCACTTTCGCTGCCCCGGGCGTAATAGTCGCTCATGCCCACACTGATATGTTTGAGCACCCTGCGAAGTGAGGTTGATTGAATAATTCCTGCCGCTTTTGCGTACAGGGCAAGCGAGCGCCTCAGTTGGTGATTTTGGACTTGCCAAAAGCTTCCAACCTTAAATCTCTTTTCGCTTCGCCAAGCGCGATTGACGTCAATCTCCTCCAGCTCCTTAATATCTTCGTCTCTTATGTACAGGTCGAAGCTACTGAAAATCTCCGGCGTTAGTGCGAGCCGCGTCTCTCCGGGCCGATTTCGGCGCCGTGGGACTCTGCGCTTGTCGCGGTATAGATAGCCTGTACTCAGGAACAAAGGCGTAGAAGATTCGACTAACTCTTTGGGCAAGCTCGGAAAATGAATGCGTGAAATTTGATAAATGAGCGCGCAAAGCTTTTGACAGCTTCGGACGACAGTCTCCGCATAGTCACATGTGACCCAAAAAGCGGACACAGGTATCCCATTCTCGAATTTCGTGGTAGTTGACAGCAATAGGTGGTAGCCAATTCCATCGAGCAACACGGTGGTATGGCACGCGAATGGGGCGTGAAGCAGTTCCGAATCTCGCGCCCCCGAGAATGCATGCAAGAAGGTTTTTGCGATGCGCTGAAATCTCGATATTGCTGAATTCAAACCGTACCTACTGACGCGCAGCCCTCGCGACGTGAGGTATGCAGTTAGGCGAGGAGAGATGCCTTTTCTCCACAACCTGAGACGGTGCGCGTAAAGAGTCTTTACGTTCTTGTTCTCCCGAATTGCATCCGCCCTTATGCTCTCCGACCGAAGAGCGCTTACCGCCGAGATGATTTGGTCCTCAACCTTTTTGAACTCTTCGATTTCTTCCATCAATCCGTTCAGAAGGTTTTCGTAGATTCTAGAGGGTAGTGGTGCGTACTGCAGGCTGCCGTCAATGGCCGCTTTGCTTAGCTTACGTAGTGGAGCCTGGTCCCGATTTGAAGGAACACTGAACCCGGTTTGACTAGACTTCTGTTTCCGGAGTAATGATGTTAGCGCGAGAAAGCGCTTTACGAAGCTCGCATACTTCTCTACGACGAGCGACCTAGAGTATTTCGCACTTCTCAATAACTCCTCTAGACAAATGCGCCTGTGGAAACAGAAACGAACCATCTCGCGGATGACCTCGTGGTACTTTAATAAAGTGGAAGGGGCGAGGAAACCATGCGGGTGCCGCCAAATCACAATGAACATCAATCGTTTGGCAGAATCAACCAGCATCGACTTCAACGTATCGTAGTCACCCTTACCCCAGAAAGCGAAACTGACGTTCCGCCTGACTCCCCGCCCATCATACGGAGACATATCCCATTCGCGCGAACCATATAAAGACAGGGGCGCCCCGTTCTGGTGCCGACTTACCACGAAGCTATCAGGTGGATAAAAGGCAGAAGACAAAGACCCCCATTGCGGGGGCGTCATCGCCCGAGACCTTGCCTTTGTAGCCATTGCGCTTGTCATAACGCGCCCCTCGAAATATCTTCGAGCATGCTCATTTTCAGGTCCCAGTAGGGGTCTAGTTTGCCTTGCTTGTTCACCTCTCTTCTTATCCTCCGGACCAACTGTTCAGCCTCTTTGCTGACCGAAGCGATAAGGCCGAGCAGTTGCTTTAAGCGCTTGAGGACTGGCGCATACATAGCTCGCCACTCCTGCTTAGAGCCACTAAGGGCTCGGGTGTGCATAATGCAGTATCGAAAACTCAAAAGTTTTCGGACGTCTGTTTCGTCCGCAACAACTTCGTGCTCTGAGCAAAACAGACATCCCTCCGGTTGAGCGCAGTTTGGCTCGAACGGCATGTCCGGGCCGTACGGCTGGGGGTTTGTATATTTCTCGCAGCCACCCACGGCCGACGGGGTCGCTTTTGCCATCCGCTCCCGCGACACCAACCGTCCGCTTAACTTGCTGAAAAATTCGCCGGTCTCACGAATCATCTGTTCGTCGGTACCCGCTGCATATTTCGTTTCAATTGTCCGGACGGTGCTTTGGGCGACAGCGGCCGCGATAGCAGTACCGTAGTTGTTGACATGCCAGTTTGTTTTGGTTGACCGCCACTCCCTACTTCCGAGCAAAGTCATACCCGGCAGAATTCGACGATGTGCATACAGCAATTCTGGACTCGCCAGCGGAAGTTTTTGCAGCCGGTGACCTCTTCCGTTATTAATTTTCACCGCGTGGAAGAAGAGAAGATTGGTCGTGTCTCCTTCGAGCATCCATGTGCGCAATTCGAGATAGCGGCGAAACCGCGGCAAAAATGTGTTTGTCAAAGAGAACGTGACCTCTGCTCCTCCGGCGCGTGCTTTAATTTGCGAGAAGTCCTGTGATGTTTGCTCGGGTGCGAGCTCCCCTGCCCACTCCAACAAACGTACTTGTTCCCAATTCATGCCGGAATTGGCAAGAAACATATCGATAAATGAGTTCATCGATATTTTCGCCAGCGCGAAGCGGGCGCTGCAGCGATGGTCAGCATTCGCTAACATCAACCGCTCATTTGCCGCCGCGACAGAGGACTTCGCCATAGCGGGAGTTGCATAAAGGTTCTTGCACTCTTCGTAGGTCCGTAAGCGGCCGGCAGAGAAATCATATGCGTTCATTTCGTAGTGACGGCTCTCCACCTCAGACTCAGTCCTGAAAAGTCCCGACGTGGGGAATATCCACAATGTGTTGTTACCTTGGTCGACAAATGGGGGAACGTTAAGGGCATAGGGAAAAGGCAAGCCACGGAGCACGACCTCCCGGAGGCCTTCGAATAAACACCTATCCAAAGCGAGTTGCCGCCCCACTGCTTCGTCGGAACGCGGCGGCGTTCCATTGACGCCTGCTCTACGCTTCTTAATCGGTGTTACCTCGTCCGACAACGCGGTGTCGCCTGTTACGAGACACAAAAAATTGCTCACCGTCGCCTGACAGTTAGACGCCGTAGAGACGGCCAGCTCACCGGTCCGCGACCGCTGGCGCAAAACGTCACTGAAGGCCAGAAGCGCGTCACGGGCCGTGGCCGACGTCTGCAGTACGTCGTAACCGTATGCGGCATCTGCCCATGCAAGGAATGTGAGGAATCGTTGTGCGTGCAGGTACTGTGTTCTTTGGCTCCCACCCTGCCGGACAGCCTCTGACATCTCTTCAATAATGCGTGCTAGCACCTTCCTTCGTGCTGGGACAAACGTCTCCGAAGCCACGCGAGTTGCTCGATTCGGCGCACGGATTGCGCGCGGCTCGCGCTTAAGATAGCAAAACGAACCAAAATCTCGTGTCAGTCCGCTATCGCCAAAGCGTATAAGCGCTTGTTGAATCGACAGTAGTTTTAACCCTTTTGGGACGGGGATTACAAACTCTACGAGCTCCCTATGTGCTAGGTCGTACCCGCCGTCGGTGGTTGCTGCCTTCCTCTTCGTCATCGTCGCTCCGGTCGTCGTGATTGGCCATATCCATTAGGCCAAGTAGACGATTCTCGAAACGGCTCTGAATATCGAAGAACATCTCGCGACTATGCTTGTAGTTGATGTACAGGTCAGTGGTTTCGAAACTCGAATGCCACATGAACTCCCGGAGCTGATTTCTCGCTTGATTATGATTGAGCTTTTTGAGTTGAATCGCTTTGGACAAGACTTCCCATTTAATCAACCCAGCTGTGGCTTTCAGGTCGTGTGGCCGCAACGTGAATTGCGCACCAAACTTTTCTTGAAGTGTCGGCAAGAGATATTTGCGGATGAACGCCTGTACTGCGGCACCCTTCTTCGCCTGCCCCGCTTCCGCAGCGTCATCGAACGTGCTTCGGTCCAATTTAGATTCGAAATACGGCTTCCCCCGATTGCTGAGGAACAGGTATGCGTCATCAAGCGACCTGCCGCCTTTTTCGCGTCGGGCAGCGGCACGGTCGCTGAGCGCATACGTTCTCAACTGCCGGTAGAACCAACCTGGGATGTGAATATTTCTATTAACATCTCCCTTAGTGTCTATTCCTGTACCCGGCCCTGCCGGAATACGAACGTCCTTCAGCTTTGAGCAACCTTCGTCCAGAAATTTATCTACTGGCAAAGTCAAAACTGTCTGCAAGCGCGCTGCGCTGAGAAGCATAAACAGAATAATGAGAGTCATCTCAGTGTTCTTGCCTGCCAGTAGTACATCGAGAAGAACCGCCTGCTCCTCGAACGGCAGTGGACGCAGCTTACCCCCATCAATGATGCACTCGTCGAGCAGACCGGACTTCTCTGGAGCAGAAATGGAAAGGTCTGTCTTTTTGACTATCTTAAAATTGCGACCGCCTGTGTGACTTTCAAACTCGATTAACTTGTCGCTGGTCTCCCAAATCTCTATCTCTGAGGAAATGATTTCCCGCTCTTGCAAACGTCGATAGAAATTTATGACGCTCGACATCCTGCGGCGCGCTACATTCCGAGACATCTCGCGCGCATTGACCTTTGAAATCAGATGGGCACGATACAAATAAGGGGGCCTGCGTCGCTTTACGTCTGGGATGGTGAGATAGTCGATGGTTTCAGTGTCGAGAAATCTTTTGAAATCCGCCAGGTCCGTGCCATTCGCCTGTGACGTGTCGATACCATTTGCTGGTAGACCCGCGCTCTCAATGATATCGAGTAGGCTTATTGCTGCGTGTTCCCAGGGTGCACCGTCGCCGTCGACTACGGTAGGGACGTGGTTGTAGCTGGAGGTCCGAGAGTCTCGCTCGGAGATTGGACGCGCAGATATGGGACGGTAGGAGTATTTGGTGGTTCGTCCGTTTAAGACGACGGTACGGCAGATGGCTCCAAAATCACCAGGGGCACAGGTCTCACTCAATATCAATTGAGGTAGCAGTATTCTCCTGGTTCCATCGTGGCGCATCGCATCTCCCAGTTTTCCGAATGATGTCCATCGTTCCAAAAGTTTTGAGGAAAGTCAAGCGGGGCAAAAGTTATGGGTGCGTCCGGGTCCGTGACGAACGCGATTACCGTTGTGCCGTGTTTCATCGGGCCGGCTTCACGCACGACTGCACCGCCCTGCGCCTTGATCTTTTCGCACGCGGCGTACGCATCTTCGACTTCGACGGCGAGGTGGCCGAAGCCGGTGCCGAGGTCATACGAAGGCGTGTCCCAGTTGTGGGTCAATTCGAGGACCGTGCCGTCGCGCTCGTCCGTATAGCCGACGAAAGCCAGCGTGAATTTACCTTCCGGATAATCGTCGCGGCGCAGCAGTTTCATGCCGAGCAGTTCGGTGTAAAAGGCGATCGAACGGTCCAGGTCGCCGACCCGGAGCATGGTGTGAAGCAGACGCATGGCGCACTCCCTGTTGCGTGGTAACGAGACCGTCAATGTACCCGGAATCACGCTGTGCTGCAGCGCGGCCTACATAGCCACGCGCACTCAGAACTGATGCCGCACGCCTGCCATCAAGCCGATCTGCGAACCCTTCTGAGCCAGTCCGACGCCGTTGACGCCCTGCAATTGCGCGCCGATCAGATCGCCGCGGTACAGCGAGTAATCGCCTTCTACATAGATGTCGGTGCGATTCGACAGGTTGTAGTCCGCGACCAGTTGGTACTGCCAGGCGGAGCCGTCCTGCGGGCGGGTTTTGCCGTCCTGCAGCGTGCGCCAGACGTTCGCGGCGAAGTGCCACTTGTTGCTGACCTGCTGCGTGATGCCCCCCATGATCATGCGGCGGCGTGCAAAGTCCGTGTACTTGAGTGCCGCCAATGCGGGTGCGGTGAAAGGTCCGTTAGCGAAATTCGAAAAGCCCGCGTCATTCTGATTGACGATGTAGCCTGCCGAAAAGCGCGTCAGGTTCCAGGTGTATGCGCCGCCGAACGTCCACGTCTTCGCGGCCGCGCCGTTGACCGAATCTTTCGACTCTTCGTACGCACCACCGACGCTGAGCGGCCCGCCTTCCGGCTTGTACGCGAGGGCCGCGCCGATCTGGCTGCCGTATGAGTTGCCCGCGTTACCGCCGAACGCGTAGCCGGCCGCGAAGGTGAGGCCGCGGAAGCGCGCCTGATATTGCACCTGATTGCTGGTCCAGATGCCGCCGGTCATGGTCACTTCGGGCTGAAAACTGAAGTCGTACGGAATCCACGAGTTGCTGCCGTATCCGGCCACCGTCACGCCTTCGATCACGACGTTGTACTGACGGCCAAAAATCACCTGGCCGAAAGCGTCGGAGCGCACGCCGATCTGCGCCTCGTTGAAAAACGGCAGGGTGGGATCGCTTTGGCCGGTATTGATGTAGATGCGGTTTTCGAGCTTGAAGAAGGTCGACCAGCCGCCGCCCAGATCCTCGACGCCTTTCAGGCCCCAGCGGCTTTGCGTCATGCCGCCGGTGCCGAGTCCGACCGACGAGTCGCCGGCCTGGTTCGCGTGGGTCAGATAGCGCACGCTTTCGTCAACCACACCGTACAGCGTCACGCTGGACTGCGCGTACGCCATGTGACACCACGATGACGCCAATGCCGCAGCCACGGTCCACCTGCCTACGTGCTTCATACCGTCTCCTCGTATAGGCTCCGCGTTGCGCGGAAAGAGTTCGTATGTCTGGGCGTCGCACGTCGATCACTCGGGCACGTGCGCGCGATTGTGCTGACGAAACGCTGTGGCTGCACCTTAGCGCGAAATAAGACCAGTTAGGAATTAGTCTGACTTAGGTGTTGCTTAGGTGTCGCCTGGGTGTCGTTTAGTCAGCAAACCGCTTGCAACCTGTAAGAAGCACGCGTAGGCGGTGGGGTCATCGGTTGGCGCGACGGGCAGGTTTGCTATCGTATGGGCTCATTTCGCCACCATCCTGCCCATGAGCACCACTGCCCTGCCCGCGCGCCGTGCGCCGGATAGCTTCGCCATTCTGTTGATGATCGGCTTGTGCGCGATCTGGGGTCTCCAGCAGGTCGCGATCAAAAGTACAAACACGGCCTTGCCGCCCGTCTTTCAGGCCGGCTTGCGTTCGGCGATCGCTGCGTTGCTGGTGTGGGGCTGGGCCCGCTCGCGCGGCACGCCGCTCTTTCGCGACGATGGCACTCTCGGTGCCGGCCTGCTCGCGGGCGTACTGTTCGCTGCGGAGTTCGTGTGCATTTTTCTTGGCCTGACGTTGACCAGTGCGTCGCGGATGGCGGTGTTTCTGTACACCGCGCCGTGCTTTACGGCACTCGGCCTGCACTGGTTCGTCGACGGCGAGCGCATGCGGCGGATTCAATGGCTGGGTATCACCGTCGCGTTCGCGGGTATGTCACTGGCCTTCGCGGACGGCTTCCTGCACGGCCACCCGGCGCAAGGCTCCATGCTGACAGGCGTGGCCGGCGACGCACTCGGCGTGCTGGCCGGCATCGCATGGGCCGCGACCACGGTGGTCGTGCGCGGCACGCGCCTCGCCCACTCGAGCGCCAGCAAGACCTTGTTCTATCAGTTGACTGTATCGGCGGTCGTGCTGCTCGCGCTGGCTGTGGCGCTCGGCCAGGCGCGCGTGGAAACGGTCACGCCGCTGGCGATCGCGAGCCTCGCGTATCAGGCGGTGATCGTGGCGTTCGTCAGCTATCTGGTGTGGTTCTGGCTGCTGACGCGCTATATCGCCTCGCGCCTGTCGGTGTTCTCGTTTCTCACACCGCTGTTCGGCGTGACTTTCGGCGTGCTGTTGCTCGGCGAATCGTTCAGCGTGCGCTTTCTGATCGCCGCGCTGCTGGTGCTGACCGGCATTGCACTGGTCAACGCGCCGGCAAAGCGCGTGACGGCTTAGGGCTGAATTTAGGGCCGAGCTTAGGGCTGGCCCGCGACGATCTGCGCGACGCGCACGTATTCGGCGACCGGCACGTCTTCGGCCCGTCGTTGCAGGTCGAAGCCGATCGCCTCGAAATCCACGGAATCGCGAAACGCGGCCAGCGTGTTGCGCAGCATCTTGCGGCGCTGCGAGAACGCCGCCGTGACGACTTCGCCAAGCACGCGCTCGTCCACCTGCGGCAACTCGTGCAGTTCGTACGGGATCATCCGCACGATTGCCGAGTCGACCTTAGGCGGCGGCTGGAACGCTTCGGGCGGCACGTCGAGCTGTTTGTCGATCGAATAGCGGTATTGCAGCATCACGGACAGACGGCTGAATGCCTTGGTGCCCGGCTCCGCCACCATCCGCTCGACCACTTCGTTCTGCAGCATGAAGTGCTGATCGATTACGCAATGCGCGAACGTGGTCAGATGGAACAGCAGCGGGCTCGAGATGTTGTACGGCAAATTGCCGACAATGCGCAGCGACGCCTTCTCGCCGGGTGCGGCGAGCGAGCCGAAGTCGAACGCGAGCGCGTCGCCCGCATGCAGTTCGAGCAAGTCGCCGAATTTGGTCTTCAGACGGCCAATCAGATCGCGATCCAGCTCGACGGCGTGCAGGGGCGACTCGGGCGTCGCCAGACGCTCGATCAGCGGCCCGGTGAGCGCCCCGAGGCCCGGCCCGATCTCGACCATGCGCTCGCCGCGCTGCGGCCGGATCACATTAACGATCGAATCGATCACGCCCAGGTCGACCAGAAAGTTCTGACCGAAACGCTTGCGCGCGATATGGCCTTGGTGCCGGCCCTGTTGTTGTCTGCTGGTGGACATCGAAGAAACGCTAAGAAAGAGAACTGCTTAAGAAAAGAAACGTGCCGCGCGGCAGCGCTTGATCAGCCGCCGCGACGGTGGCGCGCCATCGACACGGCCGTGTCGATCGCGGCAATCAGGCTGCCCGCGTCGGCACGGCCGGTGCCGGCCAGATCGAGCGCGGTGCCGTGATCGACCGAGGTACGGATGATCGGCAAACCGAGCGTGATGTTGATGCCTTCGCCAAACGTGGCGTATTTCAGCACCGGCAGG
Organism: Paraburkholderia ginsengiterrae; assembly: GCF_001645125.1. Classification (GTDB taxonomy): domain Bacteria; phylum Pseudomonadota; class Gammaproteobacteria; order Burkholderiales; family Burkholderiaceae; genus Paraburkholderia; species Paraburkholderia ginsengiterrae. The sequence continues at coordinate 40,041 of NZ_LXKA01000109.1, read as the reverse complement.
CCCTGGTCGTGGAACATGGCCAGCACACAGTCGGCCTGCTCCAGGTAACGTGGCTGGAACAGCGTGTCGGCCGGGTACGGGCCGCGCCCGTCGATGCCTTGATCGTTCGCGAGCTTCAGCGCCGGCGTGATGACCTCGATTTCCTCGCGGCCCAGATAGCCGTTTTCGCCCGCGTGCGGGTTCAGGCCGGTGACGAGAACGCGCGGCGCCGGCAAGCCGAAATGGTGCCGCAAATCGTGGTCGATGATACGCAGCGTCTCAAGAATGCCGTCGATCGACAGCGCGGCCGACACATCCTTGAGCGGCAGATGGGTGGTCGCCAGCGCGACGCGCAACGGACGCTTGCCGGTGCCGGCCAGCATCATCACCACCTGCGGCGTATGGGTGCGCTCGGCCAGATATTCGGTGTGACCGGTGAACGGCACGCCGGCGTCGTTGATGGTGCTCTTTTGCAGCGGTGCGGTGACGATCGCGTCGAACGTGCCGGCTACGGCACCGTCGATTGCGGTGTCGAGCAGATCGAGCACGTAGCGGCCGTTGGCCGCATCCAGCTTACCCGCGACGGAAGGCGCACCGAGCGGCCGGTGTTCCACGCGCACGCGCCTGCCGTGCGCCAGCAGCGCGGCCCAATCGACGCCCACGGAGCCCGCACGCGTGGCGAGCAGCGCCGCGTCGCCCAGCACCGTGAACTCCGCGCCGGGCCAATGCGCCGCCGCGCCGGCCAGCGCCTGCGCCGTCAGTTCGGGACCGACGCCGGCGGGCTCGCCGGTTGTGATCGCGATCTGCAGCGGTGGGCTGGCGGACTGGGCGGCGGTGGTCATGACAGTTATTGCGCGATCGACAGAACGGGTTTCACTTCGACGTAGGCGGTGTCGCGCAGTTCGCGCAGCCAATCGGCGTAAGCCTGTTCCGCCTTGCGCTGACCGATGGCCTGACGCGCCAGATCCATCTGCTGCGAAACCGAGCCTTCCGCCTCGCGGCGGCCCAGCACCTGAATCAGGTGGTAACCGTATTCGCTGCGCACCGGGTCGCTGATCTGGTTGTCCTGCAGGTTGTTCATCGCGCGTTCGAATTCCGGCACCGTCTCGCCCGGGCTGATCCAGCCGAGGTCGCCGCCTTGCGTCGACGAGCCGTCTTGCGAGTACGTGCGCGCGAATTTCGCGAAGTCGCCGCCCGCGGCGATCTGATTCTTGATGTCCAGCAGCTTCTGACGCGCCTGCGGTTCCGACATGCCGTCGCCGACGCGCAGCAGGATGTGCCGCACGTGCGTTTGCACGAGCTTCGGCGCATCCGCGCTCGTGCCCTGACCCGAGCGGCGGTCCACCAGACGCACGATTTCGAAACCGTCGTTGGTGCGGACCAGATCCGCATCGACCTCGCCCGGCCGCATGGCAGATGCGGCCTTGACGAATTCAGGCGGCAGCTTGGAAGGCGGCATGAAACCCAGGTCGCCGCCTTTCGACGCGTCCGGCGCCTGCGAATTGGCCTTCGCGAGCTTCTCGAAATTGCCGCCGCCCTTGGCTTCGGTCAGCAGAGCCTGGGCCTTTTTCTGAGCCGCTTCGATATCCGTCTCCGACGCGTTCAGCGGCGCCTTCAGGAAAATGTGCTGCAGATGCAGGTCGCTCGTCTGGCCGGCGTTCGGGCCACGCTGGCTGGCGATGTAATTCGCGACTTCGGCGTCCGACACCGTGACCTTGCTGTCCACTTCCTTCTCGCGCAGGCGCGAGAGCGTGAGTTCGGTACGCGCGTCGCTCGTGAAGGTGGTCCAGGGCACGCCTTGCGCCTCGATCCGCGCGCGGTACATTTCGAGCGACAGATTGTTGGCTTGCGCGAGCCGCTCGAGCGTTCTTTGCACGGTGGCGTCGTCGATGTTGATGCCGTCTTCCTTCGCCTTCTGCAACTGGATGCGTTCCAGCACCATCTGGTTGAGCACCTGCTGGCGCAACTGGTCCATCGGCGGGACCGGCGCGTTCTGCTGGTTCAGGCGGTGCGTGATCAGGCCGATGCGCTCGTCGAGCTCACGCCGCGTAATGACACCGTTGTTGACCACTGCGGCAATGGTGTCGACCGTCTGGCCGCTATTGCCGCCCAGAGCCTGCGCCTGTACGGGCGCCACCGACAGGAAAGACGCCGCGGCTGCAAGACCGGCCGCGAGCGTTGCCAAGCGAAACTTTTTCATGATTGCCACAGATACTCCAATGATGTCGGGCACGCCTGGCCCGTCTTTTCGCACTCTATAAACGATCGCGATCGGGCTCACGTCATTCGTAATTGGTGAAACGCGCTTCGGGCGGCGGCGGCGGCGGCAGCGGCGTATAGCCCGCGATGCTGCTGCGGAACGCGGTCATCAGTCCGTTGTCGACGCTCGACAGGCCCTTGAAGGTCAGCTGCATGAGAAAGCGCGTGCTCGACTGATTCTGCGACGACGTGTTCACACCGTTGGCATAGCGCTGAATACCGGCGCCAAGCGTCCAGCAGTCGGCGTCGTATTGCAGGCCGACCAGGCCGTCGACGATCTTATGTCCACCCAGGTCGTAGTTGAATCGGCCGACGCCGAACACCCGGTGCGACAGCGGCCATTGGCCCGAAATCAGCACCTGGTTGATTGGCTGGTTGCCCAGCGTCGCGGTTGCGCGGGTGTAGCGATACGCAACGTTGACCACCTTGCCGCTCGCGGGACTGAAACCGAAGCCGACACTCGTCTTCGCCAGCTGGTTGTTGTCCGCATTATATTGGAACGCCGTTTCCGAAGCGAAACCGGCACCGAGCTTCAGTGACGCACCCAGAATCAGGTCCGAATGAGTGGCCTGCGTGCTGGTCTGGGTCGGCGTGAGCGTAACGCGCTGATCCTGGAAGTAATACTGCTGCGCGATCACGAAGCGCGCGCGTTCGTCGCCCGTAGCCGGGTTGATGAAGCGCGTTGTGATCGCCGCCGTCAGACGGTTCGCGTCGGCGATCCGGTCATTGCCGACGAAGGTGTTCGGCGTGAAGATCTCCGCCAGCCCGAAGTCGGATTCAGCCGTGTCGAACAGTGGCGCGAACTGCTGGTTGCGATACGGCGTGTACACGTAGTACAGGCGCGGCTCAAGCGTCTGAATGTAGTCCTGGCCGAAGACCCGCACCGAACGGTCGAAAATCAGCCCCGTGTCGAACGTGAACGTGGGGATCGATTCGGTGAAATTCTTCGGCGTGCCGACCGGCGCGTCGTCGCTGATGTGATTCAGGTTGTACGACGCGAAGTGCCACTGCACCTTCGGCGTAACGAAGTAACCGGGCCCGACCACCGAATACGAGATGTACGGGTTGAACAGCACCCGCTGGCCTTCGGTCGTGTCCGCGGTGGTGATGCGGAAATTCGTGTAGTCGGCTTCCGTGCCGAAGTCGAAGCCGCCAATGTTGTACTTCGCGTACTTCACGTTCAACTGCGGCTCGCGGCCGTACGGCGCCGTTGAAGGCGCCAGCGTCTGCCAGTGCTGCTCACGCGCAAGCACCGACCACGGGCCGTTGTTGTAGGTCAACCCGGCTTCCTGTTGATACAGGAGCTGGGTGCCGTTCATGAACTGATTGACCGACGACGACAGGTCTTCCGGATACGTGTTGTCCGAGACCTTGTTGTAGTAGATGTAGCCGCCGAACCCGTTGCCGAAGTTCTGGTTGTGCTGGATGTACAGCGCGTAGCGGTTGGTCTTGGTCAGGTGGTCGTCCGGCAGGAACTCGCCGGTGATCGAGCCGGAATACGTGGGCGACAGATAGCGGTACGACGCCTGCGTCTGCACACCGCGCTTGGAAATCAGACGCGGCGTGAGCGTCAGATCGCGATTCGGCGCGATGTTGAAGTAATACGGTACCGACAGTTCGAAGCCGTTCGACGAGCTCAGCGAGAACGTGGGCGGCAAAAGCCCGCTGCGCCGGTCGCCCGACAGCGGGAACGACAGCCACGGCGAGGCGAACACCGGCACGCCCTGGAAGAACAGCACGCCGTTGTAGGCGACGCCTTCATCCGCGCCGGTGTCGAAGTCGAACTCGCTGCCCTTGATATACCAGGCCGGGTCGTCCACGCATGCGCAGGCCGTGTAGGTCCCCTTCGTGAAGACCGAACGCTCGTTGTCGAGCAGGTCGACGCGCTCCGCGCTGCCCGAGCCGCCGGTCACGTTGAAGTGGTACTTCGGCGCGGTCATGAAACCTTCGCTCGAATCCACGCGCATGTGCGCTTCCGGGCCGGCAAACGTCGCGCCATTGTTGTTCAGGTGAACCTGGCCGTATGCGTCGGCCATGTCCGTGTCCTGATCGTAGTGCAGCGCGTCGGCCTTGATCACGAACGTATTGCGACGCACCTCGGCGGAGCCTTTGGCGGCCAGGTCCTGATCGGTGGTGCCGCTGGTCGTGTCGCCGAGCACGAAGGTGGCCGGCTTCTGGCCCGTCTGCAACGGATGTTCTTCCAGTTGCGGAGCAAGCTGCATGCCCCATGGCGCGTCGATAGGCTGCGGCTGCGCGGCTTCCCCCACCAGCTGGGCGTGCGCAAGCGCGGGCATCAGGCCCGGAGCGGCGATCAACGCCGCGACGAGCCGCCTTTTGCGCGGCTCTTTGGCACAAGAGGGTGTCGTTTGGGAAAGCTGTCTTGGCGGCATGTATCGTTTGGCGAATCGGCCCGTCCGTCAGCTTCTGCAGTCACGATCCGCCGCCTGCACACCCCGACCGTGACAGTCGGCTGTACATCAATATTGACAATCTGCCGAACGATGAGGCGGGCGGTAAAGCGGAATACGCAAAAGCTGGCGTGAGTCGCGTCAAAAAAGTCGTGGGGTATTATATGGCAAGACGTTGCCCCCAAGAATTTGCTGCCGGTTTTCATGACCCTGCCCTCTTCCCAAGACTCTACCGATACCCGTCTCGAACTGCTCAAAACCTGGCTGAAAGGCCATGCGGCGCGCCATGCGCTCGAGCTCGACACCCTTGTTCCGGCCTCGTCCGACGCCAGTTTCCGGCGCTATTTCCGGCTCGCCGGTAAGGCGGGGGAAGGCGAAAGCACCGGCACGCTGATCGCCGTCGACGCCCCGCCGCCCGAAAAGTGCCGCGAATTTGTGCAGGTCGCCCAGTTGCTCGACGCCGCCGGCGTGCATGTGCCGCGCGTGCTGGAGGTCGATTTCGACGCCGGGCTGATGCTCGTCACCGATCTGGGCACCGCCTCCTACCTCGGCGCGCTGACCGAAGCGCAAGGCCAGAGCGAGGACGGCCCGCGCCGCGCCCGCACGCTGATGCGCGACGCGCTCGACGCGCTGATCCGCTGGCAGGCCACGTCGCGCGAGGACGTGCTGCCGCCGTTCGACGAGGCCTTCCTGCGCCGCGAGATGGAGTTGATGCCGGAGTGGTATCTGGGTCGGCATCTGGGCCGCGAGGTCGACGAAACCACCCGTGGCGTGCTGGACCGCACCTTCGCGCTGCTGATCGCCAGCGCCCGCGCTCAGCCGCAGGTATTCATGCTGCGTGATTTCATGCCGCGCAATCTGATGCTCTCCGGCGAGCCGAATCCGGTCAATCCTGGTGTGCTGGACTTCCAGGACGCCGTCTACGGCCCGATCACCTACGACGTCGCCTCGCTGCTGCGCGACGCGTTCCTGAGCTGGGACGAGGAATTCGAACTGGATTGCTTCGTGTACTACTGGGAACGGGCGAAAAAAGCCGGCCTGCCGGTCGATCCCGATTTCGGCGAGTTCTACCGCCAGATCGAGTGGATGGGCCTGCAACGGCACATCAAGGTGCTGGGGCTGTTCTGCCGGATCAACTACCGCGATAACAAGCCGCATTACATGAAGGATCTGCCGCGCTTCACCGGCTATGCGCGCAAGGTCGCCGAACGCTACGCGCCGCTGCGTCCGTTCGCGAAACTGCTCGACGATCTCGAAGGCCGCGCGAACGAAGTCGGCTACACCTTCTGACCCATGACGATGCCCCTGAAGAAAGCGATGATTTTCGCCGCGGGCCGCGGCGAGCGCATGCGTCCGCTGACCGACACGTGCCCCAAGCCTTTGCTCGAAGTGGGCGGCAAGCCGCTCATCGTCTGGCAGATCGAGCGGCTCGCGCAGGCGGGCTTCCGGACCATCGTGATCAACCACGCCTGGCTCGGCGAGCAGATCGAAGCCACGCTCGGCGACGGTTCGAGCTGGCAGGTCGAGTTGCGCTACTCGGCTGAAAACGAAGCATTGGAAACGGCCGGCGGCATCGTGCAGGCGTTGCCGCTGCTGGAAGACAACGGCGCGAGCGAGGTGTTCGTCGCGGTCAGCGGCGATGTCTATGCCGAGTTCGATTACGCCGCCTTGAATGCTCGCGCTGAGAAACTCGCGGCCTTGCCCGAGCCGGGCATGCATCTGGTGATGGTGCCGAACCCGGCGTTTCATCCGGCCGGCGACTTCGGCCTGGTGGACAACGCGCTGTCGCTCGACGGCGAGCCGCGCTTCACCTTCGGCAACATCGGCCTCTACGACACCCGCATGTTCCGCGATCTGCCGCGCGGCACGCGGCGCGCGCTCACGCCTTACTACCGCGACACGATCACACGCGGTCTCGCCAGCGGCGAATTGTACGAGGGCTGGTGGGAAAACGTCGGCACGCCTGCACAGTTGAGCGCGCTAGATCGGCACTTGAGGGAAGGCTGAGAGCGGGCAAGATGCATTTGGGCGGCGCCCTTTGGCAAAGCCGCCCGCCACTCGCTCAGTTGCCTCTCAATTGCCTCTCATTTGCCACCCTCGCCCGCGCCGACCGCTTCCGGCGACTCCGGCGCTTCGGCCGCGCGCTGCTGCAACGCCCACATCTGCGCAAACAGTCCGTTCGCTTGCAGCAGTTCCGCATGCGTGCCGCGCTCGACAATGCGCCCCTTGTCCATCACGATGATCTGCTGCGCGTGCACCACCGTGGAAAGGCGGTGCGCGATGATCAGCGTGGTGCGCTCGCGGGCAATCTGATCGAGCTCATGCTGGATGGCACGCTCCGAACGCGAATCGAGCGCAGAGGTGGCTTCGTCGAACAACAGGATCGGCGGGTTCTTGAGTATGGTCCGCGCAATCGCCACGCGTTGCTTTTCGCCGCCGGACAATTTCAGACCACGCTCGCCCACCGGCGTCTCATAGCCCTTGGGCAGCCCTTCGATGAAATCGTGAATATGCGCCGCGCGCGCCGCCGCGATCACTTCGTCGCGTGTCGCCGAGGGCTGGCCGTAGGCGATGTTGTAGTAGATCGAATCGTTGAACAGCACCGTGTCCTGCGGCACGATGCCAATCGACGCCCGCAGCGAATCCTGTGTGACGTCGCGAATATCCTGCCCGTCGACGGTAATCGCGCCGCCCGTGGCGCGATCGAGATCGTAGAAGCGGAACATCAGCCGGGCGAGCGTCGACTTGCCCGAGCCACTGTGGCCGACCACCGCCGTCGTGGTGCCCGCCGGAATCGTGAAGCTCACGTCGTGCAGAATCTGGCGCGCCGGCTCATACGCGAAGTTCACCTGCTCGAAGCGCACCTGCGCGCCCTTCACCTGCAACGCCGGTGCATTCGGCAGATCGGGCACTTCCTGCGCGGCGCCGAGCAGCGTGAACATGCGGTCCATGTCGGTGAGGCTTTGCTTCAACTCCCGATACACCACGCCGAGAAAATTCAGCGGAATGTAAAGCTGCAGCATGAAGGTGTTGATCAGCACCAGGTCACCGAGCGTCAGGCGCCCCGCCATTACGCCCTGGGTCGCCCGCCACAGGATGAACACGAGCCCCGTGCCGATGATCGCCTGCTGGCCGAAGTTCAGCGCCGACAGCGAGCGCTGCGATTTGATCGCCGCCGTGCGATAGCGCTTGAGGTTTTCGTCGTAGCGGCGCGCTTCCCATTCTTCGTTGCCGAAATATTTGACGGTCTCGTAGTTGAGCAACGAATCGATCGCGCGCGAATTCGCCTTCGAATCGAGATCGTTCATGGTGCGGCGAAAATGCGTGCGCCACTCCGTCACCTTCACCGTGAAGACGATGTACACGGCGAGCGCGATAAACGTGACGACCGCGTAGTACGCCTCATATTTGACGACGAAAAAACCGAGCACGAGTCCGACTTCGACCAGCGTCGGCAAGATGCTGTAGAGCGAGTAGGAGATCAGTTGCGTGATGCCGCGCGTGCCGCGTTCGATATCGCGCGACATGCCGCCTGTCTGCCGGTCGAGGTGAAAACGCAGCGACAGCCCATGCAGATGGCGGAACACCTTCAGCGCCAGTTGCCGCACCGCGCTTTCGGTCACCTTCGAAAACAGGATTTCGCGTAGCTCGGTAAAGAGCGAGGTGGAGAGCCGCACCACCGCATACGCGACCACCAGCAAACCGATGCCGCCCAGCAGCACGATAGCCGGCGAGTCGTGGGCACGGCCGAGCGCGGTGAGATGCTGCACCGAGGCGAGACTGTCGACGATCCGCTTCATCACGATCGGTACGCCGAGATTGGCGACCTTCGCGCCGATCAGGCAGCTCAACGCGAAGGCAACGCGCCATTTGTACGTGGCAAGGTAGGGCAACAGCGACAGGATCGTCTGCCAGTCGTTGCGCGGCAGGGTGGAAATCGGCGAGGGTTCGGAGGCGGGCGTGCGGCGCATGGGGTCGGCTAGGGAGAAAATGGAAGCGACGGAGTTCGCAGCGGCGCGGCGAGCGTGGCATGCCGGCCCGGCACACCATGTGTTATCGCGCGACCCGGCTGGGCGCTTTCCCGTACAATTCCTGATCGTTCTATTGTCGCAGAAGCCGGCTGGCGCCGCTGTTCGTGACCATTCGTGACTTTTTATGGCTTGCCGCGCCGCGAGCAGCGCGTAGTCGCGAAACACCCCGCCTGCCGGTCGAGCCCCTACGTCTGTCAAGAGTGCCTCCAATGACCAATATTCTTCAACTTCCGCAAAAGCACTGTGCGCTGAGGGTCGTGCCGCAGCCATCGGACGCGAATGTCCACGGCGACGTGTTCGGCGGCTGGATCATGGCGCAGGTGGACATTGCCGGCTCGATTCCGGCGAGCCGCCGCGCCAACGGGCGGGTGGCGACCATCGCGGTCAACTCGTTCGTGTTCAAGCAGCCGGTGTTCGTCGGCGATCTGCTGAGCTTCTATGCGGATATCGTCAAGACGGGCAATACGTCGGTCACCGTTTCAGTCGAGGTCTACGCGCAGCGCATGAGCCTGACCGAAGATCTCGTGAAGGTCACCGAGGCCACCTTGACCTACGTCGCCACCGACAGCGACCGGCGCCCGCGCGCGCTGCCCGTGCTGGACTGAGCGGCTTGCGGTAAGCAGATGACGAGGCGCCCAGGCGGACTCGGGCGCGCCATGATCCATGTTCTAACGGGAAACAGATGAAACTGATCGGAATGCTGGATTCGCCCTACGTGCGACGAGTCGCTATCTGCCTCAAATTGCTGAAGTTCGACTTCGAGCACGAGTCGATCTCGGTGTTCAGCACCTATGACCAGTTCGCGAAGATCAACCCGGTCGTCAAGGCGCCGACGTTGATCGCCGACAATGGCCAACGGGTCATGGACTCCTCGGTGATTCTGCAGTACCTCGCCACGCTCGCCGGGCCCGATCAACGGCTTTTCCCGACGCGTCCCGACGACGCGCTGCGCACCGCGCACCTCAACGGCCTCGCGCTCGCCGCGTGCGAGAAATCCGTGCAGATCGTCTACGAACGCAATTTGCGGCCAGCGGAGAAGCAGCACGAACCGTGGGTGGACCGGGTCACCACCCAGTTGCTGGCGGCTTATGCCGAACTCGAACGCGACCTCGCGACGGCCGCGTTGCCGAAAGAGGCCGATCAGTTCGACGCTTCGCACGTCACCGTGGCGATCGCCTGGCATTTCACGCAGATGATGTTGCCGGAGGTTGTCAGCAAGGCGGCGCATCCGCGCCTGCAGGCGTTTTCCGAACTGGCGGAACAACTGCCGGTGTTCCTGAGCACACCCGCGGAGTAAACGTGCCGGCGGCGGCCGCTCAGACCGTCGCCAGTTCCCGCCCCACGCCGCCCTGCATCAACTCGGAGATCGCGTCGGTCGAGAGCGGCTTCGCGAAATAGAAACCCTGCATCTCGTCGCACGCGCGCTCCTTCAGAAAGTCGAGTTGCGCGGACGTCTCCACGCCTTCGGCGATTACCTGCAACTTCAGCGAATGCGCAAGCGCGATGATCGCCGAGGTAATCGTCTCGTCGTCGCCGGACACGCCGATGTCGGAGACAAACGAGCGGTCGATCTTCAGACGGTCCACCGGGAAGCGTTTCAGATAGCTGAGGCTCGAATAGCCGGTGCCGAAGTCGTCGATGGCAAGGCCGATGCCGAGCGCGTGCAGTTCGTTGAGCATCGACACCGCTTCTTCCGCGTTGCGCATGATGGTGCTTTCGGTCAGCTCGAGCTCCAGATATTGCGGCTCGAGGCCGGTCTCGGCCAGCACCTGCATCACCAGCTTGGCAATGTCGCGCTGCTGGAACACCCGCGCCGAGAGATTCACCGACACCCGCGCCGGCGGCAAGCCTTCATCCTGCCAGGCCTTGTTCTGGCGGCACGCCTCGCGCAGCACCCACTCGGAAAGCGGCCCGATCAGCCCGCTTTCTTCCGCGACCGGAATGAACGACGACGGCGCAATCAGACCCACCTCCGGATCGCGCCAGCGCACCAGCGCCTCGGTGCCGACGATCTGCCCAGTCCCGATGTCGACCTGCGGCTGGTAATGCAACAGGAACTCGTTGTCGCGCAAGGCACGGCGCAAACGCCGTTCGAGATTCAGGCGCGCGCCCGCGCTCGCGTTCATCTCCGGCTGATAGAACTGGAATGTGTTGCGGCCCATGTCCTTCGCGCGGTACATCGCGAGGTCGGCCTTTTTCATCAGCGTTTCAGCGTCCTCGCCGTCTTGCGGAAAGAGGCTCGCGCCCATGCTGCAACCCACATACAACTCGTTGCCGTCGAGCCACACGGGCTCGGAAATCGAAGCGCGCACGCGCTCCATCCACGCGATCAGCGACTGCTCGTCGACCGTATCGGTCATCACGATCACGAACTCGTCGCCGCCGTGGCGCGCCACTGTGTCGCTCGTGCGCGTGCAGCGCGCGAGGCGCTCGGCGACCACGCTCAGCAGCCGGTCGCCGACACTGTGGCCGAGGCTGTCGTTGACGTTCTTGAAGCCGTCCAGATCAATGAACACCACCGCGACGCCCTTGTGATGCCGCTGCGCGACGATCAGCGCATGCTGCAGACGGTCGCGCAGCAGATTGCGGTTGGGCAGGCGCGTCAGGCTGTCGTAGTTGGCCTGGTATTCAAGCTGTTCCTGATAGCGGATCAGATCGGTCACGTCGTTGATCACGCCGATATGATGCGTGGTCACACCTTCGGTATTCGGCACCGGCGCGATGAAGAGCTGATTCCAGAACAGCGCGCCGTCCTTGCGGTAGTTGCGCACCACCGCGCTGGCTTCGCGGTTGGCCGTCAGCGCCTGACGGATCAGCGCGACGCCTTCCTGATCGCGGTCGTCGCGCTGCAGCACGCGGCAATCATGGCCGATCACTTCGGCCGCATCGTAGCCGGTAATGCGTGTGAACGCGGGGTTCACGTATTCGATCAGATTGCCGGACGGCGACGGCGCGGTGATCAGAATCGCGTTGACGCTCGCATCGAGCGCGCGGCTTTGCAGACGCAAGGCCAGGTCGGCACGCTTGCGCTCGGTGATATCCGTGTAAGAGCCGAGCACGCCGATCACTCGGCCGTCGCCATCGGTAAACGGCAGCTTGCTCGTGACGGTGGTGCGATGCACGCCGTCGATCACCAGATCGACTTCGAAGTTCATCTTCGGCACGCCGGTGCTCACCACCTCTTGGTCATGGTCGTTCAGCAGGTTCGCAAAATCGCGCCACGGCATGTCGGTATCGCTCTTGCCGACCACCTGCTCCGGATACGCGAGCCCCGCATCGCGCGCGAACGCCATGTTGCAGCCGAGATAGCGCGACTCCATGTCCTTCCAGAAAATGCGCTGCGGAATGTTGTCGATCACCGCTTCGAGCATCTGGTTCGAGCGCTGTGCTTCGGCTTCGGCGTTGATCTGGTCGGTGACGTCGTCGGCCAGCACGAAGAACGCCGGGCGGCCCATGAAGTTCAGTGCGTGGTACGAGATGTCGGCGCTGATCGTCGAACCGTCCTTGCGCCGGTGATGCCAGATGCCTGCCATGATGCGGCCGCGCGAAGCCCCGTCGCTGCTGCGCTGAAGATGCGATTCGAGACGCGCGACTTCGCTGCCCGGCCGGATCGCCCGGATCGTCATGCCGAGAAATTCGCTCTCCGTGTAACCGTATTGCTTGATCGCGGCGGCGTTGACGGCGAGAAAGCGCAGCGTCTCATGTTCGAAGATATACATCGGCACCGGATGATCGTCGAACAGGCCGCGAAAGCGCTCGTCGTTGCGGCCAAGCGCGCGCACCACGCGCAGCTTCTCGCGTGCGCTGTTTTCGCGCGCGCCGAACGTGAAGATCAGCAGCACGCTGCCGGCCAGCATGGTCACGATCAGCAGGAACATTGCCCGCTGGGTTTCGCTGGCGGACGCCGCGAGCGAAACCTGCAAGGCCCGGTTCTCCTCGCCACGCAGCGCGGCCAGCGCGGCTTCGACACGATTCAGGCCGAGCCCAAGATGGGTATAGGCCGAGGCCGCCCACGCCCGCGAGGCGTTTGGCTCGGCCTGGGCGCTCCTCGCCAGCGCGTCGTCGATATCATGTTGCAGCGCATGACTGTCGACGGCCACCCTGGCGAGCGCGTCGAGCATGGCGGGTTCGCCGGCAAGCTCGGCACGCAGATCGCGCTCGAGGTCCACCAGCCTTGTGCTCATGGCGGTGGCGGCGCTGGCCGGCGCGGACTCGCCCGACGCCTCGAAGCGGCCAAGCGCGGCAAGGCCGCCGCCGAGCGCCGCGTGGTAGGCGTCGAGGTTCTGGCGCACGCTCGCCGACCGCAGCATGCGCGCGTCGGCGTCGCGTTGACCGCAAATCTGCGTGTAGGCGACGAACGCGTTCGCGCCGACCGCCGCTGCGACAACCGCGAGGTTGATCAGCAGCCGCTTCGATAAAAGAGGAGTCATGGGTTCCGAACGTCAGTCGTTCTGCGGGCGGGAGCGCGCGGTCGATTTCGGTGCGTCGGGCCGCATCGAGACGGGTCACTTTACGCGCCAACCCATGGATAACGGCAGCGTTCGGAACAAATTGAGGGCGCGAATGAAATAAAGCTGGCCGGCTGCGCCTTAGCCGGTCGCGCCTTAGCCGGTCGCGCCTTAGCCGGTCGCGCCTTAGCCGGTCGCACCTAGCCGGCCGCGCCAAACTCCTTCATGGCCGGGACGAAGTCGTGGTTGATCTCCTGCTTGCGGGACAGTTTGGCGAGCACGTAGCGCTTGAACGGTGCGAGTTCCGCCCACTGCGCGACACCCGGCGCGACGAGGCCGGCCAGTTGCGCCTGCTTCGAGACGCCGTCCGGCACGCTATCCGTGCGGCGCCAGGCCGGCGCGTCCTCGGGCGTGAACCACTCCGGCTCGATGTTCGCGTGGGTGCGCAGCATTTCGAACAGGGCGTGATCGAAGTTCGGTTCGATCTCCACGTCCTCCTCGACCGGAAAGCGCGCCAGCAACTTGCGGTCTTCGAGCGGCAGCATTTGCCACTGGGCGAGCGTGATGCGCAGCCCGAAACGGTCGAGATTGAAGCGCACCGACATCGGAATGTAGGTGAAATTCTCCGAAGACTGGACCTCGAAGTTGAACAGAAGCGGTGCTTCGTTGAGTCCCATGACAGTGTCCCTCCTGGATCGCCGGCAACACGCAAGCCCAGCTTGGGGTATTTTAGAACCTTATTCTTGCGGCGTCGGCATGGGCTGACCGCAACGCGTTCCAACCGACCGGCGCGCGCAGCATGACAAAGGAGTGACTTCGCTTGAACGATCAGGAAACAGCCGGCCAGCCCGGCGCTGTCGAACGCCCGGTGCGCCGGCATCGCGGCGCGGCGGTCGAAACCGTGACGGACCATGTCGGTCAGGAGTGGCCGGTCGCGCTCGTCTTCAACGGCATTTCGCACGCCGTGATGATGTGCACGCCGCGCGATCTGGAAGCGTTTGCGGTGGGATTCGCCATATCGGAAGGGATCGTGGAGCGCGGCAGCGATATTCAGGACATCGAGGTCGAGCTGCATGACGACGACGAATTGCCGCATGCCGAGGTGCACTTGCAGGTGGTGCAGCAGGCGTTCGTCGCACTCAAGGAAAAGCGCCGCGCGCTCGCCGGGCGGACCGGCTGCGGCGTCTGCGGGATCGAAAGCATCGATCTGCTGGATCTGAAACCGGAGCGCGTGCAAGACACTGGCTTCCTGCAACGGCTCGCGCCGGATGCGATCGCGCGCGCCGCCCGCGAATTGCCGGATCACCAGGCGCTTACCCGCCTGACCGGCGGCCTGCACGCCGCGGCATGGTGCGATGCGGCAGGCGCGATCCGCTACGCGTTCGAGGACGTGGGCCGTCACAATGCGCTCGACAAGCTGATCGGCCAGCTCGTGCTCGATCGCGCGGATACCCGGGACGGTTTTGTGTTTCTGTCGAGCCGCGCAAGCTATGAGCTGGTACGCAAGGCCGCGCGCGTCGACGTGCCGATGGTCGCGACGATTTCGGCACCGTCGTCGCTCGCCATCGCGATTGCCCGCAAAGCGGGCGTGCGTCTGGTCAGCTTCTGCCGCGAGACCAGCTACGTCGACTACGATACGTTGCAGCCGGCGCAGCCTTGAGCGGTTAGGGCGCCGCTAGCGACGCCGCTGGTGCGGCGTTCAGTCGAATTGGCGGAAGTCCGGCTTGCGCTTTTCGAAGAACGCCTTGAACGCCTCGCGTGCTTCCGGCGCGATCAACATCTTGCCGAAATGCACGGCTTCTTCCGACATCTGTGTTTGCAGTTCGTGCTGGCTCGCGCGCTTCATCAGACTCTTCGTGACGCGCAACGACGAGGCGGGCAGCGCGGCCAGCTTCGCAACCTGCGATGCCGCGAACGCGTCGACTTCCGCGGCGGGCAGCAGGCGATTGACGAAGCCCATGCTTTGCGCTTCCGCCGCGTCGAATGCTTCGCCGAGCAGCAGCTTTTCCGCCGCCGCCTGATAGCCGCCCACACGCTGCAGCAGCAGGCTCGAGGCCGCCTCCGGGCACAGCCCGAGTTGCGTGAACGGCAGCGAGAAGCTCGCCGTATCGGCCGCGTAGACCAGATCGCAATGCAACAGCAGCGTCGTGCCGATGCCCACCGCCGGGCCCGCCACCGACGCCACCACCGGCTTTTCCGCCGAACTGAGCGCGCGCAGGAACTGGAACACCGGCGCGTGTTCGCCCGACGGCGGCGTCTTCATGAAGTCTTCGAGATCGTTGCCGGCGCTGAAAATGCCCACGCTGCCGCGAATCAGGATGGCGCGCACCGCGGCGTCGCCTTGTGCTTCGACGAGCGCGTCGGCCATCGTCTGGTACATCGCGGCCGTAATCGCGTTCTTCCGTTCGGGCCGGTTAAGAGCAATCGTCAGCACGCCGTCGGCGCGCTCGACGAGAATATCCGTCGTCATGTCCTTCATCTCCTTCCATGCCTGCTGAGAATGAAAAACGGTTCGCAAGCCTCACAGCCTGCGAACCGTTCTGCGGTCTTTACGGGATCGCCGCGGGGGTCACCGCGAGGACCGGGGCAAATCCCGGGCTGAACGCGATCACAGGCGCTCGATAATGCCCGCAGCG
Organism: Paraburkholderia ginsengiterrae; assembly: GCF_001645125.1. GTDB lineage: Bacteria > Pseudomonadota > Gammaproteobacteria > Burkholderiales > Burkholderiaceae > Paraburkholderia > Paraburkholderia ginsengiterrae. The sequence goes on along the minus strand of NZ_LXKA01000109.1, from coordinate 24,280 downwards.
CCCATGCCCGTGCCGACGCACATCGTCACCATGCCGTACTTGTAGTTACGGCGGCGCAAACCGTGCACCACGGTGGAGGCGCGGATCGCACCCGTGGCGCCCAGCGGGTGGCCGAGAGCGATCGCGCCGCCCAGCGGATTGATCTTCGACGGGTCGAGGCCGAGGTCCTGGATCACCGCCAGCGATTGCGCGGCGAACGCTTCGTTCAGCTCGATCCAGTCGAGGTCGTCCTGCTTCAGACCCGCGGCCTTCAGCGCGGCCGGAATCGCTTCCTTCGGACCAATGCCCATGATTTCCGGCGGCACGCCGCGCACGGCGAAGCTGACGAAACGCGCGAGCGGCGTCAGGTTGAACTGCTTGAGCATCTTTTCCGACACGACGATCAGCGCGCCCGCGCCGTCCGACGTTTGCGAGCTGTTGCCGGCCGTCACCGAACCCTTGTTGGCGAACACCGCGCGCAGCTTCGCGAGGCCTTCCAGCGACGTTTCCGCGCGCGGGCCTTCGTCGAGCGACACTTCGCGGGTCTTCACGCGGACCTCGCCGGTGGCGAGATCGGGGAAGCGTTCGGTGATCGTGTAGGCAGCAATTTCGTCGTTGAACTCGCCGGCTTGCTGCGCGGCGATCGCGCGGCGGTGCGACTCGACCGAGAACTCGTCTTGCGCTTCACGGCTGATCTTCCAGCGCTCGGCGACCTTCTCCGCCGTCAGGCCCATGCCGTAGGCGATGCCGAAGTCTTCGCTGCGATCGAAGATGTGCGGCGACATGGACGGCTTGTTGCCCATCATCGGCACCATGCTCATCGATTCGCAGCCGCCCGCGATCATCGCGTCCGATTCGCCGACGCGGATGCGGTCAGCGGCCATGGCCAGCGCGGTCAGGCCCGACGCGCAGAAGCGGTTCACCGTGACGCCGCCGACCGTGTTCGGCAGGCCGGCCAGCAGCGCGCCCATGCGCGCGACGTTCAGCCCTTGTTCCGCTTCCGGGATCGCGCAGCCGATGATCGCGTCTTCAATCACCTTGGTGTCGAGGCCGGGCACTTGCGCCACTGCCGACTTGATTGCGTGCACCAGCAGTTCGTCCGGGCGCGTGTTCTTGAACATCCCGCGCGGCGCCTTGCCGATCGGCGTACGGCTCGCGGCGACGATGTATGCGTCTTGCAATTGCTTTGTCATTTAAAGCTCCTTTGTCGGCAGCAGTTAGCGCTTTAGCGGTTACTGCTGCCCCATGCAGTCTTATCGCGGTCGACCAGAGTTAGCGCTTTAGCGCTTACTCTGGTCCCATGCACGTTTTTGCGGGCTCGCGTCGCTTAGTTGCGCACCGGCTTGCCGGTTTGCAGCATGCCCATGATCCGTTCCTGCGTCTTTTGCGTGCCGAGCAGATCGACGAACGCACGACGCTCCAGCTGCAGCAGCCATTCTTCGTCGACGAGGCTGCCCGCTTCCACATCGCCGCCGCACACCGCTTCCGCGATGCGGCTGGCGATCAGGAAATCGTGCTCGCTGATGAAACGGCCATCGCGCATGTTGACGAGCGACGCCTTGATGGTCGCGATTGCCGAGCGGCCGGCGACCGGCACTTGCGTGACCCGCAGCGGCGGACGGTAACCCGCCGCCGACAACGCGCGCGCCTCTTTCTTCGCAACGTCGAGCAGCTCGAACACGTTGAACACGATCGTGTCCGACGGCTTCAGGTAGCCCATGGCGCGAGCGTCGAGCGCGGAGGCCGACACCTTCGCCATCGCAGCGTTTTCGAACGACTTCTGCACGAACTTCAGCAGGTCGGTGGTCGCGCCCACTTGCGTCGCCGCTTCCGCCGCGCGCAGTGCCGCTTCCTTCAGGCCGCCGCCCGCGGGCACCAGACCCACGCCCACTTCGACGAGGCCGATATAGCTTTCGATGTGTGCGACACGCTTCGCACTATGCAGCGCCAGTTCGCAGCCGCCGCCGAGCGCGATGCCCGACATCGCCGAGATGACCGGCACGTTCGCATATTTCACGCGCAACATGCCTTGCTGGAATTTCTTCACGAACGGCTCGATACCCTTCGCGCCGCCCGTCATGAACGCCGGCATGGCTTCTTCGAGGTTCGCGCCCGCGGAGAACGGGCCGCCCGGCGTGCCGAGCTTCAGCGAGGTCGGCTGCCACACCACCAGGCCCTTGTAGTCCTTTTCGGCCAGCTCGATTGCCTGGGTCAGGCCGTCGATCACCGACGGTCCGATCGTGTTCATCTTGCTCTTGAACGACACGATCAAGACGTCGTTCTCGCCGGCACGATCGTCGACCCATGCGCGCACGGCGTCGGTTTCGAACAGCGTCTTGCCGTAGGTCTTCGGGTCAGCCGCGGTTTCGCCGACCAGCGGCGCACGGAACACCTGCTTGTCATAGACCGACAGCGACGAACGCGGCACGAACTGCTTCGCCGCAGGCGACCACGAACCTTCGTTCGTATGCACGCCGCCCTTCTCGGCCACCGGACCTTCGAGCACCCACGACGGCAATGGCACGTTTGAGAGCGCCTTGCCCGCCGCGATATCTTCCTGCACCCACTCGGCGACCTGCTTCCAGCCGGCCGTCTGCCAGCCTTCGAACGGGCCTTCGTTCCAGCCGAAGCCCCAGCGAATCGCCAGATCGACGTCGCGCGCGTTGTCGGCGATCGACTCCAGATGCACGCCGATGTAGTGATACACGTCGCGGAAGATCGCCCACAGGAACTGTGCCTGCGGATGCTGCGATTCGCGCAGGAGCTTCAGGCGCTCCGCCGCCGGGCGCTTCAGGATGCGGCCAACCAGTTCGTCCGCCTTCGCGCCGCCCTCAACGTACTCGCCGGTCTTCGCGTCGAGCACCTTGATCGCCTTGCCTTCCTTCTTGTAGAAGCCGCCGCCGGTCTTCTGACCGAGCGCGCCCTTCTTCACCAGTTCGGCCAGCACAGCGGGCGTCTCGTAGACCGGGAAGAACGGGTCGTCCTTCAGCGTGTCCTGCATCGTCTTGATGACGTGCGCCATCGTGTCGAGACCGACCACGTCGGCTGTGCGGAACGTCGCCGACTTGGCGCGGCCAAGGCGCGCGCCGGTCAGGTCGTCCACTTCGTCGAAACGCAGGCCGAACTTCGCGGCCTCGGTCACGACGGCGAGAATCGAGAAAATGCCGACGCGGTTGGCGATGAAGTTCGGCGTGTCTTTCGCGCGCACGACGCCCTTGCCGACCACGCTCGTCAGGAACGATTCGAGTTGGTCGAGGATTTCCGGACGCGTCGTCGCGGTCGGGATCAGCTCGACGAGATGCATGTAGCGCGGCGGATTGAAGAAGTGCACGCCGCAGAAGCGCGCCTTCAGTTCATCCGAGAAACCTTCCGACAACGCGGTGATCGAGAGACCCGACGTGTTGGTCGCGAAGATCGCGTTCGGTGCGAGGTGCGGCGCGACCTTCTTGTACAGGTCGTGCTTCCAGTCCATCCGTTCGGCGATCGCTTCGATCACGAGGTCGCATTCGGCGAGCTTCTCGATGTCGTCGTCGTAGTTCGCGGGCTGGATGTATTGCGCGTCGTCCTTCACGCCGAACGGCGCCGGCGACAGCTTCTTCAGGTTCTCGATCGCCTTCAGCGCGATCGCGTTCTTCGGGCCTTCCTTGGCGGGCAGGTCGAACAGCAGCACAGGCACCTTGGCGTTGATCAGGTGCGCTGCGATCTGCGCGCCCATCACGCCGGCGCCGAGCACGGCCACCTTGCGAATGATCAGATTGCTCACGTCGTTCCTCCGGAGAGTTATGCGGTGTCGCGAAGCCGGGTTGGATGCTTCGCGATGTGTGGCTGATGCAGGCGCCGCGTGTTTGACACGAGCGGCGCCTGCCTTGATGTGCTTGCGTTGGTCTTAGAACAGCGCTTCTTCGTAGTCCATCATCGACTTCGAACCGGCGCGGGCCTGACGGATCGTCATGGCCGTTTCCGGCAGCAGCTTCGCGAAGTAGAAGCGCGCGGTGCCGAGCTTCGCCTTGTAGAACGGATCGCCCGAGGCTTCCTTGTCGAGCGCGATGCGTGCCATGCGGGCCCAGAAGTACGAGAACACCAGGTGGCCGACCGTGCGCAGATACGGCACGGCGGCGGCGCCGACTTCGTCCGGGTTCTGCATGGCCCTCATGCCGATTTCCATCGTCAGCTTCTGCACCTTTTCACCGATGTCGGCGAGCGGGTTGATGAACTCCTGCATTTCCGGCTTGACGCCTTCGGCTTCGACGAAATCCGACACCAGCTTGCCGAACTTCTTCATCTTCGCGCCCATGTCGCCGAGGATCTTGCGGCCCAGCAGATCGAGCGCCTGAACCGCGTTGGTGCCTTCGTAGATCATGTTGATGCGCGCGTCGCGCACATACTGCTCCATGCCCCACTCGGCGATGAAGCCGTGGCCGCCATAGACCTGCATGGCGTGGTTGGTGCCTTCGAACGCGTTGTCCGACAGGAAGGCCTTCAGAATCGGCGTGAGCAGCGCGACGAGGTCGGCGGCATCCTTGCGAACCGATTCGTCGCTATGCGACAGTTCCTTGTCGATATGCAGCGCGGACCAGTACGTGAAAGCGCGCGCGCCTTCAGCGTAGGCCTTCTGCGTGAGCAGAATGCGGCGCACGTCCGGATGCACGATGATCGGGTCGGCCGCCTTTTCCGGCGCCTTCGGGCCGGTCAGCGAACGCATCTGCAGACGCTCTTTCGCGTACACCAGCGAGTTCTGGTACGCGACTTCGGTCAGGCCCAGACTCTGCATGCCGACGCCCAGACGCGCCGCGTTCATCATCACGAACATGGCGTTCAGGCCTTTGTTCGGTTCGCCGACCATCCAGCCCTTGGCGTTGTCGAGATTGATCACGCAGGTCGCGTTGCCGTGAATGCCCATCTTGTGTTCGATGGAGCCGCACTTCACGCCGTTGCGCTCGCCCGGCTCGCCCGCTTCGTTCGGGATGAACTTCGGCACGATGAAGAGCGAAATACCCTTGGTGCCCTTGGGCGCATCCGGCAGACGCGCGAGCACGAGGTGGACGATGTTCTCCGCGAGATCGTGTTCGCCGCTGGAGATGAAAATCTTCGTGCCGCTGATCGCGTACGAGCCGTCGCTGTTCGGTTCGGCCTTGGTGCGCAGAATGCCGAGGTCGGTGCCGCAATGCGGCTCGGTCAGGCACATGGTGCCGGTCCAGACGCCGGCCACCAGCTTCGGCAGATAGCGTTGCTGCAGTTCGGGCGTGCCGTGCGCGTGCAGACATTCGTAGGCGCCATGCGAGAGGCCCGGGTACATGGTCCACGCCTGGTTTGCCGAGTTCAGCATTTCATACAGCGCGTTGTTGACGAACGCGGGCAGGCCCTGGCCGCCATATTCCGGATCGCAGCCGAGTGCCGGCCAGCCGGCTTCAACATACTGCTGATAGGCTTCCTTGAAGCCCTTCGGCGTGGTCACGACGCCGTCGCCGACGTACGTGCAGCCTTCCTGGTCGCCGCTGTGATTGAGCGGGAACAGTACTTCGGAGCAGAACTTGCCGGCCTCTTCGAGCACGGCGTTGATCGTGTCGGCATCGAGATCAGCGTGCTTCGGCATCTGCTTGATTTCGGCTTCGACGTTGAGCAGCTCGTGCAACACGAATTGCATGTCACGCAGCGGCGCGGCGTACTGTCCCATGACTCTATCTCCCAAGTTTGACAAGAAGCCAGGCCGTTAGCTGAGTCCGTGGATCGGAACCTTCTGCGCTGCTGAATCCGTGTGATTCGAGGCAGCGCTGCTAACGGCTTTCGCTTTGATACGAAACAATCAATTTTTCCAGCGCGGCCCACGTGAGACGCACCGCATCCGGCAAATGCAGGAAGCGCGCGTCGTGATGCAGACCGAGCGTGAAGCTGTACAGTTCGAACAGCATCAGTTGCGGATCCGTGTCGGCACGCAGATGCCCTTCTTCCATGGCTTGCGAAATTGCGCGAGTGAGCGCCGCACGCCAGATCGTCACGCTCGACACCAGTTGCTCCCGCACGGGGCTATCCGCGCGGTCGTCATATTCGACGGCGCCGCTGATGTAGACGCAGCCGGTGGTGACTTCCTGAATGCGTTTCTCGATCCAGCGGGAAATCATCGCGCGCAAGCGCGGCAATCCACGAGGTTCGCGCAAGCTCGGAAAAAACACCTCGTCTTCGAAACGATGGTGATATTCGCGCACGACTTCGACCTGCAAATCCTCACGCGACCCGAAATGCGCGAACACGCCGCTTTTGCTCATCTGCATGCGCTCGGCCAGCAGCCCGATCGTCAGACCTTCCAGTCCGTCGCGGCTTGCCAGATCGAGTGCTGCGTCGAGAATTGCGGCTCGTGTTTGTTCGCCTTTTCGCATAGCTATTTACCGTTCTAATGTGACCGAAAGAAAATCGAACGGCCGTACTATTATTGAGTGCTGCCGTCCGCGAAACAAGGACTTTATTAGAAACCGGTTTCTAACCCGGTTTCAATTTTGCGGCATCCGTCAATCAGAGGAATGAGATTTTTTAGAGGCGTTTGCCTTGAGACAAGGGTTGCCTGTCCGGGCGTTCGCCGTCCCTGATTGCCGCAGTCGGCCGACATGATGCCGCAAGTCAGGGCGAATGCAGAAGGATTGGCGTGCTGGGTAGGCTGGGTAGCGCCCGTTGCAGTCAGGACGGCTGGTGGAAAACCTCGCTGGAAGCGCTCAGCGAGAGGCCGGGCCGGCGGGCGTGGAAGCGTCTTCTTACAGGTCCAATCAGGGCTGCCTGACTGCCGGCACCAGAGCCGCGCGCCGGTTTGGAGACGCGCCCTCGGGCAAGGGAAATCTTTGCTGCAGCGCCGCGTCAACGCGCGCCAGCACATCGTCCCAATCCCCGCGCTGCGGCTGGGTGAAAAGACGTAGCCCGGGATACCACGGGCTATCGTCGCGGCCATGCAACCAGCGCCAGCAGCCCGCGAATCGGTTGAGCAACCAGACCGGCTTGCCCAGCGCCGCGGCCAGATGCGCCACCGAGGTATCGACGGCAATCACCAGATCGAGGTTGTCGACCAATGCCGCCGTATCGGCGAAGTCGGTGATTTCGTCTGTCCAGTCGACCAGATGCGCGCTGATCGCAGCGTCAGCACGCTTGGCCGGATCGTCGGTCTTTTGCAGGCTGATCCAGCACACGTTGCGCAGGGTCAGCAGCGGCGCGATTTGCGCAGCGGCAAGACTGCGCAACCCGTCCAAGGCAATCCCCGAGTTGCCACCCGCCCAAACGACGCCGACGCGCGGCAGATGCGGGACCGGCAGCGCGTCCAGTCGGGCGCGCCAGCGCGCGGCGAACCCGGCATCGGCATACAGGTAAGGAAGCGTGGCTGGAATCGTGGCCACGTGTGTCGCAAAGGCCATGGGGAGCGACATCAGCGGAATATGCTGGTCCCAGCTGGCTAACCCGGCCGGCACCGCGTCAAGCAACACGAGATCTGGCCAGCGGGCGCGTAAGGATTGGTCATAGAGGCGGCGCAACGCCGGCGGGCACACATAACCCACCTGGGCAAAGTGGGCGAGCGCGAGCGGCAGGTAGCGCACGAACTGAAGGCTGTCGCCGAAGCCCTGCTCGTGCAGCACGAGAAGACGCCCCGCGCGCGCGGGCGGCGCCTGCCCGCCGTGCGTGGCGGATGGGCTCACGCCCGGCCAACGCGGCAGGGGCACTTGCACGGGTACCCGCGCGGGACGCCCATCGGCCAGCTTGAAGCTGACCCAGCGGTCTTCGAAATATGGCCACGCTTCTTCGTAGCGGCCGGCTGTGAGCAGAACCATGGCCAGGTTATTGCGCGCGACGAGGTTGGCTGGCGCAAGCTCGATAGCACGCCGGTAGTGCCGCTCGGCCTCTTCCAGTCGACCGAGGTCCGAGCACACGCGGCCCAGATTGTTGTGCGCCGCCGAGTGGCCGGGTTCGAGTTCGAGCGTGCGGCGATAGGCGAGCGCGGCATCCTCAAGATTGCCGAGGTGTTGAAGCGTCAAGGCAAGGTTGTAGTGAAGCGGCACGAAGTCCGGCTGGATCGCGAGTCCCTGCCGAAGCGTCCGCACGGCGCCGGCAAAGTCGCCGAGACGTAGTTGAATGGCGTAGAGCGTGTTGTACAGAATCGGCTCGGGGCGAATCTGAAGAGCCCGTTCGAGCCAGCGCTGCGCGTCCTGTGGTTGGTCCGACGCCAGCGCGAGCAAGCCTCGCAAGTGGACGGCACCGACATGCTCGAAGTCTTCGGCGAGAATTCGATCGGCGAGTGTCCGCACCACGTCATGTCGACCAGCCTGATAGGCCTGCAAGGCCTGCTCGTGAAGGTTCACATGGTGGTTGGCTTGGGCGGAAGGGGGAGCAGGCATGGTTGGCGAACACGTCTCCGTTGCGCGGCCGGTCCGGTTGCCATGAGTGCGCAGTCGAACCGGCAGCGGGGCATGAGCAGAAAACGGGCTTCGGCTTCGCGATACGATGCCGCGAGCCGCCCGATTTCTAACGAGCGCAGATTATGTTTGCCAGGCTGCGGGCCGTCTTTAGGATCGTTCCGAAACGCGGCACGCCATGAGCTGATATGGCGCGCGCTGACTCAAGCATTGCGCGTTAAGCCGCTCTCGTGCGACAGCCGCCGCTGTATGCGGCGCGTTAGCGCACGTCAGTCGTACCCGCCCACCGTCAGCAGCTTCATCACTGCCCGATAGCTCGTGTAGGCGAGCCAGTTGAGCAGACGCTCGCCGGCCGGCCTGGCGTCGTAGCGCGCCTCGTCGATGCGCCGCGAGTCTTTGAACGCGACGAGGATCGCTTCACGCAACGCGCCGATCGACGGGTCGTTCACCAGCACCACGTTGGCTTCGTTGTTGAGCACGAGACTCAGCGCGTCGAGGTTCGACGAGCCGACCGTCGCCCAGTTCGAATCCACCACCGCGACCTTGCCGTGCAGCATGGTTTTTTCGTATTCGGCGATCTGCACGCCGGCCTTGAGCAACGCGCGATACAGAAACGGTACCGCGTAATCGAGCGCCTTGAACTCCTTGCGCCCGACAATCAGCTTCACCACGACGCCGCGCCGCGCCGCGAACACCAGCGCGCGCCGCAGCTTGCGCCCTGGCATGAAATACGGATTGGCGAGCAGCACTTCATTGCGCGCCTGGCCGATCGCGGCCAGATACGCTTTTTCGATGGCTCGCCGGTTGATCAGGTTGTCGCGTGCGACGAACGCGACACACGGCTGGCCGCCCGCCCACAACTCCTCGTTACGGCGACGGCGACGCCTGCGCAGACTGCCGAGCGAGGCGGCGGTCTTCGGACCGCCTTGCGGCTCCAGCGAGTCGAGCGGCCGATGTCCGAGCCGGATCCGCTGCCACTGCACCTCGAACGCCTGGCGGATATCGGCGACCACCGGCCCGTGCAATTCGACCGCGAAGTCCCAGCGCCGGTACGGCAGCTTTGCACCGTTGTTCTCGTAGTCGTCGACGATATTGATGCCGCCGCAATATCCGAACTGGTCGTCGATCACCGCCAGCTTGCGGTGCGTGCGCGAAAAGCCAAAGCGGCCAAAAATATGCGGGTTGTAGATGCGATGCTCGATGCCGGCCGCGAGCCAATCGTTGAACATCGGCAGACGTTCGGTGCCGATGCCGTCCGTAATCACGCGCACCTTCACCCCGCGCGCGACGGCGCGTAATAGCGCCGCGCTGACCGCCTGGCCGGCATGGTCATTTTCGAAGATATAGGTTTCGAGAACCACGTCGCTTTGCGCCGCATCGACACGCGCAATCAGGGCGCGGAAGAATTCATCGCCGGCACACAGCAGCTTGACGTCATTACCGCTGGTGAAGCGGTAACGCTGCCAATAGCGGCGGCCGAGCAGCGCTTGCCGCAGTCGGGCGAAACGGCGCGCGCCGCCGACACTCATCGGCCACGCTCTGCGGAATGCCCACCTAACGGGCGCCCACTGAGCCGCCTGGGCAACTGCAAGATCGCATCGGCATTCGACGACGAGAAGCAGCGCGACGCCGCCTCTTCATACGGCAGCCACAGAAACGCGGTGTGCTCGCGCGGCGCCAGCGTGACCTCGAGCTGCTCGGGCACTTCCACGCTGAACCAGTGCTCGGTGTTGTGGATCACGCCTTCAGCGTAGCGATACCGGAACTCCGGGTAGATCTCGTATTCGATCGAATAGTGCCAATCGAACAGCGCATTGCGCGGCACCCGCGCACTGCCCACCACGATGCCGGTCTCTTCGGCCACTTCGCGCACCGCCGTCTCGACGAGCGGCTCATCCAGCCGGTCTTTTGAGCCCGTGACCGACTGCCAGAAACCGGCATGATCGGCGCGCTCGATCAACAGCACGTCGAGCGCGGGCGTATGAATAATGACGAGAACGGATTGCGGAATCTTCGGCGGTTTCGGCATGGCGTGAAAGCTGGGCGCAACGCTTGCGCGGTACATGTCGGCGAGTGGAACGATGAAAGGCGGAGCGCCGTTGCATCGACTGTAACGCAAAAAACAAGAAAGGCGCATGACGCGCCTTTCCTGTTTGCTCCGGCTGTCGTTTTCAGACAGCACCGACCTGCTTCAGGCCGTTACACCTTCGGTTCCGGCGTACGCACACGGATGTGCAACTCGCGCAACTGGCGCTCGTCCACTTCGCTCGGCGCCTGCGTGAGCAGACACTGCGCGCGTTGTGTCTTCGGGAACGCGATCACGTCGCGGATCGAATCGGCGCCGGCCATCATCGTGACGATGCGGTCCAGGCCGAAGGCGATACCGCCGTGCGGCGGCGCGCCGTATTGCAGCGCGTCGAGCAGGAAGCCGAACTTGGCTTGCGCTTCTTCCGCACCGATCTTCAGCGCGCGGAACACCTTGCTCTGCACTTCTTCACGGTGGATACGCACCGAGCCGCCGCCGATTTCCCAGCCGTTCAGCACCATGTCGTAGGCCTTCGCGAGGCAGCGCGCCGGATCCGTTTCCAGGTACTCGAGGTGCTCGTCCTTCGGGCTCGTGAACGGGTGATGCGCGGCCACGTAGCGGTTGTCTTCCTCGTCGTACTCGAACATCGGGAAGTCGATCACCCACAGCGGCTTCCAGCCGGTTTCGACCAGACCGTTGGCCTTGCCGAATTCCGAATGGCCGATCTTCAGGCGCAGCGCGCCCAGGCTGTCGTTCACCACCTTCGCGCGATCCGCCGCGAAGAAAATGATGTCGCCGTCTTGCGCGCCGGTGCGCTCGATGATCGCCTTGACCGCTTCGTCGTGCAGGTTCTTGACGATCGGGCTTTGCAGACCGTCACGGCCCTTCGCGACTTCGTTGACCTTGATCCACGCCAGACCCTTCGCGCCATAGATGCGCACGAATTCCGTGTAGCTGTCGATATCGCCGCGCGAAAGCTCGCCGCCCTTCGGCACGCGAATCGCCGCGACGCGGCCGTCTTTCGTGTTGGCCGGCGTGCTGAACACCTTGAAGTCGACGTCTTTGACCGCGTCCGTGAGGTCCGTGAATTCGAGCTTCACGCGCAGGTCCGGCTTGTCCGAGCCGAAACGGCGCATGGCTTCCGAATACAGCATGACCGGGAATTTCTCGGCCAGCTCGACGCCGATCGTTTCCTTGAACACGTGACGGATCATCGCCTCGAACAGATCGCGGATTTCCTGTTCGTTGAGGAACGAGGTTTCGCAGTCGATCTGCGTGAATTCCGGCTGACGGTCAGCGCGCAGGTCTTCGTCGCGGAAGCACTTGACGATCTGGTAGTAGCGATCGAAGTTCGCCACCATCAGCAGCTGCTTGAACAGCTGCGGCGACTGCGGCAGCGCGAAGAACTGGCCCGGGTTCGTACGCGACGGCACGAGGTAGTCGCGCGCGCCTTCCGGCGTGCTCTTGGTCAGCATCGGCGTTTCGATGTCGATGAAGCCCAGCGAGTCGAGATACTTGCGCGCTTCGATCGACACGCGGTAGCGCAGACGCAGGTTGTGCTGCATCTGCGGACGGCGCAGGTCAAGCACGCGGTGCGTGAGGCGCGTGGTTTCCGACAGGTTGTCGTCGTCGAGCTGGAACGGCGGCGTGATCGAGGCGTTCAGCACGATCAGCTCGTGGCACAGCACTTCGATCTTGCCGCTCTTGAGCGCGGCGTTCGTGGTGCCTTCCGGACGGGCGCGAACCACGCCCTTGATCTGCAGGCAGAACTCGTTGCGCACGCCTTCGGCGGTCTTGAACATCTCCGCGCGGTCCGGGTCGCAGACGACCTGAACGAGGCCTTCGCGATCGCGCAGGTCGATGAAGATGACGCCGCCGTGGTCGCGGCGGCGGCTCACCCAGCCGCACAGCGAAACGGTTTGGCCCAGCAGTTCTTCGGTCACCAGACCGCAGTATTCAGATCTCATCGACATGATGTTTGTCTTTCGTTTTGCATTGGTTGAACGGCGCGTGGCATTGAAACGCAACGCACCGCGTTACAGCGGAGGCTCGACTGTCGTGCGGCGCACCGGCGCCGGCGGCGCGGACGGCGCCACGACGCCCATCGAGACGATGTACTTGAGTGCGGCGTCGACCGTCATGTCGAGCTCGATCACTTCACTTCTCGGCACCATCAGGAAGAAACCGGACGTCGGGTTCGGCGTGGTCGGCACATACACGCTGACGTGATCTTCTTTCAGGTGGTTGACCACGTCGCCACCCGGAACGCCGGTCAGAAACGCAATCGTATAGGAACCGCGGCGCGGGTACTCGATCAGCAGCGCCTTGCGAAACGCGTTGCCGCTGCTCGACAGCAAGGTGTCGGACACTTGCTTGACGCTGGTGTAGATCGGGCCGACCACCGGAATGTGACCAACCACGAGCTCCCACCACTTCACGAGCTTCTGCCCTATGAAGTTTTGCGTCAACAGCCCGACGACAAAGATGAACGCCAGCGTCAGCACCGCCCCGAGGCCGGGAAGACGGAAGCCGAACAGGCGCTCCGGCTGCCACGCGCTCGGCAGCAGCAACAGCGTCTGGTCCATCGTGCCGATGATCAGGCCGAGCACCCACAGTGTGATAGCCAGAGGCACCAGCACCAGCAGGCCAGTCAGGAACACCGATTTGAGCGTCGTTTTTTTCGTCGTCATGTGTACCGCCAGAAAGCCGCGCGGGCCGAAGCCCAAGGCGCGGCGTGTGCGCCGCCCGCAAGGGCGGCAGTCCCACTAGGCGCTGCCGGAACCGCTCGAGCTCGCCGAAGCGGCGGGTGCGGCAGCAGGCGCGGACGGCGTGGCCGCCGCGCTCGATGAAGCAGCTGCGGCCGTGCTGCTGGCCGGGGCCGTGCCGGATTGCGCGGCGCCATTGCCGGCGGCCGCATTCTCACCGGATGCGCCGTTCGCGTCGGGCTTGGCCGGCGCGCTCGCGCCGCCATTGCCGCCGCGGAAATCGGTCACATACCAGCCGGAACCCTTCAACTGGAAACCCGCGGCAGTGACCTGCTTGCGAAATGTGTCTTTCCCGCACTCGGGACACTGCGTCAACGGGGAGTCGCTCATCTTCTGAAGCACGTCCTTCCCGAAGCCGCATGACTCGCAACGATAAGCGTAGATCGGCATGACCTTTTTCCTACTGAAATCTTGTAAACGCTTGCAAAGCCTTGAATTATAGCCGCAAACGATAGCCCTCCCCCGGATTTCCGGGACGAGCGCCCGACGGAGCCGCCGTTGCGCTAGGTGGGGGCGGCGGCCGTCGAATCAAGTGCGGCCCGCGCCGCGGCCGGGCGCAGCGATGCAGCCCGTCAGCCGCGGCGGCGCCAGGTCAGCCAGCGCTCACGGCCGGCGAACACGGCAATCGAATCGTGCACGGCTTCGTCTTCGATCAACTCGAAGTACGGCGCGAGCAGCGCGTCGAGCTCCGCGCGCTCGACACCGAACGGCGGCCCTTTCGGCGTCGCGCCGATGAAATAGAACCCGGCCAGCAACGCGCCGGCGGGCAACAGGTCGCCCATTCGCTGCGCATAGTCCGCGCGGCGCGCGAGCGGCAAAGCGCAAAAGAACGCGCGCTCGTAAATCCAGCCAGGCGTGAACGGCGGCGTGTAGGTGAAGAAATCCGCCTGCTCCACCAGTGGCGCGTGCTGCGCGCCCAACTGAGCGTGCGCGGCCGCCACGGCCGCCGCCGAAAAGTCGATGGCCCTGACCGGGTTGTCGTGTTCCGCCAGCCACAGCGCTTCGTACGCGCTGCCGCAGCCCGGAATCAGCACGGCGGCGCTCGCGTGGCGCGCGGCGAACGACTTAAACGCGGACGGCACACCCGCCTGACCCCAAGGCGTGAATTGGCGCTCGAACCGCTCGTCCCAGAACGCCGGCGAATTGGGGTCGCGAGACTCGAAATCGGGCATGGCGGGTTGGGTGGGGTCGCTCATCGAATACCTCCTTGGAATCTCCATCAACCGCCGTACGCGAGCGCGAGGAACGCCCGCGCCAGCGCCGCGCCGACACCGACCGCCACGCCGAACAGCAGCAGGCCTTGCAACAGCCGGTTGGTGCGTTTCTGCTCGAGCAGGATCTGTTGAACGATGTCGTCGTTCGCGCCGCGCCCTTGATCGTGGCGCGCAGCCAGCACGTGATGGATCAGGCGCGGCAGCTGCGGCAGCGTCTTGCTCCACTGCGGCGCCTCGATTTTCAGCCGTTCGTACCAGCCGCGCACGCCGATCTGCTCGTTCATCCAGCGTTCGAGGTAGGGCTTCGCCGTTTTCCACAGATCCAGTTCCGGATCGAGCGAGCGGCCGAGACCTTCCACGTTCAGCATGGTCTTTTGCAGCAGCACCAGTTGCGGCTGGATCTCGACGTTGAAGCGGCGCGAAGTCGAGAACAGGCGCATCAGCACCTGGCCCAGTGAAATGTCTTTCAGCGCGCGGTCGAAGTACGGCTCGCACACCGCGCGAATCGCACTCTCGAGTTCTTCGACGCGCGTGGTGGGCGGCACCCAGCCCGATTCCAGATGCAGCGTGGCGACGCGATGGTAGTCGCGCTTGAAAAATGCGAGGAAGTTCTGCGCGAGATAGTTCTTATCGAAATCCGACAGCGCGCCGATGATCCCAAAGTCGAGCGCGATATAGCGGCCGAAGTGCGCCGGATCGAGGCTCACCTGAATGTTGCCCGGGTGCATGTCGGCGTGGAAAAAACCGTCGCGAAACACCTGGGTGAAGAAAATCTCGACCCCTTCGCGCGCCAGCTTCGGAATATCCACGCCCGCCGCGCGCAGCGTCTCCACCTGGCTGATCGGCACGCCGACCATGCGCTCCATGACCAGCACCGTGGGTGTGCAGAACTCCCAGTACATCTCCGGCACCAGCAGCAGGTCCAGCCCGACGAAGTTGCGCCGCAGCTGGCTGCCGTTGGCCGCTTCGCGCATCAGGTCGAGTTCGTCGTGCAGATATTTGTCGAATTCGGCGACCACTTCGCGCGGTTTCAGACGCTTGCCGTCGGCCCACAGGCGCTCCGCCCACACGGCGATGTCGCGCAGCAAGGCGAGGTCGGAATCGATCACCGGCAGCATGTTCGGGCGCAGCACCTTGACGGCGACCGCTTTGCCGGCGTGCTGCCCGGCTTTCACCGTCGCGAAATGGACTTGCGCGATCGACGCGCTCGCCACCGGCACCCGCTCGAAATCGTCGAACAGCACGTCGACCGGCGCGCCGAGCGACTTCTCGATCAGCCCGATCGCCACCGCCGAATCGAACGGCGGCACCTGATCCTGGAGCTTCGCCAGTTCATTGGCGATGTCGACCGGCAGCAGATCGCGCCGGGTGGACAGCACCTGCCCGAACTTGACGAAGATCGGCCCGAGGCTTTCGAGCGCAAGCCGCAAACGCACGCCGGGCGGCTGGTTGAACTTGCGGCCGATCGTGGTGATGCGCAACAGCAGACGCACGCGCCGGTCGTTGACGCGGCTAAGCATCATCTCATCGAGGCCGAAGCGGATGACCGTGAAAAAAATCTTGAGGAAACGCAGAAAACGCATGGTTGTGCCCGTTGACTAGCGCGTGCCGCGCGATGTGGCGGCGGCGTCCGGCGCATTGGCGCTACGGGCTTCGACCTTCTGTTCAAGACGCTCGATACGTTTTTCCACCCGCGCCAAGGCGTCGCGCGCGCGGGCCAGCTCAACGTTGAAGTCCGCGAGCGCGGTGCGGCGCACCAGTTGCGGGTTCTCGTCGAGCAAATATTCGGCGGCGGTGTCGAGCAGGTTGCGGCCGGTGCGTTGCACATGTTCGCCGACCGTACGCACGACCGAGGCCACCCGCCACGCCGGACCGTCGCCGATAAGCCGCGACAGATCCTCTTCCGGCTCCCAGCGCAGGTGCTCGGCGAGCTTGGCGATCACCGTGGCGAATTCGGCGTCGCCTTCAATTTTCACGTGCTTCATCACCGCCGCCTGGCCGCCCTGGACGAAGGCCGGCAACGCGTCGGACGGCACCGAGATGGTCACGTCGAACTGGTGCGCCTCGGTTTCGGCGACCACGCCCAGATAGCCATCTGGCTGCACCAGCAGCGCCAATACGACCGGCGGGCACGACAGTCTGGCGGTCTTGCCCGCATACGGGGCGAGGCGCTCACGAGCCCACGATTCACGGGCGAGCAGATGATTGACAGCAGCGGCGAAGGGCTTGGCGGCGAGGGTCATTGAAGGTGGCAAGAAAAAACCCGCGCGAGCGAGGTGCCCGCGCGGGTTCCTATTGTAACGTCCGTTCGCTTCGCGGCCTGCTATGCCGAACGGCCAACGCTTGCCGGGGCCAAATCAGGATGCACCGTCCTGCCTTGGCCCGGTTCCGGCAGCGTCTCAGTGCTGCGTGACCTGCTGGATGCCGGCGAGCAGCCAGCCTTCGCCGGGGCGGTTCGCCTTGGACAGGTTCCAGACTTCGACAAACGGCTCCGCGGCCGCGCCCGGATTCTCGCGAATCAGGCCCGAGAAGCGCACGCTGGCAAAGTATTCGTTCGCGCGTTCTTCCACGCCCAGCAACTCGGCGTTCAGCTGCACCACGTCCGTCTGATTCGTCTCGGTACCGCGCGAAGACAGATCGACTCTCACCTCGGCGAACATCTCCGGCGTGGTGAATTCGCGGATGTCCTCGATATTGCCGACGTCCCATGCGGCCTGCAGCCGCACGAAGTACACCTTGGCGTTACGCAGGAACGCTTCCGAGTCGAAGCCGGCCGGCACGGTGGGCGCGGCGTTGACGGACGGCGTGCTCAACGGGTTGCCCTGCGGCTCGAGGTAAGAGCCAGTGGAGGGCGCGTTGTAACGCGGTTCCTGGGAATAGCCCGTGCCGCCCGAATTGAGGGACGGCGCGCTGCCCGCGTACGCCGGCTGCGCCGCGTCGCGCTTGCGGCCCATGAAGCGGCGGATCAGCCAGATACCAATCATCGCAATGAGAGCAATCACGATGATGTTGGCCATGGCGCTCGCGAACGCGCCGCCCAGCGCGAAGTGCGACAGCAGCGCGGCGATGCCGAGACCGGCCGCGAGACCGGCGATTGGCCCCAGCCAGCGCGAGCGGTTAGGCTGCGCGGCGGGCGCCGGCGTGGGCGCGGGCGCCGGTGCCGGCTGCGCACGCTGCTGCATGGCCTGATTGCTTTGGGAGGGTTGCGACGGCGCCGACTGCTGCGAAACGGTATTCGACTGACGGCCAATGCTACGGCCACCGCCCATGCGGCGCGCTTCCGCATCGAGCGAAGCGAGAGAGCCGGCCATGATCAGACCGACCACCGCGATCAGTCCGATTCTTCTCACCAGCGACCGCCCAACCTTACGGGGAGATAACACACCTGAATCGGACATTTTCGTACTTTCCTTTAAAAATCGATGGGTTAGGAACCCTAGTATTTGGTCCCCACATGTAAAGCTACCACGCCAGCTGACAAATTGTAATATTTGACGCCGTCCAGGCCAGCTTGTTCCATCATTGTTTTTAAAGTTTCCTGATCCGGATGCATCCGGATCGATTCCGCCAGGTACTGATAGCTCTCGGCGTCTTTCGCAAAGCGCTCGCCCAGCCACGGCAACACCTTAAAAGAATAGACGTCGTAGACCTTCTTGAGCGGATCCCACACCTTCGAAAATTCCAGCACCAGCAGACGCCCGGCCGGTTTCAGCACGCGCCGCATTTCCGCCAGCGCGACGTCCTTGTGCGTCATGTTGCGCAGACCGAATGCCACGGTCACCACATCGAAGTAATTGTCCGGAAAGGGAATTTTCTCCGCGTCACAGAGCAGCGCCGGGGTGATCACGCCCTTGTCCAGCAGGCGGTCGCGGCCCACGCGCAGCATCGATTCATTGATGTCGGTATGCCAGACTTCGCCGGTTTCGCCTGCCTGTTTAGCAAACGCCTTCGACAGATCGCCCGTGCCGCCCGCGATGTCGAGCACCTTGTAACCCGGGCGCACGTTGGCCTGGGCGATCGTGAACATCTTCCACGCCCGGTGCAACCCGCCCGACATCAGGTCGTTCATCAAGTCGTAGTTGGCGGCAACCGAGTGGAACACCCCCGCCACCTTCTGCGCCTTGTCCTGTTCGTCGACCGATTGAAAGCCGAAGTGGGTTTTGCTCATCGCGCTCGTCCTTTCGCGTATTCTGAAATGTTGCGCCGCATCAGCGCGGCGCCCGGGGCGAATCGTATCAGTGACAGTGTCCGTGTGCAGCACCGGCTTGAACCATCGGCGTATCCCGATCGACGCCGGCCGCCTGAAGTTTGGCGAGATAGCCCTGCCAGAGTTCATCCTGGCGGACAGCCATGTCGTACAGCAGGTCCCAGGAATAGATGCCGGTGGCGTGTCCGTCGGAGAAAGTCGGCTGCAACGCGTAATTGCCGACGCCCTCGATCATGGTGATCGTCACTTCGCGCTTGCCGGTCTGCAGGGTTTCCTGCCCCGGCCCGTGGCCCTGCACCTCCGCCGACGGCGAATACACGCGCAGCAGCTCGAACGGCAGGCGATACGATTCGCCGTTTGCGTACTGCAATTCGAGTACGCGCGATTTGGAATGCACGACTACGCCGGTCGGCACCGGCGTATCAGGGGTCAGTCCACTCATCATGACCTCAGTAGAAATACCGCGCCGCCCCAGGTTGCCGCCCTCTCGGGGCTCCGGCGCGACACGGCAGATTCGGAACGCTCAACCGATAGCCTGTTCGATTTCCTGCCGCACCGCTTCGCGCAGCAGGGTGGCCTGCGCGCGCCGCGACGACAGCATCGCTTCGGACACCGTGCGCTGGCGCGGCGCCCAGATGGGCAGCGGGAAATGAGCGTCGTTCGAAAAACGCGGAATCACATGCCAATGCACGTGCGGCACCTGGTTGCCGAGGCTCGCCAGGTTCACCTTGACCGGCTGAAGGATGCGCCGGATCGCGCGCTCGACCGCGTACACGGCCTGCATCACGCGATCGCGGTCGCGCCCGTCGAGATCGGAAAACTCCGCCACATGCCCGTTCCAGATCACTCGGCAAAAACCCGGGTAATCGTGTTCGTCGGCGAGGACGACACGCAAGGTATCGTCCTGCCACAAGACATCACCACCGTCTTCACGGCAAAAAACGCAGTCCATCGTCGTCCTCAGGCAAAAATCGTCAGTCGTGCCATTAAACCAGCACGCGCTCGATTCCGCCATTGTTCGCCCGTTGCACGTAGTCGGCCATCCAGTTCTCACCCAGCACGTGACGCGCCATCTCGACCACGATGTAGTCCGCCTCGATGCCGGCGTCTTCGTTGTAGCGCGACAGGCCTTGCAGGCAGGACGGGCAGCTCGTCAGGATCTTCACGTCGGTGGCGCCAGCCTGTTGCGTGCCGTTGCCCGTATTGGGCAAAGCGCCGTTCGGCGCACCTGCCGCGTTGGCCGGGCCAGTCCCATTCGCGCCGGCGCTGGCGACCACCGGAATGCCGCGCAGCTTCGCCGCACCCTTGCGAATTTCCTCTTCCTTGCGGAAGCGCACCTGCGTCGAAATGTCAGGCCGCGTGACCGCGAGTGTGCCGGATTCGCCACAGCAGCGATCGTTCTTCTCGATCTTGTAGCCGTCGTTCTCCGAGCCCATCAACTGGTTGACGAGCTTGACCGGGTCCATCGTCTTGATCGGGGTGTGGCACGGGTCGTGGTACATGTAGCGCACGCCGTTCACGCCCTCGAGCTTCATGCCTTTCTCCAGCAGGAACTCGTGAATGTCGATGATCCGGCAGCCCGGAAAGATCTTCTCGAATTCATAGCCGGCCAACTGGTCGTAACACGTGCCGCACGACACCACGACCGTCTTGATGTCGAGGTAGTTCAGCGTATTGGCGACACGGTGGAACAGCACGCGGTTGTCCGTAACGATCTGCTCGGCCTTGTCGTACTGGCCCGAGCCCCGCTGCGGATAACCGCAGCACAGGTAGCCCGGCGGCAGCACGGTTTGCACGCCCGCTTCCCACAGCATGGCCTGGGTGGCGAGACCGACTTGCGAGAAGAGCCGCTCGGAGCCGCATCCCGGGAAGTAGAACACCGCTTCCGTGTCGGCGTTGGTGGTCTTCGGATTGCGGATGATCGGGACAATCTTGTTGTCCTCGATATCGAGCAACGCGCGCGCCGTCTTCTTCGGAAGATTGCCCGGCATCTTCTTGTTCATGAAGTGGATCACCTGCTGCGTGACCGGTGGTTTGCCGACGGTCGCCGGCGGGTGCGCCGTCTGCTTCTTCGCGAACTTCTTCAGCACTTCGTTGCCGAGGCGCTGGGCCTTGTAGCCGACGCCCATCATCGCAGTGCGCGCGAGGTTGATGGTCTGCGGATTCGTCGCGTTGAGGAAGAACATGCCGGCTGCGTTGCCCGGGTTGAACTTCTTCTTGCCCATCTTGCGCAGCAGGTTGCGCATGTTCATGGTCACGTCGCCGAAATCGATCTTCACCGGGCACGGCGTCACGCATTTGTGACAGACGGTGCAGTGATCCGCGACGTCGTTGAACTCGTCCCAGTGCTTGATCGACACGCCGCGGCGGGTCTGCTCTTCGTACAGGAACGCCTCGACCAGTAGCGAGGTGGCGAGAATCTTGTTGCGCGGGCTGTACAGCAGGTTCGCGCGCGGCACGTGGGTCGCGCACACCGGCTTGCACTTGCCGCAGCGCAGGCAGTCTTTGATCGACTCGGAAATCGCGCCGATGTCGGACTGCTGCATGATCAGCGATTCATAACCCATCAGCCCGAAGCTGGGCGTGTAGGCGTTGCGCAGGTCGGCGCCTTCGAGCAGCTTGCCCGCGTTGAAACGGCCATGCGGATCGACGCGCTGCTTGTACTTGCGGAATTCGCCGATCTCGTCGTCGGTCAGGAATTCGAGCTTGGTGATGCCGATGCCGTGCTCGCCGGAAATCACGCCGTCGAGCGAACGCGCCAGCTTCATGATGCGCGCAACCGCCGTATGGGCGTCCTGCAGCATCTCGTAGTTGTCGGAGTTGACCGGCAGATTGGTGTGGACGTTGCCGTCGCCCGCGTGCATGTGCAGCGCCACGAACACGCGGCCGCGCAGCACCTGCTTGTGGATCGCCTGAGCCTCGTCGAGGATCGGCTTGAACTCGCCGCCGTTGAAGATCTGACGCAGTTCCGCGCGGATTTCCTGCTTCCACGACACGCGAATCGTGCGGTCCTGGGTGACATGGAACACGTTCGCATCGGGCTGCGCGTCCGCGCGGTCGGCGAACTTCTCCGCCAGCGCTTCGTAGCCGAGCCCGACCAGATAGTGCTGCGCTTCACGCAAAGAGAGATCGAGCTTGTCGCGCAGGAATTCCCAGCGCGTACGCACGCGCTTCAACAGATCGAGCGCCTGCTGCACACGGTCTTCGAGCAATTCGGCGCTCGGAATTTCGTTGGCGTCGTCGCTCTTGCCGAGCGGCAGCTTGCCGCCCTTGAAGAAGGCTTCGAGCGCGTCGACCAGTTGCAGCTTGTTCTTGATCGACAGCTCGATGTTGATGCGCTCGATGCCGTCCGTGTACTCGCCCATGCGGTCGAGCGGGATCACCACGTCTTCGTTGATCTTGAACGCGTTGGTGTGCTTGGCGATCGCGGCGGTACGGCTGCGGTCGAGCCAGAAACGCTTGCGCGCTTCGGCATTGACCGCGACGAAGCCTTCGCCGCTCTTGCCGTTGGCCATGCGCACGACTTCCGAGGTGGCCTGCGCGACCGCATCCGCGTCGTCGCCGACGATGTCGCCAATCAGCACCATCTTCGGGAATGCATTGCGCTTGCTCTTGGTCGCGTAGCCGACCGCGCGCAGATAGCGCTCGTCCAGATGCTCCAGGCCTGCGAGAATCGCACCGCCCTGCTTCGACGTCTCGAACAAGTAATCCTTGATTTCGACGATGCTCGGAATCGCATCGCGCGCCTGGCCGAAGAATTCAAGGCAGACGGTGCGCGTGTGCGCCGGCATCTTGTGCAGCACCCAGCGGGCGGACGTGATGAGCCCGTCGCAGCCTTCTTTCTGCACGCCCGGC
This sequence comes from Paraburkholderia ginsengiterrae, assembly GCF_001645125.1. GTDB lineage: Bacteria > Pseudomonadota > Gammaproteobacteria > Burkholderiales > Burkholderiaceae > Paraburkholderia > Paraburkholderia ginsengiterrae. The sequence continues at coordinate 1,850 of NZ_LXKA01000109.1, read as the reverse complement.
AGGCCAGCGAGGAATTTGTCCGTGACGTCCTTGCCGAGGCCTTCCTTACGGAACACGCGGCCTTTGATATCGAGCGACTCGCTGCGCAGCAGCTTCTCGCCCGGCGCGTAGTTGCCGTCGAACCATTTCAGCTCGAAACGCGCCACTTCGACGTCGTGGATCTTGCCCATGTTGTGGTCGAGGCGCGTGACTTCGAGCCAGTTCCCTTCCGGGTCGACCATGCGCCACCAGGCGAGGTTGTCGAGCGCCGTGCCCCACAGCACCGCCTTCTTGCCGCCCGCGTTCATCGCGACGTTGCCGCCGACGCAGGACGCGTCCAGCGAGGTCGGATCGACCGCGAACACGAAGCCGGCCTGTTCGGCCGCTTCGGTCACGCGACGCGTGACGACGCCAGCGCCGGAGAAAATCGTCGCGACTTTGCGGTCGACGCCCGGCAGTTCGGTCATTTCGACCGCGCCGAGCTGTTCGAGCTTCTCGGTGTTGATGACAGCGGAGAACGGCGTGAGCGGCACCGCGCCGCCCGTGTAGCCCGTGCCGCCGCCACGCGGAATCACCGTCAGACCGAGTTCGAAACACGCCTTGATCATGCCGGCGATCTCGGCTTCGGTATCCGGCGTGAGCACGACGAACGGATATTCGACACGCCAGTCGGTCGCGTCGGTCACGTGCGAGACACGGGACAGGCCGTCGAACTTGATGTTGTCTTTTTCCGTGACCTTGCCTAGCACCTTGGTGGCGCGGCGGCGCAGATCGTAGGTTTTCTGGAATTCGCTTTCGAAAGCGTCGACGGCACGGCGCGCGGCCTGCACCAGCGTTTCGACGCGCGCGGCGCGGTCAACGCCCGCTTCGTCGCCGTGTTCGACCAGATCGGCGCGGCGGCGCTTCTCGATCTCGCTCAACCGGTGATGCAACGCCTCGATCAGCAGCGCGCGGCGCTTCGGATTGTCGAGCAGGTCGTCCTGCAGATACGGATTGCGGCGCACGACCCAGATATCGCCGAGCACTTCGTACAGCATCCGTGCCGAGCGGCCGGTACGGCGTTCCGCGCGCAACTCGGCGAGCACCGCCCAGGCTTCGTCGCCTAGCAGGCGGATAACGATTTCACGGTCGGAGAACGACGTGTAGTTATAGGGAATTTCGCGCAGACGCGCTTCGGGATCGGCGGCCACCGCAGCGGCGGCCCCGTGCGGATCGAATACTTGAGGTGCGTTCATGTTCGGACGACTCGGTGGGTCAACCAGGCGCGCTCATTGGCGAGGCGTCGGATGACGGTGCGCGTGGGGCGCAATGCTGGAAATCTTATTTGGGAGCGAAGCGCCACCGGCGGTGTACCCACACCGGTCGCTTCGCGGCGCTCGGGTCTAGCTACACGATCGTGCGTGGCGGACGAGACGCTCCGCCGCGGGGCAAGACTCACGCGGTGCGGGCATCAAGTGGGCGATCCGAGGCTGCCAGTGCATCTTCCGATCCTTATTCCAAAATGGAATTCTACCGCATGATCCCGCCACGCGTTGACGGCTGAAATCTGAGCAAAGGCGGGGCTTTACGCGATTTCATGGCGAATCGCACACACGGGCCACACACCGGATTTCCCGACCGAACGGTCGGGCGGCCCGCGCAGGACGGGCTCGAGGGATAGTCAACGGGCCAGAGCGTACCCCGTTGGCGCTATCATTGACCTTTTCCCGTCTCACATAGCGCACCGCGCCACCCGCATGGCTTCCCACGACTACCTGAAGAAAACCCTGACCGCACGCGTCTACGACGTGGCGCGCGAGACCGAACTCGAACGCGCGCCGAATCTGTCGGCACGCCTGCGCAATCCGGTCTACCTGAAGCGCGAGGACAAC
>NZ_LXKA01000097.1 GCF_001645125.1 Paraburkholderia ginsengiterrae | reverse complement strand
CGTGCCCCGCGAGGGCCCCGACGATCCCCGCCCCCCCCCCCCCCCGCTTCCCCTCTGCGTCACTGCTCACCCCGACACGCCGCCTTCTTCGCGGTAACGCCGCATTCTGCCACTCCCCCCCGTCCACCCCCCCCCCCAGCCTCCCCCCCCCACCCCCTCACCACCCCCTTCCCCACTCCCCCGCCCCATTGCGCGACGTACCCCCCGCCCAGCGCGCGCGCCCCGCCCTCCGCCGCATCCGCCCTTCGCGCCACTTCATCCCCGCCCCCCCTCCCCTCCACCCCGCCCCCGCTCACGCCCCCCCCCCGCACCCGCCCCCCTCGCACCACTCTCCCCCGCCTCCCTCCCCCGCGTCGCCCACCATACGCTCCACCTCCCTCACGCCACCGCCCCCGTCCCCCCGCCTGCCTCGCCCTTCCTCCGTCCTCACTCTACCTCTCCTCGCACCCACCTGCCACCCGCTCCCCCCAACCATACCTCCCACGTGCACCACTTGCCCTCGTGTACTGACTCGCGCTAG
>NZ_LXKA01000096.1 GCF_001645125.1 Paraburkholderia ginsengiterrae | reverse complement strand
CGGAGACGGCAGGGCGTGATGAAGACGGAAGTGGTGAGCGACGAAAAGGGATCGTGTCAGCGAAGGACAGAAGGCGCATAGAGAGTGGTCGAATGAGTCGTATATGAGTTGGTGATTAGTGTCGCGTTCGCCGAAGGGGGATTGCTTCGGGCGCGTGACGACAGGGAGCGGCTGCGCGCAGAAGGGGGGCGAATGCGGGGAACATGCGACAGGGAGGCGCGCTCGGGGCGGGCGGTAGGAGGATGGGACGGGAGAGTGCGGGCTAGGTGCTGGCATGTAGGCGACTCTCTACGAGAAGGGTCCGGACGGAGGGAGTGGGGCTTAGCACAGTGAAGGAGACGTGAGGCGCGAGGAGCTGGTGGCGAGGTCAAGGGAACTGGAGGGCCGGCTGGGTTGTGATGGAATGTCGGTCATGAACCTGACGGGGTCGGGGTGCATTAAGTCGGAGGGCGTGCGTTGGCGGATCGACATCGTGACGGCGCTGCATGCGTGCAATACGGGAACCGACGAAGCGCTGCGC
>NZ_LXKA01000095.1 GCF_001645125.1 Paraburkholderia ginsengiterrae | reverse complement strand
CCCGCGACCCGCCAGGCATGATCGCATCTGTGCTGGACGACGCCGTGGTGTACCACACGTATTCCACCTATGCGCGTGGCCTGTCCTGTCTATGGGGCATGTATCAGTGGCTCGACCGCGCGCCGTGCGGGCGCATCGAAACCTGCGTCTGCTTGCACCGCTACGACGCGTACCCGGCGTGATTCACCCGGGCTCGCGCGCATACTGGTGCAATTCGGTCCGGACGGTCGCGTGTTCGATGCCGCCGCTCTCCTCCAGCGCGGACGCCACTATCCCGCTCATCCCGCTCGTCACGCCGTCCACTGCGCGCCTGGCGTCGTGACTCTTCGTCTGTGCCTCCCAGCCCAGCGACCCTCCCTCCCCCTCCTGTGCCGCCCATTCGCCCCGCCCCCCCCTGACGTCTCTCTCCTCTCGCTGACCCCGCGCCGCCTGCCACCGCACCGTCCAGTCCCCCTACCTCACCCCTCCTCCACACTCCTGCCACCGCGCTGTCATCCACATCCCATGTCACCCTCCGTCG
>NZ_LXKA01000094.1 GCF_001645125.1 Paraburkholderia ginsengiterrae | reverse complement strand
TCGCGAGTTAAGTGGCTAGTTTAACGTACGGCCACACTGCTATAAATATCAAGACGCTGTACACAGCACGTGGTGACGTCACGCCAGAGATAGAAGTCGAGTTGTAAGTAGCTGCACGGATGCCGTGAGTGAGCGCAATCGGCATTCAACGGCTGCTTGATTTTTTCAGTGCCGATGCTGGTGATGTCGAAAACTTGCTACCGGCAGAAGTGGCAAGCAATGACCGCTACGACCGGTTCATCACTATCATGAACCGGATCAATGAGCAGCTCTTCCCCGCTTTTGTACCGGAGTCACGCTTACGTCTTTACCCGCTGCTCGTTGTGATGTGCCTAAGCGGCTCCTCCCTCGCCAGAACGAGTCAGGATCGCATAGAATGGCATCGTGAAAACAATCGCCCATTCAAACTTCCTGAATTGATTCGCGGGCCGATTGAACTTGTGGTGCCGAGAGCGCGATTTAAAGCGCCGAAATACCTTTCGGCTTACATGGATATGCTACATGTGCACCTTCGGTATAT
>NZ_LXKA01000093.1 GCF_001645125.1 Paraburkholderia ginsengiterrae | reverse complement strand
AAGGCGGGTGGCAAGGGCACTGGGCCGTGTGCAGGGACGAGCCATGCGGTGTGGCTGCAGGATCTATCGAAGTGGGGAGCGCGGACGGGAGTGCGCGGACGTGCAGGCGAGGCGACGGGGTCTGCGAGAGGAACGGGGGGGAGCAAGTAGGAGTGGGCGGACGGGGGGGCGCGGGCAGCGAGTGGTGGGGAGGTGGGAGGGTGGACGGCGGCGGACGCGTGGGGTGTGGCGGGGTGGAGGAGGGGGTGGACATGTTCGTGGTGGTAGTGATAGGGAAAAGTGGGGCGTGCGTGGGAGCAGGCGGTGGGGGTCGAGCATAGTATGCGGGAGGACCGCGGGCAGGTGCAGCACGACAAGGGAAAGCAGAACGAAATGCAGACTCACATGAAGTGTCGTGGGGGATTCCTTAAACACGGGATCAGGATCGGTCCGACGCGGCAGCGGCACGAAGGCGAGGTACGGGACGGGGATGTTCGACGCCGAGCTGTAGGGGTAGCCGGTCATGGGAATCGCGAGCATCAG
>NZ_LXKA01000092.1 GCF_001645125.1 Paraburkholderia ginsengiterrae | reverse complement strand
CTCTCCGTCAGGCCAAAACCGTCGCCGCCCGCCCTCCGTACCACGGTCACGTTTCCACCTCCCGTCCACCCGTCCTCCCCGCATTCCCGGACGTCCAGCACAACCTCGCTTCCCACCGCCTCCCCGAACACGACATCGTCGCCCAGCGCCCGCCGGCGGACTTCGCACGCCAGTCACTGCCCCTCGTCCCGTCCCACCACCTGCCGTGCCCCGTCCCCTATGTCACCGCCCCGCCTCCCTCTCCCCCCCCTTCCCTCCCCCACCCTCGCGCCTACCCCCTCCCCCTGCCCACCCCCGACGTCCTCCGCGTCGCCTTGGCACACTACCGCCCCGCGGACCCCGGCCCCCTGCCCCCCCCTTCCGTCTCCGCTGCCGGCCACCCCCGGCCACTCACCGCCCACCTCAGTCCTCTCGCCCGACCGCTCTTCCCCGCCGCCAGCCCTCGCATCCGCCTGACCCGCACGACGATTCCGTCTCTGCTACTCCCGTCATATCCTCTCTCTGCCGCTACGCTGCCACTTC
>NZ_LXKA01000091.1 GCF_001645125.1 Paraburkholderia ginsengiterrae | reverse complement strand
GACGGAGGGGGCGGCGCAATGCGCAAGGGGCAACGGACTGCCGCCGGGCCAAACCTCGGCCGTGGCCGGATGACTGGTACCGGCTAATATGACGAGCAACGTCGACGTGCCGCGGACGGACTCGTCGTTCGATGCCACGCATCCTGACGCAGTGTCGTAGTGCAGCCACTGAAAAATGAGGAGTTCGCCGTAGCGATTGCTGAGGTTGTGGAATCGAAGCATGAATTGGAGCGTGTATCAGAAGAAGCGTTGCCGCGCCGTACGGCGCGGCAACGCTTCTTCTGATACACGCTCCAATTCATGCTTCGATTCCACAACCTCAGCAATCGCTACGGCGAACTCCTCATTTTTCAGTGGCTGCACTACGACACTGCGTCAGGATGCGTGGCATCGAACGACGAGTCCGTCCGCGGCACGTCGACGTTGCTCGTCATATTAGCCGGTACCAGTCATCCGGCCACGGCCGAGGTTTGGCCCGGCGGCAGTCCGTTGCCCCTTGCGCATTGCGCCGCCCCCTCCGTC
>NZ_LXKA01000090.1 GCF_001645125.1 Paraburkholderia ginsengiterrae | reverse complement strand
GAGGGGGAGAGGGAGGGCGGGCGGGGGCGTGACGGGGGCGAAGGAAACGGAGGAACGGCGGGCGACATGTGTGGGTGAAGAAGTGGACGTCACGGCGCAGGGAAGGGTGGCCTGGGGAGAAGGCAGGTGAGCGATAAATGCGGTGGTGGTCGCGGTGAGGTGGTCGGGAAGGGCGAGTGTCGTGCGGAGGGTGCAGTGGGGAGGGGTCGGGGGGGAGGCTGCCAGAAGAGGCGGGGCGGTGCGGCGGAGTGAGGACGGGGGGCAGATGCGTGGAGAGGAGGGGAGGGGAAGGGGCGGAGGGCAGCGGGGATGCGGTAGGAGAGCGGGAGGGCGGAGGGGAGGCCAGGCAGGGGGAGGTTTGGCCGGAGGAGGGCAGGGCCGAGTTGCAGGTGAGGTGGCGAGACCTGAAGGCTGGAGGCGGGGGGGGTAGGAACAAGGGCGGGCGAGAGCCGTGGAAGGTTTGCAATGGGGGCAATGCGAGAGAAGTGCTGGAGTTGCTTGATTTACGTACGCTAGGCCGTGGTG
>NZ_LXKA01000089.1 GCF_001645125.1 Paraburkholderia ginsengiterrae | reverse complement strand
CGCCATCTCCGGTCTCATCGAGGCGAAAACCCGCCGGCTCGACGCTGTGGGCACGTTTCTCGTGGCTATCGCCCCGGCCTTCGGCTGCGGCACGCTGCGCGACGTGCTGCTCGAGCGGCGGCCCTTCTACTGGGTCCAGCATCCGGACTATCTCATCGCTATCTTCGTGATGTCCCTGTTCGCTCCCAATGTGTTGCAGCTGCCCTCGCGCCTTCCCTCCGATCCGCTGCTGCTGCTCGCCGCCGGTCGCGCCTCGCTCACCGGGGCAAGCACCCGCGCCAGCCTGATCCCCGGAGCGGGTCTTCCCCCCGCCGGCCTGGCGGCCATTCACGCCCTGCTGCCCGCGCTCGCCCAACGCTGGTTTCCTTACCGGGCGCCGCTCGCCATGGCGCTTCACTCGTCGGCGCTCGTCGGCTGCCGCGCATTCTGCCCCGTTGCGACGCCCCGTCCTGCCCCCCCCTGCCCCCGCCACCCCCCCCTCGCGCCCTCCTCCTCCTCCTCCTACCTTCTCTCCGCACCACCTGC
>NZ_LXKA01000088.1 GCF_001645125.1 Paraburkholderia ginsengiterrae | reverse complement strand
ATATGGGGGTGCAGGTACGGTCGGTGGGCGCTGGACGGCGTCCGGCCGGGTGCGCGGGAGTCGGGGGGGGCTACGGTGCCGGCGTGTGTTCAGCGGGGAGGTCGACCACGCAGGGGTGCGTGGGGATGGGAGGGGCGGGGAGCGGGTGGACGCGGGTCAGCGTCGGGGACGTGGTGGAGGTGGAGGGGAGGTAGGGGAAGCGGGGAGTGATGGGGCGGGGCAGGAGGTCGTGGGAGTGGGGCGGGACGAGCGGGACGGTGCGCGAAAAAAGAGGGCAGAGGAAAGGGGGGAGTGGGGGTGGCGGTGCGGGGGAAGAGAGGGAGTGAGACGGAAGGGGGGGGAAGGTCCATGCGGGGGTCACGTTGTGAGGAGACGGGACGTGCCGATGGAGCACGCGCATCCGGGAGTGGTCAGGAGCATAAAGCGCCCGGGGAGCGCCGAGAAGGTGATAGAGCGGGTGAAGAAATGGCGCGAGATGTGCCCGGATCTGACCATTGGCAGCGCGTTGATCGCCGGTTTCCCGGG
>NZ_LXKA01000098.1 GCF_001645125.1 Paraburkholderia ginsengiterrae | reverse complement strand
CCCCAAACCCCAGCACGAGACGGCTGCAGACCAGCAACCCGAGGCTCAACACCGGCCAGTGAGCGCACAACACCGCCAGCAGCAGCAAGACGCCACTCGCGCCACAACCCAGCAAGCCAATCGAGACGGTCCGTTTCGGCCCCAGCGTGTCCGCCGAACGCCCAGCGAGCGGCCGCGAGGCCAGCGTTGCCAAGTATTGCACGCTGATCGCCGCGCCTGCCAGCACCGCGCTGTAACCCAGGTCCTCGTGGACGTAACCCGGCAGCACCGCCAGCGGAATTCCGATCGTCAGATAACAAAGAAACGTGAAAAAAACGACCGGAATGATCTGCATGGTCGTCGCAAATTCGCTACGAGGTGTCGCTGAATCGGTGGACATGGGGAAAACGAGACTTGAAATCGACGGGGAGTCGTGATTTTCCCATGGAACCGATTCCTTTGCAGGACTTGCTTAATGTTTTATCCGCCCAAAAACAGGTGCCGGATCGCCATAATGGTCCGTTTTTGCCTCATCGGCCCCCGTTTTGCCGGCGCGGCGGGCCAGGGCGTCAGCTGTTTGTGTGGCTGTAATTCACTATAAATGAAAAAATTATGGCAAAAAGTCAGTAATGACATAAGCCAGCCGGCCCCCAAATCCATCTCTATATCGTTTCAGGAATATGTCCCGCATGCGATCCGGGCTATGGGTTGTATTTATTGACGGTGATAGTTTTCGGACCATCACAGCTGCACGTCCCAACGGACGCAGCACATTCGAGAGTAACGAGACATGACTGAGCCGATTCGCTTCTACCACCGCAACGCCATCCGCGAAATCAAGGATGCGCCCGTCACCCGCACCGTCCTGCAGTATCTGCGCGAGGACGCGCATTGCACCGGCACCAAGGAAGGTTGCGCTGAAGGCGACTGCGGCGCGTGCACGGTCGTGATCGGCGAGCGCAACGAGGCGGGCGGCGTCGACTTCAAGGCGGTCAACGCCTGCATCCAGTTCGTGCCGACGCTCGACGGCAAGGCGCTGTACACCGTTGAAGATCTGCGCCAGCCGGACGGTTCGCTGCATCCGGTGCAGGAAGCGATGGTGGAGTGCCACGGCTCGCAGTGTGGCTTCTGCACGCCGGGCTTCATCATGTCGATGTGGTCGCTGTACGAAAAGCACGGCCACGAGCACAGCTGCGCGAACAAGACCGTGCCGTCGCGCGATGCAATCAGCAATGCGCTGACCGGCAATCTGTGCCGCTGCACCGGCTATCGTCCGATCGTCGATGCGGCCGTGCGCATGTTCGAAGCCCCCGCGCCGAAAGCGCCGGTCAACGTCGAGGCGCTGTCGAAAACGCTCGCCACGCTCGAGCGCAAGGAGACGTTCCACTACCAGCACGCCGGCCAGAACTTCGACGCGCCGCGCACCGTCTACGCGCTCGCGAAAATCAAGGAAGCCGAACCTGCCGCCCGGATTCTCGCCGGCAGCACGGACATCGGTTTGTGGGTCACCAAGCAGATGCGTGAGCTGGGCAACATCGTCTACGTCGGTCAGATCGCCGAACTGCAAAAGCTCGAAACCAATGACGAGTGGATCGAGATCGGCGCGGGCGTCACCGTCGAAAAGGCGTACGCGGAAATCGCGAAGCAGTACCCGGAACTCTACGAAATGTGGCAACGCTTCGCATCCCTGCCGATCCGCAACGCCGGCACGCTGGGTGGCAACGTCGCCAACGGCTCGCCGATCGGCGACTCGATGCCGGGCCTGATCGCGCTCGGCGCACGAGTGATTGTGCGTGGCGGCGAGATCGAGCGCGAGATGCCGCTCGAAGACCTGTACCTCGCGTATCAGAAGAAGGACATGGCGGAGCACGAGTTCGTGGTCGGGCTGAAGGTGCCGACGCGTACCGGCGCGCGCCAGAACCTGCAGTTCCGCACCTACAAACTGTCGAAGCGCTTCGACTCGGACATCTCGGCGGTATGCGCTGCATTCTCGTTCATCGCCGATGGCGAGTTCATCCGTGAGCCGCGCATCGCGTTCGGCGGGATGGCCGCCACGTCCAAGCGTGCGACGCACGCCGAGGCCGTGCTGCGCGACGCGCAGTGGCACGAAGCCACCGCGCAGGCCGCCATGCTTGCGCTCGGCAACGACTACGCGCCGCTGTCCGACATGCGCGCGACCAGCAACTATCGCCTCGAATCGGCGAAGAACACGCTGTACCGTTTCTGGCTCGAAACGCGTCCGAACAATCCGCTGCCGAAGAGCGCACTGGATGTGCGCGCGGTCGCCGCGGCCTGCGCGCCTGCCGGCGCGAACGCCTGAGACGCAGTCAGCTATCCAAGGATACGGAGAACACAACAATGAATCAGCATGCCGAACCATTCCTGAAAGACCTTCAGGATCTCGACAATTTCACCCAGGTTCACGTCTCGCGCCCGCACGAATCGGCGCATCTGCACGTCAGCGGCCGCGCCACGTACACCGACGACATCCCGACGCTCGCCGGCACACTGCACGCCGCGCTCGGCCTGTCGCCGAAAGCGCACGCGAAGATCGTCTCGATGTCGCTCGACAAGGTGCGCGCCACGCCCGGCGTGGTCGCGATCTTTACTGCCGGCGATATCTCAGGCGTCAACGACGTCGGCCCGATCATTCACGGCGACGATCCGATTCTCGCCGACGGCCTCGTGCAATACGTCGGCCAGCCGATTTTCATCGTGGTCGCGACGTCGCATGAAATTGCACGTCTCGCCGCGCGCCGCGCCGACATCGTCTACGAGGAACTGCCGGCAATTCTGACCGCGCAGCAGGCACGCGCCGCGAACCAGCACGTCCTGCCGCCCATGAAGCTCGCCCGCGGCGAAGCCGGCACGAAGATCGCCCGCGCGGCGCGTCGTGAAGCCGGCGAGATGCTGCTCGGCGGTCAGGAGCAGTTCTATCTGGAAGGCCAGATTTCGTACGCAGTGCCGAAGGACGACGACGGCATGCACGTCTACTGTTCGACGCAGCACCCGACCGAAATGCAGCATATGGTCGCTCACGCTCTGGGCGTGGCGTCGCACAACGTGCTGATCGAATGCCGCCGCATGGGCGGCGGTTTCGGCGGCAAGGAATCGCAATCGGGCCTGTTCGCCTGTTGCGCCGCGCTCGCCGCGTGGAAGCTGCTGTGCCCCGTGAAACTGCGTCCGGACCGCGACGACGACATGATGGTCACGGGCAAGCGCCACGATTTCCATTACACGTACGAAGTGGGTTACGACGACAAGGGCGTGATCGACGGCGTGACGGTCGACATGACCTCGCGCTGCGGTTTCTCCGCCGACCTGTCCGGCCCGGTGATGACGCGCGCGCTGTGCCACTTCGACAACGCGTACTGGCTCTCGGACGTGAGCATCGACGGCTTCTGTGGCAAGACCAACACGCAGTCGAACACCGCGTTCCGCGGCTTCGGCGGCCCGCAAGGCGCGTTCGCGATCGAATACATCATGGACAACGTCGCGCGTTCGGTCGGCGAGGATTCGCTCGACGTGCGCCGCCGCAATCTGTACGGCAAGACCGAGCGCAATCAGACGCCGTACGGCCAGGTCGTCGAAGACAACGTGATTCACGAGCTGATCGACGAACTCGAAGCGACCAGCGAATACCGCGCGCGCCGCGCGGCGATCAACGAGTTCAACGCGAACAACGAAGTGCTGAAGAAGGGGCTCGCGCTCACGCCGGTCAAGTTCGGCATCGCGTTCAACGTGACCCACTTCAACCAGGCCGGCGCGCTCGTGCACATCTACACCGACGGCTCGGTGCTGGTGAACCACGGTGGCACCGAAATGGGCCAGGGCCTGAACACGAAGGTCGCGCAGGTCGTCGCGCACGAACTGGGCATCGGCTTTAACCGCATTCGCGTCACGGCCACGGACACCAGCAAGATCGCCAATACGTCGGCGACGGCGGCCTCGACGGGCTCCGATCTGAACGGCAAGGCCGCGCAGGACGCCGCGCGCCAGTTGCGCGAACGCCTGGCGGCGTTTGCGGCGGAGCGTTTCGGCGCGGGGCAGGTGAGCGCCGCGGAAGTGCGCTTCGTGCACGACCGGATCGTGGTCGGCGAGACGATCGTGCCGTTCGAAGAAGTGATCGCGAAGGCCTACGTCGCGCGTGTTCAGCTCTGGTCGGACGGTTTCTACGCGACGCCTAAGCTCTACTGGGATCAATCGAAGCTGCAGGGCCGGCCGTTCTACTACTACTCGTACGGCGCGGCCGTGTCGGAAGTGGTGATCGACACGCTGACAGGCGAAATGCGCGTGCTGCGCGCGGACGCGTTGCACGACGTGGGCGCGTCGCTGAATCCGGCGCTCGACGTCGGCCAGGTGGAAGGCGCCTTCATTCAGGGCATGGGCTGGCTCACGACCGAGGAACTGTGGTGGAACGCGGGCGGCAAGCTGATGACGCATGCGCCGTCCACCTACAAGATTCCGACTGTCAACGATACGCCGCCGGACTTCCGCGTGCGCCTGTTCAAGAATCGCAACGCGGAGGACAGCATCCACCGTTCGAAGGCGACCGGCGAGCCGCCGCTGCTGCTGCCGTTCTCGGTGTTCTTCGCCGTGCGCGACGCGGTGTCGGCGGTGGGCGACCACAAGGTCAATCCGCCGCTGAACGCGCCCGCGACCAGCGAGGAAATCCTCAAGGCGATCGACGCGGTGCGGGCCGCGACCGCCGCCGCGCGGCAGTAAGCGCTGCAATTTGCGTTGCAATAAGCGTTGCAATAAGCGTTGCAAAAAGCGCGGCACCGAACCGGGAGCCGCGCGCGTGAATCAAACACTCACTGGAATGATCGCCATGAACGATTTCTCTTCCGTTCAGATCGGCCGGCGCAGCGCCGTGGAGGCGCCGCGCCCGGCGCCGATGCACATCGTGCTGTTCGGCGCGGGACACGTCGGGCACGCGCTCGTCAAGCTGCTCGGCAGCCTGCCGTGCGTGGTCCAGTGGGTCGACGAGCGCGACGAGCTGTTCCCCGATGAAACGCCCGCCAACGTGCAGGTCGAAGCGACCGACTCGCCGGATGCGATCGTCGACACGGCACCGCCCGGCGCGTACTTTCTGGTGATGACGCACAATCACGCGCTCGATTTTTCGCTGGCGGCGCGCATCATGCGGCGGCGCGATTTCACCTACTTCGGCATGATTGGCTCGAAGACCAAGCGCGTGAAGTTCGAGCGGCGCTTGCTCGATCGCGGCGTGGATCTGGACCGGCTCGTGGAGATGACGTGCCCGATCGGCGTGGCCGGCATTGTCGATAAGGCGCCGCCTGCGATCGCCGTGGCGGTGTGCGCGGAACTGCTGCAGATTCGCGCACGGCAGGTGGTGGCACAGGTGGCGACGCAGAATCTCTGTGCAAGTGTTTGAACGGCCGAGGTAAGACTGTCGCCTCCCCCCTCATACCGAACCTCATACCAAACGTCAGCCCGCCGCGGCTGACGTTTCCTCTTTCGGCGGCCGTTTTGAGGCCGTTCTGGCGCGCCGCACCTTGTGCGCCACCAATCCATCCGACACCTGGGACATCAGCGCGCGCAGCCAGCCGACATCGCTTGGCCGGTCCGGTTGCGGATGCCACAGCTGATAGCACCTGATGCGAGGAAACGGAATCGGCACCTCGACCACGGCGAGCGGCAGGATGCTCGCGTAGTGCGTCGCGAACCGGCGTGTCGTCGTAAAGATCAGATCGGATTGCAGCAGCGTTTGCGGCACGAGGCCGAAATAAGGCAGCGTTGCGACGATGCGGCGGTCGGCGCGCGCCCGCGCGAAACCCAGGTCGATGGCGCCGCTGCTCGCGCCGCTATAGGGCGTAGGCGCGAGATGCGGCGCCGCGAGATAGGCTTCGCGCGTCAACGGCACGCGCGTCAACGGGTGGTCGGCGCGCATCAGGCAGACCACCGTATCGGAGAACAGGTCGCTGCGTTCGAAACGCGGCTCGGGCTTCGGCCAGTTGCCGATCACCAGATCGAGTTCACCGGCGTCGAGCGCGGCCGAATGATCGAGCATCGGGCTCAGCGAATCGATCTCGAGCCGGGCGTGCGGCGCCGCCTCGCGAAACTGCGCGACCACCGTGGGCATGAAGAAATCGTTCAGATAGTCCGGCGCCGCCACGCGAAACGTGCGGCGCGAGCGGCCGGGATCGAAGTCGCCATGCGGCGTCGCGACGAAATCGACTTCGCGCAGCACGCGTTGCGCGGAGCCCAGCAGCGATTCGCCATATTCGGTCGGCACCATGCCCGACTTGCCGCGCACGAGGATCGGGTCGTTCAGCGTCGCGCGCAGCTTGCGCAGCGCGGTGCTGATGGCGGGCTGGGTTTGATTCAGACGCAGCGCGGTCTGCGTGACGCTGCGCTCGACCAGCAGCGTGCGCAGTACGCGCACGAGCCAGATATCGAGGGAGGCGGCGGTGTCGTCCATGGTTTAAGCGAGGCGGGGCAAGCGGGTCGGGTCCGGATGAAGCGTCGTTCGGAGCCGTCCGCGAGGCGGCTCGCAACAGCGGGGCGCCAACGCGCACGGCGCATAGGCCATAACCTTAGGCCCGTTTGCCGTGTAGCGGCATAGCAGGCCCGGTATGGCCGGCATCAGCCATACCGTTTTGCGCTGATCGACCCGGACGGCGGCGCGGACCATGCCTCGCGCGCCGCAGGCGGACAGTCCGCCTACGGTTTTTTGCTCGCCAGGCCCGACGGCAACGAACTGATCCGTTTCACTTCTTTCGATTCGAGCCAGTTCGGGGTGCGCGCGCAGTACAGCACCATGGGCAACGCGTCTTCACCCCAGAACAGCTGGTCGTTCAGACGGAAAGTCGGCACGCCATAGACGCCGAGGCCGATCGCGTCCGCTGTATTGCGCTGCAATTGCGCCTTCACCTCTTCACTCTCGATGAGCGCCGGGCCGTCGCGCATGCCGACGCGTTCGCACAGCGCGGCAAAGCCTGCTTCGCTCGACGGATCGCGGCCTTCGCGCCAGATAAAGCGGAAAACCTCGCGCACGAAGTTGACGTCGCCCTTCGCCGCGGTGGCGAGCAGCAGCGGCTTCATGGAATCGAACGGATGAGCCGGCGGCATCTTGTACGGAATGCCGAGCTGCTCCGCGCGAAACAGCGCGTGCCGGTACGTAAAGGTGCGCCTGGAGGGGATGCCGTAAGCCGACCGTTGTCCCCAGTGGTGATACAGGTCGGTCAGGACAACCGGCGTGAACGCGAAGTCGAAACCCGGCCATTTGTCGTGTTGCTCGAGCAACAGGTACGTGAACGGCGAGACAAAATCGTAAAACCACAGCGGTTGCCTGGCGTCGATGCCAACGGTCATAAATGTCTCCCGAATTGCCCGTTCCGAACGCCATGTCTGCCGAAGCGCCGGATTTGTGACGATCTTACGCGGTGCGGCCGCCGCTTGCACCGGTCAAAATGGCTTTGCTCCACGGTTGTGAGGGGTTTCCCCGATTTCAGCCGCCTCGTTCGCCGCCGGCGTGGGGTCGGCGCCCGCTTCGTCCGATTCGGCCTCGGAGTCGCCGTCCGAGCCGTCGGCATAGGCTTCGCGAGCCTGCCTGAGCCGGCGGCGCACGAAGCCGATATGCTCGCGCAGCACATAGAACTGATCCGCATAGGCGAGAGGCATTTTCAGACCGTTGACGGACTCCTCGATCGCGTCGAGCCGTTCGATCAGCGAGGCGCGTTCGGCGGCTGAATGCTCGCTGAGGGCGCTGCGCTCGATCGCGATCAGCGCGCCGTACCAGCGATAGATCCGCGATTTCACCCGCCAGGCATACAGCGACGGCACGAGGCGCAGGGCCGGCACCAGCAGCACGATCAGCGGCACGACCACCACCAGCAGCCGGTCAGCGAGGCTCGCCAGCCAGAACGGCAGCATCCGGTAGAGGAAGCCTTTGCCCGACTTGTAGTAGCGCGCGGCGTCGTCGCTGATCGGGAAGTCGTGTGCGAGCGGCGCGGGGAATTCGCCGGCGCGCTGCATGATGGTCGCCTTGCCGTGCACCTCGCGCGCGGCTTCGATCAGCAGATCCGAGAGCGCGGGATGGAGCGAGTCGCGCGCCACCAGTTCGGCGGTCGGCGCGACCATGTGAATCGGCACGGAGGGCAGATTCTTGCCGAGGTCGAACGCGCCCATCGGCATTTCGAGCTGGGTCAGGTAGGGAAAGCGGCGTGTGTACGCGTCGGCCTGGAAGAAATCGTAGAACTGCACGTTCGGCGTGCGGTACAGCTTGCCCATCACGGCGGGTTGCGCCGAATCGCCGGCCAGAAACGCCGCGTCGATCTTGCCGGAAACGAGCGCCTGAGCGGCGTCTTCGCCGGAGAGCGGCAGCAGTTTGGTCGGCCCGCCCGGCTCGATGCCGTTGGCCTTGAGCAGCGCGAGCGCCAGTTCGCGCGTGCCGCTGCCTTCGGCGCCGACCGCAACACGCTGCCCCTTGAATTCCGACAGACGCGCGACGGTAGGCCCATGATAGAAGATCGCCAGCGGCACATAAGCCACGCTGCCGAGCGACATCAGGCCATCGCGCGCCGAGCCGGGTGCGACGCCGTCCTGCACGAAGCCGACGTCGACGTTCGATTTCGGGTCGGAGAGCCGCTGCAGATTCTGCAGCGAGCCTTCGGAGGTCAACACGTTCAGCGTGATGCGGTTGCGCGCCAGAATGGCTTTGTACTTCTGCGCCGCGTTCCAGAAGGTGCTGCCCTGCGGGCCCGCGCTGATCGTCAGCGTGCTGGGTGGCGCGGGCTGGATCAGACGCACGGCGACCCAGATCGCCGCGGCGGCGATCAGCAGGATCGGCCCGAACGAGACCGCCAGATCGCGCCAGGAGATCGCGACAAAACGGGCGACGAGACGGGGAGGGCGTTTGCGGCCGGTGGCTGGCTTCATCTGATGACGTGACGGCGACGGTCGAAAATGAACAGGGTTGGCGCTGCGCGGCGCGCCAACCAGGGGCGAAACCCATGCGGCACGCTATGCATGGCGCGCGAGCCACGCGGGCAGTGCGCGTCGCGCCGATGGTACCTGAGATTCGCGCGACGGCGGAAGGATTGACTAAACCCTTTGCGCTTATGGCCCGTCTAGATTAAATTGTGCACCGTTGCCGCGAACTGACGTTTGCGCGGCGCGACCCGGCACGACACACAAGAGAACCGGGCGCGTCGGCGGACTTCGCGGCTTGCCGGTGTTCCTGCCGCATCGCATGCGGCAATCGGCCGCCAGCCTCTCTCGCCTCTCGCTCACCGTGTTACAGCCATAGTCGGCCATCGCTTTGCCGCGCCTTGTCGCGCGCGCCGGTATGGCCGCCGGTAGTCGTAACGAAGCCGCTTGTAGATGCGGTCCAATGTGAAGCTAAGGAGAAAAAAAGCTATGAAATCGGTCGGTTATCTGAAGACGCTGGGCTCGGTGGTGGCAATGGTGGTGGCGTGCAATGTGTACGCTCAGGCAAGCGATGCAACGGCAACCGGCACGACCGCCGCGCCGGCTGCCAGCGCGCAATCCGCCAAGAAGGCGAACAGCCAGCTGGGCCGCAAGGTGCGTGGCGCGCTGGCCAAGGCGCAAGGCATCGACGTGTCGAGCATCGCCGTGCGTGCACGTGGCGGCGCGGTGACGCTCACGGGTTCGGTACCTGATCAAGGCCAGATCGACAAAGCCGGCGAGATCGCCAAGGGCGTCGCGGGCGTGAGCTCGGTCTCGAACAAGCTGAGCGTCGAACAGCAGTAATTGGCCGAGGCACGCGGCGCCCGCAGGCGCCGTGCGCGGCCGCACGTTTGGCCGACGGTTCGATACCGTCGCGCCTGATCGTGAAACGGTAAACACCAAGGCTCCGGCAAAAAACCGGAGCCTTTTTCGTTTTTAATTCAGGTGATTATCTGGCGGTAATGATGGGGCACGGCAATTGCGAATGAGTGGGGTATGCCGTCACGGTTCGATTGTGCGCTATGACACACTGATGCCTCGCCCCATGGCGTACTGTGAGGCATAGGAATTGGAGTTAATGCCATGGACAACACGCTATTACGCTACACGGATTTGCCGATCGGCGATCGCGCCGCTTTTGAACTGGTTTGCGCGCGGCACGGCTTCGCGCCGGCGCATTTCGACATCAGTGCCTGCACGGACCCGGGCGATGCCGCGCACGAGCGTTTCGTCACCGTGCGGCGTGCTGGCTGGGCGCAATGCTATCGCGACAGTCGCGGTCAATGGATCCGGCAGTTCGAGGCCGATCTGACCTCCCGCTTTTTCAAATAGCCGCCAGCCGTTCAGGCCAGCACAAGGCGCACCCCAACCAGCGTGAGCGTGGCCGCGAGCAGGTTGCGCAGCAACGCGTCCGGCGCGCGCGAGGACAGATAGCTGCCGATCGCGATGCCCGGCAGCGACCCGACCAGCAGCGACAGCAGCATCGCCCAGTTGACCGAGCCCAGCAGCCAATGGCCGGCGCCCGCCAGCAGGGTGAGCGGCACTGCATGCGCAATATCGGAGCCGACAATGCGCGTGGTCGGCAGCAGCGGATAGAGCAGCAGCAACACCGTCACGCCGATGGCGCCCGCGCCCACCGAGGTCAGCGAGACCAGCACGCCGAGCACCGCGCCGGTGAGGATGGTGAGCCCCAGCGTGCGTCCCTGGCTGGGCGTGCGCAGCTTGCGCGCGCCGAGCGCCGCGAGTTGCGGACGAAACACCAGCGCCACCGCCGTCACCAGCAACGCCACGCCGAGCACGATCTGGATCAGCCGGCTCGCGCCCGGCGTGTCCATGCCATAGCGATGCAGCAGGATCAGGGTGATGGTGGCCGCCGGCACGCTGCCGGCGGCGAGGCGCAGCGTAACCTGCCAGTCGACGGAGCCCTTCAGGCCGTGCACGAGCGTGCCGGTCGCCTTGGTGGCAGCCGCGTAGAGCAGATCCGTGCCGACCGCGGTGGCGGGATGCACGTTGAACAGGAGGACCAGGATCGGTGTCATCAGCGAACCGCCGCCGACGCCCGTCAGACCGACCAGAAAGCCGACGAACAGGCCGGAGAGGGAGTACAGCAGATCGATGTGAGGAAGAGCCATGGGACAGACCGCTGGCGGCCGGGTGGGTTGGACAAGTTAGGCGGCAAAGCCGGCGCGCGTGCCTTCGGCAGTCGATCGAGGGCGGCGGGCAGGCCGCCGCGGCGCGGCGAAAGCCGCTATTGTCGCAAAACTGCCGCACTTGCGTACGAAACCCCATGCGGAGCGCTCGAACGCCACGGTGAGCGGCCGGTGCGAAACTGTCACACCCCGCTCAAAGCGCGCGGCGGATCTCCACCACGCCGAACGCCGCGAGCATGAGCCCGACCAGCCGGTCGATGGCGACCCGCAGCTTGCTGCCGATCGCATGGCGCGCGAGCGACACCACGGTCACGAGGAAACACCACCACGCGATCGAGCCGCAAAACACGCCGCCCACCGTGGTCAGAGCAATCGCCGATGAAAACGCGCCGCGCGGCGCGAGCGTGGTGAACAGCGCGGCGAACATGATGACCGTTTGCGGATTGGTCAGCGTGAGCAGCAATGAACTCGCATACGCGCGCAACGCACCTGCCCGGCCCACTTGCGCGAGCTTGCCATTGCCGTTGCCCGTGCCGTTTGCATCACCGTTTGCCGTATCGGCGGGCGCTTTCTGCAGCAGCGTTCGCACGCCCAGATACAGCAGGAACAGACCGGCGAGCAGATGCAAGGGCCGGTCATACGCGAGCATGAACTGGGAGATACCGACAAGCCCGAGTGCCGCGATCAGACCATAGACGGCATCGCCCGTGGCGATGCCGAAGCCGATTGCGAGCCCGGCGCGCGGACCGCCGGTCAGCGTGCGGCGGATGCACAGCATGCCCATCGGACCGACCGGCGCGGCAATCGCAAGGCCGACGCCCGCTGCGGTAAAGAAGAGACTGGTGGTGGACATGGCTATCTCTGACGGATTGTTCTGGTTCGTGCCGCTGGCCGCCGAGGGCGGCTTGACGGTGCCGCCATGCTCATGACGGGCGAGTCCCTCAGCATAGCCAGACCAGAAACGGTGGGCAAGTCCGCGTGTAATCCACGGTGCGATCGTGGTGCCCGACGCCAGTTTGAAGCAGGCGCCACGGGAGGACGCCTGAGGTGGAAGGTGCCCGCGTGCGCGGAGCAACCCTTTATTGATTTGTTCACATGACGCGTGAAGCCCGAAGGAGACCTTCGGGCCACGCTCACATCAAGCCCAATAGCTTGGCCGGCGCGCAAGACACGCAGGAATGAATTTGCCCCGTTTGTTCCAGAGCGATGAAAGTGACCGCAAGCGCCACCACGGCGACGGACGCGGCGCACAGAATCTTTTTCGTCCGTGATGGCCGCGAATCGGCGGCAACCGGCGTGTGCACTTCGGGGTGCGCTGCGGGCATCGCGACCATCGGCGCCGCTGCCATTGGTTCCGCGCGCAGCGCCTCGACGTCTCTCGCGAGTTCCGACAGCACGCCCAGTTTCTTGCCCACCACTTTCCGCTTGAGATGGACGCGCTTGAGTTCGCTCTCGAGGTCGGTCACGTACGATTCCAGCGAGGTCGATTCGGCCTTCAACCGCTCTAGCATCGACGAGACCTCGTCGGCTGTTTCGGGTGCTGCGGGCGAATGGTGAGTCCAGTTGTCGGCAATTGGGGCTTTGTAGTTCATCTGGTAGGGAGTATTCACTTTGACCTCGCGCGTTAAAGTGGCAGGCGTATTGCCGGCGAATGCGCAATCACGCGATTCACAGGAAATCGGCTCTGGCGCGGGTTGATAGGGCAGATCAAAAAATGGATCTTGCTGGGCAAACAGGCGTGTTCACGCTTGATCGTGAACGGGATTTGGAGCTATCGCTTCCTTACCGCTCACAACAGTAGAGAATTGTAGGGAGCCCGAATCGGCTTAGATATAAGATAAGTCTCAAGGTCATCCGACGGCGCGTTGCGGGAAGCGCCGGGGCCATGCAAGGCAGCGAATGAATGAGATGGGACAGCACGCCGGCATTCGCGCGGCGTTCGGGCCAGCAATCTAAGCGGCTCGGCTTTTTCTCCAGGTCTCCGACGGCAACTCGCCAAACTGCCCGCGATACTCGTTGGAGAAATTCCCGAAATGCCAGAATCCCCATCGAGTGGCGACTTCCGTTACCGAAGCGGAGCCACGCAATTCACGGCGCACGTGATCGAGCCGGACCGCCCTTATGTAAGCGGACGGATTGACGCCTAGCGTGTCTTCGAACGCATATTGCAACGTGCGCCGGCTCGCGCGAAACCGGGCACACAATTGCGCGACGGAGAGCGGGCAATCAGGCGACTCCTCAACCAGCTCGCGCACGCTGCGCACCAGTTGCCAGTTCCGCGCGGTACGCGCCCCGGCATGCCCGTGCGGATCGACCTCGCGCATGTCCTGCAACACATCGGCAAGACCGAATATCACCGACTTCTCGAACGCCGCGGCCACGCCGGCGTCGTCGAGCAAAGTGGGTGTGGCAGCTACCGCGTCGAGTAGTTGCTTCAGCACCTCGCGCAGGCCCTGCAATCTCGCAGGATCGGCATTCAGTACGCCGGGCCTTGCGCCCAGCAGCGGCATCAGCTCGTCGAGCTGCGAGCGCACCAGGCGATCACCGATTGCAGCCGGCTCGATCTCGAGGTTCACCACCACATGTTTGTCGGGCGACAGGAATTCGAACCCGCCATCGCCGGAAAACACATGCAAGCCGTCGCGGTGACTCGTCTGTCCGCACAGCAACGCATGCCCTTCGAGCTGAAACGGGATGCCCACCGCGACTCTCGACGGCGCGACCTGGCCGCGCTGATAGACCGTGCGGTTCAGACGCTCGACCAGCACCCGCACGCCACCCGCGTGGAATGAACTGACCGAGCCGTCGAAGGCGCCACGCGAAATCTGGCAATAGCTCTGGTTCCACGCGTCGAGCAGCAGCGCCTGCTCGTCGATGTTGCGGCAACAGTGAATCTCGACCGCGCCGCTCGTCCGATTGACCGCCTGCATAGCTTCTCCCGATTCTGATGGCGCTCCCGAATGCCGCGTGCCGACCAGTGTATGCGAAAAAAAAGCCATGCCGTAGCGGTGAAACAGGCCGTATTCGCTCGCACGCCTCAGATTTCGAGGGCGTCGTAATGCATTTGTCAGAAACGCCGGATTTTTACGGGATTTTTACTTTTTGCCAATTTTGGATAGTCGCCGCTTTTTGCCGCTCCTACTTTGTGCACAACGTAATGCACCAAAGTGGGAGTGACGCATGAGCAGAGCGGCAGGCAGGCTGGAAGGCAAGATCGCGATCGTGTCGGGCGGGGCGACGGGCGCGGGCGGCGCGGCTTCGTTGCTGTTCGCGCAGGAGGGCGCGCAGGTCGCCGTCGTCGACATCAATACGGATGCGGGCGAGGAAGTGGTGACGCGGATTCGCGCGGCAGGCGGCAGCGCCGAACTGTTCGCCGCCGACGTGTCGAAGCGCGCGGCGGTGGACGCCGCCGTGGCCGGCATCATGGCGCGCTTCGGACGGATCGACGTGTTGTTCAATCACGCCGGCAGCATTGTCGTGAAGCCGTTTGTCGACACCACCGATGAAGACTACGACTGGCTCATGAACGTCAACGTGAAAAGCATGTTCATGATGACGCGCGCCGTGCTGCCGCACATGCTCGCCGCGGGCGGCGGTTCGATCGTGTGCACGGCGTCGATTTCGTCGGTGGCGGCGACGCCGCTCGAAGTGCTCTACTGCACGACCAAGGGCGCCTGCGCGATGTTCGCGCGTGCCATCGCTGTCGAGTATCGCGACCGCGGGATTCGCTGCAATGCCGTGTGCCCCGGCTTCATCGACACACCGCACGGGCGGCGCGAAATCAGCGCGCTTGCCAAATATGGGTTCGATGCGAGCGAGGCGGCCTTGTCGGTGCAGCAGGGGCGCCTGTGCGCACCGGAAGAAGTGGCGCGCGCCGCGCTCTTTCTCGCCAGCGACGACGCGAGCTTCGTCAACGGCGCGCACCTGTACGTCGATAACTGCTTCACGGCCGCGTGAGCCGCGCTTCGCCGCACGCTCGCCGCACCTCAGTCATAACCCTGTTCAAAGGATCGCGTCATGGACATCAACACGGCCGTACCGTCGGCGGAGTCTGCCGACAACGACGTCAAACTGCTGCACAAGATGGGTTACGCGCAGGAACTGTCCCGGCGCATGGGGGCGTTCTCGAACTTCGCGGTGTCGTTCTCGCTGATCTGCATTCTGTCGGGCGGCATCACGTCGTTCCAGATGGGGCTGTCGGCGGCGGGCGGGGCGTCGATCGGACTCGGCTGGCCGCTCGGCTCGCTGTTCGCGCTGGTGGTGGCCGCAGCCATGGCGCAGATTGCTTCGTCGTATCCGACTGCGGGCGGGCTCTATCACTGGAGTTCGATTCTCGGCGGCAAAACGTGGGGCTGGCTGACCGCGTGGCTGAATCTGCTCGGCCTCGTGTTCGTGGTCGCCGCGATCAACTTCGGCACCTATGATCCGTTCTTCCGTACGCTGATCGCGCCGATGTTCGGTGTGAACCCAGACTCCCTCGGCTGGTGGCAGCAGACGCTGTTTCTGACCGTGATCACCGCGTCGCAGGCGTTTCTCAATCATCGCGGCATCCGCATCACGAGCAAGATCACCGACCTGTCGGGCTATCTGATCTTCGTGGTGACGGTCATGCTGGTGGTGTCGCTGCTGGTGTATTCGCCGGTCAAGATCGATCTGTCGCGGCTCTACACGTTCACCAACTTCACCGGTGTCGACGGTGGCCAGTGGCCGAAACAGACCATGGCAATGGCGTTTCTCTCAGGTCTCCTATTGACCGCTTATACGATTACCGGCTTCGACGCCTCGGCCCATACGTCGGAAGAGACCCATGAGGCGGCGCGCAATGTGCCGCGCGGCATCATCGGCTCGGTGTTCTGGTCGACCACGTTTGGCTACGTGATGGTGTGCGCCTTCGTGCTGGTCATGCCGGATATCACCGCGGCCGTGAAGCAGGGCACGGGATTCTTCGAGGCGATCCTCGCGCCGATTCCGGCGCCGCTGCGCATCGTGATCGAATTGCTGATGTTCTTCATCAACTACGTCTGCGGGCTCGCGGCGGTGACTTCCACGTCGCGCATGATGTTTGCGTTTGCTCGTGACGGCGGCTTGCCC
Source organism: Paraburkholderia ginsengiterrae (assembly GCF_001645125.1). GTDB lineage: Bacteria > Pseudomonadota > Gammaproteobacteria > Burkholderiales > Burkholderiaceae > Paraburkholderia > Paraburkholderia ginsengiterrae. The sequence goes on along the minus strand of NZ_LXKA01000098.1, from coordinate 134,016 downwards.
GCCTCCAAATGGCTGCGCAAGGTGAATGCGGCGCATCGCACACCGGGCGCGGCGATCTGGACCTGCGCGGTGCTGGCGATTGCCGTCACGCTGTATGGCGACGCCTTCACCGTGCTCAGCGCCGGCAGTGCGGTGTTCCTGTTCATTTCGTATGCGATGCCGACCGCGGCCGGCATTTTCGCCGAAGGCCGCACGTGGACCGAAAAGGGCCCGTTTCAGTTGGGTATGTGGTCGAAGCCGTTCGCGGTGGCGGCGGTGTTCGGTGCGCTGGTGCTCGCCTATGTCGGCATGCAGCCGCCGAATCAGAAAGTGACCTACGTGATTATCGGCTTGCTCGTGGTGCTGCTGGCGATCTGGTACGGCGCGGGCGTGCGCAACAGTTTCGCAGGGCCGCCGATCGGCAAGCTGTCGAAAGAGCGAGAAAGCGAATTGCGTGGCATGGAGGGGCAACTGGAGGAAAGTTGAGCCGCCGCCGAGGATGATTGAGCATCCAAAAAAATAACGTCAGCCGGCTTGTGAGCCGGCTGACGTTTTTCAGGGGTATCGTGATATCCGTGATCCGGGCGAACCGGATCAGCGAATTACATGCCGACGTATCCCACCGGCGTCGTCGCGTTGGCCTTGGCGACCGACGCGTTGCCCGACACCACATACACCGGCGATTCGGTCAGGTTCAGCGTCAGCACGCCGTTGCTGTAGCTGGCGCTCGTCGCGTTGCCCATCATGTCGATCAGCTTCACGGTGCCGCTCGTGCCCGGCGCGTCGACGGTGAGGCTGTAAGCGACGCTATAGGTCGAGCTGAAGCCCGTGCTCGCGCTCCACACGTTGTTGTTGTGCGCCCACAAGGCGGTGATCACCGCGCCGTTGCCGACCTGCTGGAAGGCGTAGGCATAGATGCCGGTCGGCGTGCCGTTCACCGGGCCGAGCGTCGTGGTGCCGTCGAGCGTGTGCGTCATGGCGCTGATCGCCATTGCCACCGGCTTCGGACTGAGGTTCGACGCGCCGAATGCGCCTTGCGCGTCGTTCAGGTCGAAGAACGTGCCATAGCCGACTTCGCCCGGATAGTCCGCGCCATAGAACACATAGGTCTGATCCGCGCCCTCGCCGAGCGTGATGATGTGCATGCGCGCCGCCACCGCCGCCTGCGCGTACAGCACGTTGGCGCTCGGATAGTTCGGGCCGTACGAGCTGCCGAGGTCGTAGCTGATGCCGGCTTCCGTCGAGAACAGGTGCATGCCCGGACGATAGTCGTTGGCCATTTCCGCGCGCAGGTCGCGCATCTGGCCGCGCAACGAACCTTCGGCGGTCGAGGGATCGCTGTCGTAGCGCTCGGGCGGATGCGACGGCGAGGTGCCTGCGTCGTAGTAGCCGTGGGTGGCGACCGCGTCGATGTACTGGCCGAAGCCGAGCGGCGCGAGACGCTTCAGGCGCGTCGTGGTGAGGCTCGGGAAGGCGTCGGCGGGGCCCATGACCATCGCGTGCGGATCCGTCGAATGAATGCCCTGGTAGACCGCCTTGTACAGCGCGATGAAGTTGGCGTCGGTGTCGGTCCACATCTGGTTCGGTTCCCACGTCACCTGATAGTAGTTGGCCGACTGGGTCGGGAAGTACGCGGCGCGAATCGCGTTCGACTCCGTGCCGACGCGGCTCATGTAGTTCTGGTAGTACGCCAGATCGGTCGGCAGCGTCGTGTCGTCCTGGAACGCGCCGGTGCTGCTCGCCCACGCCGGAATGCCGTCGAGGCGAATCAGGCGCATCACGTTGCCGCTCGTGTAGAACGGATCGAGATTGTTGGCCGACGGATTGAACGTGTTCGGTCCGTTCGGTTCCATCGTGGAGAGTTCGCGGTCGTCAATCGTCGACGAAATGCCGAGCGCCGCCAGCAGCGGACCGTTGTCGTTCGCGCCCTGCATGCCGAAGCGGTGCTGTTCCTGGCGTGCATAGGTCACCGCCGGAATGACGCCGGCCAGATTCGGCATCACGCCGAAGGTTGCGATGCCGGCCGGACGCGTGCCGGCCTGCGGCAGCTGGCCGCCGTTCTGTGCAAGTGTGCCGGTCGCCGCGAAATAGCCGGCGAGCGTCGAGGTGCAATTGAACGTGGTGGTCTTCGAGCCGGCCGCAACAGGCGTGCTGCCGCTCGCGGCAACGTGGCCGAGCGTGTCGGTGACGGCCCAGTTCAGCGTGTCCGCGTTCGCCACGTTGGTTGTAAAGGAAAGCTGGAACGTGGTGCCCTGCGCGAAGATGCGCGTGCCGTCCGTGCTAGGCGTGTCCGCGGAAATGGTCGCGCTGCCGGAGCCCGCCGACGTGGCGGGCGAGGTGCAGCTCAGTGCCGATGTGGTGCTGGGCGTTACGTTCAGCGCGGCGTTGCCGTTGCCGGTGCTGCCAGTGGCGCCATTGCCCGACGTGCTCGAGCCGGTCGGATTGGTCGCCCCGTTGACCTGGGTTGCCGAGGTGCTGCCGGAACTGCCGCCACCGCCGCCGCATGCGGCGAGAGCGAGAGACAGTGTCGAGAGTACAAGTAGTCGCGATTTCATCAGTCTGTAGGCAATGCGTTAGCCGATCATTCGCCATGGCCTCGCGCGCGGCGCGTTGGGCAAGAAGGCGAACATCGAGGTTGATTGGCTCATGCGAAACCGCCCCGCTGGCGGAAGCGGATTTGGCGGAAACGAACGACCGGGGAAAGTACGACGAAAACTACCGATGTCTTGCGTGAGCAAGACAATGTGGATCGCCTCGCCAAAGTTCACGACGCGAGCCGATGAACTTTTTACTATTTCGTAAGTTATGACGGTCCGGTTGGGGAGAATCGACCGCAACAATACGCATTAGTATGCTTAAAAGAAGTAACGAGTCGTTACGTATGAATAATGACGCAGTACTCATTACATTGATCGCATGATATGAGTTGTCAGAAGAGAGTAGTACTTTTACGCCACGTCGAAATGGGGTCGAAATAATTTGAAACGGATGCCTAACTATCTCGGCGGGCAATCCGCTGAGAAATGGGCGCTAGCGCTCACTCGATAGCCGAAGAAGCCTTGGGGTTGGCGGAAAAGTGCTGGGCCTTGGGTGTAAGGTTTCCTCGCGACATGCGCTTCGCAGCGGAACTGTCGCTGTTTTACCAGGGTGTCGGCGCGCTCGGGAACAAGGAGTGCTTCAGATACGTTTATTGGATGCTGACGTTATTCAGGGCCTGTAATAACGGGGGCGGCGTCCCATCCGCTGCGCAAAGAATGCGGTTATCCAGAGAGATCAATCGTGAGGATTCTTCAACTGGTTCATGCACCGCGATTGTCCGGGGCAGAAATACTCGTAAAAGGCGTGGCCATTCATCACCAGCGGGGTGGTCATGAAGTCTGCATGACGTCGCTGCTTCCGCAGCAGGACGACTTCGCCGCCATTCGGGCCGAACTTCAGGCCGCGGGCGTTACCTGCATGTTTCCCGAGGTACGCCATGGCAGGGTGGGCAAGCTGCTGCACCTGTATCGCGTGGTGCGGCGGTTCCGGCCCGATTTCATCGTGGCGCATGCCACGCTCGCCGCGCTGTACGTGCGTCTTTTACCCGTGCATACGCCGATTGCATGGGTCATGCATTCCGGCGTGAACGACTTCGAGAACGGCGCGCTCAAGCAGGCCGAGCGCCTGCTTTCGCGCCGGGCGAGGGCGATTATCGGCGTGTCGCAGCAGAATATCGACGACTACATGCGGGAGATCGGCAAGCATCCGGCCATGGTCGTGATTCCGAACGGCGTGGACGCGACGCTGTTCTCGGAACCGGACGATGCCTCGGCGCTCAGTCTCGACGTGCACCCGAAGCAGATCGTTCAGCTTGGCCGGTATATCGAAGGCAAGAGCCAGCTGGATACGATTCGCGCGTTCGAGCGGGTGGTGCAATCGGAGCCGGAGGCGCATCTGATGCTGTGCGGCGTCGTCGAGGATCTCGACTATCACAGGGCGGTGCTGTCGCTCGTCGCTGAGCTTGGTTTGGAAAGCAAGGTGACGGTGGGCGGCCCGCGCTCCGACGTTGCAGCGATCCTGCGTTCGTCGCGTGTCTTTGCCATGCCTTCGCGTTTCGAGGCGCAGAGCATTGGTTTTCTCGAGGCGCTGGCCTCGGGTATTCCTGTCGTGGCGAGCCGGATTCCCTCGTTCAGTTTCGCGAGCGCGTTCGCCGGGGTCAGCCTCGTCGACACGACCGACCCGGAAGCGTACGGGCGAGCCTTGCTGAATGCTCTCGGCACGCCGCGCGCGAACCGGCAGCTGGCCGGATACACGCTCCATGACACGGCGGATCGTTACATGACGGTCGCGCGCAAGTTCGTTCAACCGCTACGCGTTTCGACCTGAAGCACACCGCAGCACAACGCGCCGACCGGCGCTCGCGCTACTGCGCGAGCCGGTCGATTCGCACTGTCTCCGAGAAAAGACCCGGCAACGTGCCGAGATCCTGGGCGGCGCCCAGCGCGAGGCCGTTTCCTGCCGGATAGCGCGACAGCGCCGGTGCGCCGCCGGTGAAATAAAAATCGCCGAGCGTCGCGTCGGTCCGCCGGTACAGCACCAGCGCCGCGCCTTGCTTGTCGCGCACGAATGCGGGAAAGACATCCGACCACGACAGGCCGTGCAGGGTCGCTGCCTCGACCGGTGCATAGGCCGCGCTGCTTAGGTCGACAGTGGCCACGTCGATCATTGCGTCTTCGCTCGTCTCATCGAGATGGGGTGTCAGCAGGATCAAGGTGTTGCGGTCCTCGTCGTGCACGGCGCCGATGGTCACTTTTACAAACCCCGGGACAAAAGTCGCCGGCAACAGGTGACGCTCGCCAACACCCAGGCGCGTGCCTTCGGTCGCGATGAGCGTGAGCGCAAGCCGGCCGTCGGCGCTATCGACAGCCACCAGTGACTCGCGTGCGCCCGCTTTGTCGCGGCGCACCAGCAGATTGACGTTCTGGTTCAGCGTGTCGGCCTGCGCCCAGAGCGCCGGCGCGGACCCCACCACCGCGCCCGCTCCTTGCGCGGTGGCGACCCACAGGTCGAGTCCGCGATCGGCGCGTTTCTGCGCGATCAGCACGCTGGCGCGTCCGGTTCCGGTCAAGTCCGCGGCCACATACTGCTGCGCCAGTTCCGGCCTGAACGCCTGACTGGTTTGCAGCCACAGGCGCGGCGCCTCGAAATGGTCGCCGGTGCTACGCAGCAGCCAGAACGCGGTGCCACCCTGACGCGCCGCGACGATCATCAGGTCGGCCTTGCCGTCGCCGCTGAAGTCGCCAAGCAGGAAGCGCACGCTGTCGAAGCACAGTTTGTCGCCGGCGCAACTCGGCGCGGTGGCGAGCGGGTCGAACGGCACCGCGTCGGCGTACCACAGCGCGGGCGGCGACGCTTTCGCGAGCGACGCGGCATACACGTTGAAGCCGGGGCCGTCGTGTCGCCGCTGAACATAGACTGCCGACGGTTCGCCCGCGCCGGCGATGTCGCCCACCATCGCGGTGGCGAGCCTCAGGTCGTTCTCCTGGGTGCGCTGCGTGGTGGCCCAGCGGAAGCGGGTGGTGAGCGCGGTGCAGCCGCGCATGGTGAGCTTGCCGTCGTTTTCGCCGAGGCAGTGGCGCATCGGCGTATAGACGATGCCGAAGTCCCACGGCGTCCAGCGCTGCGCCTGGTCCCATTGATCGCAGGTCTCGGATACCAGATAGCCGTCGCGCTCGGCGATGCATTGCGAGGTCGCGACGCTCACGAGCGCGGCGTTGCGTGGATTGCCGGGATAGACGGTGAGCGGATCCCAGCGCCATTGCTGGGCGGGCGAGTTCGCGCAGGCCGCGAGCGTGGGGGCGCGGCCCGGGCCCGCGGAGGTCAGGCAGCGGCTCGCCGCGGCGTTGAAGAGTTGCATCGGGTACGCCTGAAAATCCGGCACGCGATGGTCGGTGCGATCCTCAAAGGCATAGCGCCGCGAGATCCAGTTGCCGTTCCATTGAAACTCGCCGAATACATGCGACCACTCGCTGCCGTCGATCGAAAAGTAACTCGCGACAATGTCGCGCTTGCGCTGGACTTCGGCAGAGGGAAGATTGCCTGGCCAGCCGCCGGTCGGATAGGTGACGTGATAGACAATCGGCACGCTCTTGCCGAGTGTCTGCGCAACGTGGCGTGTAATGCGGGCGGCAAAGATGTGGTCCGGGTGCTCGATAAACGGTACGGTGTCCGGATTAAGTGTGTAGATCTGCGTGGCCTGCGCGAGCACGACTTTCAGCGCTGCTGACAGGCTATCGCGATCGTATTTGACGCGCACGGTGCCGTCCGCGTTCATCGGGTAGGTGGAGAGCGTGGCGTGCTGCTCCCACAGCAGGCCGAGCGGCTCGCGGCCGCCGCGCACACCACCGCCGGGCAGGCGGAACTCGAGCAGGCGTACCTGCGGCTTCGCCTTCAACACCATCTGATGGACCTGCTTGCCGGCCAGCGTGACGTTCGACTCGATCCATTCGTTGGGCACCCCGGCCATGCGTGCGTAAGCGAGCCGCGAGGCCCGCTCGCGAGTCAGCACATAGGCGAAGTCCGCACCGTTGGCGCCGCCGATCAGATGCACGGTGGTGATGCACCACCCCGCGTCGAGGCGTTCGGTGATGGCCGGGTCCACGAACAGCAGATCGTCATCGAGGTGCGCGACCACGGTGACGAGCGTGCCGGCGGCGCAATCGGCCGCGCGCGCCTGGACCGGAAAGAAGGCGAAAGCGACAAGCGCGAGGAAAGCAACGAGTGAATCGTGTACGAACCGGATTGCCGATGATCGCATAGTGATTCGAGCCCTGAAGGAGAGCTCGATCATACTTGAGCCGCCCTTGTCGCCACGTTGCCGAACTCACAGTCGGCACGGTATGGCGCGTCGGCATGCGCGCGCGCCGGCGCGCTCGCGCGAGCGCGTAGCCGCGTTAGCGGAAATAGGCCTGCGTGTTCTCGTGAACGTCGGTGCGCGACAGCAGTTCCGAAGGCGTGAGCCAGAGGTATTCGCTGTGCTGTTCCGGCCGTCCGAGCTGCGCCGTGCTGGTCAGGGTCAGCGCATAAGCGAGCACGATGTAGTGCGTCGACACACCCGGCTCGCCCGCGAAGTTGTCGCCGTAGTGGTGTTCGTACACGCCTTCGAAGCGTGCCGCCGAGCGCGCCAGCTTCGCGATGCCCAGCTCGGCCTCGGCGATGCGCGCGAACGCGGCGTCGAGCGTTTCGTCCTTGAGAATGCGGCCGCCCGGCACGAACCACGTGCCGCGAGCCGGCCGGTTGCGGCGGCGGCCGACCAGCACGCGCCCCTGTGCGTCGCTGACGATCAGATCGATCGCGACCAGTGGCGTGAGCCGAACCACGTCCATGAAATCGATCTCGGTGAGCATGTCCTCTCCTGCGCTTCTGGGCGCCGCTTCTGGGTGACGATACCCATGCTAACTTGTCGCCGGCCACCTGCTCTGTGCGCCAGTCGCCATGGGCCCTGTCGCCGCACGCCGAAATATCGCCCGATCGCGCCGCTAGCGCGCCACGTAACCTTCCGGCGTCATGACGGCGTCCTTGAACACGTCGGCGTTGCCGGACACGACATAAATGGGCGCGGGCGAAAGTTTCAGACCGGCCACGCCGTCGCGGTAAGGCAAGTTCGTTGCGTTGCCCATCATGTCGAACACCGTCACGTCGCCCGCCGTGCCGGGCGCGTCGACGCGCAGGCGGTAGTCCACGCTTCGGCTCGCGTCGAAGCCGGTTTTGGCGCTCCACGCGTCGTTTTCATGCGTCCAGAGCGCGGTCACGATCTTGCCGCCGCCGAGCCGCCGGAATGCATACGCGTAGACGCCCTTGGGCAGATTCTTGAGCGGCCCGAGCGTGTTGGTGCCGTCGATGATGCGCGTCATCGCCGCCACCGCGAGCGCGGCGGGTTTAGGGCTGATGTGCGACGGCCCATAGGCGCCGGACGGATGATCGAGTTCGAAGAAGATGCCGTAGCCAGGAGCGGCGTCCGGCATGTCCGCAAGATAGAACACGTACGTCATGTCCGCGCCTTCGCCGAGCAGAATCAGGTGCGTGCGCGCCGTGACCGCGGCCTGCGCATAGAGCACGTTTGCGCCCGGGTAGTTCTTGCCATATGACGCGCCGATGTCATAGCTAATGCCGGTTTCAGTCACGAATAGCGGCGCGCCGGGCTTGAGGTACTGACGCAGTTCGTGGCGCAGGGCGCGCATCGAGGCGGGCAGCGCACCCGGCACGGTGCCCTGATTGCCGTTATCCGCGACTCGCTCAGGCGGATGCGACGGCGTCGTGCCGATATCGTAGTAACCGTGAACCGTCATGCCATCCATATAGCGGCCGATTCCCTGCGGTCCGAGCCGGCGCATCCATTTCACGTTCCCCTGCACCGACGAATAGGTCAGCCCCATCACGACCGCATGCGGATCGTTCTGATGGATGCCTTCCCAGACCGCCTTGTACATCGCGATGAAATTCGCGTCGCTGTCGCGCCACGGCAACCCGCCGTCGGCGTCCGGCTCCCACGTCACCTGATAGTAGTTGTCGCGCTGTTTGGGGAAATAAGTCATGCGCACGCGGTTCGACTCGGTGCCGACTTTGGCCATGTAGTCCTTCATCTGCGCGAGCGAGGTCGGTGCATAGCTATGGGTCTCTTTGCCGGTCGGACTCGCCCACTGCGGAATGCCGTCGAGCTGGATCAGCCGCATGAGGTCGCCGCGCCGGAAGATGGGCGCGAGCTGCTTCGTCGCGGGAGCGAAGGTGCCTGATTGCTTCGGCTCCTCGACATACCAGTTGCGATTGTCGTTCACCCACGACAGACCGAGCGCGGTGTAGACCGGCCGGTAGCCGTCGCCGTCGCAGCAGTGCTGCCCCGGCGCGAGATAGGCGGTGCCCTGTCCGCCGAATCGGTGCAGGTCCTCGTACGGAAACTGCACGGCGGGTAGCGCAGCGGAAAGATCCGACAATACGCCGAACGTAGCGATACCAGCAGGACGCGTGCCACGCGATTCGAGTTGCCCGTGTCCGTGTTCGAGCGAAGCGGACACCGCGAAGTAGCCGGCCACGGTGGAGGCGCAGCTCAGCGTGGACAGCGTCGCCCCCGCCGCCACCGGGAAGCGTCCGCTCGCGCGCACGGTATTCCACGCGTCGCGTATCTGCCAGTCGAGCGTATCGCTTTGGGCCGGGCGTGTGGTGAAGACGAGCGCGAACGGTTTGGCCACGGGGAATAGCCGAGTGCCGTCGCTCGGCGTGTCGGCTTCGACGAGATCGCCGTTCGCCGGTGCGCTCGCCTGCAAGGTTGGTGCCGAAGAACAGCGCAGGCCCTGCCCAGGCGGCGCCTTCAGATCGGAGCGCGGGGCGGATTGCAGTGCGGCAGTCGGCGCCGCATCCTGACCTGCCGCCGGCGCGGCCGCCGTGCTCGTGGCACGGCTGGTGGCACTGCCCGCGGTTTGTGCAACGGCGCAGCGTTTATCCTCACCGGGAGCAGGGTCGCCGAACACGCCGTTGTTGCATTCGGCGCCGTTCGAGAATGTCTTGATGACATGCTGCTTCGCCGTGCCGTACAGCACATCGCGCGTGCCGCTGAATTCACAGTTGCCGTTTTCCGCCGCGCACGGTGTCCATGTTTTGCCGTCGGCACGGAACGTGGTCTTGTCCGCACCATTCGCTTCCGTCCCTGCATCAGCCGCGCCGCATTGGCCGGCGGAGAGGCCGAGCAGAAGCAGCGCCGCTGCCGAGGCCGCAACACGTAAAATATGCAGCCGCGGCCCACGGGCGGCAAGGAAGCCGGTCAGTGTTCGCCGCGCGCGTTGTTCACCTGCATTCGCCATAGATGCCCCGTGTGGATCGCGGTATGTCCTCGACGACATCACGTCGTCCAACTACTAGTACACCAGGTCGGACCCGCCTGGGTACACCTCCCGTCGCGATGTGTTGCGGAAATCGCATAGTGCATTTCCGCAATCCTTTGGCGGAAATGACCCGGTTCGTATTCGGCACATTCCGCCATTGGCCCGCCTATTGCCGGGTGGACAAAGTTGTCTAATTTCCATGTTTCATGTTTGAAACATTAATCGCCGTGTTTATATTCATGAGATTCAAAATCTCACAATTAATAAAATCTGTTGCACTCTAAATTGCTTATATTGGTTACAAGCTTTACTCATAGCCATCCCGGATCTTTATCGTCAGAGGAAAGAAGTGCTGGCGCCGCGGGGTGGTAAATACTGGTGCATGGAAGGGACATACGCTCACGGCAGCCGCGTGATGGGGAAAAGTTACCTCGAACCGGCCGGGCGGCGGATGGAATAAATTGAAACTCCTTCGTTTTCGGGTGGCCGCGGTGTGTGCGTTGCCGAACGAAATGGATTTTTTACTTGCATTACCATTCGCAGAATAGCAGTTCATTCATGTGTGGAATCGGCAATTAATTCGGTGAAAAGCCTGCATTGGCAGTTTGTGCCGAAAATCCCTGGCCGATCGTCCTGTTCATACGCCAACATGTCGTCACTTTCGGTCGTGGCGGCTAAATGCTTGATTAGTGCTACCTATGATGCACGGCACAGGGCATGCATCTCTGTGCGGCCGCTCAAGGTGACAGGTAGATCCGTTTTCTGGTGAGAGGATGACTATGACCTGCGCGAGTCTCGAGTCTGCAATGCTGCGCTGGGTGCACGCTCCGAACAAGGGTATGCGTCGCATCGCAATACTGATGTTCAACGACTGCTCACTCCAGGGCGCAGGCGTTGTTGCCGAGGTCTTCCAGGCAGCGAACGAAATGGCCTCGTCCGGTTCGGGCGGCTGGCTGTACGACGTTTCTTTCCTGTCGGCCGATGGCGGCATGGTGACTTCGTCGGCCGGGCTGCGTGTCTGGACGGACGGGCTCGACGCGCGCCACTACGGCGGTTTCGATGCGCTGTACGTTGCGGGCGGCAAGGGCGCATTCGCGGCTGCCGATGACGAGCGCCTGATCGCGTGGCTGCGCCGTGTGCGCCGCAATACAGGCATGATCCGGCCGATCGGCGAAGGCCGCACGCTGCTCGATGCGGCGTATGTGCGGGACAGCAAGGACGGCGGCGATTTCAATCCGCCGGCGTTGCTGGCGCGCCAGCCGGAACAGAGCGCGGAGACGGGCGACCGCCTCGAATCCATGAGAAGCGCGCTCGCCATGATCAAGCGCGATCTGGGCGGCGCCACGGCGCGCACGGTTGCCGAGCGTCTGCTGGCCGATTCGTGCGCGAACCTCGCGCCGCTGCTGGGTGAAGACGGCGCGTTGAGCCCCGGCGACAAGGTGCGCGCGGCGGCTCGCTGGCTGCAGGAAAACTGCCAGCAGGCGATTTCGATCGCCGACGCGGCGCAGTTTGCGGCAATGAGCGAGCGCAACTTTTTGCGCCGCTTCAAGATGGAAATGGGCATCACGCCCTCTAGTTTTTTACTGCACGAACGCCTTGCCGTGACCTGCAGTCTGTTGACCGAATCGGAGTTGCCGGTCGACAAGATTGCCCGGCGCACCGGCATGGGCAACGGTGACCGTCTCGCGAAGGTATTCCGCAAGCGGATGAGGATTTCCCCCACCGAGTTTCGGATCCAGAGCCGCAGACTGGTCGGCGAGTAGCGCGACGGGGCCATCCGTGATGGCCGCGTGCGGCGCGGCCAGCGGTCCGTATTTCTGCAGACTTAATGAAATCTTAAGGAATGCGAATATGTTGACTCAGGCAGCTGTAAGCAGCGGTTCGACCGGCCCGAACGGTGCGAATGCCGGGAAGGCCGGCGCGCGTTGTACGCGCATCGTCCCGGTCATTCTGGCAGGGGGCTCGGGCACGCGGCTGTGGCCGGTGTCGCGTGAAAACTATCCGAAGCAACTGATCGACGTAGTGGGTTCCGACTCGCTGCTGCAGGCTACCGCGCGGCGCATGTGTGGATTTCCCGCCGGCTGGAACGTGGATGCCTCGCCGATCATCGTGTGCGGCGAAGAACATCGCTTCGTGATCGCAGAACAACTTCATGAAAATGGCGTCGACGCTCGTCTTATTGTCGAGCCGGCGCGGCGCGATACAGCGCCGGCGCTGACGCTGGCCGCGTCGCTCGCGGCCGCGGGTGGCGATGCGATTCTGGTCGTCATGCCTGCGGACCATTCGATCGCGGACGTATGCGCCCTGCAGGCTGCGCTGGAGCGCGCCGCGCGCTACGCGGAGCAGGGCGCGATCGCGACGCTGGGCGTGCCGCCCACGCGGCCCGACACCGGCTTCGGCTATATCCGCATTGGCGCGGAACTGGCGGGCGGCGGTCATGTGATCGACGGCTTCGTCGAAAAACCCGCGGAAGAACTGGCGGCGCAGTACGTCGCGGCGGGTACGTATTGGTGGAACAGCGGCATTTTCATCGTCCGGGCGAGCGTGTGGCTCGACACCCTGCAGCGTCTGCAACCCGAGATGCACGCGGCTTGCGAACGCGCGTTCAGCGGCGGGCGCACTGAAGGCGCGTATTTCCGTCCGCTGGTGGACGCGTTCCTCAGCGCGCCGGCCGATTCGATCGACTACGCGGTGATGGAGCGTCTGACGGAGACGGACGAAGCAGGTCAGACAAACGGCACGCCGGCGAATGAGCCGACGAATGAGTCGGCGATACCCGCCGGTGTGGTTGTGGGGCTCGATGCCGGCTGGTCGGACCTGGGCTCCTGGGACGCCGTGTGGGCCGCGATGGAGAAGGATGTCAACGGCAACGCCGGGCGCGGCCGGGTGACCTTCGAGGGCGCGGTGTCGAGCTACGCGCATTCGGAAGGGCGGCTGGTTGCCTGTGTCGGCACGACCAACGTGGTAGTGGTCGAAACCGCCGACGCGGTGCTGGTGGTGGACCGCTCGCACGTGCAGGACGTGAAGGGGCTGGTGTCGCGCATCAAGGCGCAGCACGCGCCTGAGGCCGACGCGCATCGCAAGGTGCGCCGCCCGTGGGGTTTTTACGATTCGATCGACCACGGCGAACGTTTTCAGGTCAAGCGCATTGTCGTGACGCCGGGCGCGCAGCTTTCGCTGCAACTGCATCACCACCGTGCCGAGCACTGGGTGGTCGTGCGCGGCACGGCGCTCGTCACACGCGGCGAGGAGCAGTTCCTGCTGAGTGAAAACGAATCGACCTACATCCCGCTCGGTACGCGTCACCGGCTCGAGAACCCGGGGAAGGTACCCCTCGAGATCATTGAAATCCAGTCTGGCACCTATCTCGGTGAGGACGACATTGTGAGGTTCAACGACAACTACGGCCGCTGCTCGTAAACAGCACGCCACAACTTATTGCGGACAAGAACGGCAAGAACGAGGTAAGCAAAATGCGCAAGTTTCAGGATTTACTCGCGCGAATTTTCGATGTCGCGTTGGTGTTGGCGGGGGCGGCGGTTGCGTCGCAGATTCGCTTTGATTACCTCGCTCAAACCGGGTTCTATTGGGCGCTCGTGATGTTTTGCGCCGCTTTCGCGCTGGCCATTTTTCCGGCGTTCGGGGTGTACGACTCGTGGCGCGGCCGCTCCAAGCTGGCGCTGACCGGCCAGGTGTCGCTCGCATGGCTGATGGTGCAGGCCTGCGCGCTCGTGCTCATGTATTCGCTGCATCGTGCCGACTTCGTGTCGCGGCTGTGGTTTTCCTACTGGACGGCGGTGACCGGCGGACTGCTGATCGCCTACCGGCTGATCGCCCACGCCGTGCTGGCGCGCGCCCGCAGCGCCGGTATGAACCTGCACCAGGTGGCGATTGTCGGCAGCGGTTCACAGTGCGACGCGATCATCCGCCGTATCGGTTCGTCGCCGACCAGCGGCTTTCGCGCCACCGCGGTCTTCAACGCGCGGCCGGACGTCTCTCCCGTCACCAGTCCGGGCGTGCCCGTGTTCGACACGGTCGACGCGCTGGCAGGCTATATGCGGACCAACGACGTGCACGAACTCTGGCTGATGCTCTCGCTTGCCGAGGAGCCGTTGATCTGCTCGCTCGTCAGCCAGTTTCGTGACGATCTCGTGAACATCCGCTTCATGCCGGACGTGCGCAGTCTTGCGCTATTCGAAGGCAGCGGCGTGATCGAGTTGCTCGGCGTGCCGGCCATCAACCTGGTCGCCTCGCCGCTGTCCGCCAGTTCGATGCTGAAGAAGGAAATCTTCGACCGCCTGTTCGCGGCGACGGCGCTGCTCGGGCTGGCGCCCATCCTGCTCGCGATTGCCATCGCTGTGAAGCTCTCGTCGCGCGGTCCGGTGCTGTTCAAACAGAAGCGCAAAGGCGCGGACGGCCGCGTATTCACGATCTACAAGTTCCGCTCGATGCGTTTGCATACCGAGCAAAAAGGCACCCTCAGCCAGGCCACGCGCGACGATCCGCGCGTCACGAAAGTGGGCGCATTTCTGCGCCGCACGAGCCTCGACGAGCTGCCGCAATTCTTCAACGTGTTGCGTGGCGACATGTCGGTCGTAGGACCGCGTCCCCATGCACTCGAGCACGACGACCTCTATCAGAAAGTGGTCGCGGGCTACATCAATCGCTATCGGATCAAGCCGGGTATCACGGGGTGGGCGCAGATAAACGGCTTTCGAGGCGAAACCGACCGCATCGAGAAGATGGAGCGGCGTGTCGAACATGACCTGTATTACTTGGGGCATTGGTCGTTCGCGCTCGACATGCGGATTATCGGCGCGACGATAGTCGCCGGACTGGTGCATCGAAACGCTTACTAAGTAGTTAACAAGCCTGCCACGCGCTAACTCCCCCGAGGAATACGTCGTGGCACAAGGAGGAAATACTATGAGCTCGCTTGGTATACGCACGGGAAGTATTCTGGTTTTCGCTACTGCGGCACTGATCTCCGGATGCGGAGCTGTACCCGGCCAGCGGATGATTACGCCGGCGGCGATTCAGGACACGGGTGGTGATTACAGTACGGATCCGTCTGCGCAACAGCAGATTCCGATCACCGACATCAATCTCGCGCTGCTGCGCAAGATGAACCAGTCGTCCGCGACGATCCCGCCGCAGACGTTGGCCTTGTTCGGCAAACCGCCGGTGTACCGCGTCGGCCCCGGCGACGTGCTGCAGATCGTCGTGTGGGATCACCCGGAACTCGCGGCGGCGCTCGGTCAGCCCGCGGCAAACTCCAAGACGACGGATGCGGCCCCCGGTTTCCTGATCGACGAACACGGCGATGTGCAGTTCCCGTATGCCGGCACGGTGCACGTGGCCGGCCAGGACGTCGCGACGATCCAGAAGGAACTGTACAAGCGTCTTAGCAAGGTCTACCAGAAGCCTGAGGTGACCGTGCGCGTCGCGTCGTTCCGCGCGTCGCAGGTTTATGTCGACGGTGAAGTGCGCTTGCCGGGCGCTCAATCGTTCAACGACGTGCCGATGTCGTTGACGAACGCGATCGGCCTGAGCGGCGGCTTCAATGGGACTGCCGACCGCAGCCGCGTGGACCTGGTCCGTAATGGTGTCACTTATCAGCTTAACGTGGACGACCTGATCAAGCACGGCCACAACCCAGGGGACATTTATCTGCAGCCCGGCGACATGGTGCGCGTGGCGGCACGCGAAGACAGCGGCGTCTACGTGATGGGCGAAGTCAACAAGCCGGCCACCGTCCTGCCGATGCGCAACGGCTCGCTGACGCTCTCGCAGGCGCTTTCCGACAGCGGCAGCTTCGACTCGAACACGTCCGCGCCACGGCAACTATTCGTGATCCGCAATTCGACCAGCGACTCGCCGCAGGTGTATCACCTCGACGCGACCTCGCCGGTGTCGATGGTGCTCGCCAACCAGTTCGAACTGCAGCCGAAGGACGTGGTGTACGTGGGTCAAGGCAGCCTGGTCCGCTTCAATCGTGTGTTGAATCTGTTGCTGCCGGCGATTAACGCTGCTGTAACGGGTGCAGTTCTTGCGAAATGATAAACGTGCAACGTGACCTTGAACCGCCGGGCTTTGCTGGGTGACCAAAATGGCAATCAACTTCGAAAACCGCTATATCGACGTGTCCGGACCGGACGAGCTGCATTTGTCGGATTATCTGCGGACGATCGTGCGGGGCTGGCGCACGATCGTAATGGTGACGCTGATCGCGCTCGCGCTGGGGTGCGCGTACGCCTTCCTCGCGCCGCCGACGTATCGCGCGGATGTCCTGTTCCACGTCGAGGACAAGACGGCCAATGCCAACAATGCGAACGGCAAGGAAGCCTTGCCGCCGCTGACCGGCATGTTCGACACCAAGCCGTCGACGGCGGCCGAGATCGAGTTGCTGAAGTCGCGTCTCGTCACGGAAGAAACCGTCAAGAAGCTGCACCTCGACATTACGGCCACCCCGCGTTATCTGCCGATCATTGGCGGGATGATCGCGGGGCTGGTGAACGGGCAGTGGGGCTTCAAGCTGCCGCAGTTCATCAACCTGTCGGGCTATGCATGGGGTAACGAGAGCATTGCGGTGTCGCAGTTCGACACTTCGAAGGAGATGTACGACACGACCTTCACGCTGATTGCCGGCAATGAAGGAGCGTATGTGCTGCGCGACAAGAACGGCATTGCGATTCTGTCGGGGAAAGTCGGCGAGACCGTGCAAACGGATACCGCCGACGGCCCGATCGCGTTGCACGTCGACAAGCTGACCGGCGCGCCCGGTTCGCGTTTCGAACTGCAGCGCGCTTCGACGCTGAGCACGGTGGACCGGCTGCAAAAGGCCATGGTCGTGCAGGAAACCACGCTGCAGTCCGGCGTGATTCGCGCGAGTCTCGAAGGCGGCGACGCCGGCCTGACCGCGGCGATCGTCAACAGCATGGCACGCGAGTTCGTGCGGCAGGACGTCGAGAGCCGTTCGACCGAAGCGGAGCACATGCTGGCCTTCCTCGATCAGCAACTGCCGGGCTTGCGCAAGGAACTCGACGAAGCCGAACAGCGCTACAACAAGTTCCGCAACCAACATGGCACGGTCGACCTCGGTGAGGAAAGCCGCCTGCTGCTGCAACAGATCGTCGATAACAAGACCAAGCTGCTCGATCTGCAGCAGCAGCGCGCGGAGATGTCGCAACGCTTCACGGCGAGTCACCCGGCGGTGGCCGCACTCGACGCGCAGATCGCGGCGTTGCAAGGTGCCCAGGCCAACATGAACCGCAGCGTGGAGGTGATGCCGGACACGGAGCAGACCGCATTGCGTCTGTTGCGCGACGTGCACGTCGACACGGAGTTGTATACCAATCTGCTCAACAGCGCGCAGCAACTGCGCGTGGCGAAGGCCGGGCAAGTGGGCAGCGTGCGCGTGGTGGACTTCGCCGAAACGCCCGACGAACCCGTGCGTCCGAAGCGCGTGATCGCGATCCTGATCGCGCTCGGCGGCGGCCTCGTGCTCGGCATCATGCTGACCTTCTTCAAGCGCGCCATGTACGGTGGCGTGGAGCGTCCGGACGAACTCGAATCAGTGCTCGGCGTGCCGGTGTTCGCGGCTGTGCCGCGCAGTCAGAACCAGTTGAAGCTGCAGGAAAACGTCATGCTGCGCCGAAGCGGCCTGCATGTGCTCGCGCAACAGGCGCCGGAAGACATCGCCGTGGAAGGTGTGCGCAATCTGCGCACCTCGCTGCAGCTCTCGCTCGACCACGCTGAAAACAACGTGGTGATGATCACCGGTTCGCGGCCGGACGCCGGCAAGTCGTTCCTGTCGGTGAATCTGGCGGCGCTGGTGGCCTCCGCGAACAAGCGCGTGCTGATTATCGACGGCGACATGCGGCGCGGCGACGTGCACTCGCATTTCGGCGTCGCGCATCAGCCGGGTCTGTCCGATGTGCTGAACGGAGGCGACCTGGGCTCGATGATCCAGCGCGACGTGCTGCCCGGCCTCGACGTGCTCTCGAAGGGCTCGCTGCCCTCGCATCCGGCCGAGCTGCTGATGAGCAAGCGCTTCGAAACGCTGCTCGACGAACTGAAGTCGCACTATGACCTCGTGATCGTCGACACGCCGCCGGTTCTGGCGGTGACCGACTCGACCGTGATCGGCAAGTACGCGGGCACCACGCTGCTGGTGGTGCGCCACGGCCGCCATCCGCTCAACGAGATCCTGGAGACGGCCAAGCGGCTGCGCAACGGCGGCGTGGCGCTCAGAGGCGTGTTGCTGACCGACGTGCCGCAGGAAGGGGCATTCCTCGGTTCGGGCTATCAGGGTGGTTACTACGGGTACGACAGCATCGCCGGTTGAAGTAGCGGCCTGCGGCCGGCCGCTCAACGGGATCCTGGCACGGCAATAGACAAGCTAAACGAGGAGAACGCTCCATGAAACGTAAGGTCGCGCTGATCACCGGCATCACTGGACAGGACGGGTCGTATCTGGCGGAGCTGCTGCTCGCCAAAGACTACGACGTGCATGGCATCAAACGCAGGACGTCCCTGTTCAATACCGACCGGATCGACCACCTTTACCGCGATCCACACGATCCGGATCAGCGACTCTTTCTGCACCACGCGGATCTGACCGACTCGACCAGCATTCTGCGCGTGATCCAGCGGGTCGAGCCGGATGAGATCTACAACCTGGCCGCGCAGAGCCATGTCGCGGTGTCGTTCGAGGAACCGGAATACACGGCCAACGCGGACGGTCTGGGCGCCTTGCGGATTCTGGAAGCGATCCGGATTCTCGGGCTTCAGGACAAGACGCGTTTTTATCAGGCCTCGACCTCTGAGCTGTACGGACTCGTGCAACAGGTGCCGCAGTCGGAGACCACGCCGTTCTATCCGCGCAGTCCGTACGCCGTCGCCAAGCTGTTCGCTTACTGGACCACGGTGAATTATCGCGAGGCCTATGGGCTCTTTGCCTGCAACGGGATTCTGTTCAATCACGAATCGCCGGTGCGCGGCGAGACTTTCGTGACGCGCAAGATCACGCGCGCCGTCGCGCGCATCGCGGTCGGCATGCAGAAGACGCTGTATCTCGGCAATCTGTCAGCGCTGCGCGACTGGGGTCATGCGCGCGATTACGTGGAGATGCAGTGGCGCATGCTTCAGCAGGATCATCCGGAGGATTACGTGATCGCGACCGGCGTGCAGTACAGCGTGCGTCAGTTCGTCCAGCATGCCGCGGCCGAATTGGGCGTAACCGTGCGGTTCGAAGGCACCGGTGTGGATGAAGTCGGCATCGTCGAGAAGGTGGAAGGGCGCGAGATCAAGATGTCGCCCGGCGACGTGATCGTGCGCGTCGATCCGCGCTATTTCCGGCCCGCCGAAGTCGAGACGCTGCTGGGCGATCCGTCGAAGGCGCACGCGAAGCTCGGCTGGCAGCCGACCACCTCGTTCGCCTCGCTCGTCAAGGAAATGGTGCGCGCCGACTATCAGATTGCACGCCGCGACGCGCTGGTCACGCTGGCCGGATTCACGGCACTGGAACATCACGAGTAATTGCGATGAACAAACAAGCACGCATCTTCGTCGCGGGGCACCGGGGTATGGTCGGCTCCGCGCTGGTCAGGCGTCTGGCCGCCGAGGGATATCACAACGTGATTACCCGCACGCGGGCGGAGCTCGACCTCACGGATCAGGCGGCCGTGAACCGCTTTTTCCAAAGCGAACCGATCGACGTGGTGCTGCTCGCGGCCGCCCGTGTGGGCGGCATTCTCGCGAATGCGACTCAGCCGGGCGAGTTCATCTATGAAAACCTCGTGATCGAAACCAACGTGATCCACGCGGCTTACCGCGCGAAGGTGGAACGGCTGGTGTTTTTCGGTTCGTCGTGCATCTATCCGAAGCAATGTCCGCAGCCGATCCGCGAAGAGTATCTGCTGAGCTCGCCGCTCGAGCCGACCAACGACGCCTATGCGATCGCGAAGATCGCGGGCCTCAAGCTGTGCGACGCGTACAACCGCGAGTACAACACGCAGTACGTCGCGTTGATGCCGACCAATCTGTACGGCCCGAACGACAACTACGACCTGAACAGCAGCCATGTGTTGCCGGCGCTGCTGCGCAAGGCGCACGAAGCGCGGCTGAACGGCGACGCCACGCTGACGGTGTGGGGCTCGGGCACGCCGCGCCGCGAATTCCTGCACGTCGACGATCTGGCCGCGGCCACGCTGTTCGTGCTCGAGCACAACGTGACCGATGGCCTGTTCAACGTCGGCGTGGGTGAGGATCTGTCGATTCGCGAGCTGGCCGAGTGCATCTGCAAGGTGGTCGGCTTCGAGGGAGAACTCGTGTTCGACGCGTCGAAACCCGACGGCACGCCGCGCAAGCTGCTCGACGTCTCGCGCCTCGCGCAAATGGGCTGGCAGGCGAGAACCGCTTTGGCGGACGGCATCGCGTCCACCTATCGCGGGTTCGTCGAATCGCTAGCCGGTTCGACGCCCGCTGCCGCCATGCAGGCTTAGGCGCACGGATTGCCGCTTCGACGCGTTTTTGAGCTGAAGGACCGGACCGCAGGAGACGCTGTGCAGGCGCGCCGGGCGCGTTGCACACGGGACGAAATTTCGAGGAGTGGCATAAAAATGACAGCGTCAGTCACGATCTTCCACAACGTCGTGTGGTCGCGCCATAAGGGTGTCGTGTTTTCTGCGTTGCATAACATTTCGGCATCCGGAGCAATTCACTACTCGATGGTGCAGATCGCGGATACGGAGCACGATCGGGTCGGTTTTTCCGATGTCGACTATTCGTTTCACCGCTATCCCATGCAAAAGCTGTTCGACGGCTGCTATGAGGATGTGCCGACGTTGAAGCTGATCGCGCGGCTCACCTGGGAAGTCCTGCGCACCAAGTCGGATCTGATCGTGCTGCCGGGTTATCACCGTCCGGAATACTGGGCCATGCTCGCGGCGTGCATCGTAACCGGCAAGCGCCGTGCGGTGTTCTGCGATTCGACGGCGCGCGACCGGCCCAAGAAGCTGCTGACGTCGATTCCAAAGCGGGTGTTTTTCGCGCTCTGCGACGGCTACTTCGGATTCGGTGAGCGCAGCCGCGAGTATCTGCTGTCGCTCGGCGCGAAGGGCGACAAGATCTTCGTGCCGTGCCAGGCGGCCGCGTTGCCGGGTTCGTTCTCGCCCGAACGCGCGCTGGTCGAGCGCGTCGCCGCGCGGGCGGGCAATCCGCCGGTGTTTCTGTACGTGGGGCGTCTTTCGGAGGAGAAAGGCATCGGCACGTTGATCGAGGCGTTCGCCGGCTTGCGCCGGCGGATTCCGGCGGCGAAGTTGCGCATTGTCGGCACGGGGCCGATGGCCGATGTGCTGCATACCAAAGTGGCCGATCTCGCACTCGGCGATGCGGTGACGTTCGCCGGCAGTCTGCAGGACGAGCCGCTGACACGCGAGTATTACGGCGCGACCTGCATGGTGCTGCCCAGTTACAGCGAGCCGTGGGGACTCGTGGTCAACGAGGCGCTCGCGCACGGCTGCCCGGCGGTGGTCAGCGAGAGTTGCGGCTGCGTGCCGGAGCTGGTGATCGACGGTGTGAGCGGCTATGCGTTTACCGCGGGCGACGTCCCCGCGTTGCAGCGCACGATGCTCAAAGCCATGGAAGCCTTCGCGGATGCGGGCGGCACCGCGCGCCGCTGCATGGACGTGATTCGCCGCTTCGATCCGCCTTCCGCCGCGGCCAATATTGCCCGCGGCTGTGCACTGATGTTGAGCGACTGATTCGCCTGAAGGCCGTGTCGAGCGCGCGACGTTCTAACTTGTTCTGGCAGCCATAATGAAGATATTGATCCACGGCATCAACTACGCGCCCGAGCTGACGGGGGTAGGCAAGTACACGGCCGAGATGGCCGTGCTGCTGGCCAGCCGCGGGCACGAAGTTCGCGTGGTGTGCGCGCCGCCCTACTACCCGGACTGGCGTGTCGGGACGGGCTACGCTTCGTGGCGGTATCAGCGTGAAATGCGCGACGGGGTGGAGATCTGGCGCGCGCCGCTGTGGGTGCCGTCACATCCGGGCGGCTTGACGCGGCTGCTGCATCTGGCGAGCTTTGCGGCGAGTTCGCTGCCGCTGCTCGCGTGGCAGGCGCTGTGGCGCCCCGATGCGGTGATGCTGGTCGCACCGGCCCTGATGTGCGCGCCGGGCGCGTTGATGCTGGCACGCGCCGCGCGCGCCAACACGTGGCTGCATATTCAGGACTACGAGGTTGACGCCGCATTTGGTCTGGGCCTTCTGAAAAGCTCGCGCGTGGCGCATGTGGCCCGCTGGATCGAAAGCGTATTGCTGCGGCGCTTCGATGTGGTGTCGTCGATCACGCGGCAGATGAGCGCGCGCGCGATGACCAAGGGGGTCGCGCCGTCGCGGGTCGTTTGCCTGCCCAACTGGGTCGATGTGTCGGCGATCTTTCCGCTGTCGCGCCCGAGCGATTACCGGGAGCTGCTTGGCATTCCGCCCGGACAGAAAGTGGTGCTGTACTCCGGCAACATGGGTGCGAAGCAGGGCATCGAAACGCTCGCCGACACCGCGGTCGCGCTGGCCGCGCGTACGGACATCACGTTTGTATTCTGTGGCTGCGGCGCCGCGAAGGAAAGTTTGATCCGGCGCTGCGCGGGGCTGACGAATTGTCTGTTTCTTCCGCTGCAGCCGGGGGAACGCCTGAACGAGCTGCTCAATCTCGCTGACATTCATGTGCTGCCGCAACGCGGCGATGCGGCGGATCTCGTCATGCCGTCCAAGCTCACCGGCATGTTCGCGAGCGGCCGCGCAACCGTGGCGATGGCGCGTCGCGGCACGGCGCTTTACGAAGCGGTGTCGCCGCGTGGCGTGGTCGTTCCGCCGGACAGCGTGAAGGCGTTGACGGCGGCCATCACGGTGCTGGCCGGCGATGCCGAACGCCGCGCGGCGCTCGGCAAAGCCGCGCGCGCTTATGCGGAGCGCACGTTCTCGCCGGAATCGACGATTCGCACCTTCGAGGAGCGGCTTGCGATGCTCTCGCGCGCGGTGGGAGGCCGGCGTATCAAAGCGGCGGCGCCGGCATTCGGCGCGACGCCTTCAGGGGTCGTGCTGCGGCGCAGGCGAAAACCGGCCGCCACAGAGGAGGCCGCACCGGATTGATCCGGCGCGCGCGTCTGTCATGAATGAGATATCACCACGGGGAACGATAGACAGCGTGCTTGCCGGCATCGTACGGATCGGCGTAAGCGGCTTTCGCCGCGCCTTGCGGCATCAAACCGTCGGCCGCATTCTGACGTGCCGGCTGGCCGGCTACGCGCGCCTGGCCGTTCGCCTGACCTTTCGCCGCCGGTGCTTTGCGCAGCCCCTTGGCAGGCCCGGCTTTTGCGGCTTGTCCGGGACCGGTCACGGTCATGCGCTGTTCGTTGAGCAGCGCAGTGCGCTGGGCGTCGTCGGTGTTGCCTTGCGCCATACCGTCGGCGCTGTATTCCTGCGGAGCACCGAGCAAGGTCTGCTCGCTGGTGCGCTGCGCGGCACGCCGGTCGACGGGAGGCGGCAGCGGGGCGCCATAACCGGTGGGCGTCGTCGCGGCGACGGCCGGCCCGGGCGCAGCCGGTTTGGGCGCGGCGTTCTGCGCGAACACCGGCATGGTGCACGAGGCGATCGCGAGAAACATGCCGGTGGCGGTGTGCCGAAGCAAGGTGGTCATTGTGGTCCCCGGAGAGATGCAGTCGATATACAGCTATCGTGCGCCAACCTGTACGCGTATAAGCGCCAAAACGCTTGCCTGCACAGCCACGCGGTCAGGTCACGCGCGGCACCGCAACATAATGGTGAGAAGATAGTTCGCAGGCCTGCCTATGTTTACCACTGTTCGTGGTTCGGAGAAAGCTGATGGGTAACATTGCCGACGATCCGCAGATTGGGGGCTTGCCTCGCGCCGGGGCGGCAGGCGAGAAGGGCCGTGTCATCGATCTGGGGCAGGCCGGAAAGGGTAATTACGAGGCGAGGCGCAGCGCCCTGATCGAGCTTATCTGGTTTGTGGTCGAAGCCTGTGTAATCAACAACAAACTGCTGCCGCTGTCGTTCGTGCGCGTGGCGTTATTGCGCCTCTTCGGCGCGAAGATCGGCACCGGTTGCCGGTTCGTGCATCCGCTGCGCGTGAAGGCGCCGTGGAACCTCGAAGTGGGCGACAAGTGCTGGTTCGGTGTCGACGTCTGGATCTACAACCAGGCGCCGATTCGCATCGGCTCGAATGTGTGCATTTCTCAGGGCACGTTTCTTACTACCGGCTCGCACGATATGAGCACCACGATGGAATTACGCGTCGCGCCGATCGTTATAGAAGACGGTGTGTGGATCACGTCGAAGTGTGTGGTGCAAATGGGCGTGACGATCGGCCGCTCCGCGGTGGTGACGCCGTTGTCGGTCGTGCACCGTTCGCTGGAACCTGAAGGCGTATATGGCGGAAACCCTTGCCGCTTTATCCGGAAACGGTTTGACTCCGTGACCTGAACCACAGACAAAAACCCGCAGCGTTTGTACGCTGAGGAGACCGAGGTCGTATTGCCGGAAACGCCGGTTGCCGTGCGGGGAAGGTCTATCGTGCCAGTTGATCGGCGCTCGCGGCAAGCCATAGAAGTTTCCGGCTGCGACGTGTGCGTGGCTTGTCCGGCTGCTCTTGCTGCCCGGCCGTGACGCGCTCAAAAAATGCGTGCTAAAGATGGGAGCACTGGATGTTCATCGATACGCGTACTGTTGAACAAAACACCGTCATTGAGACGACGGTGTGCATCATCGGCGCCGGCGTGGCGGGGATCACGCTTGCGCTCGAGATGTCGAGAGCGGGCGTCGAGACGTGCGTGCTGGAAAGCGGTGGCTTCGGTCCGGACGATCAAACCCGCGACCTCTACCGCGGCGAGAACATCGGGCTTCCCTATACCTTCGCGGACGGCTCGCGCAGCCGCTACTTCGGCGGCAGCAGCAATTGCTGGGGCGGCTGGTGCCGTCCGCTCGATCCGTGGGACTTCGAGAAGCGCGACTGGATCGCGCATAGCGGCTGGCCGTTCGGCCTCGATGAATTGGCCCCGTACTACGCGCGCACGCATGAACTGCTGAAACTCGGCCCGCAGAATTTCGACCCGGCCTACTGGGAGCGCGAGATCGGACGCCATGACGTGCGCCGTCTGCCGCTCGCGACCGGCGACCTGCGCGATACGGTCGCGCAGTTCAGCCCGCCCGTGCGTTTCGGCAAGGTGTATCGCGAGGAACTGTCGCGCTCGACGCGGGTGCGCGTGTTCCTTCACGCGAACGTGCTCAATATCGACGCCGATGCGCAAGGCACGACGATTTCCCGGGTAAGAGTGGGCACGATCAGCGGACGCAGGCTGTCGGTCAATGCAAGGATTTTCGTGCTGGCCACGGGCGGCATTGAAAACGCGCGCCTGCTGCTTGCATCGAACGATGTCCAGGCCCATGGCCTCGGCAATGCCAACGATCTGGTGGGCCGCTATTTCATGGATCATCCGCGCATGATGTCGGGGCGGGTGCGGTTCCGTCCCGGCGTCGCGCGCAACAAGCTGTACGACATCAAGTATCACTATCAGAATGCCGCGGTCTCCGCGCACGGTACCAAGATCTCGTCGCAGTTTGCGCCGACCCAGGCATGGATGGAACGCGAGCAGCTGCTGAATTCGCGCGTATGGATTTACTCGAAGTGGTACGGCGAAGGCAGTGCGGGCTCCGAGGCGTTGATCCATTGCAAGGAAGCGCTGATGGGCAAGGATCAGCCCGGCCGCAGCCTGAAGCGGGATATCGGCACCATGGTCGCGCATCCGCTGCACACCGTGGGTTACGGTCTGGCGCGGCTCCTGCAATTGCCGGCGCTGATCACCGACGTGACGCTGCAGGCCATTGTCGAAGCCGTGCCTAACCCGGACAGCCGGGTCACGTTGTCGGCCGACAAGCGCGACCGCTTCGGCATGCCGCGCGTGCGGGTGGAGTGGCGTCTCGGCGAACAGGTGCAACGCACCTTCGACAGAACCTTCCAGCTGTTCGCGCAGGAATTGCAGACGGCGCAGGTGGCCGACGTTCAGCTCGACGCGCCGCTCGAAGGCCGGGCGTGGCCGGCGAAACTGGAGGGTACATGGCACCACATGGGCACCACGCGCATGCACGATTCGCCGCGCGAGGGCGTGGTCGATCGCGATTGCAAGGTGCACGGCATCAGCAATCTGTATGTCGGCGGCAGTTCGGTGTTTCCGACCGTCGGCGCCAATTTTCCGACCATCACGATTGCCGCATTGTCGCTGCGTCTGGCGGGCCATCTGGTGCGGCAACTGGATTTGCCGAGCGTGGTCGGCGATACGCGGGTCGAGGCCGCGAACAGTGCCACGATGCCGAATCAGGGGCCGTCTCAGGTCGGCACGCTGCCCATTGCGGCGTCCACGTTGACGCCGTTCATGAAGGAACCGTGAGCGGAGAATGAGCGCAAACGAAAACGGCGCGCAGCAAGCGCGCCGTTTTCGTTTGGGTGGAACACTCGCGGGAGCGCCCGCTATCGCGACCGTCGCGCGTTAGCGGCTTTGCTGGGACGCTTCGCGCAACGTGGTGAGCCGGTTCCCGCGCGCGTCGCCGTGAGCGCCTTTTGTCTCGAGCAGCGCGGTCAGCGCATTGACCATGGTCTCGATCCGGAAGCGCGCATTGAAGGTGCGGGTTGCCTGGGCGCGCATCGCGTCGCGCGCCGCGTCGTCGAGTTCGAGCCAGCGCACGAGATTCTTTTCGGTGCCGTCCACCGTGTCGGCCGCGACCAGGCCCGCGCCGTCGGCTTCGATCTCGCGCCACACGTTGACCTTGTCGGAGATCAGCGCCGGCAGTCCGCAGCCGAGCGCCTCGGCAACCGCCACGCCGAAGTTTTCCTGATGCGAAGGCAGCACGAACACGTCGCTCGCATGAAACGCACCCCACTTGAGCTCGCCCTGCAGCATGCCCGGCAAACTCACGCGATGCGCAATGCCGGCCGCCTGTGCCTGCGCATGCAGCGTCGCGGTCCAACCTGTTTCGTCAGGCCCGGCGATCACGAGGTGCAGCGTTCGGTCGCGGCCGGCGACGCGCGCGAACGCGTCGATCAGCAGATCGCAGCCTTTTTTCGCATGCACGCGGCCGAGAAACAGCACGATGCGTTTGCCGCGCAAGCCAGGTTGTGATTGCAGGAAGGCCTCGCGCACCCGCGCTGCTTCGAGCTGCGGCACCGCCGTGCCGAACGGCACGATCCGTTCACGCGCCCGGTACAGCCAGAACGACTGCCTCGCACGCGTGCGCTCTTCCTCGGTCGTGAAGAGGACAGCGCGCGCGTCGCGCAGCACGCGGTACTCGGCCCACGGCCAGTACAGCCACTTCTTCAGATGCTTGAGCGGGTAGGCTTCCTTGAACCACGGGTCGAGCATGCCGTGCACGTACACGTAATACGGCACCTCGCTGCGGCGCAGTGCTCTCCACGCGGCGAGGCCGTGGTATTGCCACAAGCCATGGACAATCACCGCGTCGAAGCGCTTCGCGTTGGCGGCGAGCCACGGCCCGAGGCGTTCGCTGTAGCTGTAGCGGCTGCTGGTGGGGCCGAACGCGTGGACCGGAAACGGAAAGGCCGACAGATAAGCTTCACCTGGGGCGTCGCAAGTGGCAACTTCGATCTCGTGCCCGGCGTCCTGCATGGCTACGCCGCTGCGCCGCACGCCTTCAACCGGACCGCCGGCGCGCGGGTCGACGCTTGCAAGCAGGTGGAGGATTTTCATCGGACGATATTGGGTCGGTTGGGGCGATGCGCGGGCGAGGTGTGCGGCACGAGCGCGCCGAGCGAGCCGGCATCGGAAGCACTGTTGCTCGTGCGCGACATGCCAAGCGTGGCGGCGAGGTCGGCGCGGCCCGTGCCGGGTTGGATCCGGCCTGGCAGTTCGGGCATGAGCTCCGGTCGCCACGACGGCGGCCGGGGCCTGCTGCGCCTCACGCGTGCCGGCAGCGCGCGCTGCAAGCGCGCATGGGTGGCGATCATCAAGCCGAGGGCGACACCGAATACCAGACCCGAAAATCGCGGCCCTAGCGGATTGCCGCCAATCGAGGTGGCCGGCAACGCGGCGAACAGCATGATGGCGCGCCCGAGCACGGGCAGCATGGGCGCGTCGGGCACGACCGAGCGCCAGTAGCGATATGAGAAGAAGCAGACTGCCAGTGCGGCGAGCGTGGCCAACGGCATCGCGATGCCGAATACGAGGCCGCCGGCGAATAATTGATAGACCCAGAAATTATGACCGGCCGCATATTCATTGATCGCGTAGAAGTCCTGCTCGCTGATCTGATCGGCAAGATCCGGCAGATAGAGGGGTGAGTAGTGGTAATAGTGACCGTAGCCTTCGCCGAACAATAGCGTTTCCGGCTCCGCGGTCACCTGGTCGTATTGGTCACGCATTTCCGCGAGCCGCGTGATCGTGGTCGGATCCTTGCCAGAGCGCGTTTCCTCGGACGCGAAGATACGCTGCGTCCAGTGTTCGGCGACCGTCGGGAACGCCAGCATCGCGACGCCGGCCATGCCGGCGAGCACCGCGCCAATGACGATGCTGCGGTTGGCCGCGCGCCAGATTTGCCGCATCGTCGGCGCGCTCAGGGCCATGGCGATGAGGAACAGCAGCACGGTGCCGACCAGCAGACTGCGGGTCACGCTCAGCAATTCGACGACGAGGGAGGCGGCAAAAATCGCGACGGTGGTGGCGGAAAAACGCTTCGCCACGACGAATTCGTGCAGCAGCACGCCCTGCAGGCCCAGCAGTGTCACGGAGACGATGCGGTAGCGCACTTCTTCGAAATCGCCGCTCGTCAGGATACCGTAGACAAAAGTGAACACGAGGCTGATGACATTGCCCACGAATAGCGCTTTCTCGAACTGGGTAATGCGCGATTCGCTCCACGGGCGGCACGCCACGAGATAGCCCAGCATAAAGAGCAGGAACGGCAACAGGGTCCGCAGATAATTGCCGGTGTCGTTACCCTGAATCAGTTGGGCGACGATACTGCCGAGCACGCATAGCAGCACGCTCCAGGTGACGAGCGAGCGCAGCCGCGAGCGCTCGTGAAAGCGTGGCGCGATCAGCAGGAGGGCGAGCCCCGCCGCGAACGCCGGAATGACGAACACGAACTGTGCGAAGTGACCCGTATTTGCGTCGGTCGCCTTATAGTCCAGCGCAAGCGGCAGCAGAAAAATCCAGATCCAGGGCGTTCCGTACTGGTGGCGCATTACTGATTCCTCCCCGTCGCCTTCGTTTTGCCGTCGGTCTACAGCAGACGGTCTCGCATCGGGTTATTGTGAAGGAATCTCTATGGTGGTTAGTGACCTGGACCGCATTAGTCGATCATTGCCTGGGTTCTGGCGACAGGAGAAAGGGTAACCTTTACGACGCATTCGCATATTTGTGCAGGTTGTCGGTCAATGCCTTGAAGTTGGCGCGCACGCACGTTTGCTGGCACCGAAGATGCAAACAGGGCCACGCGCCCTCGAAAGAAGACAGGGGGACCAAAATGAAATTTTTCGGCGGGGCGAGACCCTCAAAAGCCGGCCGGTCAGTCGAGCTCGACTTCGTGCGCGGCATCGCGATTATCGCGGTGATGGGCTTTCACTTTCACGCCGTTCATACCGGCAATTATCTGATCCAGATCATCGAATACCCGCTGAAGAATTTCGGCCGGGAAGGTGTGAACCTGTTCTTCACGCTCAGCGGTTTTCTGGTCGGCGGCCTGCTGCTTCGACAGTACGCCGAAACCGGTCACGTCGACGCGCGGCGCTTTATTGTGCGGCGGATTTTCCGCATCTGGCCCGCGTATTACGTGCTGATCGTCTTTCATGTGCTGGCCGGACGCCATCCGTTGAATACGTTCCTGGTCCAGAACCTGACCCACCTGCAAAACTATCTGGGGACGTCGATTACGCAGACCTGGAGTCTTGCGGTCGAAGAACACTTTTACCTGTTCCTGCCGGCGATTCTGCTGCTATTCGCGCGCTGGCGTCTGGGCGCGTGGACGATCGTGAGCATCCTGACCGGCATCTGCGCAGTGGTGCTCACCGCGCGTTGCTTCGCCGTGGCGGGCGGCAATCTGGACGGAGCCTTTGCCTACACGCAATATCGTATGGACAGCTTGCTGATCGGCGTGATTCTCGCCGCGATCTACTGGATGAAGCCCGGCGTCTATCAGCAGCTCGCGAAGCGCAAATGGCTTCTGATCGTCAGCGTCCTCCTGCTCTGCGCATGGCTTGCTTTGGCCACGAAGCATCTCGCGCTCGACGAAAGCATCGGCTACACGATCCAGGCAATCGGCTTTGCCGCGCTGATCGTGCTGGTGCTGGAATACTCGGGGTCGCTGAGCAAGTCGTGGATCTATCGCGGCGTGGCGTGGATCGGCCTCTACTCGTACGGCATTTACCTGTGGCATTCGCTCGCGCTCGCGCCCGGCGACATCCTGATTCGCAAGGCGACTGCACTGGGCCTCGCGCCGAGCCTGATCTGGATTCTTGCGATTGCGGCACAGTCTGCTATTGCGATCACAATCGGCTACGTGACCACGCGTGCGATCGAATACCCGTTCCTGCTGATGCGCAACGCGCTGTTCCCGGAAAAGCGCAGCAGTGCGGTGCGCGCGGAAGTGCCCGTGACGACGGTTGAACCGTTGCCCCCGGCACGTGGCGAAGAAAGACAGCTACCGACGTAGCGGACCGCCATTCCGTGTTATGTATAGCGAGGCGCTCATCGTCATGATGAGCGCCTCGTGTTTTTCCAGGGAGCTGCGCGGAATCAGGCCATCTGCTGCAGCAAGGTCTGCTTGAATTGCCCGAGCGTGTTGCGGGACAACAGATCTTCGTGCGTGGACGACACGGCCTGCGGCTCGTGCGGCCACGACGTCATGGCCTCCGTAATCGCGCGACCGATCGAGGCGGAGCTCAGGTCGCTCAGAATCGGTCCCAGTTCGCAGCGCCGGCTGAACCAGCCGATCAAACCGTCTTCCGTGGCGATCACGGGCTTGCCGAACCGGTAGGCCTGCACGAGCACGCCGCTCATGCCGTAGTGCCCCTTATAGCCGAGCCATACCGCGTCGCATGCGGAGAACAGGTCGCGCTCCGTGTCGTTGGAAATGAAGGTGTCGAGCACGACCGGCGCAGGGTTGAGGCTGCGCACGTTGTTGCGCATGAAATGACGCGTGCTCTCGTCCTGTTCGCCGGCGACTATCAGCGCGGGCGCATGCTCGAGACGCGTCAACGCGTGCACCAGTTCGTAGATTCCCTTGCGTTCGGTGATCGAGCCGTACACCAGCAGATAGCGCTGCGCGGGATCCAGTCCGAGGCGCTCGCGGGCCAGCGCGGGGTCTTCCGCGCGCTCGTCGGGAAACGGGTCGGCCACGTAAGCGACGGCCGCGCTGCGCTTCGACGTATGGTGCGCCGCCCATTCCGGCAAGGTGGGATCGATCGTCAGCAGGGTGCGCAGACCGGGCGTGCGGACCGCGCGTTTGAAGAGCTGCGCCTTGACTGCATTGACGACCGGACGATCGGGCGCCTTGATGCCGACCTTGTGATGATGGAACGTCGCGCGCATCGTAATGCCGATCCACGGCGTGTTGCCGAAAGGCGAGCCGAGAAACGGCAGTGAATAGAAGAAATAGTCGACGTACGGCACCACGACGAGACGGATCGCCTGGATGCGGCTGATGATCGTATGCACGCGTGAGAAATAGTGGTGAAAGCGCCAGTAGTCGTTGGGCTCGCGCAGGCGGCTGCGGGGCCGCTCGTCAGGATCGACGAAGGCGATCTGCTGGTCCGGGCGGTTGGCGGCGGTGATCTGCCGTGGCAGCCGGTGATCTTCGTTGGCGCATTCGGTCACGAGCATGCACGGATAACCGGCCTCCGCGCAGGCCTGCATGATCCACTCGACATAGCGCCAACGGTGGCCAGTGAGATTCGGTTCCACAATCAGGACGTAGTCTTGTTCCATTGCGTCGGTTGCCATGTGCGTTGCGGAAAAAAGTACCGGCTGGAAGGCGCGCGCGTGGCGCCAGCCGGACAACGGTAGCATCGCCGGCACGAGCGGACCCGCTGAGTTGGCGCGCTTTGTGCGACACCGTACCAGCGGCCGCCGGCTTCGGCTGAACGGGCCTGGCTGATGGCGGTTGTTGCCGATCCGCTCGCGGTAAGGTCGTGCATGTTCCGATGAAAGACTTCGCCAGCTTCGCAAGGCGACCTAACTCATTATGCGCCGGTGGCGTTCGCAGCGATGTCTGACATCGCGCGGCGCGGCTGATTTCACAGCGCTGCGTTTTCGACGGAGAAACAGCTTGCGGGCGATCAGGTTACCGGCGTTCTCGATGGCGGGCAGCTTCGGCGCGAGTGCGGCGACGTGGGTCCTGCTGCAACAGTTCGCCGTGCGTGGACTGGTGGCGATCAAATTCCTTGCGATTGGCCGGATGCTCGGGCCGGCTGCGATCGGCAGCGTGAGCGTTGCGCTGCTCGCGGTGGCGATTGCCGAGGCGCTCTCCGACACCGGCCTCGCGCAGGCGGTGATTCAAGGCGAACATCCGCCGACACGTTCGCAACTCGGCGCGGTGTGGACGACGTTGACGACGCGAGGCGTCCTCATTTCGCTGCTGCTGGTGGCGCTCGCGCCGTTGCTGAGCAGCCAGTTCCATCTGAGCGGCTCGCTCGTGCTGATCCAGCTCGCCGCATTGCTGCCGTTGCTGCGCGGGTTGGCTTCGCCCGCGTATTACGTGGTGCAGCGTGAGCGGCGCTTCCAGCATATTGCCGGGGTGGAAGTGGCGGCGGCGTTCGTCGATTGTTCGATCGGACTCGCGCTCGCGTATTTCGGCGTGGGGGCGGTCTCGGTGCTGATCGGCCTCGTGGCCGGCGAGAGCCTGAAAAGCACGCTGACGTGGGCGACGATGAATCCGCGTCCGCCGATTCGCGCAGTGTGGTCGGGAATTGGCCACTATGTCGGTTTCAGCCGCTGGATCTGGGCGAGCAGCGTGATCAATCTGCTGCTCAACCAGTTCGACAAGGTCGTGGTCGGCAAGCTGTTGGGCCCGGCGCAGCTGGGCGCCTATCAGATGTCGTCGCGGCTCGCGCAGATGCTGCTCGCGGATGCCGCGATCGCCATGTCGCAGTACCTGTTCCCCACCTTCGCCGCGCATCACCGCAGAAGTCCGCAGGCGGCGGCGCGGATCATCAAGCTCTACCTGCTGCTGATCGCGATCGGGCTGGCTGTGTTCGTCGAGGTGCTGAGGCTGGTGGCCGAGCCGCTCTTTTCGCTGATTCTCGGCGCGGCGTGGCTGCCGGCGGTGCCGCTGTTCAGAATCCTCGTGATCAACATGGCAATCGGTGCGTTGATCGCGGTGCTGGTCGCTTATCTGCGCGCGGTCGGCGACGCGAAGGCGACCGCGCATGCGTCGGTGATCCAGGTTGTCGTGCTGCTGTTGAGCGTGCCGCCCGCCGTTCATTGGTGGGGGGTGACGGGTATTGCCTGGTCCATGACGCTGGGCCTTGGCTTTGCCGCGGCGTGGATGTTGTTCAGGACGTTGATGGCAAGGACGCCGTGATGCGCGTGTTTCATCTGGTTCTGGCTCCCCGTTTATCGGGAGCGGAAGTGCTCGCGAAGGACCTCGCGCTCGATCAGTGCGCCGCGGGTATGACGGCGTGCGTGGCGTCGCTGCTGCCTTCGCACGCCGACTTCGCGTCTTTGCATGACGATCTGCAGCGTCATGGCGTGCAATGCTGGTTTCCGCGGCGGCGGCACCGCATGCCGCGCAAGCTGTGGAATCTGTTCGTCGCGGTGCGGCGCTTCCGTCCGGATGTGATTTTCGCGCACGCCACCATTCCGTCCTTCTACGCGCGTGCGTTGCCGGTGAGCGTGCCGGTTGTCTACGTCATGCATTCGGCGATCAACGACTTCGAGCGGCCGCTGTTCCGGCGCATCGAACTTGTTCTATCGGCGCGGGCGCGGACGGTGATCAGCGTATCGCAGCAAGGGGTGACGGATTACACCGAGGCCATCGGGCCTCATCCTTCGATCACCGTGGTGCCGAACGGGGTGGACCTCGGGCGCTTTGCCTTCACGGATAGTGTTGCGCGCAGCGGCCATGGACCGCAGGTGGTGCAGGTCGGCCGTTATGCGCCGGTGAAGAATCAGCTTCTGACCGTGCGCGCTTTCAGCGAGGTCCTCAAGCGCGTGAGAGACGCGCGCCTCACGCTGTATGGGGTTGTCGAGGATCCGTCTTATCAGGACGTGGTGGTCGCGCAGGCGAGAGCGTTGGGCATTGCGGAGCGCGTCGTGGTGGCCGGCCCCCGTGCCGACATTGCGACAGTTCTGGCGGAGTCGAGCGTGTTCGTCATGCCGTCACGCTCCGAGGCGCATAGCGTGGCGTTTCTCGAGGCGCTTGCGTCCGGTGTGCCGATCGTGGCGAGCAACATTCCGGCGTTTGCCTTCGCCACCGGATATCCGGGCGTCCAACTGATCGATACCGACGATGTGCTGTGTTATGCCGACGCTGTGGTCGCGGCGCTAGGGCAGGCGCGAGCGCAACGCTCGCTGGCTGGTCTTACGCTCGGGGATACCGCCGCGCGCTATCGTGCGATTGCGCATCAGGTGTGTGTCGCCGCCCCGGCCCGTGAGGACGCCGCGCGCGAACTTTCATAGGCGTTTGCCACGCTGGCCTGACGGCAGCGCGACGGGCGGTCAATGATGGCCGCTCACATCGCGCGTCTCGGGTGGCTGCTCGGCGACGGGTTCAGCCGGCGGTGGCATCTGCAATTGCGTTTCGCGTTTGGCG
Organism: Paraburkholderia ginsengiterrae; assembly: GCF_001645125.1. Classification (GTDB taxonomy): domain Bacteria; phylum Pseudomonadota; class Gammaproteobacteria; order Burkholderiales; family Burkholderiaceae; genus Paraburkholderia; species Paraburkholderia ginsengiterrae. Next base: position 99,343 of record NZ_LXKA01000098.1, on the reverse strand, counting down.
AGCGCGGCGAGACGCTGCGCTTCCTTGCTGCTCGAATCGATGTTTAGCGCAATGCCGGCGTTGTGCGCGACGCAGTTCCAGTGCGCGATATATCCGCAGCCCCGCGCGAGACTCAGTAGTGCGTCGCGCTGCTGTTCGCGCGTGCGAACCGTCGAGCGCATGTTCAATGCGTCGCGGTTGTCCGGCTGGGCCGCGATGGCGGCTGAGAGACGCGCTTTGGTCGCCGTCAGATTGTTGGCCTGCAAATCGATGCGCGCGGCTCGGATGTGCCGCGACACGTCCACGCGCGGCTTGTCCGGCTGATTGGCTGCTGTCCTGCTGCCGGGATTACGCGCCGCTTCGGGGCTGATGGAGGCGACTGTGGCGACGTTGGCGACGGAGGTGGCGCGGCGTACAGCCGTGGGCGGAACCGGCGGGGCGCTCACGGGTGCGGGTCGCGCGGTGGCGATGGTTGTAGGCTGCTGCTGTGCAACGACAGGTGCGGGTTTTTGCGAGGCAACCGTCGAGGGCTTCGGAGCGGTCGCGGTGACGGGCGTCTGGGCGACAGTCGTTACTGGTTTCTGCGAGGCATGAGTTGCAGGTGTTTGGGTGACAGCGGCTACGGATTTCTGAGCGATAGCGGTTGCGGGCGGTTGGACGACAGCGGCTACGGATTTCTGAGCGGTAGAGGTTGCAGGCGGTTGGGCGATAGCGGTTGCGGATTTCTGGGCGATAGTGGTTGCAGGCGTTTGGGTGACAGCGGTTATGGGTTTCTGAGCGGCAGTCGTTGCAGGCGGCTGGGCGACAGCCATTACGGACTTCTGAGCGGCAGCGGTTGCAGGCGGTTGGACGACAGTGGTTACGGATTTCTGAGCGACATTAGTTGTAGGCGCATGGGCGACAGCAGTTGCGGGTTTTTGCGCGACAGTCGTTGCAGGCGGCTGGGCGACAGCCATTACGGACTTCTGAGCGAAAGTGGTTGTAGGCGCTTGGGTGACAGCCGTCGCGGGTTTCTGAGCGACAGTAGTTGCGGGCGCCTGCGCGACAGCAGTTACAGGTTTCTGAGTGATCGTCGTCACGGGTTTCTGAGCAACAGTAGTTGCAGGCTTCTGGATGCCCGCAGTGACTGGCTTCCGAGCGGCAGCAGTGACGGCCTTCTGAGGCAGCGCAGCCACCGCCTTTCCGTTTTGCTCCTGCACTTTGCCGGACACGGCGACAGGCGTGCCGACTCTCAAGTCATTGCCGTGAACGAAACCGAGATACACCGCGGACGCCGCCACCACCAGCGAAGCACCCAGCAAGAGCGGCCGCCGCAGACGCTGATGAAGCGGCGCGGGGATCACGACCGCTTCGACATCTTCAACCGTGTCGTAGACATTGACCAGCGCGCGCGACGACGGCCTCCAGATCTTGCGTGATGCCACGCGGTGTCTGGGTATCGGTGGGGAATCGTTGAATCGGACGTGCAGCACGGGAGGCTGCACGGAATGCAAGCTGAGCGAATCGTTGGTAAGCCGGAAGCACGAAGGACAGCGCGCGAAACGGCCATTCAGCGGACTACCGCAGTGTCCGCATCGGGGAGAATCGTGCCGATAGGAAGTCAAATCGCTAAGCATTGCCGTTTCGCATATGGGCGTCGAATGCCACCGCCGCCATCCAGAAAAGCCAGGCGCAGTTACTGCGCCTGGATGCCCCGTTACTGGACGACGACGTAACCCCGTGCCTGCATGCACGCACCATACGCGGCCCAATACCGCGTCATGGGCGGCTCCGGAGCCGGCAGCGGCGGCAGTTTCACGCCGGATGCCTCAGCTGTCGTCTCCGCCGTGCCGCTCCCACCCGCTGCCGATGCCGCTGTGGCGGCCGTGGCGGTGCTGGCCGGAACCGCGCTCGCCGCGTTGGGCGCTGAAGCGCCTGTCGCCGCCGTGGTCGTTGCCGCCGGCGCGCTGGCGCCAGGCGCGGCCGCGGCGGCCGGCATGCTCGCGCCCGGCGGCATGGCAGAAAAGGTGCTGGACGGCAAGGGTGGCCGCGACGGCGCGCCGGTCGATGACGCGTGGGTAGCAGCCGGTTTGCGTGGCGGAATCTGCGATTCGCGAACGATGTTAACCTTGCTTTCCTTGGTTGCCGCGGCGAAGCAGGTTGCGTTGTCAATGCTGCGCTGATAGGGGCCCTGACTTCTGACCGGATAGGTGAGCGGCTGCCATGCGAAGGCAGCACTGCTAATTACGGCCAATGTCAGTACGGCATATGTTTTGATTTGCATCGCAGTCGCTCCCGCAGCGATGTTTCGCCTCTCGTAGGCAATAGCGCTTCGCGGTGTGTTCTGATTGCTGACGATTCTGCCGCGCAATGGCGGCTCACTGTCGCGAAGGCTGCTTTCCTCAGCGTAACACTGTGTATGGTCAGCGCAATACACGGTCATAGCGCGCGAAACCGCCATCCTGCAGTCGAATCAGGACACAACGTCGTGAAATGGCGACAAACTCAAGGAATACCCTTGGGCGTTGCCGCCACGCCGAACTTGATGAAGCGAGCGCGCTTCATTGCTCTCAATCTCCTCGCAGAAGCGCCGCATTACGCCGGCTGCCGAACAACGAGCACCGGGATCTGACTGTGCGTGAGGACCTTCTGGGTCTCGCTGCCCAGCAAAAGCGCGCGCATGCCGCTTCGACCGTGGGACGCCATGACGATGAGATCGCACTCCTGTTCATCGGCGACGTTGATGATCGCGTCGTACGGATGGGCGCGGTTTGTGGCAATCGTATTGCATTCGACACCTGCCTGTGCCGCCGCCTTGGTGATGACCGCGAGATAGTCGTCCGCATGGTGCCGGGCGGCCTGAATGACGCGGTCTTCGTTGTCCGCGATCATTTCGGTGCCGTACGCGAGCACCCGGAATTCAGGGATGACGTGGAGCCCCGTCACCTTGGCGCCGCTTTCCGCCGCGAGTTTCACCGCGAGTTGAATGGCGGCCTTGGAGAGCGCCGAGCCGTCGGTCGGTACCAACAGATGTTTGAACATGTGAATCTCCCCGCGGCGGAACCCGTTCGGGTCGACGTCCTGTTTGGGGGCTACCGCCTGAGCCAGGCCCACCTGAAGTAAAGGTGACCGCTTTAATTATAGTCACCCGGATACAGGGGCGGGAGCGCACCTGTGCGCGCGATCACGGCCGGCCAGCCCCTCGTTTCAGGTATCGAAGTACAGGTAGAACTCCCAGGGATGCGGGCGCAGTTTGATCGTATCGATTTCGCGTGTGCGCTTGTAGTTGATCCACGTCTGAATCACGTCGTCGGTGAAAACGTCGCCTTTGCGCAAAAAGCCGGAGTCGGCTTCCAGTGCCGCGAGCGCCGCCTCGAGCGAGCCTGGCACCTGCCGGATGGTGCTCGCTTCTTCGGGCGAAAGGTCGTAAATGTTGCGGTCGAGCGGGTCGCCCGGATCGGTCCGGTTTTCGATTCCATCGAGGCCCGCCATCAGCATCGCCGCGAAAGCCAGGTAAGCATTAGCCGATGGATCCGGGCATCGGAATTCGACCCGCCGCGCGCCCGGCGAATCCGAGTACATCGGAATGCGCGCCGCAGCGGAACGGTTGCGCTGCGACATCGCGAGATTGACGGGCGCCTCGTATCCCGGCACCAGACGCTTGTAGGAGTTTGTTGTCGGCGCACAAAAGGCCATCAGCGCGGGGGCATGCTGCAGCAGGCCGCCGATGTACCAGCGGCACAAGTCCGAGGTGAGTGCCCAGCCGTTGGCGTCGTAAAAGAGATTCTGATCGTCTCGCCACAGGCTCTGGTGACAATGCATGCCGCTGGCGTTGTCGGCGAACAGCGGCTTCGGCATGAAAGTCGCCACTTTCCCGTGGCGGCGCGCGACGTTCTTGCAGACGTACTTGTAGATCATCACGTTGTCGGCCATCCGGGTGAGCGCGGCAAACCGCATGTCGATTTCGTTCTGCCCGGCGGTCGCGACTTCATGGTGATGCACTTCGATCTGTATGCCGGCTTGCTGCAGTGCGAGCGTGATCTCCGAGCGGATCTCCTGGAGCGTGTCGTGAGGCGGAACCGGAAAATAGCCCTCCTTGTAGCGCTGTTTGTAGCCGAGATTGCCGCCGCCGTACGCACCCTCGTCGCGTCCGGTGGTCCAGTCGCCTTCGGCGGACTCGACGTAGTAGAAGCCGCAATGCTGGTCCTGCCCGAAGCGGATCGAGTCGAAGATGAAGAACTCGAGCTCGGGACCGATATAGCACGTCGTGCCGATTCCGGTCTGACACAGATAGTTCTCCGCCTTTTTCGCGACGTAGCGTGGATCGCGCGAATACGGCTGCTGCAAGACCGGATCGACCACGTCGCAGATGAGCGACAGCGTGGGCGTTTCGCAAACCGGATCGACGAAGGCCGTGGCCGGATCGGGCCTGAGCAGCATGTCCGATTCGTGGATCTCCTGGAAGCCGCGAATCGACGAGCCGTCGAAACCGATCCCCGCGTCAAACAGGTCAGGGTGAACCTCAGGCAGGGTGATCGAGAAGTGCTGCCAGAGTCCGGGCAGGTCGGTGAATTTCAGATCGACGATCTGAATATTATTGCTCTGCAACAGGCCGATCACATCGCTCGCGCTTGCGGGTCGAGTCACGCTGTAACTGCCTGCTTCGACGGATACCTCGAACGGTAATCCGGAAGCCTTGTGCGTTGTGGACATTGACGTCCTCCTCTGGCGGCCCTTTGCCCCCGTTCCAGCTGTAGTCGGCTTGCGCGCGAAAACAGGAAGGCGCAGGTGTGCCTACCGGTCTGCCGCCAGCCCTTTCAGGTAGGCATCGCCGGCGTCCTGAGCCGCGGCGCGCATGGCGAACGTCTCGTCCGAAACGAGCGAGCGTTTGACCTTTTGTGCGCCAAAGTCGACCAGCGTAATGACCCAGACATACGAACCCGACTGCTCGGCCGTTTGCACGAATGCGCGCACGTCTTCGCCGTCGTTTGCTTGAGCGTTCATAGTGACCTCGTGAAATTGAGTCGCGGAAAGCACACGGTTCGCGTGCCGATGATTGCGTGAGTCAGGCGACCTTGCTGACGATCGCGCTGAATTCGTCCTTCGTGAAAGCACGCAGCGTTTGCGTGCGGACATTTCCCGCGGACCCGAGTGCGTAGCCGAAGGCCGCGAAGCTTTGTTCATCCGGTGCGTCGACGAGCGTAACAATGTCATATTGGCCAACCGTCCAATAGATCTCTCTCATTTCACAGCCAAACGACTTGGCCAATTCCGCTGCCATACCTGCGCGCTGCGGGCTGGCTTTGACATTGCGAATACCTTGATCGGTGAATTGAGCAAGCACCACATAAGTTGCCATGACGATTCCCCTTACGGTTGACACGGGTAGGAATTCACACGCGCAAGCTCCAGCGCGAACGCTACGGCGATCGTGCTGCTCGAAAGTGTTTTGCGCGTAACCTGAGTGTAGGCAATGGAATCGCTTGCTACCGGCTGATTGGCTGCCCGTGAGGTCGGTTCGGGTTACGTCGTCTGCTCGGGTTGGCGACCGGCGGCAATTTTTACGCCAAGTTGATGGCGATCCGGTTAACCTGATAACAGATAACGCACAGGAGCCGCCATGACCCGCGCGCTGGTTGGTCTACGGACCCTTCTCGGAATGGGTAAAACGCCGCCCGACGGCCGCTCGCGGGCGGCGCCCAGCCGCAACGTCATGATGCGCGTCACTCTGGACGCGCAGCACGCCACGCCGTTGCGCCAGGCGCTGATCCGGGACTGTGGCGATCAGCAATGGACCATTCGCGTCGCACCACTGCACGGAACGGGCCGCGTGCGGCTATCGCTCTATCTGCCGAGGGAAGCAGTCAACGGTGCGATTCAACGGCTCGCGCATCTGGCGCCGGCCGCCGAAATGGGACAGTTGCTTGAAATCCCCGCCGCGCCGACAGACGCGTGGCGGGATCTGATGGATGGTGAGCCGCACGCGCGCGCCGACAGCGTTGAAGCGGCCGAAAAAGGGAGCACCCTCGCGCAACTGCTTGCACCGCGTCACGTTCTGCTGGGTCTGGAAGCGGCCGACCGGGAGACACTGTTCACGCAGTTCGGACAGTTCTTCGAGCAGGACTATGGGCTCCCCGCTGCGGACGTCACCGCCGGGCTCGCGGCACGTGAAGCGCTGGGCTCGACCGGCCTCGGCCAGGGCGTGGCAGTTCCACACGGTCAGATACGAACGCTGCGCCAGGCCATGGCTTTTTATGTCCGTCCCGCGAAGCCGGTTCCGTTCGATGCGCCAGATGGCAAACCGGTGAGCGACGTGGTTGTTCTGCTCGTTCCGGAATGGGCGAACAGCACGCATTTGCGGCTGCTGGCCGATGTTGCGCAGCGCTTCTGCGATCACCGGTTCCGCGAGTTGCTGCACGGTTGTCTCGATCAGCGAGCCGTATGTCAGTTGTTCGCGAGCTATGAAGAGGCGGACGGTGCGTAGAGCGGCGATTCAGCCAGTCCAACGGGCTTTATCTAAAGAATCGCTCACGCATGCCGTTATGCATTTGCGTAAGCCCGCACGTTAGCAATCGAATACGCTCACACGGCAATGTCCAAAGTGTTTGGCGAGTTCGGCAGCGGTTCTAACGACCGGCTGCAGACCGTCTATTCATGGATGAACCATGCCACGCCACGACACTTCGAGCCTCCGATATACATGTGCCGGGATCATGCTGGTTGCGATTTCCAGCCTGGTCAGCGGCTGCAGCGACGGCATATCGGAGACCGACGTCGCATTCGTTACCGCCGGGACGCCGCCTCAATTCATCACCATGCGCATGTACGGCGCCGCTCCGGATAACGTTGCTCCGAACAGCGGCAAAGCGCATATCTCGGGGGGGCTTCGCCAGGGATGTCAGGCGATCATCCGCGCCGGCAGCCGCGAGGTGCGCGAGACCGTGATTCTCGAGGACGAGCCGGGTGCTTCGTTCGATCTCGATGCCATTCGGACGGAGGACGGATGGAAAGTTACGACGGAGGGACTCACGCCGCCGAGCACCGATCCCGTCGGTTTCCGCACGCGGTTCACGCACTGCGTGAACGCGATCCGGGACAAGTATGCGGCCGAACCGGAAAAGGCGCCGTTCAGCTAACCAGGACGCAAGCCATCGGTTATTGCGATCGACTCCGCACCAACGCGCGGGGAGTGTTGGCGAGGTCACAAAACTAACACTGGAGATCTCTTATGCTTGAGCGGTTCTTTTACAGCCGCAGGCAAGGAGAACGACCATGCGCATGCTTCTCAACGTACGATTTCCCCACGAGCCCTTCAACGCTTTTGTGCGCGACGGCACGATCGGGGAACTGATAGCGAAGATACTTGAAGAGACGAAACCGGAAGCGGCGTATTTTACTGAGCAAAACGGCGGGCGCGGAGCCGTGCTCATCATCAACCTCGATGATCCGTCGCAGATTCCCTCATTTGCGGAGCCGTTCTTTCTCAAGTTCAACGCCGACTGCGAGTTTCGCGTCGTGATGCTCCCGGCAGACCTGGCGAAATCCGGCTTGGAGACGATCGGGTCGAAGTGGAGCTAGCAGGCGCCGCCGCTGGCATGTGACGCCGAAGCCAAGCCATTAAAACCCCTTGACCTTCAGCTTTACTTCAACGTTATGGTTGTGACTGCCGGACGAGTCGTAGCGACCCGTCCGCGTCATCATTCGTTGGTAGAGGAAAAGGGATTTTCGACATGACCAAGCGCATTCTTCACGTCGTCAGCAACGTCGCCAACTATGCCGACCAGGCTGAGCCGACCGGCCTGTGGCTATCCGAGTTGACACATGCATGGCATGTCTTTGCCGGGAAAGGGTATGAGCAGCGCCTCGTGAGTCCAAAGGGCGGTGTTTCCCCTCTGGAACCTCGCTCGCTCAAGTGGCCGCTTGCCGATGCTTCCGTCAAGGAGTGGCTGGCGGATAAGGAACGTCAGACGCTTTTATCGACCACTGCCCGACCCGATCAGATCGATCCGGCGGACTTCGATGCGATCTATTTCACCGGCGGCCACGCCGTCATGTGGGACTATCCCGATGATGCGGGCCTGCAACGGCTCACACGCGACATCTACGAGCGCGGCGGAATCGTCTCGTCGGTCTGCCACGGCTATTGCGGCCTGCTCAACACGCCACTGTCGGACGGCAAGCTGCTGGTCGCGGGGCGCCGGGTCACCGGTTATTCGTGGGTGGAGGAGGTGCTGGCCGGAGTCGCCAAAAAAGTGCCCTACAACGCCGAAGAGGAGATGGTCCGACGCGGTGCGCGCTACGAGAAAGCCTTGCTGCCGTTCGTCTCCAAGGTCGTGACCGATGGTCGCCTCGTGACCGGCCAGAATCCGCAATCGGCCAAGGCGACGGCCGAGCAGGTCGCGGCACTGCTCTGATCGACGGCAGGGGGCCAACGCGGCAGTGTTGCGCAGGCTCCGAATCGACTATTTGCCGGACCTGGCCGGTCGGCGCCGGGTTGCCTTGCGAAGTGTTGTGACGTCGCTGGTAGCGAGAACCGGGCTTTCCAGTTCCCCTGACCGTAACCGCGATAGCACTCTCTTCGCATTGGTGGCGCAGTCAATTTCCGCGGGTTTCGCCTCGATCTCCGCCAGAAGCGCGACGAGATGCGCCTTGCTTTGCGCAAGCCGCATCTCCAGCGCCTCGATGTCCTGCACCTTGCTGCGCAGCGTGTCGACCAGCGAGCCATGCTGCCACTGCGCAAGATCGGGCGGCAGCAGCGTGCGAATCTCGTCGAGACTGAAACCGGCCTGCTGCGCACCCGTAATCAGGTTGAGCAACAGCACGGTTTGACTCGGATAGGTCCGGTAGCCGTTCGACTCACGCTCGACCTTCAGCAGGCCGATGTCTTCGTAGAAACGGATGCGCGAAGGGGCAAGGCCCGTGCGCTCCGCCAGTTCGCCGATTTTCATGGTTCGGATACTCCTTGGCCTGAATTGATCTGACCATCAACTTAACAGCTCGAAACGCAAACCCGCATAGCGCGTCAGACGCTCGATGAAGCGTTCGTCGAACATCGTGGCAGGTGTCCAGAAGCCGCCGGCACGCCCAGTCTTGATACCGTCCTCGACGTGATCCATTGCGAGACTGATCGCCGCCTGGCCCAGCATCCTGCTAGTCGAGCCGTACCCCGGATCGCGATCCCCGGTGACTTTCACACGCAAGGTGTGCCCGTCGTCGGTTCGACCGAAGAAACGCAGATCGTAGCAACCGGCTAACTGTGCCTCAGGGCTGGGACCTTCACCGGGTTTGGGCAACAGGAAGCGTTCCATCAGGCGGCGTATGGGGCTCATGACGATACCCGCCATGAATGCACCGAGACCGGCTACGATCGCGAGCGCTCGCAGGCGGCCTTTGACGCCTGTTCCTGTCAATATGGCTTCGTCATAGGTGAACTGACTGCCATAGGCCTTGCCCGACAGAGCATTGGAGCGGTGAACCACGCGCTCGTTGATAGCCGCCATGACGAAGGGGGCGATCCATGCTTCGAAGTCGGTATCGAATTCCGCCGATTTGACAAAATGCTGGCGCGCCTTGAAGTCGTGACCTTGGGAGCAGAGGGCATAGGGATCAAGCAGTTGCTTGCGCAAGGACGGATCGGCCGCGGCTTCCTGGACCACGTTGATGACGCTGGCGACCGTGCCGCCCGATGCGCCGCCCTTGAGCGTTTTGATACGCATCTTGACGCGGGTGGCCGGGGCATTCCATAGCCGCCTCGCCTGTTGCTGCAGGAACCAGACGCCCATGTCCGAAGGTATCGAGTCGAAGCCACAGCAATGAACGATGCGTGCGCCCGATTGCTGTGCGGTGGACTCGTATTTCCCGACCATCTTCCTGATCCACTGTGTTTCGCCAGTGAGGTCGCAGTAGTCCGTGCCTGTTTCCGCGCACACCTTGATCAGCGGTTCGCCATAGAGGGCGTAAGGGCCGACGGTGGACACCACCACGCGGGTCTGTGCGCACAGGGCTCGCAACTGGGTTTCGCTGGCAGAGTCGGCGACGATGATGGGCAGGGATTGCCCCGCCGCGCCCAGCGAGCGCTTGAGCTCTTCGAGCTTCGTCATGGATCGGCCCGCAATGGCCCAGCGCAAGGTTTCGGTCTGACTGGCGAAGTGTTCGGCCAGGTATCGCGTCAGGATCTGGCCGACAAAGCTGGTGGCGCCAAACACGACAACGTCATAGTCCGGAGCGGTCATGAACGTTTTCCTCACGGGTTTATTGTTTTGGGCGGCTGGAAATCACGCGTTCTGGTTTGCGTTCAAGCACAGTCGAAAGCCTTTAACGGCGTTGGCAGATTCAGAACCACCTGCGCGTCCTTGACCACGTCCAGACGAACGATGGTCGAGGCACCCAACCCGTCGAGCAATTGGCTCAGCGGGCCGCCACTGCGCAACAGCTTCACGTCTCGCGGGAACAGGCGCTGAGCGAACGAGAGCGTGTTGGTTTGAACCGTGGCCTGATGCCATTGTCCGTCGACCAGATTGATCATGGTGGACGTCCCCATATGGGATTGGGGCGCGACATTGCGCAGGGCCGGAAGCGGCGCACTCAGGGTCAGGTCCGGCGTGCCACTGGGGCCGGCTATATGGGCCCTTACATCGGCACCGATGCTCATGCCGATCTCCGTGCACCACTTGGGCAACTGGTAGCCGTACACCCCGCGTACCCGTGCAATTTCCGTGGTGACGGGCAACGCAAGCACATGTGCGTGGAAACTGCGGCGGCGCATGGAATCGAGCAGTTCCAGCGTGTGGGAACCTCGCGCGCCGGGGCGGCGGATCACCACTGCAACGGAGACTTCGTCGTAGGGATCGTTATCGCAAACGGCGTACGAAAAGAAGGTCAGCGCCACCAGCCCATAACCCGGGAATGCCCGCAAAGGTTCGAGCGGTGCCGGCAGCATCGCGCGCAGCCTGGCGAGCGGAGCCAGAAAGAGCAGCTGGATATTGCTGGTGCGGTAGTAGAAGTTGGGCGCCCACGTCGGGCCTACTCGCGATTCGACCAGATGCTTCGGTATCCTGCGAAAGTAGTCGATGTTCCCCGCGGCGGGATCCCGAGCCACTTCATCGAGGTTTGGGTTCATCCGGAAACGGTCATAGTACCCGCCTGCGGGTACGTCGACTTTGTGCGGTCCGAAATCGACCTGTGTAAACCGCCTATCCATGTTCGTTGACCTTTCTCGATGAATATCCCGCCACGCGGTGCCTGAGGCATGCCGGTCAACAGCCGGCTATCAGCACTTTAAGGTTGAACTCAACTTGAAGGTCAAGCGTCCAGATATGGATAGTGGAGGTTCGCTTCTAATGCGGCCGCTCGTGCGCGTTTATTCTGGTTTAGCTCGTGGCGAGGCAAGGGTCGCGGAGCTTCGTCCGTTCGCCGATTTTCATACGGCATCTGAAAAAAGCATTGACACTAACCTTAACTTTAATCCTACAGTGTTTGTCGGTTCGGCGAGAAATCAGGCGAACCGGTTCGGCGGGGAACACCGCTTCGCGGGTCGCGTATTCCGAAGTGCGCCGCTAACGCGCCGCATGTAGGAGCGCCTTCCCGGCCATATTCACCTCAGGTTATTTACCCCTTTTGAAAAGGAGCTGGGCTCGACTGCCGGGCGGTAACTGTCACGATTCACATCACTGATTGAAAGCTCACGCATTACTCAGGAGAATCAAACATGGCATATGTGACGACGAAGGATGGCGTTGACATCTTCTACAAAGACTGGGGGCCACGGGATGCGCAGGTGATTTTCTTTCATCACGGCTGGCCGCTAAGCGCCGACGACTGGGATGCCCAGATGCTGTTTTTTCTGGCGCAAGGCTATCGGGTCGTCGCGCATGACCGTCGCGGCCACGGGCGCTCCAGTCAGGTCTGGGATGGGCATGACATGGACCACTATGCCGATGATGTGGCAGCAGTCGTGAACCACCTTGGCGTGCAGAAGGCCATTCATGTGGGCCACTCCACGGGCGGCGGCGAGGTGATCCACTATGTCGCGCGACATGGGGAGGACCGCGTTTCCAAGGCGGTGCTCATCAGTGCGGTCCCGCCGCTCATGGTCAAGACGGAGAGCAATCCAGGCGGTCTCCCCAAGCAGGTCTTCGACGACCTCCAGGCGCAGCTCGCGGCGAATCGCGCGCAGTTCTATTACGACGTTCCGGCCGGCCCTTTCTACGGCTATAACCGCCCAGGTGCGACACCGTCGCAAGGCGTGATCTGGAACTGGTGGCGGCAGGGCATGATGGGTAGCGCCAAGGCCCACTATGACGGCATCGTCGCCTTCTCGCAGACGGACTTCACCGAAGACCTTAAAAGCACCACGATTCCCGTACTGGTGATGCATGGCGACGACGATCAGATCGTTCCTTATGCAGACTCCGGTCTCCTGTCGGCGAAGCTGGCCAGGAACAGCACGCTGAAGACATACGCGGGCTTCCCGCACGGCATGCCCACCTCCAATGCCGAAACGATCAACGCAGATTTGCTAGCGTTCGTGCGAAGCTGATAGTCACGGGCGTCGGAAGGTTTGCCTTCCGGCGCTCGCCTGCCTTCGTATAGGGGTTCATCAAGTCACACTGCGAAACGCTCGAGCGTTGAGCGAATTGCCGTTTGTACAGCGAGCATTTCACCTCACAAAGGGTATTGACATTAAAGTTGACTTCAACCTTAAAGTCGAACCACGATCAAACGAGGTGAACCCATGAACGTGTTCGACGAGTTGGCACTACCCAACGGGTCAACGATTCCCAACCGCATCGCCAAGGCCGCCATGGAAGAGAACATGGCCGATGCGGACCATGCACCGTCCGAGCAACTGATGCGTCTCTATCAGGCGTGGGCGGATGGCGGCGCGGGGCTGCTGATTACCGGTAACGTGATGGTGGACAGCCGCGCGATGACGGGCCCAGGGGGCGTGGTGCTCGAAGACGACAGGCACCTCGACGAGTTCAGGCGTTGGGCGCGGATCGGTCGATCCAAGGGGGCGCAATTCTGGTTGCAGATCAATCATCCCGGTCGCCAGATGCGGGCTAATCTCGGGCAGCGGACCTGGGCACCCTCGGCGGTACCGTTGGCTCTGGGCAAGATGTCCAGGCATTTCAACACGCCTCATGCGATGACGCGGGAAATCATCGAGGATGTTATTCAGCGCTTTGCCCGCACCGCTCGGTTGGGAGAGCTGGCCGGATTTACCGGCGTCGAAATCCACGCAGCGCACGGCTATCTGCTAAGCCAGTTTCTTTCGCCTCTCACGAATCAGCGGACGGATGAATGGGGCGGCTCGCTCGAGAATCGTGCACGCCTGTTGCTGGCGATCGTCAAGGCCGTTCGCGCGGTGGTTTCTCCCGAGTTCGCCGTGGCCGTTAAGCTGAATTCCGCCGATTTCCAGCGCGGCGGCTTCAGTGCGGATGACGCCCGTCAGGTGGTGAGGCTGCTCAACGAATTGGCCGTTGATCTGGTTGAGTTGTCGGGCGGGAGCTATGAGGCCCCCGCCATGCAGGGAGACGCGCGTGACGGCCGCACGCTTGCCCGTGAAGCCTACTTCGTTGAGTTCGCCCGCGACATCCGGACGGTAGCGAGGATGCCCGTGATGGTGACCGGCGGCATTCGCCGCCGTCCTGTTGCCGAACACGTGATCAGGAGCGGGGTCGACATGGTGGGTATCGGAACGGCCCTGGCGATCGATCCGAATCTGCCGCGTGAATGGCGTGGCGGCAAGGAGAATGCGCCGGCGCTCTTGCCGATTACCTGGAAGAACAAGCCTTTGGCTTCCCTCGCCAACATGGCTGCCGTCAAGTTTCAGTTGCGCAGACTGAGTCAGGGCAAGACGCCCAATCCGAGCGTGTCGCCATTGCGAGCGCTGATTCTGCAACAGGTGGCTGATGTGGCGCGCACGCGCGAATACCGGCGCTGGATGATGCAGCAGGCGAAAACCTGATAGCCGGCAGTAGCGCCGGGTGAGCCATGCAGCGCCTCGCCGTGGCCGGTGCCTCTACGCGGTGGCGTCGGCCTGTACCAATGCGCGCACGAGCAGATACACGGCCGGCAAGTCGTCGTCGTCACGTCGCCAGTCGACGGGTTCGTCGAGATCTATCCCGGACAAACGGCTGTCCCCAAACCGGACGAACGTCGAGCGCACTGTGTCATCGTGTCGCGCCCGGAATCCGCGATTCTCAAAGACCTGTTCGTCGATTGTCTGCAGCGTGCGCCAGGTCGGTGATTGCGCGCCATTTGAGTATTGCCGGCGACCATTGTTGAGGTAACGGCCTGCGACCGTAGCGATGATCTGCTGGAGGTCGAGCGACGCGCTGCGAAGTGCGCGTTCGGGAGCGACAGGATGGGTGTCGTGGACATCCATATCAAGAGCGGAATCGTTAATCATATTGTTATCTCCTGGGGACTCGCGGCAACTCGCGGCGTCAACGCGGGTGCTTCAACGACGCTTCGTTTCTCTGTGCCAGCAATTGGCGGATCTGGGCAAGATAGTTATCACCGACCGTGCAGTCTTCAACCGGCCGGCTTTGCTGACGAGGCGCGGGCGGACGTACGCCGAGATAGCGGCACACCGCCGACACGTATGGCTTGCCGTTGCTCCCCAGATGCCGCGCAGCGGCAGTCACGCGCAGGTCTCCGACATGCTTGCGCAACCATGCAAGCGTTTCGCGGTCACCGTCGTTCAAGATACGGATGAGTTGATTCATGGCCGATCCTGTATAAAAAAACAGTACTGTAAATTTATACAGTATTTGGCCGGGACGCAAGTCAATTGTGGTGTTTCTATGGTTCGAATTGCACCTTTCGGATAACGGGCGGTATCTGACGTTTTTCTTACGGTTCGCGCGGATGAGCTGCAGTTGACCTCGCGCATGCACCGGTGGAAAAATGATCAATAAATTTCGGAATGCAGAATGAATGGGGAATTTGAACGGGTTATACACGACCAATTCGCGCGGAATCGGTGCAGTCGAGAATTGGCGATATTAAGTTAAGCTTGCGCAATTTGAAGCGCTAACTGGATGCGCGGTGGCGGGGCGCGTCATCGTTCTTCTTTGCTACGGGATCGCAATATGCTCGCGAATGGCATCGTATATAACCGATTCGATGTGTCCGGGCTGCCACCGCAACAGCAGTTGCTGGGTTATTGGGAGCAGCTTGGCCAGGTTATCGAGATTGTGCCGTCACGAGGACAGGTTCGACAGCCCTTTGCCTGCATCAACGACCGTTACGATATCGGCGAATTTCGTATCAGCGACACCTATACCGATCATGTCATGATCGAACGCACCGCCACGCGCATTTCACGCGATAACGCGCGCGGCATCGGTTTCACCATCTTCCTGGACGGCGAAGCGCACATGGCGACCACGCTCGCGAGGAGCAGTGATTACCAGGTGGGTGGAGGCAGCATACTTGCCACGGACCTCGGACAACCCGTACGCGTGCGGCGGCAGGCGTGCCGGTACATCACGCTCGTTGTGCCCGCCAACCGGTTGCGACACGTGTTCTCGGACCCGGAGGCGATACACGGGCGCGTGCTCGATCCGCGCGAGCCTGCCACCCGGCTGATCGTCGAGCGTGCCAAGACGCTAGTCGAGAGCTTCCGGTACATGCCGTTCGAGGAGGGGCATCGCAAGCTCTCCGGCCTCGTTGATCTGATCGTGGCCGCATTCGGGAAAGAGGCCGGGTTGAGCGGCAGCAAGCGAGCGGTCAACCGCGCGCTCATGTTCGAACATGCGCGACAGTACGTCCGCACCAACCTGCAAACATGCGAACTTTCACCCGAGAGCGTCATCGAATCGCTGGGGCTTCCGCGCAGCACGATTTATCGGCTGTTCGAGCATGAGGGCGGACTGGGTGCGTATATCCGCCATCTTCGCTTGCGCGCCGCCGCTGACGAGCTCGTTCGATTTCCGGGCGTGCCGATCAAGGACGTCGGCTATTCAGTCGGCTTCAAGAGTGCATCCGACTTTACCCGTGCATTCCGGCGCGCCTATGAAATGACGCCTCAGGAGATGCGGCACAACGACTACCGGTATCTGCATGTTGAACAACGGTAGTCGCGCGCCTTACGTATTGAAAGCTTCGACCTCGTTGTCTGGCTACATTCGTCTGATTTATTGTGGCGACAAGACGATAGGGAATTCCCTGGGAAGGCGAAAACCGCAGTAATGCGCACCCAGACAACGGTCGGTGAGGTTGTAGCGGCCGGCTTCAGGAGCGCTCCGAGGCAAGTGGTGACGCGATCGCAAGTTGTTGTTTTCGTTGTGAATAATTCATGTCGGTCGCGTTTCTGCGCAGCCTTGGAGTTCAGGCTCAAGCGAGCAAAATTCAAAGTTAAGCGAATCTCGATACCCCTCCGAGACCCCCTCTCCGACGCTTCTTGAATTTGTCACCACCCGTCCATATAATTAGCACTCACTGCACGAGAGTGCTAACAACATCGCCGGTTGGCTCGGCCAGCTGGGTTTTCTCAGCGTTCTTCAGTCTCAATCAAGAGAGGAGTATGTATGAACCTTCGTCCTTTGCATGATCGCGTGATCGTCAAGCGTCTGGATCAAGAAACCAAGACCGCGTCGGGCATCGTGATCCCCGAAGCCGCAGCGGAAAAGCCGGATCAAGGCGAAATTCTGGCAGTCGGCCCGGGCAAGCGTGACGACAAGGGTGCACAAATCGCACTCGACGTGAAGGTTGGTGACCGCGTCCTGTTCGGCAAGTACGCAGGCCAGACCGTCAAGGTCGACGGCAACGAACTGCTCGTGATGCGCGAAGAAGACATCATGGCCGTGGTGCAGAAGTAAGCGCAAAGCGCTACTTACCCGGTTATATCCCAAGAATTCAAGGAGTTGGAAGATGGCAGCTAAAGACGTCGTATTCGGTGATTCCGCCCGTGCCAAGATGGTTGAAGGCGTGAACATCCTCGCGAACGCTGTGAAGGTCACGCTGGGCCCGAAGGGTCGCAACGTTGTCCTGGAACGCAGCTTCGGCGGCCCGACGGTCACGAAGGATGGCGTTTCGGTCGCAAAAGAGATCGAACTGAAAGACAAGCTCCAGAACATGGGCGCGCAAATGGTCAAGGAAGTCGCTTCCAAGACCAGCGACAACGCAGGTGACGGCACCACGACCGCAACGGTTCTGGCTCAGTCCATCGTCCGCGAAGGCATGAAGTACGTTGCATCGGGCATGAACCCGATGGACCTGAAGCGCGGTATCGACAAGGCAGTGGCTGCCGCGATCGAAGAACTGCGCAAGATCAGCAAGCCGTGCACGACCAACAAGGAAATCGCACAAGTCGGCGCGATTTCGGCCAACAGCGACACGTCGATCGGCGATCGCATCGCTGAAGCAATGGACAAGGTCGGCAAGGAAGGCGTCATCACCGTTGAAGACGGCAAGTCGCTGCAAGACGAGCTGGACGTTGTCGAAGGTATGCAATTCGACCGCGGCTACCTGTCGCCGTACTTCATCAACAACCCGGACAAGCAAGTTGCCGTGCTCGACAACCCGTTCGTGCTGCTGCACGACAAGAAGGTGTCGAACATCCGTGATCTGCTGCCGGTTCTGGAACAAGTCGCGAAGGCTGGCCGTCCGCTGCTGATCATCGCTGAAGACGTCGAAGGCGAAGCGCTTGCTACGCTGGTGGTGAACAACATCCGCGGCATCCTGAAGACGGTTGCTGTGAAGGCTCCGGGCTTCGGCGATCGCCGTAAGGCCATGCTGGAAGACATCGCGATCCTGACCGGCGGTCAAGTCATCGCTGAAGAAACCGGCCTGACGCTCGAAAAGGCAACGCTGGCTGAACTGGGCCAGGCGAAGCGTATCGAAGTGGGCAAGGAAAACACCACGATCATCGACGGCGCTGGCGAAGCTGCGAACATCGAAGCACGTGTGAAGCAAGTTCGCACGCAAATCGAAGAAGCAACGTCGGACTACGACCGTGAAAAGCTGCAAGAGCGCGTTGCCAAGCTGGCAGGCGGTGTTGCAGTGATCAAGGTCGGCGCTGCGACCGAAGTCGAAATGAAGGAAAAGAAGGCACGTGTCGAAGACGCACTGCACGCAACGCGCGCAGCTGTGGAAGAAGGCATCGTGGCTGGCGGCGGCGTCGCGCTGATCCGCGCTCGCACGGCAGTTGCCGGCCTGAAGGGCGCTAACGCCGATCAGGACGCAGGTATCAAGATCGTGCTGCGCGCAATGGAAGAGCCGCTGCGCCAGATCGTCACGAACGGTGGTGAAGAAGCCAGCGTCGTGGTGGCAGCAGTGTCCGCAGGCAAGGGCAACTACGGCTACAACGCAGCAACCGGCGAGTACGTCGACCTGGTTGACGCAGGTGTCGTGGATCCGACGAAGGTGACGCGCACGGCGCTGCAAAACGCAGCTTCGGTTGCAGGTCTCCTGCTGACGACCGACGCAGCTGTTTGCGAACTGCCGAAGGAAGATGCACCGATGGGTGGCGGCATGCCCGGCGGCATGGGCGGCATGGGCATGGACATGTAATTCCGGTTGGGCTCCGCTACGGGGCTCAGTTGGGAATGCGTGGGGAAGTGCGCTGCAAGGCGCGCTTCCCAAAAGAAAAAACCCGCAGAGATGCGGGTTTTTTTGGGGCGCTTGCAGTTGCGCCTGGCCAGCGTACTAGCGTGTGGTGCGCGAATCAGCAGGCGCTCACTCCTTCAGCGCCTGGCCTGCAATCAGTGCCGCGCTTCGCCGGGCGCTACGTCCTTGCCGGTTGCCGGCGGCGTTTCGTCGTCGCTGCTGCGCGCCCAGAAAAACCGGTCCGGCAGATACGCGCCCATGCCCGGCCGGAATGCGCTGCGTACCGCCTGGTACAGATACTCCTGCGCCTCACGGACCGCTTCCGCGGGTTCCTGGCCGTTAGCCAGCAGCGCCGCAATCGCCGACCCCAGCGTATCGGTCAAGCCCATGATCCGATGGCTGCCGCGGTCCCACATGTCCTGGCGCAATTGCCCGTCTTCGCTGAAGAGCGTGTTGACGTGCCGGTGCGTGCCGGTTTCCGTCGAGAGAATGTATTCACAGCCTTGCGACAGCAGGTGCGAAATGGCCGCGTCGAGGCTCGGTGCTTCGGCGTCGCCGTCCGGCTGGGCGAGCGCGAGCAGCGTGGCCGAATCGGCCACCAGCAAGGTGGTTTGCGGCGCGAGCAGATCGGCGATCGCTTCGCGCAGTTCGTCGGCGGCGAGCACGTGCTCGTCGTCGAGCGTGAAATCGGGGGCGAGGATCAGCGGAATGTCGTCGTAGTCGGCGACCACTTCGGCAATCGCGCTCACCACCTCCGCGCGCGTGCAGGCACCCACCTTGAACGCGGCGACCGGCATGTCTTCGAGCAGCATCCGGGCCTGCGTCGCGACCACCTCGGGATCGAGCCCGGTGACTTCGTCGCAGCTTGCCGAATCGCGCACGGTGTAGCCCGTGAGCACGGAGATGCCATGGCAGCCCATGCTGGCAAGAGTCATCAGGTCGGCTTGCAGTCCGGAGCCGCCAGTGGGATCGGAGAGGCCGAAGGTGAGGACGATCGGAGGCGTGTCGCTGGGCATGAAAGTTGACTAAAAGGAACTGGATTTGGGTGCGCGAGTGCGCAATCGACTCAATTATGCGGCCTAATCCGTCGCGGGGGCGTTTTTTCGCATGGTTCGAGGCGGTGCGGCCGATACGCGGCATGGCGCCGAGATCGTCCGGCGAGCCGACGAAAACCTCTAGCCAAAGGCCGCCGCAGGCTACGATCGCGGGCTTCTGATTGCTAGGCATTGGGGCGGCAACACGGTACCATCATGGCTCCCGTTTCCACGGACTCTACGACGCGACACAAGAATGGAATATCAAAGCTGGATGTGCCTGATTTGCGGCTGGATTTACGACGAAGAAGCCGGTCTGCCGGACGAAGGCATTGCGCCGGGCACCCGCTGGGAAGACGTGCCCATTAACTGGACCTGTCCGGAGTGCGGCGCGCGCAAGGAAGACTTCGAGATGGTCCAGATCTGAAGTGCAGGGGCAGCCGGCGTGGCCGGCTGAGGGCGTGCCGCATGCGCCGGCGCGGCGTTTCGCGGCCGGTCGCTGTTGGGGCGAACGCGCTCCCTGCACGCTGAAGGTTGCCCCAAATATGACGGTGTGGAACGTCCTTGGCCGCGCCTTGTCGCAATGTTAGCAACGGTAGTCTGTCATTGTCCTGTCGCCGGTTTGCGCGTTAGCCGAGCAGTCTGCGCGCGTTGCCAGGCGTCGGCCCGTCAGCTTCGTGTCGCCTGCCCATGACTCTTCGACCCGCCACACCCGTTCCCTTCGACGCCTTGCCGAATCCACGCGGCGGCGCCGTTCGTCTTGCAGAGCTCGCGCTGGCGGAGGCGCTGCTCGCTTTCGAACAGCGTAGCGAGGGCACGTCGGCTCTCGTTCGCGCTTCGCAAGCGTTGCGCGGAGCCGGCTGGCTGAGCGCACAGCGCTTCACGGATGCGCTGGTGCGGGTCTCGCCGCTTGCCGCCGCGGGCGACCCGGCCGACGCAGACAGCGCGCGGCCCGTGTTCGGTGCGGCCTTGCGCGATTTTCGCGCGGCGCTCGAGCGTCACAATTTGCGCGAGTTGTCCTGCTCGCCAGTGTTGTTCAATCACTACCGCGCGCTCAGCACGCATCTGTCCGAGCACACGCCCGGTTCCACGGTCGCCTTTGAAGATCTCGCGCTGGCCGCGCGGCCGGTGCCGCCGGTGTCGCTGCACGCGCAACCGGCTGATCAGCTTGCCCATTTGCGGGCGCGCTACGAGCGCGCGCTGTTGCCGGTGTTGCGCTCGCAACCGGATTCCGGCAGCGCGGCGGCGCTGGCCGCCACCAATGCGGCGCTCGACGAACTGGACCTCGTTTTCGGCGAGCTCGCAGGTCCCGATCCCTACGATTTCTGGCGCCTCGCCAAGGCCTGCGCCAAGGCGTTGCGGCTGGGCGGACGCGCCACCGGCGAGACCGACGCGCGGCGCTTCTACGCCCGCTGCAACCTCGCGCTGGCCGATCACGCGCGCGGCATCGAACTCGCGCCGCGTTCCCTCGTGCGCGCGACGCTCGCACTGCTATGGCGCGACTACGCCTTGTTCGGCGCCGCCGCGGAAGATGCCGATCAGGTGGAAGTGCTGCACGACTACGGTTTGACGGTCGATTGGCACGTGGCGGCCACCCAGGCATCGGAAATGCTGTGGGAAGCGGGCGCCGCTGAGGCACAGGCGTTCACCGCCACCCGCACCACATTGACGCGCGAACTGGGTCTGCTGACTGTCAACGCGAACGCCTACGAAGATTTCCTGCAGACGGCGGATGCCTCGATCTCCGCCCTGACCGAGCATGCCCGAGCGGCCGATCAGCCGGAGAAAGCCGATCCCACCGAAGCGTTGCAGGCGGGCGGCGCCGCCTACCGGCTCGGCTCCGCCGCGTGCGCGCTCGGCCTCGGCCACGTGGCGCTGCTGGCCGATGCGCTGGGGCTCGCCTGGCGCCGTCGGGCGCATGCGGGCGTGTCGACGCCGGCGGTGCGCGCGCATGTGATTGTCGGCGCACCCCCGGCGCGCACGCTCGAGCAGGCCGCCGAGGCCTTGCGGGCGACGCTGCATAAGGTAGCCGCGGGCGTGGCGCCGCCCGGCGGCAACGCTGCGTTGAGCGCGTTGACGCGGGCGATCGAGCAGGGCGGTGCGTGACCGGTCCGCGTGTCAGGTCACTCAGGTGACACAGAGGCAGCAGGCAATGGCAACAGGCAATGGCAACGGGCACCGGCATGGGCACCGCAGCACCACCCGGCGGGTCACAACAGGCGTGCCGCAAAACACCGCTAATCTGCGCGGTGGCCAGGGCCCGCGTGCGTGATAGAGTGGAACTTGATTGGCCGTCGATGGCGGGCGGCCCCCTTCGTGGCATGCCACACGGTTCCACGCTCAAAGCCCGCCATCCCGCATCGTCTTTGCTAAAATCCGAACTATGTCCAAGAGTACCGATCGCATCAATCTGACCAACCAGTTCCTGATCGCCATGCCGAACATGGCCGATCCGACGTTTTCAGGAACGGTGGTCTACCTTTGCGATCACAGTGAGCGCGGTGCGCTCGGCCTCGTGATCAACCGGCCGACCGATATCGACCTGCAAGCGCTCTTCAATCGCATCGACCTCAAGCTCGAGATCGAGCCCCTTCTCCATGTGCCCGTGTATTTCGGCGGCCCGGTGCAAACCGAGCGCGGCTTCGTGCTGCACGATCCGAAAGACGGCAACGCGTACACCTCGTCCATGTCGGTGCCGGGCGGTCTCGAGATGACCACCTCGAAAGACGTGCTCGAAGCGGTCGCGAGCGGCACGGGTCCGGAGCGGTTTCTGCTCACGCTCGGCCACGCCGGCTGGGGCGCGGGTCAGCTCGAAGAAGAGATTTCGAAGAACGGCTGGCTGACTGTCGAGGCCGACCCGAACATCGTCTTCGACGTGCCGGCCGAAGAGCGCCTCGAAGCCGCCCTTGCATTGCTCGGCATTTCGCTATCCATGTTGTCGGGCGAGGCAGGTCACGCATGAGCCTGCCGGCCGGACGTGAGGCGACGCTGCTTGCGTTCGACTACGGTGAAAAACGCATCGGCGTGGCGGTCGGCAATTCGCTGACCAGGCGCGCGCGCCCGCTCGTGATCGTGCAGAATCGCAGCCGCGAATACCGCTTCGAAGAGGTGGGCAAGCTGATTGCCGAGTGGAAGCCGGACGCCCTGATCGTCGGCTTGCCGATGCATCCGGACGGCACGCCCCACGAAATGACGCAACTTGCGAAGCGCTTCGGCAATCAGCTGAACGGCCGCTTCAATCTGCCGGTCACGTGGATCGACGAGCGTTATTCGTCGGTCGAGGCAAAGGCGGAAATCCGCGCCGGCAAAGGCCGCGCCGACATGCTCGACGCCGAAGCCGCCAGCATCATCCTTCAGCAATATCTAGACGGACTTTCCGACCATCATGAGTTCCATTGACGCCGAAGCGCTCTATCACGCGCTGCTCGACCAGATTCGCGCGGCGTATGGCGACCGGCTGGGCGCCACGCAAGGCGGCGCCGAAGGCGCCGTGCTGGCCGGTATCCACAGCGGCGGCGCATGGCTTGCCGAGCGGCTGGCCCACGACCTGAACCTGCCGAGCTTCGGCGTGGTGAACGTGGCGCTACATCGCGACGACTACGCGAAAAAAGGTCTGCACGCGCAGGCCAGCCCAACCGCCTTGCCGTTTTCCGTCGACGGGAGCCGTATCGTGCTGGTGGACGACGTGCTGTACACCGGCCGCACGATCCGCGCGGCAGTCAATGAGCTGTACGACTATGGCCGTCCGGCCTCGGTCGAGCTGGCGGTGCTCGCCGATCGCGGCGGGCGCGAATTGCCGGTGGCGGCGCGCTTTGTCGGCGCCCAGGTGAACATTCCCGCCGACGCGACACTGGTGCTGGCCCGAGAAGAGAGCGGCGCGCAGGGCCAGCCGCGTTTCACCTTTCACACTGAAGCACGCGTCGATTGAAGGCGGCGCGAGGCCTCGCATGAAGCCGCGCCGGCCGCGTCCGGCACCGTCGTGCGCGGTGCGCATCGACATCGATCACGTTGAAGCCCGTATTTGAAGCAGGTACACCATGAACACCGCCACCCCGGCTCCTAAGGATTCCGCCGACAGCGCCACTGAGCGCTTCCGTTACGGCTTCCTGAAGGGCAACCCGCAGCTCACGAAAAACGGCGAGCTCAAACATCTGTTGTCGATCGAGGGTTTGCCGAAGGCGATCGTCAATCAGATTCTCGATACCGCCGACCAGTTCGTCAGCGTGACCGATCGCGAAGTGAAGAAGGTGCCGCTGTTGCGCGGCAAATCGGTGTTCAACCTGTTCTTCGAGAACTCGACGCGCACCCGTACCACCTTCGAAATCGCCGCGACGCGTCTGTCCGCGGACGTGCTGAATCTGAACATCAACGCGTCCTCGACCAGCAAGGGCGAGTCTCTGCTCGACACGATTAACAACCTCTCGGCCATGCACGCCGACATGTTCGTCGTGCGTCATGCTTCGAGCGGCGCGCCTTATCTGATCGCCCAGCATTGTGCGCCCCACGTGCACGTGATCAATGCCGGCGACGGCCGTCATGCGCACCCCACCCAGGGGCTGCTCGACATGTACACGATCCGCCACTACAAGAAGGATTTCACGCAGCTGCGTGTGGCGATCGTCGGCGACATTCTGCATTCGCGGGTGGCGCGCTCGGATATTCACGCGCTGACCACGCTCGGCGTGCCGGAAGTGCGCGCGATCGGTCCGCGCACGCTGTTGCCGGGCGGTCTCGAGCAGATGGGCGTGCGGGTGTTCCACAATCTCGACGAAGGCCTGAAGGGCGTCGACGTCATCATCATGCTGCGGTTGCAGAACGAGCGGATGAGCGGCGCGCTGCTGCCGTCGGCGCAGGAGTACTTCAAGAGCTGGGGTCTCACGCCGGAGCGTCTCGCGCTCGCCGCGCCCGATGCGATCGTGATGCATCCGGGCCCGATGAATCGCGGCGTCGAAATCGATTCGCAGGTGGCCGACGGCCCGCAATCGGTGATTCTGAACCAGGTGACTTTCGGTATCGCGGTGCGCATGGCCGTGATGGGTATCGTCGCGGGCAATCACGATTAAAGAATAAGGCAGCGCATGAAGATTCATATTCAAGGCGGCACGCTGATCGATCCAGCAGCGGGCACCGAACAGCAGCAGGACGTTTTTATCGAAGCGGGCAAGATCGTTGCCATTGGCAACGCGCCCGCCGACTTTCACGCGGCCAGGACGATCGACGCCAAAGGCCTTTATGTTGCGCCGGGGCTGGTCGATCTGTCCGCGCGATTGCGCGAACCGGGCTACGAGCACAAGGCGACGCTCGAATCGGAAATGGCCGCCGCGCTCGCGGGCGGTGTGACGAGCCTCGTGTGTCCGCCGGACACCGATCCGACGCTCGATGAACCGGGCCTCGTCGAGATGCTCAAGTTCCGCGCGCGCAATCTGAACCAGGCGCACGTGTACCCGCTGGGCGCGCTGACGGTCGGACTCAAGGGGCAAGTGATCACGGAGATGGTCCAACTGACGGAAGCCGGCTGCATCGGCTTCTCGCAGGCCGACGTGCCGGTGGTCGACACCCAGGTGCTGATGCGCGCACTGCAATACGCGAAGACCTACGGCTACACCGTATGGTTGCGTCCGGTGGACGCTTATCTCGGCAAGGGTGGCGTGGCCGCGAGCGGTGCGCTGGCGTCGCGGCTCGGGTTGTCGGGCGTGCCGGTGTCGGCGGAAACCATCGCGCTGCATACTATCTTCGAACTGGTGCGGGTGACCGGGGCGCGCGTGCATCTGTCGCACGTGTCGTCGGCGGCGGGCATCGAGCTGATGCGCACGGCCAAGGCCGAGGGCTTGCCGGTATCGTGCGACGTCACCGTCAATCACGTGCATCTGATCGACCTCGACATCGGCTATTTCGATGCGCAGTTCCGGCTCGATCCGCCGCTGCGTCAACAGCGCGATCGCGAGGCGATCCGCGCGGGTCTCGTCGACGGCACGATCGACGCGATCTGCTCTGACCACACGCCGGTCGACGACGACGAAAAGCTGCTGCCGTTCGCCGAGGCCACGCCGGGCGCAACCGGGCTGGAACTGTTCCTTTCGCTGACGGTGAAGTGGGCCGACGAAGCAGGCTTGCCGCTCGCCAAGGCATTGAACCGCATCACCACGGCGCCGGCCGATGTGCTCAAGCTGGACGGAGCCGGCCGTATTGCCGTGGGCGGCGTGGCCGATCTCTGCGTATTCGACCCGCACGCGCATTGGCGCGTCGAGCCGCGTGCGCTGAAGAGCCAGGGGCACAACACGCCGTTCCTCGGTTACGAACTGCCGGCGCGCGTGCGAGCGACCATCGTCTCCGGTCACGTCGCATTCGAACAGCGTTAATATCCGCAGCATCGCCCGCTTATTGCCACGCTTATTGCTACGTTTATCGACCCAATACGGAACGCACCGACAATGAAGCTCGCGTTACGCAAGGCCCGTCTCATCACGCATCTGTTGCACGGCATGTGGATCGTGGCGACCCGCTTTCCGAAAGCCGGCGCCGACGTGCGTCATGCGCTCAACCGCGAATGGTCGCTGAAGATGCTGCGCCTGTGCGGCATGCAGCTTGTCGTGCACAACGACAGCGAGCGGCTCGACCGTGGCGTGCTGGTGGTCGCCAATCACATCTCGTGGATCGACATCTACGTGATCAATGCGTGGCGGCCCACGCCGTTTGTTTCGAAGGCGGAGATCCGACAATGGCCGGTGGTCGGCTGGCTCGCGCAGCAACTGGACACGGTGTTCATTCAGCGTGAAAAGCGCAGCGACGCGAAGCGGATCATGCATGAACTCGCCGACCGCCTGAGCGCGGGTGAGCTCATGTGCGTGTTCCCTGAAGGCACGACGACCAACGGGCTCTCGCTGCTGCCATTTCACGCGAACATGTTCCAGGCGGCCGTGTCGGCCTCCGTGCCGGTGCAGCCGCTGTGCATCATGTACGAGGACGCGCACGGCAGGCAATCTACCGCGCCGGCCTATATCGACGATCTGTCGCTCGGCGATTCGCTGAATCTGCTGCTGCGCGGCGGGCCGCTCACCGCTCATGTCTACGTCGGCGCGCCGCTCGCGCCTGGCGCGGACCGGCGCACGCTGGCCGCTGAAGCTGAAGCGGTGGTTGCCTCCGCCTTGCGGGACATGCAGCGCGGCGCGGCGAGAACCAGCGCGGTGCAGGGCGGGCAGCATGCTGTGCCCGCGGCCAACGAGGCACTGGTCGAACCGATTGACCCGCCTGGCCGGTCCGCCTAGTTTTGCCATGCCGGCCCGCTTCGAGCCGGCATGAGTCTGTGGCGCCTCACTCAGCCGGATACGCCTTCAGGAAGCGCCTGCGGTGCAGGCCTAATTTCCGCCGTTGGGAACCCGGCAGGACTCGCAGTCCACCTGCGTCAGCGTACGTTCCGCGGGATCCTTCGCGAGACGCACGGCGGACAGTTTTTCACCCCACACGCAGCCCGAATCGAGTGCGATCAGGTCGTCGCGCAAGATCAGACCGAGCGCGGCCCAATGGCCGACCACCATCGTCACGTCAGCGGTCCTGCGCGATGGCACGTCGAACCACGGCATGCAACCCGGCGGGGCGGCGTTCAGGCCGCCGCTGCTGCTGAAGTCCATCGCGCCCTCTGCATTGCAGAAGCGCACGCGCGTCAATGCGCTGCAGGTCACGCGCAACCGGTCGATGCCCTTCAGTTTCGGGGTCCACTGGTTCGGCTCGTTGCCGTACAAACCGGCAAGCGTTTCCTTCCAGTTCGGCGCTCGCAACGCCCGCTGCAATTCGTCAGCGAGTTCCAGCGTCAGGTTCACATCCCATTGTGGTAAGACGCCGGCATGCACCATCAGCATGCCGTCCGCGAAGTGCGCAAGCGGACGGTGGCGAATCCAGTCGAGCAGGTCGGCGGCATCCGGCGCGCTGAGAATATCGTCGATCGTGTCGCCTTTTTTCGACTTGCGAATCCCCGCCGACACCGACAGCAGATGCAGATCGTGATTGCCCAGCACCGGCACCGCCAGATCGCCCAGCGCGATGACATCGCGCAAGGTGGCGAGCGATTCCGCGCCACGGTTGACCAGGTCGCCGGCAAACCAGAGCGGCGTGCCGGCCGGCGGCGCAGCCTTGGCAAGCAGCTGCTGGAACGGCTTTCGACAACCTTGCAGATCGCCGAAGGCGAGCGGGACCGGGCGCTGTTCAGGCATGGCGGATAAGTCGGAGAGGGCGGAGGACGTGGTGGCGGGAGTCATCGAGGAAGTGGGTGCGGTTTGATACATGCTGTTACGCACGCGGCGTGCCGCATTGGGCAGTGCAGCATGCCAGCGTGACATAATAGCCCGTCTGAAGCGCCGCTACCGCGCCCTGCGCCGCTGGCAAACGGAACGGCGAACGGTGGGCGCAATATTGCAGCACAACAGGATGATCCTCGTGAACGGAGAAAGCATGTCGTCTTTTCATGCCGGACAACCGATCCGCACACTCGTCACCGGAGCGAGCGGCTTTACCGGCCGCTATCTGGTCGATAACCTGCTCGGCCGAGGCCACACTGTGATCGAAACGGTCGCCGGGCGCAACGCGCCTGAAACGCCGACGCAGCTCAGACTCGATATCACGTCGCCCGAAGCCTGCCGGCGGGTGATCGAGTTCGCGCGGCCCGATTACATCGTTCATCTGGCCGCGATCAGCTTCGTGGGCCATGACGACCCGCTCGACTTTTACCGCGTCAACGTAATCGGCACGCTGAATCTGCTGGAGGCTTGCGCGGCGGTCGGCCATACGCCCCGCAAGCTGTTGATCGCGAGCAGCGCGAACGTCTACGGGAACGTGACGAGCGACGCCATCGACGAGACCTTTCCGGTCACGCCTGTCAATCACTACGCCGCCAGCAAGGCGGCCATGGAAACCATGGTGCGGACCTGGTTCGACCGGCTGCCGATCCTGATCGTGCGGCCGTTCAACTATACCGGCCGCGGCCAGGCATCGAACTTCCTGGTGCCGAAAATCGTCGAGCACTTCGCGCGCCGCGAGCCGGCGATCGAACTGGGCAATATCGACGTGGCGCGCGACTTCTCCGACGTACGCTACGTGGCAAGCGCTTATGAAGCGCTGCTCGAGTCGGATGCCGCCGGCGAAACGGTCAATGTCTGCACCGGTACGCCTTATACGCTGCGCGACATCCTGTCGGCGGCGAGCCATCTGACAGGCCACGAGCTCGACGTGCGGATCAATCCCGCCTTCGTGCGGCAAACCGATGTCAAGATGCTGGCCGGTTCGCCCGCGAAACTGCGCACGCTCGTGCCGGAAGTCGAATCGATTCCATTCATGGAGACGCTGCGCTGGATGCTGGCGGCCTAGTTATTTTTACCGAAGGTCGATTCGCAGAGGTAATGCCCGGCAAATCTGCCCGATATGGATGGCGTGCCCGTTTGCGACCATGCCATTGAATCTGGGTGTCGGAATTTTCTCGTGTAATTGCGCTGAAAATTCCGAAACGGTTTGTAGCGAGCGGAAAACTACGCCGAAACTTCCCTGTAATTGCCCACAGGCCGGTCGCTCGAGCCCGCCCGCCAGATAGCAGGATTAAGTCGCGTTATTACCACAAGCTTGTGTCAGGCTTGCATGGGTCAGGGCTTCCCCCACTGTTTTTTTGCTTCCGGTGCGATGTATCAAGTTGTATGGGGGCATTGTTTTGGGGGCTGGCTGTCATATAATCTCCGCTCCCAAAGCGTCAAAAGCGCGCCTGGCCGTGGTGCTCTTCGTCTCCATTGCCGAATGAGGCACGGCCGCGTATCCCAGCCGATTGTTGCGAGGACCCGCATTCAATGAGCGTCCGGCCGGTGCTGCAGGCGCCGGCGGAGGTGGGGCGGGGCGCGCTGCCTATGCTGCGGCGCACGAATACAACTTAAGGATTTGTATGATTCTCGTAACGGGCGGCGCCGGCTTCATCGGCGCGAATTTCGTGCTGGACTGGCTTGGTGCAAGCGACGAACCTGTGGTGAACGTGGACAAACTCACGTACGCGGGTAATCTGGCCACGCTTAAGTCGCTTCAGGGAAGCGACAAGCACATTTTTGCCCGGGTCGACATCTGCGATCGTGCCGCGCTCGACGCCTTGCTGGCCGAGCACAAGCCGCGCGCCGTGGTGCACTTCGCGGCGGAGAGCCACGTTGACCGTTCCATCGACGGCCCGGCTGACTTCGTGCAAACCAACGTGGTTGGCACCTTCACGCTGCTCGAGGCGGTCCGCGCCTACTGGAGCGCGTTGCCGGAGGCCGAAAAGTCGGCGTTCCGCATGCTGGCGGTCTCCACCGACGAAGTCTTCGGCTCGCTCGGTCCACAAGATCCTCAGTTTTCCGAAACAACCCCGTACGCGCCGAATAGCCCCTATTCGGCCACGAAAGCCGCATCGGATCATCTGGTGCGCGCGTACCACCACACGTACGGTTTGCCGACGCTGACCACCAACTGTTCGAACAACTACGGCCCGTATCATTTCCCGGAAAAACTCATTCCGTTGATGATCACGAATGCGCTCGCAGGTAAATCGTTGCCGATCTACGGCGACGGTCAGAACGTGCGCGACTGGCTGTATGTGACCGACCACTGCTCGGCAATCCGCCAGGTGCTCGCGAGCGGCAAGCCGGGTGAAACCTATAACGTCGGCGGCTGGAACGAGAAAACCAACCTCGAAGTCGTGCATACCCTGTGCGACCTGCTCGACGAACTGAAGCCCAAGGCGGAAGGCTCGTATCGCGACCAGATGACCTTCATCAAGGATCGTCCGGGCCACGATCGCCGTTATGCGATCGACGCGCGCAAGCTCGAACGCGAACTAGGCTGGCGGCCTGCCGAGACTTTCGAAACGGGCCTGCGCAAGACAGTGCAGTGGTATCTCGACAACCAGCCGTGGGTGAACGACGTCACGTCGGGCGAGTACCGCAAATGGGTAGGCCAGCACTATGCGTGACCTTGAGTCGCGGTCTGAAGGCGAGACTGGCGCGATTCTCGTAGTTGGCGCCCGCGGGCAACTGGGGCTGGAATTGTGCCGGAGCCTGGCGCTCCTTGGTCGCGTCGTGGCAGTCGGGCGCGACACCTGCGACCTGGCATCCGCGGAACAGATTGTGGCGACGGTGCGATCGGTCAAGCCGCGGGTCATCGTCAACGCCGGTGGTTACACGGCCGTCGATGCCGCGGAAACATCGCCTGAGCTCGCGCACGCCGTCAATGCGGTGGCGCCGGGGCTGCTGGCGGCCGAAGCCAAGGCACTCGGCGCCCTGATAGTTCACTATTCGACGGATTACGTATTCGACGGAGCCAAGGCGACCCCGTACCTGGAAGACGACGCGACTGCGCCGTTGTCCGTGTATGGCCGTTCGAAGCTCGACGGCGAGATCGCGGTGCAGAATGTGGACGTGGCGCACTGGATTTTCCGCACTAGCTGGGTCTTCGGCTTGCAGGGTGGCAACTTCCTCAAGTCGATCGCACGTGCGGCGCGCAGCCGCACGTCGTTGTCCGTGGTCGCGGACCAGGTCGGCGCGCCGACGCCCGCATCGCTACTGGCGGACGTGACGGCGCTCGCCGTGCACCAGTATCTGAACGGTGCTTCGCCAATGCCGAGCGGCGTGTACCACCTGGCCGCACAGGGCGAAACCAACTGGCACGGATATGCGCGCCATATTGTCGAAACGCTCGCCGCTGCCGGTATTCCGCTCTCGGTCAAGCCGGAAGACGTTTTGCCGATCGCAGCGGCCGACTACGGCAGCGCGGCCGCGCGTCCCGCCAACTCGCGACTCGATACGTCGAAGCTGCGCGCGGCGTTGAATATCGACCTCCCCGATTGGCGCGAAGGCGTGGATCGCGCGCTCGCCGAGTTTGTCGAGGGACACCGGTTGCTCGGTTGATTGTGCCTCCATCGCATACCTGAGAGATCCATCATGAAACGAAAAGGCATCATCCTGGCAGGTGGTTCCGGCACCCGCCTTTATCCCATCACGCGTTCGGTGTCGAAGCAGCTGCTGCCGGTGTACGACAAGCCGATGATCTACTATCCGCTCAGCACGCTGATGCTGGCCGGAATTCGCGACATCCTGATCATTTCCACGCCGCAGGATACGCCGCGGTTCGAGGAACTGCTGGGCGATGGCGCGCGCTGGGGCTTGAACCTGCAATATGCGGTGCAGCCCTCGCCGGACGGGCTCGCGCAGGCTTTCATCATCGGCCGCGATTTCGTGGGCAACGATCCGTCGGCGCTGATTCTCGGCGACAACATTTTTCACGGCCACGATCTGCTGGGGCAGTTGCAGCATGCCACTTCGCAGGAGCAGGGCGCGACAGTTTTTGCGTACCACGTGCATGACCCGGAGCGTTACGGTGTGGTCGAGTTCGACAAGGACTTCCGCGCGGTCTCGCTCGAGGAAAAGCCCAAGTCGCCCCGTTCCAGCTACGCGGTGACCGGTTTGTACTTTTACGACAACGACGTGTGCGATATCGCGGCGGGCATTCGTCCGTCGGCGCGTGGTGAGCTTGAAATCACCGACGTCAACCTGCACTACCTGCGCAACGGCCGCTTGAACGTCGAGATTATGGGCCGCGGCTACGCCTGGCTCGATACCGGCACGCACGATTCGCTGCAGGATGCCGCCGTCTTTATCGCCACGTTGCAAAAGCGCCAGGGTCTGATGGTCGCGTGCCCCGAAGAGATTGCGTTCCGCAATCACTGGATCTCCGCGGAAGACCTCGAAGCGCTGGCCAAGCCGCTCGCCAAGAACGGCTACGGTGCCTATTTGCACCGCATTCTTCAGGAGTCTGTTGCATGAATCTGACCGCTATTCCGACCGCGTTGCCGGAAGTCGTCATTCTCGAACCGAAGGTGTTTGGCGACGACCGCGGCTTCTTTTACGAGAGTTTCAACGCCAAGGCTTTCGCACAAGCCACGGGCATCGAGCGCGAGTTCGTGCAGGACAATCACTCGCGTTCGGCGCGCAACGTGTTGCGCGGCCTGCACTATCAGATCAGCCAGCCGCAAGGCAAGCTGGTGCGTGTGGTGAGCGGCCGCGTGTTCGACGTGGCGGTCGACATTCGCCGCAGTTCGCCGCGGTTCGGCAAGTGGGTGGGTGTCGAATTGTCGGCCGAGAACAAGCGTCAATTGTGGATTCCTGAGGGGTTCGCGCACGGCTTTGTCGTGCTGTCCGATTTCGCGGAATTCCTGTATAAGACCACCGATTACTACGCACCTGAATTCGAGCGCTCGCTGGGATGGAACGATCCCGCGATTGGAATTGAATGGCCGTTCGAGGGTGAGCCGCTGCTGTCTAAAAAAGACGCCGCAGCGCCTGCACTTGCCGACGCCGAATTATTTAACTAGCCCGCCTCACGAGGAGACCTTTATGGCTATCCAGTTGTTTGTACCCAATTTCCGTATTCAAGAGTGCCTCGACGAGATCAAGGAATGCCTCGAGAAGGGCTGGACCGGACTCGGTTTCAAGACCAATCAATTCGAAGAAGCATGGAAGGCTTACACGGGTCTGCCGAATGCGCACTTCCTGAGCTCGAACACCGTTGGCCTGCACCTGGCGTTTGAACTCCTGAAGACCAAGCACAACTGGGCCGATGGCGACGAAGTCATCACCACGCCGCTGACCTTCGTGTCGTCGAATCACGCGATTCTCTACTCGCAGCTGTCGCCGGTGTTCGCCGACGTCGACGATTCGCTCTGCCTGGATCCGGAAAGCATCGAAGCGCGCATTACCGACCGTACGCGTGCGGTGATCTACGTCGGTGTCGGCGGCAACGTCGGCCAGTATGAGCGCGTGCTGAAGCTGTGCCGCGACCGCGGCCTCGTGCTGATTCTCGACGCGGCGCATATGTCGGGCACGCGCTTCCATGGCAAGCATGTCGGCCATGACGCGGACGTGACTGTGTTCAGCTTCCAGGCAGTCAAGAACCTGCCGACGGCTGACTCGGGCATGATCTGCTTCCGCGACGCGGAAGACGATGCACGCGCACGCAAGATGAGCTGGCTCGGCATCAACAAGGACACGTACGCACGTACGGCTTCGCAGGGCGCGTACAAGTGGATGTACGACGTCGAGGAAGTCGGCTTCAAGTATCACGGCAACTCGATCATGGCCGCGATCGGCCTCGTGCAGCTCAAGTATCTGGACAACGACAACTCGTATCGCCGCCAGTTGGCGAACTGGTACGAAGAGCTGCTCGGCGATCAAGCCAACGTGCGTCTCGTGCCGATCACCAAGGGTTGCGAATCGTCGCGCCATCTGTTCCAGATTCGCGTCAAGAATCGCGACGAGCTGATGCTTGCGCTGAACGAGCATGAAGTTTATCCGGGCGTGCACTACCGCGATAACACCGAATACCGCATGTATGCGCACGGCAAGGGCCAGTGCCCGAAGTCGCATCAAGCCAGCAATGAAATCCTGTCGCTGCCGATGCACATGGGCGTCACGCGCAAGGACGTCGAGCTGATCGCCGGCCTCGTGAAGCGCTACGCTGCACAATGAAGCAAGCCTACCCGCCGTTTGCGGCGGGCAGCCTTCGTTTAAGGCTGCTCGCCGAAGCTGATCTGCCGTTCACGCTCGCGTGGCGAAACCGCGACGGCGCGCGGCAGCAGTTCGGCACCGCCGACGTGCTGCAGTGGGATCAGCACGCCGGCTGGTTCACGCGCTACCTCGATAAAGCGGACGACCTGGTGTTTATCGTCGAAGAGGCGGCAACCCAGGCGCGTGTTGGTCAAGTGGCGATCTATGGGATCGACACCGTGGCGGGCAAAGCAGAGATCGGACGTTTCGTCGTCGCACCGGAATTCCAGGGGCAGGGTTTGATGCGCCAGGGCATCGAGGCGCTGATGGGGTTCGCGCGCGAGGCGCTCGGGCTTGCATCGGTGTATCTGCTGGTGCGCGACACCAATGAGCGTGCACACCGCCTGTACGTGCAGCTTGGTTTCACCGAGGTTTCGCGCGCCGACGGCATGATCACAATGGAGCGAAGCATCAATGATCACGTATAACAGAGCCGGCGCTCGTCCGTCTTTGATGGAGTTCGTGAGCGCTGCCAAACTTTGGCGGGTCTGGCTCCATATGGGTCTTCAGGACGTCAAGAGCCGTTTCCGGAGTTCGATGCTTGGTCCGGCGTGGATTCTCATCAATCTGGGGGCGGTCATCACCGCAATTGGCGTGATCTACGGGCGGCTCTTTCATCAGCCGATGAACGAGTTCTTGCCGTTTCTCACGCTGGGTATCGTGATCTGGACGTTTATCTCGTCGTCGCTGGTGGACGGTTGCTCGGCGTTTGTCGTCGCCGAAGGCTATATCAAGCAATTTGCGTTTCCAAAGATCATTTACCTGTACCGAGCGATCGTGCCTTATACGGTGGTGTTCTTTGTGGGCCTGGTGGTGTTCTTTATCGCCATGGCGCTCTATCAGCGCCACGTGGGGTGGGGCGCGCTCTGGGCAGTGCCGTGTTTTCTGCTGTTCCTGACCATCAATTTCTTTCATCTGGTGATCGTCGCGCATATTGGCGTTCGCTTCAGGGATCTGCCGCATTTGCTGGGCAGTCTGATCCAGATTGCGTTCTATCTGACGCCGGTGATTTTCACCGTCGCGATGCTCAAGGACCGCGGGCTGGCGTTCGTCTACATGTTCAATCCACTGTATTACCTTATCGAGATCCTGCGCTATCCGTTGCTCAATAGCGAAGCTCCGCCGGCCGAAGTGATCTATGTCGCGCTGGGCTATTGCGTCGTTGCGGGGTTGGTCGCAACGTATGTCGTGAGAAAGATGTCGCAGCGGATCGTATACGTGTTATGACCGAAGATTTGAGGATCAGCCTGCGTAACGTGGGTGTGAAGTTCGACGTGTCGGCGCGCCAGGACAGTCTCAAGTCCACAGTGCTCAACGCGTTTCGTCGAACTGGAAAAAAAGAAAAAACGGAGCGCCGGGTCGTTCACGCGCTAAAGAACGTGACGCTCGATATCGAGCATGGGGAGCGGGTCGGCCTGATCGGTTTGAACGGCGCGGGTAAAAGCACGATTCTGAAGGTGATGGCCGGGATTTATCCGCCGACCTCCGGTGAGGCGACGATCAGCGGTCATGTGTCCGCGATGTTCGAACTCGCCACCGGGTTCGAAATGACACAGACCGGCTGGGACAACATCCGGATTCGCGGCATGCTGCTCGGTTTGACGCCAGCTCAGGTCGAAGAGCGCATTCAGCAGATCGGCGAATTCTCCGAATTGGGCGAGTTCCTGGACTATCCGGTCAAGACCTACTCGGCGGGTATGTTCATCCGCCTGGCCTTCTCGGTGTCGACGGCGATCAATCCGGAAATTCTGCTTCTGGACGAGGTCATGGGCGCCGGTGACGTGCAGTTCGCCAACAAGGCCAAGCGCAGGATGCATGAGTTCATGGAGCAGGGAAAGATTCTGGTCTTTTCCAGCCATAGTCTTGAGATGCTGCAGGCCTTTTGCGAGCGCGTTATCTGGATGCGCAAAGGTGAAGTAGTGATGGATGGTCCGGCGAAGCGCGTGCTCGCTGAGTACGAGCGCAAAGCCGGGCAGTAACGATCGGTATAAGCGCGAATTGCTATCGTAGTTCGCGCGGCAGTGCTGCGCGGCCGGCTCCGGTGCCGTTCGACGATACCGGTTTATGTGTACGAGCTGGTCGATCGCCGCGGCTTTAATATGCTCTACGCCCCGGCGTCCCCGTTTATGGACTTGCTGCACCTATGACCCCTCGAGACGCAAACGACCACGCTCGCATGGCGGATGACGCGGCCAAGTCGCATCACGAAGCAAGCAAATCGGGCCAGACGGAGCCAGGCAGCGAGTCCTTGCCGGTCGACGTGAAGCTGATCATTGAAGGGGACATTCCCACCAACCACATCGTTGAACGGGTGATTCGCGAGGCGCTAGGCAGCAAAGGGACGGTCGAAAAATACCTGCTGCCATATTTCACCCCGGATGTGCTTCAGAATGGCGGGGCCGTGATCCTGAGCCGGGTGGGCGATCCTACAGCGATACCAATGCTCACGTGGATGGCGACCCGCCGAGTCCCGTATTTGTACTATATCGATGACAACTTCTGGGAGCTGGTGGGTAATACCAGGCTCGCCCAGTACTACCAGTATCCCAGAGTGCGCAAAGCGCTCGCACAAGCGGTCCAGGGCGCCAAAGCGGTCATCGTGAATTCCGTGCTGTTGGGCGACTACATCAGGAAACGTTTCCCGCGCGCTAACGTCGTTCATCTGAATGCGCCGTTCGATTTTTCGTTGATTGAGCGAGTCGCACCGCATGACAAAGCGCCCGGCGAGGTTCGCATCGGTTTCGCCGGCAACGTGTCGCGCGCCGCCGATTTCGTTGAGATTCTCCCCGCGTTCGATCGATTACTCACCGAGTTTTCGCAGGTTTCGATGGTGTTCTTCGGATACTGTCCACCTGAATTGATCGGCCGTGAGCGAGTGACGTACGTGCCCACAGTCCATGATTACGCTGAATTCATTGCGCTCAAGGCGTCGAGCGGGCTGGATATCGGGATTGCCCCGATGACCGGCTCCGTGTCGAACCTCTACAAGACCAATAACAAGTATCGTGAATATGGTGCGTTGAAGATCGCAGGCGTCTATACCAATACATCACCGTATAGGGAGTCGGTTGTCGACGGGAATACTGGACTGCTTGTCGAACACGGCGTCGACGCGTGGTATGGCGCGTTGAAGCGGCTGGTGGTGGATGCGAAGCTGCGAGGCGAGATCGCTGATGCAGCCTATCAGGACGTGCGTGAAAACTATGCGCAAAATGTGGTCGCGCGGCAATGGGCAGACCTGCTGTTCGATTTTGCGGCCCGATACTCGACCAGCACTCCCGTCGGGAAACCGTCCCGCGCACTTATCACGAGCATCCGGGCGCGCCGCGTCCTCAACCTGACACTCCTGCGTGCGCAGATGGCCCGTAAGCGGTTGCATGCCATTGTTGCGCGTCGAAGCCGCGCGCACAGCGAATGACGGCGAGCGCACAACCCGTGAACAACAGCCGAGCGCGGAAATACCCATCGGTGTCGGCGATCGTAGTCACGTTTAATCCGGATCTGGCGACCTTTGAGACAATTCTCGCGGCAATCTGTCCGCAGGTTGATCGGGTTGTGATCGTCGACAACGGTTCGAAGCCGGCCGTGATGGATAGGCTCGAGCAACTCTCTGCGCGTCACGATTGCATCCTGAAGGCGCTCGGTGAGAATCTCGGCATCGCGACTGCTCAGAATCGCGGCATTGAGGCGGTCAAGGACTATGTGCGTGGCGAAGCACTAGATTCGCACTTTGCTCTGTTTTTAGATCACGACAGTATTCCTGCTGGCAATATGGTGCAGTGCCTGCTTGAGGCTGACTCTCGCATACGGGAA
Organism: Paraburkholderia ginsengiterrae; assembly: GCF_001645125.1. Classification (GTDB taxonomy): domain Bacteria; phylum Pseudomonadota; class Gammaproteobacteria; order Burkholderiales; family Burkholderiaceae; genus Paraburkholderia; species Paraburkholderia ginsengiterrae. The sequence continues at coordinate 61,383 of NZ_LXKA01000098.1, read as the reverse complement.
CGCGGGGAGCGCGTAGGCGGCGTAGGTCCGGTCACGCTCGACAAGCGGACCGGCACGGCGGCTCGCTTCATGCGCGAACGCCGCTTCTGGCTTAACCGTGAGAAGTGCCCAAGCGATGTGCCTGAACTACCCGTTGATTTCCTGATCTCGTCGGGCACATTGACGCGACTTGACGTACTAGACGATGTGGGCGGGATGAACGATGGCCTGTTCATAGACCATGTCGACACAGAATGGTGTCTGCGTGCGTTGGCGCGAGGTTATAGGCTCTATGCCGCCCGCGATGCGTTGCTGACGCATTCACTGGGCGACGAAGTGGTCGAAGTGTGGAGTGGGCGCTGGCGTGAGGTGTTTGTGCATTCCCCCATTCGCGACTACTACGCATCACGCAACGCGCTCTTACTGCTTCGCCACGTGCCTATGAGTTTTGCATGGCGCGCTTTTCTGTCGGTCCGATTGGTGGCGCAGATTATGTTCTTTGGCTTTTTCGTAGCGCCAAGACGTCAGCGTTTGAAGCTCATGGGAAAAGGGTTGCTTGACGGCATGAGCGGACGGAGCGGGAAGGTGAATTAACAACGACGCGTGCCGCAATTGCGGCACGCGTCGTTACTGGGTGGCGACCGGGAAGACGAAAACCCGAAGGAGGTTCACTCCGTTACAAGTTCCATGAAAGGGGTCGGTGCGGAAAATCGCAATCCGAACCACTTCCTGTTGATGAACTCGTATACGTAAACCGGCGCCTTGGATTTCGCAAAGACACGAACGCGCCACGACTCACCAGGTTTTACGGTGATGTCCTGGAGATCGAAGCGAATCGGTCTCGTCAGATCCAGTCTCTGAATGTCAATGGCGATGTGGTTCTTGACATTGTCTTCCGGAGAGACGAGTTCGACTCCGACCTGACCTTGCTTAATGAAGTCCACCGTCAGTGCAACATACAGAGCCGTCCACTTTCCCGTTGGTGGCGAGATGCGGTATTCCCGGAAGGGTATGTTGTGCAGTGAGTCACTCAATTCGAGTGACGATCCATTCAATCGCCAACCTTGTTCGTCGCTGAATGACTTCAGGCGCGCGAACTGCGGCGAGATCAGGTTCCAAAGATTGCTTCTCGCCGACAGGATACGGTGACGCCACGAGTAGCGGTGGATGCGCCGGAAGTTGGCGAGTTCGCCGGCCTGCTCTATTGCTGGCGTGGTAGACGCATTGCCTGCGCCTACACCATTAATTTTCCTGGACCATGAGGCGAATTTGTGAAGGCGGTTGGCCTGCGTTTCCCATGAAGCTTCATGATCGAACTTCGTGAGAATGCTGTCGAGCACGGCGGCGTTCTGCGAGCCAGAAAAGTTTTCCGCGCAGTATTCCGCATTTTTCTGACGTATCTGATCAAGTGACGATTTGTCTTTAAGCGCATCGACGAGCGCCGTGTACCACGAGAGCGGCTGCGCGGAATCATGCACGAACACGGCATTGCCGCATTCCAGGATCTGGTCGTACGGCTTGGTGTCGGGCAGCACAGGCACGGCGTTCATGATCAATGCCGACATAAGCGGATGCAATGTCTTGTAGGCGTTGTTGGCCGTGGCGCTTGGCGCGTGAAGCAAAAAATCGGGCGAATAGCGCGCGAATCGGCGCATCGCAAACAGATAATCCAGCTCAAACGGCAAAAGGGTAATCCGGAAATTCTTCGGCAGCCCCTTGGTCAGGTTCTTGTATTCGCTCTCGCTGGGCTCTGGCGCAATGAGATGAACGTTGCGACCCTCGCTCACCAAACGCTGGATGGCAGGGAACACGACTTCCCAGAGTCCCTTCGCGCGATGCGAGCCCGTCGCGCATGCGATGACCAACTCGTCCTGGTTCTTCGATTCGTGATAGTCGATGAACAGCGAACGCTGATCGTAGTAGGAGACTGGGAAACAAAACAGCTGGTCGTGTAGTTTCTCCTCCTCGAAATACTCAAGGAGATTCCGGCTGGACAGCAATACGCCATCGAACATCGCCAGGTCTTCGCGGTATTGATCCGGGCGATAGTCTTCGTTGCCGGGCGGCAGTTCCCCGATCTTTGCGAGCAACGGAAGATTGTCGTCAAGGAAGTAATACGCCGGCACATTCATCGCGCGCGCGGCATCCATCCACGCGGAAAACACGCTGATGTGCCGGACGAAGATCACGCAGCTGGCGCGAGCGAGTTCTTCGACGCCGTATCCCGTGCTGATTGAAATGATCCGGACGCGCCTAGCGACTTCCGGTGGCAGCATGTTGAAGTAGAGATACGTCGAAGCATCGTAGTGCGCGGTGACGACGAGGATGTACCCGGCTCCAGATGCTGGGCCGGGATCGGCCGGCAACGCCCAGTTACGTGCTGCCGCATGCTTGACGGCAAGGCGGTGAGCAACATTTTGTGTGCTCGCACCATGCACCGGGTTCGGGGCGAATACCTCGTAATTCCCAAGCTGATCTGGATGCAAGCGTTCGTTGCGCGCAGTGTGCATCCATTCATTGGCAGCCCAGCTGTCAAGTACGTAAGTATGTCCGAGGCTGTCGTTCGTGATCGGTCCTTCTTCGAGACCAACCGCGACATCGACTGCTTTAACTTCGTACCGTTCAGCGATGCGGCACCAGAGATCCCAATCGCATAACCGCGCGATGACGACGTGTGGGTCGTAGAAGCCGACGTCTTCGATGATTTCCTTCGTCAGCAACACGCCGTTATTCGGAATGAAATTCTCAACGCGCAGCGTCCCCTGCGAGCGAGCGACGCCAAGACGAGTTGTCACGATCTCGCCGGTCGCTTCGTTGCGCAGCGACATCTCAACGTGCCCGTAGATCATCGCGTGAGGCGCCTTCTCGGATTCCTTGAGGAGCTTTTCGAGAGCGTCTTCGTTAAACATCGTGTCGTCAAAGGCAAACGACAGACGATCCGCTCGGGCTTTAAGGTACCCCTCGTACTCCGAGATTGCCGGCAGGCCGATGTTCTTCGGATGCCGCAGGCAGCTCACGCGACCGTCTTTCGCGAGATACTCGGCGATCTGGTCAGCGGTACCGTCCGTGCTCGCATCGTCGATGATGATCAACTCGATGTCTTCGAGCGTCTGGGAGAGGATCGAATCGACGCAACGCCGGAACATGCCGCTCTTGCCGCGGCGGAAGGTCGGAAGCAGGACCGAAATTTTGGGCTTGTGCGACGGATCATAATCCGTTCCAGGCATCCAGATCGTGTCGCGAACAAGGTCTTTGACCAGCATTGGGGTCTCTCAAAATGGGTACGAAAGTGCACTTCCGAGTATAACAAACGCATATTTCGAACTCGAAACGCACAGGGTGCCGCTTGAGTGGCAAGCCTTAACTGCTGGTCCTCGACTGCGACAGTATTTCAGAGGCGGATGGGGGCAACCTGCGGTGCCGGCCGCGAATTCTGGTTTGCCTGCCAAGGCAGCGGGCTGTCCGCCCTTTGGCGTGAGTGGACGGAGCGGGAAGATTAGCTAGCAACGGCGCTTGCCGCGATTGAGACAAGCGCCGTTGCTAAATGTTAAGGCTCAGCGGACCAAGGATGCGGCTGCGTAACTCGCGACCGTTGGAAGGCAAGAAACCGGGCGAAGCTCACTCCATTACAAGTTCCATGAACGGTGTCGGGTTCGTATACCGCAGGCCCATGAAACGTTTGTTGATGAATTCAAAAACATAGACGGGGACTTTTGCCTTGGCGAAGATCCGGATTTTCCACGTCTCGCCATGTCGTACGTTCACGCCCGATAGTTCAAAGCGGACTGGTACGTTCAGATTTGCGGTTTGCAGATCTACCGCGATGTGGTCCCGAATCTCGTCCCTAGGATTCACTATCTCGATACCGATGATGCCTTGCTGCACGAGATCGACTGAAATAGCAAGCAGCACGGCTTTCAGCTTTCCGGCGGGGGGATTTACGCGGTATTCGCGAAACGGCATGTCGCTGAGCGAATCGCTGAGTTCGAGTGAAGACGCGTGGCGTCTCCAGCCTTCTTTCTCGCTGAAAGCCTTGATGCTTTTGAAGCTCTCGGCGGTCGAGTCCCATAGATCGGTGCGTCGCTGCATGAGGCGATGACGCCATGAGTAGCGGACCATCTTGCGATATGCGCCGAGCTGTCTTACCGTCTCGTCGGCCGGCCCGAGCACAACATGTTCCACTGGTATGCCGCCCTTTGATCGCGTCCACGACATAAGTTTGTACAGGCGCCGAGACTGTTCGCTCCAGCTTGCCTCGCCGCCATGTTTGCGCAGCATTTCTCGCAGGATGAATTCATTCGCCTGACCAGAGAAATTTTCTCGGCAATACTCTCTGTTCCGCTCCTTTGTCAGGGTAACGTCCACTTTCTTGTCAAGCAACGCAACGAAGGTCTCATACCAGGAAATCGGTTTGGCAGCATCGTTGACCAGCACCAGATTGCCACGGTCTGCCACCTGGATATACGGTTCTGTTTCTGGAGCAATCAGAACGCAATCGAGCATCAAGGCGGCAACAAGAGGATTGAGCGTTTTGTATGCGTTATTTGTCGTCTCGCTCGGCGCATGGACCATATAGTCCGGGGAGAACCTGGCAAAGCGACGCATTGCGAACAGGTAACTCACGTCGAAGGGAATGAGCGTGATACGTAGATTTTCTGGACGTGCTTCAGACTCCAGTTGACGGGAACCGTCCGAGATCGCCATGACCAAGTGCACTGGTCGGCCGCCTTCGGCCAGCTTCCTGACCGCTGGGAATACGACGTCGTGCATTCCCCTCGATCGATGCGAGCCACCCGCGAAGACGATCACGGTTTCACCGGGAAGCTTCTTTTCCTGATAGTCGAGAGAAAGGGGTGCTTGCCTGTAGAAGGAAACCGGGAAATAGTGAAGATTATCGTGAAGCAGATGTTCCCGGAAATAGGTAACCAGATTGCGACTCGACAGCAGCACGCCCTCAAACATCTTCATCGTCGTGCCGAATCTCGCCGTGCTGAAATCCTCACCTGGGATAACAATTTCCTTGTTGCTTTGCAGAAGCGGAAGATTGTCATCAAGAAAGTAATAGCACGGTATGCCGAGAGATTTGGCCGCGTCGATCCAGATCCGTAACGGGGCAATTACCCTCACGAAGATTACACATGTCGCACGCGCAAGTTCTTCGTAAGAAAAAATGCCGCTTAGCGTGATTACTCGGACGCGTCTCGCGATCGATGGCGGCAGCATGTCGAAACACAGTGTCGTCGAGGCGTTGTAATCGACTGTGACGATCAGGATATATCCGTCCGTGTCGGCAGAACTGACCGGCACCGGTACGCTCCATCCTCTCGGCAACCCGTGTTTGCGCGCCAGTCCCTCGAAAATGGTCAGCGTGCTTTGGCCGAGATTTGCATCAAGCGAAAAGACGTCGTACTCACCGAAGTTCTCAGGCCTGAGCCTTTCATTGCGATACGTGCGCATCCACTCATCAGATGCAGCGCTGTCGAGTGCATAGGTATTACCCACGCTATCGCTCTGCATCGGTCCGCCCTCCTGGCCAACCGCCACATCGACAAACTTAAGTTCGTAGCTGTCGGCTATGCGTCCCCATAAATCCCAATCGCAAATACGGGCCATGCCGATGTGAGGATCATAAAGACCTACGTCTTCGACTATCGTGCGCGGCATCAACACGGCGTTGTTCGGGATGTGATTGCTGAGTCGAAGTAGCCCTTGTGAACGATCTGAGCCTAGCCGACTCGTGACGATATCGTCGCTGAGTTGGTCCTTATGTGACCACTCGATGTGACCGTAAACTACCGCATGCGGCGCTTTCTTCGACTCCTCAAGCAACTTCGCTAGCGCGTCCTCATTGAACATCGTATCGTCGAAAGCGAATGCCAGACGATCAGCCCTAGCCTTGAGATACCCCTCGTATTCGGAGATTGCCGGCAGGCCGATGTTCTTCGGATGCCGCAGGCAGCCCACGCGGCTGTCGTTCGCAAGATACTCCGCGATCTGATCAGCGGTGCCGTCCGTGCTCGCGTCGTCGATGATGATCAACTCGATGTCTTCGAGCGTCTGGGCCAGGATCGACTCGACGCAGCGTCGGAACAGGCCGCTCTTGCCGCGGCGAAAGGTCGGGAGCAGGACCGAAATTTGGGGCTTGTGCGACGGATCATAATCTTTTCCGGGCATCCAGATCGTGTCGCGAACAAGGTCTTTGACCAGCATTGGGGTCTCTCAAAAATAGGTACGGAAGTGCGTCTACGAGTATAACAAACGCATGTTTCGAGTCCGCACCGCATAAGGTGCGGCGCTGAAGATCGCGCGTGGTGTGCCAGGCCTCGGTTGCGGCACCATTTCGGAAGCTGATACGGTCGACCTGCGCGGCTGGCCGTGGATCCTGATTTGCGTGCCAAGGCGGCGGGCCGCTCGCCCTCCGGAGCGTGCGGCGAGTGTTTGATTCACGTGTTGGGCGGTGAAATCGTGGCGGTATCGTTCGAATGAAAGCGCGAGGTCTGCTTTCATTCGCCGCTATGCGAATACAACATGTGCCGCAATACGCCGCTTATTCGCACTTCACTCGTATTTCGCCCGGTCGGTGTTTTTTCTTTCAATGCGATTCGTGGACGCAAATGTGTTTTTCATTGCGTCACGGTACCCGGTTGCAATGCGTGATGGGTAAGTCGTGCGATGGTTTTTCAAACGTAAGCGAATGGATCGCACGTTAGGGCGTTTCGACCGAATCGCGAGTAGTCCAAGGTAAATTTGACGAGATTATTTGTAACTAAAAATAACAACAAAATGCAACATGGTCGTCTTGACACAATCTGTGAATAATTTAGGGGTATTTAGTAGCATAATGGCCTCCCCGGCTCCGGCTAATGCGTTCGATTGGGCAGTCTTCGTTTGAAACGGTGCACCGAGTGGCTCGGTCCTGCCGGTAGTCGCAAACAGTGCCAGTCGCCATGTCTCATTTCAGCTATCAAGTAACCGAAATGAAAGTCTCTCAGATCATCTCGAACGCGCGGGTGATTAGCGCAGGACGCTCGCGCTATAAGCCCAAAATCAGCGTCGTGACGCCGACATATTGCCGCAATGGGGAAGGGTTGTTGCTGCGCTGTCTGGATTCCGCCGCCATTCAGTCGTTCACAGATTTCGAACACGTAATTATCGACGATGGCTCGACGGACGGCTCACAAGCCGTTCTGACCGACGCGGCATTGCGCGACGATAGGATCGTTTATATCCGCCATGACAAGAACAGCGGGCTGCCAGGGGTTCGAACCAATGAGGGCATCATGCGTGCGCGCGGTGATGCAATCGCCTTCCTGTTCGACGACAACGTGTTCGCACCTGACTTTCTCGAAAAAGCGTGGCACAAACTCGAGACGAGCAATGCTGACGTGATCATTACGAACGTCGAGATGCTGACCAAGCAAGGCAATGCATTCATGCTCGGTGGCTGGCCGCAAACGATCGAGATGTTGCGGAACCTGAACACCATTCCAAATGGTGGTGTGCTCGTGCGTCGTTCGTTTTTCGACCGGTTTGGTCTTTACGATCCGCACCTGATGCTGCGCCGCGTTTGCGACTGGGACCTGTGGCTGCGCGCATTGAGACTGGGCGCCCGTTTCGCCTATCTCGATACCGTCAGCGCGGTGGAGCACGGGCTGGTTTCGCCCAATTCGCTTGGTAATACCGTCGCGTGGGACGTCAAGGCCGTGTACGGATACATGATGGACGAGCGCCGTTTCGCGGAACGAAGCGCGACCCTGACGCCCGAGCGGATCGTCGACGTGGACGTTCTGGACCCCACGCCTTTCTTTCCCTATTTGCGTAACTCCGGCGAATGGCTCGAAGTCGTCAAAACCTTTTTCGAGCCCTTTGCCCGCCGCCTGAGCGCCGACCCGGCGAAGGTGTTGACGAACCGGCAATCGTTTGCGATGCCGAGCACGTGGTTCGAGAAATCCGAGGGACCGCAGCGCCGCCGTGTATTGATTGTCAGCAACGTCACCAATGCGTGGGTCGCCACCTGGCTCGCTGAGCTGAGAAACGATCCTGCATTGATTGTCCTGAATACGCCGGAATGGAATCTGTCGGCCTTCAGGCCGGACGACACCGACGTATTGATGGTATTCGACGGAAGCTACGTCTCGGCGGCTTACCAGATCGAAGCATTTCGCGATGCCGGCGTGCCCGTGATCTATCTGGCCGGTGACGGCGTGGGTTCGGAAGAGCATGCCGTGAAACAAGGCGTGGATCCACGCGATTTTCTGCAAAACAAGGATGTCGCGACGACGTTTGGAGGATATGCATTCTTTGCCCAGCCGCAGGCCACCATGAACAGCCAGCAGCTCGGAGTCGCCATGCAAATCGCGGCGGCGTCGATGGCGGTGGTGGGCAGCGCAAGCGCCTACGAGGCGCTCGGCGCATCGTGCCCGCATATCGTGCCGCGCCTGACGGAGGGGGCGTGGGACGGCCTGGACGACGCGGCGGCGCCCGTTCAGGCGGATGCCACGTATGACCTGCCGTCCGGCGTCGTTCCGGGCGCGCTCGAACAGGTCATGCCGCCGACTCATCGCCCCCCTACGGGGGGCACCGCCAATACGAAGGCATTGCGCTCGAGCTGGGAGTCGCTCAGCGCGCTCGTGCAGGTACGCCACAATACCCGCATCGCCATTTCTGCTTCGAGCTATGACGAGTTGTCCGCGTTCGAGCGTTTTGGGATTTCGGCCACTGCAGTGCGGAACGGGGTCGAAATCGTCGCGACCAATGGCCGAACGCTGAAGGTAGATCCGCAAGCGTGCAGTGCCATCGGCAACTGGATGCGTAGCTACGTGCGGATCGCTTCAATGCATCGGGGCAACACCGGCGCTCCCACCATGGCCGTGTTTCTGCACAGCGAAATGTTCTCGGGGTCCGAAGTCTATGGACTCGGTCTCGCGCGGAACCTGTCGCTGCTCGGCGCGGATGTTCGTGTCTACATTCCCGAGGAACACAAATACGGCGCGGATTCGGGCCTGAGCGAAATCAACAGTTGGCTGGAGCGTCATGGGCTCAAGCCGGTCGAACGCGCTCCCTACACGGCTGGCGCTGTGTTCCTGCATCTCGATCAGGAACGCCGGGATGCGGAGACTGAACAGCTCGATACGTTCATCCGCGAACGGGGAATCGGCGTGGTGATCTGTTCGGGTTTCATGCCGGTATTCGCAGTGGACGCCACGCGCCGCTCGTATCGGGTCTACCAGGCCCTGTTCCAGCCTTCCGCATACGATGATATCGCGGATCTCTCGTATCTTCGTGGCCGCGTCGACGGAATCCTGTCCGATTGCGAATGGTCGCTCAGTCATTTCGCGCGAGTTTCCGAAGTGCCGTCGAGGGTCGTGCGCACGTCGCTGCCGCTCAACGAGGCCGTGGCGACGCCGGTGAGGACGCAGCCGCAGTGGGCATCGGGTCCGGTGCGCATTGCGATTGGCGGAACGCTCCAGCCGCGCAAGCGTCAACTGGAAGCCGTGCTGGCCGTTTCGGCGTTGCGCGACGCTGGCTATGACGTCGAGTTGAATATCTACGGATATGCACTGTCCGTGCTCGATGCCTACGTGCGGCAAATCGACGAGCAGATTGAAAAGCTGCATCTCGAGTCGCGGGTACGCCGCTGTGGCCTCGTGCAGTTAGGCGAGATTGCCGCGAACAACGACATCATTCTGTCCGCGTCGCTCGACGAGAGTCTGCCGCAGACCTTGCTCGAACTGCTGCGCTGCGGCCTGGTGGGGGCGGGCGTGCTGAGCGGCGGCATCGACGAAATCCTGACCGATAGCGTGACCGGCTATCTGACGCACGACGCGTCAGTGGACGGTATTGCCGCGGTGCTCAAGCGCGCGATCGACGATCGCGCAAACTGGCCGGACCTGATCCGCGAGACGCAAGTCATCCTCGCGCGGGATTACGTCCGTGAGTCCACGTCCAATGCGCTCGTTACGCTGCTTTTCGAGGGCAGCAATGGCGGACTCGCCATGCCGGCGGCGCGCAAGGCCAATGCGGCGGCGGAAGCCATGGCTGGAGCCTGAACCCCATGACGGATCATCTGCCAGTATTGCTGATCGGAGCATCGGGCATGATTGGATCAGCCATCGCGTCGATGTTGCCTGAGCACGGATATACGGTGCGCGCATTCGTGCGGGACGGCTGCCCGCAGACTCCTCTCGCGCGTCGGCCGGACGAAATCGTCCGGGGCAATATGCTGACGGGACAAGGTCTGGATGAAGCGGTGAAAGGTGTTCAGGCTGTGCTGTATTTTGCGGGCACGTCGGTTCCGGCTACCTCTGGGGACAATCCGGCTATTGAATTTGAAGCTTCGCTGCCACCGCTCACGAATGTATTGAATGCGCTGGTTCGCTGCAATCCGCAAGCACGATTCTTTTTTCCATCAACCGGCGGCGCGATATACGGATCTTGCGACAACGCGCCAAGTGAATCGAGTCCAACGCATCCCCTGTCGGCCTACGCGCTGGGTAAAGCGCTCGCGGAACAGACGGTGCAGTTTTACAACGACGTCTTCAACATTCGCAGCGACATTCTGCGGATCTCCAACGCGTATGGCTATGCGCGGCCGAGAATCGTGCCGCAAGGCGTGATCGATCATTTTCTCGACAACGCGATTCGCGGGGTGACTTCGCAGGTTTGGGGCAGCCTGGACGTGCAGCGCGATTACATTTTTGTCGACGACGTCGCGCATGCCGTGCTGAGTTTGTTGCAGGCGAACCGGCGGCCCAGTTCCGTCTACAACGTGGGGCAGTCCGAAAGCCATTCGCTGCGTCAAGTGCTGAGCCTGATCGAGCAGGTTACCGACAGGCAGCATCGCTACGAATTAGTCAATGACCAGTATTCAGGCGTGGCGCGAAGCTCGATCGATTGTTCGCTGCTGACGCGTACGGTGGGATGGCGGCCGAGCATATCGCTCGAAGACGGGATCGCTCGCACGTGGCAACGAAAATGCGCGTTGCGTGACAGGTAAAACGACGGGTAAAAAATGGCGCCTCCAATATTCGGGGCGCCATTTTCATTTACTGGTAGACCGGCTCGCAGAACAGGTGAATTTTCTTGACCTGCCGCAATGCGTTCAGGCCGCGCCATTCGATCGTGCGGATACCTAACGCCTCGACTGCCGGCAGCGCCTGCAAGCGGATGCGGACGAAGCCACGAGCGACGTCGATCGGTGTGAACGAAATCTCGACAGGCTCGACCGACAGGTCGCCGCGCGGCGTGAGTTTCGCACCCGCAAGCACGCTGTTCGAGTCGGCCGACCATACTGCGCAATCGAACAGCGGCGTGGGCGCCGATGGCGTGAACTGCGAAGTGACGGCGAGGCGGATTCCGGCAAGCGCTCCGTTCTCGACCGGCAGATCGTAAATCCACTCCTGCCCGCCGCGCCAAAGATTGCTTTCCTGAAGCCGCAACCCTTGCGCGATCCACCCATGCCGCTCGCCAAATTGCTTCAACGAATTGAAGCGCGGTGAAATCAGGCTGGTGAGATTTTGCGCCCGGCGGCGGTAAAGCCGGATAGCGCGGCTCAAAGGTTCGCCGCCCCCTTCGCGCGACAAGGCCGCATGAACGGCCTCCTTCTGAGACGCGGGCGGCTCTTCGAAGACGGGTTCGATCGCAGCCGGGGGCTCCGGTTGTGATTCCGGCTCAGGCTGTTGCGCCGCGGCAGCGAGTTCGGCAGCTTGTGCAGCGGCGAGTTCGGCAGCTTGTGCGGCGGCGAGTTCGGCGGCTTGCGCGGCTGCAGCCGCAGCCTGCTCGGCCGCCAAGCGTTGCTCTTCGAGGTGAAGCTGCAGTTGGACAACCGCCTTTTCCAGTTCCTCCAGTTTGCCGCGCTGCTGTTGATCGCGCCGGATCAACTCGGTATTGACCGCCGTAATGCGCTTGGCGACAAGCGTTCCATCCGCCTCGATCGCCTGATGGGTATCGACGACGGCGCGCTCGACTCGGTCCAGCCGTTCGTTGAGCGCAACGAGTTCGGCGTCGAGGGACCGAAGCTGATGACTCGCGCCGCGTGCGTCGGTCGCCATGCTTTCGATCTGCCCGCGCCAGTGCGCCACCACCTCGCCCAATTCGGACACCGAGTTCGGCAGCTCGGCGAGCGCCGTGAACATGTTCGCCTCTCCCACGCGCGCTTCTTCAGCCCGGCGGGCCGTCAGGAGCGGCGGCTCCTGATAGACCGTGGTGCGAACACGCTCGGCGAACTCGGCTGGGCTAATCGGCGACTTGACGACCAGCATTTGCAGGAGCATCTGCTCGCACACGTCGTTCAGGGAGTGCCGCAACACGCGCTTGGCGGGCTCGTCGAGGCCGCGGTAAGCCGGCATGTAGAAGAACTCGCACTTCAGCAGGCGCAGATCGGCACGCCAGTTGCTGTGGTCCGACGATGCCAGCCCCCAGTTGATCGCCGAGGGGAAGTCGTAGTCGGCAACCTGCAACGCTGTTTCGGCGGCGTTCGTGAAGAAGCGCGCCGTATGTTCGTTGAATACCTGGACGTGGTACGGATTGGCAAGGTTGAGTCCCGTTGCCGAGTAGGGTGCCACGATCGTCACGAGCGCCCTGTCTTTGCAGACCCGGTGAATCTCGTGGATCACGCTCGGCAGGTCGTCGAAATGCTCCAGCGAATGCGAGGCCACCAGATAGTCGACCGAATCTTGCGGCAGCGGAATGCCCTTGTTGACGTCCGCCGTAATGTCGACGCCCGGCAATGGGAAACGGTCGATGCCGACGAAGCCGGGGCGTTTCACCGGCCCGCAGCCCAGATCGACTTTCACCACGCGCTGCGCGGTGGGGATGGCCTTGCCGAACAGATGCTCGCGCTCTGAGGTGTCGGTGATGTCGCCGCGGTCGTCCTTCGCGATCCAGAAGGCCCTGAGATTGCTGTCGTCCACCCAGCCTTGATAGGAGAAGTGGCAGTCGGCGCAAGACTTCGTTGCCTGATCACGCTGATCGAGCCGCAAGGTATGGCACAACGCTTGCCGTTGCTGCTCGACGGTTTCGCCGGCCGGATTGTCCGCAGACTGCGTGCCGAGTTCTTCTCTATTTTGCAGGAGCCGGTGACAGGCGAATTCGCGGCCGTCGGTGTCGAAACACCAGAAGCCTTGTTCGACGCTCGGGCAGCCGCCGTGAATGGACGCCGAACGCACGGGAGGCGGCGCATCGGGCCGGGCGGCGAGCGGCACGCCAATGGTGTGGAGGTCGTCCGCGCCGAGGTCGTCTTCAGTCAGAAAGCCGGCGCACTTGTTGAGGTTCTTGACTTCCGTGCCGTCGAAGCCCGGCAGCGCCATGGTGATGACCGGGCATGCCATTGGTTTCAGGGCCGTCAGAATCTCGCGATCGGTGGTCGCGTCGCACCATACGACAATGCGTCCGCCACGATCGCGCAGCGTATTGCCGATCAACTGGGCAAAACGCGAAAAAGACGGATGACTGGTCGGCGTTGCATGCACTCCCAAGTCGACCACCGCGATAGTGGGCGACGTTTGCAGAAGCGTTGCGATGCGCTGGAGGCTGGCGTCGTCGATGAACGGCGGTAGTGGGCCGTTGTTTGCCGCTACCATTTCGATGGCCAGTCGCTTAAATTCTGAGTTCAATCGCTGTTTGCCCATATATTGATGTGGGGACGAATGATGATGCAGACGTGCGGGCTCTACGAACGTTACGCAGCGTCGAACGGTTGGTGAAGCAGCACTTTCGGTGCCCACAAAATCGAATAGCGTCTGGACGCCGATAAAACGCAGATTTGTGAACAATGGCAAGACAAGGAAGATTGACTTGGCAAATGCCCTGTGCAATTGGCCGAACGGGCTGCAATCCGTGCTGACCATCTATATTGAGGATACCACGCGAGTTTCGCAATTGGCGCAATGAGTTCGTAACGGTATGTTGCCGCTTTGTTTCCAGCTCTTACAGGCCCCGGTGGCATATGGCTGACACAATTGTCTGCTGTGGTCTTCCGCGTAAAGAGGCTATATTAATTGGGCGATTTAATGTTTTGTCTGAACTTATTCTGGTTAAGTAATCGGCAGATTTATTAAAACACATTATCGAAATAAATTCGAATGCGTGATATTAAATAACAATGCTGCAATATCGGTTGTCTTTCGCTTACTTACTTGCACAGGGTTGATTTGACAGCCTGCCACGCACCGGTTTCCAGTCTCACAGCCGTCCTACAACGGCTTGACCCACGGCGCGGGCAGGCAAGCGGGCGTGGGCATCCCGCCGAACCGGCAGGCCGCGCCTCCCACACCATGTTTCACGAATCTTCCCTTGGTAACAAATCGCAATCGGACTGCCCAAAATCCGCTTTTTCCTTCAAACTACGGGGCTTCGAAATGGGGGCAAATTGGGGCGAAGTAACGTCAGCGGTGTGATGCGGGAGTCGGGTGCGGGCCGAGAGGCGCCGCGACTGCGTACAGAGGCTGCCGATCTGTCGATTTCCGTGGTGGTGTACAAGCCGGATGTCGCGCAACTCGACCGCACGCTCGCGACGTTGCGCGAGAGCTGGGTCGCGCTGCTGCGTACGGCACCGCGTTTGTCCGCGAGCATTTTTCTGGTCGACAACGGCGGCGCCCCTGACATGACCGCCACCGTCCGCGCGTTCGCGGACCTCGATATACCGTGCACCGTGATTGCGGGACACGGCAACGTCGGTTACGGCGCGGGCCACAACCTTGCGCTGGCGCAAACCAACAGCACGTATCACCTGGTGCTCAATCCCGATGTCGAACTGGCCGCGGATGCACTGGAGAAAGCACTGGCTTTCCTCGATGCCAACACCGGCTACGGCTTGCTCACACCCTACATCTGCGACGAGCGCGGCGAGCAGCAGTTTCTCTGCCGCCGCTTTCCAACGGTGCTCGATCTGCTCGCGCGAGGTTTTTTTCCGGCGAAGCTGCGTGCTCTCTTTGCCGGGCGTCTGTCGCGCTATGAGATGCGCGAGGTGGTCAACGACCAGGACATGGTGATCAACCCGCCCATCGTGAGCGGTTGCTTCATGCTGTTCCGCACGGACGTTTTGCGTCGCCTCGACGGCTTCGACGATCGCTATTTCCTCTATTTTGAAGACTACGATCTATCGCTTCGCACGCACGACGTGTCGGACGTGGTGTATCTGCCCGCGGTGCGCATCCTTCACCACGGCGGCGGCGCATCGCGCAAGGGCTGGCTGCACGTGCGCCTGTTCGTCGCGTCGATGGTGAGGTTCTTCAACCGTTTCGGGTGGAAATGGCTATGAGCCATATCGCCGTCACGGGAGCCAATGGCTTTGTCGGACGCACGGTCGTCCGGACGCTGCTCGCGCGCGGCCATCAGGTGACGGCCATTGTCCGGCGCAGCACCGCTGAAATCGACGGCGTGCGGCAGTACGTGGCGGGCGAGACGGCTGCGTCCGCGTGGCCTGCGGACCTGAGGCCGGATGCCGTGATCCATCTTGCCGCGCGCGTGCATGTGATGCGCGAGAACGCACCCGATGCGTTGGCGGCTTTCCGCGAGGCCAACGTGGCCGGAGCGCTCAGGGTTGCCGAGGCGGCGCAACGCGCGGGCGCGAGGCGCATGGTCTTCGTGAGCAGCATCAAGGCGCTGGCGGAAGTAGACAGCGGCCGTCCGTTGCGCGAAGGCGATACGCCGCAGCCGCAAGATCCCTATGGGGTGTCCAAGCTCGAGGCTGAGCAAGCGCTGGTCCGTTTCGGCGAGCAAGGCGGACTCGAGATCGTGATCGCGCGCCCGCCGCTGGTGTATGGTCCGGAAGTGCGCGCGAATTTCCTGCAGTTGATGAGCGCGATCGCGAGAGGCATCCCCTTGCCGCTGGGCGCCATCGCGGCGCGCCGAAGTCTCGTCTACAACCAGAATCTCGCCGACGCGCTGATCCTGTGCGCAACCGACCCGCGTGCGGCGGGCGAGTGTTTTCACATCACCGACGGCGCCGACCTGAGCGTCGCCGAACTGGCGAAAACGCTCGGGCGCCATCTGAACAAACCTGTCTGGCTGCCACCCGTGCCGGCTAGCTGGTTGCTCCTCGCAGGCCGGCTGACTGGGCGGTTGCCGCAAGTCGAACGGCTGGTCGAACCGTTGCGTGTCGACTCGTCGCACATTCGCGAGAAGCTGCAGTGGCAACCTCGCTTTTCCGCTGAAGAAGGGCTGGCGCTGACCGCCCAATGGTACCGATCGACGCATCGAGGCCACGCATCATGAACGCAGTTTTTCTCCCACCAGCCCTGTTGGTGGCCGGCATATCGTTCGCGGCAAGCGCGCTCGTTCTGTTTGCATTGCTGAAGACCGGCGTCGCCTGGCGTCTTGCGACCGACATTCCAAACGACCGTTCTCTGCACGTGCGGCCCACGCCGCGTGTCGGCGGCTGGGCCATTGTTCCGGTCGTGGTGGTGGCGATGGCGATCGTCGCGCCGACGCTCTGGCTCGCCGCAGCCGGCGCTTGTTTGCTCGCCGCGGTCTCCCAGATCGACGACCGGCGCGGACTGCCCGCGCGCGTCCGGTTCGCCGCCCATCTGGCCGCGGTGGTGGCGCTGGTATGGGGCCATCCGGCCCCCGCACCGCTTTGGCTGCTGCTAGCCATGTCGTTTTTGCTGCTATGGCTGGTCAATCTTTACAACTTCATGGACGGCGCGGACGGCCTGGCAGGTGGAATGGCCATGTTCGGCTTCGCAGGCTACGCGATTGCGGCGATGATCAGCGTGCACGCGTCGCGCGAACTCATGCTGGCCTCGGCGGCCGTGGCCGGTGCGGCGGCAGGCTTCCTGCTTTTCAACTTCCACCCGGCGAAAGTGTTCATGGGGGACGCGGGCTCGATTCCGCTGGGCTTCCTCGCCGGCGCGCTGGGCTATTGGGGATGGAGCGATCAGGTCTGGCCCATCTGGTTCCCGGCGCTGGTTTTCTCCTCTTTTATCGGCGATGCCTCCGTCACGCTGCTGCGGCGGCTGTTTCGCGGGGAAAAAATCTGGCAGGCGCACCGCGAACACTATTATCAGCGCATGGTTCAGTACGGCCTCGGCCATGCGAAGACAGCGAAGATCTGGTATCTGGTCATGGTGACGGGCATAATGCTTGCTTTGATATCGTTGGGCTGGCCCCCGGTCGTGCAGTGGTGTAGCGTTGGGGCTTGGGTGATCGTACTCGTATTGATTGGCATCGGTATCGATTCTCGCTGGCGCCGATTCAATTTGGCACATTGCGAACAACCTGAGGTGTGAACCGATGCTTCGACTCAAAGCCTCGTGGCTGTCTTTTAGCGCCTTCCTCTTCGACCTGTGCGCCGTCGTCGGCGCCTGGCTCGCCGCCTATCTGATCCGCTTCAACGGTTTTGTTCCGATCGAATTCTGGTCCGGCGCCGTTAAGGCGCTCGTCTGGATTCTGCCTGTCTACGGGCTGATGTTCCGCGTATTCGGCCTGTACCGCGGCATGTGGGTCTTCGCCAGTCTGCCGGACCTCATGCGTATCGCGAAGGCGGTGCTGACCGGCGCGTTCACGATGATGATGGTCGCGGTCATGGTTCAGCCGTACCCGATCATCCCGCGCTCCGTGCTGGTGGTGTCCCCGCTGCTGCTGTTCCTTGCCATGGGCGGTTCACGCGCGCTCTATCGCGCCTCCAAGGAGTTCTATCTCTACGGTGGGCTGGTGGGGCAAGGCAAGCCTGTGGTGGTGCTTGGCGCGGGCAACGCGGGCGCGAACCTCGCGCGCGAACTGTCGCGGTCGAGCGAATGGCGGCTCGTCGGCCTGCTCGATGACGACTCGGCCAAGCAAGGCCGGGAAATTTACGGCTACAAGGTGTGGGGGCCGATTAGCGACTTGCAGCAGTGGGCCGCCGACATGAAGGTCGAGCACGCGATCATCGCCATGCCGTCGGCGTCCGTCGATGCGCAACGGCGTGTGGCCACGTTGTGCGTGCGCGCCGGCGTTCGGGCCATGGTGCTGCCTGCCTTGACCACGCTGCAGCAAGGTGAGGCGTTCCTGTCGCGCGTGCGTCAGATCGACCTCGAAGACCTGTTGGGACGCGAGCCGGTGCGTATCGACATGCCGCATGTCGAAGCGCTGCTGAGTGGCCGCGTGGTGATGGTGACCGGGGCGGGTGGCTCGATCGGTTCGGAGCTGTGCCGCCAGATACTGCGTTTTGAACCCGCCCAGCTGATTGCTTTCGATCTGTCCGAATACGCCATGTATCGCCTCACCGAGGAGCTGCATGAGCGTTTCCCGAAGCTTTCCGTGGTGCCGGTGATCGGCGATGCCAAAGACTCCTTGCTGCTCGACCAGGTGCTGTCGCGCTACACGCCGCACATCCTGTTCCATGCGGCGGCGTATAAGCACGTGCCGCTCATGGAAGAGCTGAATGCGTGGCAGGCGGTGCGCAACAACGTGCTGGGCACGTACCGCGTCGCGCGCGCGGCGATTCGTCATGACGTGAGGCACTTTGTGCTGATCTCCACCGACAAGGCGGTGAACCCGACCAACGTGATGGGCGCCAGCAAGCGCCTCGCGGAAATGGCTTGTCAGGCGTTGCAGCAGACCAGCACGCGCACGCAGTTCGAGACCGTGCGGTTCGGCAATGTGCTGGGCAGCGCGGGCAGCGTGATACCGAAATTCCAGCAGCAGATCGCGAAAGGCGGCCCCGTGACCGTCACGCATCCGGAGATCACGCGCTTTTTCATGACCATTCCGGAAGCGTCGCAACTCGTGCTGCAGGCGTCGAGCATGGGGCAGGGCGGCGAGATCTTCATTCTCGATATGGGCGAGCCGGTAAAGATCGTCGATCTGGCGCGCGACCTGATCCGCCTGTACGGCTTTAGCGAAGAACAGATTCGCATCGTGTTTACCGGCTTGCGTCCAGGCGAAAAGCTGTACGAGGAATTGCTGGCCGACGACGAAGCGACCACCCGCACGCCGCACCCGAAGCTGCGCATCGCGCAGGCGCGTGAGACGCCCGACAATCTTCTCGACGAACTGCTGCCATGGCTGATGCAGCATCGTGTGCCGGGCGATCAGGAGGTCCGGCGCGATCTGCGGCGCTGGGTGCCGGAGTATCAACCGGCTGCGGCGCCGACGCTGGAGAGCGTGAGCGCGGTTCCGCGGGTTTCGTAGTGAATTCGCGGCGATAAAGAAAGCGGTTCGGGCGCTCGTCTGGCTTTCCTTTGTGATCGTCGTACGCTACGTGCGGCCGGTGCTTCCGCTTTACTCGATTATTCCTAGGGCATCGAACAGAGTTATCCGAGAGCAGAATGGAAGCGATTAGCCAGCCTGAACGTCGTATCGGTATTCAAGGGTTACGCGCCCTGGCTTGCCTATTTGTTCTCGTTCAACATGTGACGTTTTTTGTGGCCTACGCGAAGGGGCTCGATTATCACCCGTATCTTGTCGTCAACTTTGGTCGCATCGGCGTAAGTCTGTTTTTCGTTATTTCCGGCTTCGTCATGGGGGGATGCCTCGGTCAGGGCAGTGCCTTCCTCTGGAATCGCGTTGCGCGCATCTTCCCGGCGTTCTGGATCGCAGTAGCTCTGAGCTATGTTGTTCTTCTGCGGGCCGAGCCCGCATGGCATCTCGACTGGCAGTCGCTGCTATTGCTGCCGTCGACAGCGCTCAACAACTCATACCGGATTCCGTATTGGACGCTGTGCTACGAATTTGCATTCTACTGCGTGACGTATCTGATGATTGTCTGCAGGCTATCGCGTACACAGATACTGACGGCTTGCACGATCTGGCTCCTCGCAATCATCCTCGTGGATGCTTACCGGCCACTGGGCGACATTGACGACGCTGCTGTGTTTGGGTTCGTGGCCCAGCCGGGAAAGTGGATATTGCTGACGCCGTACCCGATCTTTTTCATCGCCGGTCTGTTTGTGTCTGTGGCTGGCGCACAGTTCGCCGACCGTGTGCGGCCAGCTTACCTTGTCCTCTTCGCGATAGGCGCTTGGGGCGTTTCGAATAGCATCAAATTCTCCTCGCCCGCTCCCTTGTTTCTGATGCAAGCCTTGGCGTTTTGCTCCGCGGTGATCGCGGTACAGAACCTTGAGTTTCCACGTGTCTGCAAGAAGCTAGGCGATTTTTCGTATGGTTTCTATCTGGTTCATATGACGATCATTGCAGCCGTCATCTATGCGCTAAAGCCGTACGCAGTTCATATCAGGTTCTCGGTCCTGTGGATAGCCGTTGCGATTTCAGCTTCAATCGGCGGTCTGCTTTATGGATGGATCGAGTATGAGATACATAATCGGTTTATCAAGCGGATGTTTACCGCTTCGCCTTCCGCACCACCATCCACTTCGGCGACTTGAACCGAACGATGCTTACATAGAGCCACACGTACGTCGCCGCGAACACCACGACAAAGCAGAACAGATGCAGAGTATGCCGCCAGAATAGCGTGGCCGGCACCACCGCGATCAGACAGAGCAGCCACAGATACGGCGACGTCAGCGAATTGCGCCGCGTCAACTCCCGCGCGGTCTTCACCCCCACCGCCCAGCGCATCAGGCGCTTGTACACCAGCATGTGCAGATGCACGCCGTCTGGAATGCCCGGCGACATGCCGCGAATGAATTTCTTCCGGTAGATCGAGAAGCAGGTCTCGAAGATCGGATACATGAACAGCAGCACCGGATACCACGCCGACACGTCGCGATTGCGCATCACCAGCATGATCGACAGCTCGGCGAGCATGAAGCCGATGAAATACGCGCCGCCGTCGCCGAGAAAGATCAGCCCCGCCGGGAAATTCCAGATGAAGAAGCCGAGCACCGCGCCCATCATCATGAACGACGCCGACAGCACGATCGGATCGGACACCTGGAACGCCACGTAAGCGAGCGACGCGAACATCATGAACGCGACCATCGACGCCAACCCGTTGAACCCGTCGATGATATTGATCGCGTTGGCAAGCGCGGCGACGGCCAGCACCGTGACCGCACAGGAGATCACCGCATACGAGAGCAGGAAGTCGAGCGGCGGCACGCTGATACGCGTGACGGCGATATTCAGCAGGAAATAGGCGAGGGCAGCGGCGCCCATCGTGCAGACGAGCCGCGCGAGCGGCGATACGCGCTTGGTCAGATCCTCGACCAGACCGGAGCCGAAGGCCGGCATGCCGCAGGCAATCAGCCCCAGAATGCCGCCCGAAACGGCCGGATACGCGTGATGCAACTGCACGGCGGACGCGATCAGCCCGAGCAGGATGCCGGTCCCGCCGATGCGCGGCACCGGGCGCGCATGGAATTTCTGCACACCGGCCAGATCGGTGTCGGTGGAGAATTTTTCATGCAGATGCGCATAGCGCACGATCAACAGCGTGATCAGCAGTGAAACGAGAAAGCCGAGCGCAAAACTAAGCATGAAAGTGAGCCTGAGCGAAGACGCCGAATTATACAAACGAATCGTGAGGCGCCCGGAAAGCGGCAGCGTCGAGCGATCTGGCGAATATCCCAGATAGTGAGGCGCGAATTGCCCGCAAACGCCCGTCAGTCATGGATTTCACCTATTTAGCTGGGGTTCCGCGAAGTCGTTAAACAGGATGCGGCGAAGTGCCGGTTGCGCGCGAAAAACCGCGTGCGCCCGCCAACCTGTTGCGCCGCCGATCCGCACGACGTTCCGGAGACCCAATGCTAAAAAACCTCACCATTCGTGGTGGCCTGACGCTGGTCATCAGCGTCTTCGTCGCCTTTCTGCTGACAGTGATCGGCGTCGGCTACGGCGCGCTCAAACTCGCCAACAGCAGCCTCGACGAAACCCAGCACAGCGCCGCCGCTATGTCACATCTGAAGGCGAGCACTGAGAAGCTGCTGCAGGTGCAGCTCGCGCTGGGCTCATATCAGACGCTCTTTAGCGTCGGCAAGCAGACCGACGATCTTTTGCCGGCCGCACACAAGGTGCTGGTCGAATCGAACAACGACTTCAGCCGTTACATGGCGGGCCCGTTTGCGAGCGAGAGCGAGAAGAAACTTGCCCAGAGCGTGGAGCAGGCACGCAGCGCGCTGGTCGATAAAGTGCTCGATCCGGAGTTCAAGGCCCTCACCGATTTCGACTTCAATACTTTCCGCAACCTTCAGGGCGAGACCGCGAAAGACTTTTACGCGACCTATTCGAAAGCGATCGACACGCTCGAGCACGCGCAGATCGACAGCCAGCACCAGCAAGCCGAAACCGCCGCGCAACGGTTCCAGCTTGCGACGCTGCTATTCGCCGTGATCGGCGTGGTCGCGATCGTGGTGGGCGTGGCGGCGCGGATCGGTTTGTCGGCGGCGTTGATCAAGCCGGTCAATGCGACCGTCAAGCACTTCGAACGGATTGCCTCCGGCGATCTGACGGTCGCCATCAAAGTCAAATCGCGCAATGAGATGGGCCAGCTGCTGGGCGCGTTGACGATCATGCGCGACGGGCTCGTGGAGACGGTGGCCAAGGTGCGCGGCAGCACGGCGGCGATCACGCACGGTGCCAACGAAATCTCCGCGGGCAACGCGGATCTTTCCTCGCGCACCGAACAGCAGGCAGCGGCGCTTCAGCAGACCGCGGCGAGCATGGAGCAGCTGTCGGCCACCGTGAAGCAGAACGCGGACAACGCGAAGCAGGCGAACCGGCTGGCGCACGGTGCGCTCGACACGGTGACGCGCGGCGGCACAGTGGTCTCGCGCGTCACCGAGACCATGGACGGCATCAGCGAATCGTCGCGCAAGGTCACGGAAATCATCGGCATGATCGAGGGGATTGCGTTTCAGACCAACATCCTAGCGCTGAACGCGGCGGTGGAAGCCGCGCGGGCCGGTGAGCAGGGGCGTGGGTTTGCGGTCGTGGCTTCGGAGGTGCGCAGCCTTGCTCAGCGCTCCGGCGCGGCGGCGAAGGAAATCAAGGAATTGATCGGCGAATCGGCGGCCAAGGTGGAGCAGGGCGCGTCGCTGGTCTCCGAGGCACAGACGACGATTCACGAAGCCATGCGCGCAGTGGAGCGCGTAACGGGCGTGATGAGCGAGATCGAGGCGTCCGCGCTGGAACAGAGCGACGGCATCGAACAGGTCAACAAGGCGGTGTCACAGATCGACGAGGTGACGCAGCACAACGCCGCGCTTGTCCAAGAAGCCGCTGCGGCGGCGAAGTCGCTTGAAGAGCAGGCGGTCGCTCTGCGTGAGGCGGTTGCGGTGTTTCAGGTGGCGGCATAACGCACCCGTTGCCCGATTCTGAATCGACGGCGTTGCGCACAAAGTTCAAACGGCAAGCGGCACGCAAAGCACAGCTAATGATCGGTGAGGAAGTGCCAAAGCGCCATGCATTCGGTATCGGATATCTGATACTGGGGCATGGCCTTACGCAGCAAGACCTCCGCCGGATCAATGCCATTTTTGATCGCGCGGCAGAAAGTCATGGGGTCGTAGTTGCTGGGCGGTCCGCCGCGGCGGCGTGTCGCGACAAGCAGATTGCTTGCCGTCAAGGGCGGAGCGAACGCCGCCGCCTGTCCGGTTGGTGTGTGGCAGTTGACGCAGCGGGTCGTCCAGTCCGGCAATAGGCGATCGTCGTCGCGCAGGTGCGCCGGGATCGCGTGTTGTCCATTAAATATCAGGCATCCTAATGAGGATGGGTCGCACGATTGCGCCGCGTTGGCCGAATACGCTGTCGCGGCCAGCGCGAGACAGATCGTTGCGCTGGCCGCGAGGTGCTGCAACCGTGCCGCCATCACGGAATCTGCACCATGCGGGAGACGCTCGGCACGCCGCTGGCATTCAGCGCGAAGAGCATGTAGTACCCGGGGATCACCACGCCGGGGTCGGAGGGAATGGCCAGCAGATACTCGCCGCCCGTGCCCACCGTGAAACTCAGCGGGATGCGCCGTTGCTCGTTGTTGACCGAATGTGTCACCGACGACATCCGCATCAGCGCGAATGCCTGGATGCCGCTACTGGCGGACACGGCAATCGAAGTCCCGAGTTGAGCCGTGGCTGGCGCCGAACTGATGGTGGGCCGCGTCGCCGCCGTCCCGTTCGCGTTGAGCAGATACGGCGGTGTCAGTATCTCGACGTTGGTGTGGTTGGTCGAGCAACTCCCACACAGTCCGCCACCGCCGCTCAGCACGCGGCCGTCCGGCAGCAGCAAGCCGATGCTGTGATAGTTGCGCGGCACCGCCTGGGGATTGAGCGGTGTGAAAGTCATCTTCACCGGATCCCACAACTCCGGCGTCAGCACCGCGGTATCGTCCGAGAAAGGCTGGGCGAACGTCTGCCCGCCCATCACGACGACTTGCCCGTTCGGCAACACGACACTGTTGCTAAACGCGCGTTGATAGCTCATCGACGGAAGCGTCTGCGTCGTCGCCGTACCGTTGTTGAGGGTGATTAGCGTGGCATTGGACGTGGCGTTGGACGAGTCGTAGCTCGGCGCACCACCGACCGCGAGAATCTTGCCGATGTCGTACATCACGGCGTTGCCGTTCATTGCGTCGCTGTCGCTGCCTCGAACGCCGGCCGCAGTCACGTTGCCATTGCCCGACGTATCGAACCAATGCATCGCCTGGCTGGGGCCCGCATGGAACACCTGGCCGTTGGACACGGCGAACAACCACGCGTGGTTGTCGGCGCGGAAGATGCCGCCGGCGTCGTTCGTCAGGATGTAGTTATCGGTAATTGCACCGTTCAACTGCCAACCCGAACCGGGAATCCAGGTTTCGCCGGTTTTGCCGCCCAGCGGGCCATTCCATGATCCCCCCACCAGGAACACGTTGCCATTGCTTAACGTGACGCTCCCTTGGTAGGCGCGCGGAATGTTCATCTTGTCACCCGCAGCCCATTTCGCCGTGGAAGTCGAGTACAGACTGGTCAAGTCGCTGCTCGACCCGCCGGTGACGTATATGCGGCCGTCCGGCAGATTCACGATGCCTGGACAGAACATGTCGTGGCCCGTGTTGGTTTCGATCACCTGTTTGCTGGATTGGGTGGTGGGATTGAAGATCGCCGTATACGTCTTGCCCGGCGTGACTTCTCCTGCCGTGAAGTTCAGAGCGCTATCGGCCGACCAGAACAGCACGGTCCCGTCGGTCAGATTCGCCGCCGCCACCGGCACGATTGGGAGCTTGATGGGCGCGGTCCACTTCGACGGCAGCGCGGTCACTTTCAGCCCGGCTACCTGCCAGGTCTGCAGGGCACTCCCGTTGCATACCTGCTGCAGAATCTGCGGACCCGGCGTAGTCAGGCTCGCGGCCGCCAGACACATGCCGCTGTGCGATGCGACGAGCGCATACCCGTTACCCTGCGCCTTAATTGAGTAGGCCTGGTTGGCGCCACCATTGCAGGTCCATTGAATCACGGGTGCGCCGGCGGCGGTACTTGCGCCGGACACGTCCAGGCACAGACCGCTGTTCTGACTGACGAACTTGTACGGCGTTCCTGTGGCGGTCGGCTGCCAGATCTGATTGGAGCCGCCGTTGCACGTCCAGGCATCGACCATCGCGCCAGGGGAGAGTGATTGCGAATTGACATCCAGACACAGGCTCGAGCCGCTCAGCGTCACCGGGCCGGGCGTCTGCGCGCCGGCGAATCCGGAGTACGCGGCAAGGGTCCAGGTCAATGCGATCAGGAACAGGGACTTCACACTATTTTCGAATAGTCCCGCTGCGATTCTGGCGGAATGAATACGTGCCATGACTTTGGTCTCCAT
This sequence comes from Paraburkholderia ginsengiterrae, assembly GCF_001645125.1. Taxonomy (GTDB): domain Bacteria; phylum Pseudomonadota; class Gammaproteobacteria; order Burkholderiales; family Burkholderiaceae; genus Paraburkholderia; species Paraburkholderia ginsengiterrae. Next base: position 35,742 of record NZ_LXKA01000098.1, on the reverse strand, counting down.
TGGCGTCTAACTACACGCGCCCTAGCGCGTCGAGCACATCGCAGATTTCGTTTGCACGCGGCAGGTCGGAACTCCGCCAGCGCAGCATTGCGTTTGCGTCGAAGCAGTAGATTTGTGTTGAGTGATCGGCGATGTTTCCAAGGGGTAACTGACTGCCCGAGAGCGCTATGCGGATGCGGTCGACATCCGGCAATGCCGGAGTCGCCGCGTGCCAGTCGGGGCCGGCCTGAAAGCGTGCCAGCCAGTCGCGCAAGGCAGAAGGCGAATCGGAAAGCGGATCGATGCCGATCGAGAGCAATTGAATCGGATGACGTGTGCGTATCTTCGCCACGCGCTCCTGAACCGCGCCGAACAATGCGCCCTGCAGAGGGCAGACAGAACTGCATCCGGTGTAGATCGTCTGCAGTGCGGTAATGCGTTGACTCAGCATGTCGTCCAGCAGGCGTTTTTGGCCCGTCTGGTCGACTAACCAGGCGTCGTCGAGCCGAACCGGTGGAGTGACGACTCCTGCGGCATGCTGCGCATAGACGCGCGGACACATCGCGGCCAGCGTGGCCGACGCCATGCCGCATAGCAAAGTCCGGCGGGTCACTTTGCGCGCCGAGGTGATCTCGGCAGCAGGTGGGTACGGATTCATTCTATTTTTGCTCTAGCTCTAATAATGGTCTTTGTGAATGCCTCCGGCGCGGCAGCCTGTGGGCGGGCCGGATGGATTCGGTATCGGTATCGGTCGCGTTCGCGCGCTCTAACCTCCGCACATTGGCGATGTCGGCGAGCGTAGTTTTCGGGATCCCAATTAAAAGAAGATAGCGAACTGCAGCGATTGCGGGGAGTGCGAACTGCGTGCGTCCGTGCGGTTAACCACGCACCGGAACTTCCCTGACTGGCAAATTCCGACCGATTCGACCGACGTGATTTCCGCAGACATTACTCGTTGGCAAATGCTTGCCTGAAGAATGTCTCGCACAGCGTCGCAACCCGCTGCCGTGCCGCTGGATTCAGAACTTCGTGGTCCATGTTCGGAACGACCATGGCGCTGGCATGAGCGAGCTTGTTGAGGCGGCGTCCCCCTCGCCCGAAGTGCAATCGCAATTCGTCCAGCCCGTGATCGAGCGGACTGAATAGCAAGCGGACACGAACTCCCCGTGCATCCAGATCCATCATGCGACGTCGGGCGCGGGCGCCCTTGTTCACTGCATTGCCGTTCGCATTACCGGCCCATGCCGTGGCGGTATTGCCGACGGCGTCGATGACATAGCGGGTCAAGGTCCGCAACACAGGTCGCAGGCTGACTTCGCCGCGCAGAACTTGCGACCATTTCTGCGGACGAAACATGGCCTGAAAATGTGCGCGTGTGGAGCCGGATCCGATGGTCGCGGCATCACACATCCTGAAGCCGACCGGAAATTCAAAGCTCTGCAGATTGACTAGCAACAGCGCCGCTACCGCAGGGTTTCGTATGGCTGCGTGAAGCCCGAGGTAGGCACCTGAACAGATGCCGAACACGGCGACGTGCGGATGGCCCCGCTCGACCGCCCAATCGACCGCCAGCGACGTATCGGCCGCAAGCTGGTCATAACTGAGCAGGGATGGGTTGGCGACCGTCCGGGCTCCCGGGCTGTCGCCAATGCCATGCGCATCGACGCGCACGGATGCGATGCCCGCGCGTGCCAGCGAACGGGCCAGTTCGACGTTGAACCGCCCGTCGCCCACATGATGCGTGGCCGCGGTGTTGGCGATGACGACGAGCGGTGAGCGTCCCTGCTGGTTTGCCGGTTCGCATAGCATCGCAAAGAGACGCCCGTCGGCCAGCTCGACCGGTGTTTCGACCACGCCGTCCAAACCGACTGGCCGCCAGGCAGGGGCCGAATGGGGCACCGCATCGAACGCGGCAGCTGGAAGCGGTGCGGGCGATTGCGCCATCTCGCGCGCGAACCATTCCTCGATGGAACGCAAGGTTGCCTCGGGCAGTACCGCCTGCCACGAGGGTTGCATTGCGTCGGGATATTCGGGAAACGGAAGCGAATCGACTTCGGCGCGAAGCGTGGTGTACAGGTTCCCGAGCTCGTAGCTGGGTCCCTGATTGGCGGCGTGAACGATCAGCAGCCTGTTCGCCGGGGGGGATGTCACCCGGCGCAGATCATACTTCGATATCGCGTCAATTGAAGCTCGGCTGAAGCGGTGCCCCAGCACGTCAAACGCGTTGTCGGGCGCCGTATCGCCGTTGATATGGCGGCTTGTTTTATCGATCCACGCTCGCTGCAGAACGTTCATTTCCCTGATGAATAGCCGCCCGCTGACCACTGGCGCAATAAGCGCCACCGTGTCGACGAGCGCCGCCGGCGCGGCCTGCGCGGCAACCAGCGCGCCGAAGCGGAACCCGGCAAGCGCAATGCGCTCCGCGCCCGTTGCTTGCCTCAGAAAAGTCACTGCTTCGATGGCTTCGCTGGTCCACTTGCTGGGTTCCACGAGTTCATCGGTGTCGACGGAGTCACCGGTGCCGGCGTAGTCGAAGCGCAAGACAGCGAACCCCTGGCTCGCGAGACGGTCGGCGAGCGAGCGCATGGTTTGGTGCAGCCACAGGGCCTCATGCCCGAGGGGGCCGCAGATCACGATGCCTGATTTCCCGACTTCGCCGGATCGCGGCTCCGGCTCGTAGAGCCAGCCGAAATGTCCGCCGAAATCGACCGGATGCATTTTGAAGTTCACGTTTTATTTGTCTCGCTATCCTTGTGGATATTCAAAACATTTAATGCTAATTGCGTTTTAAATGTTCCGGCCATAATCGAATATTTAGATTCGTGGTTCTGTTGTATTACGCGACCTTGCGCTAGTGGTTGTCGGTTCGCTTGCGCACGTAGCGAAATGTCGTAAATTGCGGCCGGCATTGTGAATTTGAGGGTGGGAAAATCACTGTCCGACGACTCTTCGCCCCGGATGAACGGGCGTCGAACCACTGGCGGGTGCTTCGTTTGTGCCCCAAAAAGGGGCTTGCCACGGGGGAGTTGGCGTCACTTTTGCTACTAGTTCCCGCCATCACGGCGACTGGCGATCTCCGCCACGACGTTGGAAATTGCCCCCAGAACATCGGCATTTCGTAAGCAAATCATCGGGATAGTGATTCTGGGCCACGGTTCGCAAAATTAGAATAAATACTCTAAACGCGAATGGCGTCCAATCGGCTCTGCCCAAAGATGGGGCAAGGATGTGCACGCGACACGTTGATAATCCGGCCAATGGCCCATAAATCCACGGCACTCCGTCCGTTCGGGTAAAGCCTGATATGACTTTTCGCGAATCTGGCACGCCTGTCCAATATGGTGCATGCGTATGATTTAATAGGTGAATTTTATATTTATATTAATAATATAAATATAAAAAACTGCCGAATTAATTATCAGACGTTACAGCTTGTTACGGTTCAAGGCTCGTTTAAAACGTTTCATCTGTGTAACATTGCGACTCATCGCTGGGGTGGAACGAACGTTCTACCTGAGGCGGAACGCAGGTTGTTTACTTGCGCCTGGTTTTGACGGGGCGCATGGGCCGTTTCGCCTATCTTTCCTTCTTTTCAGTCGCTTTGGCTTCCTTAAAGGGGCTTAGGGCGAGCTTTTGCCTGATTCAAGGCCGTTATCAATTCAACAGTGGGTCAGATGAAACTTCAAACCTTACGTAAGCATTCAATCTACTTAGTACTACCAATTTTGGCCGCATGCGGTGGCGGAAGCGGTAGTGGTGGTAATGCGGCAGGCGTCGCCAATGTGGCCGATCCGGCAACCGTAGTCGATGTCATCAGGCACCCGGCGTCGGTCAGCGGCACCACGATCCCGCCGGCTACGTCGCTCAACGATTCGTCGGGCGCTGTCTGGCAGGTGAAGAGCGGCGTGGCCTATCGCGCAGGTACGAAAGCTGGCTTTACGATGAATGTCACCTTGCTGCTGTGGTACGCGGGCAAGGTTTATCAAGAGAACACCGACGGTAACTGGTGGGTCTGGCAGAACAGCAACTGGGTAGCCTCGTCGGATCCGCGTCCTGCCACGAGCACGCCGGCCTCCTCGCCCGCGGCTTCCGCACCGGCTGCGTCCGCGCCCGCTGGTTCGACGCCCACCACGACTGCTGCGATCCCGTTCTCGGGTATCAACGAGCACTACAACTACGGCGGCATTTACACGTCGATTCCTCTCGCGACTCAAGCGTCGACCCTTACGGACCTGGGCTTGACGGGCAACCGCCAGGATATCCACACCTACGGCCAGATTGACACCGTCGCCAACACGGTGATCCCGGGCATGTCGGGTGTCACGGTCATGCCGATGATCGACGCCTATCCGTGGGACGATCCTTCGCTGAACGGCGGCACGCCGACCGAGGCGAGCGCCTACGCTTACGCCTATTCGATGGCGGCTTACGCGGCGACGAAGTTCAAGGGCGTTCCGGTGATCGAATTCGGTAACGAATACGACCTCGATAGCCACAACCAGCCGATTGCCAACGACGGCGCCAATGTCTCCGACTACGACAACAGCACGTGGCCGATCTGGCGCGGCGCGCTGCGCGGCTACTACGACGGCTGGCGTTCGGTCGATACGGCAGGCACGACGAAGGTCATCGCCACCGCATCGGCGGGCTTCCTGCATCTGGGCTGGTACAAGGGCATGCTGACGGGCACGCAGCCGGATGGCTCGACCGGCCACCCGGTGGTGAAGACTGACATCATCCAGCTGCACTGGTATTCCGACGGCGGTGATCCGGAGAATACGTGGGGCGTGACGGGTACGAACTACAACGTTCTGCAGACCCTGCACAACGCGTACAACCTCCCGATCATGTTCACGGAGATCGGCATCAACACCGACTTCACCACGGCACAGGCGCAGGCGTACATCACCAAGACGATTCCGGAACTCTGGGCGGCCAAGTCCACGTACGGCGTGATCGGTTTCAACTGGTACGAACTGTACGATGATCCTACCGGCAACTACGGCATCATGACGAGCAACGCTGCTCAGAAGCCGATTTACGCCACGATCAAGCAGGCGGTCGCGGGCTTGCATTAAGCAAGGCCATGATCCGGTTGCGGGTAGTCAACGCAGCCGGGTCGAACTTTACCGTTCGCTGAAACGCCGGACGAAGCTGTAGAAGATTCGTGGATGTATTTTGAGCAGGCACATCACGAACGACAGTTTCGGCCGGCTATCTGCATACATGCGATACAGGTGCTGCAGATGCAGCCGTTCCGATACCGTTCGCAAGATGGGTTGGGCGAGCTGGTAGGTGGGTGCTCTCATCGCCACCTGGAACGCGACGGTTCTGAAGCCGTAAATATATTTCAGTCTGAAAAGACGCCGGTTCCGATTCTCGATCGGCAGCGACGACGTGGTTTTCTCCACGAGGTCCATGATCGCAAAGAGATCCAGAATCTTTGGATTGAACCGGGTTGAGATGCCGCTCTCGCGCAATACATAAAAATACAGGCGATCCGGTATCAGGCGGACGATCTTCGATCTGCCCAGAGTCTGAACAGACACGCAAATGTCTTCGTAAATCAGCCCGCTCGGATGGTGGACGCCGGCGAAGATCGAGCGCCGCACCAGCTTGTTCCAGCAGTACGCCTGCAACGTCAGGTCCATGATTCTTTCTACTGCCTCGACCCCGGTTATCACCTTGTCGTCGCTGTCAATCTGATAGTTCACCGAACCATCGGCACTGACATTTGTCGCGGCGAAAATCACGGCATCGGCATCATGCGCGACGGCCTCCTGAATGACGCGTGCTATCAGATCCGGATGAACGTAGTCGTCACTATCCACGCATAACACATAATCTCCGGTCGCCTCCATGGCGGCAATCCGGCGCGTTTCCGCCAGCCCCTGATTGTGCTCGTTCGTCACCAGCTTCCATGCGACCTTGTCCTGCGACTGAAGTACGCGAGACACGATCTCGCTTGAGCGATCCGGGCTGCAATCGTCGACGGCGATGATCTCGAAGTCGGTACAGGTCTGCGACAGGAGGGAGTTGAGGCACGCTTCAACGTAAGGTTCGACGTTGTAGATCGGCAGCAGAACGCTTACTTTGGGCACGGACATGGGTGAGGCCTCCAGATTGACGTGTCGGGCTGCTCATGCTGCGATGTAAGCGGGCCCTCCTTGCTTGCGCATCCATTCTTCAAGTAAGTGATGTTAGTAAACAGGCGTTTGCGAGTCGGTGCGATGCGTCACATTTCCCGTCGGGGGCATGCACAGCGCGCTACGCCATCAATTGTCTGTGTATTACACGAATGTGAACGTGGTCCTGCCGCCCGCGATGTGTTCCTGCACTGTGGGCTTCCGAACGTACGATATCCGCGCCGCACTGCAATATGGGGTGTACGGGGGCGTACTGAGAATTCGCGCGGTCGACATCAAACGAGTCGAGGTCGATTGCGGGTGTGTGTGAGGCATATAACGAAAAAGTGTCACACGAAGGATTCGCGCTGTTCGATCGGACCGTTCCAGAGGCAAGACTGATGCCGCGCTGAGTCCGTGATCAGCGCAACGAAGTGCTATTCGCCGCATTGCCTTCTTATATGTCAGGGCAATTTCGAACCATCGATTTTGAAGGGTTGCACATCCTATGAAACCAGTGGACAGCGGAAGTGACGAAAAAATTTTGTCCGTGGTAATTCCGGCATTTAATGTCGAGCATTACATCGGAGTTGCGCTCAAATCGATCCTCGCTCAGCCGCGATTCGAAGAAATTGAGGTGATTGTCGTCGATGATGGCTCGACGGACGGCACTCTGGAGCAAATCCTTAAAGTCAAGGAAGGCCCTGGCGGGCACAACATTACGGTAATTCATCAGGAAAATCAGGGCGTCAGCGCAGCCCGTAATGCCGGCATTGCGCGTGCAAAATCCCGCTATATCGGCTTTCTTGATTCCGATGATGAATTGGCGGCGAGTTTCACGAATATCGTCATGCCTTTGCTCGATGCCGATACCGCGGACATCATCGAGTTCAATGTCGGCATGGTGGATTCAACCGGACGCCGAGTTGGCGCGCTGGTGATCGTGGACGACGCAACGGCAGGCCAACGTACCAACAGTATTGAGGCGTTGCTGGAGTTCGCACGCATTTGCCAGGTGCACTCCGGCGCGCGGGTCTATCGGCGAGCGCTATGGGACGGCATAGAGTTTCCGGTTGATCACGTGTATGAAGACTGTTCCGCCATTCCTCAGGTGTATAAGCGGGCGCGCACGCTGCACGGTCTGCGTGACGAACTCTACTATTACCGCCGACGTGCAGGGAGTATCACGCAGGTGACGACGCTGCGCTCCGTCGAGTGTGTCGCCCGCTTTGCGGGGGAGGCCCTTGAAAAGAGCAAAGCCGGAGACGATGAAGCTTACTGGCTGGCGCTGTTTCATAAGTTTTTCGCCAACGAATGCTTTCTGACCTCCCGTGTCGACGCATCTGTTCTTCCGCAAGCGCTGAAGCTGGTTGAGGCGACCGCGGCGAAGTATCGAAGCTTCGCCGCGCAACACAAGGCGCCATTGCCTCCATTGCGCTATCGCACGCAGATCTCGATGAAACGGCGCGTCTTCGGGATGAAGCGGCTGATCAAGCGCACATTCGGACTGGAACTCCGGCCGCCCAAGGCTGCTCCGCGCCGCGTCGATCGACGTGTGGCGCAGCCGGCTGTTGGCGAGCCGGCGACCGACAAGTGACTTCTCGTGACGGGCGAGCCATGCAACTTTATCCACTTCAGACATCGTTCACTGCCGGGGATTACTTCGACCTCGCGGTAGAGCCGCGCAGGCGGTTCTCGATTGCGATCTATCAACAGCAGGACGCGGAGTCGATGGTCAGCGTGGGTGGCGTGATCGCTGCGGGCACGCGAGATGTAATGGCGGTACTCATCAATGGCCGCTATGTATTCGAGTCGTCGCGTGAGCGTAAGCCGGTTCGCTTCGATAGCGACTGGGACTGGCCGACGATCACGATCAAGCCAGAGACCGAAGGGCTGGAAAGCGGCGCGTATGCGGCGATCGCGTATGAAGTCGGCCCAAAGGGCGAACCTTTGACGGATCTGGGGCGGCGTTGCGTTGCACGTCAGCCCATTCTTGCCGCGCCGCCGGACAGCGACAGCATGGCGCTCATTGTCGCCCGGCCGCGTTCCCCGTCCGCGTCGATCGCCTATGTGGTGCCGATCGCCACCTACCATGCCTACAACTCGACAGGCGGTGGCTGCTTTTATGGTGACCCGATTCACCGCACGCATCCGGCTTCAAAAGTCACCCTGCTCCGGCCGGGCGGCGGATTAGGAGCCCAGATCGGCGAGCCTGACGATGCGTACGACCGGCGCTCGCCACGCCAGTGTTTCACACACTGGGATGCGAAATTTGTCCGCTGGCTGCGCGCGCACGATTTCGCCTGTGACTTCTACACCGACGTTGACCTGCACCGCGCCACGGACCTCGACCTCACCGAGTATCGTTGCATGCTGAGTGTCGGTCATCACGAATACTGGAGCCAGGCGATGCGCGACCATGTCGCGCGCTTCATTGCCGGTGGCGGAAATCTGGCCGTGTTCAGCGGGAATACCTGTTACCGGCCGGTCGATTTCGGTGCGGACGCGGATCTGCATCACGTCAAGGAAATGAATCGGCTCGCCGAACATTGGCCCGATTTCAACGAGAGTAACCTGCTCGGTTTGAGTTTCGGTTATGGCGGCGCGAAGTACAGCGTCTGGAGCCGGATAAGGCGCAAATGGGTCAAGCTCGAACGCGAGCCGATTGGCTTCACTGTGCGGCACGCGGACCATTGGGTATTCGCCGGCACTGGCGTTAAAGACGGTCAGACCTTCGGTGCCGACGACCGTTTGGTCGGCTATGAAGCCGACGGCGTGCCGCAGACGCCGAACGGGTTCACGACGCTCGCCAATTCGGCGAGGCTCGTTGGTTGGGACGTAGGCGGTGTCGCTGCAATGGGCGTATTCACACCGGACTTGGGCGACGGCTCCCATCAGGGCCAGGTGTTCAATTGCGGCACGACCGATTGGCCGCGAGTACTACTCGATAGCGGCGCGAGCAGTCACGCGATCGTTTCCAGGATTACGTTCAATGTGATCCGGAATTTCCTCGGTCTTGCCGCCCTGGACGATTCACGGGAAAGCGCGGCGCATGGCGGCACTGTCGAAGCCGAACGCGGCGAACATGCTGCGCCGATTGGCGTAGGGAACGCATGATGGGCACACTCTGGACACTGATCTTTTTTATCGGCGTCGTGAGCGACGTGATGTCGGGGGCGATTCGGTACTACACGTCGCTGGTCGGCGTGCCGCAGGCCATCTATCTCCCCAAGATGATGATGGCGGCATGTATCGTGCTGATCGTGTTTCACAGGCCGAAGGTGAGTCATCTGTTCGTGCTGATGTACTTCGCGATGCAGGCTTGCGTGTCGCTTCTGAACGGCGTCGCTCCGAGTGCGGTGGTCTTCTGGGCGTGGACGGTGCTGCCGATGTTCTTTGCGTTTCTGGCGCCCCCCGAAGCGTTCGCCATGCTCGAGAGGCCGCGCGCACGGTTCGCGTTCCTCGCCGTAGCCCTCGTGTGCATGGGTGGGGTGCTAGTCAATTATTTCGGTTATTTCAACCCTCTGCCCTGGGTCGGCGCCAGCACGGTGGTGGATGGCGTGGCGGTCCACGTCACCAACTCGAGCTATGTTGGCGATACGCCGCGTTTGCCGGGTTTCGGGCGTGACAGCGCGGCTGCGGGACTCATGATCGGCTTGCTGTCGACTTGGCTGCTGCCGAGGTTCCGCTCGCTTGTGACAGCGTCGACGTTACTCGCGGTAGCAGGACTGTCCATCTGGGCCACGACCAACAAGACAGCGCTGGTCGGGCTGGCAGTCGTCATTGGCATAGAGCGGTTTGGCAAACTCGGCACCATCCGGCGAACCGCGCTCTGGGCGGCGGCGGCGGCGCTTCTTTTGCCGTTCGCCTCGTTCGCTATAACAGCGGCGTTCAATCACTCGCTGTTTGATGGAGGCACGCTCAGCTCGTTCCAGGATCGCTTCGAGAACACATGGCCACTGCTATTGCAGGGCATGGTTCGCGAGAATCTCGTCTGGTTTGGCATCGGCCCAGGCGGGTTTGGCGCGGCGGCGACTTACTATCACGGCAATTTCGGCTTCAACGTGGGTTACGCAGACAATATGGCGCTGTATACCCTCGCGAACTTCGGCGCGGTCGGCGTGCTTATCTTCGCAGTTCTGTTATCAAGAATACTGTTCTCCAACGGATCCGGGGATAGAGTCGCCTGGACAGTGCTGATGTTTCTATTGATCAGCGGTATTACCACGGACATCTTCGAATCGGTTGGCTGCCTGTTGTTCTTTGGCGTCGCGGCGAAATCGCTATGGCTGAGCACGCAAGGACAGCGTTTCCCTATGAGGCACGGTTTTGTGTTTCCCGTGAGGCACCGGAAATCGACGCTTTGATACCGCAGTCACGAATAATCTGACGTTGACAGGGCGTAGTGCGCTGACTGCTTCGTCCTGGGGGTTGTAGATGAAGGTTCAGCGAGACAGACGGTCGCGTCGAATCGTAGTCATGGTGGGCTGCGTGGGCCTGGCGATTGCGCTCGCGGGTTCACTGGCTATTCGCATCTTTGCCATGCCGGCGGCCCCGCTGGTGACCCTGAGTGGTGAGGCGAAGACGGACGAGAAGCCCTACATTGAACTGCCCTCGTTTGCCGCAGCACGGGCCGATACCGGCGTGGCGATCCACGATATCGACGATACCCGGTTGCTGGATGCGGTGAAAGACGTGGGGTTCTCCTTCATTCGCACGGACCTTTACTGGGCAACGGTTCAGGCGGGTGGCGGCTGGCATTTCGAGACGTTCGACAAGCTGGTGGCTGACCTTGCGCAGAGAGGGCTGGGTGCGCTTTTTATCCTCGGATACAAGCACGAGATGTACAGCCCGGAACAGCCGCCAACCTCGAGTGAGCAGCTTTCGGCGTTCAGGGAATATGTTTTCCAGTCCGCGAAGCGATATAGCAGGGACAACGTCAGGTTTGAGGTCTGGAACGAAGAGGACGACAAAATGTACTGGCTGGCCGACCCGTCACCGTCGAAGTACCGGAGGCTGTTGACGACTGCCGTGAAGGCAGCACGGGAGGCCAATCCGCGCGTGACGATTGCAACGGGAGGGGTGCAGCAGATCGACCTCAAGTTCATTCGATCCGTCGGGGACATTTCCAGCGAAACGCTACGGGGCCCGGACGCAATCAGTGTGCACCCCTATCGTCAGGAGTATCCGGAGTCGGTATTTGCGGATTACCGCGTGCTGCGCGAGGAGCTGTCCAGATACAGGAACGCGCCGGCGGTCTGGGTGACGGAGTGGTCGTACCCGAGCTATGGCTACAAGTACGTCGTCGAGATGGGCAACGGGCATTCACGCGCCGCGCGGGCACTACAGGCCAAATACACGGTGCGGCGCTTTCTGGTCGACTGGATAGCGGGCGTGGGCCTCACGACCTATTACGACATGCGCGACGACGGTGAAAGTCCGACCGATCAGGAGCACAACTTCGGTCTGCTGGACGCAAACAATAACAGGCTGCCTGCTTATAACGCTTCGAAGTATCTGTTTTCATTTACGGCAAATGCGGCCAGTGCGAAATACTTCATTGACGAGAGTAATAATTACGTCATCCTAAAGTTAATCGGAAAAACTGGCGCAATAAAATATGTTATCTGGTCTTATGGCGACGGAAATGGACTGAACTTGGACGTATCGAATTTGCCGCGAAATGCAACCATGACCGACATGTTCGGGAAGGTTCTGACAACGAATGGGGTGCTCGCGGTGCCCGAAAAGCTTGGCCCGGTTTTTGTCAGTGTTGCACCGTAATGCCACATATACGGTGTGAGAAAAAGGTTCCTCGGCACTTCCACATGAGCGGCTTGATGACTGGAAGCGTGTGTTATAGCGAGGTCTCGCTCGTCTTTTATCGCGGAAAATGAAATGAGTTCATTCATCGGACAATCGGCAATGAGCGTTCCTTCTGCCAGGAACGACGGACTTCCTGGCCTTTGGCGAAACATTGCCCGGCACAAGCTGCTATTCGCGGCGATCTTCGGCACATGCTGCTTCATGGGCGGTCTGTACATTCTGCTGGCGACGCCGCAATACCGGGCTGACGCATTGCTGCGCGTGCAAAACAAACCCGGTGCATCGGTCAGTGCGCTGTCCGACGTGTCGGGAACGATGTCCGCGGATCAGGCTGCCGACGACGAAGGCGACGTTCTGAGTTCGCGCACCATTGTCGGTGAAGCGATTGCGCAAACCGGGGCCGATGTCACGGTGCAGACGGAAAGTCACTTTCCGCTGATCGGCCGTTTTCTTGCGTCCCGCCATGCTGCCGATACGCACTTGGCGAAACCGTTCCTGGGGCTAAGCAGCTACGCCTGGGGTGGCGAGCAACTCAAGCCCGGGATCTTCCAGGTGCCGAGCGCCGCGTACGGTGACAAGTTTCGCGTCGTGACGGGCGAGGCGGGCAGCTGGACGCTGTTTGACAAGGACGGACGTCCGCTCGCAAAAGGCCAGGTTGGCGAGACCGTGCCATTCCAGGTCGTAACGGATGATGCAGGCGCGCCGGCGCAGTTGCGGATCGACGTGCTGCGCGCGCGTCCGGGCGTGGAGTTCACGCTGTCCGCAGTGTCGATGCAAACGGCCTACGAAAACGTCAGCAACCAGCTGAAAACCCAGGTTTCGAGCTTGAACTCGGCGGTGCGGGACTCGTCGCTGATGAAGTTGAGCTACCAATCCAGCTCGCCCGTGACCGCGCAGCTCATGGTCAATGCGATTGTGCAAGCGTTCGTCAAACGCAATGTCGACGACCGCGCAGCACAGGCTCGCCTGAAGCTGGAAACCCTGAAAACGCGTCTGCCGGAATTGAAGAAGGAGTTGCAGACCGCGGAAGACCGTCTCAGCGATTTCCGGATGAAGAACCACGCGATTGATTTGGAGCAGCAAGGCGTGGTGCTCATTTCGCGCATGAATACGCTTGCTGAAAAGCAGGCGGCCCTGCGGCTCGAATACGATGAGAAGCGGCAGTTGTTTGGTCCGGAGAGCCCGGTCATCAAGGGCTTGGTCCAGCAGCTGGATCAGGTGGGCCAGGATATCGGGCAAACCTCTGATGTGGCGAAGAATCTGCCGGCCACGCAGCGCGAGTATGTGCGGCTGTCGAGCGATGTCTCCGTGAACAAGCAGCTCTACACCGGTGTGTTGTCGAACGTTCAGCAACTCGAGGTTGCCGCGGCGAGCACCGCGCCCGGCGTAAGCGTCATGGATTGGGCGATCGCACCGGAAAAGCCGTCGTGGCCGCGTAAGACGATCGTTCTGCTGGGCTCGATTCTCGGTGGTCTGTTTGCCGCTACGGTTGCCGTTCACCTCATTTCGCTCAAGCGCAAGGAACTTCGCACACCGCAGGAAATTGACTATGTTTCGGATTTGCCGCGCCTCGCCGTTGTTGCACGGTCCAAAGCGCAGCTTCGTGACGGTGCGCAATCGCGAGGCCGTCTCGCGAGCCCGGCCAAGTTGCTGGCGGTCAGCAGTCCCGGGGACCCGAGCGTTGAAGCGCTACGCTCGTTGCCGAGCAGTGTGAGAACGTTGCTGTCGGGAACGGGCGGTGAGCTGGTCAACAAGGTGATCCTGTTCACGGGCCCGACTCAGGGCGTGGGGAAGAGCTTCGTTTCGTCGAATTTCGCCTATCTGCTTTCGCAAACGCATGCATCGGTCCTTCTGATCGATGGCGATATGCGGCAGGGGAAATTGAGTCACCTGTTGCCGGATCACGGCGGGCCGGGCCTTGCTGAGGTGCTGAAGGGGACCGTGGCGCTCGACGATGCGATCGTGAAGCAGGAGGGATCCAATCTGTCGGTGCTGGGTGCAGGAAACGCTTACCCGTCGAACCCCGCTGAGCTTCTCAACAGCCCCGCGTTTGCGGACATGCTGGCGACGGTTCGCGAGTGCTACGACTTTGTGGTGATCGACTCGCCGCCGGTTCTTCCCGTGAGTGACGCGGTCTCGATTGCGGCACAAGGTTGCGACCTGGTTTTGCTCGTCTCGCGTGCCGACCACACCGGATCTCGCCAGCTCGAAGAAACGCTGCAACGGCTGGCGAACGTAGGTGCGAATGTGGGCGGCCATATTTTCAACGGATTCCTTCCCTCGCGATACGGCGAGCACGACGACTACGGGCTGATTGGCGCCCGGCGTTATTGAGTACACCGCCGGGCCCGATCCCCGGCGACGTTGCCGGTCAGGCCCGGACACGCCGGCCGCGTCCCCGGACGCGGTCGAATTCGTTTTCTTCCGGATGCGCGTGCCTCGACTCTGCTCTGTGTACTCTTTGACGAAAAGCAAGGAAAGTAATGTCATTACGAGAAAAGGCGATTTCGGGGGCGAAGTGGTCGGCGGCATCCATGGTCTCGATAGTCAGCGTCCAGTTCCTGCAGGTGGCTATTCTTGCCCACTTGCTGAAACCGGGCGAACTGGGCCTGGCGAGCATGGTGTCGCTGGTGACGACGCTGGCCGACATGTTTCTCGACATGGGGTTGAGCACGGCGATCGTTCAGCGCAAGAACGTGACCACGAATGAGCTTTCGTCGCTGTACTGGCTCAATGTGATGTTCGGTGCGGTTCTTGGCGGATTCCTGCTCGCGGGAAGTGGTGTGGCTGCATGGTTCTTTTCGGAGCCGGAACTGAAGTCGCTGGTGGCGCTCGCCGCTCTGATGTTTTTCATTTCGCCGCATGGCCTGCAATACCAGTCTCTGATGGCGCGCGAGTTGATGTTCGATCTGCTGTCGAAGATCGAGGTTGCGTCCAGCATGGTGTTGTTCGCCACCACGCTCGTTGCGGCATTGCGGGGATTTGGCGCGTACTCGCCGATTTTCGGCGCGTTGACCGCCGCGGTCTGCCGCACGCTGCTGCTGAATCTGAATGGGCGAAAGCTGCACAAACCGGGACTGCGGTTCAGGTTCTCCGAGACGAGGTCGTACCTGAGCTTCGGTGTATTCCAGGCGATGGACTCGATGGTGAACTACCTGAACGTCAATTTCGGCGGCATCGTGGCCGGCCGTGCATTAGGCGCGGCGACGCTCGGCGGCTATAACCTCGCGCTCAACTGCGCCGTCAATTTTCCCGCGCGCCTGAATCCTTTCTTTACCCGCGTACTCTTTCCCGTCTTTTCGATTATTCAGGATGACACGGCGAAGCTCCGCCAGAATTACTTCAAGCTGACGGGCTTCATGGCCATGTTCAATTTTCCTCTGGTGTTCGGCCTGATGGTCGTCGCGCCGGATTTTGTCGTGTGCATGTTCGGCGCGAAATGGCTGTGGGCGGCGCCGGTGATGCGGGTTCTTTGCCTGGTTGGCGCATTCCGCTGCATCGGCAATCCAGTCGCATCGTTGATGATGGCGACGGGCAACATCCGGCTGAGTTTCTGGTTCAACCTGGCGAAGACGACCGCCATGTTGCCCGCGATTATTGCCGGCGCCTATCTGGGCGGCGCGGTAGGCGTTGCGATTTCGCTTCTCACGGTCGAAGCGATTACGTTTCTACCCATGTATCTGATGTTAAAGCGCGTACTCGGTCCGAGTTTCGGAGAGTTTCTCAACGCCTGTTTTGTTCCGCTGAGAATGACGATCCCGATGGTCGCGATTGTTTGGGTCGCGTCCAGGTTGCTCGATGCGTCAGTGGGGCATGCCGTGCAACTGGCAGTGGAGATTGTTCTTGGTGCCGCCGTTTTCGGCGTGACGTTCCTGCTCGACAGATCGTTACTTTGTGCCGAGATCCGAGGCATTGTGTTCAAGATGGTCCGCAACGCGGCGCTGCGGCACGGGCTGCAATAGAACGCGCTGAGCCTGAGCGTCGAACACTTCGCGCGAGAACCGCAGGCGATAGGAATCGATGAGGCCGGACAACGGATAGTCCGGCGCAGAAAATATCGCTTTGACGAAAGCGTCCTGATCGTGAGAAGGAAATAGCAACTCGGCCGGCAAGTAGGAGCCGAGTGCCGACACTTGTGACGCGACTATAGGACGTCCTGCCAGAACGGCTTCGATCATGACGAGCGGTACACCTTCATAGGCCGACGGCAAGACGACAACGTCGCTTGCCGCGATATAGGGCAGTACATCGGATTGGGGGCCGACAATCCTGACGCAACGCGAGAGAATCTCGCTTGCTCCCACGAAATGCTGCAGTTTCTCCGCGTCCGGACCCTCACCCACGATGAGCACGAGCGCATTCGCAAACGCCTCGGGGTTATGCATGATGGCGGCGAGCAGAAAGTCCTGTCGCTTATGCTGAAAGTGGATCCGGCCAATATGGGCGCAAATGAATTTTCCGGTCTGCGGCAATCCGAGCGCGCTGCGTGCTGTTTCGCGAGTGAGAGCGCTATTGCTGAATCGGCTGTCTACATAGTTCTCGAGAATCGCCACAGGCGTTTCCGGTGCCTGCTTCAGCAGTTTGACGCGCAGATGGTCGTTGAGCGTAATGTACTGTTGCGGGAGCTGGTAGAGCGCGCGTTTAACGAGTGATTTGATTCGCTCTGTCGCAGGCGCGCCCGCCGCGGCGGCATCGTCGACCAAAGGGATGTAGCTGACAGCAATTGTACGCGTCAGTCGCGCAGCAAGCAGGCCGGCCATAGCCGACACGATCGTGCCTTGGGCAATGACGAGCTTCGACAGATCCAGCGTGCGCAGTATGGCGGCGGTTCGCCATGTTGCTGACAATAGGGCGAGTGGATTACGGTGAATCGACTCGGAAGTAAACGGCAATGAGGTGACGACGACCTGCCGATACTGTTGTGCAACGTCCCTGGCGAAGTCCGACATGAGTTCATTGTGTGCCGGCACCAGAATATGCAGGCTGACAACTCCTGAGCTTTTTGCAAGCGCGAGAATCAGCCGCTTGAGCATTTCCTCATGGCCGCCGTTGACGCCCGAATCGCAATAGATGCCCAACCTCACTGATCTTCTCCTTAAGTGCGAAACCTGGCTCGCAGACACGCGAACTGGTCCGAGGCGCAAGGCCGGTCGACAAAAAATCCGTGGCACGACGTTATGTCGCGCGCCGGGATCGATCGATCACCTGAGCGAGTTTCTCCGCGCTCGCACCCCAGCGATACTTGGCGGCGTGCAGACGGCCGCGCTCTATCAACGTTGCCCGCAGGTCGGGCAAACGTAGTAGCTCACGCAACTTGTCCGCAATATCTTCCGACGAAAAGGGATCGCAGTAGAGCGCGGCATCCGCGCAGGTTTCCGGCAATGCCGACGAGCGGCCCACAATCACCGGGCAGCCGTTGCGCATGGCTTCCAGCGGCGGAATGCCAAATCCTTCATAGATCGACGGATAAACAAAGCAGTGTGCGTGTTGATACAGCGCTTTCAGTTTCTCGTCGCTGACGTATCCCACGGCCTTGATGTTGGGCGCGGCGTCCTGAACATCCTGAACATCGCCGAATACGCTGGTGTTCTTCATGCCGACGATCACGAGATCGATCGAAGGATCATTGAGTTGACGGAAAGCTTCAAGAATCCGGCCGAAGTTCTTGGTGGGATTCATACTGCTGACGGCGAGCACGAAGCGCTTCGACTCGAGACCATGTTCGTGCAACACGCTTGTATCCGCAACGATGGCATCGAGATGATCGGCGCCTAGCGGAACCACACTGATTCGTCCAGTCGGTACCCCACAGTGGTGGGCGAGACGCCGCCTCGAGAAATCCGAATTGGTCACTACACAACTCGATGTTCTCGCAAGGATCCAGAACATCACTCTGTACCAGGCCCGGAAACGCCACGAGAAATGGGCGGGCGTATCGAACACCGCCGCGTCGTGCATATAGATAACCTGGTTGAGACGGAAGATCGAAGCCGAATTGCTGAGATTGACGATGCGGTGTCTGCCGGCGAACAGGGGAAGAACCAGTTGTTCCCAGAACACGCCTTTTCCAAAGCCGATCTTGACCGTATTGGTGCCGTCCACGGACAAAAGTCCTGGCTGTGGCGGGACAACGACGGTGACTTTGCCGGAGTTCGGCAAACGTCCAAGTGCGACGATCAGTTCGCGTGCGACGCGCTGTACACCAGTGGTCTTCTGAGTGGCGAAACGACCGTTGTAGATGAACGTTTGGGTAGCCGGATACATATTCTTCACACTGTTGTCCCCGCAAGGCAGGTATTAGCGATTGACGTCATAAGGAAGCGCGATATCGGCGATCAAAGGTTCTTTGCGCGGACTCCGCTCTTCGCCCAGACCGTATAGCTGCCGCCACTCCCGAAAGATCACCTCCATCGAGAAGCGCTCCATCGCCCGTTTTCTCGCTGCCGCACCCATCTGCTGCCGCAGTGTCGGGTTATCGCGAAGCAGTGCGAGGTAATTCGCCATTTCTTCGTCGTTTCTCGCCACGAAACCGGTGACGCAGTGAATGACGATGTCCCGATTGCCCACCACGTTGGTGACCACTGCTGGGATACCTGCGACTTGCGCTTCGATCAGAGCCAAAGGCATGCCTTCCCAGCGAGACGTCTGAACATAAACGTCGAGCTGAGACATCAATTCCAGGGCACGGGCACGAGTTACCCAGCCGCTGCATGTGACGGCGTCGTCCTGGTACAAGTCCGGTACTTGCTCGGCATTCCCGCCTATCCACAGAAAATTGACGGCGGGATCCCGGAGTGCGTGGGCCAACTTGATGAACAGTTCATGGTTCTTCTGGAAGGAAGCGCGACCTGTCATGCCAATCAACACCTTCTCGTCGCTTCGCCTGCAATGCAGAGGGATTTCGCTGGTGTCGACACCGTTCTCGATCAGGATGGGCGCGCGGGCGTGAACCCTGTCCTTGATTTCATGAAGTTCACTGGGTGAGCATGCAACGATCGTTCCGCCGATATAGTTGGCCAATCGCTCGAAGCTCAGGTAGGCGTATTGTTTGGCGGGCGATACGTCGCGCCGCAGGAAGGCGGGGCCGTGCGGCGAGTACAGTACCTTGGCGTGAGGCGACGCTATTTTGGCGGCGGCGCGCCCGAGCACGCCTGCTTTCGACGAGTGGAGGTGGATCACTTCAGGATTGCGGTCACGAAGGTTGTGAACCAGCGCGCGAAGGCTCGACAAGTCTTGCTTGAAGCTGATCTCTCTGCACATCGCGATATATGTCATCTTGACTTTGGGATGAAACAGGCGCGCGAAATCCGGGGGGGTCTCGCGCCGCAACGAATATATGACGGAGACATTGGCTCCGGCTTCTGCAGCGCGATTGGAAAGCTCGGTCAGCATCGACAGAACCCCTCCACCGAAGGCTTCCGTGATATGCACGATGTCTTTCATATGTCTGTTCCCGTTGTCGAGATTCTGGTAGACGAGATGGGGCTGTCCATCTAGATGGAAGTACTGGCGCGTTGTAATCTTCTCGTTGCGGGACTAATAGCTCTGTCTGATAGCGCACACTAAAAAAATCTAGATATGTAGGCATCCGAAGTAATTTAAAAGTTATTATCAATATGGTGAAAACAAATAGCGTCTATCCGCAAAAAATGCGTGCTATGAAGCCGCAATGGCGGGATTTACCGAACGAGAGTTTTGTATGATTTAAATCTGATTGGAAACGATATACGTCAGATCAAAATAAGCGCTCTGCGAAGTTCGCCAAATGTGTAGTGAGGCTAATTAATTGAAGAGGCAGGACGCCTGTGGAACTGCGTAGTAGTAGACGGCGGCGGAGCCCCTGCCAGGCGACTCCTTCGCGCCGCCGTCTAGCTGGATTCAACTCAGACGAATCCTTGCGGATTCGCCGACTGCCAGCGCCAGTGATCCGCGCACATCCGCTCGATGCCGAACTGTGCGCGCCAGCCGATGATCTTCTCGGCCGCCGCCGGGTCGGCGAAACACGAAGCGACGTCGCCGGGGCGGCGCGCGACGATCTCGTAAGGTACTGGCTTGCCGGACGCTTTTTCAAATGAGCGCACCACGTCCAGCACGCTATAACCCTGGCCGGTGCCGAGATTCACGACAAAGCTGGCGTCGCGCTTGACCAGCGCGTCGAGTGCGGCCAGATGCCCGCGCGCCAGATCGACGACGTGGATATAGTCGCGCACGCCGGTGCCGTCGGGCGTTTCATAATCGCCGCCGAACACGCGCAGCTTTTCGAGTTTGCCGACCGCGACCTGTGCCACATAAGGCATCAGATTGTTCGGGATACCGGCGGGGTCCTCGCCGATCAGGCCGCTCTCGTGCGCACCGACCGGATTGAAGTAGCGCAGCGTGGCGATTCGCCATGATGGATCCGCGACTTCCAGATCGCGCAGAACCTGCTCGGCGATGAGCTTCGACTGACCATACGGATTCGTGGCCGACAGCGGGAACGATTCGTCGATCGGTGAGCTTTTCGGCACGCCATACACGGTAGCCGACGAACTGAACACGAATTGCTTGACGTTGCGTTCACGCATCACGCCGAGCAGTGTCAACAAACTGCCCACATTATTGCTGTAGTACTCGATGGGTTTGGCGACCGATTCGCCCACCGCCTTCAGCGCGGCGAAATGAATCGCGCCGGTGATCGGGTGTGCGTCGAAAATCCGGTTGAGCGTTGCTTCGTCGCGTGCATCGGCTTCGTAGAAGGCCAGTGCCTTGCCGGTGATTGTCTCCACGCGCCGCAACGATTCGCGGTTGCTGTTCACGAGATTGTCGATTACCACGACGTCGTAACCGCCGTTCAGCAGTTCGACACAGGTGTGCGAGCCGATAAAGCCCGCGCCGCCCGTTACCAGAATCGTGCCCTTCGTGGTCATGCTGTTGCTCCGTTAAAGTAAAACGCCCGTCATTTTTTGCACCAGGTCTTTGTACGTTTCGACGACCACGCGCTCGTCGAACTCTTCCGCGACTTTCTTCCGGCCGCGTTCCGCCATGGCCCGGCGCTCGGCGCCGCTCATGTCGAGCATGCGCGCCAGCGTGGCCGCGAGACTTTGCGCATTGCGCGCTTCGCACAGCAATCCATTGACGCCTTCCGTCACCACCTCGCGGCAGCCCGGCACGTTGGTCGTGACGATCGGCCGGCCCATCGCCGACGCTTCCATCAGCGTGCGCGGCACGCCTTCGCGGTACGAAGGCAAGACGACGCAATCCGCGCCGGCGATAATAGGCCGCACGTCATGCGCCTCTCCAAGATACTCGATGATGCCTTCCCGCTCCCACGCGGCCACTTCTTCACGCGTGATCGCGCTGGGGTTGTCGACGCCCACCGGACCGAGCAACTGGAACCGCGCATGCGGATAACGTTCACGCAGACGCCGCGCGGCTTCCACGTATTCGCCGACTCCTTTGTCCCACAGCAACCGGCCGATCAGCACGAACCTGAATTCCGGCTGCTCGGGCAAGGGCGTAAACGCAAATTGCGCGAGATCGACGCCTTCGCCATGCAGCAGCCGCGCACGCTCAGGATGCACCAACAAATTCTGCTCGACAAACGCGGCCTGATCGTCCCGATTCAAAAACCAGACTTCGCGTGGGAAACGGAACGCGAAACGATACAGCTTTTTCGCCACCTGGGCCGCGCGGCTCTGCTGAATGAACACGTAGCCCAATCCGGTTGTAACCGCAACCGATTGCACGCCCGCCAGTTTCGCCGCGATGGAGCCATAGATGTTCGGCTTGATCGTGTAATGAAACACCACATGCGGGCGGATGGTCCGATATTGCCGGTAAAGCGCGTAAAGCGTGCGCAGGTCGTCGCGCGGGCTCGTGCCTTTGGACGCAACCGGCAATTCGATGCAGCGGCAGCCCATGGCGGTGAGCAGCTCGAACGTGCGGTCGCGCGGCGCGAGCACCGTCACGTCGACGCCACGTCCGACCAGCATACGGATCAGCCCTTGCCGGTAGGTATAGATTGCCCAGGCGGTGTTACACACGAGTGTAATGCGCAACGCGGGCGTCGACTTCAAGGCAGGCTTCATGCGGGAACGAGCTCGGCGGTGAATGTGGGATGGAATGATCTGGTGGCCCAACTTGGTGGCCCAGCCTTAGTGGCCTGCGCGCGGCGCGAGCAGCAGGCCTTTGATCCGCCGCAGCGCGCCGTAAGGCGTGACCAGATGCAGCAGATTTTTGGCGAGGCCGAGCCAGTCGTACGGATTGACTGCGTTGAAGTAGCGCAACTGCAGCCGGAGCGTCGAGCCGATCTGGCGGCGCCGCTTCGTCGCGCTGATGCCACCTTCGTTGAGCTCGTAGTAAAGCCCGAGCTCCGGCAGGTTCGCGCAGTCGTAGCGTTCCATCAGACGCAGGAACAGATCGAGATCTTCCGCGGAACGGTACCTGGCGCGGTAGTTGCCCAGTTCGCGCACGGCGTCGATGCGCAGCATCATCGAAGGATGCGCGAGGCATGAACGGAAGAAGCGCAAGCGCCGGATGGCGTCCGGTTCAGCGGGGGGCGTCAGCATGAACAACGGCTTGCCGTCGCGCGTGACGACCTGCGTCCACATGCCGAGGCCGGCCACACGCGGATGCGATTCCATGTATGCGCGCTGTTTCGCGAGCCGTTGCGGCACGCTGCGATCGCCCGCGTCGATGCGGGCCGCGTAGCGAAAGCCGCGTTGGGCGAGGGCGTCGATGCCGGTCTGCAAGGCCCGCTCGATGCCGCCGTTCTGCGCCATGCGCAGCACTTCGATCCGCAGGTTGGCGAGCGCCGGCGCGACAATCGGCGGCGTGCTGCCGTCGTCGACGATCAGCACGTGCACCGGCGCGCTTTCACTGAACGACGCGAGCGTCATATCGACATCGGCCTGGCCGTTGTAGGCGGGGATCAGCACCGCGACGTCGTCGAGGGCCATTTGCGCGGTGGCGGATGCGTTCGTCATGGGCGCAATTTGAAACGAATGTAATAAAAATTAACTGAAGCGGCGGCCAGATAGCCCGCCGCGAGCCCCACCAGCGCACCATAGGCGCCGAGCCGCGCAATGGCCAGCAGATTGACCACGAAGGCGACGGCGAGCGCCAGCAGCCACTTCGAGAGCAGTACGAATTTCGCCTGGTATTTGAGCACGATCAGATTGCCGATCGCCTCGATGCCGGCCGGCACGGACAGCCACACGGCCCAGCGGAAAATCTCGATCGCCCCTTCGAAGTCCGGCCCGAACACGCGGCGGATGATGAGCCCTGCGAGCAGATCGAGCACGATCGCGCCGCCCACCATCAACGCGGCGGTCATCGCGGTGAGCCGCCAAATATTGCGGCGCAGTTGCGCGGCGTCCTGCACGCGGTAGACGAAGGCGGGCGCGATGGTCTGGGAGAGCATCAGCGCGAGGGTGATCCAGTTTTCGTTCAACTGCTGGGCGGCGGAATAGCGGCCGAGGTCGGCGAACGAGATCGCCCGTTCGAGCATGAGCCGGTCCAGTTTCAGGAACAGATACATACAGATCAGTCCCAGCCAGAACACCGTGCCCGCGCTTGCGAAGTGCTTGAAGAGCGAACGGTCGACGTGCCAGCCAAGCCGGCCGCCATGCCGGCGGATGTAGTAAATCAGGAGGACGGCGCCAATCGCGGCGGATTCGAGCGCCCACAACCAGCCGAAGCGCGCGGGCGCGGCCGCCGCGCGCACCAGCAGATAGACGAGGGCGGCCTTCAGCACCGCGGTGCTCATGCTGGTGAGCAACTGCGGCTTGCTGTAGGTCATGCTCTGCAGCCATGCATTGATTACGCCGACGAACGGCTCGCGAAACAGCATGGTCACGGCGAGACCGGCGAGCATTGCGCCCACCAGCGGCTCGAAGAAGTGCAGTGCGATGCCGAGCCACGTGAGCAGCAAGGCTGCGACCGACACGGAGATGCGCAGCGCGAACGCGCTGCCGAGCACCGTGCCGAGCTGCGCGGGCGGCCGGTTGACGATGGTGGGCACCAGAATTTCCGCGCCGCATACCCAGGTAATGGGGGAGAGCACCAGCAGCAGCGTGTTGGCGTATTGCCATTTGCCGAAAGTGTCCGGCCCGAAGTAGCGCGCCAGCATGCCGCTGATCACGATTGCCACGCCGATCTGCGTGAGCCGCTCCAGCCCGAGCCAGACGATATTCGTGAAGGCGCGCGTGACATCTGGATTGGCGAAGCGTTTGAGCGTCAGCATCCGATGGCCGCTTGCGGGTCCGTTTGCCGGCCTGTTTGCACCGCCCACGCGCACCGCGTGAGGCGCGAAAAAGACGCCATGTGTGCATTTGCCCACCCGGCCGAGCGGCGCGGCAACTTTACAATTGGAGGGCGTCTAAGCATTAGAATGGTGTTATAAGTCTGGTCCGAAAAGCGCAATTATAAGTTGGAACCGGATCGCTTCCGGCAAGGGCGCATCGCAGTGATTCACCGCCATGTTTTACCGATTCACCATCGGTGCGCCGGTCAAAATTTTCTATTGCACGCAAGTGAGCCAATATGATCTCCAAATCTATTTTCAAGGCGTATGACATTCGCGGTGTGATCGGCAAGACGCTCGACGCCGACGCAGCGCGTTCGATCGGCCGCGCGTTCGGCACCGAAGTGCGCGCGCAAGGCGGCGACGCGGTGGTGGTCGCGCGTGACGGCCGCCTGTCGGGTCCCGAACTGATCCAGGCTCTGTCGGACGGCCTGCGCGCAGCCGGCGTCGACGTGGTCAATGTGGGCATGGTGCCCACGCCGGTCGGCTACTTCGCGGCCAGCGTGCCGTTGCAGCTCGGCAGCGGCGAGCGCCGTGTCGATTCGTGCATCGTGGTGACGGGCAGTCACAATCCGCCTGATTACAACGGCTTCAAGATGGTTCTGCGCGGCGCGGCCATTTACGGCGAACAGATTCTCGCGCTGCATCAGCGCATCGTCGACGAGAACTTCTCTGAAGGCAGCGGCACGTACGCTGAATACGACATTGCGGACGCGTATCTGGATCGCATCGCGAGCGACGTCAAGCTCGCGCGTCCCATCAAGATCGTGGTCGACACCGGCAACGGCGTGGCCGGCGGTCTCGCACCCAAGCTCTTCAAGAAGCTCGGCTGCGAACTGGTGGAACTGTTCACCGAGATCGACGGCAACTTCCCGAATCATCACCCGGACCCGGCTCACCCGGAAAACCTGCAGGACGTGATCCGCGCGCTGAAGGCGACGGATGCTGAAATCGGTTTCGCGTTCGACGGCGACGGCGATCGTCTGGGCGTAGTCACCAAAGACGGCCAGATCATCTATCCGGACCGTCAGCTCATGCTGTTCGCCGAAGAAGTCCTGTCGCGCAACAAGGGCGCACAGATCATTTACGACGTGAAGTGCACCCGCAACCTCGCCAAGTGGGTCAAGGACAAAGGCGGCGAGCCGCTCATGTGGAAGACCGGCCACTCGCTCGTCAAGGCAAAGCTGCGTGAAACCGGCGCGCCGCTCGCGGGCGAAATGAGCGGCCACGTGTTCTTCAAGGACCGCTGGTACGGTTTCGACGACGGCCTGTACACCGGCGCGCGTCTCTTGGAAATTCTCACGCGCGTGGCGGACCCGAGCAAGCTGCTGAACTCGCTGCCGAATTCGAACTCCACGCCGGAGCTGCAACTGAAGCTTGAAGAAGGCGAAAACTTCGAACTGATCGCGCGTCTGCAGAAGAATGCGCAGTTCACCGGCGCGGACGACGTCGTGAAGATCGACGGCCTGCGCGTCGAGTATCCGGACGGCTTTGGTCTGGCACGATCGTCGAACACCACGCCGGTGGTGGTGATGCGTTTCGAAGCCGATAACGATGCGGCGCTCAAGCGCATCCAGGAAGACTTCCGCCGCGTGATCCTCGCGGAGAAGGCCGACGCGAAGCTGCCGTTCTGAAGGCTGAAGCGGCGGCGCGGTTCGTTTCGAGCCGCACCAGCCGTCCGACGCGGCGCGGGTTTTACTTACCGCGCCGCGTTTTTTCGTGGGATTGACATGCGACGCGCTAAAATTGCCGTCCTTTCACTGGTTTTTCGGGCCGGATAGCCGGTTTTCCCCACTTGAGCGTGAAAAAGATACTAATCGTGAGGGTGTCGTCATTGGGCGACGTCGTTCACAACATGCCGGTGATCGCCGACATCCGCCGCCGCCATCCCGACGCGCAGATCGACTGGCTCGTCGAAGAGAGCTTCGTCGGGCTCGTGCAACTCGTGAGCGGCGTGGGCCGGGCGATTCCCGTGTCGCTGCGACGCTGGCGCAAGCGCATTCTGTCGCTCGACAACTGGCGGGAGATCAGCGCGTTTCGCCGGGCGCTCGCCGCCGAGCACTACGATCTCGTGATCGACTGCCAGGGGCTCATCAAGACCGCGTGGGTCGCGAGCATGGCGCGCGGGCCGCTCGTCGGCCTCGCCAACCGCACCGACGGCGCCGGCTTCGAATGGCCGGTGCGTTTCTTCTACGGCAAGCGCGTGCCGATCGAGCCGCGCACCCATGTGGTCGAACGCACGCGGCAACTGGTGGCCGCGGCGCTGAACGACCCGCAGCCGCAACCTACCGACGACATCGACTTCGGCATCGACACTGGGCGTGCCGCGCTGGCTTTGTCGGAGGCGAATCTGAATTTGCCGGTGCCTTACGTGGTGTTCGTGCATGCGACCTCGCGCGCCGACAAGCAGTGGCCGGATACCGCGTGGATAGAACTGGGGCAGTCGCTGGTGCGGCGCGGCGCCTCCATCGTGCTGCCGTGGGGCAGCGAGGAAGAGCGCGCCACCAGCGAGCGGCTCGCGCGGGAATTCGGCGCGGCCGCCATCGTGCCGCCCAAACTCTCGCTGCCCGCCGTGGTTGGCCTGATCGACGGCGCGGCCGCGACGGTCGGGGTTGACACAGGTCTGGTCCACATCGCGGCGGCGCTGAAGCGTCCTACAGTCGAGTTGTACAATTTCGCCACTGCGTGGCGCACCGGCGGCTACTGGTCGCCGAACGTCGTCAATCTCGGCACGGCCGGACAGCCGCCCACGCTGCAACAGGTGAAGTCGGCACTGGCGGGCTTCGGCCTGCTATAACCCGTCCGGGGCGCTTCGCCTTGCGCTCCATCCGTTTTCAAGGGCGACCATGAACGAAACCCAGATCATCGAAGTAGCGAACGCCGACTGGCACGGACGCAACCTGTCCGTGCCGCGCGAGACGCTGCTCGCCGGCGTCGAACGCGGCAAGGTGCTGTATTTCCCGAACCTGCGCTTCGCGATCGAAGGCGGCGAACAGGCGCTGCTCGACCCCGCGCTCGCCGACCCGAGCCGCAAGAACATCAGCCTCGAACCCAATGGCGGGGCCTTGCATGGCGTTGCCGGCGACGCCGTCACGCAATCCGCGGTGCGCGCGCTGATCGCGCGTTATCAATCCAATTCGCGCACGCTGGTCGACGGGCTCTTTCCCGAATACAACGGCCGGCTGCGCGTGGCGCCGACCAGCCTGCGGCTGCATCAGGTGGAAACGCGCGACACGTCGTGGCGCAAAGACGATAGCCGCCTGCATGTGGACGCTTTCCCGTCGCGGCCGAATTACGGCGAGCGCATTCTGCGCGTGTTCACCAACGTCAATCCGCATGGCACGCCGCGCGTGTGGCGCGTCGGCGAGCCGTTCGAGGACATGGCCAAACGCTTCCTGCCGCGCATCAAGCCGCAAATGCCGGGCTCGGCGTGGCTGCTGAACCTGCTGCATGTGACCAAGTCGCAGCGCAGCGAGTACGACCATCTGATGCTGCATCTGCATGACGGCATGAAGGCCGATCTCGACTATCAGAAATCGAGCCCGCAGGAGACCATGCCGTTTCCGCCCGGCAGCGTATGGGTGTGTTTCTCGGATCAGACATCGCACGCGGTGATGTCTGGCCAGTTCATGCTGGAGCAGACCTTTTTCCTGCCGGTCAAGGCGATGGCGCAGCCCGAATGTGCGCCGCTCGGTATTCTCGAGCGCCTGAAGGGCAGGGCGCTGGTTTGAGCGCCGCGTTTCTTTGGCCGACCCGGTTAAACGCGCCGCTTCTGCGCACGTTCACGCACGCGGAGCGCCGATGCTGAGGGCGATTTATAACGCGTTGTGGTGGATCGTCGCGCCGCTGGCGGTGTTGCGCCTGTTGATCCGTTCGCGCAAGGAGCGCGGTTATCGCGAGCATATCGGCGAGCGTTTCGGTTACTCGCATGGCCGTCTGCCGGAAGACAACGCGCCGCTGATCTGGGTGCATGCGGTGTCCGTGGGTGAGACGCGCGCCGCGCAACCGCTGATCGACGCGCTGATGAAAGCGCGTCCCGACGCCCGTATTCTGCTCACCCACATGACGCCGAGCGGCCGTGCCACCGGCGAGCAGATTTTCGGCGACCGTGTCATGCGCAGCTATTTGCCCTACGACATGCCGCATGCGGTGCGGCGGTTTTTGCGGGCATGGCGGCCGTCGCTTGGTCTGGTCATGGAAACCGAAGTGTGGCCGACGCTGATCGACGAATGCCGTCGCGCTGACGTGCCGCTCGTGCTGACCAACGCGCGCATGTCGGCGCGCTCGTATAAGCGCGCGGCGAAGTTCGGGAGTGCGACGAAAGACGTGTTCGGCGGTTTTGCGCGCGTGCTGGCGCAGAGTCCGGCAGATGCCGAACGGCTGACCGCACTCGGCGCGCGCAACGTGGCGGTGCTCGGCAATCTGAAATTCGACATGAACACGCCGCCCGAACTGGCGGCGCGTGGCCATGCATGGCGCGCGGCCATCGGCACGCGCGCCGTGTGGGTCGCGGCGAGTACGCGCGAGGGTGAAGAGGAACTGGTGCTGCAGGCGTTCGCCGCGCTCGGTGTTGAGGGGGCGCTGCTGATTCTGGTGCCGCGTCATCCGCAACGCTTTAACGAAGTCGCCGCGCTGGTCGAGAAGGCCGGATTGAGCCTCGAGCGCCGTTCGACGTGGGCGCCGGATGCGAAGGTGGCGTCGGCGGCTGTGGCCGGTGGCGCTGTGCCGGCAATGCCTGCCGGCGTGAACGTGCTACTGGGCGATTCGATGGGCGAATTGGGCGCTTACTATGCCGCTTCGGATCTGGCGTTCATCGGCGGCAGTTTGCTGCCGCTCGGCGGGCAGAATCTGATCGAGGCATGCGCGGTCGGCGTGCCGGTGCTGATCGGACCGCACGTGTTCAACTTCACGCAGGCCACCACCGATGCCGTGGCGGCGGGCGCCGCGGTGCAGGTGCAGGACCCGGCCGATCTGGCCCGCGCATTGCGCGAGTTGTTCGGCGACAAGGCCAGAAGGCTGGCCATGGGCGGCGCGGCTTCGGCATTCGCCGCGCGCCATCGCGGCGCGACGGCGCGGACTGTCGATGTGTTGATGGCGTTGTTGCCGGAATTGGAGTGAGTGGGCTCCGTTAACGTGGTGCGTTGCTCGCCGATGAATAATATATTCTGCGAAGATTGGGCTTGTTCGTTTCCGGCCCTGTGATTTAAACCGATCTCTCACCGCCTGCGATGACGCTTTTTACCGACCTCGGCTTTCAATGGGATCGCGCTGCGATTCCACAAGACATCCCGACCCACTCGATCAAACGAGTGTGCTTCCGTTTTCATCGAATGTTGCCGGAGTTCGTGTGGGATGCGAGTGTGCTCGAGGGGAATCCGTTTACGTTTCCCGAGGTCAAGACGCTGCTGGACGGTATCACCGTGGGCGGCCGGAAAATTTCCGACCAGGAGCAGATTCTGAACCTTGCCGAGAGTTCGAAGTATTTGCTGGCAATCGTGCAAAAAGGGCAATTTGCGCTCGATAAGGCCACGTTTTGCGATCTGCACCGCCTTGTTGCACGTAACGAAGCCCTTGAATGGGGTGTGTTTCAAGGGGAAGGCGAGGAAACGCGATATACGCCTGATGTCGCGTTGGGTGAGGCAGGTCGATATACGCCATTGCCAACGTTGCCGGGCGCGCCTGAACTCAGCCGGGTTTTTGCCGCAGGCACCCGCGCGCTGACTGATCAGGTCTCCAGTGCGTTCGAACGCGGTTGTGCTTTTTTTCTCTTCGGTGCCCTGCAGCAGTTTTTCTTCGATGGCAACAAGCGCACGTCCCGTTTCATGATGAACGGCGTGCTGATGGCCAACGGTATTGATGCGATCAGTGTCCCCGCGCAACGCGCGGCCGACTTCAACGAAAAGATGGTGCGCTTCTATCTGTCGAAGGACGGGTCCGAAATGATGGCATTCCTGCTTGAATGCCATCCGGGCGAGTGAAGCGTCAAACCTTCAGCAACCCCTTCTTCTCGATAAACTTCACCACCACATCCAAGCCGTCGAGCGCCTTCAGATTGCACATCACGAAGGGCCGCTCGCCGCGCATCTTCTTTGCGTCCGAAGCCATCACGTCGAGATTCGCGCCGACCATCGGCGCGAGGTCCGTCTTGTTGATGACCAGCAGATCGGACTTCGTGATGCCCGGTCCGCCCTTGCGCGGAATCTTCTCGCCGCCCGCCACGTCGATCACGTAGATCGTCAGGTCCGACAGTTCGGGGCTGAACGTCGCCGCGAGGTTATCGCCCCCCGATTCGATGAATACGATATCCGCATTGGGAAAACGCGTCAGCATGCGGTCGACGGCTTCGAGATTGATCGAGGCGTCTTCACGAATCGCCGTATGCGGGCAGCCGCCCGTCTCGACCCCCATGATCCGTTCGGCCGGCAAGGCGCCCGCCACCGTCAGCAGACGCTGATCCTCTTTCGTGTAGATGTCGTTGGTGATCGCGACGAGGTCGTACTGTTCGCGCATCGCCTTGCAGAGCATTTCGAGCAGCGTGGTCTTGCCCGAGCCGACCGGGCCGCCGACGCCCACCCGCAGCGGCGGCAGTTTTTTCGTGCGCACGGACGAATGGGCGGAATGATGAGGTGCGTTCATGATGGATCGTTTTAAGAGCCGGCGGTTGAGCCGATTAGGAGCCGATGATGAGCCGTTTATGAGCGGAAGAGCCGCGAATACTGCGACTCGTGACGCGCCGACAGAATGCCGAGTTGCGGCGCGAAGGTGTTGATGTTTTCGAGCGACGTGGCCAAAGCCCGCGTGACGGCGGCATCGATTGGCTCACGCAGTGCGACGATAATGCGTTGCCCGGCGAGTTGCCCCAACGGCACGGCCTTCAATGCGGCGGCGGCCTGGTTCTCGACCCAGCTAAAGGCGTAGGCGGCGAGGGCGGCGTCGGCAGCGGCGTCGTGCGCATAGGCGGCGAAGGCGAAAGCGGTGGGTTGAGCGAGCGGCGTGATCGAGGCAAGCGTCGCGCGCCGGTGGGCATCGCCCCATTCGAGCGATACGCACAACTGGCGCAACGACCAGCCCATCTGCTCAGTTTCGCGGCGCAATTCCGCCGATTCACGGCTCGCCAGGAATTCGCTGTTGGCTTCGGCGAGGCCCGCGACGTCATGCGCGCGCCAGCGTTCCATCTGATGCGCGAGGAACGGCAGCTCGCCGTGCGCGAGCACGTCGGTCAGGCCGCTCGCGATCCAGGCGCGGGCGGAATCGGCGTTGGTGATCAACTGCGCTTCGATCGCCGCTTCGAGGCCCTGCGAGTAGCTGAACGCGCCAATCGGCAGCGCCGGCGACGCAAGATGCAGCAGTGCCGTGAGTTCAGCGATGCGCATGATGAGGGTGATGGCCGTGGCCGCACGATTCGTCGTGGACGTGATCGCCGTGATCGTGATCGTGGGCATGGCCTTCGCCGTGGCTGTGGCCGTGGCCATGCGAATGGCCGTGTTCCGCGTGGCCATGCCCATGCTCGTGGTCATGCGAGTGCGAATGCACGTGCCCATGATGCTCGCCGTACACCTGCTGCGCGAGTGCATAGTCTTCGGCGAACGTCTCGTCGTGACCATGCTTATGCCCGCCGCCATACGCGCCGGATTCCGGCTGGAACGGCATCGACACCTGGTCGACTGTCGCGCCGATGCGCTTGAGCATATCGGCCAGCACCGGATCGTATTCGAGCTTCAGATAGTCCGCGCCGACTTCCACCGGCGTGTGACGATTGCCGAGATGATAGGCGGCGCGCGTGAGCGTCAACGCGTCTTTCGCACGCACGTAGAGCACCGCCTCCGGCGCGGCGACGACGCGCACTAGGCCGCCGTCGTCGGCCACCAGCACATCGCCGTCGCGCAGCACCGTGCCGCGCGGCAACAGCAGCGCGACTTCTTCGCCGCTATCGAGCGTGGCCGCGAGCCGGCTCTTGCGACGCTCGTCGAACGCGAGCGTCAAGGTCGGCGCGCGCTTCACCAGCACGGGTGCGAGTTTCAGATGCGGGGCAATCAGTTTGTCGAGGGTGCGCATGGTTCAGAACAGAAAATAGCGTTGCGCCATCGGCAGCACGGTGGCCGGTTCGCAGGTCAGCAACTGGCCGTCCGCGATCACCTGATAGGTTTCCGGATCGACGCTGATCGCCGGACGCCACGCGTTGTGGATCATGTCTGCCTTCGTGATGTTGCGGCAGTTCCTGACCGCAACGATACGCTTGTTCAGGCCATAACGTTCGGCGACGCCCGCATCGGCGGCCATCTGCGAGACGAAGGTCAGCGACGTGCGCCCGAGTGCGCCGCCGCGTGTCGCGAACATCTCGCGATAGTGCACCGGTTGCGGCGTGGGAATCGACGCATTGGGGTCGCCCATCTGCGCCATCGCGATCATGCCGCCTTTCAGGATCAGCGACGGCTTGATGCCGAAGAACGCCGGCTCCCAGAACACCAGATCGGCCCACTTGCCCGGCTCGATCGAACCGACTTCATGCGCGATGCCGTGCGTGATCGCCGGGTTGATCGTGTACTTGGCGACGTAGCGCTTCGCGCGGAAGTTGTCGTGGCGCGCGGTGTCTTCGGGCAGCGCGCCGCGTTGCACCTTCATCTTGTGCGCGGTCTGCCACGTGCGGATGATGACTTCACCCACCCGGCCCATGGCCTGCGAATCCGACGACAGCATCGACAGTGCGCCGAGATCGTGCAGGATGTCTTCGGCCGCGATCGTTTCGCGGCGAATGCGCGATTCGGCAAACGCGATGTCTTCAGCGATCGATGGGTCAAGGTGGTGGCACACCATCAGCATGTCGAGATGCTCTTCGAGCGTGTTGACGGTGTACGGGCGCGTCGGATTGGTCGACGAGGGCAGCACGTTGGCTTCGCCGCATACCTTGATGATGTCCGGTGCGTGGCCGCCGCCCGCGCCTTCCGTGTGATACGTGTGTATCGTGCGGCCCTTGAACGCGGCCACCGTCGCTTCGACAAAACCCGCTTCGTTTAGCGTGTCGGTGTGAATCGCGACCTGCGTGTCGGTGTCGTCGGCGACCGAGAGGCAGTTGTCGATCGCGGCCGGCGTCGTGCCCCAGTCTTCATGCAGTTTCAGGCCGATCGCACCGGCGGCGATCTGCTCCAGCGCCGGTTCAGGCTGGCTCACATTACCCTTGCCGAGAAAGCCCAGATTCATCGGATAGCCGTCGGCCGCTTGCAGCATGCGTTCGAGATGCCACGGGCCCGGCGTGCAGGTGGTCGCGTTCGTGCCCGTGGCGGGGCCGGTGCCGCCGCCGAGCATCGTGGTCACGCCGCTCGCGAGCGCTTCCTCGATCTGCTGCGGGCTGATGAAGTGAATGTGCGTATCGATGCCGCCCGCTGTCACGATCAGGCCTTCGCCCGCGATCACTTCGGTGGAGGCGCCGATCGCAATCGTCACGTTCGGTTGGATATCGGGGTTGCCCGCTTTGCCGATTGCGGCAATGCGGCCGTTCTTGATGCCGATGTCGGCCTTGACGATGCCCCAGTGATCGAGAATCACCGCGTTCGTGACGACCGTGTCGACCACGTCGGCATGCACGCGCTGCGACTGGCCCATGCCGTCGCGGATCACTTTGCCGCCGCCGAATTTCACTTCTTCACCGTAGGTGGTGAAGTCGCGTTCGACTTCGATCAGCAACTCGGTATCGGCGAGGCGCACGCGGTCGCCGGTGGTGGGGCCGAACATTTCCGCGTATGCGCGGCGGCCAATGCGTAAGGTCATGTTGTGGGTCCGGAAATGGGCAGGGCGGTTGGAGCAGGCGGACGCGCGCGGCGCCTCACAGCTTGCCCATCACCTTGCCGTTGAAGCCGTAGACGACGCGCTCGCCCGCCAGTTCGACCAGTTCGACGGTGCGCTCCTGGCCCGGCTCGAAACGCACGGCGGTGCCCGCCGCGATGTTCAGCCGGAAGCCGCGCGCAGCTTCGCGGTCGAAGGCGAGTGCTTCGTTCACCTCATAGAAGTGATAGTGCGAACCGATCTGCACCGGCCGGTCGCCGGTATTCGACACGACCACCGTGACGGTGGCGCGGCCCGCGTTGAGTTCGTGTTCGCCGTCGTCGGTGAGGAGTTCGCCGGGAATCATGTGCGCCTGCCTTGCTTGATCAGGGAATCGGGTGATGAACGGTGACGAGCTTGGTGCCGTCGGGGAACGTGGCTTCGACCTGGATGTCGGGGATCATCTCCGGTACGCCTTCCATCACATCGTCGCGCGTGAGCAGCGTGGTGCCGTAGTGCATGACCTCGGCGACGGTCTTGCCGTCGCGGGCCGCTTCCATCAGCGCGGCGCTGATGAAGGCGACCGCTTCCGGATAGTTCAGTTTGAGGCCGCGCGCGCGGCGCCGTTCGGCAAGCAGCGCAGCGGTGAAGATCAGCAGCTTGTCCTTCTCGCGGGGTGTTAGCTTCATCGAGTCAGCTTCGTCGAATGGGTGCTTTGGGTTTTGACAATCGTTGCAGCGGTTCCGGGTCGAACCGCCCGCAACTATGGAAGGCGCCGCGCGTCATGGCTGCGATCGCGTGCGAGGCACGGGCTTTGTCCATGACGGGTGCGACGCCGGATAAGCCAGCCACGGTATCAAGTTCGGCTAACGACGCGCTTACAGATCAGCCGGCAATGGTGCGCCGAACCACTTCTTCGACATCGTGTTGAGAGTGCCGTCCTGACGGGCTTGAGCGATGGCCGCGTCCACTTTCTGTTGCAGGCGCGGTTCGTTCTTGTTCATGCCGACGAAGCACGGTGAGTTCTTGATGACGAACTTCGGTTCCGGGCGGCGCGGCGGATTCTTCGCGAGGATCGCGGCCGCGACGATGTTGCCGGCGGCGATCAACTGGACCTGGCCCGAGAGGAATGCGGCGATGGTTGCGTTGTTGTCTTCGAAGCGCTTGATGGTGGCGTTCGGCGCCATTTGCGTGAGGGCGATTTCTTCGAGCGCGCCACGGGTTGCGCCGACCGTCTTGCCGGTCAGATCGGCGGGGGCGCCGACCTTGATGTCGGCGGGACCGAACACGCCCTGGTAGTACGGCGCATACGCGGTCGAGAAATCGATCACCTTCTCACGGTCCGGCGTCTTGCCGAGCGACGAGATGACCAGATCGACCTTGCCCGTTTGCAGATAGGGAATGCGGTTCGCGCTGTTGACCGGCACGAGTTCGAGCTTCACGTTCATCGACTTCGCGAGGAGCGCGGCGGTATCGATGTCGTAGCCTTGCGGCTTCATATCCGGGCCGACCGAGCCGAACGGCGGATAGTCTTCCGGCACGGCGACTTTCAGCACGCCAGCCTTGGCGATGTTGTCGAGCGTATCGGCGTGTGCGGCGGGGGCGTTGATGGCGAAGACGGGAGAGAGCAACAGGGCGGCGAGCCAGGCGCGACGCGCGGGGCGAAGGGGTGAGCGGGTCATGTTGTGTGAGCGGTGGTGGCGAGCGGGTGGAATGTTGTTGGGACGCGGTGGCGTCGTGGGGGATTATGACGCAAGGGGTGTGCCATGG
>NZ_LXKA01000086.1 GCF_001645125.1 Paraburkholderia ginsengiterrae | reverse complement strand
GCAGAGGAGGCGTGTAGCGGCGGAGGCGGTATAGACAGAGAGAGCGGGGAGGTGGGCGGGGCGGGGGGGACGGGTGGAGCGCGGCGCGAAGGGGGGGCGGGGCGTGTGGGCAGGCACGTGGGGCGGAGCGGACGTGGCCGCGGTGGCGCCGGGGGGCGAGGTGCGCCTGGCGACCGGGGGGAGGAGGTGGGCGAGGCGGGGAGGGGGGCCAGCCGGCGGGGAGCGGGAGGTGCGCCGGGGAGCGGGTGCGGGGGGGGGGGGGGTGCAGGTGGTGTGAGAGGGATGGGGGGGCAGCGGGGCGGCAGTGGCGGCGGCGGGCGGGGGGGGAGAGGGGGCCGGGGGGATGGGGGGGGGGCGGGGGGCGGGGGTGAAGTGAAGGGGAGCGTGGGGGAGCGGGGGCGGGTGGAGGAGGGAGGGGAGGGGGGGAGCGGGCGGGGTGGGGCGGGCGGCGCGGAGGGAGGGGGGGGGGGCGGAAGGGAGGGGGGGGGGGGGGGGGGGGAGGAGGGGGCGGCACACGGGGAGGGGG
>NZ_LXKA01000085.1 GCF_001645125.1 Paraburkholderia ginsengiterrae | reverse complement strand
GGCTTACGGCATTGCCGATCTTGACGGCAAGCAGCCGCCGTCCTATCCCGACTTGCTGGCCGGTCCAGCGCAGCCGCATCCGCCCCCCGCCCCCTCCCGCGCCCTCGTGGCCATCCTGGCCACCAAGGTCGCTCTCGTCACCCGTGCGTCGCAGCGCGTTCGCCCCAGCCTCGCTTTCCCGCTCGCCGCGGCGGCCGCAGGCCTCGCCGTGCTCCGCCGCCCCCCCCCCCGCCTCCCGCTGCCCGCCTGCTCCCTTGCCTCCCTCGCGCACGCTCCATGCGTCCGCCTCTGCTTGCCGGTTCGCGGTGCCGCTCGCGACGACCCCGCCATCTTACCGCGCGCCCCGCTGCCGTGCGTTTACCACCTTCATGTCCTGCCCGTTGTCGTCTCCGAGACCACCCACGATCACGCTTTGCCGTCTGCGACCCCCCATTGGTTCCCTGTTGTACCGATCATCGTGCACTATATTCTCCCACACTCCAGTTCGGTCCTGGCTCTCCGCTCGCTCCTGCCGTCTCCCGCCCCGT
>NZ_LXKA01000084.1 GCF_001645125.1 Paraburkholderia ginsengiterrae | reverse complement strand
GTGACGGGAGGGAAGGGGGATGACAAAGAGCTGGCACTGGGCGAGGGGGTGGAGGGGAAGAAGCGCGGCAGACGGAGCCGAGAGGGGTGGGAGGATGGCGGGAGCGGAAGAGGCGGGCAGAGGCACGTGGCGGGAGGGAGGGTGGGAGAGGGGGAGCGGGTAGAGAGAGGGCGGTGCGTGGGGCCGAGGGGGGGGCGGGTGATTGTGGAGGGAGCGGAGTCGGTGAGCAGGGGGGGGGGGGTGGAAGGGGGGACGGGGGTGCGGGGGGTGAGTGGTGGGACGGGGAGGGGGAGCGGGCGTGGGTAGGTGGGGTGGGGGGGGGGGGGGGGGTGCGGGGGAGAGGA
This sequence comes from Paraburkholderia ginsengiterrae, assembly GCF_001645125.1. Lineage (GTDB taxonomy): Bacteria > Pseudomonadota > Gammaproteobacteria > Burkholderiales > Burkholderiaceae > Paraburkholderia > Paraburkholderia ginsengiterrae. The sequence continues at coordinate 184 of NZ_LXKA01000084.1, read as the reverse complement.
GAAGGGGAGGGCGGGTGCGGGTGGAGAGGGTGGTGGGGGGGAAGGGAAAGGTGAGGGGGCAGGGGTATGTGCTCGCACGGCGAATTCGGGGCGAAATGGGGTGCTAAGGAGTGGCGGCAGGAGTGAGAGCCGGGATAGTTGCGGTATGCGTGAGGGGCGGGGTGTTGGAGGGCGGAGAGAGTTG
>NZ_LXKA01000083.1 GCF_001645125.1 Paraburkholderia ginsengiterrae | reverse complement strand
CCGCCCCGCACCCACGCCGTTCCACCCGGCCAACCCTCCTCCCCTGCCCACCGCCCCGCCTGCCAGCACCCCGTCCGCACCCCCTGCCCCCCCCCCCCCCCCCCTCCCCGCCACCTCCCCCTACCCTTCGGTCCCCCCCACCCAGCGCCCCCCCCCCCCTACCCTCGCCCCCCCCGCCCCCCCACGCCACACTCACGCCTAGTTCTGCCGCCGCCTACTCCCCACCCCCCACCCCGCGCCCCCCGCCCTTCCTCCCACACTCCTCCCCCGCCCCGCCCACCCCGACCCCGCCCCCCCGCCCCCTCCCCCGCTGCCCTGCGTCTCGTCCACCGTCCCCTCCCCGTCCGGCCCCTATCCGCGAACGTCTCCGACTCCCACTTCCTCGCACCCCACCACTTCACCCCTCCCCTTGCCCCCCCTACCACCGTAGCCTTCTCCGCCCCTCTTCACCTTCCCCCACTCGGTGCTGGCTCTGAGCTCCCTCTCCTCTCTTTTCCTCCACCTCCGTCCCTGCTCTCCGATGTCATAA
>NZ_LXKA01000082.1 GCF_001645125.1 Paraburkholderia ginsengiterrae | reverse complement strand
AAGGAAGAGAAAAAGGAGAGGAGAGGAGGAAGAAGAAAAGAAGGAGAGGGGAGGTGAGAGGAGAGAGAAGGAAGAAGGGAAAGGAAGAAGAGAAAAGGAAAAAATAGAGGAAAAAGAAGTGGAAAAAGGAAGAGGAGGGAAAAAAGGGAGGAGGGGAAAGAAAGAAGGGGGGAAGGAGGGGAAGAAGAGGGAGGGAGAGGAGGGGGAGGATGACGGGAGCGAAGGGGAGGGGTGAGGGAGGAGTGGGCGGGAAGAGACGGGGGTGGGGAATGAGGGGCAGTTGGAGGGCGAGACCGGAGGGGATAGGGAGGAAGGGGGGGTCGGGGGGGACGGTAAACGGGGGGGGAGGGTGCTTATGGGGGGCGGTGAGGGGGAATGCGAAACTGGTGGGAGACGGTGCGGAGGCGGGATTAAAAGCGCACGGGGCGAGAGCGGCGCTGGATGCTGCGGGGGGGGGAGCGAGGACAGGTAAATGGGGGGGCTGGATCAGGGATAAGGGGGGGGGGGGGTGGGGGTGTGCGGTCATGCGC
>NZ_LXKA01000081.1 GCF_001645125.1 Paraburkholderia ginsengiterrae | reverse complement strand
CATAGTGCAGTTCCGCAGTAGCAGTTCATCAATCAACAGACCCTGCCTTCCCTGAGGAAACCCATCGTGACGTCTTCCGGATCTTCGCCCCCTGACCGCCGCACCCCTGCATCCCCCAACGCTGACGCGCCTTACGCCGCCCCGGCTCCCGCCGTCCCTGCCTTAACCCCCGCTCAGCCGGCGCCCCCCAAACGCTCCCGCTAGACCCTCCACGCGCCCAACGCCGCCAAGTCCTCCAACGCCTCCACCCCCGTCATACCCGACAAGGCTGCGACAGCCACGAAGGCTGCGAAGGCCGCCACGGTCGGGCTGCCGGACCCGGCCGTCGCAGCCGCCCTCGCCCGCAAGCCGCGCAAACCGGCCACGGCCGGGGCCCCGCACCCCACACCCGACCAGCAACCGCACGCCGCGCCACCCCCCGCCGCCCGCCCGACACTCACCGGCCGTCCGCTCGCGGCCCACACCCTCCCGCCCTCGCACGATGCGCGTCAACTGCGCCGCCTGCTCGCGCCCCGGATGGCGCAGCAGCGA
>NZ_LXKA01000080.1 GCF_001645125.1 Paraburkholderia ginsengiterrae | reverse complement strand
GGCTCGTACACCCTGCAGGTGCTCTCCCCCCGCCCCTCGCAGTTGCGCACCCCCCCACCCCTCTCCGCGCCCCTGTGCGCGTCCCCCACCACCTTCCCCTTCTCCCTCCTCCCCCTGCGCTTATCCGCCACCCCCCTCACCCCCGCCGCTGCCTCGCGCTCCGCGTCCACGCCCGTCGCCCTCTCATTCCTCTGGAGCGCTCTTCCCATCCCCCCCACCCGACCCCTCTCCACATCTGCCTCTCACCCCCCCCCCCCCTCTCTTTCCTACCTCCCGGGCACTTTTCCCGCTTTCCACACTCACGCGTACGACTCCTCCCTTCTTCCTCGGTCACCTTTTCTTCTGTCCCCCCCTCGGCATGAGAACACTTATCACTCAGCCGTCGGTTCGACTCTCGTCCTGGTCTCTAGTTTCTCACCATATCTCCCAGCCGCCTCTTCGTCCGCGCTCCCTTCGTTCCGCCTTTTGCCTCTTTTCATTCTCCCACACTACCCGTGTCCTCGGCCTCACTTGTTTTTTCCTTTGCCTGTCC
>NZ_LXKA01000079.1 GCF_001645125.1 Paraburkholderia ginsengiterrae | reverse complement strand
AGTAGGAGAAAAGTAGGCGAAGAGGCGAAAAAGGGTCAAGGAGAAATGAAAGCGGAAGAGGGAAAAGCGAAGGAAGTCAGGCGAGAACAAGAGCAGCACGAGGAAGGGACAGGAGTAGACGAGGGTGGGGGGGGGCAGGGAGGGGGGTGAGGGGAGGCTCGGGGGGGCACAGGGGGAGGGGGGTGCGGTGAGGGCGGGGGGCGGAGCGGTGGGGGGGGGGGTTCGGCGGGGGTTGGCGGGGGGAATGGGCTGAGGGAGGTTGGGGGGCGGGGGGCGAGGCGCAGGGTTCGTGCGGGGTGAGGGTGGGTGGGCGATGTGGACGGGGGGAGACGGCTGACGGGAAGTGCTGGTGGTGGGTGGCGATGTGGGGGGCCGCAGGAAGAGGGACGAGGCGCGGGACGAGGAGTGAGCGGCGGGGTGATGAAGTGGTGCGGGGGATGGGCCGGGGGAGACTGCTAGCAGGGGGGGGAAGACGGGGGGGGGGGGGGGGGGTGCGGGATTGTGCGCTCCAGTAGCGACGAGGTGTTCATCGG
>NZ_LXKA01000078.1 GCF_001645125.1 Paraburkholderia ginsengiterrae | reverse complement strand
GTGTGGGGGGTGGAGGAGCTGAGAACGGGGGTGCGTTAGGTTGGCGGGGGTTGGAGCGGCGGCGAGGAGCAGGGGTGGACGTCGGGGGTGGTGGGGCGGAGGACGAGGAGGGGGGGGAGCGAGGGGGAGGCGGGAGGAAAGCGGGGGGGGGTGGAGGGTGTAGAGGGGGACGAGGAGGGGTGCGGAGGGGGAGGTGTAGGAGGGCGGCGGGGGAGTGGGGGGGAGAGGAAGCGGAGGGGGCGGGTGGAGGGGGGGCGGCGGGAGGAGTGAGCATGGCGTGGGTGGGGCCGGGAGGGGGTGGGGGAGGCGGCTGGTAGGCGGGCGACGGGTCGGATGAGTAGGGTGCGAAGATGGCGTTTCGGCGCAATACGCTGGTGGAAATCAATGAAGAAGGGGTGCCAAGCCGCATTGAGGAGTATGGGCTCGGTTGGGATAGCGGCGGCGCGGGCCAGTAGCGTGGCGGCCTTGCGATTGTGATGGAGTTCAAGGTATCCGGGCCGAAGACACTCGTCACGGCGCGCAATCGCGACCGC
>NZ_LXKA01000077.1 GCF_001645125.1 Paraburkholderia ginsengiterrae | reverse complement strand
AAGCGAGGGGGACAGAACGGAGGGAAGGAGAGCGAGAGAGTGGAGAGAGGACGGAGGGGGCTGGAGGGCGGAGGGTGACGGGGGAGGAGGGAGTGGCGAGAGAGAGCAGTGGCGAAGACGCGCGGGAGCGGGATGAGCGGGGACGGGGGCAGGAGCGGGGGGAGGAAGGGGTAGGCGAGCTACGGGCGGGGGGGGCGGTTGGGGGGAGTCGAGGTGCGGGGAGCGGAGGGTGAGGGGGGGAAGAAGAAGTTGGCGAGATGCTGGGGCGGGGGGGGGGGGAGGATAGCGGCGACGGGGGGCGGAGGGGGGTGGGCGGCGGGGGGGCGCGGGACAGGGGCCCGGGCGGCGTGACGGCGGGGGCCGCGGCCAGCGGCGGCTGGGGTGTGGAGCTGTGGGGCGCGGCACGGCCGAGCGACGACGTCGCGGAGGGGTGGGGCACGATCGGCTACGGGGGGAGGTGCGCCGTGGCGGGGGGCGTGCCGGTGGGCGCCGAGTAATGAGGCAGGACGGCGCAGGACGGCACGGCCCTGCGG
>NZ_LXKA01000087.1 GCF_001645125.1 Paraburkholderia ginsengiterrae | reverse complement strand
CCACAGGAACCGGATGAAGGGGGGAACCCGCAGGATGCGGTGACTGCGCAGTCGTCGTGGGATCACGACGAACTTCCATGAAGTACTCGCCAGCATTGATGCAGAAGCTGTTCGCGCCTGAAGTATCCTTCGCGTCAAACTCCTTCCCTGCTTCCGTCGCATACGCTTCCAGCGCATCCGGCTTCACGACGCACCCCGGCCGGACCAGCGGCATCGTGGACTTCGCCTTGCAGGTGACCTGTTGCGCGCGCGCCGCCTCATGCCGCAACACCGCTTCGCGTTTCGCGCCTTCCGCGTCCCCGTGCTGCGTGCCCCACACGTAGGGCGTGCCGAGCGTGGTCCCGTCGTGCTGTTCCCTGCTGAACTCGTCTCGAGCCTTGCCTTCCTCGCGAAAGAGCGTCAACGCGTTTTCGGGGTTGTAGTCCGCCACGATGAACGAGTCCGGCACCGCCTTCGTTTTCACCTTCAGCGAGTAGACCGATTCCTCGAAGGTATGCAGTCCGGCGCCTGGCCGTGCCTTCAGTTCGATCGCTGGACGCGTATAGCCGTCGATGTCGTCGGCAATCACCAGCACCTCGCCGTGCTGGCCATCCTCGGTGAACCAGAACAGGCCATCCTGCTCCATTTCAAGCCTGCAATAGGCCAGGTCGCCCATGTTGTACTGGAACCGGAACGCATGCTTCGGATGCTGCCGCCGCAGGCGCTGCTCAACCCGTATCCACGGCCGCATGTCGTTCCGCTCGATGACTGCCTGGACGATATCGGCCGATGTCCGGTTCTGGTACGTCACACAGTTGCTCGGGCCGTCCAGCATCGCCAGGCGCTGGCGGATCACGACACGGTACGTGCAGCCATCAGGCGAGCGCGACACGGAGTGAAAGCGGGAAATGAAGCCCCGGAATGTCCGAACCGGGGCGCCTTCCTCTGTCTGGAATGAAAACTTCGCCCACTGGCCGAGGATATCCTTGCGCGACACCGGCCCTGAGGTCGAAACCAGTGCCCTGATCCTGTACGGCTGGCAGATTTCTTCCCGCACTTCCCATTCAACAACTGACACCAGGGGCATCGGTTGCGGCTTGTGTTCGCCCGCCGGTGCCCTGTCCCCTGGATAACGCCGGATAATCTCCATGTGGGCCGACTGCCGGCCTGTTATCAACCTTGCAACGCGATCAGATTCCGCCATAGTTGTCCGATTAATTCTGAGTCCTATTTATTCAGCATAAGAATGCGCACTTTTATTCATCTGCCCGGAGGCCAGTTTCGTAAACTAGCCGACGGCAAAGGACAGAAATCGCCAACGGCGTCGCATTGACGAAATTTGACAGGTACGAGGCTGTTAGCCCGTCCGGCAGAAGAACAGTCACGCGAGCCTTGCGCCGTGCCAGACAGCACAAAACCGCGTCGAGCCTATGCGATCCGGCCAGCCACAGGCGCTATTGGCCCAAGCCGATCGACTTCATACCGTTGAAGCCCGAAGTGCGGGACGTAGCCCGCGCGCCGGAATCCGACGAACCCGCGTGCGGTAGCCCTCATCGGCACGGAGACGCGGAGGCAGTAGTCACGACGCGGAATGAACTTATCCCCACAAAATGTCCATAAGCCTGTGGACAACCTGCGCACAGCCCACCCAAGTGATTGACGCAGCAGACCTATCCTGCCCCGGCTCAACCACAGGCAACCCACCCGCCCTGTGATAAAAAGGCAATTCCCTAGCCTTTCGCCGAGACCGCGCATGTCCTCCGTCATAGGCTTCAAACTCGTCCTCCTGTCGCTCGTCGCGATCATCGGTCTCGAGCTGCTCGCCAAGCGTCTGCGGCTGCCGCCGGCCGCGGCGCTGCTGGTGGGCGGCGCCGCGATGGCCTTCGTGCCCGGACTGCCGCGCATCAACCTCGACCCCGAGCTGGTCCTGATCGTGTTCCTGCCGCCGCTCCTCATGGACGGCGCGTACTTCTTCGTGTGGGACGAGTTCAAGCGCGACCTCGGCGGCATCCTTCTGCTCGCCATCGGCGCCGTTGCGTTCACCACGCTCGCGGTCGGCGTAGTTGTCCATTGGATCGTCCCGGCCCTGCCCTGGGGCGCATGCTTCGCACTGGGCGCAATCGTCTCGCCGCCCGACGCCGTCGCCGCGAAAGCCGTGCTCGAACGCGTGAAGCTGCCGCGCCGCCTGATGGTGCTGCTCGAAGGCGAAAGCCTCCTCAACGACGCCGCCGGCCTCGTGCTGTTCCGCTTTGCCGTGGCCGCGGCGCTAACCGGCACGTTCAGCGCGCAACATGCGGTGGGACGCTTCGCGGTGCTGGCATTAGGTGGCGTGGCGGTGGGCACGGTCATCGGTTTCGTGGTCGTCAAGCTGCTGCGCTATCTCGACGATGCCTACCTCATCATCACCGCAGCGGCACTCTCCGGGTGGATCAGCTACATAGCAGGCGACGCACTGGACGTCTCGGGCGTGATCGCGACGGTCAGTTGCGGCATGGTGCTCGGCTGGCACCAGCACGAAGTCTTCTCGGCGTCGGTGCGCATGCGCGGCACCGCCTTCTGGCAGGTCGTGATCTTTTTGATGGAAGCGCTGGTGTTCATCCTCATCGGACTGTCGCTGCGCGGCGTGATCGTGCGGCTGGGCGGCGTCGGCGATACGCTGAGCGCACTGGCGCCCGCCGTCGGCGCGGTGCTCGCCGCTGTCGTGCTATCGCGTTTCGTGTGGGTCTTCGCGGTGGAATGGCTGAAAGCGCTGGCGTGTCAGGTGACGCGGCGCACGGGCGGCACGCCTGACTGGCGCGCGGCCACGATCACCAGTTGGGCCGGCATGCGCGGCGTGGTCACGCTGGCTGTTGCGCTGTCCTTGCCTGAGACGATGCCCGGCCGCGATCTGATTCTGGTCGCATCATTCGCGGTGATTCTGGTGACGGTGCTAGGTCAAGGCACGACGATCGGACCGCTGATCCGCTGGGTCAATCCGGACCATGTGCCAGAGAAAAACGCGCGGCATCTGACCGAGCCTCAGGCATGGGCACGGCTCGAAGCGGCGCAATTCGCCGCCATCCAGCCGCTTGTGCATGGACCGGATGGCAGCGTGATTCATCCACGCCTGCTGGAGCAGTACAGCTATCGCGCGCGCATGACCGAGGGCTACCAGAACGAATCCGCTTACCCTGCCGACGTACGCGCCGCGCACTACGACGTGGTGCTGGCCGCCGTGGCCGCGGCGCGCGTCGAGCTACTGCATCTGCATCGATCGGGGCTGATTCACGATGAACTGCTGATCGATCTCGAACACGATCTGGATTTGCAGGAAATCGCCGCAATACACGGCAGAGGCTGAACAGACGCGCGAGATCACACTTGCCGCGCGGCATCCTTGCGGCGCAGCGTATCAGGCAGTCCGTACAACACGATCAACGCGCAAACCAGGCTCATCGCACCAATCACGTACAAGGCCGGGGTCGTACTGCCGGTCAAATCTCTCACTCGCCCCACCATGACCGGGCTCACAATCCCGCCGAGCTGCCCAAGCGTATTGATCAAGGCGATTCCCCCGGCCGCGCCCGCACCCGTCACGAGCTTCGGCGGCAGCGCCCAGAACGCCGGAATCGAAGCGACCACGCCCGCGCCCATGACAGCCAGCGCGACGACCAGCATCGCGGTCTGCTTGTCGAACACTCCCGCGGCAAAGAAGCCGATAGCCGACATCACGAGCAAACCGAACACGAACTTACGCCGTTCGCCGCTCGCGTCGGACAAGCGTCCCACCACCACCATGCAGATTGCGCCGGCAATATAAGGTACCGCGGTCAACAGGCCGATCACCGTCGGATTGTTCGTGCCCGCCACGTGAATCAGATGCGGTGTCCAGAAATTCAACCCGTACGACGCTACCTGGATCAGGAAGTAAACCAGCCCCAGCGTGAGGAAGCCCGGCGTCCTGATTGCCCCCATCAGCGAATGTCCAGTGTCCGGATGATGGCTTTGCTGAGCAATCTGCCCCGACAGAAACGACTTTTCTGCCGCAGAGAGCCAACTCGCATCGTCGATGCGATCCTTAAGCAGTTTCAACACCAGACAGCCGAGCACGACGCACGGCAACCCGCCGAGCAGAAACAGCCAGTGCCAGCCCGGCATCCCCAGCACGCCGTTCATGTGACCGATCACCAACCCCGCGAGCGGCGCGCCGACCAGGCCCGAGAACGCGGACGCCAGAAACAGCATCGACGTGATACGCCCGCGATAGCTTGGCGGAAACCACAGCGTCAGGTAGTACAGCACGCCCGGGGCAAAACCGGCTTCCATGGCGCCGATCACGAAACGCAGCCCGTAGAACTGCCATTCATTGCTGACGAACACCATCGCGGCCGTGGCCAGGCCCCACGAGATCATGATCCGCGCGATCCAGCGCCGCGCGCCAACCTTGTAAAGAAACAGATTGCTCGGCACTTCGAATAAAACATAGCCGATCACGAACAGGCTCGCACCCAAGCCGTAGGCGGTGTCGGACAAACCGAGATCGCTCTGCAACTGAAACTTCGCGAAGCTGATGTTGATGCGGTCAAAAAATGCAAACAGATAGCAGATCATGATCAGCGGCATCAAACGCCACGCCACTTTGCGGATGATTTCCGCGGCATTGTCCGCGCTGTGCTCACGGTTGCCGGTTGCGACTGCGCCCAGGTCACTCATGTTCGTCTCCATTGCCGGATTCGGCATTGCCGTCCGGTCGCTTAATTGCGATTAATCCCGCTAAATCCGTCAGGGAAATTCAAATTTGCAGAACGTACTCAGGTACGGGATGAAGATCGCGGTTGCGGCCCGCCTTCGCCAGCTGTCCCGGGACATCGTGGCCGAGCAACGCCGGCAGACCGCGCGACAGCGCGATCAGCTTGTCCAGATCGATCGCGGTAGGAATGCCCATTTCCTCGCACATATGCACGAGGTCTTCCGTGCAGATGTTGCCGGACGCGCCCGGTGCGAACGGGCATCCGCCGAGGCCACCCAACGCGGCGTCGAAGCGGCGGGCGCCGGCCTCGTACGCAGCCAGTACGTTGGCGAGCCCCAAGCCACGCGTGTTGTGAAAATGGAGCGTAAGCGCGGCGGCCGGCAACCGTTCGAGCATCCGCGTGACCAGTCGCGTCACCTGGCGCGGATTCGCCATGCCGGTCGTGTCGGCGAGCGTAATGCCCTCGATCCCCATCTCGCGATACGTGTCGACAATGCCGATCACGCGGTCCTCGTCGATCTTGCCTTCGAACGGACAGCCGAATGCGGTCGCCACCGTCGCGTTCAACAGCACACCCGAACCCCTGACGTGCCGCACGATGTCGCCGAACGCCACCAGTGACGCTTCGCAACTCATCCGCATATTGGCGCGGTTATGACCCTGACTCGCCGACATCACCAGGTTCAGCTCGTCGGCGCGCGAGGCCAGCGCGCGTTCGGCGCCCTTCAAGTTCGGAATCAGCGCGACGTAGATCACACCCGGCTGCCGCTCGATCTGCTGGAACACGGCCTCGCCGTCACGCAACGCCGGAATCGCTTTCGGCGAAACGAACGAGCCAGCCTCGATGCGCGTAAAACCCGCGGTAGACAGCGCGTTGATCAGCGCAATCTTGTCGGCGGTATCGACCCAGGTGGGTTCGATCTGCAAGCCGTCGCGCGGCGCCACTTCCTGCACAATCAGTTGGTCGGAATGCGCGTTCATTGCACGGCTCCTTCGCGGCGCAGCCGCTCGATATCTTCAATCGCGAATCCAAGGCGGCCAAGCACGCTGCCGGTATGCTCGCCGAGCGCCGGCCCTTGCCAGCGCACTTCGCCCGGTGTGTCCGAGAGCTTCGGCACGATCCCCGGCATCTTCACGGAGGCTCCGCCCGGCAATTGCGCCGGCAGCAGCATGTCGCGCGCCTGGTAGTGCGGATCGGCGACGATATCGGCTACCGAATAGATCCGCCCTGCCGGCACTTCAGCGCGTTCGAGCGCCGCCAGCACGTCGTCGGTGGCGTGGCGCGACGTCCACGCGGTGATGGCCTCATCGAGCATCGCGCAGTGCTGCGCGCGGCCGTCGTTGCGCGCGAGCGCGGGATCGTCGGCGAGATCGGGGCGGCCGATCACCTGCATCAGGCGTTTGAAGATCGGATCGCTGTTGCCGGCGATCACAACGAAACCATCGTCTTCCGTGCGATAAGTATTCGACGGCGCGATGCCCGGCAACGCGCCGCCGCTGCGTTCGCGCACGTGACCGAGCAGATCGTATTCGGGCACGAGGCTTTCCATCAGATTGAACACGCTCTCGACCAGCGAGACATCCACCACCTGGCCGTCGCCTTGCCCCGTCTTCACACGCAGCAACGACATCAGCGCGCCGATCACACCATGCAGCGAGGCGAGCGAATCGCCGAGACTCACGCCGACGCGTGCCGGAGCGCCGTCCACTTCGCCAGTCGTGTAGCGGATGCCGCCCATTGCTTCGCCGATTGCGCCGAAGCCCGGCCGGTCGCGATACGGACCGGACTGGCCGTAGCCGGAGATGCGCACCATCGTCAGTTTCGGATTGATCGCGTGCAGGACGTCCCAGCCGAGGCCAAGCTTTTCGAGCGCGCCGGGGCGGAGATTTTCGATCACGACGTCGGCGTCGGCCGCGAGCCGTTTGACGATCTCGACACCATCCGCCGACTTCAGATTCACACAGATGGATTGCTTGTTGCGCGACTGCAGATACCACCAGAGCGAGGTGCCCTCATGCAGCTTGCGCCATTTACGCAGGGGATCGCCAGTCCCGGGCGCTTCGATCTTGATGACGTCGGCGCCGAACTCCGCCATGAGGCGCGCGGCAAACGGCGCGGCGATAAGGGTTCCGATCTCGATGACGCGGATACCCTGAAGAGGTCCACCCATGGTGCTGTCTCCAAAGCAGGTTTCGTGTTGGGAGACAGGTTAGGGGCGGCACGCCGGCGGCGTCCAACCGCAATTCGCCAACGACCGTTCGCGAACGGCGAACGCTCAGCCTCCGGCGGCTGTTGGCGGGGCTTCGGCGGCTTCCAAGGCTTCGATCGAGCGCAGATGATCGAACAGCAGGCGGCTCACCGGCGACAACGCTTCGACGTCGCGCGCCACCAGCACGAGGCTGCGCTCGGACCAGTCGTCTTCGAGCGGCGCCCCGACGAGACCCAGCGGACGGCCAAGGAGTTGATAGACCTTCTGCGGCAGCACACCGACGCCCATGCCGGCCTGCACCATCCGGCAAACCGCGTCGAACCCGGGCACGTGAATCCGCAGCCGTAGTGGCTTGCCTGCCTGACGTGCGGCCACGTGCGTGCGGGCATTGATGGAACTCGCGGCGTGCAGGCCAACGTGGTCGCCGTCCAGCGTTTCGACGAAGGCAACGCTCGCGCGCGCCGCCAGCGGATGATCGTCGCGCATCACGAGCACGAGCGAATCGCGCCGGTAATATTCGACGTGCAGCTCGCGCGTGTCGGCGTCGCCGGAGCAGATGCCGAGATCGACGAGGCTGTCGTCGACGGCTGCGACCACGCCGCCGCTTGGCCGCTCTTCAAGATCAAGCTTGACGCGCTCGTGCCGCAGCTGGAACGCGCGCAAATCCTCGGGCAGGAATTCAACGATCGCCGACAGGTTCGCCATCATGCGCACATAACCGCGCACGCCGCTCGCATGACCCGCGAGTTCGATGCCGATGTTCTCGATGTCGCGCATCACGCGGCGCGCGTGATACAGCAGCGTTTCGCCCGCCGGCGTGAGCGTCATGCCGCGCGCGTTGCGCTGAAACAGCGTGGCGCCGACCGCCTGTTCGAGTTCGAGCAGACGCTTGCTCGCCGCGGAAACGGCAATCGCCTCGCGTTCGGCGGCACGCGTGAGCGTGCCTTCTTCGTAGACTGCGAGGAAGAGTTGCAACGTGGTGAGGTCGAGCCTCCGAAGCAGGTTTTTGATGACCATGGCGGGGCGCCGCGTGATTGTGCGATTCGCCTATTCTGACGCCAGATGCGAAAAATAGGTGTAGTGCCGCGCGGCTGCATCCATGGGAGGTCGCGTGAGAAAATGCCAGCATCCTCCCGCCCATGATCTCAAGGAACGATATGACGACCTCCTCTCCGATCCGTGCGATCGTCACCGGCCACAACCGTGGCCTGGGGGCCGCACTGGCCGAACAACTGCTCGCACGCGACATCGCCGTGCTGGGCTTGTCCCGCTCACGCCACGCTACGCTCAAGGCGCGCTTCCCGGCGCTGCTCGAAGAAATCGAACTCGAACTCGCCAATCCCGCGCACGTCGTGCAATGGATCGCGACCGATGCACTACGTGCTTTCGCCAGCGGCGCGCAAACCATTCTGCTGATCAATAACGCAGGCATGGTGCAGCCCGTCGGCCCGTTGGAAGGACAGGACGCGGCGTCCATCGCGAACGCGGTGAGCCTGAACGTCGCCACGCCACTCATGCTGGCCAGCGCGCTCGCCACAGCCGCCGTTGACGCAACCGACCGGCGCATTGTGCACATTTCCAGCGGCGCGGCTCGCAATGCGTATCCCGGCTGGAGCATCTACTGCGCGACGAAGGCCGCGCTCGATCATCACGCGCGTGCCGTCGCACTCGGCGCGAATCGGGCGCTGCGTGTCTGCAGCCTGGCGCCGGGTGTGATCGATACGAACATGCAGGCGGAAATTCGCGGCAGCAGCGCCGATCAGTTCCCTCTGCGCGAAAAATTCGAGGACCTCAAACGCAATGGCCAACTGTCGACGCCTGAACAATGTGCCACCCAGTTGCTCGATTACGCATTGAGCGATGCATTCGGACAGACGCCGGTGGCCGACATTCGCGAGATTGCGAAGCCTGTATAACGGGCGCGTGCAACGCTCCCGAAAAATCTCACCTTTGAGCTGATTCGACATTGATTCGGCGCCGATTCAATGTCGGTTGACGTGCCGAACGCGCGCCATCTCGCCTAATTTGCCGTGCAGCACGAGCAGGCTGCTTGCGCATGGAATAGCGCGTGACGCGCTCCCGAAAATACTCACCTTTCGCCAGCACCGCTCGTGTTTCCGTGCAAGGTGCGCGCTAATCTGCTCCCGAAAACGCTCACCTTTCGAGCCTGGAAGCAGGCAGCAAAGGCATGCTGGGCGTGGCACGGGTAGCCTGGAACAGGCCATTCCCGAAAACCCTCACCTGAAGGAAAGCAGAGGTAATCTGCATACCCAGGTAAGCGGCGACGCGTCTCGCGATACACGAGAAGCGCGAAAGATGCGTTGGCAACGACCGGTGAATTCTTTGCGCCGCTCATCGGCACCATCGGTTGAAACCGCGTGGGTCCCGAATACTCTCACCTTTGGCCGAGCGGACGCGCGCGCAGCGCTCGGCCGCGATCGCCACGCCGGCCGGTTTATCCACGAATCCAGCGTATTTCGTCGATCGCGGCGGTTGCGCGACAGACTTGATAAGCGGCCGGTGCGCAGCTCCCGAAAACGCTCACCTTCGGCGAGCCGGGCGCACTGGCGGCGCTTAGCTCGCCAGCTTGCGGAACGTTTCGAGCACAGCGTCGCCCTTGAAAGGCTTGACGATCCAGCCTTTCACGCCGGCTGCCTTGCCGCGCTCCTTCATTGCCGGGCTGCTCTCCGTGGTCAGCATGATGACGTTGACCGTCTTGTTCGCAAGTTCACCGCGAATCTTCTCGACCATCGTCAGGCCGTCCATGTTCGGCATGTTGACGTCGCTGATCACCAGCTTGATGCCAGGGCTGGCCTTCAGCTTGGCGAGGCCGTCCTTGCCGTCCACTGCCGTGTCGACATCGAGGCCGTTCTTCTTCAGAAAACCGGCCACTTCGTCGCGCACCGTGCTCGAGTCATCCACCACCAGAATTTTCGACATGTTTTTTCCTTTGACAACATTCAGAACAGATCCAGTTCACCTGCCTCGACCATTGCGCCGACGTCGTCCGTGACTTCCTTGAAGTCTTCCGGCGACCAGGCCAGGCTGAACACAAACCGTTGATGCAACTTCACCGCGCGGCCCGATTGCGGGTCTTTAAGCCAGTACATGAAGCACAGTTGCGGATTGCCGCTGCCGAACGAGATGTACTTGTGTTTGTGATTCACCAGCAGCGGCACCTGCACCTGGCTGCGCAGCAAGGCGTCCGCGTCGCCGACATACCGGTTCTTGAACGAGCCCCAGATGAGGTTCGTCACTTCGCCGAGCACGCTGTTCAGATCGCGGAAATCCGCCTCGCCGGGTTGCGCGCCGTCAATCATCTGGTAACGGTCGAGCAACTCGAGAATCGGCGCCTCCTCGGCCTGCATCATCATGTAGCCGCGGCACCATGCGCTTTCCAGCGGAATCAGGCTGAACACCTCACCGAAGATGATCCGGTCGCGCACGATATACGGCGTGTCGCACGTGATGGTCAGGTCCTTGAACACGTCGCCGAGAATCGCCTGCGTCATGTCCGCGATACCGCGCACCAGTGCGTTTGGATAGTCCAGACTGAAGATGTACTCGTCGATTACCTTCTGCAGCGGCGCCATGTCATGCGCGACGTACGCCGCACAGACCACGCGGCGCAAACTCTCCGGCAAGTCGTCCATGCTCGCGTCGCGCTCCCGGCGCATGATGATCGGTAACTCGGGACGCACCGCGTTGATTCTGATCGCGATCTCGGCGCTGGCTTCCGCGGAGCCGCCGTAACATTCGGCGAACAGCACCGCGCCCAGATCGATGTTCGAGCGCAAGACGGATTGCAAGCGGTTCTTGCCGACTTTCACGCCTACCAGATTGTTCTCGTCGCAAAAGCGTTTCAGCACTTCCTTGTGCACCGGGCAGTCGTCCAGCACCAGCACCTTGCTGACCGGTTTATTCATGTTCATCTTACGTTCCTGCTCACGGCGGCTATACAACGCACAATCAAAACAACTCCAGCTCTCCGCTGGTTTCCTCAATAGCGCTCGTGTCCGCGACAAAGTCGATCGGCGCATGCGTGCACACGCACAACGTGGCGGCAAGCCGCACCGAACCGTTGAGCGTGACCGAATACGACGACAGCAAACCCGGCTTCAACTCATGCAGATAGGGCAGGCAACCTGCTTCCAATACATACGGCGTCGACATGCCGAGGTCGGGAAAGTAGCGCAACAATTCCTGATTGATGGCGCCGCAGCACAGATTGCAGATTTCCAGAAAGGCTTCCTGGAAGGGCCGCTCTTCGGCCTCTTTCAGGTAGTAGGCGCGCGTGCTGTCGTCTTCGTCGAAGTGCAGGATCAGCAGCAGTCTGAACACCATCGACGAAATGGTCAGCACGACCACTTGCGTGTCTTTGCTCGTGCCGGCACTCGCATCGGCAAGCGACACGATCTCGCACAGGTCGTTCGAATCCAGCGGCAAACGCGCCTGCGCGGCCTTACGGAAAATGCGTTCGAAGCTATCCCGGGCATGGGCCGAAATCACACCGCCACCTCTTGCAGCTTCGAATGAAACTGGTTGGCCAGCGATTCGACGCTGGCAAGCGACGCCGAAATCATCTTGCCGCCGGCCTGAATGTCCTGGAACGTCGAGGTCGTGGTCAGGTCATTGCGATGCAGGCTGTCGCGATAGCTCTTCGACAACTCCTCGGAACGCGCTGCAAGCGCGCGCACTTCGCTCGCCACGACCGCGAAGCCACGGCCGGCCGGACCCGCACGCGCGGCCTCGATCGACGCGTTGAGCGACACGATCACCACATGCCGCACAATCGAGGACAGCTCCTCATTCTTCGAGTGCATGTCCTGGTTTTGCGTCATCAGCGAAATCATCTGCTCGTGCCAGCGCTCAAACGTCGCACCGAGACTCTTGAGACGCTCAGCTTCGCCGGCGATCCGTTGAGCCTGATACGCCCACTGGTCCTTATCCTCAGTGGCCGCTTTGAGCGCCGCGCGCAGGTCTTCGGCACTCGCCGATTGCTGCATCAACTCGTCGCGCAATTGCTCGGTCAACGACTGCAGTTCCTGCGCCGCCTCTTCGCGTTCGCGGAGCGCTGCGTCGTGGTCGGTCTGCTCGGCCTTCAGCGCGTCGACCCGTGCCTGCGCTTCGTCGCGCAACCGTGCCGCCAGCCTGGTGCTGTGCATCTTGTGGGCCACAAATGCCAGCAGCGCGGTAACCGCGCTGCCTGCTGCCGCTGCCAGTACATACTGTTGAATCACAACCGTTTCCTTCGAAATCCGCCGCGAAGTGCGCCCGTTAGTGCTCCGCTTATTGCGCCCGTCCGGCGCTCAGTCCGCCATCGCGTCGAGTTGCGGTACCCCGGCTTCGCCACGCGCTGCCACGCCGAGCGTATCAACGGCAACGCTGTCCGGCAGGCAGACGATCGTCTGGAACTGACGGTACGCGGCGCCACGATGATCGTCGGTAAAGCGCAGTTCGATGTTGCCGTTCGCGCGCCGGAGGAAATCACGCACGGCGTCCATGCCGACTCCGCGGCCTGACAGCTCCGTGACCGTTTCCGCGGTCGAGAAGCCCGGCCGGAAAATGAAATCGGCGATGGCCTCGTCGCTCAGCGCGTCGCCGCTGCCGATCCAGCCGCGCTCCATGGCGATCCCGCGAATCCGTTCGAGCGCAAGGCCGCAGCCGTCGTCGCTGAGCGTGATCTGCAGCGCGCCGTTGTCCACGCCGACTTCGATATCGATCGTGCCGGCCGGCGTCTTGCCATTGGCACTGCGCGCCTCGGCGGATTCAATGCCGTGGTCCATCGAATTGCGCAGCAGATGCATGAATACGTTGTTCAGCGTGCCACCCGCTTCGCCACGCAGACGGTAGCCGTTGTCGTCGATCCGCACGGTCGGCGCGGGCTTGCCCAACTCGCTCGCGAGCGAAGGCAGCGAATCCAGCACGCCGGACAGCGCGTCGCGCACGCTCTCGCTGCCCAGTGCCCGCAGCGTGCGGCGCAGCGTATCGCGCATCGATTGCAGTTCGTGGAGTTCGCCGGCATTGGTTTGATCCAGCATGCTCAGCGTGTGCTGGATGTGGTCCTTCGCGACCATCACGTAGTGGCCCGAATTGCCGGCGTCATCGCCCTGGCCTTTACTCTTGCGGCCCAGGCTCTGTTCGTTGATCTTCGCGTAGCTGTCGATCGCTTCGCGCACACGCATCAGCTCGGCCATCAGATGTTCCTGATCCCACGGACGATCCGTCTCCGGCTGGCGCAGTTCGTGATAGCTCTGCTCGGTTTCATGCACGACGTTGGTCAGATGCTGCAGGTTATAAGTGCGCGCATTGCCCTTGATGGTGTGCATGTTGCGGAACAGCTCGGCAATCGCCGCGTGATCCGCTTCCGAATGCTTGCGAATGATCCGCTCGTTTTCGCTGATAAAGCCCGCGGAGCTTTCAATGAAGTGATGGAACTTCTCTTCGCTGACCGCGAGAATCTCGCCGATCATATCGAGGCGGCGGCGCTGTTCGCCGGCTTCCGCCGCGAGCTTGCGCAATTCGGTGACGTCGCGCACGCACAACATAAGGCGCAGGATGACGTCGTTTTCATCGGTAATCGCTGACCACGTCAGGTCGAGAATCTTCACGCGCCCATCGGGCATGCGCTTCGAAATCTCGCCGACCAGCAGGTGCTGATTGAACGCGAAGTTGATGCAGTCTTCGCCAAGGCACGCATGCGCGGCCGCATCGACTTGCGAGAGCGCGTCCGAGCCGAGGTCGGTATCCGCGAACACCAGATCCATCAGACCGCGGCCGGCAATGTCCTTCGTCTCGAAGATGTCTTCCAGATACGCCGAGTACTCCGAGTGGATCACGGCACCGTCGATCACGGTCAGAATACCTTGCTGCATGTTCTGCAACATCGCCTGGATATCGGCGGTTTTCTGCTTGAGCTGCGCGGAGCTTTCCTGAATCTTCTCGATCATGCCGTTGAAGGCGACAATCGAATGGCCGATCTCATCCAACCGGCCCACCGGCACGCGGCGCGTGAAGTCCTGGCTCGACGCGATCTCGCTCATCATGGCCTGCATGCGGATAAGCGGGCGCGTAATCTGGCGGTAGAGCAGTGAACCGATCGAAGTCAGCAGAATAATGGCGATGCCGGTAACGACCGCAATCGCCGTGGTCGTGGTGGCAAGCCTGGCATTCAGCGTGGTGATCGCGTCGTCCTTCTCGCGGTTCTTCTCGACGCGCAAGGTTTCGACGATTCCTTCCAGCTCGTCACGATACTGTGCGACGTTGGCGAACAGATACGCCTGCGCGAGCTCGTTCTTGCCGTCGGCCTTCATTTTGGCCGTGTCGGCAATGGCGGAGAAATAGTTTTCTAGACTCTCATTAGCCTGCGAAACGAGCCCCTTCTGGGCGTGGCTCGCGGCGTCCCTTGCCTGCAAGGCGAGCGCCTGCTGCAGCGAGACGCGCTTCTTCTTCAG
This sequence comes from Paraburkholderia ginsengiterrae, assembly GCF_001645125.1. Lineage (GTDB taxonomy): Bacteria > Pseudomonadota > Gammaproteobacteria > Burkholderiales > Burkholderiaceae > Paraburkholderia > Paraburkholderia ginsengiterrae. The sequence goes on along the minus strand of NZ_LXKA01000087.1, from coordinate 144,590 downwards.
ATCGTCCTGGGCCTGGGAGACCATGTTGGCGTCGGGCGCGTAGACCAGCGTCATCGTCGCCAACTGCACGTCCTTGACTTGCGACACGAGGTCGGCAGAGGCGAGCGCGCTGGGCACGACACCTTCCGTGACCTTGCGCACTTCGGCCGCGCTGCCGCGCGTCTGATAGACGGCGTAGCCGCCAATCGCCGATAGGGCGACGAACATCAATACAACCAATAGCGTGATGCGATGACGAATAGTCATTTGAACCCCCCGGGGTCTGGCCTTCGCGTCAGTCCTCGTTGGGAGCAGCGCGTTTTATGCGAAATATGGTCCTACTTGCAGCGCCGCTGAGTATTGCGGACGCATGTTACTAAGCGATGACTGTCGATTTTTTAAATGCATTCAACGCGTTAAATTTATTGCTCAAGTTTTTTATTTAACTGCCGTTAATTAATGCTTTTTGTTTTTACGAATTGTCACTGTTCCAACAAACTGCGCGTCCAGACTAAAGCTTCGTTCGACCCCGTGGAGCCTACCGATGACCGTCAGTGTCCGCAGCTATCTGTCCCCAACGCTGGTCCTACTCGCTTTCGATTGGCCCGACGGCGGCACACGTGAAGACTTTCTCGGTTTCGCGATCAAACGCACGCCGGGTTTTCTCGCCGCCGACGGGCACGATCGGGAAGCCAGCAGCTGGCTGCCCAACCGTTTGACTTTCAAAGGGGCGGTGCCGGATACGCAGCAAGACGCGCCGTCGAACCAGGCGCCGATCCAGAAATTCATGTGGTGGGATGCGCATATCGACGAAGCGGACCGCGAAAAGTCGTTCACCTATCTCGTCTACCCCGTGGTCGGCACAGCGGACGCGCCGCAATTGCTCGACGCGCAAAAGGGCGAATGCAAACTGACTCTGCCCGCGCATATCGAGGCGAACATCGGTTCGTGGTTCAACCGCGCGGTGGTCAGCTCGCAGGCGTTCGCGCGCAAAGTCGCCGCGCTGCATCTCGCGCCGCACGCGGCGCCATCGGCGGACCAGGCGTTGCAACTGCGCACGTGGCTCGCGAATGACTTGCAGCAGGTTTTCGCGCTCACGCTCGACCACGCGCATCGTGCGGCTTCGGCGGTGTATCACCTCACCGATCCGCTGTGGGCGATCCCCGCCTTCCAGGCCTTCGGTGAGAAGCAGGGCAAGGCGTCGCTCGCGATCGTGTACGACTCGCATGAGGTGATGCAGAAGGGCAAGCCGCCCGCACCGTCGCCGAATCAGCCCGCCGTCGACCAGCTTGCCGACGTCGCGACTTTCGCGCCTCGCGACAAGACGCACATCATGCATGACAAGTTCATCGTTGTGGACGACGGCAATGGGCAACCCTCACCGGCGCGGGTGCTGACGGGGTCGGCCAATTTCACCACCGAAGGCATTACCGAACAGGCCAACGTGCTGCATCTGTTCGACTCGCCGGAGTTGGCCACGCTGTATAGCGAGCGCGCCAGGGCGCTCGCGAGCAATCCGAGCATTGCTGAAACGGCGAAGCTCGCGCCGGGCTGGTCCGACTCGATTCAGATCGGAAGCGCGAAAGTGCGTGTCTGCTTTTCGCCGGAAGCGAGCAATTCGCGTTTGCAGATCGACACGATTGTCGAGGCAATCAACAACGCGAAGCACTCCGTCGTGTTCTGCCTCTTCATGCCGACGGACGCGCCGCTGCGCGACGCCTGTTTCGCGGCCGGCGACAAAGGACAAATGATGTTCGGCCTGGTCAACCACATCAGCCCGAAATCGGCGCAAGCCGCGGAAGAAGCCGAAGCAAGCGGAAAGATCGTCACGACGACGGCGCTCGCCAATATGGAGTTGTATCACCGCAGCCGCGACAAGCACGACGTGATCGACGCGGAGTATTTTTCACCGGCCACCGTGCCGGCAGGCTTCGAACCCGAGCTGCGAGTGTTCCCTGGAGAGAACGCGCCGAGCTACGCGCCCGTCATCATTCACCACAAGTTTCTGGTGATAGACGCGGAGGGCGCGAATCCGATCGTCTACACGGGCTCGGCGAATATGAGCAACAACTCGGAACACTTCAACGACGAGAACCTGCTGGAAATTCGCGACCGCCGTATTGCCGGCACGTATCTCGCGGAATTCCTGCGGCTTTACGAGCACTATCGGGCACGCGCGTTGACCATCCGGCAAAAGAGCGACAACGCGCATGAGCGCCTGATGCTCGCACCGGACGGGTCGTGGGCGAAGAAGTATTTCGTTGCGGATAGCCCGGAAGAGAAGGCGCGCGTCGCGCTCGCGCACGGTGCGGATTGACGCGCGCGCCGATGAATGTCGAGCGCTCGAAGCATCAGCGGATGGGCGGCAGATGCTTCGATGCCTCACGCAGGGTGAGCGGCGACATGAGATCGCGTGAGGCCGACAGAAAGCCGCTCACCGCGTCGGGCGCGTGCCAGGCGTAGTCCCGCAAGGCCCAGCCAATCGCCTTGCGGATAAAGAAGTCACTTTCCGCGGCAAGTGCACGAGCGTAACCGAACAGGCGATCTTCATCCGTGTGCTCGCGCCAGCCGAGCTGATGAATCATCGCGATACGCCGCACCCACAGCGAGTCGTGCTGAAGCGCTGCATCCATGGTCGCCTGTGCGCCGGGCGTATCGACTCGCGCCGCTTTCACCACGTCGCCAACCACGCCCGCGAGCGGATCGATCGAATCCCACCAGGAAGCGTGCTGCGCCATCGTTAACAGATGCGCGATATCCGCTGTCGCCAGCGTCTTCCATTTGCGCGCCAGTAAATCCGTGGCGACGTACTGGTATTCACGCGCCGGCAACGCCCATAAGACATCGGCGTAAGCCAGCAGTTGACCGGCGTTGTCTATCGACAGTTGCTTGAATACCGGCAGTACCGCCTGCCGCCGCAGCGGTGTCGGCACGCCGATGAACTCGAACTGGCCGCGCATGTAGGCGCGCATTGCCAGCGCACGGTCCGGGTCGCCGTGCGGCGAGAGCGCCGCCTTGATTTCCTTTGCGAAGGCTTTCGGTGTCATTGAGTTTGACGGACGTGGAGAGGCCGATGAAGGTCTGGTTCTGTGCTCCCGAATTCTCTCACCTTTGCATTTAAAGTGCGCGGACAGGTAGCCATATTCTCACCTCGACGTCTCCCGAATGTTCTCACCTATCGGGTTGTCAGGGTGAGTCGTTTCAGTGCTCGACGCTTCACCGTCGGCGGCTATGACGAGAATTCCCTGGAAATCCTCACCTTTTGGCAGGTGCGGACCCGGTGTGGTAGTGTCTCACCTCCTGGAATCGCTCACCTTTGCGTGTGATCTCCTGGAACTCCTCACCGTGGCGCGTTCTCATAGGTAGGTAAGGTGCCGTTCAGCTCCTGGAACGGCTCACCGCTCGACGAATTTGAACCGTCTCCTGGAAAGCTTCACCGTTGACCGGGATAAGATCATCTCCTGGAATTCCTCACCTTTTGATTGCGACGAAGCCATCTCCTGGAATTCCTCACCTTTTGATCGCAACGAAGCCATCTCCTGGAATTCCTCACCGTTGATCGCAAAGACGCTGTTCACCTGGAATCTCCAAACAGGACCAGATCGACATGAGCAGAGCCGTAGTCGAGACATGCCTATCTACGCCTGGCGAGCATGCGTCACTAAAAAACTTATTTTGGAGTTGCTGTCAGTTTTTCCCGCCGACACCGACTAACACCAACGACTCGCCTTGTTTGACCGCTCGCCTGCTCCCCGGCTGGCCAGACAGCGGTGAGATATTTGAATGGGCAGGTAGGCTGAGGATTCTGACGGATGGATATCAACTTCAATTGCACGATGTGCGGCAAATGTTGTCACAACCTTCGGTTGCCGTTGACGGTGTCTGAATCAATCGCATGGCTGAGGCGAGGCGACAAGGTTCAGCTATTTGTCGAGGCGATTCCGTGGCCGGAGGAGCCGCCGCCGGACAATCTGGTCGCGGCGCACAAGCGCCGCCGCTCATTTCCCGCCACCAGCGGTTCTCTGCCCATACGAGTGGTGGTGGTCATTGTTGCGGCGTTCGACGGCCCGTGTCCGAATCTGCTCGACGACATGCGATGCGGAGCTTACGAAAGCCGGCCTTTGGTCTGCCGCATCTACCCGGCAGAAATTAATCCATTCATTTCAATGGACGTAGGACAGAAAGCCTGTCCGCCAGAGGCGTGGACAGACGCCGGCCCCCCACTGTTACGAGAAGGAAAAATCGTCGATTCGCAAATCGCCGCGCTGATCACGGAATCACGCAACACGGACGCCGCTGAAGTAGAAGCCAAGTCCGCGCTCTGTCAGGCGCTCGGCATCAACAGCGCGGCATTGAGCAACGAGGGGTTCGTCGTTCACACCCCGGACCAGGCCAGTCTCCAGAAGGCGCTCGAGTCAGTGCGACTGGTGACGGCAGCTGCGCCGAGTTCGTGGGGATTTGTCTCGAATCGGCAAGCCACTGCCAATGCTTTGCATTCAGTTGATGCGGTCGCATTGAGCACGTCGACGTGGGAAGACAAAGCCGCCGAGTTCCTCGGCTTTTTCCCGGACGATGTTGTTGTTAAAACTTCACCTTCGCCTGAAACCCGATCGTGAACGGAAGGTGATCTGATGGGATCGGTGGAATCACAATGAAGTTCGCGCCTACGCGCTTGTACTCCACCATCACGATCGGCGCGACCACCGGCCCGATCGTATGGTCGTGACCCAAGCCCCAGTTGCCGTAGTTATAGCCCGAGATGATCCCGCCGATCGCCGCGATCCGCACGATGCCCCAGTGCGCGAATTCCGGCGCCCAGACACCGCCGCCGTAGTAAGAAGGCCGGCGCAATGAGTTGCGAAAGCCGCCGGCGGTCACCGCCCATTGATTGTTGAGCCAGCATTCGACGCCAAGGCCTGGATTGAATTGTTCAAAATGGGTATTGGGGTCGGGGTTGATGTGATACGAACCCAGCATGGCGTCGGCCCATATTCCCCCCTCGCACCAGTTGCCCGCATGAGCGGCGGACGCGGCGGCCAGGCTGGCAACGAGCGCCACTGCGGTACGCCGGATATTCTTGTTGATCTGCCGAAAATGCATGTCTTCTCCGCCACCGGTCGAGCGCCGGCGTCATTTATGGTCTGGGTAGCTTGCTTGTCGTCCGTCGCGCACTGTACCTCAACCCGCACACACGATGTTGAGGACACGCTCAGGTGCGCGGGCACAAGACGTGCCCGGCAGCCTCGACGCAAGAACCGGTGGGGGAGCGGTGAACGCGCGGTTTGCGTTCACCGTGACAGGCTAGAGTCCGAGATCGGAGAGGCCCGGATGATCATCGGGACGGCGGCCGAGCGGCCACCGATACAAACGGTCGGTTTCGCGGATGGGCAAATCGTTAATGCTGGCGTGACGGTAAGCCATGAGCCCGTGTTCGTCGAATTCCCAATTTTCGTTGCCGTACGAACGGAACCAGTTATTGGAATCGTCGTGCCATTCGTAGGCGAAGCGCACGGCGATACGGTTGCCGGTAAACGCCCACAATTCCTTGATCAGCCGGTAGTCGAGTTCCTTTGCCCACTTGCGACGCAGGAAGCCGACTATCTCCGCGCGGCCACGCGCAAACTCGGCACGGTTGCGCCATACGCTGTCCGGCGTGTAGGCAAGCGAAACGCGCTCGGGGTCGCGGGTATTCCAGCCGTCCTCCGCGGCGCGCACTTTCAGGATCGCGGATTCGCGCGTGAAAGGCGGCAACGGCGGGCGGGTTTCGATCGGGTCAGACATGAAAATTCCTCAATCAGATTGCGGTTCGCCGGAATGGCGTTTGTTTGCGTGCGCGCCCGCCTGCAAGATCAGCGAACGGACCTGGCCGCTTGCGCGCCCCGCATCGAGCAGAACCTGGGCCGCGGCTTGTGCGTCGAGCGCGGCATTGGCCTTGCCGCTCACCAGCGCCACGGAGATCGCACCGTCGAGCAGAATCAGCCACTGGCTCGACAGGCGCGCGGCGCGACGGGCATCCATATGACACTCTGCCGCAAATTCATTGCATTGGGATCGCACGAAGGCAAGCAGATGCTCCGTATGGTTGCGTGCGATGACGCGGATCGGGTCGTCCGCAGAGGCGATTTCACCGGACGCGTTCAGGAACGCACAGCCGTGAAAGTCGTCTGACATAAACCATTCGCGCAGTACGTCGAACATGCCGAGCAGGCGTTTGCGCGCCGTCTTGCCGTGCCGTTGCGTGCCCGCGATAAACCAGTTCATCCAGCGTTCGCCGCGCCGGTCGAGTACGGCCGCGACCAGCGCGTCTTTCGATTCGAAATGCGTGTAAAAGCTTTTGCGTGCCGCGCCGGATTGCTTGACGATCGCGTCCACGCCGGTGGCATGAATGCCGTCGGCGTAAATCAATGCTTCAGCCGCATCCAGCAGCCGCTCGCGCGCGCTGCCGGGTGTAACGGCTACGTCGTGAATGTCCGTGTCCATAAGAGAAAGCTAGAACGGTCGTTCTCACTCGTCAAGTAGCTTCCGCACATTAGCGAGCCAACTACGCAAACTGCTATCGTGATCACGATTGATCAACCGGAACGAACTCCATGAACTCACCGATTCTGCGCGCGGCGTTTGCGCGCGCGTTGCTCTGCACAGCCTTGCTGACAGCGGCGGCCTGCACGCCGATTCAGGTACTCACGCATACGGTGAGCCAGAACGAGTCGCGCGTGCCGGCCGGCCGCTATGATCTCGATCCGGATCATTGCAGCATTACCTTCGACATCGACCACTTCAGGTATTCGCGCTTCGCGATGCGCTTTGACCGCAAGAAGGGGCAGCTCGACTGGAATGAGGGCGGTCTGGAGAAGAGCACGACGTCGATCACGATCGACGCCGCCAGCATTGATACAAATGTGCCGTTACTCGACAAGATGGTGAAGAGTGCCAGCATGCTCGACGTGGAGCGCTATCCGGAGATCCGCTTCGTCAGCACCCGTTTTGAGCGCACCGGCGACGCGCGCGGCACGTTGACCGGCGATCTGACGATACATGGGGTCACACTGCCGGTGACGCTCGATGTCACGTTCAACGGTTTCGCTCCCGATCCGCTCACGAAAAAAGACACACTCGGCTTTTCGGCGGAGGGGCATTTCAGCCGCGCGAAGTTCGGCCTGGCGACGTGGTATCCGGCCGTCGGTGACGATATTCGTGTGCACATTCAGGCCGAGTTCGCTAAAACGCCCGCAGGCGCGTGAGCGCGGTGCGGGCGTCGGGTCAGGCGGTGTGAGGCAATTTCTGCTGCGCAGGCGGACCGTGAATTGCGATCCGCAACAGCACGCCTTAGCGGATCACCTTACGCGGCCGTCCAATCGAGAATCACTTTGCCGCTCGCGCCGGACAGCATGGTGGCAAACGCTTCCTGATAGTCGTCGACCTTGAAACGGTGCGTGAGAATCGGCGAAAGATCCAGGCCGCTTTGCAGCATCGCGACCATCTTGTACCAGGTCTCGAACATCTCGCGGCCGTAAATGCCCTTGATTTCGAGGCCCTTGAAAATCACCTGATTCCAATCGATCGCGGTCTGCGCGGGCGGAATGCCGAGCAAGGCGACTTTGCCGCCATGGTTCATCGCCTCGAGCATGCCGGTGAACGCGCTCGGCACGCCGGACATTTCCAGCCCGACGTCGAAACCTTCGGTCATGTGCAGATCGGCCATCACGTCGCGCAGCGATTCGCGCGAGACGTTCACCGCGCGCGTCGCGCCCATCTTGCGCGCGAGTTCGAGCCGATAGTCATTGACGTCGGTAATCACAACATTGCGCGCGCCGACGTGTTTCGCGATCGCCACCGCCATGATGCCGATCGGTCCGGCACCGGTGATCAACACATCTTCGCCGACCAGATTGAACGACAACGCCGTATGCGTGGCATTGCCGAACGGGTCGAAAATCGCGGCGAGGTCGTCGGAGATTTCCGGAGGAATCTTGAACGCGTTGAAGGCGGGAATCACCAGGTACTCGGCAAACGCGCCTTCACGATTCACACCGACGCCCACCGTATTGCGGCACAAATGCCGGCGCCCCGCGCGGCAATTGCGGCAGAAGCCGCAAGTAATATGGCCTTCGCCCGACACCCGGTCGCCGATCGCAAAGCCGCGGACTTCCTGCCCCATCTCGACAATTTCACCGACGTATTCGTGGCCGACATGCATCGGCACCGGGATCGTTTTTTGTGCCCAATCGTCCCACTTCCAGATGTGAATATCGGTGCCGCAAATCGCCGTGCGCGTGATGCGGATCATCACGTCGTTGTGGCCGACTTCAGGTTTTTTGACGTCCGTGAGCGTGAGGCCGGGCGCGCGTTCGAGTTTTGCCAATGCTTTCATCTGCGGCTCCGGATCAGATAACACCAAGTTCACGGCCGACGCGCGCGAATGCATCCACCGCACGGTCGATCTGTTCAGGCGTATGCGCGGCGCTCATCTGCGTGCGGATGCGCGCGCGGCCTTTGGGCACCACCGGGAACGAAAAGCCAATCACGTAGACGCCTTCCTTCAGGAGCGCGTCCGCCATTTTCGAGGCGAGTAGTGCGTCGCCGAGCATGACGGGAATGATAGGATGTTCGCCCGGCACGAGCGTAAAGCCGAGTGCGCTCATCTTGCTGCGGAAATGCGCGCCGTTTTCGCGCACCCGTGCGCGTAGCTGCGCACCTTCGTCGCTCGCCAGCAGCTCGAGGACCTTCAGCGAGGCGGCGGCAATGCTCGGCGTGAGCGTGTTCGAGAACAGATAGGGACGCGAGCGCTGGCGCAGCAGTTCCACGATCTCCTTGCGCGCGGCCACGTAACCGCCCGATGCGCCGCCCAGTGCTTTACCCAGCGTGCCGGTAATGATGTCGACGCGCGACAGCACCCCGCAATGTTCCGGCGTGCCGCGCCCGTGTTCGCCGACAAAACCCACCGCGTGCGAATCGTCGACCATCACCAGCGCGCCGTAGCGGTCAGCCAGATCGCAGATGCCGGCGAGGTCGGCGATGATGCCGTCCATGGAGAACACGCCGTCGGTCGCGATCAATGTGAAGCGTGCGCCGGCCGCTTGCGCTTCTTTCAGTTTTGCTTCGAGATCGGCGAGATCGTTGTTCTTGTAGCGAAAGCGCTTGGCCTTGGAAAGCCGCACGCCGTCGATGATGCTGGCGTGGTTCAGTTCGTCGCTAATGATCGCGTCGTTCTCGTCGAGCAGGGTTTCGAACAAACCGCCGTTCGCGTCGAAACAGCTCGAGTAGAGGATGCAATCGTCGGTTTGGAGGAACGCGGCGAGCGCCTGTTCCAGATCCTTATGCACGGTTTGCGTGCCGCAAATGAAACGCACGGACGCCATGCCGAAGCCGTCGGTATCCAGACCTTGCTTCGCGGCTTCGATCAGCCGTGCGTCGCCGGCGAGACCGAGATAATTGTTCGCGCAGAAATTCAGCACGTTCGTGCCGTTGGCGAGGCGGATGTCAGCCGACTGCGGGCTGGCGATCACGCGTTCGTTCTTGTAAAAGCCGTCGGCGCGGATCTGCTCGAGGGTGCCGCGCAGATGGGCGAGGTATTGGTCGCGCATGAACCAGACTCCTGAAATGGGTAAAGGCGCCCGTGTCAGCATGTTCCGCATGCGCGGCCACGAGGCGGCCTGTTATAGTCGGCTGTCAGTTTTATCGGATATTTTCGTTTTTTCGAACTAAAATCCGGTATGTCGAACAACTCTAAACGATGGGTCAGAAAATGGCAAGTTCGGGTATCCGCCGTGCCGCGGCCAACGCGGCACCCATCCCAGGCGCCACTGTGGCTCCCGCAATCGCTGCGCCGCCGCGTGTCGGCGAGCAGATTCAGCGTCTGCGCGCCGAGCGACGCATGACACTCGACGATCTGTCGCGCGCGGCCGGCGTGTCGAAATCGATGCTGTCGGAAATAGAACGCGACAAGGCCAATCCCACGATCGCGGTCGCCTGGCGCCTGACCAACGCGCTCGGCGTCAGCCTCGATTCGCTGTTCGCACCGCAAAAGACGCCGGCGGCGATCGCCGTCTCCGGTCCCCACGAGATTCCTACATTAAGCGGACACGACGCCAAGTACCAGTTGCGCGTGTGGGGGCCGATCGAACTGGCCGGCAAGTTCGAGTGGTACGAGTTGACGCTCCAGCCGGGCGGGGCGCTGGTGTCGAACGCGCATGAGCCCGGCACGCGCGAGCATTTGACGGTGCTGCAGGGATCGATCGAAATCGAGGCGGCCGGCACGACGAAGCGGCTCAAGGCCGCGGACACCGCGCGCTATGTCGCCGACGAACCGCACGCGATCCGCAACGCCGGGAAAAGCGAGGCGAAAGCCTTGCTGGTGGTGATTCACGGCTGATTTGCGGCGCGGCTCGAAGCGCCCCTTGACCGGCGGTTGGCGGATTCAGCACGATGGCCGAGGTTGCGCCAGACACTGTATATTTGTACAGTACAGGGTATCGACTGGAGCCGATCATGACCGACCTGACAACCCACTCAACCGAGCATGCTCTGGCCGCGTTGCGCTACCAAACCGCGGCGCGCGATCTCGAACGCATCGTGCGCAATATTGCCGCGCGCTACATCGTGCAACAGGTGCCGCTCACGTGGCGCCTGCTCCACGCGATCGAAGCTGAAGCGCTGGCGGATCTCGGCTTCGCGAGCCGGCACGACGCGCTTATGCTGGGGCTATTCCAACGACCGTCCGATCTGCCTTATCCGGAAACCGATGAGACAGTGGACTTCGGCACGTCCACCGCTTTGCCGGCGGTGTTCGCGTTCGCGGTCATTGCCTACGAAGCGGCGGCTCGCCGCGCTGCACAACAGTCGTCGGCGATCCCGTCCACGAAACGCGCGCGGGCGTGGGGCGGCTGAGGGCTGTATTTCGGGCGGTTGCGACATACAATAGTCGCAACTAACGGAATATAGCCCATGTCGCCTCCTCATCTGACCGACCCGGTCCCACGTCCCGCGGTTTCCACCGATCTCTTCGATCAGCAGCGTGAAGACTGGCGTCGCGACCCTCAGATCGCTTTCGACGCCTGGCTTGCCAAACAGCATTTCCGGCGGTCGTCCGCGGAGGTCTACCAGGCGCAATGGGGACTTTTTCTCGAGTGGCTCGGCATGCGCCAGAAGAGTCTGGTCACCGTCGACGCTCAAACCATTGCCGACTTCGTTGCCGGGCTCGATGTCCGAAAAACGCAGCGCGTCAGGTATTTGCGGCTGATCGAACGCGTACTCGATCATGTGCGCGAAATCGAATCCGCGCCGACCAATCCAGCACGCTTCATTGCTCAGGATGGCGAAGCAGCGTGGCGAAACGCGCGCGACAACGAACCGACCGGCTTTCTCAACCATGCCGAACGAACCGCATTGATCGCGCATCTGTTTTCGCCGCTGCCGGCCTTGTCGGTGGCGCAGCGCTGGCGGGAGCGGCGCGACCGCGCGTTGATTGCTGTGTTTTTAGGCGGCGGCCTGAAAACAGGCGAGGCCGCTGCACTTTCGGTTAGTTGCGTGACTGCAGGATCGCCATGGGTGACAATCGAGTCGGCCAATCCGGTGCTGACGCGGCGCACCCGGCTCACACCTTTCGCAGCGGCCATTCTCGACGCGTGGCTCGCGGAACGGCGTCTTGCGGAGCTGGCGGGCAATCTGGTTTTCCCCGCATCCCCCTCCGGCCGGCCGATGCACAAAGCCACCATGCTGCGCGCGGTCGACGCCTTGACCGAAGGCGCCGGAATCGCCGCGTCGCGTGCGTCGCGCGCCAGTCCACAAACATTGCGCAATACGTTCGCCGCGGATCTGTTCGAGAGTGGGGTAGAGGCCGAACTGGTTGGCCAATGGCTGGGATTTGTACAGGCCGTATCGGCGAACCGTCTGTACCGCGCATGGCAAAACTGGATGGATCAGCAGGATTCACCCGCCGCGGATGTACCGGATCCGGCCGCCGCGCCGTTGCCTGCACCTAGGCGCGACGGGCGGTTGAGGAGGAAAACGGGAGCTGGCGAGCCCTGAATGTCCTCACCTTTATAGTCCCGCATTTCCTCACCTTTGGCACTTTGTCCGCTATTGCAACGCACCAATCCGCTATGCGGACGCTGCAACCGGGTCGTTCGACAGGAAGCGGCTAACCGCCTCCAGCCTTGATTCGCCGAGCCCCGACGAGTGATCGCACTCCGGGCATTGCAATTCGAAACGGTGATCCACTTGCGACAGCTCTGGTTCACCTTCCTGGCATTTGGGGCACCGCGACGGCAAAGCGACATGACCGTCCGCCGCCGTGCCGATCATCTTCATTTCGTCCCCCGTCAGCCGGCCAGCCTCGACCAGCGCGCAGAGCAGATTTGCGATCGCAGGATCAATACCTTGCTGGCCGCGCAGCACGGTGACCTGTTTCGTCAGCGCGTCCACTTCATCTGATTGCTCGCGCAGCTGCGCGTCGAGCCGGTCGCCGCGTGCCTTGGCCGCGGCGATTTGCTGAATGAACTCGAATTCCTTGCGACTTGCGTCGCGCACGCCCGACTGATACGTGGCGGCCATGCTGCGCAAGGAATCGAGTTCGACGAGCATGGGCTTCACGCGCCGCTCGGCTTCGGCGATGGCGTCCTTGATCTGTTGCGCATAGTGTTCCGTGCTTTGGCGCATTTCGACGTGCAATGCGTCGATTCGGTCTCGCAGCGTTGCGTTGTTCGCCAGTTCGTTATCGAGACGCTGTCGAAGCGCCTCGTTTTCGTGATCGAGCCGGCGCACCGTTGTCTGCAGGTTTTCCTGATGGGCATTGCCATGCGTGGTGGAGTTCGACAGTTCGGTTTCGAGCGTGCGAACGCGTTCCCACGCGGCCTCGGCTCGCAGTTCGCTGCGCCGGATTGCATCTTCTGATGCTTGCTGGCGAATCTCCGCGTCGCGTGCACGTTGATCCGCAGCGGATATCTGGGCGCGAATTTGCTCGCGTTCGTCCTCAAGCGTGGTGCGTGCGTGGACGACGGCTTCTTCGAAAAGTGCGCCAAGCAGTTCGCCGGCGCGATCTTCCAGGGCTTTCGGAATGGCACCGGCGCCGACTTTTACCCGCGACACATGGCGGATCCGTTCCCAGAAATGGTCGATGTCTTTCGGAATGTCGCTCGCGCTGCCGGTCTGAGTCAGATCCCGGACGGTGGCCATGGACGGACGGATACCCAGATCAAAAAAGAGCCGCTTGCATGCGTGCTGCGAAAGTTCTTGCCGCCGCGCCCCGTTGGCGCGCAGCGCTTCAAGCTCATTTCGAATGGCTTGCCGTTCCTGATCCAGATTCATGTATACCTCGATGTCGCTCGAATTGGATTAATCATAACAATTTACGTACTGTTTGCTACGCAAATGTTGCTATGAGATGGAAATGGACGGATCGGCGTGTTTACGTGCCTAAGTAGGGTTCGCAGATTTGCGTTCCGCGGTTTTTTCCGTGAAACAAAACGAAGAATAGCCAATAAGGTCTTGTTGCGAAAGAGTTTTTAGAGATTTTCCCACGATCGTGCACTGTTTCACGGACGCCAGTTGTTGGCATCTTGGGTGGGAAGGCTTTGTCCGAAGGACGCACGGGGGGAAATTCTAGAGAGTAATAAAAGTAAACACCCTTGAACCCTTGTTAAAAACGTTAACGCCAACGCAAAGCCTTATCTGGCGGGCGTTTCAGAGGAGGAAGGTGAAGCTTTTCGGGAGGTGTGGTGAGGTCTTGCGGGAATGTTCGGTGACGGGGTTCGGGGGCCTCGGTGAGCGGGTCCGGGACAGAACGTGAGCGGGTTCAGGAACCCCTCCCAAAGTGTGGTTTGACCAAAGGTGAGGTTTTGCAGGACTCCAGCCCGTGGGATCGCCCGGCAGCGCTCGACATTCGGTTCCGAGGCCGGCGCGGCTTAAGGTGAGGGCTTTCGGGACCGGCTTGCGGCATCGTTTTTGGCCTTATTGGGGGCGCGTAAACCCCATGGGTGAGTCAATTCGGGAGAAAACGCGTACCGAGGGTGAGACTTTACAGGGCTGAGCGGGCGTTTTTGCCTTATTTCCGTGCATTCAGGTGCTTAAGGTGAGACTTTGCGGGAGCCAAAGTGCGCTCGAGCGGCTGTTCACCTGCCGACGCCCCCGGTTGGTCGGTCCCGGACTGGGAAAGGTGAGGAAATTCGGGAGCGACGACCAGGCGCGATGCGCGCCACGCGAAATATGCCGGATTCCACCGAAAGGTGAGTATTTTCAGGAGACTTTTCAGGGCTTTGTGATCGCTAAGGTGAGGAAATACAGGATCAAATCGGCGATTGCGGTCTGGAAAGGCCCTGCTGACGCGACCGTACCAGTTTCGCTTCTGCGCCCGCCGAATTCAAAAGGTGAGGTTTTTCGGGACGTTTGTCGCGGCGATCGGAAGTGCAGAATTTCACCTTAATGTGGGTTGAGGTGAGGATTTACGGGAGCTGTCTCGTGGGAGGTCGCTACGGCTGTGATCGTAAGCTATTGAAAATGATGAATAATTATCTGGTGCGATGTAAAGGTGAGGCTTTTCGGGAGGTATGTTTTGAGGTGCGTGGAAACCGTCGGGAAGGTCAAAGGTGAGGACTTTCGGGAGGATATATCGACGGTTTTGGGACCCTACATGTCTGGAGACCTTGCCATTTCAAGCGTTTCGCCTGCACTAAGGTGAGCTTATTCGGGGGGAGGCGGCCGGACTTATGAGTCAGGAGACCTTGGTTACCTATCTACGGCGAACGTTTGGAGAGGGAGCGCGCGGCCTCGAAGCAATGGGAAGACACTTCCTCGAGTCCGAATTGCGCGTTCAGGTGCCGGCAATCTGCCGTCGTCCGCTCGCGCTTCCGATTTGGCTACGCCGTGGCCCGCGCGTTGCGTGTGCGCTGACGGCCCTCGCTGAAGTCCGGGCCATGTCTGGCCCGTTGCCTATGGTGTTCTCGGTTGGAGCGCGCTGGCGGGCGCTATGCCCTCCTGACAAAGCCTGCGTCGTGGAGGGGCTGACAGGCGCGGCGATCTCGATTCCATTGTCCGCGTATCGCAGCTCAACGCTAAACCTCGACTCATTTCTTGCGCCGTGCTTCAAAAACGTGCGACGCGTCTCTTCTAACCTGATCCGGCGCGACCGCACCGCGGATGCCAGGTGCGGAACCGAAAAAATCAGGAATTTTTTTGAGGTGAGAAGATTCGGGATGGGTTGTCTTCTGTTCGGGCGTGAAGCGAAATGGGTCTGATTTTGCCTGGCCCGCGGCCTGCAAGGGTGCTCTGAACCTGGTGCCAAACCGCAGAGGTGAGGGTTTTCGGGAGTGGCTCGAGGTGAGTTGTGCCTCGTAAACTCACTTCACCGCGAATGGTGAGATCCACGCTATAGACGCCTATCACCACAGCCGGTATGCTCTCGCCAAATCCCTCCTCGACCAGACGCATGGCCACGAAGCGCGCGAAGAAGACCGATGTAGTCAGCCCGAGCTCGGCCGAATTACGCAAAGCCGTCGAGGCAATCGCGATTCAGCCCAAAAGCGGCAAGATTACGCTCCTCACGCGCAAGCTGTTCAACGTGCTCCTCGCCGTGGCGCAGCAAGCTGACGAGTCTGGCGACACCTATCGGGCGTTGCTGTCCGACATCGTTGCAAATTCCGCGTTCGACTCCAACGATACTGCCCTCGTCAAGGAACACTTGCGGCGTATGGTTTCGGTGCAGGTCGAATGGAGCAGCGGCACGTCCAGTCAGAAGCCCGGACGGAAATGGGGCATTTCCACGCTGATCGCCGACGCGGAAATTCTCGAAGACCCCACCACCCGTCGCGTCTGGGTGGAATTCTCGTTTGCGCCGAAGATCAAGAAGAAGCTGCTCGATCCGGTTCAGTATGCTCGCTTGAGTCTCCAGTTCCAGAGCCAGTTGCGCAGTAGCGCGGGGCTCGCGCTTTACGAGATTTGCGTGCGTTATCTGACCAACCCGAGCCATCTGACGATGCGCGAGACGTGGGAGTGGTGGCGCCCTATCCTCTCCGGCACGCCGGACACGGAAGCCGGGGATGAAGCAAAGCGCGAGTACAAGTACTTCAAGCGTGACTATTTGCGCCCGGCCATCGCCGAGGTCAACGCCGTCACCAACATCTTCGTCGAATTGATCGAACATCGGGAAGGCCGGCGCGTCGCTGAGATCCAGTTCCGCGTGACCGAGCGCAAGCAGCCCATGCTCGCACTCGACGAACATCCGAACGTGTTCGACAGCACGCTGGTCGACCGGATGGTGAAGATCGGCATCCCGCTGAAGGAAGCCCAAACGCTGTACGCGGACAGCGAAGAAAACCGCATTCGCGCCGCTTTGCAGATGACCGAGCAGCGCATGCGCAGCACGTCGTTGCCGCCGGTGCGCAGCGCGCCGGCACTGTTCAAGGACGCGTTGAAAAAAGGCTATGCGCCGCCGGTCGAAGCGCTTCCGTCGGGTGGCGGCAAGGCCGCGATTGCCGCGCCGGCCGACGACCTCAAGGCCCGCCTGCTGGGAGAATACTCGGCGTATCGCCGCAAGGAAGCACGCGAGCTGTACGACGAACAGGGTGAGTCCGAGCGGGAGATCGCGCGGCAGTCGTTTGAAGAGGCTGAGTTGCCGGGACTCGGCACACACATGCGGGACGACTGGCGTCGCCGCGGGCTGGATTCGAAGATCGTCGAGACGGCGTTCTTCGACTGGCTGGCTCGCAAAACCTGGGGCGAGCCGACCGATGGTGACCTGCTCGCCTTCACGCTGAGCCAATCGCGCGCGGCGTAATTAGCTGGGGGCGGCGGCTACTGCCCGTTGCCGCGCTGCCCCGCCCTCACTGCTGCTTCAGTCCGCCTTACTTCAACATCTTTTCAATCTGCTGCAGGATGTCGTCACGCTTTTCACGCGTGAGCCCTTTCAGCCGCAGCTCGATTCGATCATCCCCATACGACTTGAGATCGCCAACCGACACGCCGTCGAGTTTGATCTCCAGACGCTGAGCGTAGCGTTGCCGGCCCGCGGGTTTGGCACTTTCCTGGGGGCTCGCCCGGCCTTTGACGATGTCCGCGACTTGCCTCGTGCTCAGATCGTCGGAGACGATCTTGTTGATCAGGCGCAGGGTTGCGTCGGCGCCGCGGGCTGTGTGATAGCGACCCACCTGATACGCCATGTTCGAACCAAAACGGTCTGGTCGCGCGACCATCTCGTGCATGACCACCTCGGGCAACTTGGCGATCGACAAAGCGACCGCCACAGTTGACTCGTCCAGGCCGAGATGTTCGGCAAGCTCCTTCTGACTCTGGAAATGCCGGTCGTCGAGAAAGCGTCTCCAGACCACCGCGTTGTCGAAGACCGTCTGCGAATCGCGCTGGACGTTGAGGTCGTAGCCGAGCTTGTAGCTCTGGATGCCGATCGGCAGATCGATGACGATCGCCTTGACCGATTCCTTGTTCGCTTCCTTCAACGCCCGCACTCGCCGTCCGCCGTCGCTGACGAAGTAGCTGCCGGGGTTATCGTAATCAGGGATCACGTGAATGGCTTGCTGCTGTCCCTGCTTCGCCAGATTGACTGCGAGTTCGGCAATCGACGACTTCAGATAGAAGTGCCGCGGGTTGAAGGGGCTCGGCTTGATGGTTTTGAGCGCGAGCTCGATAACCTGTCCCGGCCGATAACCGTGCTCCATCCGCCACGCACGGTAAGCCGCCGATTCGTTGGCTGTGTCGGTGGCGTCGGCTTCCGTCATGGACTGCTGCGGCAAGACAGCTGCGATAGTGCGTGCTGCCGCGTCGCTGCTCTTGGGGCCATTCTTGACCAGGCCATCGATCGCATTCAGACGATCGAGCGCGGTTCGCTTTTCGCTGCTGGTCGAATCAGGACGTGCTTGAAAGCCTTTGGCGAATTGGGAGGGTTTCATTCAGGGTCCTTTATGCGCATAAATTTCACGGGAGCAAGGCGGCGATCTCATTCGCGCACGCCCGTACTTCGATGGCGGCAAGCTTGGCGCCGCGATCGCTCATCTGAAGCACTGTCTGTCCCAACGCCATGGCCTGTTTGTAGGCCTCACGTGTTGGGATCTGGGTTTTGAGCAACGGGAATCCGAGCTCTTCCAACGCACGCTTCAGTTCGCGCGTCAGCATCCGTTTCTCTTCGGTCTTGTTGAGCAGGAAGACTGCGCGCAGGTCTTCGTTCATCACCTGCGCCTGCTGGACGAGTTTCACCAAACCAATACTCGACCAGTAGTCAGCAGGTGAGGACGATGTCGGGATGACCGCCACACTCGCTGCCAGCAGAACGACGCCGGAGACTTTCTCGGTAATGGAGGGGGGGCAGTCGACAACAATGATGTCGTAGTCAGCTACGAACTTCTTGATCTCGCGGTGAATCTGGCTGCCCGCTTCGGATAGGTTGACGACTGGAAACGGGATACCCGTGTCGCCGTCTGATGAGGCACTGGCCCAGTGAATCAGTGTGTTTTGACCGTCTGCGTCTACGACGAGGACGCGTTTGCCTTTCTCATGAAACGCAGCGCCGAGGTGCATCGCGATTGTGCTCTTCCCGACCCCGCCCTTCTGCTGAGTTACCGCGATGATTTCTGCTGCCAATCTTCACCTCCTCTTTTTAGACGCAAATGGATTTTACCTGGATGAATTTGTATTTCAATCGTTTTTGTGTAAACACGAGAGTGATTAACCGTTCGGGATAGGTTTATGCGCATAAAGGTTGGAGGTGGGAAGGTGAAGGCATCTGCGGGCGAGCCAGGTTTGAACGCTGGCGTGTCCACGGTGGCTAGAGGGCGCCAGAAATAGTTGGCTTTTGGGGTGCTTCGGATGTCCCCGACGCTGGGGGCATCTGGGCGTTGCTGCTGCGAATGTCCTTGCGTGCTCTATAAGGTCGATCCGATCCCTGCGAACGTACGTGTCTGCCCAATAGGGTCGTGCTAGTCCGTGCGAATCTCGGCGACGCTGGTATGGGCACAAAGGGGAAGGGGACCCCAGCGATAAGAGGAGGGGCAGGACTTTATGCGCATAAAGGCTTCTCAAAGGAATGCCCTACGCGCGTGTCGGTAACCGGGGCGAGTTGGCGTTGCGGATAGACACATCATCACCGCGCTCGGCGGTGCAGGCGAGAGGGATGCTAGCTCTTGATCGACAGGGATATTGTGGGCCGCATGCTATGCAACACAGCGCGACTGGCGACGCTTGTTGAACCGGATAACCCCCGGTGCCATAACGGCCGATTTATGCGCATAAAGCGTTAGCGTCTGTCCGTAGATCGACGAACGGCCGACGCAAAATTAAGCTGCGTCCAGCGCCGGCCACCCTATTCCCGTAGCCAGATAGTCATCAACTCTCACGCACCCCACGCACCCGCACAAAGCGCCGTCCGACACCTGCCGCACCCGCTAAAATCCCGCCAACGCCAAGCAAGGCCGAACAGCCCACGCGTCCACCCATCACCATCTCAGACAAGCCATGATCACGATCTACCACAATCCCCGCTGCTCAAAATCCCGCGCCACTTGCGAGCTGATTACCGGCACCTACAACAACGCCAACGAGGCAACGGAAATCGTCGAATATCTGAAGCAGCCGCTCACCGCTGCGCAACTCCAGCAACTCAATGCGCAACTAGGCTGCCCAGTCCGTGAAATGATTCGCGACACGGAAGCCGAATACAAAGAGTTCAATCTATCCGACGCTGCGTTGACTGACGCTCAGTTATACGAAGCACTAGCGAAGCACCCCATCCTTCTGCAACGGCCGATCGTCGTGCGAAACGGGCGAGCCGTGATCGGCCGCCCGCCGGAAAACGTCGCCGCGCTATTTGCGTAAATGTCACAAAGGAACGACTAGATCGAAAACGAATTCCACGCTGGCAATCTAGACTTTTGCGCCAGGCAATGCGGCATCCCGCGTAACGATCTTCGTCGGGATAATGCGCAGCTCGTTGAACGTATCGGCGATATGTTGTTGTTCCGCAAGTACGTTCGCGTCGATGGGTTTGTAGATGTGTGCATAGTGCCGCAAGCCTGCCTCGATCACGCCGGCGTCGAGCCCCTGAATGGGAGCAAGCTGCGCGGCAGCCTCGCCGTAATGGCCACGCACCCACTCGCCTTCCTTGCCGACTTCGTCCATCGTGATGGCGATCACATCGCTGTTCTGCTGCACGAACGGTCGCGCGCCGAGAAAGAACTGGTGATGGTTCACGATACCTTCGCCATCCGCGAGCAAGCGTGCGTTCGATTGCCGCTTCGCTGCCTCGAGGAACGGATCCCAGATCGCCCAGGCATCGATGGCGCCTCGCTCGAAGGCCGCACGAGCGTCCGCGGGCGCGAGGAAGACGGGCTGGATCTCGCTGTACTGCACGCCACCCTTCTTCAGTGCGGCGACCAGAAACCAGTGAACGTCCGAACCTTTGTTGAAGGCGATTTTCTTGCCTTTCAGATCGGCAAGCGTTTTGATCGGTGCATCGTGATGCACGAGAATACCTTCGGCATGCGGCGTCGGGACTTCGTACGCGACGTAGACAAAATTCGCGCCCGCGGCCTGTGCGAACACCGGTGGCGCCTCGCCGACATAACCGAAGTCGATGGCGCCGACGTTCAGTCCTTCAAGCATCTGGGGCCCCGCAGGAAACTCGGTCCATTTGACGGTGATGCCGAGCGGAGCGAGCCGCTTTTCAAGCGTGCCGTGTGCCTTGAGCAGTACCAATGTGTTGGCGGATTTCTGGTAACCGATGCGAAATTCCTTGGCGCGCGCGTCGGCGGCAAAAACGGAAGTCGAGACGACAGGCAAGGTGGCGGCGGCGAGCGTCGCGCCGACACCAGTAATGAACGCGCGGCGCGTAAGCGGAAGACGGGACATGAAGGGCTCGTTAAAAAGACGGACGCAAAGCGGACCGATTGATTCCGACGATAATTCGTCTGCAAGCCTGGACGAACCGATTAATTCGCATAAGCAAATGACACAAGCGGGCGAAACACGTCGCGTCGCTGTCCGCTTGCCTTGCTGCGCCGAACCACTCCGCCTCGCTACAATTCGTCAACCACGCGCGGCCACGGCTGCGTCAATCGATAGAAAAGGGACGCCGTGCATCTGACAACAACACTCGCGCCGTGGTCATCCCACGACACCCAATTGATCCTGTCGTGCGTGCTTGGGCTCGCGCTGATCATCGTTTTCATCAGCGTGCTGAAGCTCGCGCCGTTCCTGTCGATTCTGGTCGGCACGTTCGCGGCGGGTTTTTCCGCCGGCCTGCCGCTCGAGGCCGTGGCCGGCGCATTCAGCAAAGGCGCCGGCGCATTGCTCGGCGATGTCGGCATCATCATTGCGCTCGGGGCGATGCTTGGTGCGTTGATGGCCGAATCAGGCGCCGCCGACCGGCTCGTCTCGACCATTCTCAAGCACTCCACGCCGCGCACGTTGCCGTGGATGATGGCGGCGGTCGCGCTGATCATCGGCTTGCCGCTCTTCTTCGAAGTCGGCCTCGTGATGATGGTGCCGATCATCTTCGTCATGGCGCGCCGGTCGCAGCAGCCGATCCTGCGGATCGCGATTCCGGCGCTGGCCGGCATGACCACGCTGCACGCGCTACTGCCGCCGCATCCGGGTCCGCTGATCGCCGTGAGCGCGCTACACGCCGATCTCGGCCTGACGCTCGGGCTTGGACTGATCGTCGCGATTCCCGCAGTGGTTCTCGCGGGTCCGCTCTACGGCATGTGGCTGTCCAGACGGATGCATGTGGCCGAGCCGGAAGAGCTGGGCAAACTGTTCACCGCACACCAGAACACCGCGGAGCCGCCGGGTTTTGCGATCTCGCTTATCACGATCCTGTTGCCAGTCGTGCTGATGCTGGGACGCACGGTCGCCAAGCTGCTGCTGCAACCCGAGACTTTCCTGTTCAATACGCTGAATTTCCTGGGTGAGCCGCTGGTTGCGCTCGGCCTCACCGTACTGTTCGCCATTGTGGCGCTGGGGTGGTCACGCGGCATGGCGCGCGAGCGCGTCGGCGGGATTCTGCGCAAAAGCTTGCCGCCTATCGCCGCGCTGCTGCTAACCATCGGCGCGGGCGGCGGCCTCAAGCAGGCGCTCGTGGTGGCGGGCATCAGCACGACGATCGGCAAGATCGCGGTCGGCGCGCACATGCCGCTGATTCTGCTGGCCTGGCTGATCGCCGTCGCGCTGCGCCAGGCGACCGGCTCGGCAACCGTCGCCACTACCACGACGGCCGGTATCGTCGCACCGGTCGTCGCCGGCCTCAGCACGACGCACAATTCGCTGATGGCGCTCGCCATTGGCGCAGGCTCGGTGTTTTTCTGCCATGTGAACGATGCCGGATTCTGGATGGTGCGCGAATATTTCGGTCTGCAATTGAAGCAGACCGTGATGGTCTGGTCGGTCCTGCAAACCATCGTCTCCGTCGTCGGCCTCGCACTCACGCTCGTGTTGTGGACAGCGCTGACGTGACGGCGGGACAGGCTTCGGCGAAATTGGCAGGAATTGATGCCTGCCTGTCCTCTCCGGATCGTCCGCGCCGCTTACACTGCGCCGCAAGCGAGGCGCTGCCCGTGCCTCGCCGTCCTTGAAACCCGGAGCCACGATGCTTGAATTGAGACCGTCTTGTGAAGGATGCGGCAAAGCGCTACCGCCGAATGCCACCGACGCGATGATCTGCACCTACGAATGCACGTTCTGCGAGGTGTGTGCACTCACTACGCTGCGCAACGTGTGCCCGAATTGCGGCGGTAATTTCCAGCATCGGCCGATCCGCACGCGCGCGCAGCTCGAGAAGCATCCGGCGACCCTCGAACGGCATCCCGTTTCAATCGACGACGCGTCCCACGCGCGGTTTTTCGAGCGCTATCGCGACACGCCTCCCTGCGAGCGCTAGACATCGCTGTTGCATGCGTGCGCCGCGCGAAAAAGCCCGCGCTTGCGTGCCGCGCTTCAATCCTCGCTGTTCCCCGCATCCGGCGTCGCAATGCCGCTCACCGTGCGCGCGGCCGCGCGCAGCAGGCGGATCTGCTTGCGGTAGTTGCGGCAGCCGCTGCAGGTCGGTAGATGCAGCCGGATCGCGACCCATTCGCCGGTCGTGAGGCGCCGGTCGAGCGAGTCGGACAACAAACGCGTGATGTGCTTACACTTCCCCATTCGCATCCTCGCTGGACAGGCCTTTTTCGCTCAGGCAAGTGCGTAAGCGCAGCCGCGCACGGTAGATCAGCACGCTGCAATGATTTGCGGTCATCTGCAGTTCGGAGCAGATTGCTTCGGTCTCGAGATCGAGGAATTCGCGCATCATGAACACGCGCCCGATGTGTTCGGGCAGATGTTCCAGACACATCTCAAACAAGGTCCAGAACTGCTGCTGGCGCAGCGCGGTTTCAGGCGTCGGCCACGGCCGCGGCTTGGCCTCGCGTGACCAGTGGCCGTTGTCCTGGAACAGTTCGCGATCGAGCAGCGCTTCGCCGTCGAGTTCGGATTCGAGCGCCGACAAATTGACCGTGCGTTGCCGGGCGCGCAGGGTGTCGACGAGCTTGTGCCGCAGGATGCCGAACACCCAGGTCTTGTGCTCCGACTGCCCGGAGAACCGGTCGGCTTGCGTCCATGCCGCGGCGAGGGCTTCCTGCACGGCGTCTTCGGCAGCTGCGGCGTCGCGCAGTTGCAGCCGGGCGAAGCGCACCAGGTCGCGCCGCAATTGCGTCAGATAGACGGGATCGTCGAGCGCCGGCCCGCCTACTTGCGCCATGGCCCGCTCCGTCGGTACAGCGGCGTTGTCCGGGCGCTTTCGCGCGAATCTTCGTGGCTCATAGGCAAGTGAGTTTCCTTGCGTGGGTTTGGGACTCGTGCCCCATTCTCCCGCGAGTGCGTGCGCAAGCGAATTGGTATTGAACATATGCCCGCCAGAAAGCGATGACTTGATGTGCTTAGTCGTGCTGTGCCGGGTGCTTATGACAACTACAACATATTATTGCGAAAACTGAAACCACGCCTGCCGAAGTGCTCGATGAGCACTGCCATGAGCGCCAGCAGTGCTGCCGGAGTTGCGGCAAACCTGTATTCGGCGCGCATTCCGACTGTTTCACTTTCTGCAAGAAAATCTTACTGTTCGTGATATTTGTAGGCGGACACTGAATCGCTATTCTCCTCTCCATCGATCGGCCCCGATCGCGAACCACACGCTGAAGAGGAGTAGCACCATGAAACGCATTCTTTCCGCCCTGATCGCCTCCGTCGCCCTGTTTGCAGCCGCTTCCGGCTCGGCTCACGCCGCGGCTCCGTCGCAATGCAACGGCCCGGCATCGTACTGCAACGTGTTCTTCGGCAACTGATCAGTGGGCGGGCGCAGGTCCGCCGACGCGACACTATGTCGAAATCAAAAAGGAGGGTGCCCATGTTGGCGCCCTTTTTTGTTTTTCCAGGATTCTCGTGCGTCCGTGCCGCGCCTGCGACAAGGTAAATTCGCTCCCCAGCGCCCTTCTTGCCGGTCATTTCTTCCCAACGGTCGGACTTCCGCCACCGCGAATACGCGAAGCGCGCCCGTTTGCCTCAAAACATTTCAGGCCGAAAGCACGCTTGATTGACAAGGCAAAAGTATCAGTTATCCACAAGGTTATTCAGAAAAACTGTGGATAACTTTTGGCGGTGAAGGGTTATCCACCGCCAAGTCGATCGCCGTCTGTTTCCCAATAATTGAATCCCCGTGTTTCGACAGTCGCCTTCGCGGTCCAACCGGCTATTGCCTATGATGGGCAGTTCGTACCCTTATGCGCGTCCAGCGCCTATCCACAAGGAAGCGAATCACGGCCCATCACATTGCAGTCGTCGTCGGCAGCCTGCGCCGCGAGTCGTTCAACCGGCAGTTGGCGCACGCCGTGGTCTCACTCGCGCCGTCCGATTTCACGTTCGAATTCATCGATATCGGCTCATTGCCGCTCTACAGCCAGGACTACGACGCCGACTACCCCGAGGCCGGCAAGCAGTTGAAGCAACGCATTGAAGCCGCCGACGGCCAGCTGTTCGTGACTCCGGAATACAACCGCTCCATGCCCGGCGTGCTGAAGAACGCGCTCGACTGGGGTTCGCGCCCGTGGGGCACCGATTCGTGGGGCAACAAGCCAGGCGCCGTGATCGGCACGTCGCTCGGCGCGACCGGCACGGCGCTCGCGCAGCAGCATCTGCGCAACGTGCTGGCTTATCTCGACGTCGCCACGCTGGGTTAGCCTGAAGTGTTCATCAAGCACGACGCGGCGGTGATCAACGAGAAAGGCGAGATCCTCAACGAGGGCACGCGCAAACTCCTGCAAACGTTCATGGATCGCTACGTGGCGTGGGTCAAGCGGTTTGCGGCCGCCTGACGACGACGCGCTGCGGCGGCGAGTGACGATGCCGTCGATGTCCGGCGCCGCCGCTCACCCTCCCTGATCAAACGTGGTGATGCCCCGTCACCCGCTCCCAACCGTGACGCACGGCCAGCTTGAAGCGCTCCCACGTGCTGTCTGGCGAGGTGCGTTCCCAGTGACGCCGTGCTTCCGGTTCGACCTCGTCCCAGGCACGGTCGCGGTACCGTACGTCATTGCCGATTTCCGCGCCATAGCGATACGCCGGCACGTAGTCCTCGTAACGCGTGCTTTCAGCCGAGTATTGCGCGTCGAAGTGCGAGCGGAAATCTTCTTCGTACTCCAGATATTCGTTCGGCATCTGGCCGCTCGAATCCGCGGCAGGCGGCTCCGCCCGGTAAGCGGTTTCCGGCGGCGGCTGCATGATCGCGCCCGAGCCTGGCACCGAGCCGGCAGCAATGGCGCTGCGCCCCGCATCGCCCACTAGCGGATCGGTCATCGGTTCGTTGACCGGATCACGCATTGGGCGCTCGCTGGGCGGCGGCGGTACGAACGGCTCGGCGTCGGTGCTGCCTGGCGGCGCCGTGTACAGCGGATCGGTGGCGCCGGGCCGCGTTGCCACCCCTGGCATTGTCACGCTCGACGTGTGCGGCGTGCCCGGCGTCATGGCGCCGATGCCGAGCTCGTCGAGCACCGAATGCTCGCGCCTCGATTCCGCTGACGAGTCCCAGTCGGGCCTACGTTCACCGATGTCGGTGGCCCCCAATCTGGTCAAGGTGTTACGGGCGAGCTCCGCATGGGCCTCGCTGGCCGCGTTGACGCACACCAGCACCGCGCCGCGGCGCACTGCTTCGGCATAGTGCGCTGCCTCCGGTGCACGCGGACCGCTCGCGAACAGGCTCGAAAGGAAGCGTTCAATGTTCGCCAGCACACCCGAGCCGGCTTCATCAGTGGCGGAGCCGACCAAGGGTTCCGGATTCGCCTGCAACTCGATCGCTTCATGGGCGAAGCCGATCTGCACAAGCGTATTGCGGGCGTCCTCGGCTCGCGCATAGGTGTCGAATAATCCAATCACAGTATGTCGCATGGCTGCCTCCCGACGTGAACCTGACCTAGCGGATGACGCTTGTCGCGCCCTCCTACTCCTCAGATTACGCCGCAACGTTCGTGCCGGACACGCGCGATGCGCTCATGAACCATGGCGGCGCACCCGTAGGGCGGCGCCACGCGAAAACGCACGGCGTGCCGCCGCGGCGTTTTTACAACCGCCGGTAAATGACACGGTCTCATCAAGTGTCCACCAGCCCGGTCTTCAGCTTGCCGAATGGGTCTCCGGATTCGCGCCGGACTGCGCGAGAGCATGCTGGATGTCGCGCAGCAACTTTTCCAGCAAGCCGATATCGAACGGCTTGGACAGCACCCGCACGTTCACGTGGCGCGCCCGGTCGAGTTCCTCCGCGTAGCCAGTGACCAGAATCACCGGCAGTTTGCTGTCGAAGGTGCGCACTGCCTCGGCCAGATCGATGCCGTTCATCTTGCCCGGCATGTGAATGTCGGAGAGCACGAGATCGAACGGCAACGGCGCGCCGCTTTCGGCCAGCCGTGCACGGGCGTCGTCGAACAGGTGCAGGGCGGTATCGGCGTTGAAGACGCACGTGACCTGATGGCCCATCATCTGCAGCAAGGCCTCGGTGCCGGCGGCCACTTCGTCGTTGTCCTCGACCAGCAGAATCCGCAGGCCCAGCGGGGTACTGCTTTCATCGGCGGGCGGTTCGGCCGCACCGTCGGCCTCGGGCGCAGCCGTGGCGCGCGGCAGATAGAGGCGCACCGAGGTGCCCGCGCCGACCGCGCTGTCGATGGCGGCAAGGCCGCCGGAGCGCTCGCAGAACGCGAAAACCTGCGGCAACCCGAGGCCCGTGCCCATGCCTTTCGGCTTGGTGGTGAAGAGCGGTTCGAACGCATGCGCGAGCACGTCAGGCGCCATGCCGCCGCCGGTATCTTCGAGCGCCAGCTGCACGAAGTCGCCGGTCAACGGAAAGCCGTCTTCGTGGCGGAAATGGAGATTGGTGGCCCGTACCGTGAAGCGACCGCCATTGGGCATGGCGTCGCGCGCGTTCACGGCAATGTTGATGAGCGCCAGCTCCAGCTCGGCGACGTCGACGCGCATCGGCCAGACCTCGCTGCCGATATCGATCACGAGCGACACTTTCGCGCCGAGCGATGCGCGCAGCAACTCGCGGCTTGCCGGCAGCCAGCGTTCGAGGGACAACGTTTCGTTACGCAGCGGCTGCTTGCGCGCGACGCCAAGCAACTGACGGGTGAGCGACTCGCCGCTCTTGAGCGCGCGCTCCATGGCCGACAATTCCCGGTCGAGGCCGGTTGCGCCGCGCCGCCGCACGATCTGCACGTTGGTCGAGAGGATCATCAGCAGGTTGTTGAAATCGTGCGCGACGCTGCCGACCAGCGTGCCGAGCGCTTCCATCTTGCGCGACTGGCGATAAGCGGACTCGATCGAGCGGCGCATGGACGCTTCGGCCTGCCAGCGCTCCCACGCTTCCTCTTCCGCGCCGAGGCGGCGCAGCGAGAGCCAGATCACGCACCACAGCGCGATGGACGGCGTGAACATCGACAGAAGCAGCACGGCGAGATGCTGGTACCAGGCAGCCCAGATCGCCGAGGTGCGGTAGCCGCACAGCACGTACACGGGATACGAGCCGACGTGCCGGAACGCGACGATCAGATCCTCGCCGCCGGCGTTCGAGCGCATCCGCAGGACGCCGGCCCGCCGCCCTTGTGCCACGGCGTCGGCGAACGGGGATTGCGGCGCCATGGCCGTTGGCTCACCGGGCTTGCGCGGATAGTGCGCGAGGATCGAGCCGTCCATGCGAACGAGGCTCATCGTCATGCTGCCGTCGGCGCCAATGAGTTCGCGGTAGAACGCTTCGAAATAACTCGGCCGCAGCGCGACCGAGACCATGCCGGCGAAAGTGCCATTCGCATCCGGCCGCTCCACGCCCATGTTGAAGACCTGTTCGCCGGCCACGTGCCCGGTCATGACCTTCGAGACGTGTTCGAGATCCTTGCCGTCGCGAATGCCGGTGAAGTCGTCGCGCGTGCCGATCGAGATAGCTGGCGAAGGTAGGTAACGGCTGCTGGCGAGCAGGTCGCCGTCGCGTCCGAAGATCGACACAGCGGCCACCTGCGGATAACCGCCGCCCATGACGCGCAGTTTTTCGTGAATGACCGCTTCGCGGGCGCGAATGCCGTCGTCGTCCAGACCTTCCGTCAGATCGACTACGCGCGCGTCGAGCGTCTCGTTCATGTCGAACACTTTCAGCGCGTGTTCTTCCGCGACCCGGACGGTGCGCAGAGTCATGTCGGTGGCGTCGGCTTCACGGTTGCGCAGATCGTTGAAGGCCATGGCCGCGACGTACACGCACGGCAAGACGATCGCGGCGATCAGCAGCGCAATCAGCGTGATGCGCCTCACCTGGAAATTCTGTTCCGGCACGGCGGGAAATAAAGCCTCGTCCTGCCGGTCAGCGGACAGGCGGCTCGCTTGAGGCGGATCGAACCGGTCGGATTTCATTGTCGGTCGTGCGAGGGTCGTTCAGGGCAAAGTGCCCGAGAATAGGCATCATACGAGAAGCATAGACGCCGCGCGGCGGTAGAAGTTACCGCCGTCAATGAATGGGCTTTCGCTCAGGCTTGATTCGTCGGATTTTTTTAAACAGTGACGAATCGAGAAGCGCAAACGTACACAAAAGTATAAAACAAAAGAAATTGCTGAAAATTCACCAAAATATTTTCTTCAATAGTGAGTGGCAGGAAAATCTCATTAATGAAAGTGAAATTGGCGAGTTGCTTTTCCGTTGTTTTGCTTTGAAAATCGGTTCCATCACAAAAATGCGTCCGCCACGTTCGGACGCCTCTCCCGCGAGGACCGCCCGACCAGACATGCGTACAACGCGTGGCGGAAGGTGTTCGCGGAATCACGCGCGCGGCAGGGGACCAACCCGATCCACGTAGCTGCGCAGATTCGTCTACGGGGTAGGCTTCGAACATGCTGGTCATCGCCGTCGTCCACCGTGCGCGCACGCATTCATGCCCGCCCGCCAGTTCCGCCCGTCGCGCCGCACCGCGCGGCCTCCTCGTTCGTCGACGGCGCCCTGTATTCCAGCCAGCGTTGGCACACTTCACCGTTAGCGGGCAGAGCGCACGCTAAAGAAAGCGCCCCCAACTGCCGATAACGCGTAAGACCCCCATTCCGCCTTCCGACCCGCCCATGCCGTTGCCTATTGTGATCGCCGATGATTCGCTGCTTGCCCGCAAGGTGCTCACCAAGGCATTGCCGCCGGACTGGGATGTGGACGTCTCCTACGCATCGAACGGGCGCGAAGCGCTCGGGCTGTATCGCGAGGGTAAAGCGTCAGTCATGTTCCTCGACCTGACCATGCCCGACATGACCGGTTATCAGGTGCTCGAAGCCTTGCAGCATGAGGATCTGAACACCTTCGTCATCGTCGTTTCCGCGGATATCCAGCCGATGGCCCAGTCGCGCGTGCGCACGCTCGGCGCGGCCGCGTTCATCGCCAAGCCCGTGACGCCGGAGGCGCTGGTGCCCATCCTCAAGGAGTACGGCTTGTATGTCTGAGCCCGCCCTCACCGAAGATCAGCGCGACGCGCTGCAAGAGGTCGCCAATCTGGCGATGGGCCAGGCGGCGACGCGTCTGGCGCGGCTGCTCGATGCGTTCATCGAATTGTCGGTGCCGCGCGTGAAGGTCGTGGCGGTCAGCGAGGCGGCGCAGGCGCTGCGGGAAATGACCGGGATCGAAGATACGGTGAGCGCGGTGCGGCAGGGTTTTCGCTCCGACATCAAGGGCGAGGCGCTGGTGATCTGCCGCAGCGACAGCATCGAGCAACTGTGCTCGCTCGTGAGCGACCCCTATTCGCGCTCATCCTACGATGCGGTGAGTCAGAGAGAACTGGTGTTCGATGTCGCGAACGTGCTGACGGGCGCCTGCGTCTCGTGCATTCTCGACCAGCTTGGCCGCACGCCGATTTTCTCCGCGCCGGGTTTGCTCGGCGAAGCCACCACGCTCGACGAGGTGTTCCAGCCCGGCGTGCTGCAATGGGAAGTGGCGCTGCTGGTCGAAGTGAATTTCGCGCTCGAGGACCAGAGCTTCCGCGCGCACCTCGTGATGCTGATGGCCGAAGAGTCGATTCGCCACATGAACGGGGCGCTCGACGCGCTGTTGTCGAGCCTATGAGCGTGCCCGTGGATTCGTTGAGCGATCTGGTGGTCGAACGTGTCGGCTTCGGCATTTTCGTGCTCGATCGCGACATGAACGTGCTCATGTGGAACCGGTTCATGCAGGACCATAGCGGCCTGGCGCCGGAACAGGTGGTCGGCAAATCACTCTTCACGCATTTTCCGGAACTGCCGCGCGTGTGGCTGTCGCGCAAGATCGAAAGCGTGTTTCAGCTCGGCAGTTTTGCGTTCAGTTCGTGGGAGCAGCGCCCGTATCTCTTCAAGTTCGACCATGACCGGCCGATTACCGGCGGTGTCGATTTCATGCAGCAGGACTGCACCTTTATGCCGCTCATGCGCGATCGCGAAGTGGTGGCCGTGTGCGTCACCATTTCCGATGTCACGCACGTGAGCATCGTGCAGCGCGAGCGTGAAGAGGCGGTCGCGAAACTCCAGGAATACGCGGACCGCGACGGTCTGACAGGCATCGCCAACCGCCGTTACTTCGAGGCCCGCCTGCGCGACGAATATACGCGCTGGCAGCGCTACGGCGGCGAGATGTCGATGCTGCTGTTCGATCTCGATCATTTCAAGAAAATCAACGACCAGTTCGGCCATGGCGTCGGCGATACGGTGCTGCGTGTCATGGCGCAACGGGTCGCCGAGGTCGTGCGGGCGCAGGACACGTTCGGGCGTTTCGGCGGCGAGGAATTCGCGCTGCTGCTGCCCTGCACGCCGCTCGACGACGCGATGCGCGTCGCGGAAAAGATCCGTCGCACGATCGCCGACACGCCCGTCGAAGTGCAGGGCACGAGCGTGCCGGTGACCGCGAGCGTGGGCGGTGCGGCGGCCCGGTTGGGCGTGCCGGCGTATGACGTGCTGATCAACGAAGCCGATGCCGCGCTCTACAGCGCGAAGCGGCAAGGGCGCAACCGTTCAGTCGCATTTGCCTGACGGCACGCTGACCTGCCGGAACTGCCTCGTCCCACCCATAAGGCGCCGAATGACGCAGGCTCATCCCGGCTTCGAACACTCTTCCGGCCCCCTATTTGCCCGCGATTCTGCGGCATCTCACAAACGTTGATATACTTTTCGCCGTTTCCGGCCTCCCAGCCGGGTGTTTCGCGCGTGTCCGCGCGCGCGTGCCGCCTGCCCTGCGCAAGCGGCGGGCATACAACTTCTTGAACGCCTTTCAGCGGGCGCCTCCAGCGGAGATCGTCTTGGCTGTTTCCAATCTTGTCGTGGACGATACAGAAATCGACGCCGCTGCCGCCACGTCCGGCAGCTCGTTTTATCTCGCCATGCGCATCCTGCCGGCTGCGCAGCGCGACGCGATGTATCAGGTCTACGCTTTCTGCCGCGCTGTCGACGACATCGCCGACAGCGACATGCCGCGCGCCGAACGCGCCGCCGCGCTCGAGGCCTGGCGCGCCGACATCGACGCGTGCTACGCCGGCGCGCCGCGTGCTTCGCTGCGCGCGCTGACGCGGCACATTCACACGTTTCAACTGCAACGCGAAGACTTTCACGCGATGATCGACGGCATGGCGATGGACGCCGCCGCC
This sequence comes from Paraburkholderia ginsengiterrae, assembly GCF_001645125.1. Taxonomy (GTDB): domain Bacteria; phylum Pseudomonadota; class Gammaproteobacteria; order Burkholderiales; family Burkholderiaceae; genus Paraburkholderia; species Paraburkholderia ginsengiterrae. The sequence goes on along the minus strand of NZ_LXKA01000087.1, from coordinate 112,479 downwards.
GACATCTGCGCACCCGACGAAAACACGCTCGACCTCTATTGCGACCGCGTAGCGAGCGCGGCGGGCCGTCTATCGGTGAGAATATTCGGGATGCAGGACGAGCCCGGCCGTTTGCTGGCGCACCACTTGGGCCGCGCGCTGCAGCTCACGAATATCCTGCGCGACATCGACGAAGATGCGGGCATCAACCGCTGCTACCTGCCGCACGAATTGCTCGCGCGCGAAGGCATCGCGGCGCAGAGCCCCACCCAGATCGCCGACGACCCGTCGCTGCCGCGCGTGTGCGCCACGCTTGCCGAGCGGGCCAAGGAGCACTTTGCCCTGTCCGACGCGATCATGGACCGCGAGCCGCGCACCCACGTGCGGGCGCCGCGCATCATGTCGGGCGTCTATCGCGTGCTGCTCGAACGCACGCTGGAGCGCGGCTTCGACATTCCGCGCACGAAGGTCAGCAAGCCGAAGCTTCGCCTGCTGTGGATCGTCGCGCGCTACGCGCTTTTCTGAGCTGATGCAGCGGCTCGTACACGTGGTCGGTGCCGGCCTCGCCGGCCTGTCTGCCGCCGTGCAACTGCAGCGGCGCGGCGCGCAGGTCGTGCTGCACGAAGCCGCCGGGCAGGCGGGCGGCCGTTGCCGGTCGTATTACGACGCCAAATTGGGCGCGACCATCGACAGCGGCAATCACATGGTCCTGTCGGGCAATGCCGCGACGCTGAACTACACGCGAGCGATCGGCGCCGCCGACGAACTGGTCGGCCCGGCGCAGCCGGAGTATCCGTTCGTGGATCTGGCCACCCGGGCGCGCTGGACCGTGCGCCTGTCGCCGGGGCTTTTGCCGTGGTGGATCTTCGATCCGAACGCGCGCGTGCCGAACACCGGGCCGAGCGATTATCTGGCGCTCGTGCCGCTGCTATTCGCCAAACCCGGGCGCAGCGTCGCGCAGACCATGCGCTGCAACGGCCCGCTGTGGGACCGCCTGCTGCGTCCGCTTTTTCATGCGCTGCTGAACGTCGAGCCGCGCGAAGCGTCGGCTGAGATGACGGCTGCCATGGTGCGGGAGACCCTGCTTGCCGGCGGCCTCGCATGCCGGCCGCTGGTGGCGCGCAACGGTCTTGGCAGCGCCTTCGTCGATCCGGCGCTGCGGCTGTTGCAGCATGGCGGCGCGGCTATCAGGCTGGGATCGCGCCTGGACGACATCGTCTTCGCCCCCGGCAACGGCCGTGTGCAGGCACTGAATTTCGCCGACGAGAGCATCACGCTCGAACCGAACCACGCCGTGATTCTCGCGGTGCCGCCGGAAATCGCGCAGCCGCTCGTGCCCGGGCTGCGCGCGCCAACGCGCTTTGCGGCGACCGCCAACGTGCATTTCGCGTTTGAGCCGCCGTTTGGCCTGCCGCCGATCACCGGGCTCCTGAACGGCACGGCCGAATGGCTGTTCGCCGCCGACGGGCGCCTGTCGGTGACGGTGAACGGCGCTGAACGCCTGCTCGACATGCCGCATGAAGCGCTGGCGGCCACCGTCTGGGCCGAGGTGGCCAAGGCCGCCAGTTTGCCGCTTACGCCCATGCCGGCCTGGCAGGTCGTGATGGACAAACGCGCGACATTCGCCGCGCTGCCGGACCAGGAAACACAACGCCCCGGCACGCGTACCCGCTGGAACAATTTGCTGCTTGCGGGCGACTGGACGGCCACTGGCCTGCCCGCGACGATAGAAGGCGCGATCCGCTCCGGCCAGAAAGCCGCGGATACGCTGCTGAATCAACCGATGGAACGCCGATGAACGACTTTTCTCAAGCCCAGCCGCTGGACGCCGTCCTGCCCGAAATCGCCGATACGGCGCCTGACGCGCCCGCGCCGGCCGTGGCGGGCGAAGCGCACACAGCGTCGCTCGACGCCGCGATCACGCGTGCGACCGATGCGATTCTCGCCGCGCAAAAGCCGGACGGCCACTGGGTCTACGAACTCGAGGCCGACGCGACGATTCCCGCCGAATACGTGCTGCTGGTTCACTACCTCGGCGAAACGCCGAACGTGGAACTGGAGCAGAAGATCGCGCGCTACCTGCGCCGCATCCAGTTGCCGAACGGCGGCTGGCCGCTGTTCACCGACGGCGCGCTCGACATCAGCGCCAGCATCAAGGCGTACTTCGCGCTGAAGATGATCGGCGACCCGGCGGACGCCGAGCACATGGTCCGCGCGCGCGAGGCGATTCTCTCGCACGGCGGCGCCGAAGCCGCGAACGTGTTCACGCGGATTCTGCTCGCGCTGTTCGGCGTGGTGTCGTGGCGCGCGGTGCCGATGATGCCCGTGGAGATCATGTCGTTGCCCATGTGGTTCCCGTTCCATCTGTCGAAGGTGTCGTACTGGGCCCGCACCGTGATCGTGCCCCTGCTGGTGCTCAATGCGAAGCGGCCGGTGGCACGCAACCCGCGCCGCGTGCGGATCGACGAGCTGTTCCGCGGCGCGCCGGTCAACACCGGCATGCCGCAGCGCGCGCCGCATCAGCATGCCGGCTGGTTCCGCTTTTTCCGCTGCGTGGACGGCGTGCTGCGCGCGGTCGACGGGCTGTTCCCGAAAGCCACGAGCGAGCGCGCGGTGCGCCAGGCGGTGGCCTTCGTCGATGAACGGCTGAACGGCGAAGACGGCCTCGGCGCGATTTTCCCGGCCATGGCGAATTCGGTGATGATGTACGACGTGCTCGGCTATCCGGCCGACCATCCGAATCGCGCGATTGCGCGCCAGTCGATCGACAAATTGCTCGTTATCAAGGATGACGAAGCATATTGCCAGCCGTGTCTTTCGCCGGTGTGGGACACCTCGCTCGCGGCGCACGCGCTGCTCGAAACCGGCGAGACGCGTGCCGAACAGGCTGCCGAACGCGGACTCGCGTGGCTGCGCCCGCTGCAGATTCTCGATGTGCGCGGCGACTGGATTTCGCGCCGTCCGAATGTGCGGCCTGGCGGCTGGGCCTTCCAGTACAACAACGCGCACTACCCGGACGTCGACGATACGGCGGTGGTGGCGATGGCGATGTACCGTTCGGCGGCGATTACGAAGTCCGATGTCGATCGCGAAGCCATTGCGCGCGCGCGCGAATGGGTGGTCGGCATGCAAAGCAGCGACGGCGGCTGGGGCGCGTTCGAGCCGGAAAACACGCAGTACTACCTGAACAACATTCCGTTCTCGGATCACGGCGCCCTGCTCGATCCGCCTACCGCGGACGTGTCCGGCCGGTGCCTGTCGATGCTCGCGCAAATCGGTGAACTGCCGCAGGGCAGCGAGCCGGCGCAACGCGCGTTCGACTACATGCTGAAGGAGCAGGAATCGGACGGCAGCTGGTACGGCCGCTGGGGTCTGAACTACATCTATGGCACGTGGACCGCGCTGTGTTCATTGAACGCAGCCGGCATGCCGCACGACGACCCGCGCATGAAGCGCGGGGCACAGTGGCTCGTATCGATCCAGAACGAGGACGGCGGCTGGGGCGAGGGTGGCGAGAGCTACAAGCTCGACTACCACGGCTATGAGCGCGCACCGAGCACGGCCTCGCAAACCGCGTGGGCGCTGATGGGCCTGATGGCGGCGGGCGAAGTCAATCACGAGGCGGTGGCGCGTGGCGTCGCGTATCTGCAGCGTGAACAGCGCGAGCATGGCTTGTGGGACGAAACGCGTTTCACCGCGACCGGCTTCCCGCGGGTGTTCTATCTCCGCTACCACGGCTATCGCAAGTTCTTCCCGCTGTGGGCGCTGGCGCGTTTCCGTCATCTGAAGCGCAACGGCCTCACGCGCGTCGCGGTCGGGATGTAACCGCATGCCACGCTCGATAACACCGTTAACCGCTGACGGCCGCTCTGCCTTGCCGGTGATCGTGGTCGCGGGCATGGCCTTCGAAGCGCGGATCGCGCGCGGCGAAGGCGTCGAGGTGGTCTATGCGGCGCGCGCCGATCTGCTGGAGCGTGCGCTGAGCGCGGCGATGGCGCGCGGTTGCTCGGGCATTGTGAGTTTCGGTACGGCGGGCGGTTTGGCGCCGGATCTGGAAGCGGGTTCCCTGATCATCGCGGACGCCGTGGCGGGGCCGTTGGGGCGTCTCCAGACCGATCGGGCGTGGGCGGACCGGCTGGCGGACGCAATCGCGGCAGGGCCGCTTGCAGCGCGCCTGCGGCGCGGCCTCATGGCCGCGGTCGCCGCCCCGCTGGTGAGCGCGAGCGACAAGGACGCGCTGCATCGCTCGAATGGCGCTTTGGCCGTGGATATGGAGTCGCACATTGCCGGCACGGCAGCCGCCGCGCATGGTGTGCCCTTCGCCGTGTGCCGGGCCATCGTCGATCCGGCTTGGCGCACGCTGCCTTCCGCCGCCACGGCCGGTCTGCGCGACGACGGCAGCACGGCGCTCGGGCCGATTCTGCGCGAGTTGATGCGGCAGCCGTCGCAGATCGGCGCGCTCATTCAATTAGCCGGCGACGCCCGGGCGGCGCGTATCGCGCTGGTTCAGGCGCGCCGCGCGATGGGCGCGGCCGGGGCTTTGCGGATGGCGGCGATTGCCTGACACACCGCCGGAAGCGGGCCCCTCGCCGGACAACGGGACAACGACCGGCTTGAGTGCCCGCAGCACGCCTTTTTCTGATTCTCTTTCCCTACTGCGAAACCGGTGCTGAGGCCGGCTTGGCGCCGTCAGCCGGTGCGGGCTGCGGCGTCGGCACCGTCGCGCCTGAAGCGGCGGCGGGCGCGGCCGGGTTCGAGCCCGCTGCGCCGCTCGCGGGAGCCTCGCCTGGATCGCTGTAGTCAGGCACGCCTGCCGGTGCTCCTGTGGCGGCGCCAGAGGCCGCATTCGGGGCTTGCGCGGCGTCGCCCGGATCAGCGTAGTTCGGCAGGCCGCCGGCCGCCGGTGCGGCCGCTGCCGGCGTGGCCGACGCGCCAGAATCGCCCCCTTGGTCGTCATAGTTCGGCAACGGCGCCGCATTTTCGTTCGTGCCGCGCAGACGCGCCTTGCGCTGCTGCGTGTAGGCATCGCGCACGAACGAGTACTTGTCCAGCGCGGCCTGTTCCAGCAGGCTGCTCGCACCCAGCAGGTCGGAGCGCACGCTCACGAACTGCAGCACGTACAGCGGATTGCGCACCGCCGGTTCCACGTAGTTCAGAGGATTGAACTTCACATCGACGATCAGTCCCATGCTGTCACGCACCGTGCTCGGACCGAACAGCGGCAGGACGAGATACGGGCCCGACGGAACGCCCCAATGACCCAGCGTCAGACCGAAATCCTGGTGATGCTTGGGCAGGCCGGCCGGCGTCGCCCAGTCGAGCAGGCCCCCTAGGCCGAAGGTCGAGTTGAACGCGAAACGCACGAAGTCTTCGGTCGCGTCGGTGATCTTCAACTGCAGCAGCGCGTTCGCGGCGTTGGTCAGGTCGCCCAGGTTCGAAAAGAAGTTGCTCACGGCGGTGCGCAGCGGCTGCGGCGTCACTTTCTGGTAGCCCTTCGCAACCGGAACCGCGACGTAGCGGTCCACCCCGTCGTTGAAACTGAATATCGCCCGGTTCATGGGTTCGAGCGGGTCGCCCGGCTTGCGGTCGGGACCGGTGGCGCAGCCAGAGATCAGACCGGTGGCGGCGAACGCTAACACGGTGTTACGCAGCTTCATGCTTATTTTTCCTTTTTGCTTCGCGCAAGATGCGGGCGCGGCTTACCCATCAGCACGGGCTGAAACACCACTGCACCGATCAGCGTGCAGAACAACGACAGCGCCAGCAGCCGCCCCATACTGGACGTGCCAGGATGGTGCGACAGCCACAGGCTGCCGAACGCCGTCGCCGTGGTTGCGGCGCTGAACAGCACGGCATGCGTGAGGCTCGACTGCAGGAGGCTGGTCTGGCCGTGGCGCCATGCCATCACGAAGTAAATCTTAAACGCTACGCCGACGCCAAGCATCAGGGGCAACGCGATGATATTCGCAAAGTTCAGTGGCATACCGAACACAACGCACAACTCCAGCGTCACGAGCGCCGAGACCAGCAGCGGAACCAGCGTGCGCAGCATGTCGCCAAACCGCCGCAACGCGACCCACAGCAGGATCGCAATCGAGATGAGCGCGTAGGCGGCGGCTTGCAGGAACGCCTTGATGATGGTGTCCGCCGAATGCAGGATCGAAATCGGCCCGCCGATCGCGCCCGGCTCCGCCTTCTTCACCTCGTGGGCAAAGCGGGCCAGCACGGTGTCGTCGCTCGGATCGGCGCCGGGTTTCACCTTCGGCGAAATGTCGATGAGGGCGTGGCCGTCCTTCGACACCCAGCTGCTGGAGATCTCCTTGGGCAGGTTGTCGCGCGTGATCTCGGTGGGCTGCAGCAGGTCGGCCAGTTGCTTCAGCGCGATGCGCAGTGTCTCGGACATCGCGGTCTCGGCGCGATCGCGCGTGGCCGCGTCGGCGGCCGCCAGCTTCTGCAGCGTGGCAGACAGATGCTTGGCTTCGGCGGCGCCGGGGCCCGGGTGATCGTCGGCGGCGAGCGAGAGCTGGTTCGATGTGCGCTTGAGCGCGTCGACGCGCACCGCGTCCGTCGCCTGCGGGGCGGGCTGCTGCAGCAGCGCCGGCAGGAGTTGCTGCGCCGCGCTCGCGATCAGCATCAGCTTTTGCTGCTGCTCGGTGGGAACGAAGGTGTCGAGCGTGGTCACGCGGCCCACTTCCGGCAGCGTGCGCAGATGGGCGGCGATCCGGTCGGCGTCAGCGAGCGACGGCGCCAGTGCCTGCACGTTGTTGACGGCGGCTTCCGGTGAATCCTTCAGCGACAACAGCGTCGCCATCGACTCCGTATGCGGGTCCTTCAGATGCAGCGGATTGAAGTCGAAACGCAGATGCGTCAGCAACGGCGTGGCGCCGATCACGACGATGAGCGTGCCGATCAGCACCGGCTTGCGATTGCGGTCGAGGAAATCGTCGACGGGCGCGAGCTGCCTGAAGCCGGGTGAAGCGGCCTCGCCGGGCGGCTTGAAGAGCTTGATCAGCGCCGGCAGCAGCGACATGTTGGTGAGGTACGCGACGAACATGCCGACGCCCGCGATTTCACCCAACTCCGACACGCCACGGTATGCCGTCGGCAGGAACGAGAAGAAGCTCAGCGCCACCGCGACCGCGGCAAGCGTCAGCGGCACGCCGATGCTGTGCGATGTATGCATCAGGGCGGCGGAAAGCCGGTTGTCGCGATTGCGCTCCTCGCGGTACTTGACGCCGAACTGCACGCCGAAATCGACCCCGAGCCCGACGAACAGCACCATGAAGGCGACCGAAATCATGTTGAGCGCGCCCACCAGCAGCAGACCGAGCGCCGCGGTGATCGCCAGTCCGACGAACAGCGTGATGAACACCGCGACGATCATGCGGCCCGAGCGCAGCGCCAGCCACAGAATGATCAGCACGACGATGAAAGTGCCAATGCCGTTGAGCACCGCACCATCCTGGACCGACGCGAACTCTTCATCCGCGAGCGGCTGTTCGCCGGTCAGACGGATGGTGGCGCCGAAGCGCGAGTCGAGGTGCAGCGACGCGGCGGTGTCGCGGATTGCCTTGGACGCTGTAGCGCCCGCCTCAAGCGCGTCGTAGTTCAGGACCGGCTGCACGACGACGAACGCGCGCGCCGGATTGGTGGCCGTGCTCTTATCGACCAGCGCGCGCCACGAGAAGGCCGCCGGCTGGCCGGCCAGCACGCGGTCGAGCGTGTTCGCGCTTTGCGATAGCAGGCCGCTCATGTCGCCGAGTTTCACCTGGCCGAGCTGAAGCGGCAGCAGCAGGCTGGTGGTGAGCGTGCCGGCGAGGCCGGTCAGGCTGGGATCGTGGGCGAGGGCGTTGACGAGCGGGCGGGACTGGACGAGCTGCGAGGTGGTGGACATCACGTCGTCGATGGACGGGAACAGCAGCCCGTTGTGTTCGAAGAACGGACCGCCGGCGGGCTGCGACACCGAGACGAATTCCTTGGGATCGGCCTTGAGGGCGGTAGTCAGGGCATTGGCGGCGGCGTCGGCGAATTCCGGCGCGCGCGCTTCGACCACCACCAGTACCGAGTCGCCCCGATCCGGGAAGGCCTTGTCGATGGCGTCGCCGAGCGACGACCATTGCTTGTCGTTCTCGACGAGACGGCTGACGTCCGTGTTGATCTTGAAGTTGTTGACAACGTAGATGCCGCTCAGAACGGCGAGCACGAGCGACAGCGCGGCGATCCGATACGGATGGCGCACCGAATAGGCGACGAGACGGACAATGAATGGCTTCAGCATGTAGGCGAAAGTAGCCTTGTTACGGACGTAGTTTTTGAAGAAAGTGCACAAGTATACAGAGCCGGAGCGGTCCGACTCGTATTTGACAGCACGTGCGGTTCCCGGCGTGGCTCATTGGGGTGGGAACGCAATCTCGGTATACTGGTCTATCCTGCTTTCGCCAAGAGCTCGCGGGCTCGGTGGCGCTTACTTCTTTCAGGTTCTGGCGAGCGTATGAAACGTTATCTGTCTGCTTTTCTGGCTGCGGCCGTGGTGTCCACGGCGGCCTATGCGCAAACTGCGCCCGACGCGGTTGTCAAAAGTGCAGTCGAGGGCACGGTAGCCGCGATGAAGGCGGATCCGCAGGCGCGCGGCGGCGACATGGCGAAGATCACCCAGCTGGTCGAGACGCGCTTCGTGCCGGCCACGGACTTCCAGCGCACCACGCGCATCGCCGTGGGCAAGGCCTGGAGCACCGCCACGCCTGAGCAGCAGAAGCAGCTTTATGAGCAATTTTCGCTGCTGCTCGTACGCACCTATGCTGCCTCGCTGTCGCAACTGCGCGACCAGGACGTGAAGTTCAAATTCTTGCCGGCCAGCGCGGCGGGCTCGGCCAATGACATCGTCGTTCAGTCGCACGTGATCAGCAACGGCGGCGACGACGCGATCGACTACCGCCTCACCAAAGGGCCGTCCGGCTGGAAGATTTACGACATCAACATGATGGGCGCCTGGCTGATCCAGGTGTACCAGACGCAGTTCGCCGATCAGTTGTCCAAGGGCGGTGTCGATGGATTGATCAAGTTCCTGACCGCGCACAACGCGCGCAGCGCCGGGTAAGCATGGATCGCCTCGCGGGTTAGGGGGCATAAAGAAAAAGCGCGGTGGCCATCGAGCCACCGCGCTTTTTTTGTGCTCACATCCAGCCGCAAGCAGACTTCAGGGGCGGCACCGCACCGCCCCGGCGGCCGTTCAGTGCGCCGCTGTCGCTGCCCGCACGTTCTTGCCCGTGCCGGCGACCTTGATCTCTTCCAGCTTGATCTCGACGTGGCGGGAGAAGACGTACTCGGCGGGACGCTGCTTATCCAGCGGAATGTCCTTGGTGAACGCGCCCGAGGTCTTCGGTCCGCGCAGACTCACCTTCAGCGCCTTCAGCGGATGCGCCACCGTATCCATCACGGCCGTCGCTTCGAAACCGCAGTGCACCATGCAGTCGGCGCACTTTTCGTAGTTGCCCGTGCCGTACTTGTCCCAGTCGGTGGTTTCCATCAGTTCCTTGAAGGTCTTCACGTAACCTTCGCCGACCAGATAGCACGGCTTTTGCCAGCCGAACACCGTACGCGCCGGGTTGCCCCACGGCGTGCATTCGTAGGTCTGGTTGCCGGCGAGGAAGTCGAGGAACATGGCCGACTGGCTGAACGACCAGTTCTTGCCGTTGTTGCCGCGCTTGAAAATCTCACGGAACAGATGCTTGGTCTTGTCGCGGTTCAGGAAGTGCTGCTGATCCGGTGCGCGCTCATACGCGTAGCCCGGCGAGACGGTGATGCCGTCCACGCCCATCGGCCCGAGCGTATCGAAGAACGCAGCAACGCGTTCCGGCACGGCGTCGTTGAACAGCGTGCAGTTGATGTTCACGCGGAAACCACGGCGCTTCGCTTCCTTGATGGCGGCAACAGCCTTGTCGTACACGCCTTCTTGCGACACCGAGTGATCGTGCGCCTGCTGATCGCCGTCCAGGTGGACCGACCAGACGAAGTACGGATTCGGCTCGTAGTCGTCCATCTTCTTTTCCATCAGCAGCGCGTTCGTGCACAGGTACACGAACTTCTTGCGCGCGATGATGCCCTTGACGATCTCCGGCATTTCCTTGTGCAGCAGCGGTTCGCCGCCTGCGATCGAGACCACCGGCGCGCCGCACTCGTCGACGGCGCCAAGGCATTCTTCCAGCGACAGGCGCTGGTTCAGGATGGGATCCGGATAGTCGATCTTGCCGCAGCCGTTGCAGGCGAGATTGCAGCGGAACAGGGGCTCCAGCATCAGGGCGAGCGGATAGCGTTTGTTGCCGGACAGATGCTGACGCATGATATAGGCGCCGACCCGGACTTTCTGTAGCAGCGGAATAGACAAAACGTCCTCCTTAAACTTCGCGCGCAGCGAGTGGTTGCATCAGTTTCGATGGCAACTTGAATTCGACCTTTTCTTCACGGCCCGCCATCGTCGTGACATCGACAGGCCCCAATGCGCTCAGCGCATCGATTACGTTCTTCACCATCTCTTCCGGCGCTGAAGCGCCGGCTGTAATGCCGACGGTTTGCACGTTCGCAAACCATTCCGGCTTCACTTCCGAACCGTCGGCGACGAGATAGCTCGCCACGCCGCTTTCGCTGCCGATCTCGCGCAGCCGGTTCGAGTTCGAACTGTTGGTTGCGCCCACCACCAGCAGCACATCGACCTGCTTGCTCAACTCGCGCACCGCCGCCTGGCGGTTTTGCGTGGCATAGCAGATGTCGCGCGTGTCAGGACCGACGATGTCGGTGAAACGGCGCAGCAGGGCGTCGATAATGCCACGCGTGTCGTCCACGGAGAGCGTGGTCTGCGTGACGTAAGCGAGCGGTGTATCCGCCGGCAGGTCCAGATGCGCGACCTCGGCCTCGCTTTGCACCAGCAGTACCTTGCCGGGAATCTGGCCGATCGTGCCTTCCACTTCCGGATGCCCGGCGTGGCCGATCAGGATCAGCGTGCGGCCGGCGCCGACATACTGGCGCCCCTGCACGTGGACTTTGGTGACCAGCGGGCAGGTCGCGTCCAGCACGTCGAGCCCGCGCGCTTCCGCGTCGCGCTCGACGGTTTGAGCCACACCGTGGGCGCTGAAAATCGCCACCGCGCCTTGCGGCACTTCATCGAGCTCTTCGACGAAGCGCGCGCCCTTCTGACGCAGATTCTCGACTACGTGCCGATTGTGAACAATCTCATGGCGTACGTACACGGGTGCGCCGTGTTGCTGTAACGCACGATCGACGATCTCGATTGCACGAACAACACCCGCACAAAAGCCGCGGGGCTGAGCAAGGATGACTCGCATAAGTTGGCGAACTCCGACTGACGCGGGTTTCGAAGAAGTCGGTAAATATGACTTTATCGCCGCGATCATCTAGTTAGTTGACGTCTTGAGCCCCGGCAGCGGGCCGGTACAGCAAAACCAAACGCGCATTCTAACGCTATCAGGCCGGCTTTGCTTCGACGTGCCCGCCGGGTGTTGGACGGGCGCCAAAGGAACCAGCCGATCTTACGCGATATTGCACTTGCGGCGCCCGCGGCACGGGCGGTCAGCCGGACCCGGCACAGCGATCCGGGCACAGCGGGCCTGGCAAAGATTACACGCTGCACCGGTCGAACGGAACCCTTAAACTACGCAGTTCGCGGCGCTTGGCGCCAGTATTACAAAAGGGTTTCGAGGCTCGCTGGATGGACGTCGATCAATACGAAAACTTTCCGGTCGCGAGCGTGTTGCTGCCAAAGGCGCTGCACGCGCCTATCGGCGTTATCTATCAGGTGGTCCGCACGGCCGCCGACATTGCCGACGAGGACGACTGGAGCGCGGCCGAACGGCACGCCTGTCTCGCCGATTTTCGCGCGGGTCTCGACGCGGTGGCGGAGCGGCGCGCGGCGCCGGTGCATCCGCTGCTGTTCGGCAAGCTTGCCGGCGTGGTGGCGCAGCATCAGTTGCCGCTCGCGCCGTTCTACGAACTGCTCGACGCGTGCGCGCGGGACATCGACACCCCGCGTTACGCCGACCGGGCCGCGCTGCTCGGCTATTGCCGCCTGTCCGCGAACCCGCTGGGGCATCTGATGCTGCATCTGATCGGCGCCGGCACGCCGGAGAATCTCGCCGACGCCGACGCGATCTGCACGGCGTCGCAGTTGATCGGCTTGTGGCTCGACGTGGCCGCCGACTGGAAAAAAGATCGTGTGTATCTGCCGCTCGCGGATTTGCGGCGCTTTAATGTCACCGAGGCGCACATCGCCAAAGGTGTCGCCGACGACAACTGGCGCGCGCTCATGGCGCACGAAGTATCCTTCGTGCGGGACACGCTGGTGCGCGGCGCGCCGCTCGCGTTGCGCATCCCGGGGCGGCTGGGTTTCGAACTCTGCGGCGCCGTTCAGGGCGGTCTGCGCTTCCTCGAACGGATCGAGCGCGCGGACTACGACGTGTTTCGCGCGCGGCCAGTGCTTAATACATTTGACTGGTGCGTTGTCGCGGCGCGCACTGTGGTGATGTGGCTGTCACGGCGCGTTGGGGTCGAGGCGCGCTCAATCGAGGGTAATGTTTAATGGCAGTGGTTCTGTTTCTTCTTTCGTGTCTTTCGCTGTTGATCTGGTGCGTGCTGCTGTTCGCACGCGGCGGCTTCTGGCGCGCGCGTCCTGCCGCGCCGCTAACGATCGGGCCTCGCGAATCATGGCCGGCGGTCGCTGCCGTCGTGCCGGCCCGCAATGAAGTCGATGTGATTGGCGAGGCGGTCACCAGCCTGCTGCAGCAGGACTATCCGGGCGAATTCCACGTGATCGTGGTCGACGACCACAGCACCGACGGCACCGCCGACGCCGCGCGTGCCGCCGCGTTGCAGCTGCAATGCCCCGGCCGCCTGACGGTGCTGAGCGCGAAGCCGCTGCCGCCGGGCTGGTCGGGCAAGGTCTGGGCGCAGTCGCAGGGCATCGAGGCCGTGCGCACGCTCGGCCTGCCGGCGGACTTTCTTCTGCTGACCGACGCCGACATCGGCCATCCCGCCGACGCGGTCGTGCAACTCGTGGCGCGCGCCGACGCGGAACAGCGCGACCTCGTCTCGCTGATGGTCCGTTTGCGCTGCGACTCGTTCTGGGAAAAGGCGCTGATTCCGGCCTTCGTGTTCTTCTTCGCCAAGCTGTATCCGTTCGCGTGGGTCAACAACCCGCGCAATCGCACGGCGGCCGCCGCGGGCGGCTGCATGCTGGTGCGGCGTGGCGCGCTGGAGGAGGCGGGCGGCATCGAGTCGATCCGCGCCGAGCTGATCGACGACTGCAGTCTCGCCGCGCGCATCAAGCATCGCGGCACGGGGCGTCATGCGATCCGGCTGGATGTGGCGGCGCGCAGCGTGTCGCTGCGTCCATACGATAGCTGGCGGGATATCTGGAACATGATCGCGCGCACGGCATTTACCCAATTGCGTTATTCGCCGCTGCTGCTGGCCGGAACGCTGGCCGGCATGACGATCATCTATCTGATGCCGCCGGTGGCCGCGCTGGTGCTCGGACCCACGGGCTGGCCCGCGTGGCTCGCGTGGGCGGCCATGTGCTGCGCGTACGCGCCGATGCTGAGCTACTACCGCCGCTCGCCGTTGTGGGCGCCGTTCCTGCCGCTGGTCGCGCTGTTCTATGTCGGCGCGACGTTCGCGTCGGCGGTGCGCTACTGGCGCGGTAAGGGTGGCCAGTGGAAGGCGCGCGTTCAGGCGCCCGTGCAGGAGCGCTGAGGCGGCGCGCGAAATGAAGGGTGTGACCTGAATGAAAAAAGCGGCGCTCGGGCACCGCTTTTTCGTATCAGGCTTTGGTCAGCATCATGTAGAGCTGGATCACCATGTCGGGCGAGAAGGAGAACGGCACCCAGCCGTGGCCGGTGTGGCGCATGACCAGCAAACGGTCGCCGTTCGACTGCTTCTGAACCGCCATGACCGGATTCTTCGTCGATACGAAGCGCCAGCCCGGCGGAATGCCCGGCGGCGGCTCCGGCGTCATCGAGGCGCGCGCGTTCGACAATTCCTCGATCAGCTGGCCGATCTGCTCCGTGCGTAACGCGACCGTCTGATCGCCGATCGTCATGGTGATCTCGTTCTGCGCGGGTCGATTGATTTGGAGCGTGGGCTGGGGCTTTTGAGCCGGCGCCTCGTTCTCTTCAACGACCGCCACGGTCTCGGCCGCAGGCGCATCCGCCTGGGGTTCGGCCGCGGCCTGTTCCGCCGGCACGTGCTCGGCGGCGTTGTTGGCGGGTGTCTCGGGAGTGTTTTTGGCCTGCGGGGCCACGACAGCCTGAATGAGCTGATCGACGCCCATTTCCAGTGCGCCGAGCTGTTCGTGAAGATTCATGCGAGGTTTCTCTGGTAAGACCCACGATTTTACCTGCTGCGCGTAGGCTTTTACCTTTCGCTAACACAGTGACGTTGTAACAAATTCTTGGCGGCGCGTGACGGATGGCCGAGCACGCGTCGCGTATTCATACGGACAGGCGTTACGGCTTCAGATAGCCGGCTTGCCTGAACCAGTCGAGCGCATCGCGCAAACCCTCGCGATAGGGGCGCGCCTGATAGCCGAGTTCGCGTTCTGCCTTCGCCGACGTGAAATACATCTTGTTCTTCGACATTTTCAGACCGTCGACGGTGACGAACGGTTCGCGTTTCGTGATCTTGGCGACCGCTTCCGCGCCCATGGCGAGCGGGTAGAGCGGCCAGCGCGGCAAGCTCAGCGTCGGCGCCTTGCGGCCGGTCAGCGCCGCGATGTCCGCGAGCATCTGCTGAAGCGGCAGATTTTCGCCGCCGAGAATATAGCGCTCGCCGATCTTGCCGCGCTCGAGCGCCAGAAAATGGCCCGCCGCGACGTCGTCCACGTGCACGAGGTTCAGACCCGTGTCGACGAACGCGGGAATCTTGCCGAGCGCCGCTTCGACGATGATCCGCCCGGTCGGCGTCGGCTTCACGTCGCGCGGACCGATCGGCGTGGACGGATTGACGATCACTGCCGGCAGCCGGTCTTCGGCGATCATCCGTTCCACCGCGCGTTCGGCCAGCACCTTGCTGCGCTTGTACACGCCGATCGCCTGGTCGGCCTTGAGCGGCGAGGTTTCATCGGCGGACTGGCCGGAGCTGGTCACTTTCAGGGTCGCCACGCTGCTCGTATAGACGATGCGTTCGACGCCTTCCTTCAGCGCCGCGCGCATGGTCGCCTCAGTGCCTTCGAGATTGGAGCGCTCGATCTCGCTCGGGTCCGGCGCCCACAGGCGATAGTCGGCGGCGACATGCAGCAGATAGCGCACGCCGCGCAGCGCGTTGCGCATCGACGCTTCGTCGCGCATATCGCCGACCACGATTTCCGCGTTCAGCGCCTCGACGTTCTGACGCGGACTGGTGGCGCGCACCAGCACGCGCACCTTGAAACCTTTCTGTTGCGCGATGCGCGCCACCGACGAGCCGACGAAGCCTGAAGCGCCGGTCACGAGCACGAGATCGCCATTCTGTTCGGTCATTCTTTTCCATTCCCCGCATGACAGACGACGGATTGTACGTGGCGGGCGCGCGGATTGCCGAGCAAGCTCGCCGCGGCGCGACTAGAATGCCGGCTTGAAAGACAGCAAAGTGAGGACAGCATGGCCCCGGATCTGGATCAGCGGATCGAAACGTATTACGTGCGCGTGCGCGGCACCGTGCAGGGCGTCGGCTTTCGCCACGCGACCGTGCGGCAGGCTCACGCGCTTGGTATCAAGGGATGGGTGGCGAACCTCGACGACGGTTCCGTCGAAGCCATGTTGCAGGGCGCGGCCAACCAGGTCGACCGCATGCTGTCGTGGCTGCGGCACGGCCCGCCCGCGGCGCGCGTGACCGAAGTGACCGGCGAAGAGCGCCTTACTGAAAAACGTTACGAGCGCTTCGAGCAGCATTAAGGAGCCGCACTGGGCGGCTTGATGCAAAAAAGGCAGCGCCGTCATGCATGACGGTGCGCCGCCCAAGTGTTGTCGGAGTGCGGCCGCGTCAATGCGCGGCCATCGAAGTTGCCGGCGTTTATCGCGCCACGAGCAGGCTCTCCGCGAATCCCCATTCGTCTTCGATCCATTGATGGCTGCACGCAAAGCCGGCGTCGTCGGCGATCGTGGGCACCTCTTCCGCGCGATATTTGTGGCTGCTCTCGGTCCAGATCGTTTCGCCGGCCTTGAGCGACACCGTCAGTTGCGCGGCGCCCACGTTCGCTGTGACATCGCGCTTTGCGCGCAAATGCATTTCGATGCTGCGCGCGTCCGGATTGAAGCGCGCGACGTGCTCGAAGGCGTCGAGCGGAAAGTCGCCGTCCAGTTCACGATTGACACGCGCGAGCAGGTTCAGATTGAACGACGCGGTGACGCCGATCGAATCATCGTAAGCAGCTACCAGCACAGGCGTCGGCTTGATCAGATCCGTGCCGAGCAGCAGCGCGTCGCCGGGGGCGAGCATATTGCGGATATCGCGCAGGAAACGCGTGGCCGCGAGTCTGCCGAAATTACCGATCGTACTGCCAAGAAACAGCACCAGTAACCGCTCGTCCGTTGCGCGCTTCTTGCTGACTTCGGCGAGACCGGCCAGATAGTCGCGTTCATAACCCACAATCGAAATCCGCTCGATGTCGCCGAGTTCGCGCCGGCACAACTGCAAGGCGCTTCGCGAAATTTCGATCGGATGGTACGAAGTGGGGCGCTTTTTACACAGCGCTTCCAGAATGCGCCGCGTTTTCCGGCCACTGCCGCTGCCGAGTTCGGCAACCGTCACGTCGTGCGGCAGATGCGCGACGATGTCCGCGGCGTGCTTCGTGAGCAGGCGCTCCTCGGCGCGCGTCACGCCGTACTCGGGGAGCACGGTAATCACTTCGAACAGGGCGGAGCCTACTTCGTCATACAGATACTTCGACGGCAGCTCTTTTTGCGGTGTGTGCTCGAGTCCCGCGCGTACTTCGGCGGCGAAGGCTGCGCGCAGGTTGGGCGATACGTCGTGTGATAGGGCTGGCTGGGTCATGCTGGCTCCAGTAGTCACATACGATGAACGGGATTGCTGCCGGGCGGAGCATGCGAGATATGACGCCGTTCAGACAGGCCAACAGCGTCGCAAGACTCCGTAGCAAGATTCGCGCGTGAGCCGTCCTGCGCGAAAGAAATGCGGCGCTGCCGATGAAAAAGCGTGTTCAGGCCGCCGCACGTGAAGTTATGTTCTAGTGCATCAATGCACGATGTGCACGGAATAATTACAACCTGCCGGCGAAAGCGCGCGACCCCGGGGTCGGGCAACCCGTCTAGAATGCCGGCTTGCGTCGCTTAATGAAGACAAAAAACGCAGCGCCTGATTCGCACTGCCCGCTTGTGAGACTGCCTTTCCAATGACAACCATCAACGCCGCGCGTCCGGGCGCTGCGCAGCAAAACGCCATCTCCGCCAAAAAGATCGCGCAACGGGGTGCGCGATGAACCAGTATGACCCCAAACGCGGTATCGCGTTGTCGGTCGGCGCGTCCGCGCTGTTCGCATTACTGTCCGCTTACGCTACGTTGCTCGCGCCGCTTGGCGGCCTCGATATTTTCGCGTGGCGCATTATCTGGACTGTGCCTGGCGCGCTATTGCTGATCGCATTGCGCAAGCGCTTGCCGATTCTCCGGGAGCTTCTTTACCGCATGGTGACGCAGCCGAAACTGGGCGTGGCGATGATCGTGAGCGCGGTGTTGCTCGGCTTGCAATTGTGGGTATTTCTCTGGGCGCCGCTGCACGGCCGGATGCTTGAAGTCTCGCTCGGCTACTTCCTTCTGCCGTTGGTGATGGTGCTGGTGGGGCGCTTCTATTACCACGAGCGTCTCGACGGTTTGCAGTGGCTGGCTGTTGCGTTCGCGGCCGTGGGCGTTGTTCACGAGCTATGGATGACCGGCGCCTTTTCGTGGCCAACCTTGCTGGTCGCGCTCGGCTATCCGCCGTACTTCGTACTGCGCCGCCGGATCAATCGCGATTCGCTGGCGATGTTCACGGTGGAGATGGCGCTGCTGCTGCCGGCGGCGATCGTCTTCGTGATCAGCGGCGGTTCGCTGACCATGATCGCCGGCCGCGTGGACATGTGGTGTCTATTGCTGCCGGGCCTTGGCGCGCTGAGCACCGTTGCGTTGGCATCGTATCTGAAGGCGAGCCGCCTGTTGCCGATCGCGTTGTTCGGCATCCTCGGCTATGTCGAGCCTGTGTTGCTGGTGCTGGTCTCGGTTGTGCTGCTCGGCGAAACGCTAAGCAGTGCGCAATTGGCCACCTACGTTCCAATCTGGATCGCGGTCGCGCTGACCGCATTGCACGGCGTGCGCCTCGTTCGCTTCGCGCCGAATTGAACGGCTCGGTCGGCTCGGGCGGCGTGCTTTAGCGATGCGCCGCCGCGCGATCCGTGTTGATTCGCGTGGGGCCGACTTGCTGCTCGATGGCTTCGCGCAGCGCGGGCCGCCAGCCGAAGCCGAATAGCGCTTCCGCGAGCACGAACAGTGGTCCGATCAGCAGGCCGATGACATCGTCGATGAAGGCCGGCTTGCGATGCTCGTAAGCCACATGGCCGATGAACTGAAACACCCAGCCGATCACAAAGAGCCCGACGCCGATTGCGAGCCACGCCAGCGTGGATTGCGCCGCCGCCCACTGGCCGAACGCGAGGCATACGGCCGACACGACCGCCATCATCAAGCCGAGCGGCACGTCGAGCCTCAGGTAGTAGAGGGTTGCGGCGACGAATAGCACCGAGGCGGGCGACAGAGTCAACGAGAGTGCGCCGGGCACGACCGCAGGCCGGCCCAGCAACACCGCCAAAGCCAGCACGATCATTGGAATGCCGATGAAGTGCGTGACGATATTGCGCCGGTCACGATGGTAAGCCGCGTATTGCGTGAGCTGTTGCGTCAGCGTTCTCATGGATGCCTCTTCTGCGTCAAAGTCAGCATAATCGCGGGCAGCGGATTTTGAAACCATCGGGTAGCCGACAATCGGGCGTGGATGCTGTTCTATGACTGCGAGTTTCCCATCGAATGAGCTTGCCGTGTTGCTTGGGCGCAGCGCGTGGTTTCGCTCGGCGCCTGCGGCCCTGCAGGCGCGCCTGATCGAAGCGGGGCGTGTCGAGCGGCTCGTGGCCGGTCAACGGCTCTTTATGCGCGGCGATACCGACGACGGCCTTTACTGTGTGCTCGACGGATTGGTGAGAATCGGAGCGGCCAGTTCGACGGGCAAAGAAGCTTTGCTTGCCGTGATCGAACCGGTGAACTGGTTCGGCGAGATCGCGCTGTTCGACAACCGGCCGCGAACCCACGACGCGTATGCCGAGCGCGATTCCGAGCTGTTTCATGTGCCGCGCGCCGCACTCGTTGCGCTGCTCGAGCACACGCCCGCGTATTGGCATGCGTTCGGATTGCTGTTGACGCAAAAGCTGCGCCTCGCTTTCGAGGCGATTGAAGAGGCCGCGCTGCTGCCTGCCGCGCCACGCGTCGCGCGCCGCTTGCTGCTGATGGCGGGCGGCTACGGCGAGCCTGGGGCATTGCGGCGCGTACTCAAAGTCCCGCAGGAAGATCTCGCGATGATGCTGGCGTTGTCCCGGCAGACGATCAACCAGGTGCTGAAGCAGTTCGAATCGCAAGGCGCGCTGAAGCTGGGCTATGCGGAAATCGAAATTGCGGACGTGCAAAAACTCAGCGCGTTGGCGGAGCTGGACCACGCGGCGCGAGGCGCATAAAAAACGTATACGCGCTTCGCAATCGGCGCATTTTTATAATCATTTTACGGCGCACCCCTGTTTCTTTGGCGATTCGCTACGCCGAGCCCGGTAAGGTCGAGAGACCCCGGTCAGGAAGCGAAAACATGCATGGAAATAGCGCACTGAATGGTGTGTCAGTACAACGAAAAGCAGGCCGTCACCCAGCATCGGGTCTGACGGCCATGCTGGCGGCGATTGTCCTCTCGTTCGCCGTAGCAGCCCAAGCCGCTGATGCCGCCGGCACGCAATCGGACGCGGCGATGCAGGCTGCCTCCGCTCCAATCGCCGCGAGCGACACGCCTTCAGATTCAGGGTGGCCGTCGCTTGACGACATCACTGCCCTGCTGCGCGCGCAGTTTCGCGTGGCGCCTGCTGAGTCGATGAAGATCGCACGCGCTGTGCTGATTGAAGCCGACCGCCATGCCATCTCGCCCATCTTGCTGCTTGCGGTGATGGCGGTCGAGTCGAGTTTCGATCGCCATGCGGTGAGTGTGGCGGGCGCGCGTGGGCTCATGCAGATTCTGCCCGCCGCCCATCCGCAATTGATCGCAAGCACGACCGATCTATCCGATCCGGCTGTCAACGTGCGGCTTGGCTCGGCCATTCTGCGTGGATACCTCGATGAGAGCGGCGGCGATCTCGATGCCGCGCTGCTTCGCTATAGCGGCGGCGGACGCGGCTACGCGCGGCGTGTCGCGCTTCGTATGCAGCGCTTCGACGCAAGTTTGCACCGCGAATGATCTCCTGATTCGCGGTGCAGTCAAGAAGGGTTGAATAGAAGCGCGCGAGTGAAACTAGTGAATCGCGCAGGCGAACTCCGCGCGCAAGTCTTGCAGCCGGTCGCGCGCGGTGCTCAGCCGCTCGACGAGTTGCGCCGAGGCGCGCGTGATCGGCATGCGTGTCTCGTCGCTGAGCGCATGATCGAAAGCGAGCATCGCCTTGATGGCGGACGGATTCGGCGCGGCAAACAGCAGCCGCAGCACCGGCAGCAGACTCGCGAACAGCGTGCGCGCCTCCTGGCAGCGTTCGGCGCGCAGCAGTTCCTGCGCGGCGACCAGCAGGTCCGCGCAGACATGCGCGCTCGCCAGGATGCCGCCCGTGCCGCCGTGATGAAGGCAATCGTCGAACGCTTCATCCGTACCGCACAGCACATTGACCGGCAGGCTGCTCAACTTCTCGAAGTGCTCCTTCACGCACTCCTTGATCGCGACGATGTTGTCGAACTCGACGAGTCGCGCGACCGTGTCCGGCGCGATCGTCACGCCGGTTCGATGCGGCACGTTGTACAGCACGATCGGGCGCTCGGTGGCGAGCGCGGCCTGCTCGAAGTGCCATTGCACGCCGGCCTGATCCGGACACACGTAGGACGGCGCGGAGACCAGATAGCCCGCGCAATCCCACCGTTCATAGCGCTGGATATCGTGCAGGACATCGCGCGTGTTCGAACCGCCGACGCCGATCAGCATCGGCAGACGTGTGCCGACCACTTCGGTGAGCGCCTGTAAAACGGCGAGACGCTCGGCCTCCTGTAACAGCGCGGCTTCACCGGTCGTGCTCAATGCGACGAAGCCGCTGATCTCCGTATGCAGGTAGTAGTCAGCGAGGCGTTGCAAGGCATCGATATCGACTTCGCCGTTACGCAGCGGGGTGACGATGGGCAACCAGATACCTGAGAACATGATTAGCGCGCCTTTGTGTTGGCGTTGCGGCGCTTCAGCGGTCCGATCAGCGCGGCCGGGAGCGAGGAGATCAGCGTGTGAAGGGTGAAGTCGAGATCGTCGAACGCAATGTCGAGCAGCACGCGAACTTCGTCACGATCGGCTTCCGTGCTGACCACGTACACGCCAAGCGGCGAGTGAAGCAGTGCGCGCAGTTGGGTGCCGGGAAGTTCGTGCGCCGCGTGTGGCAGAGTCACCGGCAGGCGCACGCGCGCCGCGGGAAAAGGAATGACGTTGTTGCGTGGCGCTTGCGGCTCGTTCAGGGGTCGCGTGGCGAATCTGTCGATTGTTTGAGTGAGAGCCATATCTGCGGCGTTCGTTGACGCCATGGTTGATCAAGACAGTTCGAGATTAGACTTCTGCGGGTAAACGCGGTGCAAAAATTGAGGCGTGTGTTGAAAAAATCGTACGGCCTGAATCCAGACGTATTCGGATCCGGTGCGCGTAACGCCAGATGAACGCACATAAAAAAAGGCGAGTCGTATGACTCGCCCTCCCTGAACGGCACCGTTCGGCTTTGTTTATCTAGAAGTGCATGGCCGGTGTGTGCCGAAGCCGATCACGTGTTATTGCGTCTTGGTCGTGTCGGTCTTTGCGCCATCGGTTTTTGCCGGAGCAGTGCTGGCCTCTTTCGCGCTCTCCGTTTTGGTCTTGGCGTCGCTGGTATCGGCCTTGGGCATGGTCTTCTTGGTGGCCTTGTGTGCCTTCGCCGTGTGATGAGCGGAAGCCTTCTTCACATGCGTCTTGCCTTCGGCCTTGGCCGGCGCTTTCGTGGCGGCCGCGACTTCGTCCGTGGCGCCGGTTTGCACGGCGGTGCTTGCCTTCAGATTCGCCTGGCCGGCAGGCTGCGCTTGCGCGGGTTGCGTGGCCGGAGCGGCAGCGGGTGCGGCGGTCGGTGCGGCCGTTTGGGCAAAAGCGGTCGACACGAGCAGAGCGGAAGCGAGTGTGGCGAGAAGCGTCTTCATGGTTTAACTCCTGGTTTAACCGGTTGATTCTTGTGTCGCGGCTGAAAAGTTTCAGCGCTGCCGGTTTAACGCTGACGGGAAGACAGGAGTTGACGACGCTCTGGTGACAAAACGTAACCGCTGAAACATGTCGGGATACCGAAGCAGTTGCGGTTAATGCGGCACAGGCAGGGAGAAGCTCCCTGCCTTCGCGCTAATATGCCGCGCTGGTTTGTTACTGAAACGGATTCTGCACAACCCCCGGTTTCGCATCCGGTTCGTCCTTCACCTTCGCGGGCAAATTGCTTTGCGCCTGCAAGCTGGCGACAATCGCGTCCACCGCTTCCTTGAGCGCGAGCGCCGCCTTCAACCCACGCTGATCCTGCGTCAGCTCCAGCGTGCCGTTCAGTACGACGCGCGTGGTGCCGTTCGTCACGGTCAGCGCATCGCCCTGAATGTTGAGTACATCGTCGTCGTTCGTATAAGGTTTAAACACCTTTCAGTCCTCCCGGTCGCTGATCTTTGAGGTTCTCCGGAATTCCCGGAAAGCGGATACCCGAAGCGGCTTCGAGTTCGTGAATCGTCTTCATCTCGTAGCGGTTGGTTGAGACGTTGTCCACCAGGACCGCGAACGCCAGCTGCCGTGACGGCACGTAGACTACCTTGAACAATTGCGTCGGCACGAACACGCGCGTCGGACCGATGGTCTGCAACTGCTGGCCATTGAAGATCGGACCGGTGACCACATACGTGTCGCCGTACGACACCGCGATCTTGCGCACGGACGTTTCGATGCGCGCCCACAGCCGCTGATTGTTCTCGCGGTTTTGCGGCACGACATTGGCCAGTGAGAACGATTGTGCCATCGCTTCAGGATTCCAGCGATTGCCCGCCGGGCTCATATGACCGCGATCGAAGCCGCTGCGCTTGTAGTCCGCGAGCGTGGCGCCCTCGCCGTCAGGCAAGCGCGCGTCTTCGAAGAATTTGTTGGTGCGCACCATGTCTTTGGCGGCTTCGACATGGTCGCGCGTCAGAAACTCGGCAGACCACAGCGGACCGTGCGTGATGCCGGAATGCAGAACCGCGAAATCGCTGTAGCAAAGCATGCGCGTTTTTGGCGCCATCTTCTGATTGGTCAGAGCGGGCCATTGCGCATTCGGCGTGAACTGGGTGCAGGAAGGCGCTGCGCTCACGTGAGCGGCAGCGGCGAACAACAGACAGGCAAACCACTTCTTCATGTGTCAGTCAGTCGAGGGATGGGGGCGAAAGTATAGCGTCGCGGGCGTGTATTGCGCGACGTCGACTACGGGGAAAAGACTGGAAGGAAAGTGGCTTGACGCGCCGCGCGCACCGGTAGGGAATCAATGGCGGCGCGTGGCGCAGGCAGACGCGTCCGCCATGCGCAGCAGCAAAAAAACGGGCCGCTTTGCAGCGACCCTAATGCGTGGACTTCCAACTCTACGCACGCAAACTTAAGAAGGGCTTAAACGAGCGGGAGCGGAAGATTCAGAATGCGGGGTAATGCACGAACGGGCATTTCGACCGACACAAAAAAGCGTTCGATCCTAATTACCGAATACGCTGTGTTCGGCGTGGATGTTTTGGCGGTCCACGGCTTGCAGGCGCCAGAAGCCGCTGGTTGCCGCATGTGTCGGCAGGGCTGTCCAGGCGGCAGCGCCTTGCGCCGCGCTCACGCGCTGCTTGCGGTCGACGTGCAATCCGCGCAGCGTGCATAACGGTGAGTCCGCGCTAGGGGCGCAGAGTGTCGTCACGCCGTTCTCGTCGTGCAACTCGCCCCACGGGGGCAAATCGATCCCTTGATGCGCTTCCCTCGACCACCGGTGTTCGTCGGTGTCGAGCCATAAGACCGCATAGTCGTGATTGACGGTGGGATCGGAACCGTTGATGAGGATAGTCAGGCGCATAGCACTCCCGTACAAATTGCGAAGTTTTGCTCTAACAGTCTATGCCGCGAGCGGCGTTATGCAAGGCAAAAGGTAAGAGGTCCAGACACGAAAAAACGGACGCGCGATGTGCGCGGGTTGTACGATAGCCGCGTCCTGATGACGTTCGCGGAGGCGGACTATGGCGCGTCGATTTTTGCACTGCGCGGCGGTGGCCGGATGCCTGAGCATGGTGGCGGCCGTGAGCGCCGCGGCGGACAGCGCGGCGTTCGCCGCGCCGGCGCCGGTCGTCTATGTGTCCGACTTCGAACTCGACGCCGCGAACGTGACGCCGGACAGTGGCCCGGGGCAACGCTTGCGCCGGCTGCGCGGATTGCTGCCGAGCGGACCGGGACCGATGGGGCAGGACAAGAATCCGCAGGACCACGCGAAGCACATCGTGGACGAGATGGCGGAGGCGCTGACCGCGGATCTGAAGAAGGGCGGCGTCGACGCGCGCCGCAGCGCGCCGGGCAGTCCGCTGCCCACGGCGGGGTGGGAAGTGCGCGGCGTGTTTCTGAGCGTGGATGACGGCAACCGCCTCAGGCGGGCAATGGTGGGTTTCGGCGCCGGCCAGAATTCGATCCAGGTGGCGGTGTCGTGCGACAGCCTCGGGGCGGCCGACTTGCCGCCGCTGTATCAGGCCGTCGACGAAGCCGACAGCAAGGGTAAGCCGGGCGCGGTCATCAAACTGAACCCGTATGTGATTGCCGCCAAGTTCGTGATGTCGCGCGATGACGAGCAGAAGACGATCAAGAAAACCGCTCAGCAGATTTCAGACGCCGTGATCGCCAAGCTGCACGGTGCGGCGCAATAGTTCGACCGGCCGCCCGCGGCCGCGCCGCAGGCGGTTCAACACCGACGAATCGAACGATTCCCGCCCCACCCATGCTGCGCCGCTCAAGCCAGATCGAGAGACGCCGTCAAATCTCCCAACGGCGCGAGCCCACCAGCCGCGAACGCCCGATCCCGCGCCGCCACGCCGTCAAGCGGTGCCAGTCCATGCACGCGGCTAATCAGACGAAGAATCGAATTGGTGTCGTACACCGTGTGATCGACATTCCCTTTCTTTGCCAGCGGCGACACCACCAGCGCTGGGATCCGCGAGCCCGGCCCCCAGCGGTCGCCCTTCGGCGGCGAGACCGGATCCCACCAGCCGCCGTTTTCATCGACGGTGACGATCACCACCGTATTGGCCCACTGCGGGCCGCGCTGAATGCGCTCGATGACGGTCGCGATGTGCCGGTCGCCCGATGCCACGTCCGCGTAACCCGCGTGCATGTTCAGGTCGCCTTGCGGCTTGTAGAACGTGACGGCGGGTAGCCGCCCCGCGTCGATGTCGGCGATAAAACGATTGGTCGCGGCGTCGTTGCCCAGGCCGCCGTCGCGCAGATACTTGCGCCGCGCCGCGGTGCCCGGCGCGTAATTGACGAAGTAGTTAAACGGCTGGTGGTGATACTGGAAGTCGGGCACCGCGCCGGTGTCCTGATGGTCCAGCGCGTATTGCCATGCGCCGCTGTACCACGCCCAGTCCACGCCTTTCTCCGTCAGGCGGTCGCCGATCGTCGCGTAATTTTGCGGTGGCAGCACGCGCGGACTCGACGGATCCGCGTAAGCCGGATTGCCGCCTTCGGCCGGGCGCACGAAGCTGGGTTGGTAGGGCGGCGCCATGGTGTTGACGGCGTAGCCGTCGGCGGTGAATGCGCCGTCGTTGACGAACTTCGGCGGACCGTCCAATGCGGAGGCGGGCGAGTCCGCTGTCTGCTTGAGCCGCGTGCCGGTTGGATCGTCGCCTTCGATCACCGACATCATCTTCTTCGCCGGACTGTTCTGGATGTCGGGATAAAACGGCGCTTGCGCCGAGATCAGAAAGATGTGGTTCAGCCACGAGCCCCCGAAGGCCGCCATGAAGAAGTTGTCGCACAACGTGTATTGCTGCGCGAGATTCCACAGACGCAGCGTGTCGGCGGAATTGCGGTAGTGCCCCATCACCAGGCCGCCGGAATCGCCCCACGCGGCGAACTGGTTATTGCGGCCGGCGTTGATCTGCATCTGGTTCTGATAGAAGCGATGTATCAGATCGCGCGTGATCACGCCGGTCGGCAGCGGCGTGCCTTGCGCGTCGGTGATATGGAACGGGCGGTTGTGCAGGCTGGCGATGTCCTTCTGGCCAATCATGTAGCGCTTGCCGTCCACTTCCTGCGCTTGCGGCACGAGGCCGCCCCAAATGGCCGGCAAACGCGGCAGCGGCGTTTTGCCGTCGCGGTCGAGTTGCAGATAGCGCTCGGCGCTCACCGCATCGAGCGGATGCTCAACGCCGGGGAAGTTGCCATACAGATTCGCGAAGCTGCGATTCTCCGCGTAGATCACGACGATGTTTTTGACCTGATCGTGGAGCGCGGCGTCGAGGCGCATGTCGGCGGCGCTGCGCGGCGCGCCGTTTTCCGCGATGGCGTCGCCGGTTTTGCAGCCCGTCAGCGCCAGGCCGATTCCGACTGCCGCAAGGCCGGTGAGGACGCGGCGGCGGTCAGGGTTGTCGGGGGCGTCATCAATGTGGTGGGTGTTCTGGGCGTTCGGCGGCAGTTTGGAGTCGTCGTCTGTCATCAGTCGGTTCCGAAGTGGCGGTAACGGACGCTGGGGCGCCGCTCGGGGCGGCGTGCGCGCGGCACCGGTTGCAGAAGGGCGGCGGGTTGAAGATCAGGCTACGGCAGCCGGCGCTTCACTCGCCAGCTGTGATGCGATGCGTCGACGGCAAAGAGTAGCCAGTGCCTCGTGTCGACAGGATGGCGCTTTTGCGTGGCATAGCGCTCGACCATCAATTCGAGTTCGTCGAATGCCCGCCGATGGCAGGTGGCGTTGGCACCGGAACCGTCCGCGAATTCGACGACGGCCGCCGCCGCGCTCTCCGTTTCGGGCAAGTGCGGAATTTGCACCGCGCAGCCCGGATAAAGGTGCGAATCGGCAACCTGGATCTGGATGGAATCGGACATGAGCGTGGCCTCCGAACGCCTGGGCAGAGCGAAAGCGCGGCAATCAAGCCTCGCGCATTGGACCGGTTCAAAGCATAGCACCGCGCTATATGATGGCAGTGCAGCAATTGACATGGCCGGTCACACCTCGGCATTCGCGTGGCGCCCGTCCACGGCGGCTGACCGGCGCGTGCTTCGCGCTATGATGCTGATCTGACCTTGATGAACAGCAGAAACGGCAGCCAAGATGGCAAAAGAAGAGCAAACAGGAGCGGGACGCAAGCAGGCAAAGCCGCGCGGCGCGGCGGCCGCGGCCTTGCCGGACGAGACGGCGTCGCCGGACCAGGCGGACGGCGTTGATTCCCCCGATTCCACCGGCGAAGAGAGCGCCGGCGGATCGACGTATCTGGTGCCGGGCCTCGAACGCGGCCTGCGCATTCTCGCGGAATTCAGCGCGCGCGAACCGGTGCTCGGCGCCCCCGAGTTGTCCAAGCGCATCGGCATTCCGCGCACCACCACTTTCCGTCTGTTGCAGACGCTGGAAGCACTTGGCTTTCTCGAACGCGTCAATGGCGACCGTTATTTCCGCTTGAGCGTCGCGGTGCTGCGGCTCGGTTTCGAATATCTGAGCTCGCTCGAACTGACCGATGTCGGCACGCCGATTCTCGAGCGTTTGCGCGATGCCACGGGTTTAAGTACGCATTTGCTGATTCGCGACCAGCGCGACGTGGTGTTCGTCGCCAAGGCGCAAACCCACGAGCCGATGTTCAGTTCCGTGAAGGTGCACGTCGGCACGCGTTTGCCCGCGCATGCAACCGTGCACGGGCAGGTGTTGATGGGCGATCTGACTTTCGAGGAATTGCGTCAGTTGTACCCGGAGCCGCAGCTCGAACGCTTCACCGAACGCACGCCGGTCACCGTCGAGGAACTGTACGGACGCGTGCGCGAAAGCGCGGCGCTCGGCTATGCGTTGAGCGAAGCGTCGTTCGAGCGGGGGATTTCGGTGGTGAGCGCGCCGGTGCGCGATCAAAGCGGCAAGATCGCCGCCGCCTTGACGGTCACGATTCCACGCTCGGATATCGGCGAAGCCGAAGAGCGCGAGCCGCTCATCATCGCCGTTTGCCAGGCGGCGCTCGAACTGTCCGAGCGCCTCAGCTACCGGCCGCGGCCGGACGATCCGACCGCGCAGCAGGCGCGCCGCAAACCGGTTGCGGCGAGCTGACGCTGAACAGCTGAATCAGAACGAGTGGTGGATGCCGGTCAGAATGATTGTCTGGTTCCGGCCACTCGACACACCTGCGGTAAAGAACGCCGCATCCGTGTTCGAGCCTGCGCGCTCATACAGCGCGTTCACGTACAACTGCGTCGACTTCGACAGCGCGTAGATGTCGCCGATCTCGAACTGCGTCCAGCGGTGGCCCGCCAGCGTCGTCGTTGCGGCGCCGCCGGCGATGCTGTTAAACGGCGTGAACTGGTAATTCGCGCCGGCATCGTAGCTTTGATACGTGTCCGAGTGCCCGGCCGACTCCAGCTTCACGCGCGTGTACAGCGCATGCACCAGCAGCTTGCCGAATTGATATGACGCGCCCGCGCCCATGTTTTCGACCTTGTCAGCGGTGTAGTTCGCCGCGGCCACGCCCTGGAAGGTGGTGATGCCGGTGGTGACGATCGACGGCGTGCGGTTGTGCTCGTTCGCATACGTTGCGCCGGCCTTGAACGGACCATTAGCATAGCTAAGTGCAAAGCTCAGTGTCTTGCCGGTCGAGAAGTTGGTCGTGTTGCCGAGACCCATCATCGCGCCGACCTGGAAGCCATAGAAGCTCGCCGAGCGGAATTTCACCGAGTTGTCGAACGGCACCACGCCCGTGTCGGCGAGTTCGTCGATATTGCCCGGGTGGAACGCGTACCAGCTGGCCGCCAGATACGCCGTGCTCAGCGGACCCAGCACGTCGAAGCTGAAAGGCGTTTGATGGCCGAGCGTAAGCGTGCCGATCGTGTCTGAACTCAACCCAACAAACGCCTGGCGATTGAACAGCACACCGGCTTTTGCAAACGAGCCAGTGTTCGTATAGAAGCCGTTTTCCAGCTGAAAGACCGTCTTCAGACCGCCGCCCAGATCCTCCACACCCTTCAGGCCCCAGCGGTCAGGCTGCATGTTGCCCTGTTCTTCCATCCACTTCGAATGGCCGCCTACATTGCTGACATACGCGATACCGGCATCCAGGCTGCCGTATAGCGTCACACTGCTCTGCGCCCATGCGCCCGTCGTTGCGCAGATTGCCGTCAAGCCGGCTGCAATGATGTGCTTCACCGTTGGTTCTCCTGATCACCCGACGAATAGCTCTCGCCGGATTCGTCTTCCCTGATCCTTGCTTTGGGTTGAATGCAGTTCTGGGTTTATGCGCCAAAACTGCCACGCTTTATGTTCCACCTATGGGCGTTTGTATCGCCTATGGAAAAGTATAGTGAGTCTTCAGGTGGTCAAAATAAAATTTTGGACCCCGTACAAACCCGCATGAAGGCTTCGGAATTTGTCTGAAAATTATGCTCAAACCTAAGCCTGTAAAGGCTTAGCGTGAGATCGCAATAGTTGCCGCAGCCCACCCGCCGCTGTCTTGCGAGCGCCACACTCGGTGTTTTCCCCTACCAGTCCAGATTTTTATTTGCTCTCGCCAAGGTCGCTCCTATAATTATCCATACACGAACTGATGTTCCTTGTATGGAACATAAGGCTTCAGGAGAAGGCGAGAAATGACTGAACAATGGCGCTGCGCCGGCCATGCCGGCGACCTGTCCGATGACACGCCGCTCGAGTTCAAGCTCGACGGCACGGAAATCGGCATCTACAAGGTGGGCGATGCGCTGTACGCGCTGGAAAACGTCTGCCCCCATGCGTATGCGTTGCTGACGCAGGGCTTTATTGACGGCGACACCGTCGAGTGCCCCTTGCACGAAGCCGTGTTCCATATCCCGACCGGCAAGTGCTTGAAAGAGCCCGGCGGCCGCGACCTGAAGATGTACTCGGTGCGTCTCGCAGGTGAAGAAATCCAGATCAAGGTGGAATGACATGCGAGAGCAAACCGTGAACTTCAATCCCTTCCTGAAGCCGTGGCTTGCGCCGCAGCCGAACAACGTCGCGGGCAAAGGCGTGATCGAAAAGCCGGGCGAGACCGGCAACTTCATCTGGCAAACGCGCAAGGCCGAGCCGACCCAGTATGAAAACGACTTCGGCGACGCGCTTGAACAGGTTTTTGAAGCCGGCGCAGTGGAGTTGCAGGAAGTGGTCGACGGTTTGAATCGCGTTGGCTTCCGCACCCCGGAAGGCCTAGCGTGGGACGGCGAGCGCCTCGCCGCCGAATTCCGCCTGCTCGCCGAATAAGCGCGCTTTCCCGAACACGTTTCATCGCATCCGTATCCGGAGTCTCTTCATGACGTCCCCCAACACCACTCAAGGCGCGGCCGATCCGATCCAGGCGTACCTGAACAAAGGCCTGCGCAACTACTGGTATCCCGTTGCGCCGAGCTGGCAAGTCGGCAATGCGCCGATCGGCATCACGCGCCTCGGCGACCAGATCGTGCTGTGGCGCGACAACGAAGGCAAAGTCCGCGCGCTCGAAGACCGCTGCCCGCATCGTGGCGCGCGCCTGTCGCTCGGCTGGAATCTCGGCGGCAGCGTCGCGTGCTGGTATCACGGCATTGAAATCGACGGCGGCGGCACGGTCACCAAAGTACCGGCCGTGTCGAACTGCCCGCTGGAAGGCCAGAAGTGCGTGAAGTCCTATCCGGTCGAAGAGCATGCCGGTGCGATCTTCCTGTGGTTCGGCGACGAAGCGCATAAGGAACCCACGCCGCTGGTGCTGCCGGAAGAACTGGTCGGCGAGGAATACGCGAGCTTCCTGTGCATGTCGAACTGGAAGTGCAATTACCAGTACGCGATCGACAACGTGATGGACCCGATGCACGGCGCGTATCTGCACGCGACCTCGCACTCGATGGCCGAAGGCGACAAGCAGGCCGACATGCGCGTGCGCAAGACCGAAACCGGCTTGATGTTCGAAAAGGTCGGCCAGCGCGACGTGAACTTCGACTGGGTGGAACTCGGCGAAACCGGCTGCCTGTGGATGCGCCTCGCGATTCCGTACAAGAAGAAGTTCGGCCCGGGCGGCAACTTCGGGATCATCGGCTTCGCCGTTCCCGTCGACGAAGACAACTGCCAGGTCTACTTCTGGCGTACCCGCAAGGTGCAAGGCTGGCAGCGCGACGCATGGCGCTTCATGTACCGCAACCGTCTGGAAGGCCTGCATTGGGACGTGCTTGAGCAAGACCGCTACGTGTTGGAAAGCATGGCGCCGAATGCGCGCAATCACGAATTCCTCTATCAGCACGACGTCGGCATGACGCGCGTGCGCCGCATGTTGCGTCAGCGCGCGCAGCAGGACTTCGCCGATCTGGACGCGCATCGCGCTCAAGCGGCCAGCGCTACGCCGGCTTCGACCGAAGCAGGCCACAGCCATGCATAACGACGCGCCCGCAGCGCTCAACGGCCGGCGCGTCCTGGTGACGGGCGGCGCGCGCGGTCTTGGCGCGGCGTTCGTCCGCGCGCTGGTGCAAGCCGGCGCTCAGGTGGTGTTCGGCGACGTGTTGCACGACGAAGGCCGCGCGCTTGCGGCATCGCTCGTCGAGCAAGGCCACGCGGCGACCTACCTGCCGCTCGACCTCGCCGATCCCGTCAGCATCCGGGAATTCGCCGATCAGGCCGCAGCACGCCTCGGCGGTCTCGACGCACTGATCAACAACGCGGCCATCACCAATTCCGGCGGCAAGTTCGCCGACGAGTTGTCAGTCGAGACGTGGGACGCCGTGATGAACGTCAACGTGCGTGGCACCTGGCTGATGAGCACCGCCGCGCTGCCGTATTTGCGCGACTCGCACCGCGGCAGCATCGTCAACATCGCCTCGGATACGGCGATGTGGGGCGCACCGAAGCTGCTCGCCTATGTGGCGAGCAAGGGCGCGGTGATTTCCATGACCCGGTCGCTGGCACGCGAATTCGGCGCCCATCAGGTGACCGTCAACGCGATTGCGCCGGGACTGACCGAAGTCGAGGCGACCGCCTATGTGCCCGCCGAGCGTCACCAGTATTACCTGCAAGGCCGCGCGCTCACGCGCGCACAAGTGCCCGACGACGTGACCGGGCCGGTGCTGTTCCTGTTGTCCGACGCCGCACGCTTTGTGACTGGCCAACTGCTGCCGGTCAACGGCGGCTTCGTGATGAATTGATCTTGTCGAATCGAAAGGAGAAAGAGATGGCGGACGCCGATACCGAACGCAAATCGTGGGAACAGCCCGCGGACGCGAGCTTTGCGCAATGGCTGGACAGCCGCGTCGCGCGCCTCGCAACGCGTCGCTATGACTGGGACGCGCTGAAGTTCCAGGCCGACTACGACCCAAAGTATCGCCGCGCGCAAATGCGCTATGTCGGCACGGGCGGCACGGGTGTCGCGAAAGACGTGAACACGGTGCCCGCCGGCGGCTTCACGTTCTCGACGATGGTGATTCCGGCCGGCAACATCGGTCCGAGCCATATTCATATGGACGTCGAAGAAATTTTCTTCGTGCTGCGCGGCAAGATGAAGGTGATCTGCGAGAAAGACGGTGAAACGTGGGAAGCCGAACTGGGCGAGCGCGACCTGATCTCCGTGCCGCCGGGCGTGTACCGCACGGAAGTCAACGTCGGCGAGGAAGACGCGCTGATGTGCGTGATGCTCGGTTCGCCGAAGCCGATCACGCCGACTTATCCGCCGGATTCGCCGCTCGCCAAGCTCAAGCGCTAAGCCGCCGTTCGTTCCAGACTCACCCGCGAAGGAAATCATGTCCGCAGTCCCATCCGCCACCGCCGATCAGCACGCCTCGCTCGAAGCACGCCTTGCGCGCTTTCCGGCGCAGCAGATCGGGCTGGCATCGCAACGCGCTGTGAGCTATCGCGAAGCCGATAGCACAAACGGCACTGCGCTGCCGCTCGTGTTGCTGCACGGTATCGGTTCGGGCGCGGCTTCGTGGGTGCAGCAGTTCGAAGTACTCGGACAGACGCGTCGTGTGCTGGCGTGGGATGCACCGGGTTACGGCGCTTCCACGCCGGTCGCGGGCGAATCCCCCGCCGCGGCCGATTACGCGGCTGTGCTGAAGGAATGGCTTGACGCGCTCGGTATCGAACGTTGTGTGCTGCTCGGCCATTCGCTCGGCGCGATCATCGCCGGCGCGTTTGCAGCGGTGAACCCGCAACGTGTGGCCGGTTTGCTGCTGCTCTCTCCGGCAGGTGGCTACGGCGCGGCATCCGCCGAGGTGCGTGCAAGCAAACGCGATCAGCGCCTCGCGATGCTGAACGAACTTGGTCCGCAAGGCCTGGCCGAACAACGCAGCAGCAATATGCTGTCAGCGCACGCGAGCGACGAAGCGCGCGCCTGGGTGC
This sequence comes from Paraburkholderia ginsengiterrae, assembly GCF_001645125.1. GTDB lineage: Bacteria > Pseudomonadota > Gammaproteobacteria > Burkholderiales > Burkholderiaceae > Paraburkholderia > Paraburkholderia ginsengiterrae. The sequence continues at coordinate 78,682 of NZ_LXKA01000087.1, read as the reverse complement.
GCTGGAACATGGCGCGCGTGATCCCGCACGGCTACGCGCAAGCGACCCATCTGCTCGCCAACGCCGATCTTGCCGCTGACCTCGCGCGCTACCGGGGCCGCGTCAACGTGGCGGTCGGCGCCGACGACACCATTACATCCCCCGCGGCTTGCGAGCGACTCGCGCTGGCTGCGGACACCCCCTTGCAGGTCGTGCCTCGCGCGGGGCACGCCGGCTATATCGAAGCCCCCGCCGCGTACACCGCGATCATCGACACGTTCTGCCGCGCGAGCGACAGACAACGGAGCCAGTGAATGACGCCCGAGATCATTAACCCCGAGCGCGATGCGGACGATGGCCGCAACGACACCGGCAGCGAATCTAGCTACCGGGTGCCGGGTCTCGAACGCGGCCTGAAGATTCTCACGGAATTTTCGCCTCGTGAACCGGTTCTCGGCGCACCGGAATTGTCCAGGCGCCTGAAGATCCCGCGCACGACCGTATTCCGTCTGCTGCAAACCCTCGAATCGCTCGGCTTTCTCGAGCGCGCAGACAAGGACCGCAACTATCGTCTCGGCGTCGCGGTGCTGCGGCTCGGTTTCGAATATCTGAGCTCGCTCGAATTGACCGATCTCGGTCTGCCGATCATCGAAGCGCTGCGGTCGGAAACGGGTTTGACGAGCCACATCGTGATTCGCGACGGACGCGATGTCGTGTTCGTCGCCAAGGCACAAAGCCACGCGCCGATTTTCAGCTCGGTGAAGGTCAACGTGGGCACACGCCTGCCGGCGCATGCCACGACGCACGGTCAGGTGCTGATGGGCGACATGACGCTCGACGACCTGAAGAAGCTCTATCCCGAGCCGGAACTCGAGCGCTTCACGAAGCAGACGCCCGCCACCGTCGAAGATCTCTACGAGCGGGTGCGCGACGATGCGCGGCGCGGTTTCGCGATCAGCGAGTCGTCGTTCGAGCGCGGCATTTCGGTGGTTAGCGCACCGGTGCGCAACGACACGGGCCGCATCGTCGCTGTCATTACGACGACCATTCCGCGCCACGAGATCGATGCGTCGCTGCTCGACAGCGGCCTGATCGACAAGGTCCGCCGCGCGGCCGACGAACTATCGCAGCGGCTCAACTACCGGCCCAAAGGCGGGCCGAATGCGGGCAGCAAATACATGAAAGCACTGGGACTCCGATGATTCAAATCGACTTGACCGGGCAGGTAGCGGTAGTGACGGGCGGTTCGTCCGGCATTGGCCTCGCCACCGCCGAACTGTTTTTGCGCGCCGGCACCTCGGTCGCGATCTGCGGCCGCGACACCGAGCGGCTCGCGCAGGCGGAAGCCGCGCTGAAGGAGCAGTTCCCCGCCTCGCAATTGCTCGCGCAGCGCTGCGACGTGCTCGATGCCGACGACGTCAACGCATTCGCGCAAGCGGTGCAGACGCGCTTCGGCCGCGCCGACATGCTGGTGAACAACGCCGGCCAGGGCCGAGTGTCGACCTTCGCCGACACGACCGACGACGCCTGGCGCGAAGAACTCGAACTGAAGTATTTCAGCGTGATCCGTCCGACCCGCGCGTTTCTGCCGATGCTGCGCGACGTGGCCGGGGCCGGCCACAACGCGTCGGTGGTCTGCGTGAACTCGCTGCTCGCGCTGCAACCCGAGCCGCACATGGTGGCGACCTCGTCGGCGCGCGCCGGTGTGCAGAACCTGCTCAAGTCGCTCGCGGTGGAACTCGCGCCGCAGCGCATCCGCGTCAATTCGATTCTGATCGGCATTGTCGAATCGGGTCAGTGGCGCCGCCGTTATGCGGAGCAGGCGCAGCCGGGGCAGAGCTGGGAAGACTGGACCGCCGAACTGGCACGCAAGAAAAACATTCCGCTAGGCCGCTTCGGTCGCCCCGAAGAAGCCGCTCAAGCGCTCTTTTATCTGGCTACGACGCTGTCGTCCTACACGACGGGCAGTCATATCGATGTTTCTGGAGGCGTTGCACGACATGTCTAACAAAACCACCGTTGGCGAGCTGATCGCCGCTTTTCTCGAGCAATGCGGCGTTCAAACCGCATTTGGCGTGATCTCGATCCATAACATGCCGATCCTCGACGCGATCCACAACCGCGGCAAGATCCGCTACGTCGGCCCGCGCGGCGAAGCGGGCGCGGTGAACATGGCCGACGGCCTCGCACGCGTCTCCGGCGGCCTCGGCGTCGCGTTCACGAGCACCGGCACCGCGGCGGGCAACGCGGCGGGCGCGATGGTCGAAGCGTTGACGGCGGGCACGGCATTGCTGCACGTCACCGGCCAGATCGAAACCGAATACCTCGATCAGGACCTCGCGTATATCCACGAAGCACCGGATCAACTGTCGATGCTGTCGTCGATCTCGAAGGCCGCGTTCCGCGTGCGTTCGGTCGAAACCGCGCTGCCGACCATCCGCGAAGCCGTGCGCGTTGCGCAAACCGCGCCGAGCGGTCCGGTCAGCGTCGAGATTCCAATCGACATTCAAGCCGCTGAAATCGAATGGCCCGCCGATCTGGGCGCACCGCACGTCACCACGCTCACGCATTGCAAACAGCGCGTCGCGCAACTCGCGGACTCGCTGGCCACGGCCAAGCGTCCGCTCCTGTGGCTGGGCGGCGGCACGCGCCACGCGACCAAGGCGGTCGAGCGTCTGGTGGCGCTGGGCTTCGGCGTCGTGACGAGCGTGCAGGGCCGCGGCGTGCTGCCGGAAGATCATCCGGCCACACTCGGCGCATTCAACGTGCACGCGTCGGTCGAGAGCTTCTATAAGACGTGCGACGCGCTGCTGGTGGTGGGCTCGCGTCTGCGTGGCAATGAAACGCTGAAGTACAAGCTCGCGCTGCCGCAACCGTTGTATCGCATCGACGCCGACGCGCTCGCCGATAACCGCGGCTACCGCAACGAGATGTTCATTCACGGCGACGCATCGGCCGTTCTCGACGAACTGGCGACGCTGCTCGAAGGCCGCCTGCAGGTCGATCCGGCGTTCGCGCAGGATCTGGCCGCCGCACGCGAAATCGCGGTTGCCGATGTGGGCAAGGGCCTTGGTCCCTACAAGCGTCTCGTCGATGCGCTGCAAGAGGCGGTGGGCCGCGACTACAACTGGGTGCGCGACGTCACGATCTCGAACAGCACGTGGGGCAACCGCATGCTGAAGATTTTCTCGCCGCGCGCGGGCGTGCACGCACTCGGCGGCGGCATCGGCCAGGGCATGCAGATGGGCATCGGTGCGGCGCTCGCGGGCAGCGCGGCGAAGACCGTGTGTCTCGTCGGCGATGGCGGCCTGATGGTCAACGTCGGCGAACTCGCGACGGCCGTGCAGGAAAACGCCAACGTGATGATCGTGCTGATGAACGACCAGTGCTACGGCGTGATCCGCAACATTCAGGACGCGCACTACGGCGGCCGCCGTTGCTACGTCGATCTGCACCAGCCGGATTTCGCGCAGTTCTGCGAGAGCCTGAAGCTCACGCACTATCGCATCAAATCGCTCGACCAGGCCGAAGCGATCATCCGCGAAGGCATGGCGAAGACCGGCCCGGTGCTGGTCGAAGTCGACATGCTGTCGGTCGGCTCGTTCGCCACCGCGTTCGCGGGCCCGCCGGTCAAGGCACAGGAGCCTGAACATGCATGAACCCGGCTACGCGGGGCATCACGCACCCGTCGACGTCGCGATGATCGGCTTCGGCGCGATCGGCCAGGCGGTGTACCGCTCGGTTGCCGCCGATCCGACCGTGCGCGTGTCGCACGTGATCGTGCCGGAGCGCCACATGGCTTCGGTGCGTGAAGTAGTGGGCGGCTCGGTGGATGTGGTGGCCTCCGTGTCGGCATTGAGCAGCCAGCCGCATTTCGCGCTGGAATGCGCGGGACATAGCGCGCTGGTCGATCACGTGGTGCCGTTGCTGAAAGCCGGCACGGACTGCGCGGTGGCGTCGATCGGCGCGCTGTCCGACATGGTGCTGCTCGACACGCTCGCCGCCGCCGCCGATGAAGGCGACGCCACGCTGACGCTGCTCTCGGGCGCAATCGGCGGAGTGGACGCGCTGGCCGCGGCCAAGCTCGGCGGTCTCGACGAGGTGTTGTACACGGGCCGCAAGCCGCCTACGGGATGGCTCGGCACGCCGGCGGAACAGCTCTGCGATCTGACCACGCTGAACGAAGAGAAGGTGATTTTCGAAGGCAGCGCGCGCGAAGCGGCGCGTCTGTATCCGAAGAACGCCAACGTTGCCGCGACGATCGCGCTGGCCGGCCTCGGTCTGGACCAGACCCGGGTTCGGCTGATCGCGGACCCGAACGTGACGCGCAACGTGCACCGCATCGTGGCGCGCGGCGCATTCGGCGAGATGTCGCTGGAAATGTGCGGCAAGCCGCTGCCGGACAACCCCAAGACGTCCGCGCTGACCGCTTATAGCGCGATGCGTGCGCTGCGCAACCGCGCGGCGCGCTGTGTGATTTAAGCCAATAGCAGAAGCAAACCCGAAGCAAACCCGAAGCAAACCGGAATGACCGACATGACTCACTTCGATACCAGCCTCGTGCCCACCGGCGACATTTTCATTGGCGGCGAATGGCGGCAAGGGCGTGGCAACCCGTACAAAAGCCTGTATCCGGCGGATCAGTCGGTCAACATGGAAATCTCGACGGCCAATGCCGACGACGCCTGCGAAGCCGTGGAAGCCGCGGACATCGCCTGGCGCAAGGCCGATTGGTCGGGTCTCAAGCCGCATCAACGCGCGTTGATTCTGTACCGCATCGCCGACCTGATCATGGCGCGCCACGAAGCGCTCGCGCAATTGCAGCGCCGCGACAACGGCAAGCCGATCGGCGAAACGCGCGTGCTCGTGGCGAGCGCGGCGAACACCTTCCGCTATTTCGCCGCTTGCCTCGAAACGCTCGACGAAGAAGTCACGCCCTCGCGCGGCGATTATCTGACGATGAGCCTCTACGAGCCGATCGGTGTGATCGCCGCGATTACGCCGTGGAATTCGCCGATCGCGTCGGACGCGCAGAAGCTGGCGCCGGCTCTCGCGGGCGGCAATGCCGTGGTGCTGAAGCCGGCTGAGGTGACGCCGCTGGTGTCGCTGGCGTTGGCGCGCATCTGCGAAGAAGCCGGTGTGCCGAAGGGCGTGATCAGCGTGCTGCCGGGCAAGGGCTCGGTGATCGGCGACGTGCTGGTGCGTCATCCGCTCGTGAAGAAAGTGTCGTTCACGGGCGGCACCGAAGTGGGCCGCAACATCGCGCGCATTGCCGCGGACAAGCTGATGCCGGTTTCGCTCGAACTCGGCGGCAAGTCGCCGACCATCGTGTTCGACGACGCCGATCTCGATCACGCGGTGAACGGCGTGCTGTACGGCATTTTCAGTTCGTCGGGCGAGGCGTGCATCGCGGGTTCGCGCCTGTTCGTGCAGCGCTCGATTTACGACGCGTTCATGGCGCGTCTCGCGGAAGGCGCGCGCAAGCTGCGCGTGGGCGATCCGTCGCGCGAACAAACGCAGATGGGTCCGCTGATCACGGCGGCGCACCGCGAAACGGTCGAGCGTTATGTCGCGCTGGGTCTGGAAGAAGGCGGCCGCCTGTTGTGCGGCGGCGAGCGTCCGGTCGGAGACGGCCGCGAAGCGGGCACCTATTTCCAGCCGACGATTCTCGAAGGGCTGACCAACAACGCCCGCATCTGCCAGGAAGAAATCTTCGGCCCGGTGCTGGTGGCGATGCCGTTCGACGACGAAGCCTCGCTGCTGAAAGAAGCGAACAACAGTGTGTTCGGCCTCGCCGCCGGCATCTGGACGCGCGACTACAAGCGCGCTTACCGGATTGCCCGCGCGCTCGAAGCCGGCACCATCTGGATCAACACCTACAAGCTGTTCTCGATCTCGACGCCGTTCAGCGGCTGGAAAGAGAGCGGCATGGGACGCGAGAAAGGCCGTCTCGGCATCCGCGAATACATGCAACAGAAGAGCCTCTACTGGGGCTTGAACGACGCGCCGCTGGCGTGGGCGAACTAGGCAAGAGGCAGTTATGACGATTCTCGGCATTGAACAGATTACCTACGGCGTGACGGATCTCGCCACCTGCCGCCGCTTTTTCGCGGACTGGGGCCTGAAGGAAGTCGCACACGACGAAACGCGCGCGCGCTTCGAAACGCTGAACGGCTGCACGATTCTCGTGGTGGACGCGAACGATCCGTCTCTGCCGCCCGCGTTCGAGGAAGGCTCGACGCTGCGCGAGGTGACGTGGGGCGTCGCGACGCAAGCCGAACTCGACGCACTGCGCGGCCGCTTCAAAGGTCAGCCGGGCCACTTCGAAACCGCCGACGCGGTGGGTTGCATCGACCCGAACGGCATGGCGATTCGCGTTGAAGTGACGCGCAAGCGTGCGCTCGACGTGCACGGCTCGCCCTCGAACGTGTGGGGCCAGATGCTGCGCGTCGATCAGCCGTCGACGATCTACGAACGCGCCGAGCCCGTCGAAGTGGGTCACGTGGTGTTCTTCACGAACTGTCTCGCCGAACAGGAAAAGTTCTATCAGGATCTGCTCGGCTTCGAGATGTCCGACCGTTATCCGGGCCGTGGCGCGTTCATGCGCTGCGCGCCACACGGCGGCCATCACGACATCTTCCTGCTGGCCTTGCCCGGTGGCAAACGCGGCCTGAATCACGTGGCGTTCACCGTGCGCGACATTCACGAAGTGTTCGGCGGCGGCATGCATATCAGCCGTTGCGGCTGGGACACGCAGCTCGGGCCGGGGCGTCATCCGGTGTCGTCGGCTTACTTCTGGTACTTCCAGAACCCGGCTGGCGGCCTGATCGAGTACTACGCCGACGAAGACCAGCTCACGCCCGCCTGGCAGCCGCGCGACTTCGAGCCGGGTCCGACCGTGTTCGCCGAATGGGCGATCGACGGCGGCCTCGACGGCAATACGCGGCGCCAGAAAAACGCCAAGGCGCCCGAGGGCAAATTCATGACGGAGCGTAAAAATGACTGACGCTGCTGTTGCAAAGGCGCAAGCCGCCCATGCTGGACTCGAAGCGCCGCGCACGATCGTCGTGATCGGCGGCGGTCAGGCGGCCGGCTGGGTCGTCAAGACCTTGCGCAGGGAAGGCTTTGACGGCCGCCTCGTGATGATCGCCGACGAGGTCCACTTGCCATACGAGCGCCCGCCGCTCTCGAAGGCCGTGCTCGCAGGCGAAGCGGATATCGAAACCGTGCGGCTCGTGAAGCCCGACGACTTCGACGCGCTGAATGTCGAAGCGTGGCAGCCGGATAGCGCGACCGCGATCGACCGTGCCCAGCGCATCGTGCGCACGCAGTCGGGCCGCGAGGTGCAGTACGACCGTCTGGTGATCGCCACCGGCGGCGCGGCCCGCCGTTTGCCGGATTCCCTCGTGCAGACCTCGCACATCGCTTACCTGCGCACGCTCGACGAAGCCGTCGCGCTCGGCGAACGGTTGCGGGCGAGCAAGCGCGTGCTGGTGGTGGGCGGCGGCTGGATCGGCCTGGAGGTTGCGGCCACGGCGCGCAAGCTCGGCGTCGAGGCGACCGTGGTGGAAGGCGCGCCGCGTCTGTGCGCGCGTTCGTTGCCGCCGCTGGTGTCGCGCTTCCTGCTCGACCTGCATCGCGCGAACGGCGTGGACGTGCGCCTGAAAGCATCGCTGACGAAGCTCGAAGATCATCCCAACGACGCCAACCGGATTCGCGCCACCTTCGCGGACGGCTCGACGCTCGATGCCGACTTCGCGGTCGCCGGCATCGGTCTCACGCCGCACACGGCGCTGGCGGAAGCCGCCGGTGTAAAGGTGGACGACGGCGTGGTGGTCGATCATTTCGGCGCCACCGACGACCCGCGCATTTTCGCGTGCGGCGACGTGGCGAACCATCCAAGCGCATGGCTCAAGCGCCGCGTGCGCCTCGAATCGTGGGCCAACGCGCAGAACCAGGCGATCTCCGTGGCGAAAGCGCTGCTCGGCAACTTTGAACCGTATGCGGACATTCCGTGGTTCTGGTCCGATCAGTACGACGTGAACCTGCAGATTCTCGGCGACATTCCGGCCGATGCGCAGCTTGCAGTGCGCGGCGATCTGGCGGGCAAACGCGCCACGCTGTTCCATCTGGAAGACGACGCGATTCGCGGCGTGATCGCGATCAACACACCGCGCGAACTGAAACTGTCGCGCAAATGGATGAACCAAGGCCGGACCATCGACCTTGCCACCCTGACCGACGCCTCGACGGCGCTTGCCTAACCATATATACGGACGGCACAACGGCATGAGAACTATCGATAACACAATAGGAGACCGCAGCAGTGCCGGCGTTTCAGGCACTGAGACACGAGGCTCGATCATTGCGCGTCTGGAGCGTTTGCCCAAGAATGCGATGCAGGTGCGCGCACGCATACTGATCGGTCTAGCGACGTTCTTCGACGGCTTCGACGTGATCGCGATCGCGGCCACGCTGCCTATCCTGATCGCGAAGTGGCATCTGACGCCGTGGGAAATCGGCTTCCTGATCGGCTCCGGCTCCGTCGGGCAACTGATCGGCGCGTTCGTCTTCCCGTGGTTTGCGGAGCGCAACGGCCGCGTGAAGGCGATTGCGTTGAGTTCGGGAATCATCGGTGTCACCAGTATTGCGTGTGGTTTTGCACCGACCTTTGCGGTGTTCGTTGCCTTGCGCGTGATTCAGGGTCTCGGGCTCGGTGGCGAATTGCCGGTGGCCGCGACTTACATCAACGAGATTAGCCGTGCGCATGGCCGTGGACGTTTCGTGCTCCTGTATGAAATTGTTTTTCCGGTCGGCCTGCTTGCGTCGAATGCATTGGGCGCGTGGATCGTGCCGCGTTTCGGCTGGCAAGCCATGTACTTTATTGGCGGCATGCCGCTGATTCTGTTCTTCGTGCTGCGCAGGCTGGTGCCGGAATCGCCGCGCTGGCTCGCCGAACGCGAACGGATGGCCGATGCAGATGTTGCCGTGCATGCGTTCGAGCGTGCCGTGAAGGGGCCGTTGCCGCCGGTGGTGCATTCGGCTGAGTTCGATGCGATGGCCAATCGTCATCCGAAGCGCCGTATGGGTGACCTGTTCGGTCCGGCGTATCTGAAGCGTACGTTGGCGGTGGCGATGCTGTGGGTCACCTGCGGTTTCATTCAGTATGGTCTGTCGACCTGGCTGCCGACGATCTACCGCACGATTTATCACGCGCCGCTGCAACTCGCGCTGAATCTGGCGGTGGCCGCTTCCGTACTCGGTGTGGTGGGTTCGCTGACTTGTGCGTTGCTGGTCGACAAGGTGGGGCGTAAGCCGATTATCAATCTGTCGTTCGTGGCGTGTGCTATTTCGCTGCTGCTGGCGGGTATTTTTCACGACTCGTCGGTGTATGTGGTGGCGACGTGCTGTGCTTTCTCACTGGGTTTCCTCGCTTGCGGATTTATCACGGCTTATGTCTATACGCCGGAACTCTATCCGACCAGCATCCGCGCGATGGGTTGCGGCGTGGGCGGCGCGTGGCTGAAGGTGGCGGCGATCTTCGCGCCGGCTATCGTGTCGAAGACGATGATCGGCGGGAATCTGCAGGTGGCGTTCTATATCCTCGCGGCCGTGCCGTTTCTTGCGGCGGTGGCGGTGCACTTTCTTGGCATTGAAACCAAGGGCAAGGTGCTGGAGCAACTGGAGGCTTGAAGTTCGCCGTGGTGATGAGTTTGGTGGGCGGTTGATGTCGTAGTACCGCGATAGTAGGGAGACGAAGGGCGCACTGGGTGGTGCGCCCTTTGTTTTTACGCAATCACAACGCCTTGCGATACACCACAAACCCCGACCGGTCAGCCACCTTGTCATACAGCTTCATCGCGGTCTGATTCGTTTCATGCGTCTGCCAGTAGACGCGCTGCGAACCATCAGCCTTGGCGCGCACATACACCGCCTCGATCAACGCACGCCCCACACCTTTGCCGCGCTCGCTTTCGAGTGTGTACAGGTCTTGCAGATAGCAGGTCGGGCCCGCCATCGTCGTGTGACGGTGATACAGGAAGTGCACAAGGCCGACTATCTTGCCATTGCGTTCCGCAACAAACGCGTGCATCGGCTCATACCCGTCGAAGAAACGTTCCCACGTTATTTGCGTGATCTCGCGCGGCAACGCCGTTTCCCCCGAGCGGCCATAGAACGCGTTGTACGCATCCCAGAGCGGCAGCCACGCGTCGAAGTCGTCACGCGTGACGGAGCGGATTTGAATCGAATCGGACATACACGGTTCCTCGTTAAGTGATGGCGGCAAACGAATCGGCCACCGATGCTAAGGCTGAGTCGAGCAGGCGTAGAGCGCCGCGCTCAGCGCCTGCTCGCGGTCTGCGTTGGCGACAGTAGCCGGGCTCGCCGCGTAACTGCGCTGTGCGACACGTTCGCGCACGCAGGCATCCAGCGTGGCCCGCGCCGTTGCAGCCGGTTCGAGCGCGTAATAAGCATACGCGGCGCACGCCAGCGCCACACAGGACGTTGCCACGAGGCCATAGCCCGGCCGCGCGGCTGCGGTTCCTTGTGCATGCGTGTTCATGGCGTCGGCCTTTCTCTGTCGATAGTCGGTTGTAAAGACTCCCGAACCATCAGCATAAGAAATTTGTGGCACCATTGTTAGCTCCACAAGACGGTCAAATTTTGGAGCCACGAAATGGACTACGGTCTGTTGATGTCGAATGTCGAACGCGCTTTGGGCGGCCGCAAGCTCACGCAGCAAGACCTGCTTTACGAGAGCCTGCGCCGCGCGATTCTCGACGGCGACATTCATCACGGCAGCCGTCTCCTTGCAAGCCGCGCGCTCGCCGAGCAACTGGGCATTGCCCGCAACTCGGTTTTATACGCCTACGAGCGGCTCACGGAAGAGGGATTCATCACGGCGAGCCGCCACGGTTCAATCGTCAACATGGTGAGCGGCGCGGGTGGCGCGACATCGTCTTCGACCAGCAGGCTGCGCGAGCCCGGCAACAGCTTGTCGCGCCGCGCGACGGACCTGCCGCGGGAACGCTCCAATCCCGACGAGCCTACGCCGTTTCGGCCCGGCGTGCCCGCACTCGACGAATTCCCACTCGGCCAATGGCGGGCCTCGATGGAACGCGCGTGGCGCGCCGTCGAGCCCAACGAACTCGGCTACGGCAACAACTCGGGACACCCTGCGCTGCGCCGGTCGATTGCCGAATATGTGCGCGTCTCACGGGGCGTGCGCTGTTCGGCCGAGCAGGTGTTCATCACTGCCGGCACGCAGGCGAGTCTCGATCTGTGCGCGTGCATGCTCGCCGATCCGGGCGACAGCGTGTGGGTCGAAGATCCTGGCTATCACGGCGCGAAAGCCGCGTTCCTGGCAGCAGGGTTGCGCCTCGTGCCGATTCCCGTCGACGCCGCCGGCATGGCGCCGACGCCCGCTCACTGGCAGGAGACGCCGCCGCACCTCATGTACATCACGCCCTCGCATCAGTATCCGCTTGGCAGCGTGCTGAGCCTGGAGCGGCGCTGGTCGATCATCGAGAACGCAATGGCGCGCGGTGCGTGGATCATCGAAGACGATTACGACAGCGAGCTGCGCCACAGCGGTCCGCCGTTACCGTCGATCCAGGGGCTAGCGGAGCACACGCCGGTGATCTATCTCGGCACTTTCAGCAAAACGATGTTCCCGGCGTTGCGCATGGGCTTCATGATCGTGCCGGCGCATCTTGCCGCCCAGGTCGACGCGACGCTCAGCGAGATCGCGCGGCAAGGGCGCGTGGCCGAACAGATCGCGCTGGCCGATTTCATCGAAAGCGGAAAGTATGCGCGACATCTGCGGCGCATGCGGCGCCTCTATCAGCAACGCCGGGGCGCACTGGTGGAAGCGATCGAGCGGCACATGGGCGACCTGGTGACGATCTCGTCGGACAGCGGCGGCATGCATCTGACCGTACGGCTCGACGCGCCGCTACGCGATCAGGACGTGAGCGCCGCCACGCGCGAACACGGCTTGTATATCTCTGCGCTGAGCGCGTTCTGCCATCACCCGGCGCGAGACACCGCGCGCTACAACGGTTTCATGCTTGGCTATGCGGGCATCAAACCGCAAGACGCCGATGCTCTGGTGGCGCGCCTCGCAACGATCGTGCGTGACCTCGCCAGCAGGGCCTGCCGTTCCTGATACCCAGTGTTGTGCGTGCCGTATGAAGTCAGTCGCTCAAGCGATCCGTTGCATGACGCATTTACCCGTCTATGTCGAATGCATGGTCTAGGATTTTTTTAGAAATTATTTTTGAAATGTGTTAAAAAACCTTCCGCTACCTCAGCTTGACACGTAGCCTTCACGCGGTGCTGGCAGACTGGGGTCAACGAATGGCGTGCGATAGATGTTGACGCAACGCTTTCGAATTTACCTATAAGAAATATTACGAGGCATCGAACGCTCGATTGAAACTCGCCTGAACTCAGGCGCGTGACCTGGAGAGCCGGCACGTATCACACAAGGTGTGCGTGCTTCGATGCAGAAGCGGCTGTGGGGGATCTGACTTGACCTGCAAGGGCGAGTCGCATGGGCCTGATCTTCCGGCAGTACGGCCGCAAGGCGTCCGCGTTGGCGGGCGCGGTATCGGTACGCACCTGCTTAGTGCAAGTGCTTGCGAATACGCCATGCCCATCGAAAAACTCCTTGTTCCGCTACCCGCGGGCCTGAAAGTCTACGTTGAACGTCACGTATTCAATCCGGCCTTCGAGAGTGTCATTCTGATCAATGGCGCACTGGCTACCACTGCGTCGTTCGGCCAGACGATCAAATACCTCGGCGAACGCTACAACCCAATCTGTTTCGATTTGCCTTATGCAGGGCAATCGAAAGCTCATAACGTTTGCGATTTCATCCTCACCAAAGACGATGAAGTCGACATCCTGTTGCATCTGATCGGCGTATTCGAGCCGAGCTTCCTGTTGTCGGTATCGTGGGGCGGGGTCGCGTCGCTGCTGGCGTTGTCGCGTGCGCGCACCAGCGTCAAGCGCGCTGTGATTGCGTCGTTCTCGCCGCGGCTCAACGAACCGATGACCGCGTACGTGACCGCCGCGCGCGACCATATCGCCGCGGGCGAAAACCTCAAAGCCGCGCAACTGCTCAACGATACCGTGGGCCGTCATCTGCCGCGCATCATGAAGCTCTACAACTACCGCTATCTGTCGACGCTGCCGCGCGACGAGCAGGAGCAGGTGGCGTTTCACGTCGACCAGATTCTGTCGATACGTCCGGAAGATTATCTGCACGAGTTCCGCAACATCGACTGCGGGCTGAAGTTCCTCAACGGCGAACTCGACGAATACACCACACCCGATGACGCCCGCTCGTTGAGCGCGCATCTGAAGCGCGCGGAGTTCGCCACGATCGAGCAGGCCGGTCACTTTCTTGACCTCGAAGGGCGCCCCGCCTTGCGCCAGGTTCGCACGGCCATTCTCGATTACTTCGGCCCCTCGCCGGCGCAGGCTTCGGGCCGGGCGCTCGACTGCCTCGACGCGCTGACGGCGCGTTCGCCCAGCTTGCCGCTCGCGCCGCGAGCCATCGTGGACGCCGCATTGCAGTCCGCTGCCGATCACTCGTTCCAACAGGCCGAACTACCGTGAATATCGCTCAGAGTATCGCCATCGTTGTACCGTGGACCCTTTGGCTGTTGTATTGGGTCGCGACGTCGAACCAGGTTAAGGAGACCGCGCGCAAAGAAGCGTCTGTCTCGCGCACGTTGCAGTCGATTCCGTTGATCGCCGGCGGTGCGCTGATCATCTTGCCGGATGCACAAGCAGCGGCATGGTCTTTCGATCTGCACACGATTGGGCCGCTGCAACTCGCGGGCCTCGCCGTGCTGCTGGCCGGCCTCGCGTTTTCGGTGTGGGCACGGCTGCATCTCGGCACGAACTGGAGCGTCTCGGTAACGCTGAAAGAAGGACATGAACTGGTGCGCAGCGGCCCGTATGGGCTCGTACGGCATCCTATTTATACCGGTTGCCTGCTGGCGCTCGCGGGTGCCGTGCTGATCGGCGCGGAGTGGCGCGGCGTGGCTGGGCTGCTGATGATTTTTGCGTCGCTTGCGTATAAGGTTCGCGTGGAGGAAAGCTGGTTGACCGGCTACTTTGGCGGAGCCTATGCGCAGTATCGGCGCGATGTCGCTGCGCTGATTCCCGGCGTCTTCTGAAGCGGGCGCCATGACCAGAGTCATCATTACCGCGATCGGTTCGGCGGGCGACGTGCATCCGCTCCTAGGCATCGGCGCGGCACTGGCCGCACGCGGGCACGAGATCGTGTTCTGCACGCATCCGCCGTTCGCGGAGGCCGCCCGGAGACAGGGGTTCACCTTCGTGCCGATCGGCACGGCCGAAGAGTATGCAGCGGCGATGGCGAATCCGGCGCTATGGCATCCGCGCACGTCGTTTCGAACCTTGTGGGCGGTGATCGCGCCGACGCTACGGCCGCATTTCGATACGCTTGCCGCGTTGACGGATGACGATACGGTGCTGGTGGGCACGTTGTGGGCTTTTTCCGCGCGGCTGATGCAGGAGCTGTATCGCGTGCCGTTCGTGTCGGTTCAGGTGTCGCCATCCACGTTGCTGTCCGCGCACGCCCCGCCTACTCATCCGAGGCTTACCATCCCGCGCGGTTTGCCGCTTGCCGTGAAGGTGGCGCTGATGCGGCTGATCGAGCGGTATGCGCTCGACAAGGTCTGCGGCCCGGCGCTTAACGCGCTGCGTGGGGAGCTCGGCCTCGCGCCGGCGAAGCGCATTTTCGGCCAGTGGCTGCATTCGACCGATGGGGTGCTCTGCCTCTTTCCCGAATGGTTCGCGCAACCGCAGCCGGATTGGCCGGCGCCATACCGCGCGAGCGGATTTCCGCTCTTTAACGACACCAGCGCGCAAGCCATCGACGCGGGACTCGACGCGTTCCTCGACAGCGGTGAGCGGCCTGTGGTGTTCACGGCGGGTTCGACGCTGGTCGATCACGCGAAGTATGAAGCGGCGGTGCGCGCGGCGCCGCTGGAGCGCGGCCTGCGCGGCATTCTCCTGACGCCGGATGCACCGTCTGCTGAAGCGAGCACGCCGCAGGCGGACGCGCAATTCGCGCTGCTCAAGCGCCGCTATGTTCCCCTCCAGGCGCTGTTGCCGCGCTGCCGGGCGCTGGTGCATCACGGCGGGATCGGCACGGCAGCGCTTGCCTACGAGGCCGGTATTCCGCAAGTCGTGACGCCGTTTGCGCACGACCAGTTCGATAACGCGCAGCGCGTCGCCGCCAGCGGCTGCGGGGTCCGGCTCGACGATCCTCTGCAGCCGCGAGCGTTGGCGCGCGCGCTGGGTCACGTACTTGGCAACCCGTCGATTGCGCTCCAGTGCGTGCGCATGCAGGACAGGCTGGCGGCGTCGCCGGATGGCTGCGAGGCGGCTGCGCGTTATATCGAAGGGTTCATGCCGGGCGGCGTGCGAGAGCAATACGTCACTCACCAGCCCGTGTCCAAGCTGCTGCCCGCGTTGGCAAACAGCGGGCAACGCGCATGAGCGCCACAACGCCGCTGGCGGGCGGCGCCGCGATGGAGCCGGACGCACATCGCGGCGCGCGCAACTTGCGCGGCGCGCGGCTCGCATTGCTGACGTTCGCACTGTCGCTGGCCACGTTTATCGAAGTGCTGGATTCGACGGTGACGAACGTCGCGGTGCCGGCCATTTCCGGCGGTCTGGGCGTGTCCAATAGCCAGGGCACGTGGGTCATCAGTTCGTATTCCGTGGCCGCGGCCATCGCCGTGCCGTTGACGGGCTGGCTATCGCTGCGCCTTGGCGAGACGCGGCTCTTCCTCGGCGCGGTGATTCTTTTCACATTGACGTCGCTGCTGTGCGGCGTGGCGGGCGACTTTCACGTGCTGGTGGTGTGCCGCGCGTTGCAAGGCCTATTCTCCGGTCCGATGGTGCCGCTCTCGCAAACCATCCTGCTGCGCACCTTTCCACCGGACAAGCGCGTGGTGGCACTCGCATTGTGGGCGATGACGGTGCTGCTCGCGCCGATCTTCGGGCCGGTGGTCGGCGGCTGGATCATCGACAATTTTTCGTGGCCGTGGATCTTCCTGATCAATCTGCCGATCGGCATCTTTTCGTTTGCGGTGTGCATGACGCTGTTGCGTCGCGAAGCACCCAACCGCAAGGCCGCGCCGATCGATCTGCCGGGCATCGTGCTGCTGGTCGTGGGTGTCGGGTCGCTGCAGGCCGTGCTCGACCTCGGCCACGACCGCGGCTGGTTCGATTCGCCGCTAATTCTGATACTGGCGATTGTGGCAGTGCTGGCGATCGCGTCGCTGCTGATCTGGGAGGCGGGCGAGCGTCATCCGGTGATCGATTTGAGCCTGTTCCGCGATCGCACATTTTCGTTCTGTGTGCTGATCATTTCGCTTGGCATGATGAGCTTCTCGGTGGTCGGCGTGATCTTTCCACTGTGGCTGCAAGCCGTGATGGGCTACACCGCCTACCAGGCCGGACTCGCCACGGCGCCGCTCGGCGTGCTCGCGCTGGTGTTCTCGATTCTGGTCGGCATTCATGCGGCGCGGTTCGACGCGCGCGTACTCGCCACGTTCGGCTTTCTCGTGTTCGCCGCCGTGCTGTGGTGGGACGCGCACTTCACGCTGACCATGACGTTCACGCAGATCATCACGCCGGGTCTGATCCAGGGTATCGGCTTGCCATGCTTCTTTATTCCGCTGACGGCCGCCACGCTGTCGCGCGTGTCCGACGACAAGCTCGCGGCGGCGTCCAGCCTGTCGAACTTCCTGCGCACGCTCTCGGCGGCGTTCGGCACGGCGATGAGCGTCACGCTGTGGGACAACCGCGCGCTGTATCACTACGACGTCGTCGCGCAGTCGGTGACGGCGTCGTCCGGCAACACGCAGCGCTTCGTGCAGGGTTTGCATGGCATGGGCATCGACGGCGTGCGCGAAGTCAGCACGTTGCACCATATCGTGCAGCAGCAGGCGTACATGATGGCGACCGGCGACATGTTCCAGATGGCCAGCATGACCTGCCTCGTGCTCGCCGCCATGATGTGGCTGACCCGCCCGAAGCGCGGCGCGGCGATGACCTTGGGTCACTGAGGAGCACCTATGACGATTCTGGGCGCATTGATCATTCTGTTTCATCCGAGCGAAGAGCAGGTTGCGCGAGCCGTGGCAATGCAGTCTGCGTGCGACCGTCTGCTGGTGGTCGACAACTCGCCGTTGCCGGACGCACGCGCGGCGGCGATGCTGAGCGACGCGGGCGTGGCGCTGTTGCACTACGGCAATCGCCACGGCATTGCAGGCGCATTCAATCACGGCCTGAGCGCGCTGTTCGAGCAGCACGTGGATGCGGTGACCCTGTTCGATCAGGATTCCGAGGTGCCTGAAGGCTACTTCGCGGTGATGCGCGACCGGTGTGCGTCGATGAGTGGCCAGGCGTTCATGGCCGGGCCGCGTATCTTCGACGAAAACGATCAGCGTTTCCTGCCGGAGCTGACCACGAGCGGGCTATCGGTCGGGCGCCTGCAGGTCGAGCCAGGCGCGGCGCTGCAACGCTGCGCGTTTCTTATCTCGTCGGGCTGCGTGATTTCCCGCGAAGCGTTCGCGCGGCTGGGCCGCTTCGACGAGACGCTTTTCATCGACCACGTCGACACCGAGTACTGCCTGCGCGCATTGCTGTGCAATGTGCCGTTGTACGTGGTGCCGTCGCTGGTGCTGTCGCATCGGATCGGTGCGCGGCGCCGTCACAAATGGGGTTCCTTCGAGTTGACCACGATGAATCATGCCGGGTTCCGGCGCTACTACAGCGCGCGCAACGCGATGCAGCTGGCGCTGCAATATGGACTGCGTTTGCCGGTCGCCGTCGTGCCGAACGTGCTGACGCTCTGGCAGATCGTCCAGATCGTGCTGCTGGAGCAGGGCAAGCTGGCCAAACTGACCGCCATCGCACTCGGAGTTTGGGATGGGCTGTTCGGCCGGATGGGGCCGCTCGCGCAGACGCGTCCGCGGCTGGCCGCTCAGGCGGCGCGCAGCACGGTGGTCGCGTCGCCCGCGCGAGACGGCGTCATGCATCGCAGCCACCACTCGTGATCCGCCCCATGCAATCTGTCACGAAACGCGTACTACCGCTTCTGCTGGCCGCGTCGGCGCTGACCGGCTGCGTCAGCGACGGCGGCCTGCATGCGAATGTCAAACCGCTCGAACCGTCCGCCGATGCGCTTGCGCAAACCGTCGGCCGAGGCGCGAATGGCGCATGGCCCGCGCCCGATTGGGTCAAGCAGTATCGCGATCCGCAACTGGACGAACTGGTCGCCGAGGCGTTGCAGAACAATCCCGATTTGCAGATCGCCAAGGCTAGAGTGGGCGCCGCGCAGGCGCAACTCGAACAGTTCGGCTCACTGACTGGTCTTACGGGCACGGCGGGGGCGACCGTCAGCAAGACGCGTCTGCCGCAACCGGACAACATCGCCAACGTCGAGGTGGGCGGGCAGCATATCCCCGTGCAGTTGTTCAACGATCCCACGGTCTCGCCCGCGGCATTGTTCGCAGGCCTGAGTTATCAACTCGACCTGTGGGGCAAAAATGCGGCGCTGACGCGCGGCGTGCTGTCCACGCGGGACGCGGCGCGGATCGATGCGGAGCAGGCCCGCCTTACGCTGACTGTCGCGCTGGTGACGCTTTATTGCGAGCTCGACCGCGCCTTCGCGATGCAGGACATTCTGCTGCAGAAGCAGCAAGCCGCGGATAAGGTCGATGCCGTGCTGCGCGAGCGCGGCGCGCGAGGCATCGACAATTCCTACGATGCAGCCGACGCCTCGCTCAAGCGCAGCCGCCTCGCCTCGCAGCAGGCGCTCAACGACGAACGCATCACGCTGACCGAGCTGCAGCTCGGTGTGCTGACGGGGCGCGGCGCGGAGCGGGGTTTGTCGATTCGCCGTCCGCAGCTCGCCGCGACGGCCGACGCACCGATGCCGGCCCAACTTCCGGTCGATCTGCTGGGCCGGCGGCCCGATATCGTCGCGGCACGCCTGCGGGCGGAAGCCGCGCTGGCCAACATCGACGCGACACGCGCACAGTTTTATCCCGATGTGAATCTGGTGGCGTTCGCCGGCCTGACCGCCTTGACGCCCGGCGCGCTCTTCACGCGCGCCGCGATGACCGGCTCGATCGGACCGGCGATTTCGTTGCCGGTGTTCGACCGAACCCGGTTGCGCGCGCAACTGGGTGGCGATTTCGCCAACGCCGACGCGGCGATAAGCCTGTACAACAAGACGGTCGACGAAGCACTCGGCGAAGTGGCGCGCCAGCTCACGTCGCTACGCACGGTCGACAGGCTCGCCACCGAGCAGACCCGCGCGGTGGCGGCAGCCACGCACATTGTCGCGATTGCCGAGGAGCGCCATCGGCGTGGCATTGGCATGGAGAAAGACGTGACGCTGGCCGATTTGTCGTTGCTCGATGCACGCGCGCAGCAGGTCGATCTGCAGGGCCGCCGCCGCATGTTGCAGGTCGGGCTGGTCGGCGCGCTGGGTGGCGGCTTCGACGAACGCAAGGTACCTGGTGCACCGATCTCTCATGCTCAGCAGGGCTTTCTCTCTCACGCACGCGTTACGGATACTCACTTCGATTGAATGCACAACGATAAACAGGCACAGCAGGCCGCCGGGTGGACGCCGGACGAGGCCGCGAACCAGGCAACTACCGCGAGCGGCGCGCAGGACCCCAGGCGGGCGACGCGCCGGCGCCGGATCGCCGTCTTCTTCGGCGTGGTCGCGCTCGCCGGCGTGGCGTGGCTGACCTATTGGAGTCTGAGCGCGCGATTCTACGAAGAGACCGACGATGCGTACGTCGCCGGCAATATCGTGCAGATCGCCGCGCAGATTCCCGGCACCGTCACCGATATTCTGGTGGACAACACGCGCCAGGTGCGCGCCGGCCAGACGCTCGTCAAACTCGACGATACGGAAGCGGCGGCCGCGTTCGCTCAGGCGAAAGCGCAATTGACGCTGGCGGTGCGTCAAGTCGCGAACGCGACCATCTCACGCAAGCTTTATGTGCAATCGATCGACGCGCGTCGCGCCGAACTTGCACTGGCGCAACGCGCGCTGGCAGCGCGCGACCATGCCTCGGTCGAAGTCGTGTCGCCGGAAGAACTGGCGCGCGCACGTGAGGCGGTGGCAGTGGCGCAAGCGAATCTCGCGTCCGCGCAGGTTCAGCTCGACGCCGCGAAGGCGCTCGGCGGCAAGTTCCCGATCGAGGCCAGCCCCCCCGTGCTGCAAGCCGCCGCGCAACTGCGGCTCGCTTACCGGAACCTGCAACGCGCGACGATCGTGTCGCCCGTTGACGGCACCGTCGGGCAACGCTCAGTGCAGATCGGCCAGCAGGTCGGTCCGGGACTCGCGCTGATGTCGATCATTCCGCTCGAGCGTCTGTGGGTGGAGGCCAACTTCAAGGAAGGGCAGATCCGCAGCATGCGCGTGGGGCAGCCGGTGCGGATCGTGTCGGACGTGTACGGGTCGCAGGTGGTGTATCGCGGCCGCGTCGAAGGATTTTCCGCGGGCACCGGCAGCGCGTTCTCGATGCTGCCTTCGCAAAATGCGGCGGGCAACTGGATCAAGGTCGTGCAGCGCGTGCCGATCGTGATTTCGCTCGATGCAGGGGACCTCGCCGCTCATCCGCTGCGGCTCGGGCTGTCGATGCAGGTGTCAGTGGATACGCACGTGCGCAGCGGTCACCTGATCGGCAACGACACAGCGGCGCCCGTGCAAAGCACGCGCGTGCATGACAACGTTTCAGGCGAGGCCGACGCCTTGATCGCGAAGATCATCCGCGAAAACAGCGACCGCGGCAGCGACAGTTAGGAGTCAGTGTTTGTTGTCCGGATGATGGCGCAGCTGGTCGCGGACTTTCTTTGCGGCGAAGAGCGGCACGTAATCGAATACCCGCGCGTCGTTACGGTAGTTGGCCAAAGTGTCCGCATACATCTTCGAGACCGTTTCCGCCGGTGTATTGGTTTCCTCGGCAATACTTCTGACCAATTCGTCTACGTTGGGCGCAGGCTGTGACATGAGTGTCTCCAAGGAAGCGGGCGAGTCGATGGACGAACAACAGGAGTTCCATTAGAGGACTTGATCAGCGTCGATGCCAATTGAATCGACCTATCGCCTGATCTGTTTCACAGAGATATTTATCTTGCAGTGCGGCAAGCGCCCACGCAGCGCGGCCAGCCGCGAAATCAATGCGTATGGCGGTGGTGAATATCTGGGAAATGCCCATGCGTGTGCGTGATGGGCGCATGGTGGTGCGCATGCGTGTGCGGCTCGTCGCCGTCCCACGCGAAATCATGCTCATGCTGATGATGCGCGTCGTGCCGGTGGCGATGCGTGTGGTCCAGCGGCTCATGCGTGTGCGGGTGCTCGTGACGTTCGCGGATATGCAGCCACACACCGAGCGCCATGAGCGCGGCGGCGACCCAGAACAGCAGCGGCGGCAGTTCCGGCCACAGCAGCCACGACAAGGTCACGCCGAACAGCGGCGCAACCGAGAAGTAAGCGCCGGTGCGCGCAGTGCCGAGATTGCGCAACGCGACCACGAACAGCACGAGGCTCACGCCGTAGCCCGCGAAGCCTGTCAACATGGCGAGCGCAACGGTCGGCACTGTCGGCCACGCGGCGCCGAGGGTGAGCGCGAGCGCCACGTTGACCGAACCGGCCACGAGCCCTTTTATGCAGGCGATGAACATCGCATCGTGCGTCGACACCTTGCGGGTCAGGTTGTTGTCGATCGCCCAGCAGGCGCACGCCCCAACCAGCAGCAGCGTGCCGGCCGGCAGGCCCACCGCGCCCGGCTGCCACGACAACGCGACGCCGCCCGCGACAATCGCGACCATGCCGAGAAACACCTGCACGTCGACGTTCTCGCGAAACACGACCCATGCGATCAGCGCGGTGAAGACGCCTTCCAGGTTCAGCAGCAGTGATCCGGTGGCGGCGGGCGTCGTCTGCAAACCCAGCATCAGCAGCGCGGGCCCGGCGACGCCGCCGGCCGCGATCGCGCCGGCCAGCCACGGCACTTCGCGTAACGGGAAGCGGTTGTGATCGGCCGGCCGCTGGGCGGCGCGGTCTTTCAGGCGGCGCGCCAGAATCACAATGGCAAGGCCGGTGCCGCTGCCCAGGTAAAACAGTCCCGCAAGCAGGAACGGCGAAAGCGAGCCGAGCAAGGCTTTGGCGAGCGGCGTCGTTGCGCCGAACAGGGCGGCGGCGAGCAGGGCGGTAAAGGCGGCGTTGAAGCGTGAGGACATGAGCAGGGTGGAAGGCGGGAGCTGACGTTGCCGACACAATAGCGCTATCCGGTGTTCGCCGCCTGCGTTTCGCTAGAATCCGGCGTATCGAACCGCCGCCTTAACCACTCGATGTCGAGCCTCTCGCGTGAACGGCTCGGCGAGCGGCTCGATGAACTGCTCGCGCGCATCCGGCAACTACTGGATGCGCATACAACCAACGGCTGGCTCGACGAGCGGATCGAAGCGACCGCGTTTGTCGCGCGGCGCGAGGGCGTGCACGGATAAGGTGCAACGGCGACCGAACTCCGCGCCCAAGAAATAATCAGAAACCTGGTGTTAAGCGTCCGGTGGAATAAACCGGCACACTTAGGCGTTTGCCTAATCGGCGGCGCGCCCAAGTGCGCCGGCATGGCCGGATTTTCAAAAAGCTTTCGCAACATTGCCTGCGCGGATGGAACGACTCATGAATACACACGCCGACTCTTTGACCGATGCGGCCGGTACGCCGCTGCCGTCGCGCTACACCCGCGTGGCCGTGGCGCTGCACTGGATCATCGCGCTGCTGATGATCGGCAACGTGGTGCTTGGTCTGAGCGCGGATTCGTTGCCGGACGACTGGGTGCGTCCGGTGATCGATACGCACAAGTCGATCGGCATCACGGTGCTCGGCCTCGCGCTCATGCGCATCTTGTGGCGCGTGTCGCACAAGCCGCCGCCGTTACCGCATGAGTTTCCGTCGTGGGAAAAAATTGCCGCACACGTCGCGCATTTCCTGCTGTATCTGCTGATGATCGCGCTGCCGCTGTCCGGCTGGCTGCACGATTCCGCGTGGAAAGACGCGGCCACACACCCCATGCGCCTGTTCAATCTGGTTCCCTGGCCGCGTATCGGCTACGTGATGAATCTCGATCCGGCGTACAAGGAGACTTTGCATGATCGCTTCGGCGCCTTGCATACGTGGCTTGGTTACGCGCTTTATGCGCTGCTGGCCATGCATATTGGCGGCGCGCTGAAGCATCAGTGGATCGACCGTAAATCGGTCCTGAAACGCATGCTGCCGTAAGCGCATCGCGTTGGCCTTTCTATCAATCGCAACACCTTAGGACTCGGCAGTCATTTTGAAGAAGACACTGGAACAGGCGCTTGCTCTCGCGTCGCCGCGCATTGTCCCGCGCCGCACGACGCCGTTGAGCACGCTGATTCATTTGAGCGTGGTGGTCCTGTGGCTGCTGCTGTTCGCGCGCGCTTTCTTTTTGCAGGGCGCGCTGGCGTGGTCGACGGGGATTGCGTACGTGGTGTACGACACGTTGCTGCTCGCGTTCGTCACGTGGAAAACGCTGCCGCTGATGCGGCGTACGCCGCCGCTCGAAGCCGATTACGACCAGCGTGTGCTGCCGAGCATGGGTGTGATCGTCGCGTCGCATAACGAGGCGGCGGTGCTGCCGGTGACCCTCGCCGCGCTGCTGCGGCAGACGCATGGTCCGGCGCAGATCGTCATTGCCGACGACGGTTCCACCGACTCGACCCGCGAACTGCTCACCGAACGTTTTGGTCTGGTCGCGGCCGCCGAAGGCGTGCTGAGCGCGCCGAGCCCGCTTTACCCGAATCTGTTCTGGCTTCGCGTCCCGCACGGCGGCAAGGCGCGCGCGTTGAATGCCGCGATCACGGTGATGACCACGGACACGGTCATGACCGTCGACGCCGACACGTTGCTCGACGACGATGCCACCTACGCCATGCGCGCCGCGTTCGCGAGCGAGCCGAAGCTGGTCGCCGCGGCCGGCATTCTGGTGCCGGTTTGCGGCAAGTCGGTGTCGGGCCGCGTATTCGAGTGGTTCCAGACGTACGAGTACATGCGCAACTTCATCGCCCGTTTTGCGTGGATGCGCGCCGACAGTCTGCTGCTGATTTCGGGCGCGTTCGCGTCGTTCAGGCGCGACGCGCTGGTCGACGTGGGCGGTTTCGATCCAGCGTGCCTCCTCGAAGACTATGAGCTGATTCACAGGCTGCGCCGCTATTCGGTCGATCACGGTCTCGGCTGGGACGTGCGCGTGGTCGGTGACGCGCATGCCCACACCGATGCGCCGGACAACCTCGGCAGCTTCCTGCGCCAGCGCCGCCGCTGGTTCGCGGGCTTCCTGCAGACGCAGTACTGGAACCGCGACATGACCGGCAATCCGCGCTACGGCACGCTCGGCATGCTGATGCTGCCGGTCAAGGCGATCGACACCATGCAGCCGATCTACGGCCTGACCGCATTCGCGTTGCTGCTCGCGTTTGTGTTCGGCGGGCATGGCGCGATTGTCGTGTCGATCTTTAGCGTGATCGGTTTGAAAACCGCGATCGACCTCGCGTTCTATCTGTGGAGCATCCATCTGTATCGGCGCTGGACCGGCGAGCGTACCGGCTCCAGCTTGTGGATGGCGATGCTGGCGGCGATTGCCGAGCCGTTCACGTTTCAACTGGTGCGGCATGCCGGCGCGGCGCTTGGCTGGCTGCAGTTTCTGCGTGGCGGACGGGCGTGGGGCGTGCAGCGCCGCTCGGGGCTCGTGGCCCGCGACGAGAGCTGACGGCGCGTCTCGAATGCAGCGGCAACCCGCTCGAATAGCCAATATTCGAGTCTTTCTGGCGCCATGCGCGACCGTACAATCGTCGGCGACGATGACCTGCACGCCGGCGGCACGAGCAAAACGGGGTGCACTAACAGGCTGAGCAAGACGCGGGCTCGTCGATGCAAAATCCACAAGCATAAGCATCGCCTGAGAGGCCAATTCGATGAGCGCCGAACTGCACGCCGTCATGCCGGTTGTCGTGTTTCTCGTGGGGCTCGCCGTTGCGGCGGTGGCCCTCGTGAAGGGCGGGCCGAAACAGCCACCGCCGCTCGCGTCGATCAACGAGCCTTTCAAGTCGATCGATACGTCCGATTTACCCCCGCTCGAACACTATGCCGCACGCGATAACGCCGCGCTCGCGTACCGGTATTACGTGAGCCGTATCGCACCGGTGCGCGGCAGCGCCGTACTGATTCACGGCTCGTCGGCGAGCAGCGTGAGCATGCACACGCTCGCCAAGGCGCTCGCCGCAGCGGGTTACGACGTCTATGTGCCCGATGTGCGCGGGCATGGCGAGTCGGGCAGGAAAGGCACGATTGCGTACATCGGTCAGCTCGAAGACGATCTCAGCGATTTTCTCGATGTGGTTCAGCCGGCCGGGCCGCGTACGCTGGTGGGTTTCTCGGCGGGCGGCGGGTTTGCGCTGCGGTTCGCGAGCGACGCACGACAACTGGCCTTCCACCGCTATGTGCTGCTGGCGCCGTTCCTTCACCACAATGCGCCGACCACTCCGCCTTCCGTCGGCGGCTGGGCCAGTGTCGGTTTGCCGCGGGTGATGGTGCTGGTCATGCTCAACAAGCTGCGCATCACGCTCTTCAATCATCTGCCGACGGTGGCCTACGCCTTGTCGCCGGAAGCAGCGGCGAGGCTCACGCCGCAGTATTCGTACAGCCTCATGCAGAATTTCCGTCCGCACGACAACTACGGCGCCGATATTCGCGCAACGCGCCAGCCTCTCGAAGTGCTGGTCGGCGCGAACGACGAGGCGTTTTACGCGGAGAAATTCGCCGGCGTTTTCGCCGAGGCCGGGCGCGTGGTGCCGGTCACGATCGTGCCGGGTGTGACGCATATCGGCCTGACGCTCGAGCCCCCGGCGGTTGCCGCAATTGTGGCGGCGGTGTCAGAACAGGCCGGTGAGATCGCCGTTTCGTAAGAAAACGTTCCCCGTTTGACGGGAACTAGTCCATCTCCGCACGGTAGGCAATCCGGAGCGCTCGGGCGGCGATAATGGCAGCGGATGCACGAAGGTTTGAGCTAATCGGCATGAACCGTCTTCGCAACCGTGTACCATTTCGCTTTTTCCGACTTTTAAGACTTGCCCGTGACCACGCAACAAATCTCTACCGCATCGCGTAAATCCCTCACCCTGCTGCAATTGCTCGGCCTGATCGGCGCCGCCGGCCTGATCGCCGCCATCGTGCTGAACCATTTCGTCTGATCTTTGCGCGACGCCGCGGCCTGGCGCTTGCGGCCTATGCCGGCGCAGGCCGCCGGTTTCCTCGACATTCCGATTTGCCATGTACAAGAAGGGCGTAGCCGTAGAAATCCAGTTTTCTCCTGAGCGGCTGAACGACGGCGCTGGCGATCCATACTGGATCGATCTGACCCAGGCCGAAGCGCAGCGCTTGCTGGAGAGCCTGCAGGCGCGTCTTGCCGGGACCGGCGTGGGCACTGCCGCGCCACTCGTGGTGAGCCTCGATGAAACGCCCTCTGCGCAAGCGGGCGATGCGTCGCAAGCGGCGGATCGCCATGCCGCCTCAACCGACGACTTCAAGCAATGGGTCTGTGTGATCTGCGGCTGGGTCTACGACGAAGCCGAAGGTTTGCCGGAAGAGGGCATCGCGCCGGGCACACGCTGGGCGGATGTGCCGGCCGATTGGCGCTGCCCGCTCTGCGACGTGGGCAAAGACGATTTCGCGTTGGTCGAGTTCTAAACTCGCGGAGCGGTTCAGCTCGCGGTTCGGTTCCCGCTTCGAGTTCCAGTGTGCGTTTTCAATTGCAGCCGCAGTGCGGCGGCTTCGCTTTGCAGCGCCTGCACGAACGCGCCGGCCAGCGGATGGCTCGGACGATGTTCCGGATGAATCACACTCACGCGAAACGGCAACGACACGGCGAGCGGCCGGATATGCAGATGGCGGCCTGCGAAATCGAGCGCCGTCAATGGATTGACGATCGCCACGCCGAGCCCCTGGCGCACGAAACTGCACACGGAGACCGCGGTGGGCGTTTCGACTACCTGGCGGCGCGCGATACCCGCTTGTGCGAAGGCCTCGTCAATCTGAATCCGGTACGGATCGTTCGGCGACAAGCTGATGAAAGGCCGGCCCGCGAAGTCCTTTAACGCGATCACACGCTTGGCCAATAGCGGATGCCCGTCGGGCAGCACGCATACCTCGTCGACTTCGAGTAACGGCGTCAGACGCGTGCCCGCCGGCGGCGCGCCGTGTTCGGTCAGGCCGAGATCGTAGCGCTGCGCCGTCAGCCACTCCTCGAGAAACGGCGACTCCTGAGTCGCGATCGACACGCTCACACCAGGCTGGGCGTCGCTGAAGCGTTTCGACGCGCCCGGCAAAATCGAATGCGAAAACGCGGGCAACGCGATGACGGAAAGCTGGCCGCCCTGGAATTCGCGCAGGCTGGCGGCGGTGGACGCCACGCGTTCGAGCCCGGCATAGGCGCGCTTGATCTCGTCGAACAGCGTGAGCGCGGAGAGCGTGGGGCGCAACCGCCCGCCCGCGCGTTCGAACAGCGCGAAGCCGATGCTCTGCTCCATGCGCGCAAGTTCGCGGCTCACCGTGGGCTGCGAGGTGAAGAGCATCTCCGCCGCTTTGGTGACGCTGCCGGCCGTCATCAAGGCGCGAAAGACTTCGATATGCCGATGCGTGAGTGCCATGACAGGTATATCAAGAATGAATGGATGCACGAAGAATTGGTATTTTACTGAATGACACGCTTTCCGCATCATGTCGGTCACCGCAACGCTTCGACATCGAGAGCCGGGAACCGTGACGCCATTCAATCCGCAACAACTCGCCGACCTCGCCCGTCAGCATGGCACGCCGCTGTGGGTCTACGACGCCGGTACCATTCGCGCACGTCTTGCCGAACTGCGCAGCTTCGATGTCATTCGCTTTGCGCAGAAGGCCTGTTCGAATCTGCATATCCTCAAGCTGATGCGCGAGGAAGGCGCCATGGTCGATGCGGTCTCGCTGGGCGAAATCAGGCGCAGTCTCGCGGCAGGTTTCGCGCCTGACGGCGACCCTGAGGGCGTCGTGTTCACGGCAGATCTGATCGATCACGCGACGCTCGCCACCGTGATCGAGCATCGCATCACGGTCAACGCCGGCTCGCTCGATATGCTCGAGCGGATAGGACGGCATGCCCCCGCGGGGCATCGCGTGTGGCTGCGGATCAATCCGGGTTTTGGCCACGGGCATAGCAACAAGACCAACACGGGCGGCGAGCACAGCAAGCATGGCATCTGGCTCGACGACGTGCCGCGCGCCGTGGAGATTGTTCGTCGTTATGGATTGAAACTGGTCGGGCTGCACATGCATATCGGTTCGGGTGTCGACTATGCGCATCTGTCGCGCGTCTGCGATGCGATGGTCGAAACCGTCAAGGCATTGGGCCACGATATCGAAGCCATTTCCGCGGGTGGCGGTTTGTCGGTGCCTTATCGCGAAGGCGAACCGCGCATCGACGTCGCGCATTACTTCCGGCTTTGGGATGCGGCGCGCCGGCAGATCGAAGCGCATGTCGGGCACCGCGTGAGGCTGGAGATCGAACCGGGGCGGTTCCTCGTCGCGCAGGCGGGCGTGCTCGTTGCCGAAGTGCATGCCTTGAATCGGCGGCCCGCTCGGCAATTTGCTTTAGTCGATGCCGGATTCAACGACCTCGTGCGGCCGTCGTTCTACGGCAGCCACCATGAGATGACCGTGCTGAAAGCCGATGGCTTGCCGAGCGAGGCGCCGCTTGATTCATTCGCCGTGGCCGGACCGTTGTGCGAAGCCGGCGATGTGTTCACCCAGGCCGAGGGCGGTGTCGTGTTGAACCGCGCGATGCCCACGCCTGAAGTGGGCGACTTTGTCGTGTTCCACGATGCGGGCGCCTACGGCGCGTCGATGTCCTCGAACTACAACAGCCGGCCGCTCGCACCCGAGGTGTTGCTGGAGAAGGGCAAGCCGCGTCTGATCCGTCGCCGGCAAACCATCGACGAATTGCTCGCGCTCGAAACGCTGGCGTGACTCCGGTTGATGGTCAGCGCGTCCGCACCGTGCGGGTATAGGAAGCGATCATTGTCGCGAGTTCCTGCGCGGCGGGCGTGAGCGGAATGGCCGCGCGCTGCAGCAGGCAGACGTTCTGCTCGATGGCGCGCTCGCGTACCGGGATGGCGGTGAGCGTGCTCGCAAACGGCCCGCGTTTCGCCACGACCGACGCTTCCAGCGAGAGGCAATCCGTCGCGCCGACCAGATGCAGCGTCTCGTACAGGCCTTCCACCGTGGCGACGATTTTCGGCGGGGGCAAGCCGTGACTGTCGAACAGATGGTTCAGGCGACTGACCTGCGGATCGTCCGTCAGATTCGGCGAGCGCGTGGCCACCCACGTGCAATCGACGAGCTCGGCCAGCGAGCGTGCGCGTGCTTTCGGATGTCCCTTGCGACAAACGATAACCGGATCGGAGGGATAGAGCGGCGTCACCGAAAGATCCGCGGTGTCCGTCTGCTTCGATACCAGCGCGACCGCGAAGTCCAGCGTGCCTTCGCGAATCCACGCAATCATCATGCGCGACGTGCCGGTGCGCAGATGCACGGCGACCCGTTCGAAGCGCGTGCGAAATTCCATCAGCACCGGCGCGAAGGCGTCGATCAGCGGCTCGGTCGTCATGCCGAACGTCACCTCGCCGACGTAGTCGCCGCGCAATTGCTGCACTTCCTGCTCGGCGCGCTCGCATTCTCCGATAATCGCGCCGGCCCGCTGCAACAGCCGCTGGCCGAGGGCGGTCAGCGCAATGCCGCGATTCGTGCGCGTGAACAGCGTCGCGCCCAGCAACGACTCGAGGTTCTGTAACTGCTGCGTGATGCCGCTCTGCGCAATGCCGAGCGCCCGCGAAGCCGCGCGGATGCTGCCATGCTCGGCCACCGCGGCGAACGCGCGGAGCTGGGAGATCGTCAACGCCATGGGGAGAAACGTCCGGTGATCGGTAAAAGTGATCATGATAGTCCGAATGGGACTTCTTTGAGGCGCGGGGGCATCATAGGATGATGCGGCCGTCCTTCGACCCATCCACACTCCGTCTGCCATGAAAACTCCGCTGATGATCCTGAGCGCCGCGCTGATTTTCAGCAGTGGCGCCTTTGCCGCTGAATCCGACACGTTGCGCCTCGGTATCGACCCGAGCTATCCGCCCATGGACGCCAAAGCGCCCGACGGCAGTTTCAAGGGTTTCGACGTCGATCTCGGCAACGAAATCTGCAAGCGCATTCACGCGCGCTGCCAGTGGGTTGAACTCGAATTCTCGGGGATGATTCCGGCGCTGCAGGCACGCAAGATCGACGCGATCCTGTCGTCGATGGCGATCACGGAGAAGCGCGAGCAGCAGATTCTGTTTTCGTCGAAGCTGTTCCAGTTCAAATCACGGCTGATCGCGCGACAAGGTTCGGCGCTCGCGGGCGGCACGAACGCACTGGCCGGCAAGCAGATCGGCGTGCAGTCGGGCACGCAGTTCGAGGGGTACGCGTTGAAGAACTGGGCACCGCTCGGCGCGCAAGTGGTGGCCTACAAGAGCCAGGACGAAGTGTTCGCCGATCTGCAGAACGGACGTCTTGATGGCGCGTTGCTGGGTTCTGTCGAAGCGGACATCGGCTTTTTGCGCACGCCGGCGGGGAAGGGTTTCGCGTTTGTCGGCGAACCGCTTTCGATGGGTGATCGTGGTGTAGGCATCGGCTTGCGCAAGGATGAGACGGCGCTGCAGACGTCGATCAACTCGGCCATTGCATCGATGCTCAAAGACGGCACGTACGCGCAGATCGCGAAGAAGTACTTCGATTTCGACCCGTACGGCAACTAACTGATGTTTCGGCTCCTGACTATTCCTCTACAAACTATCCGCTCATGAACAGGCAATCGATTCCGCTTCTCTCGCCGGCTATCGGCACGCACCGCGAACTGGTGTCGTTTCATTTTGGCCCGGCCAATAGCGGGCAAAAGATTTATATCCAGTCGTCGCTGCATGCGGATGAAACCCCGGCGATGCTGACAACGGTGTTGCTCAAGCGCCGACTGATTGAACTGGAACAGCAGGGCGCGCTGAACGCGGAAATCGTGCTGGTGCCGGTGGCGAATCCGGTTGGACTCGGGCAAACCGTGCTCGGGCAGTTTCTGGGGCGCTTCGATCTCGGCAGTGGGAAGAACTTCAATCGGCACTTCGTGCAGTTCTCCAGGGTCGTGTCGCGAGCCAAGGAGGTCCTGGGCTCGGATGCTGCGGAGAACGTACGGATTGTGCGGAAGTTGATTGCCGATGAGCTGGCTGCGCAGAAGCCGTTGACCGAATTCGAATCGCTGCAATTGGCGCTGTTGAAGCTCTCGTTCGACGCTGACGTGATTATCGATCTGCACTGCTCGCTCGAAGCGGCGATGCATCTCTATACGAGCGAAGCCGCGTGGCCTGAGTTTGAGCCTTTGTCGCGCTATCTCGGAGCGCAGGCGTCGTTGCTGGCTACCAACTCGGGCGGCGAGTCGTTTGATGAGACACATAGCCTGTTGTGGTGGACGTTGCAGCAGGCGTTGCCCGCGGACAAGCCGGTGCCGAATGGCGCCGTTGCGGTGACCGTGGAATGCCGCGGTCAGCGCGATGTTTCTTATGAGGTGGCTCAGGAGGACGCCGATGCAATAGTCGATTATCTCGTGTGGCGTAAGGCGATTCGGCGCGAAGTGAAGCCTTTGCCGCCGTTGCTGTCGCCAGCGACGCCGCTCGCTGGCAGCGAACAGTTCTATGCGCCTGTGAGCGGGATTCTTGTTCATCGCGCGAAGATCGGCGAGACGATTCGTGTCGGGCAGGCGTTGTTCGATATTGTCGATCCGCTGACCGATGAGACGACCACGATCGCCAGCAATACTGAAGGCGTGTTTTATATGCGCCGCGCGATTCGCTTCGTGACAGCGGGGGCGCCGCTTGGGCGAGTGACCGGAACGCGGGCGTTCAGGACGGGGGTGTTGTTGGGGGCTTGAGGTCTTCTCGCCGAGCGCGCCTTATACCTTCCTACCCACCAGAAACGTCACGCCGTTCGGACCGTAGCGCTCCGAATGCGGCTCATTCGCCGGCAAGTGAAAGACGTCGCCGGCGCGATACGCGCGCTCTTCTTCACCCACGCGTATGCTCATTTCGCCTTCCAGAATCAGCGCTTTGGATTCGAACGGATGCGTGTGGACGTCCACCTCGCCGTTCGCCTCACGCGTGACGAGCAAGGTGTCAGGAAAGCCTTCTTTCGTCAGACTTTCGGTGAATGTGTTGCGATCCATGATGTTCCCATCCTCAGGAAGTGGGGGAACACTGACTCTAGCGCGATCTGTCGTTTCGTGCAGAACGCTCGCAGCGTAACGACTTTCAGGCATTGAACCGCGCTTCGATCAGGCGTGCCGCCAAGGCGGCCGCCTGACCGAAGCCGTTCTACTTTCGCACGCCTTTAGTTCACCACCAACACCGGCGCCACCGCCGCCGGATCGCTAATGCTCGGCCGCCCATTCTCGACGTGACCCGCAACACGGCGCGAGAAGCTGGCGTCATCGTTGCTCGTCACCGTCAGGTCGTACCAGTGATGGCTCGACGCCAGCACCCACGCTTCCTCGATATGCGACTCCGCCGGCACCAGCACGGTACGCACGCGCGCACCATAAGCGTTGTCGGTCACCGTCAAGCGCGCAATCCCGCCGCCCTTGTTGCTGAACTTCAGGAACACGTTGCCGTTCGCCACGTCGTACTGCACCTTCACCTCAGGGTGCGCCGCCTTGTCCTTATCATGCCATCCCGCGGCCTGCGAAGTTTGCGCCGCCGCCTGCTGCGTATTGCCCGTGAACTTGCGCACGAAGCCATTTGGTCCGAACACTTCGAAGGCGTACACGCCGCTGGTCGTCGTCAGGTCGAAAGTCTCGCTCAGCGACTTGCCCGCTTCGACGGTATAGCGCCACGGCCCATCCGTGCGGTTCGTCGCGTACACGTAGAAATGCGCGCCCTGGTCGCCGGTATTGCCGAGCGAGATCTCGAACGTGTTCTTCTTCACATCCGCGTGACCGTTCACATGCAACTCATACGGCAACGCACGTGCGAAACGGATGCCGCTTTCCTGCGGATCGATGGCGCCCGGCGTCGCGGGGACGGTCGGCTTCGGCTGCGTCGCGCACTGGTTGTCGGCGATGCTCTTGTAGTTGCTCGTGTCCGGCAGCGGCGGCACCTTCGAGTCCGGCGTGCGGAAGTCGAACGCCGAGGTCAGGTCGCCGCACACCGCGCGGCGCCATGCCGTGATGTTCGGCTCATACACGCCAAAGCGCGCTTCGATAAAGCGGATCACCGAGGTGTGATCGAACACCTGCGAGCAGACAAAACCGCCCTTGCTCCACGGCGAGACGATCGTCATCGGCACGCGCGGGCCGAGGCCGTACGGCAAGCCGTCGGCGGTATAGCTGCCGCCACGGGCCGGATTCACCACATTGTGAATTTCGCCGTCGGTGCTGACGGTCGACTGGCCCTGCGCGGGCGTGGTCGCCGGTTGCGGCGGCACGAGGTGATCGAAGAAGCCGTCGTTCTCGTCATACATGATGAACAACACCGTCTTGCTCCACACTTCGGGATTCGATGTCAGCGCGTCGAGAATTTGCGACGTGTATTCCGCGCCATAGGCGGGCGTATAGCTCGGGTGTTCGGAGTACGCGGCCGGCGGGCACAGCCACGACACTTGCGGCAGCTTGTTCTCCAGCACGTCGGCCTTCAGGTCGTCGATGGTGCGCACGGTCTGCGCGCGCTCAAACAATGGCGAACCCGGCTGCGCATTGATGAAATTCGCAAAGTTCTGCAGAACGTTGGTGCCGTAGTTGCCGTTCAACGGATCGGCGCCGGTCAGCCCCTGCTGGTACACCTGCCACGAAATGCCCGCAGCTTGCAGGCGCTCCGGGTACGTGGTCCACGAGAGCAACTGATAGTTCGGCGGAGCGTCGCCGTCCACATAGTCGCTGTTGTCGAGCAGCGGACCACCCATCGTGCCAGTCGGATCGACCATGCCGGTCATCAGATACGAGCGGTTCGGGTGCGTGGGTCCGGGCAGCGAGCAGAAGTAGGCGTCGCAGACGGTGAACGCATCGGCCAGCGCGTAGTGAAACGGAATATCGCTGCGCAGGTGGTAACCCATCGTCATGTCGGTCTTGTTGGCGGGCCACTGGTCGTAGCGGCCGCCGTCGATCGCGGCGTGGGTCTTGTACCAGGTGTGATCGAGATCGCCGACGCATTGCGCGCTGGTGGTCGCGGTATTCAGATGGAACGGCAGCACCGGCTGGGCCGGATTTTCCTTCGACGGCTGATACCACACCGGCTTGCCGCCCGGCAGCGGAATCGGGAAGCGGTCGTTATAGCCGCGCACACCGCGCAAGTGGCCAAAGTAATGGTCGAACGAGCGGTTCTCCTGCATGAACACGACGATATGCTCGACATCGCGGATCGTGCCGGTGCGCGAAAACGCGGGAACTGCAAGCGCGTTGCGAATCGACTCGGGCAGTGCGGTCAGGGCGGCGGCAGCACCGGCGGATGAAGCCACGGTCTGCAGGAAACGGCGACGGCTAGTTGATGTCATCGAATATCACCTTCTGCGGGGGGAAGAATAGCGCGCCTCGCGCGCCGGTGGAATCGGATCAGTTGCTGCTGGTGCTGTCGCCGGGTGCATAACGCATGACGGGCGCGATTTGCCGGTTGTCGGCAGCGAGACTGGCTTGCATGTTCTGTACGATTGGATCTGACGCGGCAGCGGGATCCACGGCTGGCATCGAAGCTGGATTGAACATGGCCGTCGCAGACGGCATCGCCGCGCCGGGTGCGGCGCCGCTATTGGCAACCTCGGGCGATGAAGAGGCTGCCGACGGTGCGGCGTCGTCCGCGCCACAACCACTCAACGCCAAAGTTGCGAGCGCAACCAAAGCGACACTCGCGAGGCCGATATCTCTTCTCATGTCCGCATCCAGTTTCGTGAAAGCGCATGCAGTCTCCAATCCTTTCGAGAAATAATTGTGAAACGTTTGCTTGTGGCATAACGTGGGACAAGGAGTTTGGATTTTGAAAGAAACTGGCAGGTGATAAGTAGGAGAATGGTCACCGTTGTGCCATACGCGGGTAGTCCAGGCACACTGAAAGATTCATGGCTTCACCTGACTGGTCAATTCATGACACTCATCGAACGGCCTTTCGACATCACGCGTCTCGAAGACGAATGGCTCGAGGCGGACGGCTTCGGCGGTTTCGCGTCGGGCACGGTGGGTACGCTGCGCACGCGCCGTTATCACGCGTTACTGCTGAGCGCCCCGCGCGCGCCGGGCGGGCGCGTGGTGCTCGTCAATGGCGTGGAGGCATGGCTCGAGGCGGACGGCCAGCGTTATCCGCTGAGCATGCAGCGATATGTGCCGGACGTGATCTATCCGGACCTGACCACGCGTCTTCTTGCGTTCGGCACCGAGCCGTGGCCGACATGGCGCATTCAGATCGACGCGCATTGGGTGTGCATCGCTGAGACGTTCGTTAGCAAGGCGGCAGGCGAGACGGTGTTGCGCTGGCGTCTGGAAAGCGCGGAACGCACTGCACTTCCCAACGCGTTCACGTTGAAGGTCCGGCCTTTGCTTTCGGGCCGCGACTATCATGCGCTGCACCATGAAAATCCCGCGTTCAACTTCAACGCGCAGACGAGTGGCGATCAGGGCTGCGTGAGCTGGCAACCGTATGGCGACCGGCCGGTCATTCGTGCGGCAACGAACGGCACTTACCTGCACGCGCCTGATTGGTATCGCAACTTTTGCTATGTGCGCGAGCGGGAGCGTGGCCTTGACTTCAGCGAGGACCTTGCGACGCCTGGCGTATTCAGCTTCAATCTTGCCGATGGCGACGCGGTGATGATTCTCAGCGCGGCGGCCGCAACCAGCGCATCGGCAAACGCGGAGCCAGCCGCCGCCCACGCAGCGGAACTCGGAAGCATCGAGCAACAGCGCCGCGCGACGCTCGGCTCACGCCTGCAACGCTCCGCCGATGCCTACGTCGTCGCGCGCAACGAAGGCCGTACGATCCTCGCGGGCTTCCCGTGGTTTACCGACTGGGGCCGCGACACCTTCATCGCAATGCGCGGTTTGCTGATCGCCTCGGGCCGTCTCGACGAGGCTGAAGCCATCCTGCTCGAATGGTCGGCCACGCTGTCTGAAGGCATGTTGCCGAACCGTTTCCCAGACTACGGCGACACGCCGGAATACAACTCGGTCGATGCCTCGCTGTGGTTCGTCGTCGCCGTACACGACTATCTCGTCACGCAGCACGCCGGCGCCGCGACACGCGAGCGGCTGCAACAGGCGGCCGAAGCGATTCTCGCCGGCTACACGAACGGCACGCGCTTCAACATCCGCGCTTCTACCGCCGACGGTCTGCTCAGTGCCGGCGTACCTGGCGTGCAACTCACGTGGATGGATGCGAAAGTCGACGGCTGGGTGGTCACGCCGCGTATTGGCAAACCGGTCGAAGTGCAGGCGCTCTGGATCAACGCGTTGCGCATTGCAGCAACGTGGAATGCGCAATGGCAGGCGCCCGCCGAGCGGGCGTTGCGGGCATTTCATGAGCGCTTCGTCGATCCGGCCACGCACGCGCTGTTCGATAACGTGGATGTAGACCACGTTGAAGGCGCTATCGACCGTTCGATTCGACCCAACCAGATTTTTGCGGTAGGCGGTCTGCCGTTTCCGCTACTCGAAGGCGCGGCGGCGCGCGCGGTGCTCGACCAGGTCGAGGCGCACTTGCTCACGCCGCTCGGCTTGAGAACGCTCGCACCATCCGCTCCCGCTTATCGCGGGCACTACGGCGGGTCTCCGCTCGAGCGCGATGGCGCCTATCATCAGGGAACTGTCTGGCCGTGGCTGCTCGGCCCGTTTGTCGAAGCATGGTTGCGGGTCCATGGCGCCGAAGCGGATGCCGGCGCGCAAGCGAAAGCGCGTTTTCTGGACCCGCTGTACGCGCAGCTCGATCACGCCGGCCTCGACCACCTCAGCGAAATCGCCGATGGCGACGCCCCGCACGTGCCCGCCGGCACGCCGTTTCAGGCATGGTCGCTAGGGGAGTTGCTGCGCATTCAACACCTGCTTGCCCATTGGACGACCGCCGCCGCCTAAACCGCGCTACGATGAGTGTCCCACCGCCAGGCCTGACGCAAGGATGTCGACATGCCACCGCTGCGCGCTGCCAATCTGCTCGCCACTATTGAAGGCTCCCGGCTGCATTCGGCTGATTGTGCGCATTGGCAACGCTGGGGGCCGTATCTCAGCGAGCGGCAGTGGGGCACGGTGCGCGAGGATTACAGCGCGAACGGCACCGCCTGGGACTACTTCCCACACGACCATGCACGCAGCCGCGCCTACCGTTGGGGCGAGGACGGCATTGCCGGTTTCGGCGACGACAAGCTGAGCTGGTGCGTTTCGCTCGCGCTATGGAATCGCAAAGACCCGATTCTCAAGGAGCGTCTGTTCGGCCTCACCAACGCGCAAGGCAATCATGGTGAGGACGTGAAGGAGCTGTACTTCTACGTCGACGGCACACCGACGCATTCGTACATGCGCATGCTCTACAAGTACCCGCATGCCGCCTTTCCATACGACGACCTGATTCAGGAAAACGCGCGCCGGGGCGGCGACATGCCGGAGTACGAAATTCTCGATACCGGCGTGTTCGACGATTTGCGTTACTTCGACGTCCAGGTCGAATACGCCAAACACACACCCGACGACATCCTGATGCGCGTGACGATCGAGAATCGCGCGGACCAGGCTGCCTCGCTGGATGTGCTGCCGCAAATATGGGCGCGCAATTCGTGGTCGTGGAAGGAGAACAAAGGCAAACCCTCGCTCGTCGCCGGCACGGACCACGACGGCGACGCGCATGTGATCGGGCGTCAGCAGGGCCATGAGCCGATCGTCGTTACGGCGTGGTCGAAGGACGCGCCGCAGGTCACGTGGCTCTTCTGCGAGAACGACACCAACGTCAAACGTCTCTTCAACATGGACGGCGCAGGTCCGTTCAAAGACGGCTTCAACGATTATCTGGTGAACGGCGACGAGCAGGCCGTGCGCCGCGACGCGGGCACCAAGGCCGGCGCCCATGCGCCGATCGAGCTTGCTCCGTATGGCCGCGCCGTGGTGTACCTGCGCTGGCGTCCTGAGTCGAGTCCCGACGCCGTGCCGCTCGATGCCGATGCGGTTTTTGCGCGCCGTATCGCCGAGGCGGACGAATTCTATGGCGCGCTGCAACACGAGATCCACGATCCCGATGCGCGTCTCGTGCAGCGTCAGGCGCTCGCCGGCATGCTGTGGTCGAAGCAGTACTACCAATACGACGTGCAGCGCTGGCTCGACGGCGATCCGCTGCAACCGAAGCCGTCAGCCGATCGCAAACGCGGCCGCAATATCGACTGGCGGCATCTGTGCAACGCGGACATTGTGTCGATGCCGGACAAATGGGAATACCCGTGGTACGCATCGTGGGATCTGGCGTTTCATGCGGCCGCGTTTGCACTGATCGATCCGGCGTTCGCGAAACGGCAACTGCTCCTGCTCATCAAGGACCGCTATCAGCATCCGAACGGCCAGATTCCCGCCTACGAATGGGCGCTCGGCGACGCGAACCCGCCCGTGCATGCATGGGCCGCGTGGCGCGTGTATGAGATCGACCGCGTGCTCACCGGCAAGCCGGATCGCGATTTTCTCGAACTTGTCTTCCACAAACTGCTGCTGAATTTCTCGTGGTGGGTGAACCGCAAGGATGCCGACGGCCACAATATTTTCCAGGGCGGTTTTCTGGGCCTGGACAACGTTGGGATCTTCGACCGCTCGTCGCCGCTGCCGACCGGCGGCCACATCGATCAGGCCGACGGCACCGCATGGATGGCTGCGTATGCGCTCGACCTGATGCGTATCGCGCTCGAACTCGCGTATGAGAACCACGTGTTCGTGGATATCGGCGTGAAGTTTTTCGAGCACTTCCTGTTCATCGCCGAGGCGGTGAGTTGCGACGACGGTTGCGACACGGGCTTGTGGGACAGTCAGGACGAGTTCTTCTACGACAAGCTGCGCCTGCCCGACGGCAGCAACGTGCCGATGCGGGTGCGTTCCATTGTCGGCCTGATTCCGCTGTTCGCCGTGCACGTGCTCGAGGAGCGCCTGCACGGCGGCTTGCCAGGCTTGCGTGAACGGCTGGTCTGGTTCCTCGAACATCGCCCGGATCTGGCGAAGCTGGTCTCGCGCTGGAACGAGCCAGGCAAGGGCAACGCGCTGCTGCTCTCGCTCTTGCGTGGGCATCGGATGAAAGCATTACTGCGCCGTGCACTCGACGAAAGCGAATTTCTTTCCGATCATGGCGTGCGGGCGCTCTCGCGCTGCCATCGGGACAACCCGTTCGTGTTCAATCACAACGGGAGCAGTTTTTGCGTCAAGTATTTGCCTGCCGAATCCGATACGCGCGTATTCGGTGGAAATTCGAACTGGCGCGGCCCGGTGTGGATGCCGGTGAACTATCTGCTGATCGAATCGCTCTACGAATTTCACCGCTATTACGGCGAGGATTTCCGCGTCGAGTATCCAACCGGATCGGGGCAGAAGTTCTCGCTTAGCGAAATCGCCGATGAACTGGCGCGCCGGGCCACGACGCTGTTCCTCAAGAACAGGGACGGTGAGCGGCCCGTGATGGGCGCCTATCCTCTGCTACAGGCGGACCCGCGTTCGCGCGATCTGATCCTGTTTCATGAGTATTTTCACGGCGACACGGGGCGCGGCGTGGGCGCGTCGCATCAGACCGGCTGGACGGGGCTGGTTGCGTTGCTGTTGCAACCGCGCGCGATGGCCGCGTCGGGCAATGTGCCGTTGGCGGGTGAAGCGGATCCGGCGCCGCATTCCGCGTCGGCTGTGGCGCAAACTGCGGCGCCGGCAGGCGCGAGTGCGACCGCGCCTGCGCCGGAACACGCCCACGCATCGACGAAATAGCACAAGGATTGAGGAATCCCATGTCGACTACACCGAATACTGCAGCATCCGATCACGCCGCCGCCAGTCAACGACCGAGTTGCAAAGTCAGCGCGAGTCCGCACGACGCGCCCGCATCGCCGGCCGGCAAGCGGCCCGCGCCACCTTGCACTCTGGTGATCTTCGGCGCGGGCGGCGATCTAACCCGGCGGCTCCTGACGCCGGCGCTCTATAACCTGGCGGTGGACGGCCTGCTCGACAACGCCATGAAAATTGTCGGCGTGAATCACGGCGAGCGCGAGACGAGCGAGTGGCGCGAAGATCTCCATAAATCCCTGCAGCAATTCGCCGCCGACAAAGCCAGCACGTTCCACGCCGGCACGCTCGACGACAAGGCGTGGGACTGGGTCGCGCAGCGCCTCGAATACATGGCCGGCGAATTCGAAACCGACGACACCTTCACGAAGCTCAAGCAAAAGCTCGACGCAACGCCGGGCGGCAACGTGATCTTTTACCTTGCGGTCAGCGCGCGCTTTTTCAAACCGATCGTCGAGCATCTCGGCAAAGCGGGCCTGTTGAAAGAAGGGGGTGACGGCAGCGGTTTCCGCCGCCTCGTGATCGAGAAGCCGTTTGGTACCGATCTGGCCTCGGCGCGCGATCTGAACGCGCATGTGCTGTCGTATGCAAAAGAATCGCAGGTGTATCGCATCGATCATTTTCTCGGCAAGGAGACCGTGCAGAGCATTCTTGCGGTGCGTTTCGCCAATGCGCTGTTCGAGCCGATGTGGCGGCGCGAATATATCGACAGCGTTCAGATCACGGCGGCAGAGACGATCGGCGTGGAAGGGCGCGGCAAGTTTTACGAGCAGACGGGCGCGTTCCGCGACATGCTGCCGAACCATCTGTTCCAGTTGCTCGGCATGGTCGCCATGGAGCCGCCCAACTCGTTCGACCCTGAGGCCGTGCGCGACAAGAAGGCCGAAGTGTTCGACGCGATCCAGCCGTTGACGCCGAACGACGTGGTGTTCGGCCAATACGAAAAAGGTCCGGCCGGCGTCGGCTATCGTGAGGAACCGGACGTCTCCCCCGGCAGCACGACGGAAACCTATGCGGCGGCGCGCGTGTTCGTCGAGAACTGGCGCTGGGCCGGCGTGCCGTTCTATTTGCGTACCGGCAAGCGGCTCGCGGCGCGTCGCACAGAAATTTCAGTGCAGCTGAAACCGGTGCCGTTCCGCCTGTTCCGTGACACGCCCGTCGACGCGCTCACGCCGAATGTGCTGACCTTGCGCATCGATCCCGCACACGGCACGAGCTTCGACTTCAACGTAAAAACGCCGGGGCCGGTCATGCAGGTCGGCGCGGTGCAGTCGTCTTTCGACTATGGCGATTTTTTCGCGGAACGCGCCAACGTCGGCTACGAAACCTTGCTGTACGACTGCATGCTCGGCGATGAGACGCTGTTCCAGCGCGCCGACAGCATTGAGACGAGCTGGTGCGCCGTGGACGACGTGCTGCATCCGCGAGCCGGCGGCGCGCTGCCGGTGCACGGTTATGCGGCCGGCAGCGAGGGTCCCGCGCAAGCGGATGCGCTACTGGCGCGCGACGGTCGCGCATGGCGTCCGCTGAAAAGAGAAGCAGTCCAGAAGAAGTAACTCAAGAAGCAATCCATCGAGCCGCACCAACATCATCGGGGGGCACCGTGGCGACGCGTAAGACGAAAGTGAAGAGCAGTACCGAGCAGATCCTGGCGATCGATGTCGGCGGCACCGGCCTCAAGGCCGCGATCATCGACGCTAACGGCCAGATGACGACCGAACGCGTGCGTGTCGCGACGCCGCATCCGTGCACGCCGGATCAACTGGTGGACGCGCTGGCGAAGCTGGTCGCGCCGCTCGTCGAACAGGCGCCACCTACGCTGATGTCGATCGGCTTTCCTGGCGTGGTGCGCAACAACCGCATTCTGACCGCGCCGCACTTCGGCGTGGAAGGGTGGCACGACATACCGCTGGCCGATTCGCTGGCGCAGCGCCTGGGCGGCTTGCCGGTGCGCATGATCAACGACGCCGAGATGCAGGGCTTTGCCGCCATCGAAGGTCACGGCCTCGAATTCGTGCTGACGCTCGGCACGGGTGCGGGCACGGCCATGTTCCGCGACGGCGAGCTGATGCCTCACCTCGAGCTTGCGCATCATCCGGTCAGCAAGAAGGGCGTGGCTTACGACGAATACATCGGCGAGGCTGCGCGCGAGAAAGCGGGGAATAAACGCTGGAACCGGCGCGTTCACAAGGTGATCGGCATTTTGGCGGCGCTGGTGAATTACGACAAACTGTGGATCGGCGGCGGCAACGCGGCGCGTCTCAAGTTCGATTTGCCGGCGAACGTGGCGACCGTTTCGAACGACGCGGGTATCGAAGGCGGCGCGCGCCTGTGGCATCCGCGCTCCTTGCGCGAGACGCGGCAACTGCCGGAGGCGAACGAGCGGGCGGGCCGCTTCAAGTGAAGTCTGACCAATAAACGGGAAGAGGTGACCAGGGATGATGCACAGCAATCAACGGGGTTTCGTGCGACGCCTGCTCGCGGCCGGCGTGTTTGCCGCGCTGTCGTGTGCCGCGGCGCATGCCGGCGCGGCGGATGCCTTCGTGGTTGCCTCGCCGGGTGTGGCGGATGGCGGCACGGTGGATTCGAGCCATGCGTCGAGCGCCAATAATTGCGGTGGCAACAATGTTTCGCCGGCGCTGCAATGGCGCAACGCGCCGGCCGGCGCGAAGAGCTTTGCAGTGACCATCTTTGATCCAGACGGCGCGAAAGGCCTCGGGATTGTGCACTGGGTGCTGTATGGGCTGGCACCCTCAATCACCTCGCTCGACGCGGGCGGTCCCCAGCCACCTGGCAGCGTGGACGGGGTGAACCAGTCGGGCGGTACCGGGTATCGCGGACTGTGCCCGACGGTGGGGGACAATCCGCATCACTACCTCGCGCAGGTCTATGCACTCGATCTGCCGCCCGACGCACTGCCGCCCGGTTTGACGAGAGACGCTTTGCACGCTGCGATCAAGGGGCACGTGCTCGCGGCAACGAGCACGGTCCTGCGTTACGGGCGATGAATCTCATGGCTGATAGCGCTTAACGCGCCGCATCGCCCCAGCGGTATGCCACGCTGGCCTCGTCGAGCTGTGTCTTGATCTGGGCGTCGAGCACGAGTTCGGAGGCCGCGAGCGTATCGCTCAACTGCTCGGCGCGGCTCGCGCCGATAATCGCCGACGTGATGAGCGGATTCGCCAGCACCCAGGCGAGCGAAACCCGCGTCAACGATTCGCCGGTTGGCGCCACCATCGCTTTCAGTTGCTCGATCGTTTCGAACTCGCGCTTATGCCAGTACCGCTCCTGGTACATCGCGCCGGCCTTGCCGACGGTCTCGGTGAAACGCCCGGACGCCGGTGCGGCATCGTGCTTGTGCTTGCCCGTGAGCAGGCCGCCCGCGAGGGGGTTATACGGCATCACGGCCAATTGCTCTTCGGCCGCGAGCGGCAGCAGTTCCCGCTCGATCTGGCGGAACAGCAGGTTATAGCGAGGCTGCACGGACACGAACCGCGCCACGCGCAATACATCCGCGCGGCCCAAGGCGCGCGCCAGCCGATACGCGAGAAAGTTCGATACGCCGATATAGCGCGCTTTCCCTGAACGCACGATCACGTCCAATGCTTCAAGTGTTTCGTCGAGCGGCGTGTGAGTGTCGTCGGAATGGAGCTGGTACAGGTCCACGTAATCGGTGCCGAGGCGCTTCAACGAGGCGTCAATGGCGTCCAGCAGGTGTTTGCGCGATGCGCCTTGGTCCCATGCGGAAGGCCCCATTTTGCCGACGGCCTTGGTTGCCAGAATGAAGCGGGCGCGTTTGCCCTTCAGCCAGCGCCCGACAATCTCCTCGGTGCGGCCGGCAATGCCTTCGCCGCCGCCGAGCGGATACACGTTGGCGGTATCGATGAAATTGACGCCGGCGTCCGCTGCCGTATCGAGAATGCGGTGTGAGACATCTTCTTCAGTCTGCAGGCCGAAGGTCATCGTGCCGAGGCACAGGCGCGAAACGGTCAGGCCAGTGCGGCCGAATTGGCGGTATTGCATGGTCACTCCGG
The DNA here is from genome assembly GCF_001645125.1 of Paraburkholderia ginsengiterrae. GTDB lineage: Bacteria > Pseudomonadota > Gammaproteobacteria > Burkholderiales > Burkholderiaceae > Paraburkholderia > Paraburkholderia ginsengiterrae. Next base: position 34,419 of record NZ_LXKA01000087.1, on the reverse strand, counting down.
GAATGGACGGAACAGTTCGATACACGGTGTTGCAAAAAGGATAAACGGAGTTGCGATTTGGTGCTGGCGGGGATTGCTTTTGATTGTTATTAAATTGAAAGAATATCGATGGCGCAGTCTCTGGTTAGGGTATTGAAAGAAATTCGTTTTAATACCTTAGACATTACAAATGAGTAATAAATTGGCTTCGCGATCGCGTCGAAGTTTACGTATTCCATTCAATCGTAACGAGAAGAAACAATTCTGTTACGAGGGGTAATGCTTGCCGTGATTGATGCGGCTTTATGCGTGTGGAATGATAGCGATTCTCATTTAACCATCAGCCAGCCATCCCGTCGTTTGTGCCGCGAGCACAACTCCGGCAGCCAGCCAAATGCGGCTTTGTCATTGATTCCATCTCAGGCATGCGAATCCGGCAAGCGCACCTCTGACGGGATTTCCCATGTTCAACCACACGCCGCTTGCGACCGCGTTAGCGCTAGCTTTTGCCGTTCCTTTTGCGACACCGGCCGTCGCGCAGACCGCTCCGCAATCCGCTTCGCAAACCGCCACGCAGCCGTCGAGCGCCAACTCCGCGGCGAGCACACCCACTGACAGCGGCAACCTGCCGACGATCGGCGTCGCGGCGCAGGCCGAGCAACAGGACTTCCAGGCAGAGCGCTCGACCGTCGGCGCGAAGACGCCCACGGCGTTGCGCGACATTCCGCAGACCGTGACGGTCATCAACAAGGCCGTACTGGAGACGCAAGGCGCCACGTCGTTTCAGGACGCGCTGCGCAACGCGCCTGGCGTGACGATCGGCGCGGCCGAAGGTGGGCAGATCGGCAACAACATCAACCTGCGCGGCTTTACCGCGCAGAACGACATCTATCTGGACGGCTTCCGCGACCGCAACCAGTACTATCGCGACACCTTCGACCTCGAAGAGCTCGAAGTGCTGTACGGACCGTCGTCGATGCTGTTCGGCCGTGGCTCGACCGGCGGCGTGATCAACCAGGTCAGCAAGAAAGCGAACCTGAAGGACTCCGCGGAAGTCACGGCCATGGTCGGCACGGACGACCGCTATCGCAGCACGATCGACGTGAACCATAAACTCACGGATACCGCCGCGATTCGCCTGAACGCATTCGGCCAGAGCCTCGGTTCGACGCGTGATGTGATGAAGAACAAGGACTACGGCATCGCTCCGGAAGTGCGCTTCGGAATCGGCACGCCGACTGAAGTGACGCTGTCCGCGCTGATCCAGCACAACTACGACATGCCTGACTACGGCGTGCAGGCGTTGAACGGCCACCCGTCGCCGGTGCCGAAGAACACGTTTTACGGGCTGACTACCGACCGCACGATTCAGGACGTGCAGACGTTCACCGCCGCGATCAAGCACAAGTTCTCCGACGCGCTCACGCTGACCAACCAGACGCAGTTTTCGCACTCGCTGACCGACGCGCGCGAAACCGCGCCGCAAGCGGTATTGACCGGACCGCTCGCCTCGAGCACGGCATTGACGAACGGCAATTACACGACACTCCCGCCGTCGCAACTGTTCATCAAGTTGCAGAGCCATGACCGCGTGATCGAGAACCACTCGCTGTACAACGACACCACGCTCGAATACAAATTCGATACCGGGCCGCTCAAGCACGACCTGATCGGCGGCATCGAGCTCGGACACGACAGCTATACGAATCAGGCCTACACGCGCAATAACCTGCCGGTCGTGACGATGCTGAACCCGGCGTATCTGTCGTCGCCTGCCGGTGTGACCACCACGGTCGGCAACCACGCCGATTCCGGCTCGAACGAAATTGCCGCCTACCTGAACGACACCGTGTCGATCGGCCAGCACTGGAAGGTGATCGGCGGTTTGCGCTGGGATCGCTTTCAGGCGCAGATTCACAACTCGATCAGCCTGCCGGGCTATGCGGCTCAAACCAACTTCTTCACCAGTGTTCGGGCCGGTGTGATTTATCAGCCGACCGACTGGCAGTCGTATTACGTGTCGTATGGCACGTCGTTCGATCCGTCGCTCGAAGCGTTGACGGTCACCAACCTGACGCAGAATCTCGCGCCGGAGTCGACCCGCTCGTATGAAGTGGGCGGCAAGTGGGACCTGCTCGGCGGCAATCTGTCGGTGACGTCCGCGTTCTTCCGCGAGGAAATGAACAACGCGCGCACGCAGGTCTCGCCGACCGAATACGAACTCGACGGCGACGTTCGCGTCGACGGCTTCCAGGCCGGCGTGACGGGCCACATCACCGACAGGTGGCAGATTTACGGCGGCTACACGTACATGGACGCCATCATCCTGAAGGCGCTCGACGGCACGCAGGGCCACGTGCCGGCCAACACGCCGCGCAACACGCTGACGTTGTGGACCACGTACGCGCTTACGCCGCATTGGGAAATCGGCGGCGGTCCGACCTATATGTCGCCGCGTTATGCGTCGAACACGAATTACGTGCAGGTGCCGGGCTACACGCGTTGGGATGCGACCGCCGCGTACCACGCGAAGCAATACGACATCCGTCTGAACCTGCTCAACCTGACCAACAAGCAGTACTACGACGCGCTGATTCCATCTGACGGCGGCCGCTCGGTGCCGAGCGTCGGACGCACGTTGCTGGCGACGTTCGACTACCGCTTCTGATACGCACCGCACTGATGCGGTAGGCTTGCCGGTTGCGATATCGCAAGCCACCGCGAAGGAAACACTATGCTGCTGCACATTCCGAATGTCCTGAACGCCGAACAACTGCGCTTCGTGCGCGAGCGGCTCGATCAAGCCGGCGACGCGTGGGTCGACGGCCGAGCCACCGCCGGTTATCAGGGCGCGCCGGTCAAGCGCAATCAGCAGATTGCCGAGCACACGCCGATTGCGCGTGAGCTTGGCGACGTGATTCTGGGCGCGATCGAGCGGCACCCGCTGTTCATCAGCGCGGTGTTGCCAAACCAGGTGTACCCGCCGCTCTTCAATCGCTACGAGGGCGGCATGCAGTTCGGCAGTCACGTCGACGGCGCGGTGCGGGTGCTGCCCAACGGCGTGAAGCTGCGCACCGACGTCTCGGTGACGTTATTCCTATCCGACCCCGCCGACTACGATGGCGGCGAACTCGTGATCGAGGACACCTACGGTGTGCAGCAGGTCAAGCTGCCGGCCGGCGACATGATCGTCTATCCGGCCACGAGTCTGCATCAGGTCACGCCGGTCACGCGCGGCGCGCGGCTCGCCAGTTTCTTCTGGGTGCAAAGCCTCGTGCGCAGCGACACGCAGCGTGCGATGCTGTTCGATATGGACACCGCCATTCAACGCTTGAACGCGACGCAAGCTGACGATGCCGCGCGCCGCAGCCTCATTGGCATTTATCACAACCTGTTGCGAGCCTGGAGCGAAACGTAGGCGTGCCCGCGGCAAGCGGCTTGAGGCATGAGTCGAACATGGCGTGACCCCCGCTGGCCGGCCAGCGGGAAAGCACGCGCTCGCGCTAGAATTCTTGCAGACCACCACCATGACAGGTTCTGCCGGAAGCCGCCCATGACCCTACCCGCCAACGAAGTTGACGCCGCTCTCATGACGCGGCGTTCGATTCGCGCATTTCTGCCTGCGCCGGTGCCGCGCGGCGACATCGAAGCCATTCTCGAAGCGGCCAGTCGCGCGCCCTCGGGTACCAACACGCAGCCGTGGAAAGTCTACGTGGTGACGGGCGGGTCGCTCGCGCGTCTTTCACGGGACCTGGTTGCGGCGCACGACGATCCGCAACGCGACGCGTTGTATCAGGAAGAGTACCGGTACTATCCGTATCAATGGGTTTCGCCGTACATCGACCGTCGCCGCAAGATCGGCTGGGATCTGTACGCCTTGCTCGGGATCGAAAAGGGCGACAAGGGGCGCATGCACGAACAGCATGCGCAGAACTACCGCTTTTTCGGCGCGCCGGTGGGCCTGTTTTTTACCATCGACCGGATCATGGAGCGCGGCAGCTGGCTCGACTACGGCATGTTCCTGCAGGCCATCATGACGGCGGCTCGCGGGCGTGGCCTCGATACCTGCCCGCAGGCCGCTTTCACGCCGTTTCATCGCGTGATTGCGGGGCATCTCGGCTTGCCGCCCGAAGAGCAATTGGTGTGCGGCATGTCGCTGGGTTTCGCGGATGAAAACGCGCTGGTCAACACGCTGCGCACCGAACGCGAACCGGTTGAACGGTTCACGCGATTTCTCGATTGAGAGTGAGTGATCGAGACCGAAGCAGGCCCTCAATTTCCATCGGACCATCATGACAACATCGCGCCGCCATTTTCTGATGCTCAGCGCGGGCATGGGCTCAGCGCTCGTGCTTGCCCGTGCCGCCTACGCCGAGGCCGGCAACACGCTCAACGAGGCCGATCCGAAAGCGCAAGCGCTCGGCTACCGGGAAGATGCTTCCAAGGTCGATAAAGCGAAGTTCCCGAGCTATGCGGCCGGACAAACCTGCGGCACCTGTTCGCTGTTTCAGGGCAAAGCCACCGACGCCTACGGAGGTTGCACGCTGTTCGGCGACAAGCAGGTCGCCGCGCGCGGCTGGTGCAGTTCGTACACGAATATGTGAGCGTGTAGGCGGCGCGCGTTCAGCTAAACGCACCGCCGTTCCCCGCGTTCGCGCACACGCCGGTTTCAAACGCAACGCTGGTCACGTCAACACGCTCAGCACCAATTCGTGCGAGCGCCCGATCCATATGGCCGCGTCGCGGTGATCGCCTAGCGCGTCGCCGGTATTGGGGTGCACGAAAATATCGAGCGTGCCGTGATTCAGCGTGAGCCAGCCGATCAGCGCGGCGAACTGCTCCTGCGTGAACGCGAGTTGATACGACCACATGGGATGCGGCCCCACGGGGCGCTCGTGAAAGCGGCCGAGTTGCAGCTTGCCGCTCCAGTGTGCTTCGATTTGCTCGCGAAAGGCCCACGCGGCGTCGCGGCTGTTCGAATCGAAATAGACATGGGCGTGCCAGCTTTCGATGGCGGAAGTGTCGCGAAGCGTCATGGCGGTGTCCGGTGCAAAGTAGTTTTTTCCAGTCTTCATTCTGCTTCAGTTTTCCCGCGGGCGTGTGCCCAAGTCTGAAGAATTAGCCCTGTTACAGCGATCCGGCAAACTGACCTGCCAAATCCCCTCGCTTCGACCAATTGCATTCGCGTGTGCTCACATAAACTGTTTTCCATGGAGCGACAAAACACCGCGCCCATCGACGCGGTTTCCCCCCGCGTTGTTTTTGAACCGTACCGTTGATCGCAGTTTGCCGCGGTTGTGCCACGCGGCAGGGCAGTAGAGCAGTCGGTAGTAGAAGCAAGAAGAACAGCGCGCGGTCCGCGTAATTTGCGCGCGAATCAGCAGGGGGTTGCAGCCAGGTGATGTTGAAGGCGAGGACCGGGCTGTGATGCAGTGAGCAGTTCCAGCAACGAAGTTTTTGTTCCAGTAACGAAAGTTTTTTGTAGCAACCGTTCCGGCAGTAACCGCTTTAGCAGTGGCAATACGAGCAAGAATAGTTTTAGCAGTGTAGTCAGGTAGTCGCTTTGTTAGTTTGTGGTGGGGTTTAAGTCGGCAAGCATCCACGCGCGAGTACGACTGTTCCATCCTGTCAAACCCTGTTCCCTCGCGGGAACAGGGTTTTTTTTCGTCGCGGTGCGCGGCACGGCTTGCAATCGGCGATTTCGCACCGATATCCCGGTGTTGCATTTTTGCTGTTGGCGGACGACACCGCCCAAGCGGCCGGCCGCGTAACGTGAGATGCTGCACGCGATCAAACCGTGCGGCGTTTAAGTCTGTCTTAATAGTTGCTTGCCATGATGGTTGCACAGACTCAGATCAGGGGCCTGTCGAGCCGCCGGCGTATCGGCGGCATTTGCCGCCGGAGAGCAGAAGAATTCGGTGGCGAAGCCGAGAGTTAGTGAAGGAGGTAGAACCGATATGTCCAATAAATCGCGAGTCCGCAAGCACCATCAGCCGGCCATGTCCCCGCTGCTGCGCGCGTTGACCTATAGCCGCACCGCACACGAGCCGGTCACCACGGCGATGCTCCTGCAGTGCTACACCGCCCTCGATGCATTCCGGCGCGGCCACGGGTCGCGGAATCTGCACATGACCTTGAGCCGGCATTTGCTGGTGTCGCAAGAACTTGCGCACCTCGGCCTCGGCGAAGACTTGCTGTCCGACATCGAAAGCGCGCACGCGGCAATGGTTCGCCTCGACTCCCGCGAACATGAAAGCGGCGTGTGGGTACTCGATGACGGCGACTACGCCCGCGTGTGCACGGCGCTGGCAATTCTGGATGGACAACTGTCCGTGGCATCGCTGAGCGAGATTGCGAGCGCGGAAGCGAAGATGATCGAAGGATTGATGAAGTCCGTGCAAGTGCAAGCGCTGGCGGAAGCCGCACACTGAGCTGCACGGCTTTCTCCCGTCTCGCTCGCGCAAATGAAAAACGCCCTGCCGGGCGTTTTTCATTCAGCTGCACTGACACGCCGCTTATCGGCCTCAGTCGTTGTACTTCGTGATGTCGTAGTATGAGATTCCATTCTGCCCGCCGCTCAACTGCACGAGCCGCGAACTGCCCGCCACCAGCGGCGGGAACGGACAATTCGTGCAAGTCTGCACGCCTAGCGAATTCACTCCAGCGCTGACCGTCGTCTGATATTGACCGAACGTGGTGTTGTTCGGCGCGCCGACGGAGAAGCCGTCTACTTCAACGCTCGCACCTCCGGTGCTCAGGCCGGTCGCCTGAATCTGCACGGACGTCACCGGATACGAGAGATTCTGTCCATTCACGAGGCTCGACCACGTCACGCTCATCGCGTACTGCGTGCCGGCGAGCGAACCGCCCGGCGTCAAAAATTGCGTGGCGAAGTCCGGCAGCAGCGTCGGCCATGCGACCGAACTGCCTGCCGCGGCGCTCAATGGGCTGCCCGGATTGATGATCGACGACTGGCCGAGTTGCGCGCCGTTCTTGTCGTAGAACGTCACCGTGTAGGCCGAATAGAGCGGCACGCTGCTCGCATCGAGTGATTGCGCCGCGTAGTAGCCGCTCGCGGACGGCGCCGTGAAACTTGCCGCCGATGAAAGCGATTGCCAGGACCAGCGGTACAGCGACGTATTGCTGCTGGTCGTGGCGGGCGAGACCGGTGCGGCGCTCAACGGCGTGTTCGACAGCGCCAGCGTGCTGCTGCCGACGGCATTGCGCGGCATCAGCCATACCGGCGCGGCGAGACCGGGCCCGGTGACGGACGCCGAATACACCGTCGGGTTGGCTGCCGTCGGAATGGCAATCGTCAGCCCTGACTCATAACGATTCACGTCGTTCAGCCGCGAATCGAGGAAGGTGCGCCGCGCGATTTGCGAGTTGATCGACACGGCGAACTGCGATTGATTGCCGATCAGATCCCACCCAAGTTGCGTGCCGCCCGCGAGCGTCACCGGTGCGGCGAGTTGCTGCGCGATGCTGTAGAGCACGCCTGCCACCGTGCCGCTCGCGAGCGTGAACGGCAACTGCACAAGCGCCTGCTGCTTGCCGTTGCGCGTGAAGAAGGCGAGCGTCTTCGGCGAACCGAATACGGCGCCGGTAAAGAGTGCATCCGTCAGACCGTGGCCGGCGGCGAGATCGGTCGAACCGTTTTCCAGGAACGTGGTGTCGATGGCCGGCGAGCACGACGTATTGAGCGTGCCGTTCGCGGCGCACGTGGTCAGCAACGCGGCGAGCGGCTCCAGGTAGTTCGCCGCCGCGGGCGGCGCTGCCAGCGCCACGGATTGCGAGGTCTGGTTGTTCAGCGCGACGGTCGTGCCAGGCGCCGCGTTCGAGAGCAGCGACAAACCGCCGTTAGAGCCTGTGACGAGCGACACGGTATCGATGACCGCATCGGCGCCGGTATGGTTCGGCGTGAACGCCACGCCGATGGGATCGAAGCCAGCCGACTGCAAGCCGTTCTGCACGAGGATCTTGGCCAGTATCGTGTCGAGCGTGATGGTGGCGATCTGCACGGACGGCAAGGTGACCTTGGCGAGCGCCGTGCTGGACGCGAGGTCGGTCGGGTTGCCCGAGGCGGTGAGCATGGCGGCGATCGCGGTGGTCAGCGTGGTGACGTTGACCACGGCCGGCGCCGTGCCCGTGCCGGCCGGCAACTGGGCGAGCACGGAGACGAGCGGCGCGGAGATCCCGCTGGCGTCAGTGGCGACGATCAGGAACGGCGCGGTCATACCCTTCACCGAAATCGTGTACGCGCCTTGCGAGTCGGTGGTCGCGGTGGCTTGGGCGCCGGTCGCGTCGAACAGCGTGACGGTCGCGCCGACCCGCGCGTTGCCGGAGGCCACCGTGCCGCTGACGGCGCTCGCCGTCACCGCCGGTGTTCCCGCGGACGATGAGCCGGAACTGCCGCCACTGCAACCACCAAGCTGGAAAAAGGCCAAAGCCGCAGCAGCAGCGACGCCGGTGCGTACCAACGATTGATGCATGAATTTCCCCGATATTCTGTTTATTCGTTTGGCGTGTTATGCCAGCCAATATTGCCGACAAATGAGCGTATCGCCTGGCGCGCCCGGCCCTAAATAAAAAGCGGATTATGTGTGGCTGCCAAGCGATGAACGGCAATTCCACAGTGATCTTTAGCGCGTTGGGAGAATACTTTAAAAGCGCCGTTATCGTGTCGGCCGCGTCGGCACAAACCGTATGCCGCGTGAATATTACGAGTCTCCGTAAGGCGGGCGACGGACCCCGCGCCAGTGCTGGAGCGCGCGCCGGAGCGGGTTTGCCGGAGCCTTTCACGCTTGTTAGACTGCCTCTCGCCAACGTACCGCAAGCGCGCTTTTTGCTGTCATGCGCCTCCATGGCGCTCACGTCTGCGGCGCAATCAATGGGAGACGTCATGTCTTATATGCTGCTTGTCATCGAAGACCCGAACCAGCGCGCCGAACGCGGTGAAGCGGCGGGCCGGGAAGTTTATGACCAGATGGTGCGTTTCTCCGCCGATCTGAAAGCGCGCGGCAAACTGGTCGCGGTCGAATCGCTCACTTCATCCAGCGACGCCGTGCGCGTGCAGGTGCGCGGCGGTCAGCCGAAACTTCTCGACGGTCCGTTCGCTGAAGCCAAGGAAATGATCGGTGGCTTCTTTCTGCTCAATTGCGAAACCCGCGAAGAAGCCGTGGCGATCGCACAAGCCTGCCCGGCGGCAACGTGGTGCACCGTTGAAGTTCGCAAACTCGGACCTTGTTTCATCTAGGTGGTCTGCGCATCGTTGGCGGTATTTGACTTGGGGTTTTCCCTGGGTAATCGACCGGTCTGTCGATCCGGCCGCGCGTTGCTCGTCGTGTGAGTAAGAAGCCCGCCAACGTGCGCGGCTTTCCCCCTCACCACGAAAAAGGAGTAACGGCGATGCGATTCATGATTCTCGTCAAAGCGACCGCCGCCAGCGAAGCCGGCGTGATGCCGGAAGCGTCCCTGATAGCCGCGATGGGTGCGTACCACGAGGAGCTGGCCAAAGGCGGCGTGCTGCTCGACGCCACCGGCTTGCAGCCGAGTTCGAAAGGCTGGCGGGTGCGCTATAGCGGCGGCAAGCGGTCGGTGATCGACGGTCCGTTTGCCGAGACCAAGGAACTGATTGCCGGCTACACGCTGATCCAGGTGCGCTCGCGTGAAGAGGCGATGGAATGGGCGCGGCGCTTTCCGGCGCCCTTCGGCGAGCAGGCGGACGGTGAAATTGAAGTGCGTCAATTGTTTGTACTCGACGACTTCGAACCCAGCCCCGAACTGGACCGGTTCCGCGAACTGGAAGCCGGCAAGCGCTGACACTGCCACGCCGCCTTCACACACATCGATACGGCTCCATCAAATCGAAAGGATTCGTCATGCTCAAGACCCTGCTGATCGCAGTGGTCGCCGCCATAGGCCTGGTGCTGGTCTACGCGGCGACGCGCCCCGATAACTTTCGCATTGAACGCAGCGTGCGCATCAAGGCGCCGCCCGAGCGCATCTACGCGCTGATCGACAACCTTCATCAGTTCAATTTGTGGAATCCGTTCCTGCGCAAGGACCCGGCGGCCCAAGGCACCTATAGCGGCACGGAGAGCGGCAAGGGTGCGCGCTACGCGTGGCAAGGCGACAAGGTCGGCGTGGGGCAGATGGAGATAGTCGGTACGACCGAGCCCTCGAGCGTGACGCTGAACCTCGATTTTCTGAAGCCGTTCGAAGCGCACAACATGGCCGACTTCACGCTGAAGCCAGACGGGGACGCCACCGAGGTCACCTGGGCGATGCACGGACCCGCGCCGTTCATGTCGAAGCTGATACAGGTGTTCATCAGCATGGACAAGATGGTCGGCAAGGATTTCGAGGACGGCCTGAACAATCTGAAAACGCTCGCCGAGGCGAGCTGAACCTGAGCAATGGATGCCATCATGCATAAGCAGATTTACGTCAATCTCGCGGTCGGCAATCTCGACCGGTCGAAAGCCTTCTTCAGCGCGATCGGTTTCAGCTTCGACCCGCAGTTCACCAACGAGCAGGCGGCCTGCATGATTCTTGGCGAAAACCTCTACGCGATGCTGCTGGTCAAGGACCTGTTCAAGTCCTTCACGCGCAAGTCGCTGTGCAATCCGAAAGAGAGCACCGAGGCACTCGTGGGCCTCTCCTGCGAAAGCCGGGAGGAGGTGGATACGCTGGTCGCCAAAGCGCTTGCCGCTGGCGGCAACGTGCCGCGCGCGCCGCAGGACTACGGTTTCATGTACGGGCATGGCTTCGAGGATATCGACGGCCATATCTGGGAGCTCATCTACATGGACCCGAACGCCAGCAAGGCGGGTTGAGCCAGTGACCACGGCAGCCACTCACCGTGCCATCGAGGCCGTCTGGCGGATCGAGTCCGCCAAGGTCATCGCCCACGTCGCGCGGATCGTGCGTGACGTGGGGCTCGCCGAAGAGCTGGCGCAAGACGCGCTGGTGGCGGCGCTCGAACATTGGCCTGACGCGGGCGTGCCCGACAATCCGGGAGCGTGGCTGATGGCGACCGCCAAGAACCGGGCCCTCGACCGCTTGCGGCAGGAAGCGCTGCATGCCCGCAAGCGCGAGGAGCTGGGTCACGATCTCGACGCGCAGGAGGCCCATCTCGTGCCGGATTTCGTCGATGCCCTTGATGCCGCACGCGCCGACGACATCGGCGACGACTTGCTGCGGCTGGTATTCACCGCGTGCCACCCGGTGCTGTCCACCGACGCGCGCGTCGCGCTCACGCTGCGCCTGCTCGGCGGCCTCACCACGGACGAAATCGCGCGTGCGTTTCTCGTGCCGGAGCCGACCATCGCGCAGCGTATCGTGCGGGCCAAGCGCACGCTCTCGGCGGCCAAGGTGCCGTTCGAGGTGCCGCAAGCGGACGCCCGCGCGCCGCGGCTCGCCTCGGTGCTGCAGGTGATCTATCTGATTTTCAACGAAGGCTATTCGGCGACCGCCGGCGACGACTGGATGCGGCCGTCGCTATGCGAGGAAGCGCTGCGCCTCGGGCGTGTGCTGAGCGGCCTCGTGCCCGGCGAAAGCGAGGTCCACGGGCTGGTCGCGTTGATGGAGATTCAGGCGTCGCGCATGCATGCGCGCACCGATGCGCAGGGCCGTCCGGTATTGCTGCTCGATCAGGATCGCGGCCGCTGGGATCCGCTCCTGATCCGCCGCGGACTCGCCGCGCTCGAGAGCGCGCATGCGCTGGGCGGCGCGAGCGGCCCGTATGCGCTGCAGGCGGCGCTCGCCGCGTGTCACGCTCGTGCCCGCCGCGCGGAGGACACCGATTGGGCGCAGATTGTCGCGTTATATGACGCGCTGGCCCAGGTCGCGCCTTCGCCGGTGGTCGAGTTGAACCGCGCGGTGGCGGTGGGGATGGCGTTCGGCCCGGCGGCTGGTTTGGAGATTGCCGATGCGCTGGCGAACGACCCGGCGCTTGCGAACTATCACTGGCTGCCAAGCGTGCGCGGCGATCTGCTGGCGAAACTCGGACGTGTTGAAGAGGCGCGCACGGAGTTCGAACGCGCCGCTGGGATGACGCGCAACGCCCGTGAGCGCGAGTTGTTGCTCGAGCGTGCGCATGCCATGACGCATTGAGCGGGCGGCGGTTTACCGTATCAACTGCCGCACGCCCAGCGCGACAATCAGACCGCCGCACGCGCGATCTATCCACGCCTTGGAGCCCCGGTATGCGGTCGCAATCCGCGAGTGCGACAGGGTGAGCGCGACGAAGCTGTACCAGCTGCCCGCGACTACGCACACCATGCCGAGCATCGCGATGAACGTGCCCACGCTCACATGCGCCGGTGTGGCGGCGGAGAACACGGCCGCGAAGAACGCCATCGACTTCGGATTCGCGATGTTGGTCGCAAAGCCTTGCGCGAACGCTTGCCGGAAGCCACCCGCCGACGCATTCGGGCTTGCCGCCGGCTTGCCGGCCGAAGCCTTGACGATCAGACGGCCGCCGAACCAGATCAGGTAAGCGGCGCCGGCCACCTTGACCGCCAGCGCGAGCCACGGAAAGGCCGCGAACACGATACCGACGCCAAGAATCGCGCAGCTTGCCCAGAACAGATTGACGAGCACGATGCCGCCGACCACGGCCAGCGCTTCGAGTCGCGTCGCCGACGCGGCCTTGTGCGCGACCGCGACAAAGTTCGGGCCGGGAATGACCACGCCGGCCACATAGACGGAAAACACGCCCAGAACGGCAGATCCATCAATCATGCTTCACTCCTTCATACGCGCCGCGCGGCCGGCGAATGCGGCAGCGCGGCGATTCACTTCACTGATCAAGCCGAGAAAAACGCCATCACGCCGGTTATCACACCCGCGCCCGCCACCGCGAACGACAGATTACGCAGCCATTTTTTGCGCGTCAGCAACGTGATCGCGCACAGTGCGATGGCAACCTGGATCAGCGTGGTGGCTTGCGCCCAGCGATGATGGCCGTGCAGCAGCGCTTCGCTTTTGGCGTCATTATCCGCGACTTCCTTTTCGATCGCTTCGGCCTTCGCGCGGATCGGCTCTTTCTGCGTCTTGTACTTGTCGACGTCGGCGAGGAATTTCTTGCGCGCATCGGAGTTGGGGGCGGACAGCGCCGCACCGAGATCCGCGAGATTCTCTTTCTCGCCCTTCGCCTGATAGTAGTTCCACTGGTTCGACGCCTCGGTCTTCTTGATGGCGGCTTCGTTCTTGTAGTACAGCGCCAGATTTTCGCTGTTGCCGCTCTGGTACGCCAACAGCGCGCCGATCGTCGCGAGGATGGCCGTGATCACGGCCATGCGGCTCGCAAACGGATCCGCGTCGTGATGGCCGGGGTGTTCCACGGCATGGTCGTGCGGACCATGCACTTCATATTCTTCAGGCATCTGATTCTCCGAGGCAAAGCTTTTCTTTTTGTCACCGCGCGGCGTGTGAGTCCGGCGGGCTCAATCTTAGCGTGTGACGCCTCTTGACGGAAAAGAGGGCCTGTTAGCAGATGCAAGTGCTTGATACATGTCCGGCCATTGCGTGGAGTGCGGCGGCCGCTTGCTTGTCAATGAATGCCGCCACGCCCGCCGGGCGCGAGAGCGATTACATCGTGACGACGACCCGGCCACGTGTGCCGGCGGCCACTGCTTCGTAGGCTTCGCGAGCGCGTTTGAGCGGGAAGGTCTGCGCGATGGCCGGGCCGGTCAGCTTGCCGCTCTCGAAGCCCTCGACCAGTGCGCTCATCAACGGCGCGGAGTCCGCGACGCCGAGCTTGGCGCTATCCACGCCGAGCAGTTGGGTCTCGTTGTGATAGAAGTCGATCAGATCGAACTCGACGCGGCGCTTGCCCGTGCCGCTGATTTCCAGCACGCGGCCGCGTCGCTTGACGAGACTCAGCGCGGTTTCGAAGGCCACGCCGCCGACCGTGTCGTACACCACGTCCGCGCCCGCGCCGCCGGTCAGCGTCTTCACACGCCCGGTGGCGGTTTCGTCGAGTGGCACGTAGTCGTCGATCAGGCGGCCGGCCGGCGTATTCGCGTCGAGCGGACGACGATCCACGGCGATGACGCGCGCGCCGAGCGCTTTCGCGATCTGCACGACTGCGCCGCCCACACCGCCACCCGCGCCGATTACCGCGATGGTCTCGCCCGCTTGCAGGTGCGCGTATTCGACCGTGCCAAGCCAGGCGACCACGAAGTTCACGCCGATCGCGGAGGCTTGGGCGTGGTTCAGCGTTTTGGGTTTGCGCGACAGAGCAGCGAGCGGGACCTTGATGAATTCGGCGTGCGTGCCGTCGCGCGTGAAACCGATATCGCCGCCGGTACCCCACACTTCGACGCCGAGCCATGCTTGCGGACCATCCACCACCACGCCGCTGAAGTCGCGTCCGGGTGTGCGCGGCAAGACCGTGTGCCCGAAATGCCCGGCGACGTTCTTGACGTCGCTCGGATTCACCGAGGCTGCCTTGATTTGCACGACGGCGCTGTCCGCATCGGCTTCGGGCTTCGGCAGATCGACGTAGTCGAGCACTGCGGGGTTGCCGAAGGACTTGAACTGGATGGCTTTCATGGTGCGTTGCTCCGAGTGGATCTGGGCTGCCTCGCGGGTGGGCTGGCTTTGGGCACGGCGGGTCGGTTCGCGATTCATGCATGAGGATCGCGAACCGCGTCGGTCCGTGGGCGAAGCATAGCGCGAGGCGCGGGCCGACCGCTATCCGCGCGCCTTGACGAGGGCGGCTGGATTGGCGCTTTGCGTATCCGGATGCGCTGCCCTGCGTTTAGGTCCGATGGCCCATCAGCATCAGCAGCAAGGACAGGGTCGCGATCGACCCTACCGTCGACAGCAGGATGGTTCGCGAGGTGATGTGCGCCTCACGCTCGTAGTACTCGGCGAGCATGAAGGGACCGGTGCCGGTGGGCAGGGCGGCCAGTATCACCGCCATTTCGACCAGCGCGGGCGAGAGCTCGAATACGCGCGCCGCGAGCCACCACGTCAGCGCCGGCTGCAGCAGCAGCTTGACGCCGGTCACCAGCAGGGCGACGCCGCGCGCGCCGGTTTCGGACGGCCGTTTTTCCGCGAGGAACAAACCCAGGCTCACCAGCGCGCACGGACTCGCCGCGCTGCCCAGCAGCTTCAGGAAGGTCTCCGCGCTCGGCGGCAATGCGACATGGAGGCTGGCAAACAGCACACCCGCGATGGGCGACGCGATCAACGGATTGCGCGCGAGCGAGCGCAGCACCTTCAGACCGAGCTTGTGGGGCGTGCGCTCCGTCTGCAGGCCGACTTCGATCAGCACGATCGCCAGCGCGAACAGCACGCACGTGACGAGGATGGTGGCGATCGTGGTCGGCGTCTGGCTGGCCGGCCCGAACGCGATCATGCCCAACGGAAAGCCGATGTAGCCCGTGTTCGGGTACGACGCCGCAATTGCATCGACGCTCGCGTCGGCCAGATGCCGGCCGTTCATCAGGCGCATGGCGAGGATCAGCGCGAACATGCTGGCGCACGCAATCGAGAAGGTGGCGACGAAGGCCGGCTGATAAAGCTGCTGCCAGGTGGCGTGCGCCATGATGTCGAACAGCATTGCCGGCAACGCCAGCCAAACTACGAACCGGTTCAGTTCCGAAGCCGAGTTCGGTCCAAGCACGTTGCGCCGGCGGCATGCAAAGCCCGCGAAAATCAGGCCGAAGACGGGGAGCAGGATTTCGAGCGTGGCTAACATCGGTGAAGAAAGCTGGGCGGAAGCGCGATTCGCCAGCGTAGTAGTTTGCAGCGATACAATCCAATACTGTTTATCGCGTCGAACAATACCTTTTTTGCATCGTCATCTGGCGTGAGCACAAATTGATTGATATCAAACCGCTGCGCTACTTCGTGACGCTGGCCGAGACGCGCCATTTCGGCCGGGCGGCGGCGCGTCTGAATCTGTCGCAGCCGCCGTTGAGCCGGCAACTGGCGGCGCTGGAGGCGAGCGTCGGTGTAACGTTGGTCGAGCGCAGTCCGCGCAGTGTGACTTTGACCGCGGCGGGCGAGCGCTTCTATACCGATGCCAAGGCGATTCTCGCCGCGGTGGAGCAGGCGGTCAGCAATGCGCAAGCGGCCGCGCACGGCGACACTGGCAAGCTGGCTATCGGCTTCACGATGTGTTCGGCGTATAACGTCGTGCCTGGCTATGCGCGCGCCTTCGGCGCCGCGTTTCCGGAGGTCGCGTTGAATTTGCGCGAGGTCGTTTCGAACGATCTGGCTGCGCAGGTACTTACCGGCCAGATCGATGCGGCGATCATGTTTCCGAACGTGCGGGACAAAGGACTGGCCACGCGCACTGTCGTGCGCGAACCGCTGTGTGTTGCGCTATCGCGCAACCATGCGCGAGCCCGCGCGCGGCGCTTGAAGATTTCTCAACTGGCGGGTGAGCCGTTCGTGCTTGCATCCGAGGAAGCGGCCTCCACGCTGCGCGCGGCCATTGTCGACCATTGCCGCTCGGGCGGCTTTGAACCTGACATACGCTTCGAGGTGCAGTTGCAGCAGACGGTATTGGGCCTCGTCGACGAAGGAGTGGGCGTGGCGCTGGTGCCGGCGTCGATGCGCAAGGCGCAACTCGCGGGAGTGGTATTCCGGCCGCTGGTGGATGCGCCGCTGATCGAGCAAGTGATTGCCTGGTCGCCGGCGAATCGCAATCCGTGTCTGGCGAGGTTTCTGGAAATGGCTTGAGGGTGGGGCCGATGCCTGCGCATTGGCGGCGCACCTGGCGCGCAAAAAATCTGCGATCATCGAGCGCACTGTTTGCCGGGTCACATCGCTAACTTTTCGCTTCCTTCCCCATGCCCACTCCGTCCACGCTTCTCACCACCGACCGCCTGACCCTGCGTCCGCACACGCGCGACGATTTCCTCGAAAGCTACGCGATGTGGTCCGATCCGGAAGTGATCCGCTATATCGGCGGCAAGCCCTTCACGCGCGAGGAAGTCTGGGCACGCCTGCTGCGCTACGCCGGACATTGGGCGATGCTGGGCTATGGCTACTGGGTGGTGCGCGACAAGCAGAGCGGCCGGTTCCTCGGCGAAGTCGGTTTTGCCGACTATCACCGCGACATCGAACCTTCGTTGATGTCGACGCCTGAAATCGGCTGGGCGCTGGACCCGGCGGCGCATGGCTGCGGCTACGCAACCGAGGCCGTGCGCGCCGCGCTGGATTGGGCTGACCGGCAATGGCCGGGCGGCGAAACAGCCTGTATCGTCTCGCCGGAGAACTTGCCGTCGCTGCGTGTCGCCCACAAATGCGGCTATCGCGAACAACATCGCACCACGTACAAAGGCAAGCCGACCATCGTCCTGCGGCGCGTGGCCAACGCGGTGTGAGAGGCGAGCGTCGTCGCCGGCCAGTTCGCCGCTTATGTCACCGCGCGGCGTTGCTTGCCGCCGCCCGTTGCTGGTCGATCAAAACCACCAGCCGTTCAACCTGCTGCCCTTGCGCGTCGAAGTTGCCGGCATCGAGCCAGCGCGTGTAGCTCGAACGCAGCGCGGGCCATTCGCTGTCGATAATCGAAAACCACGCAGTGTCGCGATTGCGTTCGCGATACACGATCGCCTGACGGAAGATCCCCTCGAACGTGAAGCCATAGCGCAACGCAGCCGTGCGCGATGGTTCGTTCAGCGAATCGCATTTCCATTCGAAGCGCCGATAGCCCAGTTTCTCGAACACCTCCGTCATCAGCAGGAACATGGCCTCGGTGGCGACACGTGTGCGCTGGAGGCGGGGCGAATAGGTAACGTGACCGACCTCGATCACGCCGTTCGTGCGGTCGATGCGCATCAGCGCCAGCGTACCGACCGCCTTGCCGGTCGCGAGGTCGATCACCGTGTAATGCAGCGGATCGGCGGAGGCGGCGATGCGCGTCAGATGCTCGCGGTAGGCGGCGAGACTCTCGAACGGCCCGACCGCGAGATAGGTCCAGCTGCGGCCGTCGTCGGCCGAACTATAGGCGTCGTACAGTTCCTCGGCGTGGCGCTCCACATTCACCGGCTCGATGCGGCAATAGCGGCCCGACAGCGGCTCGCGGCCGGGTGCCTGGGCGCCGCTCCAGCCCGGCACGGGCGTGCCGATCGGCTGGTCGTACACGTTGCGTCTGGATTCCATGTCTGCTCTCCTGTCGTAGCGAATGATCGTCGATGAAAAGAACGATACGGCAAACGTGGTATGTTAAAAAGATCCACGATAAGCGCATTTGATAGGTCCAGCTAAGATGATCGAAATCATTGGTCCGCTCGACAACCCGCTGACGGCGACGGCCCAAGGCGGCGCCGACAAGCCCGCGCCGCTGCAGAAGCAGCTGATCGAGCGGTTGCAGCAGGCAATCCTCACCGGGCGCGTGCCGGCGGGCTCGCTTCTGCCGTCGTCGCGTTTGCTGGCGGCGGAGATGGGCGTCTCGCGCAACACGGTGGTGATTGCGTACGAGCATCTGGCCGCGGTCGGCTATGTCGTCGCCGACAAACAGGGCACGCGCGTCAGCCCGCTCTCCAGCCCGTCCGCGCGCGGTGAGCCGCGGGTGCAACCCGCCGCGCCGCAGGCGGCTTACGCGGCGCGCGTCGGGCAGTTCGCGGCCACGCGCACGCATGCCGACAACACATTGCCTTTGACGCCCGGCACGCCCGCGCTGGACCGTTTCCCGGTGACCGCCTGGCGGCGCGCGCTTGAACGTGCGATGGAGCACGGTTTGCCCGAGGCGCTCGGCTACGGCACACCGGCCGGCGAGCCGGCCTTGCGCGACGCGATCGCCGCCCATCTGCGCATGGCGCGCGGTGTGCGCTGCGACGGCTCGCAAGTCGTGATCACCGAAGGCGCGCAGGAGGCGCTCAACCTGTGCGTACGGCTCTTCACCAATCCGGGCGATGTCGCGTGGGTCGAAGACCCGGGTTATCGCGGCGCGAAAGCCGCGTTCAATTTGGGCGATCTAACCACGCTGCCGATGCCCGTCGATCCCGAAGGCATGGCCGTGCCGCCCGATGCGTGGCACACGCACCCGCCAAAGCTGATCTACACGTCGCCCGCACACCAGTATCCGACGGGAGCGGTGCTCTCGGTGGCGCGCCGTCTGGAGCTGATCGCCCGGGCGCGGCGCGTGGGCGCGTGGCTGATCGAAGACGACTACGACGGCGAATTTCGCCACACCGGCGAACCGATCGCCAGCATGCAGGGGCTGGTGGAGGACGCGCCGGTGCTCTACGTCGGTTCCTTCAGCAAAACGATGTTTCCGGCGCTGCGCATCGGCTTCGTGGTGCTGCCGCGCGCGATCGCCGCGCACACGGCCGTCGCGGTGCAGGAGATGCTGCGCGGCGGGCATCGTCTGGAGCAACTTGCACTCGCGCATTTCATCGGCAGTGGCGAATTCGGGCTGCATCTCGGGCGCATGCGGCGGCTGTATCGCGACCGTCAGCAGGCATTGCGCGAGGCGCTCAACGCGCATTTCGCGCCCTCGCAAATTCTGGGTGGCAATTGCGGCATGCATCTGACGCTGCGCTTGCCGGCAAGCATCGTCGATAGCAATCTCACTGCACGCGCGCTGGCCCAAGGTTTCAATCCGCGCGCACTCTCCGGCTTCGCGTTGCAACCGCGCGCCGAAACAAACGGTCTGGTGATCGGCTACGGAAACACGCCCGCCGAGCGGCTGGCCCCCGCTATCCGTGTGCTGGCCGGACTCGCGGGCGAGATGGAGGGCAAGCCGAAACGCGGGCGGAAAGCGGGTTGACTGCCGCGCGGGCCGTGCCGCGTCGCGTGTCACTTATTGCGTTTGTCCGCGCGGCCCATGTCGCGCTATCGTGTCGCTTATGCGCGGCGATTTCGGCGTGTGTGACATCGGCGGATCGCGCGCAGGCCATGTTCGGCGCGCTGCACTGCAGCATTACACGGCATGCGGCACGCCTGTCCGGCCATTGCTGGCTCGGGCACGAAGCGTGCGCTTGTTGCGGTTATCTATGACGATCTATTCGACCGGAGACGACATGAAGGAAATCGAACCGACCGCGTGGTTTGACCTTGCCGCCCATACGCCCGTGCGCGAAGGCTGGTACGAGGTGCAACTGACGAGCGGCGACACCGCGTTTGCAAAATTCGGCGACGGCGTCTGGAGCGAAAAACCGCTGCTCGTTTTTACGCATTGGCGCGGCTTGTCAGCCGATCCATCGAAAGCCGGCGAAGGCGAGGCCGAATCGATCAGCGCCGAAGCCACCGCGGCCCAAGGCGTGCGCGCCGCATGGAACGCGTTCTTCCCCGGGCTCGGCGACGAACAGCACAAACCGCTGGACGCGCTGCCCAACGGCAAAGCCCTGCACTGACGCACATGGGGCGGCGGTTCGCGAGCCGCCGCCCCTGACTTGCCCCGCCTCTATCCGTGCCTGAGCGCATCGGCCGCCATCCCGGCGATCTCCCTGTCAATGCCGGGTGTCTCGCCAGTTTCGAGAATCCACGCCGCGGACAATCCGGACCACGCGAGTATCCATTGCAGCAAGCGGCGCCGGTCGAGTCCGGCTTTCAGCGCGACTCGCTCGACGCGACGCTCGAACCGTCCGGGTATCAGGGCTGAATCGTCGTCGGGATTGCAGAAAATATTGGCGTAGTCGAAACCGCGCTCGCCGTGCAGGCCTTTCGGGTCGATCGCCAGCCAGCCGCGCGGGCCGAAATCGAGGACGTTGCCGTGATGGATGTCGCCGTGCAGGACCACCCCCTCCTGCGGCGCGGCGAGTAATGCCTGCGCGGCGGCGGCACTCCCGTTGAGCCAGCCGCCGTAGTGCCGGGCTGCGGGCCATAGGCTCTCGAACCAGCGCGGCAGCCCGACCAGCTCCGGCAGCGGTTTATGGCGCGGTTCGTGAAGGCGCGCGGTGGTGGCGCAAAGAATGTCGATGGCGCGATCGTCGTCATCGTCGTTGCCCGTGCGCGCCAGATCCGCCAGCGCGTGACTGCTTTGCGCACGTTCGAGCAGGACGGCATTGGCATCGTGCGCGAGGACGCGGGCGGCGCCTTCGCCGTCCCACCACACCATGAGCCGCGCGCCGAATTTCTCTTCGGGTTCCTGTGCGACTTTCAGCATTGCCGGCACGCCGTGCCGGCGCACCGGCAGGAGCCGGCTGCTGTGCGTGCGAAGCGGCTCGCCGTCCTGCACCAGATCCCATTTGACGATGTACTCGGTGAACATGGCGCGTCAGTGTGCGAATGTCTGCCAGCGCACAGCGCGGGCCGGCGCGTTGGATACAGTGATTGTGCAGCCAGAGGCATGCAGGCAGATGACGCGCACGGTGTCTCCATTGTTCTGTTGAAATGGCATTCTCGCCTGAGAAAGGCAAGTGCGGCCCGGATGAGCGTGGCCGCACCGGCCTCGCGCGGCCCCGCTACAATCCGTGCATCCACTTTGAAGCGAACAAACGTATGAAAGTTACCCGAGAGCCTGTTGCATTGCCGCGGGCCACGCAGCTACTGAATCATGGGCCGGTCACGATCATTACCAGCGCGCACGGCGGCCGCACGAATGTGATGGCGGCTTCGTGGGCCATGCCGCTCGACTTCAATCCGCCGAAGGTGGTCGTGGTGGTGGACGGCCGCACGCTCACGCGGCAACTGATGGAAGCGAGCGGTGTATTCGGACTGCAACTGCCGAGCCGCGGATTCGCCGCACAGACGTTGGCGGTGGGTTCGAACGCGGGCACCGAATTCGACAAGTTCGCCGCCTTCGGTCTCGAGACGTTCCCTGCGCAACACATCGACGTGCCGATGCTCGCCGGCTGCATCACGTGGATGGAGTGCAAGGTGATTCCGGACGACAGCCAGCGCCACGATCTGATTATCGGCGAAGTGGTCGCGGCGTATGCGGACAGCCGCGTGTATTCGAACAACCGCTGGCACTTCGGCGACGATCCCGATCTGCGCACGTGCCACTACGTGGCTGGGGGGACGTTTTTTGCCACCGGAGAAGCGTTTGAGGTGGAGCCGGTGGAGAGTATGGCGGTCAAGTGAAGGCTGGCGGGCGATTACTTGCTTCGAAGAAATTTGCCCGCTTTCTGCTCCAGCAGTGCGACGAGTGGTGAACACCTGTTCCGCCGTCGGACTACGCAGGCGGTTTTTGCTGCACACGAACAGGGCGCGTATCAAGTCGAGTGTCGCTTACGCGTCGCCTTCGGCAAACGCCTTAAGCGCGTCTCCCGCCAAGCGATAACGCACCCACTCGCTTTGCGCGCTCGCGCCGATCGATTCATAGAAACCGATTGCCGGTTCGTTCCAGTCGAGCACGCTCCATTCGAAACGGCCGCAACCTGTTTCGCAGGCAATTCGCGCAAGGTGGCGCAGCATCTGTTTGCCCGCACCGCTGCCGCGCGATGCCGGCGACACGTACAGGTCTTCCAGATAAAGCCCTTGTTTGCCGAGCCACGTCGAATACGAGAAAAAGTAGACGCAAAAACCGACCGGCTCGCCGTTCATCTCGCAGATCAGCGCCGTCGCGCTGGAACCCGTGGAGAACAGGCTCGTTTCGATGTCTTTGACGGTTGCGACGACTTCGTGCTCCGCTTTTTCATATACCGCGAGTTCCGTGATGAAGCGAAGAATCAGTGCAGCGTCGGCTGCGGTGGCGGGGCGGATATGGATAGTCAAGGGTAGATGCTCAGTCGATCGGTTGAGTTGCAGACGGAAGTGTCGCGATGGCGCGCCAGCTTCGGAACAGACAAGCATCGTATCGTTTAACGTGCCGTTCTGACCAGAGGGCGTTATCGACGCTCAGGACCAAATTGTCCAATCACGAACTCGACGAAACTCGCGAGTTTCGCGGTCTGTTTGCGCTCGGGCATATAGACGATGTGCACGGGAAACGTCGGCATCTGCAGATCGGCAAACAACCTGATCAACTTTCCCGCGGCGAGGTCGCGCTCCAGCATCATATCCGGCAGCCGTGCAATGCCGAGGCCGGTGAGCGCGGCTTCACGCAACGCATGGCCCTCGCTGATATCGAGCCGGCCAGGCACGCGCACCGTCTGTTGCGAACCGTCGGCAAGGGTGAAGCTCCAGTCGCGCTCGGCGCCGCTGTTGAATCGGAACGCGAGGCAATGATGTTGTTCCAGATCTTTAGGCGTGGCCGGTGTTCCGTACCGCGCCAGATAACCCGGTGCGGCACAGACAATGCGCGATGAAGGCATCAGCGGTCGTGCGATCAGGTTCGAATCGGGCAAGGCGCCGACCCGGATCGCGGCGTCGAAGCCTTCATCCGCGAGATCGACGATGCGATCGTTCAGCACCAGTTCCACTTGCACGTCGGGATAGCGCTCGAGATAGACCTTCATGGCCGGCGCGAGCCGGCAGGCCGCGAAGATGACCGGCGCGCTGATCCGCAGGCGTCCGCGTGGCCGCGCGCGCATGTCGCGCGCGTCGATTTCCGCGGATTGGACCTGGGCCAGAATGCTGACGCACTGTTCGTAGTAGCCCCGGCCGATTTCAGTCAGGCTCTGCCGCCGCGTTGTCCGGTTGAGGAGACGCGTACCAAGCAGACGTTCGAGTGCGCGGACATGATTGCCGACCATCGTCGCCGTCATACCGCTGTCTTCGGCGGCGGCGGCAAAACTGCCGCGTTCGACCACCCGAACGAAGATCGACATGCTGACAAAGCGGTTCATTCATAAGATCCATTTGCGAGTGCGATAAATAAATCATCGTTTATCAAGTCCGATTACGCAATCACACTTTGTCGTACGCCGTTTGGCTCAATCGACAGGGGATCAACATGAATCTGCATGACAAGAAAGTGGTAGTGCTGGGTGGTACGTCAGGTATCGGGTTTGCCATCGCGCGTGCCGCGGTGGAGCAGGGGGCGATGGTCGTTGTGGCGTCTTCGCGTGAAGACAAGGTTAAGGCGGCCGTCGCGGAACTGGGCTCGCGTGCGGTCGGCCATGTTGCGGATTTGAACGATGCCGCTTCGGTTGCTGAACTGTTCACCAGGATCGCCGACTTCGATCATCTGGCCTATACGGCCGGCGACAGCCTGCAAATTGGCGAACTGGCGAATACGGACCTGCACGCGGTGCGCAAGGCGTTCGAGGTGCGAGTGTTCGGCGCGATTGCAGCGGTGAAGGCCGCGGCCCCGAATATCCGGCGAGGCGGATCGATTGTGCTGACGAGCGGGGTCGCCGGTGCACGGCCGCAAAAAGGATGGACGACCGGGGCAAGTATCTGTAGTGCGATGGAAGGCTTCACCCGTGCCCTCGCGGTTGAACTCGCGCCGATTCGGGTCAATATTGTCAGCCCGGGTTTCGCGCGCACTGCGCTGTGGTCGAACATTCCGGAAGATGAGCGCGAGGTGTTGTATCGCGAGGTCGGCACGCGGTTGCTGGTCCACCGGATCGGGGAGGCCGACGAGATCGCGCAAACATATGTACACCTGATGAATAACGCGTTTGCCACTGGGCAAACAGTGGTGATAGACGGTGGTGGTGTGTTGGTTTGACTTGAATTCGTCAAGCCGCGTGATGGGTCATTTGATCCGGGAATAAGCCGCTCGCGGCGTACGTTTACTGGGCATGCCGCTCCCTGCTGGAAGAATTGATGCCGTTGCTCAGGCAGGGGCGTTTGCGCGCTCGACGAAACGGCGGCGCGATGTTTTGACGCAAAGGAGATTGCCATGCGTCTCGCTTACGGAATCGCTGTCTTTATCGGTGCAACTGCACTCGGCATGACATCGCATGCCAGCTGGGCGCAGCAAACCGTCAAGGCCACCTTGTTATCGAACTCGATCCAGCTCGACACTCATAACGTGAGGACGGGCCGCGTCACGATCGACGTCAGGAATGCCGCGGACAACAACATGGAGCACGAACTCGTCGTGCTCAAAACGGATCTTTCGGATGGCGCGCTGCCCGTCAGCAAGGGCACGGTGCCTGAGCACAAGCTCAGTAAGGTGGGCGAAGTCGAGGATATCGGTCCGGGCAAGAGCAAGCACGCGTCATTCAAACTCGCGCCCGGCCATTACGTGCTGATCTGCAACAAGCCTGGGCACTACACGGCAGGCATGCACACGGAGCTCGCAGTGACGCCGTGAATCGCGCATGCGGTCCTGCTGACAGGCACGTCAAAACAATGCATAGAACTCCAGATCATCTAGATCGTCGCAGCCGCTCAAGCACGGCTGCGACGACGCGGTCGCAATGTTTGCCGCCGAATTCGAATAATTCCGGCCCCAGCCGGTCGAGTTCTTGCGCTAGCGATTCGCGCAACATCGATCTCGCCCTGAAATGACGGCTGCGCACCGTGGCTTCGGGAATGCCCAGGCTTTGCGCCGTTTCTTCGATGCTCAGCTCCTCAACCGATCTGAGCACGAACACCGTGCGAAAGCCCACGGGCAGAGCATCGAGCTTGCGTTCGAGAAGCGCCCGGATCTCTGCGCGGGCGGCCGACTGGTCGGGGGCGCAGTCATCGCGGGTATTCGTCGCGTCGATTTCGAAAGACATCTGCTCCTCGTCGGGACAATCCGGCAGCATCGGAATCACCTTCTGGCGGCGTGTCTCACGGCGCATCCTGCCAAGACATTCATTGAGCACGAGGCGCGAGAGCCACGTAAAAAGCGCGGCGTCGCCGCGAAACTGGGCGATTGATCTGAAGGCCTTCAGATATGCATCCTGTAACGCATCTTCCGCTTCGGCGTCATTGCGCAGCGTGGCACGCGCCAGCCGGTAAAGGCGCCGGTTGTGGCGGCGCATCAAAAGCTCGAAGGCCGCGCGGTCGCCCGCCTGGACACGGTGCACAATGTCCGCATCGGGATCTGCCAATCCGCTGGAGTACACGTCGGCCATTGCGGCACCTCGCTCGGTCACGGTGTAGGCTCGACGATCAGTGTGCCATGCATCGTTGGATGAAACCGGCACGTGTACGGCTGACGGCCGGGCCCGCTTACAACATATCGCCAGGATGCTTCGGGCGCAATGCTGCCGGAGTCGAAGCCCTTTGCATCGGTGCTCACCGTATGCGCAACGAGGTCCTTGTTGACCCACACAATGGTGTCCCCTCGATGCACAGTCAGAGTGGACGGCGCGAAGCGCATTTGCTCGATCGTCACGACCCAGTTACGCGCGGCCGCCGGCCCGGCGCCGGCCACGCACGCAATTACGCAGGCGCTTAGCGAGACATCGCGCAGCCGGCTCATTGCATCTTCGCGAGAGATGCCTGTACGTGCTTCGCGTGATCCAGATGCGCGACGAACACCGGCCTGACTTTCACGAGCAGCGCCTTCAGTTCGGCGTTTTTCGCACTCGGGATCAGAGTCTTGTCAAGCGCGTCGAGCACCTGTTCGTGATAGGTCACTTCATGATCGATATACGCGCGATCGAACTGTGCGCCTTGCAGTGACTTGAGATTCGCGATGTTAGCCTCACCGCCCTGCTTGAGGCTGTCGCTGGTCGGATTGGCCTCGGGCGTGACGCCGAGCTTCTGCACGAGATTGACGGCCGACTGGTTGACGCTGGTATGGTCGGCGACCATGCGCTCAGCGAACGCCTTGACGTCCTTCGACTGCGTTTTCGAATCGGCAAGCTTGCCGGCATCGATATCGGCCTGGTTCGCCGCAACGACGATAGCGGCAATTTGGGGATCGGTCGGCCCTGAGCCTTGGGCCAAACTGGTAGCGCTCGCCAATG
The DNA here is from genome assembly GCF_001645125.1 of Paraburkholderia ginsengiterrae. Classification (GTDB taxonomy): domain Bacteria; phylum Pseudomonadota; class Gammaproteobacteria; order Burkholderiales; family Burkholderiaceae; genus Paraburkholderia; species Paraburkholderia ginsengiterrae. Next base: position 7,789 of record NZ_LXKA01000087.1, on the reverse strand, counting down.
CGAGCGCGGCAAGCAACAGCCAGCGGATGCTTTTCATCTTGGTCTCCTGGATGGGCGCACGGGTCGCCGTTCGCAAAGAGGGCATTGCGCCCTTTCTGCACTTGCAGAGATAGATGTCACGAGCCGCAAGGCTGTTCCCGATTTCGGTTCGATTCAGCGAGGCGGCTCGGGAATAGAACGCGGCGCCAATCGTTTATGGGTGAAGGTGGCCGGGGATTTCCGCGACGATCTCGATCTCGCAGCCGCATCGGGTTTAAGCGAGTCTGACGCGCATCCGGGGAAATGGAGGCAAAAGCGTGCGGGATAGCAGTTCCACTCATCGACGACGCACGGCCATGCGTCGCGTCGACACATGGGCAATCGCGATCGCGGCGACGTTTGCCTGCGCCGTGTCCACAGCGGTCGCGGTTGGCGCCGACCCGATCGACGCGTCCGCGCCGCAAGTACAGTACCAGCTCGATTCGCACCGTTCAGGTGTCGAGTTCAATGTGGCGAACTTCCGGCACTCCAATCTCACCATGCGCTTTAGTCGCATGCGTGCCGAGCTCGACGGTTTTCAGGGCTTTGTCGCGGGCCGCATCACGGTGACGATCGACGCGACCAGTCTGGAAGCGAGCGTACCGTTCGTCGCTAGGATCGTTGAAGGCAATGGCATGCTGGATGTGGCCCACTATCCTTCCATTCGCTTCGTCAGTACCCGATTCGTGCGCACCGGTACTGACACTGGCCAGCTAACGGGCGATCTGACGATTCGGGCGACGACGCGTTCCATCGAACTTGCGGTGACGTTTGACGAAGCCCCGCGCGATCCGCCGCGCACACCCCAAACGCTCGCCTTCTCCGCGGACGGCCATTTCAGCCGGGCTGCGTTCGGGTTGTCGAGATGGCCCTCTGTCGTCGGCGACGATGTGCACATGAGGATCCAGGCCAGGTTCGTGAGGGAACAGTCCGATCCGTGAATCACTGCGCTGTCGTATCGTACGAACGGCATCGCCAGATCTGAGGCGCGCGTCGTCGTTCACAAAAAGCCGGCCGCTCTCGCCTGGAGAACGGCCGTTATCCACTCCGCGGCTAGCGCTACATGCCCATGCCCATTCCAGTACCCACGCCACCTCCCGAGCTTGTGCCCGTGCTCGAACCAGAACCACCGGTGTTCGTGCCTGAACTCGCCGTTGTATTCACGTCGATTCGTCCATAGAGGCCATTGGCTTCGCTATTCGGGCCCGCCGCGAAGAACAGCGTATTGGAAGGCTGATTGCTGAGGTTGTTGCCGAACGCGATGCCCCACAAGCCGTTCTCGACGATCGGCGTGTTGTTCGCGCCGTTGAGCGTTCCGATCGACTGGCCGTTCACCGCATTGAACGCGTTGATCCTGCCGTCGCCGAAATTGCCGATCAGTATCGCTCCGCTCATCGAGCCGAAGTTGCCGGGCGCCTGCGCCATGCCCCAGGGCGCATTCAGCGGGCCACCGGTCGCGAAGTGCTGCTTCAGGTTGCCGGCGGTGTCGTATATATCGACCATGCCAAGTCCGGCGCCGGCGACATCGTCGTGCTTGGCTGCGTCCTGCATCGCGTAAGTGACGAACAGATTCGAGCCGATTAACTGAATGCCGAACGGCGCGAAGCCGGCCGGAATCGCCGGGTCCACGAAGGCGCCCGGCAGCGCGACCTTGGCGAAGTTGGTATCGAAGACGTCGATCTTCCTGTTATGGAAGTCAGTCGCGTAAAGGAAGTTGCTGCCGTTTATCGAGGCGAGCGCGAGACCCTTGTATACGGCGCCACCCGTGCCGTCGTCGTACATGACGAACGCGTTAGTCGGCCCGACGGTGGGCGCCCACGCGGTGATAGTGCCGCCTTCGCCCGTGAAGATGAATGCGGCGACGCCGGACTTGCCGTTTTGCGTGACCGTGAAGCTTGAAGTGCCGTTGAAGACGATACCCGTGGGCGACGCCGAACCGTTCTTGCCGGCAGGTATCGTGACGACCAGCGATTGCGGCACGCCGTTGCCGTCATACAGCGTGGCGAGATTGGTGCCGTTGTCCGCTACCCAGACAAAACCTTTTGGATTGAAGACGATGCCCCAAGGGTTTTTCAGATTCGTGTCGGTGTGCGCGGCGGGCACCACTCCATCGGACACGAGGGCCGTCACAGTGAACGACGACGGAACGAACGGGTTTGAATTGTTCGAACCGGAGCCGCCACCGCATGACACGAGAGTCGCGATGGCCGCGCCGCAGGCTACGACGCCGAACACGCCGAGTAGAGACTTCATGACCGTACTCCTTGCTCTGTCCAAAGGTTTGTACGATCAGAAAACGAAGAGGACGCGAGGTTTATTCCTGCAAGACAGGGCGTATTTCGCCCGCGGCGTCGCGCGATCGCAATGACTGAACTGGCTGGATGAAAACGAATGGCGTGCAACGAATAACACGCATGACTATTCCATCCATGCGCAAACGACCTACCCTATGGCATTGCTGCGCGGGTCGATCTAGCGCCGTTGCATGCCGCCGAAGCTGTGCATTCCACCGGACGGCTGCATGCCGCCGAAGCCGTGCATTCCACCGGACGGCTGCATACCGCCGAAACCACGCGTGCCACCAGGCACTTGCATTCCGCCGCTCGGGAGGGGCGCACGGTGGACACCGACTCCGGCTGCATTGCCAAAGTGGACGTGAGGCAGTTGATGGAAATGATCGAAGTGATGGAAGTGGTGGAAGTGATGGAAACGATCGACGAAGATGAAAGTCACTCCCGCGCCGATGAAAATCGGCGGCCCCCACCACCACGGGTCAGGGTACGGGTAGGCGGCAACCGGATACCACAACACGCTGCCGTCGGAATTCTGCTCGAACTGCCAGGTCCCGTCACTTTGCAGGCACGCGCGCCCGATGATCTGTTGCATCGAGCCGTCGATGTCCGCCTGCCCGGCGACCGCGCGGCAATTGGCGCTGTCGGCCTGCATCGCTGAATCGTCATATTCTTGCGCGAACGCGGGAGCAGAAAGACCGAGACAGACGAGTAATGCCCCAAAGCGAAATAGTTTGTCCATGATGCACTCTTGCATGTAACGCCGACATTTCGACGCGCGGAGGCGGCGGCAGCCTGCACGTCCGTGTGCTCCATCCATTCAAACCGCTGCGTAAAAGGCACACGTCCGAAGACGTGGTCGCTTGACGATTGAACGGTTGAACACGCCGGGTTATTCCTGGGGTCAGAAAGCCCTGGTTTGGCGCGGGCAGTTTATTCAGACGATTGAGTCATTGCCTGCATCACGCATTTGCCGTCATGCTGGGAGACCGCTGACAAATTGCCTGATGCTGACCAGCACGGGTTGCTGATCACCCTCGAAGGCCCAGTGATCGGCGCCGTCGAGTTCGACGATTTGAGCTGGAGAATTGTCATGAAGAACCTCGGTGAGCATGCGATCGTCGTTGGCGCCAGCATGGGCGGCTTGCTGGCCGCCCGTGCGCTGGCGGACTTCTATACCACCGTCACCGTGCTCGAACGCGATGTATTTCCGGCCGCGGACATTCCGCGCAAGGGCGTGCCGCAGGGGCGCCACACGCACGGCCTTCTCGCGCGCGGTTGTGCGGTGCTCGAGGAATTCTTCCCGGGGTATAGCGACGAGGTGGTCGCGCAAAGCGGCGGGCTGCGCGGCGATGTCGCCGCCGACGTCACCTGGATTGGCCGCAACGTTGCGCTGGCTCGTGCGAGGAGCGATCTGACGGGCCTGCTCGCGAGCCGCCCCGTGCTCGAAGGCCATGTGCGCCGACGGCTCCTGAAGTTGCCGAATCTGCGCGCCGTTGAGAATTGCGCTGTGCTGGGTCTGGCCAGCGACTCCGATTGCAGGAGCGTTACCGGTGTGCGCGTGCGTGTCGAGGGCAACGCGGACGAGACGCTCTATGCGGACCTGGTCGTCGATGCAACTGGCCGTGGCTCGTGCAGCGCTGCGTGGCTTGAGGCGCTCGGCTACGCACCTCCGGCGAGCGAGAAGGTCGAAATCGGCGTCGGCTACGTGACACGCACCTACCGGCGCCGGGCAACTGACCTTGATGGCAAGCTCGGCATTGTTATCGCTGGCAGTGAGCCGAACTGGCGCAGCGGCGCCCTGCTCGCTCAGGAACACGACAGTTGGATCGTCAGCGCGGTTGGCTTTCTTGGCGATGACGCGCCCGACGACGATCAAGGTTTTCTCGCCTATCTGGCAACGCTGCCGACCATGGATATTCACGACGTTGTCGCGATAGCTGAACCGCTAACCAGTTACAGGCGCTATCGCTTCGTCTCCAACTTGCGCCGGCGGTACGAGAAGCTTGCGCGCTTTCCCGAGAACTACCTGGTGTTCGGGGACGCGATCTGCTCCTTCAACCCTATCTACGGGCAGGGGATGACGGTCGCGGCACTTGAGGCGTTGACTCTGCAGGAGTGCCTGCGCGCGGGTTCGCGAGAGCTTGCACGCCGGTTCTTCGGAGCGGTCGCGAAGATTGCCGACATTCCATGGGACATCGCGGTTGGCAACGACCTGCGTCATCCGCAAATCGAGGGCGCCCGACCGCCGATGCTGCGCTTCATCAACTGGTATATCGGCCAGTTTCATCTTGCTGCTGCACACGACGGCGCGCTGGCGACCGCGTTTCTCAAGGTGGTGAACCTGACCAACCCGCCGCTTTCGCTGCTCAGCCCTGCAATCGCCTGGCGAGTCTGGCGGACAAATCGAAGGCCTGCGCGCTCAGCCTCCTCGCCGGCGTCCGAGGTCGAACGATCAGTGTCACCGCGCGAGTACTGAGCAGGCGTAGCTTGGGAACGCCTCGGCCCGTTTACTGCTTCACGCCGTACTGCGGACTGGCGGCGGGCCGCCGGCCGTTGAGCACGACGATGGCGACTCCTCCGAGGATTGCCGCCGACGCAAGCACGATTCTGGGCGTGAGACTCTCGTCAAGGAAAACAGTAGCGCCTATGGCGGCGATCACCGGTACGCTCAGTTGCACCGTTGCAGCATTAGCGACTTTCAATTGCGGCAATGTGGCATACCAAAGGGCATAACCGATGCCGGAAGTGACAGCCCCGGACGCGATCGCGTACACGAGGCCTGGCCAATCGAGCGCGGCATGCGTGTGCGTGATTACGCTGAGCACGGCGGCGAAAGGCACCGCGCGCGCGAAGTTGCCGGCTGTCTCCATCGTCGGATTTTTCGCGCCTTTGCCGCGCAGCGAATAGATGCCCCAGGCCATGCCGGCGGCAAGCATCAGGGCAGCGCCGCCTGGCGGCGGCGCGGAAAGACCGGGAAGCAACAGGCCGACGAGTCCCGCCAGCGCACAAACGAGCCCAGTGCATTGCAGCATGGATAGTCTCTCGCCGATGCGGACGCTGTATCCGATCATGGTGGCCTGAACCGCGGCGAAGAGCAGCAATGCCCCAGTGGATGCGGGCAAGCTGAGATAGGCAAACGAGAAGCCGGCAGCGTAGACGAAAAGAGCGAGTGCAGAGAGCCAGTTACCGGCATGCCGGACCCGGCCGCCCTGAATCCACACTACGAGCAACAGCATGAAAGCGCCGGATACGATGCGAACCGACGTGAAAGTTACCGCGTCGATTCCCGTGCCCCTTAGGGCGACGCGGCACAGTAGCGAGTTCGCTGCGAAGGCAACCATCGACAGTACCGTCAGAACGACGACACGAACGGAAGACACGGCAAGAGCCCCCTTTCGATGATGATGACGGTACTGGCATCAAGATACCTCACAATGAATCGATCGGGGAGGAGAATGCGTCAGCGCTCCGCCTTCGATTACGCTGCCTTGAGGAGTCCAAGTTGTTGCAGCGCGGTCACGCCGTCGTCCAGTCCGATCTCTTCAACGATCTTGCCGTCCTTCAACCGAAGCACGGTCGTGCCGGTGAAGCGCATCGTCCGGCCGGTCCCGGCGGGCAAGGATCCGATGAGGAAATCGCTGAACGCCGGACCGGTATGCGTGCCGCCACCTTCCCAGCGGCCAACGACATAGTCTCCCTCGGCGATCAGATCAGCGGCGCCCCAGAAGTTGAGGTCCGGGAACGCTTCACGGAAATCGGACATGAATGCCTTGATGTCCTCGCGGCCGCGCCGTGGTTCGTGCAGCGAGTATTGAAGCAGCATGTCTGGCGCAGCAAGTTCGTCGACGATGTTGAGATTGCATGTCTTGCCCCAGAAATCGGTGAACCAGCGGCCCACGACGGCCTTGTTGTCATCTTCCTTGGACATGGTGAATTCCTCGTTGACTGAAGTTGGAAGAGAGAAACGCTATTGCTTCCCTCTGCCTCAACGATATGGGCGCAAGCGGCCGGGTGCCCCCCGTTTCTTGCTGCAATACTCGATAGGCTGACTGCGTTCGCCGCAACGAAAAAGCAAGAATCGGAGTGCCTGCGCTGGGCCGCAGCCCTATCGTGTCCATGCAATCGCACAGTAGGCGCAGTCGTCGAACGCGAGATAGTGCGCGTGAATCGCGCGTATTTCGCGGGAGTCCGCTTGCCAATCCGATCTTCGACATACGGCTCGCCTGTCCTTCATTGACTGGAGTCCGATCATGTTGCCGTTACTCTCGCTTCACGCGCTCGCGGACCAACGCGGCGGTGGTCCTTGCGTTATTTAGTAAGGAATCCTTTTCTGGACGCGTCGTAGGACATGGTTTGCAATTGACCGAAACAGCCAAGCATCAATGTTCTTTGTCCTATCTCCCCTTATCTCTTCGGCCAAGTCACACATTTTGACTAGATGATTGAAGGCAATGCGGTTCGCCTGATTTATAATTATCGAGTCGTCGGGAAACACCTGATGGCCAGGTTTAGCAGCCTGCGACGCAAACCGCACACCCGCCCAGGCGGGTCGTGCGTCTACCTCTGCACGTCTATATTTCAATGGGCGGGCCGTGGTGGGGAGCCGCAAGGCTCGCCGGTTTGTTTGTGTCCCGGTCTGCTAACCCGCTTCGTGCCCGCTCACCCCCTTCCCAAGCGAGTGTCGGGCGATCCATGTAAGCAACAGGAGATCGCACCATGAGCAAGTCCATCAAAAATCAACCAGCTTCACGTCCGCCGGTCGACGCACTTCAGTACGAAAAGCTTGCCCTGTCGGCATTCGATCTCTGCGACCGGCAGGTGGGTCAACTGGATACCTTGATCACATTCGCGTCTTCAATATGTAGGAATCCTGCAATTACAAGCGATGAACGGCGGCGTCGTCAGACGCTTCTTGAGTTGCTGGTGGACACGATGGAGCAGTATCAGCGGGACCTCGAATGCGACCGTGAGCTGTACCAGGTGATCGCACTCGACGCGAAAGGTGTTTCGCAAAGCCGCATCACGGCACGCCATGCGGCAAATCTACTGGCGGAGGCATCGCAGCGAGCAAAGGCATCCGAAGCCACCGCAAACGCGTCCCTGCGCAAAAAACCGTCGCCGGAAAATACAGCGGCGCCGAAAATCGATGCCGCGCAACAAGCCGCCGTCGCTCAACACTAAGCAACCAGAAGGGCGCGGCAAGTACCGAGGTGGCCGGCGAATCATTGAGACGAAAATGGTTCAAGCGGCCGCCCGCCCACGCGCCCGCGCTGGTCGCTTCCATCTGGCGCGTGCGCACGCCTGCCATGCCTTTCGTCGCAAGCGCAATTACCCGCGCTCCGCAAGCAGCTGCCGCACACTGTCCCACCGACCGCGTCCAGGCCTCCATAGACAAGACTCGCCGCCATCCCCCCGCCGACACACCACTCGCCGCACCAAACCACCACCCACAAACCAACGCCGTCACGCCAGCGCGA
>NZ_LXKA01000075.1 GCF_001645125.1 Paraburkholderia ginsengiterrae | reverse complement strand
GTTTTGAAGGGGGGCGGCGGCGCGTACGCGGCGGGTATGCCAGCCCGGCGTCATGGCGTAAAATTTCTGCTTACCTTTAGGTGACGCAATCCATGCCACCGTCCGCGGAAAAATCCAACTCGAAGGAAGCCGAAGGCGTTGCCGTAATCGATCGTGCTTGCCCGATCCTGTTCGCCTCCGGGCCGGACGTCTCCCCGCCCACCCCCGCCGACCTCGCGCGCCCCCCGGGCCCCTACACACGCCCGTTGCGGCGCCCCGCGGGCCCGCTGTTCCCCCGCCGCCTCCCAGGATCGTCTGCATCGCCCGACGCCCCCCTCCCCGGTCCTCCGCGCTCTGTCCCCCCATCCTTCCCACCGCGACCTCGGCGCCGTCTTCCCCCACCACCGACACACCCGACCCACCCCCCCCGGACTCCCCACCCTCGGCTGACTGCAAATCTCGCCCCCGCTCCGTATCCGTCGCCGCGCTCTGCCTCACCCGCACTGCCTCCCCGCTCACCCTGCATTTCGCCTCTCACTCTCCCTCTCCACTCAC
>NZ_LXKA01000074.1 GCF_001645125.1 Paraburkholderia ginsengiterrae | reverse complement strand
ACTCCCGTCTCCGCCGAAGATCAAGAAGAAGCTGCTCTATCTTTTTCACTAAGCTCGTTTGCGACTCCAGTTCCAGCCCCAGTCGCGCAGTCGCGCGGGACTCGCGCTCTCGCATGCTGGTCCGCGTGATCTGTCCCACCCGAGCCATCTGCCGATCCACGAGACGTCGGGCGCTTGTCGCTCCATCCTTTCCAGCTCGTCCCTGACGGACGCCGCGCATGTACCCATCCGCGAGTACCAGTACTCAACGCGTGACTATTTGCGCCCGCCCATCGCCGAGGTCAACTCCGTCACCCACATCTTCGACGAATTGATCTAACATCGGGACTGCCGGCGCGACGCGCAGAACCAACTCCCCGTCACCCAGCGCAACCAGCCCTAGCTCCCCCTCGACGCACCTCCGAACGTGTTCCACCACACCCAGGTCAACCGCACGGTGAATCCCGCCACCCCGCTGCAGCATCCCCACACGCCTGACCCACCCGTCACACACAACCACCATCGCTCCTCTCCTCACCTCTCCGACAAGCCCATCC
>NZ_LXKA01000073.1 GCF_001645125.1 Paraburkholderia ginsengiterrae | reverse complement strand
GACCGATGGTCGATGCGCGCTACGCCGCCTAAGCTGCATTACGCGCAGTGGGCATGGCCGTAGCACGCCTGCGTAGCCATCGCGGCACGCGTCCACTCGGTGCGCTTCAACCCTTGAGGCCGCCCTGGCGGAACCGACTGAAAAGCACCCGTGCGAATGGGAGGTCGACCGGTCATGAGTGCGCTGCGCGTCGGGACACAATCGCTTTCGACGTTGTAGTTGGGCAGGCGCATGCCGCTTTGAGCCAGAGCGTCGATGCGTGGCGTCGCGACGCCACGCATCGACGCTCTGGCTCAAAGCGGCATGCGCCTGCCCAACTACAACGTCGAAAGCGATTGTGTCCCGACGCGCAGCGCACTCATGACCGGTCGACCTCCCATTCGCACGGGTGCTTTTCAGTCGGTTCCGCCAGGGCGGCCTCAAGGGTTGAAGCGCACCGAGTGGACGCGTGCCGCGATGGCTACGCAGGCGTGCTACGGCCATGCCCACTGCGCGTAATGCAGCTTAGGCGGCGTAGCGCGCATCGACCATCGGTC
>NZ_LXKA01000072.1 GCF_001645125.1 Paraburkholderia ginsengiterrae | reverse complement strand
TGGTGTGAGTGTATGCAGGTCAGGTCGGAGAGTAAGCGGAGGTAGAGATGGAGGATGCAGACGTGGAAGCTCGTGGGGGAGGGGTGGTCGCTGAGGTGGGAGACCGCGTGGAGCTGGTGTCGAGGCAGGTTATCAGTGATGGGGCGCGCGCGGTGGGGATGGCTTTCTGGCGGCACGAGCAGGATATGGGGAGGAGTGGGCAGCTGTACGGTGTTGCCGGAAGGCGCGGCGCACGGGGCGAGCACGCGCATGAGGTCGCGAACGGCGAGCAGTTGCGGGGGGGGGGGCAGGGGGCGGCTGCGGGGGTGGAGCCGGTGGTGATGGTGTGCGGCGGTGGTGAGCGGGGCAGGAAGTGGGGGAGGGGTGGGGGGGCAGGGGGGCGGGGCGAGCCCGGCTCGTGGCCGCGCGCAGCGCCGATGCGACGCGCGTAGTAGTTCTGGAAGATCGGATACGCACCGCGGATGCCATTGCGGGACGAGCTTTGAAAAGTCAAACCGGGTATGAGGCCGCGCGAAAACGAGTAGTAGTACTGAGCCTG
>NZ_LXKA01000071.1 GCF_001645125.1 Paraburkholderia ginsengiterrae | reverse complement strand
ATGCCGGCGCCGCCGTGCTGCTGCCGCTGCAGCAGGCCCAGGCCGCGACGAATTTTTGCGCGGCCCCCGCGCTGCAAACCAGTGAGCGCACGACCGCCGATCCCGCTGTGAAACCGCTGGTGAGCAATGTGCACGCCCATCTGAACGACCCGCCGCACGCGCTCGTCACACTGCACACGGAAGGCCCGCTGCCGCACGCAGGCCCCTCCGCTCAAAGCGTCCAAGCGGCACAAGACCGCGATCTGCTGCTCGACCCCGCGCTCCCTCCGTGCGCGATCATCCGGGCCCCCATTGCTCGTGCCCCACCCCGCGAGTCTCACCACCAGCCCGCTTCCCAACTTCTGCCACCACCGATCGCCCCCCGCAACGACCCCTACGTCAGCGCGTTGACGCTGCTTCCCCACGCTGCCGCGCGGTCCGCGCGCCCCCTCTACGCCCCACACGCCCCCCCCATCCGCGCTACCCAACGCCCCCCCATCGTCACTCGCCTCACGCTCCGCCGCCACTCCCGCGCTGACCCTCCCCCGTCACCCCCCCC
>NZ_LXKA01000070.1 GCF_001645125.1 Paraburkholderia ginsengiterrae | reverse complement strand
ATGGGGGAGGTCGAGGAGCAGGGTGAGGGAGGCGACGGGAGAGCGTGGGAGGTGACGGGGGCGCGCGAGCAGGAGGTGCAGAAGGCGGGCAGTGGGCACACGGAGTGGGAGGGTGTGGAGGGACTGAGCGAGAGCGGCGGGGCTGGCCGGGCAGGGATGACGCGGGAATGACGCTGGGTAGGAGAGGCTGAGGGGGCGGGGTGTGCGCAGAGGCCGGGCCGCGAGCAGCGGGCAGCGCGCAGGCAGAGAGGGATGGCGGGCGTCGTGAGGGGCGAACAGAACGCCGGGGCAGACGAAACCGTCAACCTCGTCGAGCTCAGCAAAGCCGAGGTGCGGAGCGACGGCAACGACGTACTGCTAGGCGCGGCCGGAAGAATGACGATGCAGTAGCTGGAGGTCGCGGGTGAACTGGCAGGAGACAACATCAGCATCGGCGTGCTGCAGGTTCCGACCAGCAAGCCGCTCGATACGGGCACGATACTGCGCGAAGCGAAGCGCACGGGCCGCATGGTGATCGTCGCGGAGAACCATACGGTGA
>NZ_LXKA01000069.1 GCF_001645125.1 Paraburkholderia ginsengiterrae | reverse complement strand
CCCGATTGGCGCGGTGCGCGAGGGCCCAGAGGACGGGCGGGCGGCGTGGATATGGTGGGAGAGTGCCGGCGCGCGTGTCGCGGGGGGAAGAGAGGTGGATGGAGAGGGTTATGGAGGGTTTGTTGGCTGGCGTGTAGGGGGTCGCTGGTCGGGTGGAGGGGGTAGTGGGAGGCGGGGCGGTGGGCTGCGAGTGGTGCCGGGACGACGGCCGGGGCGGGCGTGGTGGATGGCGTGCCGAACGCGGCGACCGTGCGCTGAATGCTGAGCAGGTCCGTCGTGTAATTCGGGTTGATGAAGTGGGCGGTGGAGGTCACGCGGCGCGGCTGCAGCACCAGGTGGCAGAAGTGCATCTGGACCGGGGTTTGCGGGGGCGTCGCGGCGGTAACCGGGGGGGGCGTAGCGGACGCGGGTCCGACGGGGGCAGCCGTGGCGGCGGAGAGCGCCGGCGGCGTCAGCGGCACGGGTTCGGCACCGATATAGGCGAGCGTCAGCGAGTGCGTCGCGGCGATTTCGTGCGCCACGGCGTGCTTGAGGTTGAGC
>NZ_LXKA01000068.1 GCF_001645125.1 Paraburkholderia ginsengiterrae | reverse complement strand
CGCAGGCAGGGAGGAGTTGCCAGATCCGGCTCGACGAGCCGGTTGATCGGTGTGCGAGACGAGCGTCCAGACGAGGGTCCGTGCACCTCGGGACGCGTGCGCAGATGCTGGGGCGCAGGGTTCTTGATGCCCTGGAACTGCTGGCTATGCGAGAAGGAAGGGGCGTCGTCGGCAAATGCGATTTCGTTTGCCATCGTCTATGACCGCTTGTAAGTGGTGGGAATGAAGCGCTTGAGCGAACCGAGCGCCGCTTTGCCGCGAGTTTGCGCGGCCGCGCAAACTCGCGGCAAAGCGGCGCTCGGTTCGCTCAAGCGCTTCATTCCCACCACTTACAAGCGGTCATAGACGATGGCAAACGAAATCGCATTTGCCGACGACGCCCCTTCCTTCTCGCATAGCCAGCAGTTCCAGGGCATCAAGAACCCTGCGCCCCAGCATCTGCGCACGCGTCCCGAGGTGCACGGACCCTCGTCTGGACGCTCGTCTCGCACACCGATCAACCGGCTCGTCGAGCCGGATCTGGCAACTCCTCCCTGCCTGCG
>NZ_LXKA01000067.1 GCF_001645125.1 Paraburkholderia ginsengiterrae | reverse complement strand
CACCCTGCGGCTACCCCCTCGGCGTCAAGCCTCCACCCCGACTCCCGCGCTAGGCCGGGCCATTCCCCGCCTCCTCCCGATGCTCTCCCACCCCCATCCCCTGTTGACTGATCGCCCCCGCCCCCTCATCGTCCCCGCGCTTCCACCCCTCCCCGTCCCGTGCGAACGCTCGCTGCTACCCCATCCGGTTGTCTGTTCGCTCGGCACCTCCCACCCCCCCCCCCTTGCCCGCCCACCGCACTCCCCGCACGCCCACCCGCCCCTGCTCGCACTGCTCCCCCTTCACGCTTCTCCTGTGCATCTTCTTCCAGTCCGCTCCTTTTTCCACCGTCTTTCCATCGACGCCTCTTTCCCCTCGCTTCCTTACCACCCTTCTTTCCGCTGCCCTTATCTTGCTACGTTCTTCCACCGCGTCTCTCTTCGATGGTTCCTCCTCTTTCTCTTTCCTTGTCGCCGCCTTTCTAGCCTCTCTCCTTTGCACGCCCCCTCCTAGCTTCCTCCTCGTTCTCTTCGCCCTGTCCTCTTTGTCCCGCTCTTTCTACTC
>NZ_LXKA01000066.1 GCF_001645125.1 Paraburkholderia ginsengiterrae | reverse complement strand
TGGCGAGCAGAGGGCGAGAAGCGGGGAGGAGTCGGGGATGCGCGCCCGGGTGGGGGGGGAAAGGTGGGCCGAGGGCGCGGACGAGGGCGGCGGGGAGAAGCGCGGGCGACGGCGCGGGAGGCACCGGGCCGGGAAGGCCGACGGGGAGCGGGAGCGGCGAGGCAGAGCGCCGGGAGGTCCGGGCATGCGCAAAATGGAAGGGGTCCGACGCGGCGAGGGCCGCAAACGACGCCGAGGATGCGTGGGGCGCAGACGCGGGGCGGGGGGGGGCGACGTGTGTCTTTGGGGCGGGCCTGTAGGGTCGGGGGACTTTCGGTGGGCGCTGGATAGGCGGGCAACGGGTCGTTGGGGGTGTGCCACGATGCGCGCGGCGTGGCGGTCGCATTCAGACGGGCAGGCGTGCTGGTGGCGCTGTCGTGGATCGGCTTGCCGGTCGTGGGGCGTACGGGGCAGCGGGAGCTCGAAGAGTTCGGGCGCGAACAGGAGGAAGCCGCCGGGTGCCTCGGCGCGTCGCGCTGGCTGACGTTTGGCCGCGTGGTGCTGCCG
>NZ_LXKA01000076.1 GCF_001645125.1 Paraburkholderia ginsengiterrae | reverse complement strand
GTCATCGTGACGATGGTACTGGTCGTAGAGCAGTGCGAGGGAAGCACGCGGCGAACAGCAGAGTCAGCACAGCGCGACGAGTAGGAGGAGTGCGAAGTGATCAAGAGACCGGGCCAGGGTGGTACGACGGCAACTTGTGTAGAGGGATGCAAAGAGAGTAGGGGCCGCCCCGCACAGGGGAAAGGCAAATAGACCACCGTGAATACAAGGAAAGGCCAACGCCGAAAGAGCACAACCAAAAGCGTCGCGCAGACAAAAAAACCTAAAGATCACTCACGACTAGCAATAGCCCGCCGCCCCTCAACGCCGTCAGCAGAAGAAGCCCCCTGACCATCACCTTGAGCAGTCTGAGACCCCCCATCCCCCCAAACAACAGAATTATTCACGGCATACAACCGGCAAGGCGCCGAACTCTGCTTCTGACAATTAGCAACGGCCACAGACATCGGATCATCCCCACCTTCAGCCCACGACCAGGCCCCCGAATCCGACACAGCAAAAGCCCGACTAGGATACTGATGCAAAAAATTCCGATACCCATTACGCCCGGCTTCATCGACAAAAGGCACGGCATCCACCGCATCCACCGCGGCAAACCCGCTAGCCTTCGGCATGGAAGGATCAGACACCCGATACTGCACACCCGTCGGCATCCCAGCCTGCGCCAGGAACGCCTCGACAGCCGGCCACCATACCCGCACGCCGTCGCGGTCGCCAACCAGCCGGTGTGCATCGTTCTTGTAGCTGCCGAAATCCACCATCTTCGCGCTCGCGCCGTGCGCGCCATAAGCGGCGTACATGCCCGTCACGAGCTTCGCGTTCCAGACGGAATCGTTATCGCCGTACATCCACAGCGACGGCACCTTGGTCTTCTCGCCGTAAGCGCCGAACGCGTGGATCAGGTTGCCTTGCCAGTCGCTGCAGGCGTCCTGCCGCAAGCCACCCGAGAAATTGATCAGCGCCCGCACGCCCGCCGCGGCTTGCGCGCCGTATGCCATCGTGGCGAGGCCGCCGTGCGAGGTGCCGGCCACCACGATATGCGTGGCGTCCACGTAAGGCTGCTTCGACATGTAGTCGATCGTCGCCGCGACATCGCCTGCCTGGCCGATGCCGTTCTTCTCGACGTCGCAACCATCCTGCTGATACTCGCCGTCCGAATGGCCGAAACCCTGACGGTTCGGCGCCACGACCACGTAGCCGCGGCGCACGAATTCACGCGCCAACGGCAGCGGGTCGCTGCGTTCCTGCATATGCGGATCGCCAGGGATCTTGCCGTGGTTGAACACGATCATCGGAAACGGACCCGCGCCGTCCGGTTTGTAAATCGTCGTTTCGAGCGTGATCGTGCCGGCAGCGTCGACCGGCACGCGGATGACCTGTTCGTTAAGCCCTGCGGCGGGAAGATAGACGTCGTCGTCGAGCGCAATACGCGGCACGTGTGCGCGAGTCAGCGGTCCGGCCTGGGTGTCGCCGAGCGGGTCGGCGTGCGCGGGTGCGACAGCGCACGTCGCCGCTGCACAGATCACCGCACACTTCATCAGAGCCTTGCTGAACACCATTCACGCACCTGCTTAAAAAACTGTCCTGAACACCGGAGTGCCCGCCCATCGAAATCGTTGCTGACATTTGCCTTTCGGCCACGTTTTCGACAAACAAAAACACACTCGCGTACGGTGTGCGCTATGCGCACGCACGCTAATCGAGATCGCACGGGATGAACCCAAACGGCCGACGCGACCCCACGCGCCGATGATGAGCGCCACACCTGCTGCCTGAAACCGCTGCCGGCCCCACTTTGTCGGGTGCCCGGCAAGGCTTCTGCGCATTTTGCGGAGCCGGTATGGACCTGCTCTCGCAATGTGACGTCATGAAGCTACGGCCTCATCCTGGCACGACAATTTTGTTTTGTGCAATCAAGGAGAACCCGACAAATAATGACCAAATATGAATCGGCTGGCCGCAGCCGCGTCATACGGGGCTCTCCGGTAGCGGCCGCGAAGAATCAATGAGGGGCAGTGTGGACGGTGTGGCATCGAGCCAACACGAAAAAATGGCCCTGCTATCAGGGCCATATGTAAGCACAACGGATTGCCGCCGCGACTTTATGTAGGCGTATGAAAGGGCGCTATTCGCTGACGTCTCCGTCGATATAGCGCCAGCGGCCGTCTTCGCCGCGCACGAAGCGGCTCAGTTCGTGCAGCCGGTGCGCGCGGCCGCCTACCTTGTAACGTGCGACGAATTCGACCGTCGCGTGATCGGCGCCGGTTTCGGCGAACGCCTTGATCTGCAGTCCGAGCCAACGCGGCGCGTCCGGTGCGTCGGGGTTCGCGTCGAGATCGGCGGGACAGGTGTGCGGCGCCCAGGTGGCGCGCAGATAGTCCGTTGCACCCACAACATACGCGCTGTAACGCGAGCGCATCAGTTCCAGGGCTCGTGGCGCCGCTTCGCCGCCGTCGATATAGCGGCCGCAGCACTGCGTGAAGCGGGGCGCTTTGGCGCCACTGCGCTGATCGGGCGCGGCGCCGCCGCAGGGGCAATCGACGGGCCGTTGCATTGACAACAATTGCTTGCTCATCAGATTTTCAGTTGAGGCCGCGCGCGATCAGGATTTTCTGGATGTCGCTGGTGCCTTCGTAGATCTGGCACACGCGCACATCGCGGTAAATCCGCTCGACCGGGAAATCGCTGAGATAGCCATAGCCGCCATGAATCTGTAAGGCGGCCGAGCAGATGCGCTCGGCCGCTTCGGAGGCGAACAGCTTGGCCATGGCGGCTTCGGTGAGGCACGGCTGGCCGGCGTCTTTCAGCGAGGCCGCGTGCCAGATCAGCTGGCGTGCCGCCTCAAGCTGCGTCGCCATGTCGGCGAGGCGGAATTGCACGGCCTGGTGCGAAAAGAGCGGCTCGCCGAAACTTTCGCGCTCCCTGGCATAACTCAACGCCGCCTCGAACGCGGCGCGCGCCATGCCGACGCTTTGCGCCGCGATCCCGATGCGCCCGCCTTCGAGCCCCGACAGCGCGATCCGATAGCCTTCGCCTTCGGCGCCGATCCGGTTCGCGGCCGGCACGCGGCAGTCTTCGAAAATAATTTGGGCCGTATCCGACGAATGCTGTCCGAGCTTGTCTTCAACGCGCGCGACCACGTAACCTGGGGTATCGGTGGGCACGATAAACGCGCTAATGCCGCGCTTGCCGGCCGCCTTGTCGGTCACGGCCATCACGATCGCAACGTTGCCGTTCTTGCCGCTCGTGATGAACTGCTTGACGCCGTTCAACACGTACGCGTCGCCGTCGCGAGTCGCGGTGGTGCGGAGCGCGGAGGCGTCGGACCCCGCTTGCGGCTCCGTCAGGCAAAACGCGCCAAGCATCTCGCCGCGCGCGAGCGGTGTCAGCCAGTCGCGTTTTTGCGCGTCGTTGCCATAGGTCAGCAGAATGCTGCAAACCGGGCAGTTGTTGACGGAGATGGCGGTCGACGTGCCGCCGTCACCAGCGGCGATTTCTTCGAGGATCAGGGCGAGCGCCACCGCATCCATGCCGGCGCCGCCATACGCTTCGGGCACCAGCACCCCATACGCGCCGAGTTCGGCGAGTTGCCGGTGCACGTCTTTCGGAAAAGTGCGCTCGCGGTCCCACGTCGCGGCGTTCGGTGTGACCGCTTCGCGCACGAAGGTGCGCAGCGCGTCGCGGACCATCAGGTGATGCTCATCAAGCACCATGGTTCAGTCTCCTCATGCGTTTTTTCATCGGTATCCTTACCATTCGAGCAGCGTGCCGTCGTATTGATAGAAGCGGCCGTTGAACGCTTCGGGCGCGGCCGCGGCCTGCGCGGGCACTTCACGCATGCCAGCGACGCTGCGCGCGGGATCGATCGCCGCCTGGGCGCCGCCCATGTCGGTGCGCACCCAGCCCGGATGCAGTGAAATGCAGGTGGCGCGCCGCGCTTCCAGCGACGCCAGCTTCAGCGCGTCGTTCAGCGCTGCCTTGCTCGCGCGATAGAGCCAGCCGGTCGTGCCGTTCGCATCGCCGATGCTGCCCATCTTGCTCGAAATCACCGCAAACACGCCGCCGGCGTTCTCGACGAGCGGTAGCAGGATCGGCATCAGTTGCATCGGTCCGCGCACGTTGGTGTGCATGACGTGGTCGAAGTCTTCGGCAGTGATCGTTTCGATGCCTTCGGTGCGCGGACCGTACACGCCCGATACGAGGATCGCCGCATCGAGCCGTTCGCCGTCGAGCTTCCAGCCGAGCGCGGCGATTTCCTCGGGCGCGCTCACGTCGACGGAAAAAGTTTCCGCGCCGAGTTCGCGCAACGCGTCGAGCGCGGCGCCGTCGCGCGCGGTGGCGAGCACCCGCCAGCCGCTCTTGCGGTACTGCCGTACAAACTCCTGGCCGATGCCACGCGACGCACCGACGATCAGCACTGTCTTCATCGAATACCTCAAGCCTTTAGTGCGCAAGTACCACGCGTTAAACCAGTTCGATGCCCATCGCCGTTGCTTCGCCGCCGCCGATGCAAAGCGTGGCAACGCCGCGTTTCAGGCCGCGATTCTTCAGCGCGCCGATCAGCGTGCCGAGAATCCGCGCGCCCGATGCGCCGATCGGATGGCCAAGCGCGCAAGCGCCGCCATTCACGTTGACCTTCTCGTGCGGCAGGTGGTGTTCCTTCATGGCGGCCATCGTCACGACGGCGAATGCTTCGTTGACCTCATACAGATCGACTTCGTCGGCGCGCCAGCCGTTCTTCTCGAACAGCTTGCGAATCGCGCCGACCGGCGCGGTGGTGAACTTCGCCGGCTCCTGCGCGAAGGTCGAGTGGCCGACCACGCGCGCAATCGGCGCGACGCCGAGACGCTTTGCGGTCGATTCGCGCATCATGACCAGCGCCGCGGCACCGTCGGAAATCGACGACGAGTTCGCCGCCGTCACCGTGCCGGTTTTGCTGAAGGCGGGCTTGAGCGTGGGAATCTTGTCGAGATTCGCCTTGAACGGCTGCTCGTCGTGATCGATGGTGACGTCGCCCTTGCGGCCCGCCACTTTCACCGGCGCGATTTCCCAGCTGAACGAGCCGTCTTCGTTGGCGCGCTTCGCCCGGCTGAGCGATTCCACGGCGAACGCGTCCTGCGCCTCGCGCGTGAAGTCGAACGATGCCGCGCATTCTTCGGCAAAGGTGCCCATCAGACGGCCTTTTTCATAGGCGTCTTCGAGGCCGTCGTAGAACATGTGATCGATCACCTGGCTGTGGCCCATGCGCATGCCGCCGCGTGCCTTGGGCAGCAGGTAGGGGGCGTTTGTCATGCTCTCCATGCCGCCCGCGACGATCACGTCGACCGAGCCCGCGGCGAGCATGTCGTGCGCGAACATTGCCGCGCGCATGCCGGAGCCGCACATCTTGTTCACCGTGGTGCTGCCGGTGGCGAGCGGCAAGCCGGCGCCGAGCGCGGCCTGGCGCGCGGGC
Source organism: Paraburkholderia ginsengiterrae (assembly GCF_001645125.1). Lineage (GTDB taxonomy): Bacteria > Pseudomonadota > Gammaproteobacteria > Burkholderiales > Burkholderiaceae > Paraburkholderia > Paraburkholderia ginsengiterrae. The sequence goes on along the minus strand of NZ_LXKA01000076.1, from coordinate 158,016 downwards.
GCCTGGCCAAGGCCGGCGGGCAGCACGCAGCCCATCACCACTTCGTCGACCTGTTCGGGCTTAAGTCCTGCGCGCTGCACGGCGGCTTCAATCGCAACCGAGCCCAATTGCGGTGCGCTCAGCGTGGCGAAATCGCCCTGAAATGCCGCCATGGGCGTGCGGGCCACGCCCACGATAACAATCGGATCAGCCTGGGTTGGGTTCATGGTTGTCTCACTCATGTTTTAGCTCCTTGATCACACCTTCGACGATGGCCGGCACGTCGCCGAGCTGAGCCGCATCGGCTGCAACCATGTCGTTGTCCGCATGATGCGCGCGGCTGGCCGAGACGGCCGCCACGCACGCCTTATACGTTGCCTCCAGCACGTCGGCATTGCCGATGGTCATGCCGAGGCTGCGCACCTTGCCGTCGTGCACGCCATAGACCCAGCCGTGCACGGTCAATTCCTGGCCGCGTGCCCACGCATCGTTGACGATGGTGGTGCGGCACACGTTCATCACCTGTTCGATCGTGTTCAGTTCGACCAGACGCCGGTGACGCGCTTCGCCGATCGGCCATTCCTCGATCAGCGCCGCGTGCTTGGTGCGCACGTCCTGTACGTGATGCAGCCAGTTGTCCGCGAGGCCCACGCGGCGGCCGTGCAGCGCCGCCGCGACGCCCGAGCAGCCGTAGTGGCCGACCACCATGATGTGCTTGACCTTCAGCAGATCGACGGCGAACTGGATCACCGAGAGGCAGTTCAGATCGGTGTGCACCACGACGTTGGCGATGTTTCTGTGTACGAACACTTCGCCAGGCGGCAGGCCGATGATCTGGTTGGCCGGCACACGCGAATCGGAGCAGCCGATCCACAGATATTCGGGCGTCTGCTGATGAGCGAGGCGCGAGAAGTACTCGGGATCTTCTGCGAGCTTGCGGGCCACCCATGCGTCGTTGTTGTCGAACAGATGCGCGAGCGGATTGGCGGCGTTAGGTGAGTTGGTGTTCATGATGCGTCTGGGCGGTTGCTCGACCGATTGCCCGGCCGATGTCGTTATTGCGATGCGGGGACGGCATTCAACGCTGCGCTGGCAAATCGTTCGGGATAGCGGATACAGAAGCGCGCGCTGTCGTCGTACGGGAAAAAGTCGGGCAATTCGCCTTTCAATAGATGATCCTTGTGCCGTTGCCACAGCGCAGGATCGAAGAAATCCGCGTGATGCTGCATGAAGGAACGGCGCACGCGCGGGTCGCCGAGCAGGAACGTGCCGTAAGTCTCCGGGAAAATGTCGTGCGGACCGACCGTGTACCACGGCTCGCCCGACATTTCGTCTTCCTCGTTACGTGGCGCCGGCACCGCGCGCACGTTGCAGTCGGTCAGATACTCGATTTCGTCGTAGTCGTAGAACACCACGCGCCCATGCCGCGTCACGCCGAAGTTCTTGTAGAGCATGTCGCCGGGGAAGATGTTCGCCTGCATCAGTTCCTTCACCGCGTTGCCGTATTCCTTGATGCCGTGCTCGACGTCCTCGTCGTTGCCGTTCTGCAGGAACAGATTGAGCGGCACCATGCGGCGCTCGATGTACATGTGGCGAATCACCATGTTGTCGCCGTCATATTCGATCAGCGACGGCACTTCCTTTTCGAGCTCGCGCACGAGCGCTTCATCGAGCCGCGAGATGGGCAGCGCGACGCTCGAGTATTCGAGCGTGTCGGCCATGCGGCCCAAACGGTCATGCCGTTTGACGAGCTGGTACTTCTGCTGGATCTGCGCGCGAGTGGTTTCCTTCGGCGGCGGGAAACTGTCCTTGATCAGTTTGAACACGTACGGGAACGACGGCAGCGTGAACACCAGCATCACGAGCCCCTTGATGCCGGGCGCGATGATGAACCGGTCGCTCGAATGCGACAGGTGATGCAGCAGATCGCGATAGAACAGATTCTTGCCCTGCTTCTGCAAACCCACCGACGTATAGATTTCGGCCTTCGGTTTGCCTTGCATGATGGTGCCGAGAAATTCCACGTAGGCGGACGGCACCTCCATATCTACCAGGAAGTACGAATGCGAGAAGCTGAAGATGATCTGCAACTGGTCGCGCTTGAGCAGCACCGTGTCGAGCACCAGCACGCCCGGCTTCGTGTGGCGCACGGCCACGGCGAACGGCAACAGCAGATCGCCGTTGATGATCCGCCCGACGATATACGCCGACTTGTTCCGGTAGAACAGCGATGAAAGCACGTGGATCTGGAAGTTCGGCGCTTCGTCGAACGCGCCGAACGCGTCGTGGATGGCCTGCATCACGCAGCCGACGTCGCGTGTCAGATCCTCGAACGGCGGCTCGAGCTGAAAATTCGTGACGATGCGCTCGAGCGTGGCGGGCAGCCCGTCTTTGCCGGGGTAATACGCGCGGTACGTCGGCTTCGCAGCCGGCTCGTCGTTCTCGATATATTCGGTCGAGATCGCCGGGCGCACGAAGATGAAATCGTTGTTGAAATACGAGCGGTGCAGGATCTTGCAGCACACCGAATTGAAAAACGTTTCCGCGCATTCCGGCTGGCGGTGCGAGGTCAGCAGGCCGATGTAGTGCAGCTTGATCTGCTGCCATACTTCGTCGTCGATATTTTCCGCGTCGTATTCGTCTTCGAGCAGTTCGACACACTCCTCGACGCGTTCGTCGTAGGAGGTAATGCGGTCGCGCGCGAGTTTTTGCAGGCCGTGCCAGTCGCCGGCTTCAAAGAGCGTCTTGGCATGGATCGCGGCGTCGCGAAAGATCCGGTAGTGCCGGTCGAATCCTTCGAGCATCGTCTGCGCAACGTCAAAGCCGATCTGCGACGACAACAGTTTGGGGAAGTGATTCATGTCGATCGTGCACTCGTCTCAGGTCGTGAAGACACCGGCGATTGTATCGTCCGGGTGAACCGGCAACGCTTCACGCCGCGTTCAGGCAGGTTTGGTTTCACGCGTGCCGCTTTCCAGCAGCCCGCGTGCCTGGCTTTCGTACTGCGCAAGGTCTTCAAGCGTCGCGTTCAGATCTTCCAGTTGACGCTCCAGCACTTCGCGATGACGCGCTACCGTGGCGAGGAACGCATGCAACTGCGGCACGGTGTCCGTCGGCGACTCGTACACGTCGAGCAGATCGCGAATCTCCGACAACGTGAAGCCGAGACGTTTGCCGCGCAGCGTAAGTTTCAGCCGGGTTCGGTCGCGGCCGGAATAGACGCGCCGCAAACCGCTCGACCCTTCGCGACTCGGTGAGAGTAAACCCTGGTCTTCGTAGAAGCGGATGGCGCGCGGCGTCACGTCGAATTCCCGCGCCAGCTCGGTAATCGTGTATTGCGTGTTCATCGGAACATTCGGTAGCCGGGCAAAAAATCAGATTGAACGATAGAATCGACGTTTACGTTATCGTCAACTTGAGCTGAGCGCAAGTTGAGCGCAACCACTGCAACACGGCACGAGCACGCCGCAACCACGCAGACCGGCATCGCATACCTCGCCATGCCGGCCCGCCGACGGAGGAAGACACCCACGATGAATGCACTCGAACATCAACTCGACTACCCGTTCAAGGACAGCTTGCCGGACGCGGGCCGCGCGATGGAAGTCGCGCCCGGCGTGTTCTGGCTGCGCATGCCGCTGCCATTCGCTCTCGACCACATCAACCTCTGGCTGCTGCGCGACGAGATCGACGGCCAGCAGGGCTGGACGGTGGTGGACTGCGGCATCGCCTCGGACGCCATCAAGGAGAACTGGGAGACCGTATTCGACTCGGTGCTCGACGGCCTGCCGGTGCTGCGCGTGATCGTCACGCATTGCCACCCGGACCACATTGGCCTCGCGAACTGGATTTGCACGGGCGGCGACAAGCAGCGCTGGGACGTACGGCTGTGGATGACGCTAGGCGAATACATGCAGGCCCGGGTGATGGCGGCGGGCGACGGTGGGAATGCGGGCGGCGAGGGCGCGGCGCGGCACTTCGCGCGGCACGGTGTCACTGACGAGGAATCGCTCGAGAAGCTGCGTAATCGCAAGAGCTACTACTCGAGCCTCGTGCCGGCGATTCCGGGGCAGTACCGCCGCTTGCGCGAAGCCGATGGCGTGACGATCGGCGGCAAGACGTGGCGCGTGGTGACGGGCTACGGCCATTCGCCGGAACACTGCGCGTTGCACTGCGAAGAGACCGCCGTGCTGATCTCCGGCGACATGGTGCTGCCGCGTATTTCGACCAATGTGTCGGTGTTCGATATGGAACCGGAGGGCTCCCCGCTCGCGCTGTATCTGGACTCGCTCGGCCGTTACGAGACGATGCCGGAAGACACGCTCGTGCTGCCTTCGCATGGCAAGCCGTTTCGCGGTGTGCGCACGCGCATCGGGCAATTGCGCGACCATCACGACGCGCGCCTTGCCGAGGTGATGGCGGCGTGTACGGAGAAGCCGTGTAGCGCAGCCGACATCGTGCCAATCATGTTCCGCCGCCAGCTCGACATCCATCAGATGACATTCGCGATGGGCGAAGCACTCGCGCACCTGCATCTTCTGTGGCACGCGGGCAAGCTCGCGCGCAGCGAGAACGCGGATGGCGTGATTCGTTTTACGACAGCCTGATGAGCCGCAGCCTTGGCGATGTCAGTGTTTTCTGAGCGATCTGACGGGCTACTGCCATAGCGACGTCAGTGTTTTTCGATCGTCAGGCGTGAATTTACGTTAGTTCAATTAATCGCCGCTTTAACCAGCTTGCGAATACGCTTCTGTCACTACAATGCGCCCCCATTTATGCAGTAATGGGAGGAAATAAAGTGAACAGATTGGCGTTTGTAAGATGGGTGATCGCATGCATCATCCCGATAGTGCTTTTTGGCTGTGGTGGCCGTGTCGACAGCGGGAACAGCGGCAGTGCTGACAGCGGGAGTGCCGACAATGCAATCACCCCGCAGGCTGCCGCCACGGTGATGATCTACGTAGTTGGGTCGGATCTCGAGTCGAAAAGCGGTGCGGCCACCAACAATTTGAAGGATCTGGTCGCTGCAACCGCGTCGAAGGATGTGAACGTCGTCGTCACTACCGGCGCGGCAAACAAGAAGGATCCTGCTGGTCTGGTTGCCGACTGGACCACGGTTCGCCGATATGTCGTCCAGGACGGCAAACTCCAGATAAAGGGGGATCTCGGCAAGGTGAACATGGTTGAATCGAAGACCTTGTCCGACTTCGTGATATGGGCCCGAAACGCGTATCCGGCGACGAACTATCGCCTGATCATGTGGGACCACGGCGGAGGAACCCAAGGGTTCGGCACAGACGAGATATTCCCTAACTCGCCGTCGATGTCGCTGCCGGCAATGCAGACGGCGCTTGCAACTGCGAAACAGCAGACAGGCATCCACTTCGACCTGATCGGCTTCGACGCGTGCTTGATGGCGACTACCGAGGTGGCATCTGCACTTGCACCGTATGCGGACTATCTGGCCGCGTCGGAGGAACTGGAGCCCGGTAGCGGCTGGGATTACCGCACCGTGTTCTCGTCGCTCGCCGCGCAGCCGACGATGGATCCGTTGCAGTTTGGCCGAGTCATCACGGATAGCTACATCGCACGTCAGAAAAAAGATAGCGACGACCAGGTGGCGGCCGGCGCGCTAGCGCGGGCAGACTCGGACATCACGTTCTCCGTGACCGACCTCAGCCGGGTTGCCGCGGTCACCGAAGCGCTCGCGCCGTTTGCGAATGAGTTGTCGTCGTACGCGCAACAGTCCACTGACAACTGGACGCGCCTCGCGCGCGAGCGCGTGTTGACAACGAGCTTCGGCGCGATGTCGTCGCAGAACCACATCGCTGATTTGGCCGACTTGGGGGTCTTTGCAGACAGACTGACGGCGGCCGGCATAACCTCTGACGCCGGCAGGCGGGTTTCGTCGGCGGTGCGTAGCGCAGTTGTGTATCGGGTGAATGGGCAGCTGGCCCTGTCTGCCAGCGGCTTGAGCATCTATTTCCCGTCGCGGCAGCTCACGCAGGAGGACAGCACGCAGTACGCCAAGCTCGACTTCTCGCCATCCTACAAGTCGCTGGTCAACGCGTATGTGAAGTTCGCTAACCTGCAGACGCCGCTTATCACCATCGATACCAGCCGCTCGAGCGGTGCGACGCTTCGGGCGGCGGTGACGAGCGCCTTCGGCCAGAAGGACGCTGGACTCTACATGACATGGCAGACCCAGACTCCGGGCGTCGTGCGGGTGCTGGCAGGCCGTCCGATCGATGTTGGTTCGTCTCTGTCAGGCGGCATCACGACGAAGATGGACGACGATTGGTACTGGCTCAACGGCCACCTGGCCAACGTCGAACTACTGGCAAACGAGACGCGCACGATCGACGGCGCCGAGAAAACCGTGTCGTCGTTGGGTGTGGGCGTGTATGTGAACAATGAATTTTCAGTTCTCGTTTTCGAGCGCGTACAAGGCTCGGAAACGTTGACGTTCGTTGGCCGATATGAAGGCGAAGAGGGTTCGTCTATCTCGGTTTCTCCACGCATCGACAACGACATCAAATCCACCGACAAGGTTACGCTGGCGCTTGTGGACTACGATCTCGTAAAGCAAGACATGGTTTCGGTTCGACCGTCTGACATCGCCTTCGACGCTGGCAAGCTGGAGTTGAAGCAGCTTGGGGTGCAGTCGGTGACAAGTGACTTGCGGATGATGGTGAGCGACTTCCGGGAAACCTCCCGGATGACCGATCCGATCCCGCACAACTTCTGATTCTCTGCTGCGGCGTTCCGCTGACGCGGCGCGCCGCAGCAAGTCATGGCTAGCGCACCACCACCGCGCCGAAGTTCTGCCGCCCAAACGGGCTCACGCTGTACCCGCTAACATTCTTCTGCGTGATCGCGGCCGCGGTCGGGTAGCCAAGCGGAATCCACAGCGCCTGATCGTGAATGATCTGCTGCGCCTGCTCATACGCTTTCGCGCGCTTCGCCTGATCCGGCGTGGCCTTGCCGTCCGCGATCAGCTTGTCCAGATCCTGATCGCAGAAACGTGCGAAGTTGATCCCGGACTTCACGGCATTGCAGCTGAAAAGCGGTGACAGATAGTTGTCCGGATCGCCGTTGTCACCCGCCCAGCCCATGAATAGCGAGTCGTGCTGGCCCTGTTTGGCCTGCTTGATCAGCTCGCCCCATTCGATCACCTTCACCTCGGCCTTCACACCGATCTTCGCGAAGTCGGCTTGCAGCAGTTCGGCGCCCGCCTTCGGATTCGGATTCAGCACGCTGCCGTTCGGACGCACCCAGATCGTGGTTTCAAAGCCGTCCGGATAGCCCGCGTCGGAGAGCAGCTTCTTCGCCTTGGCCGGATCGTACGGCCACGCCTTCACGCCTTTGTCGTAGCTCCACGTGTTCGGCGGATACGGGTTCACGGCCGGCGTTGCCGTGTTGTCGAACACGGTCTTCAGATAGGTGGTGCGATCGAACGCCATGTTCAGCGCGGCGCGCACCTTCTGGTTGTCGAGCGGCTTCTTCTGCGTGTTCAGCGCAACGAACGCCGTCATGAAGGCGGGTGTTTGCACGATGGCGAGCGACTTGTCGGTCTTCGCGTCTGCCAGGTCCTGCGGTTTCGGCGAGAGCGCGATCTGGCATTCACCCGCTTTCACCTTTTGCGCGCGCACCGTGGCGTCCGGCGTGATCGCGTAGATCAGACGGTCGATCTTCGGCTTCGGGCCCCAGTAGCTCGGGTTTACGTCATAGCGGATCACCGCGTCTTTCGTATAGCTCTTCAGTTCGAACGGACCGGTGCCGACCGGCTTCGAATTCAGGTCGGCCTGCTTGCCGGCTTTGAGCAACTGGTCGGCGTATTCGGCCGAATAGATCGAGGCGAAACCCATGGTCAGGATCGACACGAACGTCGCGTCCGGCGCGTTCAGTTCGAACTTGACGGTGTTGTCGTCGACCTTGCTGATCGACTTGATGAGCTTGGGCAAGCCCATCGACTGCGCATGCGGGAAGCCGCTCGCACCCGCGACCTTGTGCCACGGATTGCTGTCGTTGAGCATGCGGTCGAACGTGAAGACGACGTCGTCGGCGTTCAGCGGCCGGGTGGGCTTGAAGTAGTCGGTGGTCTGGAACTGCACGTTCGGGCGCAGATGGAACGTGTAGGTGAGGCCGTCGGCGCTCACGTCCCACTTGTCGGCCAGCGCGGGCACGACTTTCTTCGCGGCTTCGTCGTATGAGACCAGCGAATTGAAGATCACGTCGGCCGACGCGTTGGTCGTGACGAGCGAATTGAACTGCACGACATCGAAGCCGTCGGGGCTCGACTCGGTACAGACGGTCAGCGGTTTGGCGAGCACGAGCGCGGGCGCCGTGAACAGTACGGCGGCTGCGAGCAGTTTGAAGCGCATAGGATCTCCGATAACGAGCGCAGTCAGGCAGTGCGTCTGGTTGTGTGGTTCTATTCCGTTGACGAGGGACGGGCGGCCGGTGTCCGGCGTGGCCGTCGTCTTTATTGTGATACGTTTCCGGCGCTGGCGCATGGGTTCGGTGATTCAGCCTGCACGCGTGTCGGCCTTCGCGAAAGCTTATCGAAGGGTGGTTGCGGCGACAACAACATAATCCGCATATTGATATGGACGCGGTCGCAGACGCGGCTGCCGGCGCGGCCAACGGCCGGGCGGCCGGGTGTTCGCGCTCAGGCCGCGGCGGCTTGCCGCTGCAGGTAGCCGATGCCTTCTATCGCGCGCACGCCGTACCACGACACCATTTCCCCATCGATCAACTCGATGCGTTTGCCGGCAAGGCGCGGATCCCGTTTCAGCGCGATGCAATGGGCCTCGGTAAAGCGATACGGCTCGCTGGAGAGCAGGATGCGATCCACCGCATCAAGCCACGGCGCGTGGTCGAAGTCGAACGACGGGTAACGCGCGGCACCGGCCGCACCGCCTTGCACGTCGGGCAGCGTGTGCCAGTTTACGAGCCGCAGCATCGCGGCGATGTACGTGTCGCGCGCCACGGTCATCCAGGGTTCGCGCCAGATCAGATACAGCACGTTCTGCGCGGCGAACTCATGCGCCGCGGCTTCGCGCAGGCGGCCTTCGAGCGCCTCAGCAAGCCGCCGCGCTTCCTGAGCGCGGTCGAAGATCGCGCCCAGCAGCGCGTAGAGCGCCAGGTTGTCCTGTGGTGTCTGCGGATGCGTCACGACGATATGCGGCACGAACGCGCGCAATTGCTCGACGGTCTCGCGTTCGTTTTCGTCGATGTTGACGATCAGATGGGTGGGGCGCAGCGCCCGAATGGCGTCGAGCTTGATTGCCTTGGTGCCGCCGACTTTGGGCACCTGGCGCACCTTGTCACGTGGATGCACGCAAAAGCCGGTGCGCCCGACGATCTGGCGGTCGAGGCCAAGCGCGAACAGCAGCTCGGTGATGCTCGGCACCAGCGAGACGATGCGGGCCCCGGTGCCGGCCATCTCGTGCGCGACGCCGGCTGCATCGACCGCACGGGGCTGCATGATTTATTCGACGACGGCGCGCGGCTTGCGCGGCGCGCGTTCGAAGGCGCGGTCGTAGAGCCAGCGCGGCAGCACGTGCAACAGCATGGCCACCACACGCATTTGCCAGGGGAACACCGCGAACGACGTCTGACGCTCGACCGCATCCGCCACCTTGACCGCGAAGCGGTCGGCATCCATCAGGAACGGCATGGTGTACGGGTTGTGCTCGGTCATCGGCGTGCGGATATAGCCGGGCGCGACGGTGACCACGCCGACGCCGTGCGGCCGCATCTCAACGCGCAACGCTTCCAGATATTTGAGGGCCGCCGATTTCGACGCGCTGTACGCGCCGGAGCCCGGCAAGCCGCGCACACCGGCGACGCTGGCAATGCCTACCAGCGTGCCGCGTTTCGCGGCCATCATCGCGGCCGCGAACGGTTCGAAGGTCGCGACCATGCCGAAGTAATTGATATCCATCACTTCGCGGAAAGCGCGCAGATCGCCCTGACCGGTGACCGCTCCCCGGCTGATGCCGGCATTGGCGATCACCACGTCCGGCAAGCCGTGCTGCGCGACGAACTGGGCAGCCGCCTCCGCGAGCGCTTCGCAGTCGCGAACGTCGACGGAATAGATGGAGACGGTATTTTGCGGGTGGGACTGCTGGAAGGCGGCGAGGGCGTCGCCACGGCGGGCGACCAGGCCGAGAATCGCGCCGCGCCGCGCATATTCGGCGGCGAGCGCGAGGCCGATACCGCTGGAAGCGCCGGTGATGAAGACCTTCAGGGGAGAACTCATTCCGGCGCCTCGGCGTTACATCTTCTTGGCGCGGATCTGGGCGACCAGATAGTCCAGCACCTGGATCGTGCCCGGCAGGCTGTTGGTCGCAGCCGGACCGGTTTCATACTTGCCCTGCACGGCCAGCGTCGGCACGCCGTCGATCTTGTAGCCTTCGAGCAGCTTCTTGTCTTTCTGCAGCGCGCTTTGCGTGGAGAACGAGTTGTACGCGTCCATGTACTTCTTCGGATCGACGCCGTTCTTGGCGAGGAACTTGGCCTGATCTTCCGGCGTCAGCAGATAGTTCTTGTTGACGTGGATTTCGTTGAAGACCTTCGGCGTGAGCTGCGTGGCGAGACCGAGTGCGTCGAGCGCGTGGTACATCCTGGAGTGCGGAATGAAGTCGTCGCGGAAGGCGACCGGCACGCGCTTGAACACCACGTCCGGAGCTTGCTTCTTCACCCATGCTTCGAGGAACGGGTTGAATTCGTTGCAGTGCGGGCAGCCGTACCAGAAGAATTCAGTGACTTCGATCTTGCCGGCGGGAACATCAGTGGGCTGCGGCGTGGACAGCACCGTGAAGTCCTTGCCCGATACCGGCGCGGCCGGCGATGCGTGCGCCGTGGCGGCAACCAGGCCCAGCGAAAGGAACAGAATGCTCAGCAGTTTTTTCATGTCGTGTTGACTCAAGTAGGCGTAAGGCGGTGGCGCCACGCAAATGCCCGCCACTGTCTTCAGATTCGGCGCTGGACGTTTTCCATCGTCCGTCGTGCTTGTGACACGCGCCGCACGCCGATAGTTCGGCGGCGGCGCGTCCCGGCAAATCGCCGTATGGTTATTGTTTGCTTATTGCTTCGTGAAGCGGATCACAGCGGTATCCACGCCCGCGTCGGACAGACGCTGACGGCTCGAATTCATGTCCTCGAACTTCGAGAACGGCCCGATACGCACACGGTAATACGTCACGCCGCCGGCATCGCGCTGCGTAACCTTCGATTCGAAGCCCTGGAAGGCGAGACGCGCGCGCTGCTGTTCGGCGTCCGCCGAGGTCTTGTAGGCGCCCACTTGCAGGAAGTAGCCCGTGTTCGCATCACCCGCCGTCGGCGCCGCGCCCGAGCTGGGCTTGGTGTTGGCAGCCGTGGTGGACGAGGTGCTCTTCGGCGGCACATTTGCCACGGTGGCGGCCGGTGCGCTGGAGGCCTGCGGCTTCTTCACCGGTGCGGCAGCCGTGTTGTCGCCGTTGTCCTGCGCGGGCTTCGGCGCAACCGCCGTGCCGTTCGCGCCGCCGTTGTTGCCGTTGGCGGGCGGGACTTCGACGATCTGCGGTTCTTCCAGCATGCCCGACTGGGTCTGCGCATTGGTCTGGCCCGGCGCGGTGTTCGGCGGCGCCGGCTGCGCGGCCTGCGGCACCGGCTGACCAGGCGTCTTGCCTTGCAGCGGACGATTCGGGTCGTACTGCTGCTGGCTCGCGCCGGTATCGGACGCCGCGGGCGGCGCCACCTTCGCGACGAACGGCGTAGGCGCACGGGTGATATACAGCGCCACCACTACCGCGATCGCAAGGCCGACGATCAGGCCCAGCACGATACCGAGAAAAGTACCCCCGGTTTGTTTCGATTGCTTCGTTGTGCGGCGTGGTTTTGCCATCGTATGAATCACCTGCAAAAAGAATCCTGGAACGGCCGCCGATTATAGCGACGGCCGCGTGCATGTTACGCCGGAGGACTTACATCTTGACGGGAGCGGAGACGCCGATCGTCGCCAGACCGTTGGCCAGCACCTGACGCGTGGCCGCAAGAAGCGCGACGCGTGCATTGCGCTCGGCGGCATCGTCGACCAGCACGCGTTCGGCTTTGTCATTGTAGAACGAGTGGAATTCCCCGGCGAGGTCGCGCAGATAGAACGCGACCGCGTGCGGCGCGAGTTCGTCGGCGGCGTGCTGCAGCATGTCCGGGAACTCGGCGAGCTTGTTCAGCAGCGCCATGGCGCGCTCGCTCGTGAGCGGGGTCACGTCCACGGCCGCCAGCGTGCTTTCGTCCGTGTTGTAGCGCGCCTTGCACTCGGCGATGACCGAGCAGATCCGCGCGTGCGCATATTGCACGTAGTGCACCGGGTTTTCGTCGTTTTGTTTCAACGCGAGGTCGATGTCGAACACGAATTCCGTGTCGGCCTTGCGCGAAATCAGGAAGAAGCGCACCGCGTCGCGGCCGCGGCGAATCGTCTCTTCGTCGATCAGATCGACGGCGGCTTCCGAGCCCGGCGTCGCGCCGCCCGACCATTCGATCAGGTCGCGCACGGTCACGTAGCTGCCGGCGCGCTTGGAGATCTTCACTTCTTCGCCGTTGCGCATGACCGTGACCATCTTGTGCAGGATGTAGTCGGGATAGCCCTTCGGAATGCCGACGCCGAGACCCTGCAGGCCGGCGCGCACCCGCGCGATCGTGCCGTGGTGGTCCGAACCCTGAATATTGATGACCTTGGTGAAGCCGCGCTCCCACTTGGCGACGTGATAGGCGACGTCCGGCACGAAATACGTGTAAGTGCCGTCGGTCTTGCGCATCACGCGGTCTTTGTCGTCGCCGTCGTCGGTGGTGCGCAGCCACAGCGCGCCTTCCTGTTCGTAGGTCTTGCCGGCGGCGATCAGCGCCTCGACGGTCTTCTCGACCCGGCCTTCCGTGTACAGCGACGACTCCAGGTAGTATTGGTCGAACTTCACGCCGAACGCCTGCAGGTCCATGTCCTGCTCGCGGCGCAGGTACGCCACGGCAAAGCGGCGGATCGCATCGAGGTCTTCGACGTCGCGCGCGCCGGTGACCGGCTCGCCGTCGCTCGCGGCCACGGTGGCGCCCTCCAGATAGTCTTTGGCGATCTCGGCGATGTACTCGCCGTTGTACGCCGAGGCCGGCCAGCCTTCGTCGCCGGGGGCGAGGCCGCGTGCGCGCGCCTGGGTGGACAGCGCGAGCGTGCCGATCTGCACGCCGGCGTCGTTGTAATAGAACTCGCGATGCACGTCCCAGCCCTGGCTGGCCAGCACGTTCGAAAGCGCGTCGCCGAGCGCGGCCTGGCGGCCGTGGCCGACGTGCAGCGGGCCGGTCGGGTTGGCCGAGACGAATTCGATCAGCACGTGCTTGCCGGCGTCGCGTTGCGAGCGGCCAAATGCCGCCTGCTCCGCGAACACGGCGGCGATCACCGCCTGTTTGGCGGCCGCCGTGAGGCGCAGGTTGATGAAGCCGGGGCCAGCCACTTCAGCGGCTTCGACGAGCCCCTTGGCTTGTGGCTGCGCGAGCAGCGCGTCGACGATCTGTTGCGCAAGCTGGCGCGGGTTGGCGCGCAGCGGCTTGGCGAGTTGCATCGCCACGTTGCACGCGACGTCGCCGTGCGCCGCGACCTTGGGGCGCTCCAGCGTAATGGTGGGCGACACGAATGCGGCTTCGGTCGCGCCTTGCGAGGCAAGCGCAACCTGCTTCACCGTGTCGGCGAGCAGTGTTTCGAGGGTATGTTTATGTGCGGGCAGCATGCTTGTTGCGAGTCCAGTGAGGCAATCCGGTGAGGCGGAATAGGTGCGGCCCGGGCGACAGGCCCCGGCGGCAGGCGGGTTGCGGTCAACCGGCCGGGCCGCGCTGCCTGGCGTGCCGCTGCGCGCGGCGCATGGCGGTACGCTTTTCCGTTCAGACGGATTTTAGCAGGTGCTAATATGTTCAATGAGATGCCCAGCAAGGGCCGTGGCCGCCGCGCCTGACTGGCGAGCCAACGTAACGCGCGTAGGTGTCTGCCGTCAGGCCGGCTCGCGCGTCAATCCAACATAACGAAAAGGGAACAGTCATGCTGATTACTTTCAAATGCCGCGCCAGCCCGGACGTGATGATGCTAGAAAATCTCGCGCAATATCTGGTCGGCATCGTCGGCAAGCGCCTGGGTGAACGCGGCGTCATTACTCACGACGAACTGGGTGAAGCGATCACCAAACTCGAAACGGCCATTCACGTCGACAAGCAGGAGCGCGCCGAGCACGACGGCCATTTCCACGAAGGCGAAGAGGGCCACGAGCATCACGAGATTCCGCCGGGACTCGCGCAGCGCGCGTATCCGTTCCTCGACATGCTGCGCGCGGCGCAGAAGGAAAACGCGGATATCGTCTGGGGCCTCTGATCCCCCGCGGGTGTGCCGGCTGCGGCGGCTCATGCAGCCGCGGCGCCAACCCTGACGCACCAATGAAAAGAGCCCGCTCGACGCGGGCTCTTTGTCATTGCGCGGCCTGAACCGACCGGTCCGGCCATGCGGCTTACTGGCTGGCGGCGTCCGCCGGGGCGGCCATGGGAGCCGACGCACCCTTCTTGACTTTTGCCTTCTTCGGCTTCTTGACGTGTTTCTCCGTGGGCGGCGAGTACGAACTGACCGAACTGGAAGCGGCGGGTGCGGCGGGTTGAGCCAGCGCCACCGAGGCGCCTGCGGCGAGTGAAACAGCGGTCAATAACAGCGTCAGCTTCTTCATACTATTTTCTCCGTTGACGATTGCAATCAATAAGCCGACGCGTTTTGGCCGCGTCTGGCGAGGTAAACCCGCTTCAGTCTACAAAGACGAAAATTACACTGCCGCAAATCTTCAGCTTTTCACGCCGGATATAGTGCGTTCCCCGCCCCGCAGGGCTTACAGCAGAGGGGCGAGGGCTCGCTCGGCATCCGTTTTCGACAGCGACATGCGTTGTGCGTAGTCTTCCAGCTGGTCCTGGCCGATCTTGCCCACCGAGAAATAGGTGCTGTCCGGGTGCGCCAGATAGAAGCCCGAGACGCTTGCCGCCGGCAGCATGGCCAGCGATTCGGTCACGCTCATGCCGATTTCGGTGGCTTGCAGCACGTCGAACATGTCGCGCTTCACCAGGTGGTCCGGGCAGGCCGGGTAGCCGGGCGCCGGGCGGATGCCATGATATTTTTCGGCGATCAGCTCGTCGTTGGAGAGGTTTTCGGCGTTCGCATAACCCCACAGGTCGCGCCGCACGCGCGCATGCATCGCTTCGGCGAAGGCTTCCGCGAGGCGGTCGGCGAGCGCCTTCAGCATGATCGCGCTGTAGTCGTCGAGATCCTTTTCGAACTGCTTTTCCTTCACGTCGACACCGAGGCCCGCCGTGACCGCGAACATGCCGATGTAGTCGGCCACGCCCGAATCCTTCGGCGCGATGAAGTCGGCGAGCGAGCGGTTCGGCCGCATGACGCCGTCCACCACCGGGCGCACGCTTTGCTGGCGCAGGTTGCGCCAGGTCAGCGCGATTTCCGTGCGCGATTCGTCCGTATAGATTTCGATGTCGTCGTCGTTCACCGTGTTGGCCGGCAGGAGCGAGATCACGCCGTTCGCCTGCAGCCAGCGGCCCTGGATCAGGCGCGCGAGCATCGACTTGCCGTCCGAGAACACGCGCCGCGCCGATTCGCCGACAATCTCGTCGTTCAGAATCGCCGGGTACGGACCGGCCAGGTCCCACGTCTGGAAGAACGGGCCCCAGTCGATATAGTTCGCCAGATCGGTCAGGTCGAAGTTCCTGAACTCGCGGCGGCCGATGAACTTCGGCTTAACCGGCTGGTAGCTCGCCCAGTCGACTTTGGTCTTGTTCGCGCGGGCTTCGGCGAGCGTGACCATGGGCTGCGCCTTCTTGTTGGCGTGCTGATCGCGGATGCGGTCGTAGTCGGCCTTGAGTTCGTCGAGGTACTTCGCCGCGCCTTCGTCGGACAGCAGGCTCGACGCCACGGACACCGAGCGCGACGCGTCCGGCACATACACCACCGGTCCTTCGTAGTGCGGCGCGATCTTGACCGCCGTGTGCACGCGCGAGGTCGTCGCGCCGCCGATCAGCAGCGGAATCTTCTTGATGCGGAAGTGGTCGTCGCGTTGCATTTCCGAGGCAACGTAGGCCATCTCCTCGAGGCTCGGCGTAATCAGCCCGGAGAGCCCGATGATGTCCGCGCCTTCGACCTTCGCCTTGGCGAGAATCTCGTTGCACGGGACCATCACGCCCATGTTGACCACTTCGAAGTTATTGCACTGAAGCACCACCGAGACGATGTTCTTGCCGATGTCGTGCACGTCGCCCTTGACCGTGGCGATGACGATCTTGCCCTTCGCGCGCACGTCGCCACCGGCGGCGGCCAGCTGCTTCTTTTCTTCTTCGATGAACGGAATCAGATGCGCGACCGCCTGCTTCATCACGCGTGCCGACTTCACCACCTGCGGCAGGAACATCTTGCCCTGGCCGAACAGGTCGCCCACGACGTTCATGCCGTCCATCAGCGGGCCTTCGATCACGTTGATCGGGCGGCCGCCTGCCGCCGCGATCTTCGCGCGCACTTCTTCCGTATCTTCGACGATGAAGTTGGTGATGCCGTGCACGAGCGCATGCGACAGACGCTTCTCGACCGGCTGGTTGCGCCACTCGAGGTTCTCTTCCTTCTTGGCCGCGCCGGTCTTGAACTTGTCGGCGATTTCGAGCAGCCGGTCGGTGCCGTCTTCACGGCGGTTCAACACGACGTCTTCCACGCGCTCGCGCAACTCCGGGTCGAGCTCGGCGTACACGCCGAGCTGGCCCGCGTTGACGATGCCCATGTCCATGCCCGCCTGGATCGCGTGATAGAGGAACACGGTGTGAATCGCCTCGCGCACCGGGTCGTTGCCGCGGAACGAGAACGAGACGTTCGACACGCCGCCGCTCACCTTCGCATACGGCAGGTTCTCCTTGATCCAGCGCGTGGCGTTGATGAAGTCGACGGCGTAGTTGTTGTGCTCCTCGATACCCGTGGCGATCGCGAAGATGTTCGGATCGAAGATGATGTCTTCCGGCGCAAAGCCGACTTCGTTCACGAGGAAGTCATACGAGCGTTTGCAGATCTGCGTCTTGCGCTCGAACGTGTCGGCCTGGCCTTGTTCGTCGAACGCCATCACCACCGCGGCCGCGCCGTAGCGGCGAATCAGATTCGCGTGGTGGCGGAACGCGTCTTCGCCTTCCTTCAGCGAGATCGAGTTGACGATCGCCTTGCCTTGCACGCACTTCAGGCCCGCTTCGATCACTTCCCATTTCGACGAGTCGATCATGATCGGCACGCGCGCGATGTCCGGCTCCGATGCGATCAGATTCATGAAGCGGACCATGGCCGCTTTCGAATCGAGCATCGCCTCGTCCATGTTGACGTCGATAACCTGGGCGCCGTTTTCGACCTGCTGGCGCGCTACCGCAATCGCTTCGTCGAACTGGTCGTTCAGAATCATTCGCGCGAACGCCTTCGAGCCGGTGACGTTAGTGCGTTCACCGACGTTGATGAAAAGCGTGCCGGACGTGACGTTGAACGGCTCGAGGCCGGAAAGTCGCATGGTGTGATCGGTCATGGCGTAGGTGCGATGGCTTGCGTGTTAGGTGCGTCGGGTTCGGTAGCGGGTGAGGGCGGCGGCCGGTGTTCGGGCCGCCTGGCTCAGGCCGCGTCGCGGTATTGCGTCGGCCATTGGCGCGGCTTCACTTCCGCCAGCGCCTTGGCAATCGCCGCAATGTGCTCCGGCGTCGTGCCGCAGCAGCCGCCGGCGATATTCACGAGGCCGGCCTGCGCGAATTCCTTCAGCAGGCCTGAAGTATCGGCGGGCAGTTCGTCGAAACCCGTGTCGCTCATCGGGTTCGGCAAACCGGCGTTCGGATAGCACGACACGTAGGTGTCGCAGAGCTTGGCCAACTCAGCAATATACGGGCGCATCAGGGCCGCGCCCAACGCGCAGTTCAGCCCGAACGTGAGCGGCTTCGCGTGGCGCAGCGAGTTCCAGAAGGCTTCGACCGTCTGACCCGACAGGATGCGGCCCGAGGCGTCGGTGACGGTGCCGGAGATCATGATCGGCAGGCGCTCGCCGGTGTCTTCGAACAATTCGTCGAGAGCGAACAGCGCGGCTTTGGCGTTCAGCGTGTCGAAGATCGTTTCGACGAGGAACAGATCGGCGCCGCCGTCGAGCAAGGCTTTGGCCTGCTCGTAGTAGGCCGTGCGCAGTTCGTCGAAGGTGACGTTGCGCGCGCCCGGATCGTTCACATCAGGAGAAATGCTCGCCGTCTTCGGCGTCGGTCCAATCGCGCCGGCGACGAAGCGCGGCTTGTCGGGCGTGGAGTACTTGTCGCACGCGGCGCGCGCCAGTTTCGCCGACTCGAGATTCATCTCGACAGCCAGCGCTTCCATGCCATAGTCCGCCTGGGCGACCGTGGTCGCGCCGAACGTGTTCGTTTCGATGATATCGGCGCCCGCCGCCAGATATTGCTCGTGAATCTCGCTGATGATCTGCGGCTGCGTGATCGACAGCAGCTCGTTATTGCCCTTGATGTCGCGACCGTAGTCCTTGAAGCGCTCGCCGCGGTAGCGGGCTTCGTCGAGCTTGTAGCGCTGGATCATCGTGCCCATCGCGCCGTCGAGTATCAGGATGCGCGACTTGAGCAGCGCGGGCAGCGCCGTGCCGCGCGTGTAGGCGGTGTCGGTGCGGACTGGCGTGGCGGTTTGAGCGGGCTGGGTCATGGCGGACGAGGGCTTGCGCCGGCTTTTTCGGGAAACCTGTCATTGTAGCCGCTGCCGGGCGGATCCGCCTGGAGCGGGCGAGGCGGCCACCCGGGTTACCGGAGGCGCGACGTAAAAGCACGTGAACAGCCAAGTGTTAAAAGAAAACGGCCCGGCGAGGCAAAAGCCTGCTGGGCCGTTTCACAATTGCCGACCGGCTTGTAAAAGCCGCCGGGTTCCCCACCTGCTGGGCCGGACGGCGCGGTCGATGTATGTCGCCAAAAACGTTAAATCGAACCCTGTGCTGACCTGCGGTTAGTGAAGAATCACCGGTTGATGCATCAGGCTGTCGAACTGGCCGAGGAATTCGTCGACTTCATCCAGTGACGGCTCCTCTTCGATCAGCTTTTGCACATGCTCGCGAAAACGCGCTGCCATTGCGCCGTCGATGTAGATCTCGCGCTGCAGGTTCTTGTCGACGATCTCATAGCCGCCTGACTTCATGGCCAGCGGGCCTTCCTGCGGCGGAAATTCAACGACGCAATAGTTGGGGCTGTTGTAGATCATTTGCATGGCGACACTCCTTATTTCCGTTGGCTCCTGGCCATTCCTGCGCCATACGTGGAGCTTATGGTGTGGAATTCAAGGGGTGGGTCCGGATTGACGCTCGCAAAAATTTCCGAACCTACCGGTTAGACCGGCCTTTCAAGAAACGTTTCAAGCAGTGCAGCAAAACGGTGAGGTTGCTCGATGGGCGCGAGATGTGCGGCATCAAGCAGTTCGAACTGTGCGCCTTCAATGGCGTCGGCTATTGCCTGCGTAGCAGCAGGCGGTGTGCCCGTGTCGTGGCGTCCCGCCACGGTCAATGTTGGGCAGCGGATGGTTCCCAGCTTACCGCGTGCGTCGAAATCGCGCAGCGCTTCGCACGCCATGGCGTAGCCTTCTGGCAACGTGTGGGTCAGCACGTCGACGATCTGTTCGACAGCTTCAGGGTGCGCGGTCTGAAACTCGGCTGTTAGCCAGCGGCTCAATGTAGCGGGCACGAGCGATGCCATGCCGTCCTTGCGGGCTGCCGCGGCGCGTTGATCCCAGATGGCGCGGGCTTCCGGCAGCGTGCCGCCGCTTGTGTCACATAGCGTTAATGTGTTCACGCGCGCGGGATGATCCATTGCGAATTGTTGCGCGATCATGCCGCCCATCGACATGCCGACCAGATGGCTGCTGGATGCGCCGAGCGTATCGAGCAGCGTGGCGAGGTCGTGTGACAGATTGGCGACACCGAACGATGCGCCCGATGCCGCGGTCCTGCCGTGGCCGCGCAGGTCATAGCGCAATACGGTGTAGCGATCGCGGAAATAGCCGGCGAGCTGGTCCCAGACGGACAGGTCGCCACCGAGCTGATGAATGAACGTCAACCATGGGCCGCCGCCCTCATTGCTCAGCACATAGCGCGTCTCGATGCCGTTGATGTTCACTTGCATGCGGGCTCCTTGAAGGGCAACGCAGTGGAAGGGACCATTCGCGCGCTGGGTTCCGCCCTGACCGTGCGGCGGATCCATAGACGTAGCATACGCGCGAACGGCAGTTTCAGTGTGTGCGAGTCCACATGGTCGCGGAAAGTTCGCAATCTGCTCGAGGCCTGGCTCGAGTGCGAGGCGTTCAGGGCTTGATGATGTCGGGCGTCGTGGCGGAATTGGCCGAATCTGCGGGGGGTAGGGGCGCGGTTTCGGGCGTTGCCGCCGATGTGGCGGATGGAGATGGGCTCGCCGAATGGTCAGGGGAAACCGTGCTCGCACCGCTGTCGGCGGTGTTGCCGGATGAGCCGTCGGTGGCGTCGGCATTGAGTTTGCCGCGCCACACCAGTTCGAATTGTGTCCCGTTCGGTTCCGTCTGAACGATCCGCGCGGGCAGCCAACCGAGCGACGGCGCAAGCCATACGTCGATACGGCGCATGTCGCCGTCATGCCGGGGCAAGCGCTTGAAATGGCGCGTTTCGAGGAAGCCCTGGGCCGTGCGGATAGTCTCGTCGCCGATGGTCTCGATCGGCCAGTTTTCCCCGCTGTCGTTATCCACCACGAAAAACTGACGCGTCACGCCAGGTTTGTAGGTGGCCGGGTCGCCGCGCACGAGGCTCGCGAGCTGCATCACCACGCTGAAACGGTCCTGAGCGCCGTCGCTTAGCGGCAGCGTGGCCGGGGTGCGCGTAAAGGCGATCTGCTTGTCGGCACGATTGAAGATCGCGATGTCTTCCGCCCGGCGGCCGCGCTTTTCGATGTATTGGTCCGGCGCGAGGCCAAACGCGTCGATGCGGCCATGGCTCGAATACACGAATGTACCGACGAAAGGCAGCGGCACGGACACGACCATTTCGTAGTTTTGTGCGCTGCTGGTCCAATGAATCGTGCCGGGCTGGTTGCGCACGCCGTTGTAGAACGTGTCGTATTGCAGCTCGCCGGAGGGCGGAACGGAAAACTTGACGCCAGGCGCGGCTTGCGGCGCGCTCGCGGCGCCGGGGGCGCTGGCCGTGCCTGCGGTACTCGCGGCGGCATGGGAATTCGCGTTGGGCGTTGCCGCAGCCGGCGCGCTTGCTGCGGTGTCCGATGCGGCAGGTGTTGCCGCCGCTTGCGGCGCTGCGTGTTGCGCCGGCTGTATCGACGTCAACACGTGTTCGCGTGGCTTGCTTGCCGCAGGCCGATGTGTGGGCGCGGGTGCAGCCGCCGAAGGTGCGGTGGCCGGGTTGCCTTCGGGGTTGCGTTCGACACGCTCGGGCGTCAGCAATGCGACCTGCACGGGCACGTGCGCGTTGTCCGACGGATTCAACGAGGCGCGATTGCGCTCGACCCATTGGAACGCGATCCAGTGCAGAACGGCCACCACCAGCAACACCGCGACCCAGCGCCACGCGCGCGCGCCACCGCGCGGCCCGTTGGGCGGCAGGCGGTCGGAGCGGCGTGTGGCGAGGGCTGAAGTCATAGGCGAATGAACGGGTATGGACAGGGCGCGTCAGGACAGGTTCAACATGTCACTCGCGCTCGTCGCGCGGCGTCGCACTATATCCCAGCTCATACGAGAGCTTTTGCGCGCACTCGCGCATTGCCGTATCGATCTCGCCGCCCCAGCGAATGTCAAATGCGCCTTCATGACCGAGCGCGATGAGGCCAAGGGCGAGTTCACCGGTCGAGTCGAACACCGGCATGCAGAACGCGTGAATGGTCGGCAGCAACATGCCTTCCACGCGCGCGGCCTGGTGTTGCCGCACTTGTGCGAGAACCTGCTCGACCTCCTCGCGCGTGCGCGGGCCGCTCATGTGCGACGAGCGGCGTGAATCGGCCAGTTCGCGTTCGAGCATGGCGGCAGTCTTGCTCGACGGCAGATACGCAGCAAACAGCAGGCCGGTGGCGGAGCTGAGCAGCGGCATCACGTCGCCGAGTTTCAGCGAGGCTTTTGCAGGGTGGCTCGACTCCATCCAGTGCACCATGGTCGGTCCTTGATTGCCCCATACCGCGATGCCCACCGTGAGATCGAGCCGGTCGCGCAGCTCGGAGAGCGCGATGCGCGCGAGCTTGACGCCGTCGACACGGGCAAGCCGCGCGAGTCCCAGTTGCAGTGCGAATCCGCCCAGCTCGTAGCGGCCTGAGAGCGGGTCTTGCGACACCACGCCGAGGCGCAGAAAACTCACCAGATAGCGGTGCGCCTTCGCCGGGCTCATGCCCGCGCGCTGCGCGAGATCGCGCAACATCATCGCGCGTGGCTCGTGGGTCAGCACGTCGAGCAATCTGAACCCCACTTCGATGGACTGGATGCCCGAGCGCAGTTTCTCCTCACCGGTTTCAGCGCTGTCGTCGTCGGTTTCGGGTGTCTCGATCGGTTCAGTGGCGTCGGTGTCGGTACGGATTGCGCCGGTGCGGACAGTTGGAGGCATGAGCGAGGCGCGGGGGCGCATTCAAAGGTGATGGAGGACAAAGACGATGGCGGGCGCTTGGGCCACGCCGATTCACCATCGTAGAATAGATTCCTTCTATCGTCACTAACACGGTTCACTCCCCTATGAAACTTGCCACGCTGAAGGACGGCACGCGCGACGGCCAGCTGATCGTCGTGTCCCGCGACCTGCACACCGCGGCCGTCGCCGACGCGATCGCCCCCACGTTGCAGCGCGTGCTGGACGACTGGGCCTTCTACGCGCCGCAACTGCACGACCTGTACGACGCGCTCAATCAGGGCCGCGCGCGCAACGCTTTCCCGTTCGACGCGAAGGACTGCATGGCGCCGCTGCCGCGCGCGTTCCAGTGGGCCGACGGCTCGTCGTACGTGAACCACGTCGAGCTGGTGCGGCGCGCGCGTGGCGCGGAGATGCCGCCGGAGTTCTGGACCGATCCGCTGATGTACCAGGGCGGCAGCGACGATTTCATCGGCCCGAAAGACGATGTGACGTGCGCGTCCGAAGCATTCGGCATCGACTTCGAAGCGGAAGTCGCGGTGATCACCACCGACGTGCCGATGGGCGCCACGCCCGAGCAGGCGCTCCGGAGCGTGCGTCTGATCACGCTCGTCAACGACGTGTCGTTGCGCAATCTGATTCCCGCCGAACTCGCGAAGGGCTTCGGTTTTTTCCAGAGCAAGCCGGCCACGTCGTTCGCGCCGGTCGCGGTGACACCCGACGAGCTGGGTGAGCACTGGCGCGAGGGCCGCGTGCACCGGCCGATGATCGTCCACTGGAACGGCAAGAAAGTCGGCCAGCCTGACGCCGGCACCGACATGGTGTTTCACTTCGGCCAGCTGATCGCACACGCGGCGAAGACGCGCAACTTGCGCGCGGGCGCGATCGTGGGCTCGGGCACGGTGTCGAACAAGGATGCGAAGCGCGGCTATTGCTGTATTGCCGAGAAGCGCTGCCTCGAAACTATCGAGCACGGTGCGCCCCAGACCGAATTCATGAAATATGGCGATACCGTGAAGATCGAAATGTTCGACGAAGCGGGCAAGTCGATTTTCGGCGCGATCGACCAGAGTATCGCGCCGCTGGAGTGACGCACCGCTTTTGTGCGGCACGTGGCACGCGGCACGTGGCGCGCCTGCCGCGTCCGCGCGAGTCTTGCCGGATCCGAAAGGGTTTCGCCCGATGCCGCTGCGGGTGAGCGCGGCTACACTGACTGGCGCGGCGGCATGGCCCGGGGGTGGCCGGCTGAGGAATGGCCGGCAGAGGGCCGCGAGGTAGCGCGTGAAAGACAGATGAGCAGCACTCTCGAGCAGTAGATCGGCAGTACATCAAAACGAAAAACCGACGTGAGGAGACAGCATGCCGCTAACCACACTCTTTGAAGCTGGAACACCCCGTGTTCGCGAATCGAGCGAGCGGTTGGCGCCGTCGCGCGACGGACTTGCACGCCGCGCGGCCGCCTTATGCGCGGCGCTGGCCGGCGCGTTGCCCGGCATGGCGCTGGCCCAGGTCAAGATCGGCCTCGTGTTGTCGCTGACCGGGCCGGCCGCCTCGCTCGGCATTCCGGCACGCGACACGGTCTCGCTGCTGCCCAAACAGATCGGCGGCCAGGCCGTCGAATACATCGTGCTCGACGACGCGTCCGACACCACGCAAGCCGTGCAGAACACCAAGAAGCTGGTCTCCGAGAATCACGTCGATGCGATCATCGGCTCCTCGATCACGCCCAATTCGCTGGCGATGATCGACGTGGTGGCCGAAGGTGAAACGCCGATGATCTCGCTGGCGTCGTCCGCGAAAATCATCGAGCCCGTGGATGCGAAACGCCATTGGGTCTTCAAGACGCCGCAGACCGACGCGATGATGGCGTCGGCGATCGCCGAGCACGCCAGCGCGCACGGTGTCAAAACCATCGCGTTCATCGGTCAGGCCGACGCACTCGGCGAGACGTTCTACACTGAAGTGGCGAAGTTCGCGCAACTGCATCACATCGAGATGGTGGCAAGCGAGCGCTTCAATCGCACCGATCCGAGCGTGACCGGCCAGGTGCTGAAAATGCTCGCGACGCATCCCGACGCGGTGGTGGTCGGCGCGGCCGGCACGCCCGCCGCGTTGCCGCCGAAGACACTCAGGGAGCGCGGCTACAAAGGCTTGATCTATCACAACCATGGCGTCGGCAATAATGACTTCCTGCGCGTATGCGGCGCCGATTGCAACGGCACGTTCTTGCCCGCGAGTCCGGTGCTGGTCGCCGCGCAGTTGCCGGCCGACCATCCGGCCAAGCGTCTCGCGCTCGATTACATTGGGCGCTTCGAAGCGCTGCGCGGAACGGGCAGCGTCTCGGCGTTCGGCTCTTATACGTGGGATGCGGGCATGTTGCTCGGCAGTGCCGTGCCGGTCGCGCTGAAAGCGGCCGCGCCAGGTACGCCGGAGTTTCGCCACGCGCTGCGCGACGCGCTCGAAGCAACGCGAGGTCTCGCGGACACCAACGGCGTGGTCAACATGAGCACCAGCGACCACCTCGGCCTCGATCAGCGGGCGCGCGTGATGGTCGAAATCATGAACGCCAAGTGGGTTTATCAGCCGCGCTAACTGAGGGGCGCACGCGCCGCTCGACGAACGCGGTCCGGTTCAACAGACACACCGATAGACGGATTGCTCATCATGTCCCAGGCATCACACGCTAACGACGCGTTTTATGCGCACTACCAGTCGCTTCAGTTGCGGCGCCATCCGCATGGCGTGCTCGAAGTCATCATGAGCGGCGAGGGCGCGAACCGCAGTGGGCTCGCCACTGCCAATGCGCGCATGCACTTCGAACTCGCGGAGATCTGGCGTGATATCGACCGCGATCCCGAGACCCGCGTCGCGATCATTCGCGGCGAAGGGAAGGGCTTCTCGGCCGGCGGCGATCTGCAACTCGTCGAAGACATGGCAACCGATTTCGACGTGCGCGCGCGGGTGTGGCGCGAGGCGCGCGATCTCGTCTACAACGTGATCAATTGCAGCAAGCCGATCGTCTCGGCCATGCATGGTCCGGCGGTGGGCGCGGGACTCGTGGCAGGCCTGCTGGCCGATATCTCGATCGCGGCGAAAACGGCGCGCATTATCGACGGTCATACGCGTCTGGGTGTCGCAGCGGGCGATCACGCGGCAATCGTCTGGCCGCTCCTGTGCGGCATGGCGAAGGCCAAGTATTACCTGATGCTGTGCGAGCCGGTGAGCGGCGAAGAGGCGGAACGTATCGGCCTCGTCTCGCTTGCCGTCGACGAATCCGATCTGCTGCCCAAGGCAGTCGAGGTGGCGCAGAAGCTGGCCAACGGCTCGCAAACAGCGATCCGCTGGACCAAATATGCGTTGAACAATTGGCTGCGCTCGGCGGGGCCCGCGTTCGATACGTCGCTCGCGCTGGAATTCATGGGCTTTGCCGGCCCGGACGTGCGCGAGGGCGTGAACTCGCTGCGCGAGCGGCGTGCGCCGGATTTTGGCGGTGCCGATCCGTGGCGCGCTCAGTCCGGCAATGGCAATGACGCCGCGCACGGCGAGAGCGCCTGAGCCCGCCTGGCGCACGGTATGATCGAACCCGGCGCGCGGACAGCGCCCCCTTTCTCCCCTTATGCAGCGAGGCGACCAGCATGACCGATACTCCTGACTCCACGCCGCCGTTTCCCGGTTTTCCGGGTTTTCCGCCCGCTGAAATGCTCGAACGCATGTGGGGCATGATGCGGCTGTCGCCGTTCGGCTCGGCTTTTGCCGGCGGGCAGCCCTCCGGCGGCCTCGGGCCCTCGCTGTCGATGATGTCCGACATGATGGCGCCGCTCACCAACGTCGAGGAGCTCGACAAGCGCATCACCGACATGCGCGCGGTCGAGCAATGGCTCAAGCTGAATCTGAGCATGCTGCAATCGGCGATCCAGGCGCTCGAAGTGCAGCGCGCCACGCTTGCGACACTGCGTGCGTTCGGCGCGTTTGCGCAGTCGTCGATGGCGCAGCCGGCGGCGTCCGCCGAGGCCGCGGCCCCCGCGCCGGCGGCGAGCTGGCCGCAAACGGGCGCTGCGGCCGCAGCCAGTGCCGCCGCACCGGCCGCCGAGCCCTCAGGCGACGAAGAGGCTCCCGCCGCACCGTCGTTCGACGCGTCCGCCTGGTGGAATCTGCTGCAATCCCAGTTCAATCAGATCGCCCAGTTCGCGACGGCGCAGTCGGCGGCTGTGGCGGATGCAGTAGGCGGCGCGGCAGCGAATTCCGCGTCAGGCGCGGCATCGGCATCCGCGGAGAGCCGGGGCGAAGGGGCGAATGAGCCACAGGCGCCGGCCCAGCAAGGCGAACCCGCGGCCAGGCGGCCGGCCGCGAAGCGGGCGCCGGCAGCGACGAAGCGCCCAGCCAGTACGGGCGCCGCGCCGAAAGCAGCGAAAAAGCCGGTTTAAAGGCCGGAGCAAGGCGGGAGCAAGGGGCGGTGGCGTGGCCGGGCGTCGAGGGTGCAGGCATGCAGGGGGATTTGCCGCCTGTCATGGTTTTGTCCCCGATCGTCCGCCACACTCCGCGAAGCGTGCGTTTTTCTTGACGGAAGTCAGGCGCGCACGGGAGTCGCGCCCGTTGCGGCGCCGGTTTCGTCAGGTCAGCGTGCTATCATTGTGTAAGCTTTATCGGGCTTTGGGGCATGCGCTGAAAACAACCAATCCAGCCGCCCTTGCTTCATTCGCCGCCGGTAGCGCCGGCGCAGGGCTGGACGGTGCGGTTTCCACTGCAAACTGGCTCGACCTCAGGCACAGGGCATTCCTCACCCACGGTTGGCAGCGCATCGCGTTGCGTGAAGTTAAGCGCGCATGTGCAAACGTCCGGACTTCTTTGCCGTCAGATGCGTCTAGGCGGCCGATTACCGCGTAAAATTGAATGTTGGCCGACAGGCGGCGCGCAGAGGGTGCGATCGGTTTGTCGTGAGAAAAAGCGCTACACGTAGTAGTGGCAGACACACACAGTATGTGCAGAACAGGGGTGGGACTATGAACACCATGCTTTATCCGGAACTTTATAAATCGCTCGAATCCGTTCGATGGGACATGGAGAAAGACATTCCCTGGGACAAGTTCGATGCATCGCTCTTGACCGACGAGCAGGCTGAGACGATCAAGATGAACGCGATCACCGAATGGTCGGCGCTGCCGGCCACGGAAATGTTCTTGCGTGACAACCATCACGACAGCGATTTTTCCGCGTTCATGAGCGTGTGGTTCTTCGAGGAACAGAAGCATTCGCTGGTGCTGATGGAATATCTGCGCCGCTTCAAGCCGGAGCTGTGCCCGACGGAAGAGGAACTGCACGCCGTGCGCTTCGAGTTCGATCCGGCGCCGCCGCTCGAAACCCTGATGCTGCACTTCTGCGGCGAAATCCGCCTGAATCACTGGTATCGCCGTGCAGCCGAATGGCACACCGAGCCGGTCATCAAGCACATCTACGAAACCATCTCGCGCGACGAAGCGCGTCATGGCGGCGCGTATCTGCGCTACATGAAGAAAGCCATGGCGCAAACCGGCGACATCGCGCGCGCTGCGTTCGCGAAGATCGGTGTGCTGATGGCATCGGCGCGCCGCACCGAAAAGCCGCTGCACCCCACCAACCTGCACGTGAATCAGGCGCTGTTCCCGCGCGACACGATTCAGTCGCGTCTGCCGGACCCGGAATGGCTCGAGCGCTGGCTCGACGAGCAGATCCGTTTCGACGACGGCTGGGAAAAGAAGGTGGTCGAGCGCATTCTGCACAACCTGTCCATTCTGTTCGAGCGCACCTTCAACACGGCGCAGGAGCTGAATCGCTACCGCAAGGAAGTGGTGGCGCGTCTCCAGGTCGATCAGAATTCGGCTGAACAGCCTGCTTGAGGGTGTTGAGCAGGAAAGCCAGATTCGCGGTGCGCAGTTTGAGGCGCCGCGAACCGGTTTGACGCTTTTAGAAACGGCCCGGCACGCGTGAGCTTGCCGGGCCGTTTTGCTTCACGCCGTCCACCGTGTATCGTGACGGCACTTTCTGGTTTCTTTCCGACTTTCTCATGGCTGCCATTTTTGAACGCAAGATTCTGCCGCGCGATGCGCTGGCGACATTGCGTCCTTCGCTGAGTGCACCGGTCGTGTTCACCAACGGCGTGTTCGATATCCTGCATCGCGGGCACGTCACCTATCTCGCGGATGCCAAGGCGCTGGGCGCATGCTTGATTGTCGGGGTGAACAGCGACGCTTCGGTGCGCATGCTCGGCAAGGGCGACGACCGCCCCATCAATAACGAAGCCGACCGGATGGCGTTGCTGGCGGCGCTGGAGAGCGTCGACTACGTGGTGTGCTTTGGCGAGAAGACGCCCGTCGAGCTGATTTCGGCGCTGCGGCCGGACGTGCTGGTCAAGGGCGGCGACTACGACATGGACGCCTTGCCCGAGTCGGCCATCGTGCGCGGTTGGGGCGGGAAGGCGCTAGCGATTCCGTTCGAGCACGATCGCTCGACTACCGCGCTTCTGAAGAAAGTCCGTACGCAGGGCTAATGACGCCGGCCTCGTCCGCGCACGCTTTTACTGCGGCAATACAGATGCCGCGATCGGCGCCGCCGGCGCCGGACCACCTACCACCGGCTGATCGGCGGCATCGGATGACGCGACCGGCTGCACCTTCAGCCACTCCGGATGAATCTGGCGAATCAGGTGGTTCGGCTCGCGTCCACCGGCTGTGGGCGTCGGGCCGAATACGCCGCGCATGACGACAAACGCCAGCATGTTGGCAAGAAACAGAATGGCGATCAGCCAGCGCAGCATGGTCGATTTTCCCTGTCCAGAAGTTAAGGCGCCGTAATCTCCACGGCTTAATTCAGCCACCGTGTTGCGCGGTGCGTTCGGCGGCAATCAGCGCAAGACCGGACAGCACCAGCGAATCGTGGCGAGTATGCGGCACTTTCAGCGCACGGGCCACTTCGTCCACGGCGCCGCCGCTGACCAGGAGGCGCACCGGCACTTGCCATTCATCCTGCAGATCGCGCCACATCCGCTCGATCAGGCCTGCTTGCGCCAACGTGCACCCGGCTGACAGCGAGCGCGGCGTATCCGTGGCGAAGAACGGGCCGCGGCGAGCTGCGTCGGGCGCACCGCCGCCACCGCTGAGGAGGCCGCGCGCCGCGCCGGCGTCGAGCGTCGGCAGTTGCGCGGTGTGCTCGCCCAGCGAGCGCATCATCAAGGTCCAGCCGGGCGCGATCAGGCCGCCGACAAAGCAGCCGTCCGCGCGCAATGCTTCGAGCGTGGTGGCCGTGCCGAACGTCGCGATCAGCAGATGCTCGCCCGGAAACGCCGCATGCGCGCCGATCATGCCTGCCCAGCGGTCACTGCCGAGCGCATCGGGCGTGGTGTAGCTGTTGGTCACGCCGCATTGCTGCGCACATGCGCGGATCGTCGTGAGCGGCAGTTGCGGCCAGTGGGCGTCGAGCAGAGCGGCGATCCGCGCCGCGACACTTTCGCCCGCGACGTTCGACAGCCATGCACCGCCGGGCGTCGGCAAGCCGGACCAGCCGGGTTGCTCCGCGCCGCCATGTGCCAGGGCGCCGGCGGCGATCTGCGCGCCTCCCGCCCGCACCAACGTCCACTTGATACGGCTATTGCCCGCGTCGATCAACAGATAAGGCGCGCCGCTCGTCATGCGGCACCGTCGGCCAGACGCAGCGAGACGTCGCCGGTCGCGACGGCCTGGCGGCCGGCTGCGGTGTCGAGCAGCAACTGGCCGCGCTCGTCCACGCCTGCCGCCACCCCGCGCGCCACTTCGGCGCCTTGTTCCAACAGCACGACTTCGCGGCCGGCATAGGCGTGCATGGCGTTCCAGCGCGCCTGGAAGGGCGCGAAGCCCTCGGCGCCGAAGCGCTGCAAGGCGGGTTCGAGCGCGTTCAGCTCGGCGGCGAGCGTATCGGTGAGGTTGGCGTTGGGCAGCGCGCGCTGTAGCGCGGTCGGGACGGTGCCGCGCGCCTGCGGCGGCGCGTCGGCGTTCAGTGCGCCGACCTTGGCGGCAAGTTCGTCCGCGCCCTTCACATTGGTGCCGATGCCGATCACCACTGCGCTGGCATCGTCGGTGCTCCACGCGGTTTCGATCAGAATGCCGGCCAGCTTGTCGCCTTCGAGCAGCACGTCGTTTGGCCACTTCAGCGCGATCTGGCCGGGGCCGGCGACCGGCAGCGAGCGCAGCCCGTCGACGAGCGCGACGCCCACCGCGAGACTCAGGCCCGCCAGCCCTTCAAGCGGACGCGGCAGCACGCACGCCACTGAGAACAGCAGCGCATTGCCCGGCTCCGCGTACCACGGGCGGCCGCGGCGGCCACGTCCCGCGGTTTGCAGATAGGCGACCCGCACGATCGGCCGCGGCAGCGCGCCGGCCTTGCGCGGCAGCGCTTTAGCACGCGCCATCAGGTCGGCGTTGGTCGAGCCGGTTTCCTCGACAATTTCAATTGGCCAGTCATGCGCGTGCGGGCCGAACAGGGCGACGGCGCGCTCGCGGTCGATGCGCCAGTCGGCTTGGGGCGCACCCGTAGCTGCGCCTTGGGGAGGAGTGCTGGAAGCGTTCATGATTCATATTGTAGCGACAGCGAACCCCTGTGAGCCCAGGAGCATGCTTCATTCGCCGCGCGTTCGTTACAATGGCCCTTAATCCGATCACCAGACTCAGCGATCCTTGAACTACGACACTCCGCCCGGCCTTGAAGTCGCGGCAGGCAGCCAAGGCAAGATCGTCCGGCTCTCGGGCCAGTGGACGGCGCTCGCGCTCGCGCGCGACCGCGCCACCGGCAAGGTGATGCCGCACCTGCGATCTCTGGTCGGCGCCGAGAGCATCGGCCAGTGGGACCTGTCGCGCATCGACCGCATGGACCACGTCGGCGGCCAGGCGCTGTGGCGGGTGTGGGGCCGCAAGATGCCTCCGGACACCACGCTCACCGATACGCAGCGCGACATTTTCGAGCGCATCGCCTTGCTCGACACCGTACGCGAGACGGTCGAGCCGGTGGTCAAGTTCGACCCGTTCACGCGGCTGGGACTGGGGATCTTCGCGTTCTTTGAGCATCTGTATGGTGGCGTGGCGATGTTTGGGCGGGTGGTGCTCGATCTGCTGGCGATCGCGCGCAAACCTAAAATCACGCCATGGACCGAAATTTCCGCGAACATCTATAACGCCGGCACGCAGGCCTTGCCGATCACCGCGCTGGTCGCGTTCCTGATCGGCATTGTGCTCAGCTATCTGTCGGCGCAACAGTTGCGGCTGTTTGGCGCGAACCAGTACATCGTCAATATTCTCGGGCTTTCAGTGATCCGCGAGCTTGGGCCTGTGCTTGCGGCGATTCTGGTGGCCGGCCGCTCGGGCTCGGCGATCACCTCGCAGATCGGCGTGATGCGCGTGACCGAGGAACTCGACGCCATGCGCGTGATGGGCATTCCGCATGGCCTGCGGCTTATCCTCCCTCGCGTGGTCGCGCTCGGCGTGGCGATGCCGCTCCTCGTCATGTGGACCAACATCATTGCGCTCACGGGCGGCGCGCTTGCCGCCAAGCTCGCCCTTGGGATCGACATGAGCTACTTCGCGCGGGCCCTGCCGGGCGTGGTGCCGGTCGCGAATCTGTGGATCGGTCTTGGCAAGGGTGTCGCGTTCGGCATGCTGATCGCGATCGTCGGCTGTCACTTCGGTTTCCGAATCAAGGCCAATTCGCAGAGTCTCGGCGAAGGCACGACGACCTCGGTGGTGACCTCGATTACCATCGTGATTCTCGCGGACGCCGTGTTCGCGATTATCTTTCAGAACGTGGGGCTCGGATGATCGCGCCACTCACTCAGGCCGTGCGCGGCCAGCCGATGCCGTCGATCGCCGAACCGGTGATCGAGGTGATCGACGTGACCAAGCGCTACGGCCGCAACATCGTGCATCAGCATCTGAATTTCGAGGTGCGGCGCGGCGAGATCATGTCGATCGTCGGCGGCTCGGGCTCCGGCAAGACCACCCTCGTGAGGCAGATCCTCGGTCTCGAGCGTCCGTCGTCCGGCACCATCAAGCTGTTCGGCGAGAATCTCGCGACCATCTCACCGGAAACCGCGCTGCTGATGCGCAGCCGCTCCGGCATGCTGTTTCAGCGCGGCGCGCTGTTCTCCTCGCTCTCGGTGTTCGACAACGTCGCGCAGCCAGTGCGCGAACTCGGCAAGGTGCCCGAAGACCTGTTGCGCGACATCGTGATGCTCAAGCTCGAGATGGTTGGGCTGCCTTGCAAGCATGCGTTGAAGATGCCGTCGGCCTTGTCGGGCGGAATGATCAAACGTGTGGGCATTGCCCGCGCGATTGCGCTCGAGCCCGAATTGCTGTTCCTCGACGAACCGACCGCCGGGCTCGATCCGCAGGCGTCCGATGAGTTCGTCGAACTGATCTCGGCGCTGCATCGCGCGCTCGGGCTGACGGTCGTGATGGTCACTCACGATCTCGACACGATGGTCGCGCTGTCCACCCGCGTCGCCGTGCTGGCGGACCGCAAGGTGCTGGTTGCTGCGCCGGTCGAGGAGGCCGCGGCGGTCGATCATCCTTTCATTCGCGAATATTTCCTCGGCCTGCGCGGGCGCCGCGCGTTACAGGCGCTGCCGCCGGAGCGCCGCGCGAAGCTGCCGCGCGCGGCGCTCGAGCCGGCGTCGTCCGAACTGCCGCTGTGAACCAGGGAACCTGACAATGGAAAATAAATCACATGCTTTCTGGGCCGGGCTCTTCACAGTGGTCTTGCTGGCTGCCATCGCAATGGCGGCTTTTCTGTTCAACGTCGACCGTTCCGTGCGGGTGCCTTACGACCTGATTGCGCGCACCAACGTGACGGGGCTTTATACCGACGCGGCGGTGCGTTATCGCGGGCTCGACGTCGGCAAGGTGCAGTCGATCAAATTCGACCCGAGTCACCCGGGGCAGATTCTGATCCGCATCCTCGTCGACACGCACGCGCCGATCACCCGTTCGACTTTCGGCAGCCTGGGGTTCCAGGGGGTGACGGGTATTGCCTTCATCCAGCTCGACGACAACGGGCGCGATCTGTCGCCGCTGCCGTCGTCGGCGAAAAACGTCGCGCAGTTGCCGATGCGTCCCGGCCTGCTCGATCAGCTGCAGCGGCGTGGCGAAGTGCTGCTGAGCAAACTCGAGAAAGTCGCGGACGACGTCGACAATCTGTTGTCGCCGGAAATGGCTGCGCAATTGCAAAGCACCGCGACGAGTCTCCAGAAGGCGGCGGACGGCGTTGCCACGCTGACCCAGCAGTTGGGGCCGGCCGTCGGCAAGCTGCCCGGCACGATCGACCAGCTGGATCGCACGCTCGCGTCGACCAATCAGCTGATCACCGGGCTGAGCCGCCCGGACGGTCCGTTCGAGACCAACCTGAACAAGGTCGGCACGGCGGCGCAGCAGGCCGGCGACGCGCTGACGACGATGAATGGCTCATTGCAGGAACTGTCGTCGAAGGTGGGCTACGACACCTTGCCGCGCGTCAACTCGCTGGCTGAAGACGTGCGCTCCGCGGCTCGCTCGGTGGATCGTGCCGCCGACACGTTCAGCACCAATCCGCGCAGCGTGCTGTTCGGCGCGCCGGGTGCGGCGCCCGGCCCAGGCGAGCCCGGCTTCAGGTGGCCCGCCGCCGCTGCCCGATGACTGGAAGGTTTGAAGAAAGGAAGATTGTCATGTCACGCTCGATTCACCGATTGTTGTCCTCCAGCGCCGCTCTCGCGGTGCTGCTCGCGTTCGGCATGCTGGCCGCGGGCTGCGCGGGCACGCCCGCGGCGCTCTCGGACATCCGCTACGACTTCGGGCCGCCGAAACCGGCAGCGTCCGCCGGCGCGATGCCGGCGGTGAAGGTGCTCGACGTGAGCGCGCCCGACGTGTTGGAGTCCGACAAACTGCGGTACCGGCTCAGCTACGCCGACGCGCAGCAAACAGCGGCTTACGCGAATAGCCACTGGATCATGGCGCCGTCGCAGTTGCTGACCCAGCGCCTGCGCGGCGCGCTCAGTTCGCGCGGCACCGTGCTCACGGGAGCCGACGGCGTGAGCGCGCCGATGCTGAAGGTCGATCTGAGCGAGTTCGAACAGGTCTTCGACAGTCAGTCCGAAAGTCACGGCGCGATCACCGCGCGCGCCACGCTCACGCAGAGCGGCAAGGTGATCGGCCAGCGCACGTTTATCGCGCGCGCGCCGTCCAGTTCGGCGGATGCCGCCGGCGGCGCGCAGGCGCTCGCCACCGCCAGCGACGATCTGGTCGCGCAGATCGTCGCGTGGCTCGGCGTGCAGGCGCTGGTCGCCGCGCAATGACCGGCTTGCAGCGCACGCAACGGGGCGCTGCATGAGCGAAAAACTTTGGCTGCACCGTCCGTCGGCGCTCGCCCGGCAGGCGCTGGTGCTGTATTCGGCGTTGATTGTCTACGGTTCGTGGTATCCGTTTTCGGGCTGGCGTTCGCTCGGCCTCGCGCCTTTCGCGTATCTGTTCGATCCCATGCCGCAATATCTGACCGCGTTCGACGTGGTCACGAATGTGCTCGGCTACATGCCGTTCGGCGCGCTGATGGTGCTCGCGGTCTATCCGCGCTGGCGCGGCACGCCGGCGGTCGCGTTGGCCTTCGTGCTGGGCGCACTGCTGTCGGGCACGATGGAGGCCGTGCAAACCTATCTGCCGACACGCGTCGCCTCCAACCTCGATCTCGCCGCCAATACACTCGGCGCGCTGCTCGGCGCGGCGATCATGTCGCCCGCCACCGGCGCGCTGCTCGACCGCGGCTTGCTGCGGCGTCTGCGGCTCGTGTGGTTCGAGCGCGATCGCGCGGCGCTCGCGTGTCTCATCGGCGCGTGGCCGTTCGCGACCATGTACCCGGCGCCGCGCCTGTTCGGACTCGGCAACTGGCCGCGCGAGTTATGGCTGCATTTCGATTCGACGACGCAGGAGGCGTTGCTCGCGTGGACTCCACAGGGCTGGCATGTCGGCACATGGCCGGCGCTCGCTGCCGCCTGGTTGCCCGACGATAGATGGGAAGCGGTGATCACCACGCTCAACCTGTTCGCCGCGCTCGTGCTGGCGTCGTTGTCGGTGCGCCGTCACGCGCCGCGCGTGCGCCTGCTGCTCCTGTTTATTGTCGCGACCCTGTGCGTCAAAGCGGGGGCGACGTTTCTGCAGTCGCAATCCGGTCTCGCATTCGACTGGGCGACGCCCGGCGCGCTCGCAGGACTCATAGCCGGCACCGCCGCCGCGCTGCTCGCGCTGCCCTTGCGGCGCCGCTTGCGGGCGGCGTTGGCGGGCGGCGCGCTGGTGGTTGCACTCGTGTTCGTCAATCTGCTGCCGGTGAATCCGTATTTCGATGTCGTGCTTGCCGACTGGCGGCAAGGGCGTTATCTGCACTTCAACGGTCTCGCGCACTGGCTCGCGTGGATCTGGCCGTACGCGGCGCTGGTGTGGCTGGCGTATGTGGTCGAACAGGCGTGGCTTAAGCGGCGCGCGAAGCGTGCCTGAACTGTGCCTGAAGCGTACATGAAGCACGCCTGATCCACGCGTGCGGCGCGCGCGGCGTCAGCGACTGCCAGCCCTGCTCGCTATAATCGTTCGCACAACAGGCGCGTACCGCTTGTGCTTGCTGCGCCATTCCACACACTCACTGTCTCGCCTCCGCATACCATGGACTCTTTCTACAAGCACCACGTTTTCTTCTGCCTCAATCAGCGTGAACCCGGCGCCGAGCGCCCGAGCTGCGCGAACTGCAACGCGCAGCAAATGCAGGAGTACGCGAAAAAGCGCGTCAAGCAACTCGGCCTTGCAGGCCCGGGCCAGGTGCGCATCAACAAGGCCGGCTGTCTGGACCGCTGCGAGCAGGGTCCGACGGTTGTCATCTATCCGGAAGGCGTCTGGTACACGTATGTCGATGAGAGCGACATCGACGAAATCGTCGACTCGCACCTCGTGAACGGCAAGATTGTCGAGCGTCTGAAAATCGATCAATAAACGCCGCCATGAACGTACATACGAAAAAGTATCTGATCGACGGCCCGGTCGGCAAAATCGAGGTCGCGCTGGATCTGCCCGACGCGATGCGCGAGAACGGCGCCGCGCCGCGCGGCATTGCGCTCGTTGCGCATCCGCATCCGCTGTTCGGCGGCACGATGGACAACAAGGTCGCGCAGACGCTCGCACGCACCCTCGTGCAGTTGAACTACGTAACTTATCGTTCGAATTTTCGCGGCGTCGGCCAAACGCAAGGTGAGCACGACGCGGGCATTGGCGAGCGCGATGATCTGCGTGCCGTGCTCGACCACATGCGGGCTGAAGCTGGTCAGAGTGATCTGCCCCTCGTGCTGGCCGGGTTTTCGTTCGGCACGTTCGTGCTGTCGCATGTGGCCGCGAAATTGCGCGAAGAAGGTCGGGCGGTCGAGCGCATGGTGCTGGTCGGCACCGCGGCGAGCCGTTGGGAGGTGGCGCCCGTGCCCGAAAACACGCTCGTGATTCACGGTGAAACCGACGAGACGGTACCCATTCAATCCGTTTACGACTGGGCACGGCCACAGGAATTGCCCGTTGTCGTGATTCCGGGGGCGGAGCATTTCCTGCATCGTAAGCTGCACGTTCTGAAGCGGATCATTGTGGACGCGTGGCGGTGAGCGGCACGCGCCATGTGTTTTTCGCGGTACAGGTACGCACAAACGCAAATTAATCGCCGCGTTTCGCGCGAAGTTAGCGGTGGAGCGCGCGTATAATGAGCGCTCTTTTTTGGGCGCAGCATCGCCCATCCGGCAGTTCGCGCGACGCGTAGCGGTTTTGCGCGCGCAGCGGTGCCGGGTGCGGGGCGTGCTGCGTGAACCGATCGCGTGGCCGGAAGTCCAACGGGCGCCGCGCCGTTTTTTTACGGTTAGACGCTCGCCGACCGGCTCTTCCAAACTATGCGCCCTGCGCGCGATGTACATTTCTGCACGAATCGACCCTATGCGTTTCTCCACCTCCGGCCGCACGTCATTCCCTTCCGTCGCTTCCTTCGTTCCTTCTTCGCTTAGCCGTGCCGTGACACTCGGCGTCGTGCTGCCGGCCACGCTCGTCGCCAGCACGGCGTTCGCGCAAGTGCCGCCGCCGGCGGTGAACGCGCGTTCGTGGGTGCTCGTCGACGCCACCAGCAACCAGGTGCTCGCCTCGGGCAATCCCGACGAGCGCGTGGAGCCGGCGTCGCTGACCAAGCTGATGACGGCGTATCTCGTCTTCGAAGCACTGCAGACGAAGAAGATCACGATGGACCAGACGGTGATGCCGAGCGAAGCGGTGCGCCGCGTGCGCACCGACGAATCGCGCATGTTCATCGAGGCGAACAAGCCGGTGACCGTGCACGATCTGGTGTACGGCATGATCATCCAGTCGGGTAACGACGCGGCGATCGCGCTGGCCGAACTGGTCGGCGGCAGCGAGGCGCAGTTCGTCAACATGATGAACACCGAAGCGCAGAAGCTCGGCATGACGCACACGCATTTTGCCGACGTGAACGGCATGCCCGATGCGCAGCACTACACCACGGCCGGCGACCTCGCGGTGCTGTCGGCCCGTCTGATTCGCGACTTTCCTGACTACTACAACATCTTCTCGGTCAAGGAATTCACGTACAACAAGATCAAGCAGCCGAACCGCAACCGTCTGCTGTGGATCGATCCGACGGTCGACGGCCTGAAGACCGGTCACACGCAAGCCGCCGGCTACTGCCTGATCGCGAGCGCGAAGCGTTCGCTGCCGGGCACGGCCGACGGGTCGCGCCGACTCGTCTCCGTCATGATGGGCGAGGTCAAGGAACACGACCGCGTGCAGGACAGCCTGAAGATGCTGAACTACGGCTACACCGCGTACGATACGGTGCGTCTGTACAAGGCGAATCAGGTGGTCGGCACGCCGCGCGTCTACAAGGGTGCGCAGGACACGGTGCAGATCGGTGTGAAGGGCGACCAGTACATCACCGTGCCGAAGGGCATGGGCGACAAGGTGAAGCCGCAGATCGAGCAGATCGATCCGCTGATCGCGCCGATCGCGAACGGTCAGCAGGTCGGTACGGCCAAGCTGGTGGCCGACGGCAAGGTGCTGGCGCAGTTCCCGATCGTCGCCTTGCAGGCCGTGCCGCAAGCCGGCGTGGTCGGCCGCGTGTGGGACTCGCTCATGCTGATGTTCAACAAGAAGAAGTAAGAGCCTGACCGCGATGACCGCTCTTCCCGATGTATTGCCCGATCCGATTGTCTATCTGAACGGCGAGCTGGTGCCGTTGTCCGAAGCGCGCGTGCCGGTTCTCGACCGCGGCTTTATTTTCGGCGACGGCATTTACGAAGTCGCGCCGCTGTACGCGCAGGCCGGCGGTCGCCGTACGGCGTTCCGCTTCAGGCAGCATCTGGCACGGCTCGCGCGGTCGGTCGGCAAGATCGGCATCGCCAATCCGTTCGACGACGCCGGCTGGCGCGCGCTGATCGAGCGGGTGGTGGCGGCCAACGAGGCAGACGGCGGTTTGCGCGACGATCAGGACGCGATTGCCTATATTCAGGTAACGCGTGGCGTCGCGAAGCGCGTCCACGCGTTTCCGGCCGGCATTCAGCCGACCGTGTTCGTGATGGTCACGCCGCTGAACCTGCCGGACGCCGCGCAACGCGCGCACGGCGTGCGGTGTGTGACCGCGGAAGATCGCCGCTGGCTCAATTGCGACATCAAGTCGGTATCGCTGCTCGGCAACGTGCTGATGGCGCAATATGCGGCGGAGAACGACGCTTTCGAGACGATTCAGCTGCGCGACGGCATGTTGACCGAAGGTTCCTCGTCGAATGTATGGGTGGTGAAGGGCGGCGTGTTGTCAGCGCCGCCGCGCAGCCATAAGATCCTCGAAGGGATTCGCTACGGTCTGATCGAAGAGCTGACGGCTGAATGCGGCATCCGTTTCGATGCGCGCGATATTACCGAGGCGGAGTTGCGCGCGGCGGACGAGATCATCGTCAGTTCGGCCACGAAGGAAGTGCTGCCGGTCACGCAGCTCGACGGCCAGCCGGTCGGCGAGGGCAAGCCTGGCGAGGTCTTCGCGGCGCTATATTCGGCGTACCAGCGAGCCAAGGCCCACGAAGCGCTAGAGGCGCAAGAGGCGCAGCAAGGAGTAGAAAATGAATCCCGTGAACGAGTCACTGCTTGAATTTCCCTGCGATTTCCCGATCAAGATCATGGGCAAATCGCACCCTGAATTTGCCGAAACGATTGTCTCGGTGGTCCGCC
The DNA here is from genome assembly GCF_001645125.1 of Paraburkholderia ginsengiterrae. Lineage (GTDB taxonomy): Bacteria > Pseudomonadota > Gammaproteobacteria > Burkholderiales > Burkholderiaceae > Paraburkholderia > Paraburkholderia ginsengiterrae. The sequence goes on along the minus strand of NZ_LXKA01000076.1, from coordinate 118,088 downwards.
AGTTTGACAACGGTGTCGACGCATCGCGCGTCGAAACCCGGCCGTCCAGCGGCGGCAACTATACGGGCCTGACGGTCACGGTGCGTGCCACGAGCCGTGAGCAACTCGACGATATCTATCGCGCGCTCACCGGCCACCCGATGGTTAAAGTGGTGCTGTAACGCGTCCCCAGGTGCTCTGGTATTACGGCGTGGCGCGCAATGCGTCCACCGCCAGATCGGCGCTTGCGCCAGGACCTGCTTCGCAAGCCTGGTCGAACAGCAGTTTGAAGCGTCCCACCTCCTCGAACACCCAGTCGCGGAACGCCTTTACACGGGCGGTTTCGAGCATCTGCGGCGGGCAGATAAAGTAGTACTGCCACGGGCTCGGTCCATCCACATCGAATAGCCGCACGAGGCGGCCCGCCGCGATTTCGTGCATGGCCAGCGAGCGGCGCGTGAGCGCGACCCCCTGGCCGTCGATCGCCGCCTGCAGCAGATTCGACGAATCCTGATACAGCACGCCTCGCTTCGGTTCGGGCCAGTCGGTCAGGCCGGCGGCGTCGAACCAGGGGCGCCATAACTCGTCGTCGGAACGCAGCAGCGGGACCTTGGCCAGATCGGCCGGCGTGCGCGGCAGCTTGCCGCCATTGAAGTTCGGCGAGCAGGCCGGAAAGAAAATCTCCTCCAGCAGCAGCTCCGAATGCAGCCCCGAGTATTTGCCGAAGCCGAAACGGATCGCCACATCCACGTCATCGCGCGCGAAATCCGTGAGTGCGTTAGTAGAAAGCAGTTCCAGATCCCATTGCGGATGCGCCTCGATAAAGCTGCCGAGACGCGGTGTCACCCAGCGCGCCGCAAACGACGACAGCATCGACACCACCAGACGCCGCTCGCGGTCGCCGGCGCGGATTTCCCGGGTGGCGTCGGCGAGCGCCATCAACGCTGCGCGCACATGCGAGGCGTACCGCCGGCCGGTTTCGGTGAGCCGCACGCGCTTGCCGTCGCGCGCGAACAGCGATATGCCCAGTTCGGCCTCGAGGGCGCGAATCTGGTGGCTGACAGCGCCGTGGGTGACGAACAGTTCGTCGGCGGCGCGCGAAAAGCTCTCGTGGCGGGCGGCGGCTTCAAACGCCTTGATTGCGTTCAGCGCGGGGAGTTGCCGGAGGTCCATCGCAATATTTCTCACATAGAGGTGAAAATTGATCGTTTTGCTTAAGTCCTTGCCACGCCTAGGATTGTAGTCACGAATCAACCTTTGGCGAGGGCATCATGCGAGAAATTTCCTCTAGTATCGCGCTTGAAATCCGCAGTGGCGAAACGCTTCCGATGAAGGTGGCGCGCAGCACCAAGCTCGTGGTGCATGGCGGTGCGGTCTGGGTCACACGCAGCGACGATACTGAAGATTACTGGCTGCAACCCGGCAATACGCTGCGGCTGCGGCGCGGCGAACGGCTGTGGCTGAGCGCGGAGGGCGGCACGTTTGCGAAGGTCGTGTTCACCGTGCCGACGCGCTGCGATCAGCGTGCGCTGAACTGGTTTGCCCGGGTCGGCGAACGGCTGGCGTTGCGCGTGCGGGGCGGCTGGCGCACGGTTTGATGACAGGGTGGCGCGCGGTTCTGGCGTAAGGGCGGTTGGCGGAGGGCCCAGGCCGCGCGACCGCCAGCCCGCGTGTCCCTGAACCGGCGGGTCCAATGCACCCACTTCCGGCGGGGTTTCCCAGATTTCGGTAAACTGGCGGCATTATGTGTGCCACCCCGCTTTCCCCGTCTCCCTTGTCCGTCACGGCCGCGCCTACGCTGCGCTGGCGCGGCAGCGAACCCTACGAAGCCAGTTTCGAAGCCATGCGAGCGTTTACCGACGAGCGCACGGCTGACACGCCCGACGAAATCTGGCTGGTCGAACACCCACCCGTCTTCACCCTCGGCCAGGCGGGCGATCCAGCCCATCTGCTGGCCGCCGACAGCGGCATTCCTCTGGTGAAAGTCGACCGGGGCGGCCAGATCACGTATCACGGGCCCGGCCAGGTGGTCGCCTACCTGCTGCTCGACTTGCGCCGACGCAAGCTGATGGTGCGTGAGATGGTCACTCGGATCGAGCAAGCCGTGATCGACACCCTTGCAGCGTATAATCTCGCGGGTGAACGAAAGGCGGGTGCCCCCGGTATCTACGTGGCGCCCGGGCCGGACGTCGGGCTGCACGCCGGCGCCAAGATCGCGGCGCTGGGTTTGAAAATCCGCAATGGCTGCAGCTATCACGGCGTCAGCCTGAACGTGAACATGGATTTGCGGCCGTTTCTGGCCATCAACCCATGCGGCTACGCGGGGCTCGAAACAGTCGACATGGCAACGCTTGGCGTTACCGCCGGCTGGGACGACGTAGCGCGAACCTTTGCAGCAAGCCTCACCGCAAACCTCGACGGCAGTCCCGCGGCCGTCGCCCAACCACAGGCCGGTGCGCGCACCGCCTGACTGGACCGAACGAATGACAGACGTTACCGCGAACCCCGCAGCTTCCTCCGCTCCTGATGCCGTGCCGGCTTCCGCCTCCGCCTACGACGCCACCGCGAAACAGAAGGCGCAAGCCAAGACCGCCCGTATTCCGATCAAGATCGTTCCGATCGAAAAGCTGAAGAAACCGGATTGGATCCGCGTCAAAGCGGCGACCGGCAATTCGCGCTTCTACGAAATCAAGCAGATTCTGCGTGAGCACAATCTGCATACGGTGTGTGAAGAAGCGAGCTGCCCGAACATCGGTGAATGCTTCGGCAAAGGCACCGCGACCTTCATGATCATGGGCGACAAGTGCACGCGCCGCTGCCCGTTCTGCGACGTCGGCCACGGCCGTCCGGATCCGCTCGACGCGGACGAGCCCGGCAATCTGGCGCGCACCATCGCCGCGCTCAAGCTGAAGTACGTGGTGATCACCAGCGTGGACCGCGACGATTTGCGTGACGGCGGTGCCGCCCACTTCGTGGAATGTATCCGTCAGACGCGCGAGCTTTCGCCGGAAACGCGCATCGAAATTCTGACGCCGGACTTCCGCGGCCGCCTTGATCGCGCGATCGGCATTCTGAATGCCGCTCCGCCCGATGTGATGAACCACAACCTCGAAACGGTGCCGCGTCTGTACAAGGAAGCGCGGCCGGGTTCGGACTACGCGCATTCGCTGAAGCTGCTGAAGGACTTCAAGGCGCTGCATCCGGACGTCGCTACCAAGTCGGGTCTGATGGTCGGCCTGGGTGAAACCGAAGAAGAAATTTTGCAAGTGATGCGCGACCTGCGCGAGCACGACGTGGACATGCTGACGATCGGCCAGTATCTGCAGCCGTCGGAACACCATCTGCCGGTGCGCTCGTATGTGCACCCGGACACGTTCAAGATGTACGAGGAAGAAGCGTACAAGATGGGCTTCACGCACGCGGCAGTGGGTGCGATGGTTCGGTCGAGCTATCACGCCGACTTGCAGGCGCATGGCGCTGGCGTGGTCTGAGCACTTCAGGTCGTAGCGTGGTTGAAGAAAAGCCCGCACGTTGCGGGCTTTTTCTTTTGCGCGATCTGGTCGCGTGAGTTACCGGTAATACCGCGCGAGCAGCATGCAGATCGAGGAAAGCGTTCCGCCGATGATCGTGAAAGGAAACATGAAGTCGATGAAGCGGTCGCGCAGTGCTCGATTCTCAATGATGTAGTCAATAAGGTTGGGCATAGGGCTTCTCCACGGATGGTTCGTCGAAAGTATATCGCAGTGGGAATAAATTAATTAGGTTAACGAATAATGAGATAGAAAATATGATGCGGCGATGATTGCCGTCATGATAAATGACAGCCACATGAGCCTGTGGTCAGGGACCTCGCCGCTGTGCCTGTAAGTTGGGTGTGGCGTCGAGTCGGCGGAACCGAACGACACGAGAATCGAAGCGCCCACGATGGCGATGCCATGCCAAAGCAGTCCGGCAAACATGAAGGCCCTTGCGCCGTCGGAGGTTGACTCACCCAGCGCGGATCCGATCTCGTAGCACGCGCTCGCACTCATCGAAATGACCACCCAGAAAAGCTGCCCGTCCTGCACGGCCCGTATCGCTATGCCTTTCGACGTATGCCGATAGAAGCGCGAAAAATTTAACAAAGGCAGCAGCGCAATAGGCGCGCAAACCGGCACGCCGATATTGAAGAACAGCCAGCTCAGGTGACTAAGAAAGGCGATCATAGGAATGCGAAATGTGGGTGACACAAAGATCATCCCGCCGCAGTCCTTTCGAGGTCAATCTGCCGAACAGCCTACTTGCGGACTGGGGTCGCGAGCCGTCATCATTCGCTGGAACCGCTTGACTGTCCGCGCCGGCGGCCGCCGCCAACCAACCGAACACGAAAAGCAATGCTCGAACAGCGTGATTAGCAATTGCGGATTAATTGGAACAGGCCGCGAACAAACTGCCTATAGTCGAAAGCCTCCCGAACAACATCGATTCAAGAGGCTTCCCGATGAACCGCTTCCGTCGCCCAATTGCCGCATTCGCCACGCTGCTCGCACTGTCCGCGCCGTTCGCATCCGCGGCGCACGCCGATACCAAGGAAGTCGTGATTGCGTATCAGGACATGGTGGTGCCGTGGCGCTACGCGCAGGCCACCGGTGAAGTGGAGAAAGCCACCGGCTACAAAGTCACCTATCGCAAGCTCGGCAGCGGTGCCGACGTGATACGCGCGCTGGCGTCCGGCTCGGTGCAACTCGGTGAAGCCGGTTCGAGTCCGATTGCCGCCGGTCTGTCGCAAGGTGTGGATATCTCGCTCTTCTGGATTCTCGACAACATCAACGACGCCGAGGCACTGGTCGCGCGTGATGGCTCGAATGTGACGAACGTCGCCGGTCTGAAAGGCAAGAAAATTGGTGTGCCGTTCGTGTCGACCTCGCACTTTCATACGCTGGTCGCCCTGCAGAACGCCGGCGTGAATCCGTCCGACGTCAAAATCGTCAACCTGCGCCCGCCTGAAGTCGCGGCGGCGTGGGAGCGTGGTGACATCGACGCGACGTATATCTGGGACCCTGTGCTGGCTAAAGTGAAAAAGAACGGCAAGGTGCTGATCACCTCGGGGCAGGTCGCGCAGCAAACCGGCAAGGCGACCTTCGACGGCTTCGTCGTCGATCGCAAGTTCGCCAGTCAGAACGCCGAGTTCGTCACGCGTTTCGTGAAGGTGCTGGCCACGACCGACGCGAATTACCGCGACCACACGTCCGCGTGGACCGCGACGTCGCCGCAGGTCGAAGCGGTTGCGCAGGAGTCCGGCGCGAGTGCGCAGGATGTGCCGGCAAGTCTCGCGCTGTACGCATTCCCGACCCCGGCGCAGCAGGCGTCGACGGCATGGCTTGGCGGCGGCGCGCAATCGGGTGCTGCGAAGTCGCTCGCTGCCACCGCCGCGTTTCTGAAGACGCAAGGCACGATTCAGAACGTGCTGGCCGACTACTCCAGCGGCGTCGATCCGCAATTCGTGCAACGCGCGGCGCGCTGAGCGTCGCGTGCAATTTCCAATCATGCTTCATGAGGTCGGGCGATGAGCGCTCTTGAAATCCGGCGGCTGCATGTCGCCTACGAAGGCGCGCGTGGCGCCCCGCCGCATGTTGCGCTCGCCGATGTCGATTTGCGCATCGAGCCCGGCGAGTTCGTAGTCGCGCTGGGCGCGTCGGGCTGCGGCAAGACCACCTTGCTCAACTGCATTGCCGGCTTTATTCCGCCGACCGAAGGGGAAGTGCGGCTGAACGGCGAGCAAGTGCTCGGACCCGGCGCCGATCGCGGCGTGGTGTTCCAAAAGTATGCGCTGATGCCGTGGCTCGACGTGCTCGACAACGTGGCGCTCGGTTTGCGCTTTCAGCGCGTGCCGAAGCCGGAGCGCGAGCGCATCGCGCTGGACATGTTGAGACTCGTCGGACTCGAGCGGTATGCACGCTCGCGGGTCTATGCGCTCTCAGGCGGCATGCAGCAGCGCGTGGGCATTGCACGCGCGCTGGCGAGCGATCCGCAGGTGTTGCTGATGGATGAGCCAATGGGCGCGCTCGACGCGATGACGCGCGAGTCGATGCAGGAACTCGTGCTCGACGTGTGGGGTCGCACGCGCAAGACGGTGTTCTTCATCACGCATAGCGTCGAGGAGGCGCTCTTTCTTGCAACCCGTCTCGTCGTCATGACGCCGGGACCGGGGCGCATCGCTGATAGCTACGATCTACCGTTCGCGCGACGTTTCCTCGAGACGCGCGATGCGCGCGCGGTGAAGTCGTCGGCGGATTTCATCGAGTGGCGTGAGCGGCTGGTGCGCCGCCTGCATGAACGCAATCAGGAAGAGGTGGTGTCGTGACGGTGTCGCGTGAATCATTGAACAATGTGCCGCTCGCTCGCGCTGGCGAGCGGATCAACGAACGGCCGCAACGGACGGCGCGGCCCTCGCACGGCTGGCGCTTGCCGGGCGAAGGTCCGACCGCGGCATTGAGCGCGGCGTCGGTCACCACGCTCGCCGCGTTGTGGTGGCTGGCCACGCATTTGCACTGGCTGCCGCCCCTCTTTCTGCCGACGCCCGAAGCCGTGGTGGCCGCATTTCTCGACGCGTGGCATGGACGCATTCAGGGCGGCTTGCCGCTCTCCGAGCACCTCGCGTGGAGCGCCTTGCGCGTGTTCGGCGCGTTTGCGCTAGCCGCGCTCACGGCTGTGCCGGTCGGCATCCTGATGGGGGTGAGCCGGGTCGCGCGCGGCCTGCTCGATCCGCCGCTCGAGTTCTACCGGCCGCTGCCGCCGCTCGCCTATTTGCCGCTGGTGGTGATCTGGTTCGGCATTGACGAAACGGCGAAGATCGTCGTGATCTATCTGGCCTGCTTTGCGCCGATTGCCATGGCCGCACGCGCCGGCGCGCGCAGCGCGACCGTCGAACAGATTCATGCCGCCTATTCGCTAGGCGGCCGGTTCTCGCAGATCGTGCGTCATGTGGTCTTGCCGGCTGCGCTGCCGGAGATCCTGACCGGCCTGCGTATCGCGATCGGCTTCGGCTGGACCACGCTGGTTGCCGCCGAGATGGTGGCGGCCACCGCGGGCCTGGGTCAGATGGTGCTCAACGCATCGAGCTTCCTGCGTACCGATGTGGTGGTGATGGGCATCGTGCTGATCGGTCTGATTGCCTGGCTCTTCGATCTCGGCATGCGTGCGCTGGAGCGGCGGCTCGTGCCTTGGAAAGGGCGCGGGTAGCGTGGCCGCTGCGGCTCAGGCTCAGACTTACGCAAACAGCTCGATCACCGGCCAGCCGCGCTGCGTGGCGATGGCGCGCAAACGCGGATCGGGATTGGTCGCGACGGGATGCGTGACGCGTTCCAGCAAGGGCACGTCGTTGATCGAATCGCTATAGAACCAGCTCTGCGGAAAATCCTCGAGGCGCTGACCGAGCGAGGCCAGCCAGCTCTCGGTGCGCGCAATCTTGCCTTCGCGGAACGTGGGTATGCCGACCGCGGTCCCGGTAAAGCGCGCCGACGGATCTCCTCCTTCCGTGCCAAGTTCGATTCCCAGCAGATGGTCGAAGCCGAGCGCCTTGCCGATCGGCTCGGTTATGAACACATTGGTCGCGGTGACGATGCAGCACAGGTCGCCCGCTTCAATATGCCGTTGCACGAGTTCGCGCGCCGCCGGCAGGATAGCCGGTGCAATTACTTCCTGCATGAATTGCACGTGCCATGCGTCGAGCTGTTCGCGCGAGTGGCGGGCGAGCGGCGCCAGCGTGTAGTTCAGATAGGCGGACATATCGAGTGTGCCGGCCACATACTGCTGGTAGTACTCGTCGATTTCCCGCGCGTGGCGCGCCGCGCCCTCGATTCCCAATCCGGCGATAAAGTGGGCCCACGCCTGGTCGCTGTCGAGCGGCAGCAAGGTGTGGTCCAGGTCGAACAGCGCGAGGTTGCGGCTCATTCAGAGTCCTTGTGATTAAGTGGTTGAACTAACCGCATGACCGGCCATGAGCCGACGCACAGTCATCCACGGTGTTGCGCGAGCGTATATTTAAAAGCACAAAATTACAATAAGGCAAAAATGTGCAACACTAGTGTCATATACGCCCGGGTGCCGGTTCACGCGGCACGCGGTTCGGGTCATGGCAGCAGGAATGGACGCGCAGTGCCTTATGTTGATACTCCTAAACCTTCTGGCCGGTGTGGCACTCCTCGTGTGGGGTTCGCACATTGTGCGAACCGGGATTCTGCGGGTCCTCGGCTCCGATCTGCGTGAGGTGCTGGGGCGCAGTACCGGCAGCCGCTGGCGGGCTTTTCTCTCGGGCGTCGGCGTCACGAGCCTCGTGCAGAGCAGCAATGCCACCGCGGTAATCGTCACGTCGTTCGCGGCGCAGGGGCTCCTGTCGCTGACCAGCGGCCTCGCGATCATGCTCGGCGCCGACGTGGGTACCGCGCTGATGGCACGGATTCTCACGCTCGATCTGTCCTGGTTGTCGCCTATCCTGATCTTGCTCGGCGTGCCGCTCTTCCTGTCGCGCAAGGAAACCCGTCTCGGCCAGACTGGCCGCACGCTGATCGGTCTCGGCTTGATCCTGCTGGCGCTGCATCTGATCGTGCAAGCGGCCCAGCCCATGATGCAGGGCGCCGGCGTGCGCGTGATGTTCGGTGCGCTGACCGGCGACACCATGCTCGACGCATTGGTCGGCGCCACTTTCGCCGTGCTGTCGTATTCGAGCCTGGCCGCGGTCCTGCTGACCGCCACGCTCGCTTCATCCGGGGTGATTTCGCTGAAGGTCGCGTTGTGCCTCGTGATCGGCGCGAATCTCGGCAGCGGTCTGCTCGCACTCCTCGGTACCGTCGCGCAGAACGCGGCGGCTCGGCGTCTCGCGTTGGGCAGCTTTGCGTTCAAGCTGGCCGGCGCATTGCTGATCCTGCCGTTCGCGCCGCTGCTCGCGCGCGGGCTGCCGGTGCTGATCGCCAATCCGCGCGAAGCCACGGTCGGCTTTCACCTCATCTACAACACGCTGCGCTGCTGCGCGTGCCTCGCGCTGATCGATCCGGTGGCGCGTATCTGCGTGCGCGTCCTGCCCGAGCGGCCGCAGTCGAACGGCGAACTGCGGCCGTTGCACCTGGATGCCGCCGCGCTGCCCACGCCTACGCTCGCGCTTGCCAATGCCGCCCGCGAGGTGCTGCGTATCGGTGACATCGTGAGCACAATGCTCGACAATGTCGCGGGCCTGATTCATCACAACAATCTGGAAAAAGCGCGGGAAACGGTCCGCATGGACGACGACGTGGACGAGCTGTACGCCGCGGTCAAATCCTATTTGACGCTGATCTCGCGCGAGCAGCTCGACGAAGCCGAGAGCCGCCGCTGGACCGACATCATTGCATTGACCATCAACCTGGAGCATGCCGGCGACATCATCGAGCGGATCGTCTGCGACATCGAGGAAAAGAAGATCGCTCACCGTCTGTCGTTCTCAGAAGAAGGGCTTGGCGAACTTGACGACTTGCAGACGCGGCTCGCCAGCAATCTGCAACTTGGACTGTCGGTGTTTCTGACCAGCGATCTGCGGTGCGCCGAGCGCCTGCTGGCGGAAAAGGAGCGCTTTCGCGATCTGGAGCGCGCGTATTCGTACCGGCACCTGGACAGGCTTGCGGGGCAGACGGTGCGCAGCATCGAGACCAGTGCGCTGCATCTGGATCTGATCAGCGACATGAAACGGCTCAACTCGCTGTTCTGCTCGACCGCCTATCCGGTGCTCGACGCAGCCGGCGCGCTGCACGACACGCGCTTGCGCAAGCGCGCGCTCGACACGATGCATGTGAAGGAATAGACCATCGGGCATCGGGCCGCGAGGCCCGTTCCTTATGCCAGCACGATCTCTTCGAGTTTCTTTTTCAGCGCTGCGAAATCGGCGGCATCGGCCGCTTTTTTGTTGGTGACGAGCACGTCGATCCGATCTGGTGGGCAGTACGAAATACGGCTGCGCTGGCCGATCTTGCTGTAGTCGGCGAGGATCACGACGCGGTCCGCATTGGCGACCATAGCGCGCGCCACTTCGGTTTCGGCGTGATCGTAGTTGGTTGCGCCATGCCGGTGGTCAACGCCGACCGGCGACAGCAGCGCCATGTCCGCGCGATAACGCTGAATGTCGAGCACGGTGGTGGCGCCGGTGGTCGCCGCCGCTCGGTCGCTGATCGAGCCACCGAGCAGGATCACTTCGTTGGCGGCCTTGGTTTGATCCACCACGGCGCGCATCTTCAACGCGACGTCGATCGAGTTGGTGACGATAGTCAGATTGGCCAGCTTGGCCAGTTCTTCGGCCAGCGTGGCGGTGGTGGTGCCGGCGTCGATGAACAGCGTCTGGCCGCTCGCGACCAAACCCGTGGCCGCCTTGGCGATTGCGGTTTTGGCTTTGACGCGCATGTGCGCGCGTTCGGCTATGGGTGCTTCGTCGGCGGGCTTGATCGCGCCGCCATGCACTCGCCGCAATTCACCGAGTGCTTCGAGGTCCAGCAGATCGCGCCGCACGGTTTCGCGCGATACCCCGAGATCCGCCATGATCCGCTCGGTCGACACACGCTGAAGCGTCGACAGCAACGCGCGAGTTCTCTGATGACGATCTTCCTGCCACATGCAATTTCCCTTGGATGCGAACGCGCAATCGCATAGCTTGTTTTAGTGGTGACATCGTTGTCACGAATGTGTGTCCAGATGATGTCAAGCGTACTACTTTCGCTAATTTGTGTTGTATTTTTTTGGTAGCTTGCAAGTTTGTGTATTTAACCTTAGCCTTCGCTCATCGTGGCATTGCGCCTGTTTCGAACATCAAATGTTCGAAAAGGAAGTGAAATATCCACGTTCGAGCATTTTGCGGCGTTTTTTGGCAATTTGGTTGACTCATGCCGTTGTTATTGTAGATCCTGAAACTTGCCGCTGGAGCGATGCGCCCGCGGCGTTCTGCATTGCCGGAAGGCCGCACGCTTCGTCATCCTTATAATGAGGAACACGGCGCCAGGCATGTCGGCATCAGGGTAAACGCGGCACGCGGGGCCGCCTGCAACGTGCCGCAAGCGGATTCAACCCGCGCTATCTGAAAGGTAACGAGACGTGGAAGACGGAATTCATCGCGCTTCATCCGCAGTCTGGCCGTATCCGCGCCTGGTAGCGCATCGCTGCGGCGGCACGCTGGCGCCGGAGAACACGCTGGCCGGTTTCGACGCGTGCGTGCAGTACGGCTACCGCATGGTCGAGTTCGACGCAAAGCTGTCCGCCGACAATCAGCTCTTTCTGCTGCACGACGATACGCTCGAGCGCACCACCAACGGGCATGGCGCCGCCGCCGATCACAAGTGGCAGGAACTGGCGGCGCTCGACGCCGGCGCGTGGCTCGGGCCGCAGTTCGCCGGCACGCGCCTGCCGACGCTCGCCGAGGCGGCAGAGCGCTGCGCGCGCGACGGCATCGCCGCCAACATCGAAATCAAGCCGTGTCCGGGCCGCGACGAGATCACCGGAACCCTCGTGGCAAGCGGCGCGCAAAAATTGTGGCAAGAGCAGACGCCGCCGCTGCTGTCGTCGTTTTCATATGAAGCGTTGGCTGCCGCGCGCGACGCCGCGCCATCGCTGCGGCGCGGCATGCTGTTCGAAGAGGTGCCCGCGGATTGGCTGCGCATCGTGCGTGAACTGGACTGCGTGTCGCTTCACGCGAGCCACCGGTATCTGAGCGAGCCGCTGGTCGCGGAGATTCGCGCCGCCGGCCTGCGCGTGCTGGCTTACACGGTGAATGACCCGGCTCGCGCACAGGAGCTCGCGCAGTGGGGCGTCGACATGATTTGTACAGATCGCATCGATACACTGCACCACGACATGCTTTCCGCGCCGGCAAACCCGGTCTGAGGATGGCGCTTGCGCCGTTGTGAGCGTGTGCCAGTGCGCACAGGCGCAAGCCCGAAGTTCGAACTAGAAATTTTCCAAACGTAGCAATTTCGGCAGAGGATGGGGAAAACCATGAACCGCACCGCGTTAGCTCGCCTATTTTCGATGTCGGCCATTGCGGGTGTCGCCGCAGCCGGCGTCAGCACCGGCGCTTCAGCCGCGCCGCTCGATTCGTTGATCGCAGCGGCCAAGCAGGAAGGCCAGCTCACCGTGATCGCGTTGCCGCACGACTGGTGCAACTACGGTCAACTGGTCGCCGGCTTCCAGAAGAAATACGGCATCAAGATCAACGAGCTGAATCCGGATGCCGGTTCGGGCGACGAAGTCGAAGCCATCAAGGCGAACAAGGGCAACAAGGGTCCGCAAGCACCCGACGTGATCGACGTGGGTCTGTCGTTCGGTCCGACCGCGAAGGCCCAGGGGTTGCTGCAACCCTACAAGGTCTCGACGTGGAATTCGATTCCCAACGATTCGAAAGACGCCGACGGCTACTGGTACGGCGATTACTATGGCGTGCTGTCGTTCGAAGTGAACGCCGACATGATCGACAAGGCGCCGTCCGACTGGAGCGATCTGCTCAAGTCTGACTATAAGAATGCGGTCTCGCTGGCAGGCGACCCGCGCTCGGCCAATCAGGCGATCCAGGCGGTGTATGCGGCAGGTTTGTCGCACAGCAAGGGCGACGCGAGCAAGGCCGACCAGGCCGGTCTCCAGTACTTTGCCGAACTGAACAAGAACGGCAACTTCGTGCCGGTAATCGGCAAGGCCGCGTCGCTCGCGCAAGGCACCACGCCGATCGTCGTGCGTTGGGACTACAACGCGCTGGCTGACCGCGACACGCTGAAGGGCAACCCGAAGGTGCAGGTGGTGATTCCGAAAACGGGCGTGGTCGCAGGCGTCTACGTGCAGGCAATCAGCGCCTACGCGCCGCATCCGAACGCCGCCAAGCTCTGGATGGAGTACCTGTATTCGGACGAAGGCCAGCTTGGCTGGCTGGCAGGCTATTGCCACCCGATGCGCTACAACGAACTGGTGGCCGGCAAGAAGGTCCCGCAAGCCCTGCTCGACAAGCTGCCGCCGCCGTCGTCGTATAAGAACGTGGTGTTCCCGACGCTGTCGCAACAGGACGCGTACAAGGAAACCATCACGAAGCACTGGGACGAAACGGTCGGCGCGAACGTGAAGTAAGCGGCGCCGCGCACGTTGCGAGGCCGGCGCCATGCCCGCTTCGCGATGTCGACCCGTAGTGTGTCGTTGTACCGGTGGCGCGCTGCTCGTGACGAGCGGCGCGCCCGGTGTTTTCCAGAATGCTCAAAGGGTGAGCTATGAGCGCTTCATCGGATGCTGGGTCGGCGCAGCCGGAATTGCTGGTTCCGCCAGTCCCCACCCCTGCGCCTCGCGTCGACGGACCGGGACGCGCGTCGCAACTCCTCGCCTGGATCGGCGTGGTGCCGTTTTTTACTTTCGCGCTGTTGTTCCTGCTGCTGCCGACCGGCTTCCTGATGGTCGGCGCATTCCAGGATTCGCAGGGCCACTTCACGCTCGCCAATTTCCGCGATCTGCTCCAGCCCACTGTGCTGGACGCCTACTGGATCAGCTTCAAGGTGAGTGCGGCGTCTTCGCTCGGCGGCGCGCTGATCGGCTCGCTGCTCGCATGGGCGGCGGTGCAAGGTAAATTGCCGGGCTGGATTCGTCCGACCTTGATGACGTTTTCCGGCGTCGCGTCGAACTACGCGGGCGTGCCGCTGGCGTTCGCTTTCATCTGCACATTGGGGCGCGTCGGGCTCGTGACCGTGTTGCTGAAAAAGTACCTCGGCTTCAACCTGTACTCGACGGGTTTCAGCATTCTGAGCTTTTCCGGCTTGACGCTGACCTATCTGTACTTCCAGATTCCGCTGATGGTGCTGATCGTCACGCCCGCGCTCGACGGACTGAAGCGCGAATGGCGCGAGGCCTGCGATTGCCTCGGGGGCACCTCCTATCAATACTGGCGCTACGTCGCGTTGCCGGTGCTGTGGCCGAGCGTGCTCGGCGCGACGCTGCTGCTGTTCGCCAATTCGTTCGGCGCGGTGGCGACCGCCTATGCGCTGACGGGTAGTTCGCTGAACATCGTCACGATCCTGCTGTACGCGCAGATTCGCGGCGACGTGATGCACAACCAGAACCTCGGCTATGCACTCGCGCTCGGCATGGTGCTGGTGACGGGGCTATCGAACGGCGGCTACATCTGGCTGCGTTCACGCGCGGAAAGGGGGCGTCGATGAAGAGCCAGTCGCGTGTGGGTGCGTGGACCGCGGTGACTATCGGTTCGCTGTACTTCCTGATTCCGTTGCTCGCCACGGTCGAGTTCAGCCTGCGCATGAAGCGCGGCACGTATAGCTTCGAGGCTTACAGCGTCGTGCTGTCCGATCCGCGGTTTCAGGCCTCGTTCGGTTATTCGATCCTGATGGCGCTGCTGACGATTATCGTCGGCGTGCTGCTGGTGGTGCCGACCGCTTACTGGGTGCAGTTGCGCTTGCCGAAGCTGCGGCCCGTCGTCGAGTTCATTACGCTGTTGCCGCTGGTGGTGCCCGCCATCGTGATCGTGTTCGGCTACCTGCGTATCTATAACAGCAGCTCGATTCTGCCGCTCACGGGTAACGAGCGCGCGACCGACCTGTTGCTGGTGTTCGGGTACGTGACGCTCTCGCTGCCGTACATGTACCGTTCGGTCGATGCGGGCCTGCGCGCGGTCGACGTGCGCTCGCTCACCGAAGCGGCCGAGTGCCTCGGCGCGAACTGGCCGACGATCCTCTTCAAGGTGATCTTTCCGAATATCCGCTCGGGCATTCTGTCCGGCGCGTTTCTCACCTTTGCGGTGGTGATCGGCGAGTTCACGCTGGCGAGCCTGCTCGACCGCCCCGCGTTTGGGCCGTATCTGCAGTTGATCGGCGCAAACCGCGCGTATGAACCGTCGGCGCTCGCGATCATCGCGTTCGTGATTACGTGGGCGTCGATGGGATTGATTCAGGTATTCGGCTCGGCACGCGCGTTGAGCGGCCAGAAAGTTTGACGAAACGAATTTGACGCACTGAGGCGGCGAATCATGGCATTTCTCGAGATCGAAAATCTGCATAAGGCCTTCGGGGCCAACACGGCGCTGCATCACTTCGACATGCAGATCGAACGCGGCGAATTCATTACCTTCCTTGGACCGTCCGGCTGCGGCAAGACCACGGTGCTGCGCATGATCGCCGGCTTCGAAACGCCGACGCGCGGCGTCATCCGGCTGGACAATAAGGACGTCACGTACCTTCGCACACGGCAGCGCAAGGTCGGCATGGTGTTTCAGTCATACGCTCTCTTTCCGAACATGACGGTGGCCGACAACATCGGCTTTGGTCTGAAGATCGCGCATCGGCCGCAGGCGGAGATCGGGAAGCGCGTCGAAGAGATGCTGCAACTGATCAAGCTGCCGCATCTCGGCGAGCGCTATCCGTGGCAATTGTCGGGTGGCCAGCAGCAGCGCGTGGCGTTGGCGCGGGCATTGGCGAGCAAGCCGCAGGTGTTGCTGCTCGACGAACCGCTCTCGGCGCTCGACGCCAAGATCCGGATTTCATTGCGCCAGGATATTCGGGCGCTGCAGCGCGAACTCGGCATCACGTCGATTTTCGTCACGCACGATCAGGAAGAGGCACTGTCGATTTCCGACCGCATCGTCGTGATGAACGAAGGCCGCGTCGAGCAGATCGGTACGCCTTCGGAGATCTACAACTATCCGCGCACGCGCTTTGTCGCGTCCTTCGTCGGCACGCTGAATATTCTGGCGGGGCATGTGGTCGATCCGGCGACGGGCAAGATGGCCGTGGACGGTCAGGAGTTGACCACCACGCAGGAGCTGCCCGCGAACGATGCCGGCAAGCAGCGCCTGCTCGCGTTGCGGCCCGAAGCGATCGTGCTGGAACCGGCCGCGCCCGGCCGCAACACGCTGAACGCGACGGTCGAAGAGGTGAATTTTCTGGGCGCGGTGGTACGCATTAGAACGCGAGTGAAAGACGCGGTGATTTCGCTCGATGTTTTCAACGACCCGAATCGCGGATTGCCGGAGCGCGGGCAACCGGTGTCGCTGGGTTTCTCGCACGACAATCTGCTGGTCCTGGAAGAGGGCAGCGTTTAAAGACTGACTGACGCGATACGGCGCGCAAAGGGATCTGCGCGACCTGTCCGCCCTGAAAGGCGCTCGGGGTTTTCCCGTGGTTTTCGTGAGTTCGCCGTCGTGGCGAATTCCGGATTCCCCGACAGCCCTCGTCCGGATTTCCGGAATCCCGGACGGCCTGCGTCAGGGTCCGCCAAAAATCCTATAAAAATCAAGGCGCTGACCCTGACGTCAAGCTGGCATTGACCTTGCAAAAGAGATTGCGCGGCCGCAACGGTCCGACAACTAAAGCAAGGAGACAACGATGTCTGATTTCCCTTCCCGGTATTTCTGAATTCGTCGTCTTGTCGCGGCCTCATTCCGTGCACAGGCGTGACGACTCTTCGTTCGCATGATGCGCAGCGTGGCAGGCCATGAGCTCATCCATATCGCAGGAACCATCGTGAAGAAACCTATCCACAAAGTGCTGTACGTCCAGGTGATCGTGGCGATCATCATCGGCATCGTGCTAGGGCATTACTCGCCCGATTTCGCGGTCGACATGAAGCCGCTCGGCGACGGCTTCATCAAGCTGATCAAGATGGTGATCGGGCCGATCATCTTTTGCACGGTGGTGACGGGTATCGCCGGCATGGAAGACATGAAGAAGGTGGGCCGCGTGGGCGGCAAGGCGCTGCTGTACTTTGAAATCGTCTCGACCTTCGCGCTGGTGCTTGGCCTGATCGCCACGCACGTGCTGAAGCCCGGCGTGGGCTTCAACATCGACCCGGCCACGCTCGACGGCAAGGCTGTCGCGTCGTACGCCGCGAAGGCGCACGGCCAGAGCACGGTCGACTTCTTCATGCACATCATTCCGGACACGATCACGTCGGCGTTCGCGCAGGGTGAAATCCTGCAGATCCTGCTGATTGCGCTGCTGTTCGGCGCAGTGCTCGCGACGGCGGGTGAGAAGGGCAAAGTCGTGACGAACCTGATCGACGGCCTTTCGCATGTGCTGTTCGGCGTGGTGCGCATCATCACGAAGCTGGCGCCGATCGGCGCGTTCGGCGCGATGGCGTTCACCATCGGCAAGTACGGCATCGGTTCGCTGCTGCCGATGCTCAAGCTGATCGGCACGTTCTATCTGACCTCGATCGTGTTCGTGGTGGTGGTGCTGGGCATCATCGCGCGCGCGGTGGGTTTCAACATCCTGCGCTTCGTCGCGTACATCAAGGAAGAGATGCTGATCGTGCTCGGCACGAGCTCGTCCGAAGCCGCGCTGCCGCAACTGATGCAGAAGCTCGAAAAGCTCGGCTGCTCGCGCTCGGTGGTGGGCCTCGTGGTGCCGACCGGTTATTCGTTCAACCTCGACGGCACCAACATCTACATGACGATGGCTGTGCTGTTCATCGCTCAGGCCACCAACACCGACCTCACGTGGACGCAGCAGCTCACGCTGCTGGCGGTGACGATGCTGACCTCGAAGGGCGCGAGCGGCGTGACCGGCGCGGGTTTCATCACGCTGGCGGCGACCCTGGCGGTGGTGCCGACCATTCCGCTGTCGGGCATGGTGCTGATTCTCGGCATCGACCGCTTCATGAGCGAATGCCGTGCGCTGACGAACATTGTCGGCAACGGTGTGGCGACGGTGGTGGTGTCGGCATGGGAAAAGGAACTGGACCGCAGCAAGCTGAATGCCGCCTTGCGCGGCGACGTGCCGGTCAAGGAACCGGCCGGCGTTTAATCAGCGCGTCGGCATTACGCTTTAGCACAACCCTCACGACCGCGGACACCAGCGTATGAAACCGGTGTTCGCGCGTTCCACTTCCACGCCGTCGGCCGACGAAGCTCGCGCCGACGGCGCGCTGCCTTATGCCACAATAAACGATCCTCACCGATCGGATATTGCCAACGTGACGCGACGCCTGCTGATCCTCTTCGCGCTCGTTGCCGGGCTCGTGGCGGCGTGCGGGCTCACCTATAGCCTCGCGTGGCAAAGCGGCATCGACAATCTGCGGCGCAACGCCGCCGTGCGGGTCGACCGCACCACCAACGTGCTGAAGAGTACGCTCGAGCGCTATGAATCGCTGCCTTATCTGCTGGCGGAACATCCGATCGTGCAGGACGTGCTGGTCAATCCCAGTCCGGCCAACGTCGCGCGTGCCAATCTATATCTCGAAGACCTGAATCGCCACGCGCGCGCCACGGTCACCTACATCATCCCGCTCGACGGCTACTGCGTGGCCGCGAGCAACTGGCACGGGCCGGGCAGCTTCATCGGCGCCGGCTATCAATTCCGGCCGTATTTCGTCGACGCGGTCAAAGGCGGCGTGGGCCGCTTCTTCGGCATCGGCACGATCTCGCAGGCGCCGGGCTATTACATCTCGCAGCCCGTGCGGCGCGAGGGGAAGATTGTCGGCGTGGCGGTCGTCAAGCTCGATCTCGAATGGTTTCAGGGCGTGGATGCGTCCGAACCGCTCGTCGTGACCGACGATCACGGCGTGATCTTTCTGTCGTCGGTGCCGGCCTGGAAATACCACACCATCCGGCCGCTCTCGGGGCAGGTCGCCGATTCGATCTACCAGGCTCGCCAATACGCGCAGCAGCCGATCGCGCCGCTGCCGGTGTCCATCGAGCGCACGCTCGAAGGCAGCGCGCAGATCGTGCGCATCGGCGGCGGCCGTTATGCGCCGCGCTATCTGGCGTCGCGGCGCGGCATGGGCGAACCGGACTGGCATCTGATTACGCTGTCCCCCGTCGATCCGGTCGACGCCGACGCGCGCAAGGCGACCATCGTCACTGGCTTCGGCTACGTGTCGCTCGTGCTGCTCGCGTTCTACTGGAGAATGCGCCGCGCGCGCGTGCGCGAAGTGATGAGGAGCCGCGCGCTGCTGCAGAAGGCTTACGCTGAACTGAACCAGCGGGTCGCCGAGCGCACCGCGGATCTGTCCCAGGCGAACGAACAGTTGCACAAGGAAGTGGCCGAGCGCACGCGCGCCGAGCAGGAATTGCGCGCCGCGCACGATGAGCTGATCCAGGCGAGCAAGCTGGCGGCACTCGGTCAGATGGCGGCGGGCATCACGCATGAATTGAATCAGCCGCTCGCCGCGCTGCGGGGCTTCTCGGACAACACGCGGGTGCTGCTCGAGCGCGGCGACCAGGCGTCGGCGCGTGAGAATCTCGAAGCGATCGCGGCGCTCACCGAGCGCATGGGCAAGATCACCAATCAGCTCAAGCTGTTTGTCGGGCGCGCCCGGCCACGCAATGCACGCGCGCCGGTCGTGCGGGCGCTGCGCAACGTTGTCGCGCTGCTGCAAAAGCGCTTGCAGGGCGTGGATCTCGCGCTTACCCTGGTCGATGCAGCCAGCGGCACGCGTACGCCGTTGAGCCTCGCGGATGACCATCCCGAACTGATCGCGCAGTGCGACGACCTGCGGCTCGAACAGGTGCTCATCAACCTGCTTGGCAATGCGCTCGACGCCACGGCGGGCTTGAGTCCTCCGCGCATTTCGATAGGGATCGACATCGGCGATGCGAGCCTCTCGTTCGCCGTGAGCGACAACGGCCCCGGCATTCCTGACGACGTTTTGCCGCGTCTGTTCGAACCGTTCTTCACCACCAAGGAAATGGGCCAGGGGCTGGGACTGGGCCTCGCGATCTCGTCGTCGATCGCACGCGACTGCGGCGGCACCCTGGTCGCGCGCAATGCGCCGGACGGCGGTGCATTATTTGTGTTGACGCTGCGCCGGGCGCGTGTGCAAACCAGCCCCACATCCGACCCGCTGACAACGGGTTCCTGAATCAGACGGAAAGCGCCATGCAGAACCACGGCTTGCAAGTGCTGTATATCGAGGACGACGAACTGGTGCGGCGCGCCAGCGTGCAGAGTCTGCAACTCGCGGGCTTCGACGTGATCGGCCATGCCTCGGCGGAGTCCGCGGCGAAGATGATCAGCGCGGACTTCTCCGGCGTGATCGTCAGCGATATTCGCTTGCCGGGCGCGAGCGGTCTCGAACTGCTTGCGCAGTGCCATGAACGCGCGCCAGATGTGCCCGTGATTCTTGTGACCGGCCACGGCGATATTTCGATGGCCGTGCAGGCAATGCGCGACGGCGCCTATGACTTCATCGAGAAGCCGTTCGCTTCCGAACGTCTGATCGAAACCGTCCGGCGGGCGCTGGAGCGCCGCAAGCTGGTGCTCGAGAACCTCGCGTTGCGCCGCGAATTGGCGGAGCAGAGCACGGTGGCGCCGCGCATCATCGGCCGCAGTCCTGCCATCGAGCAGGTGCGGCGGCTGATCGCGAATGTCGCGCCGACCGATGCTTCCGTGCTGATCAACGGCGACACCGGCGCGGGCAAGGAGTTGATCGCGCGCAGTCTGCATGAACTGTCGCCGCGGCGCGACAAGCCGTTCATCGCCGTGAATTGCGGCGCGTTGCCGGAGCCGATGTTCGAGTCGGAAATGTTCGGCTATGAACCGGGCGCATTCACGGGCGCGGCGAAACGCCGCATCGGCAAGCTCGAACATGGCTCGGGCGGCACGCTGTTTCTGGACGAAATCGAGAGCATGCCGCTCGCGTTGCAGGTCAAGCTGTTGCGCGTGCTGCAGGACGGTGTGCTGGAGCGGCTCGGCTCGAATCAGCCGATTCGCGTGAATTGCCGGGTTATCGCCGCCGCGAAGGGCGATATGGCCGAACACGTCGCCGACGGTTCGTTCCGGCGCGATCTGCTGTACCGGCTGAACGTGGTCACGATTGCGCTACCGCCGCTGAGCGAGCGCCGCGAGGACATCGTGCCGCTGTTCGAGCATTTTCTGCTGGATGCGGCGGTCCGTTATCAACGCCCAGCGCCGATCCTCACCGACCGTCAGCGTGCCGGCCTGGTACAGCGTGACTGGCCGGGCAACGTGCGGGAGCTGCGCAACGCCGCTGACCGCTTCGTGCTCGGCATCGCCGACGACCCGGTCATGTCGTTCGGCGAGGACAGCGCCGCCACGCAACCTTTGAAGGAGCGCGTCGAACAGTTCGAGCGGGCGGTGATCGCGGAGGCGTTGGAGCAGACAGGCGGCGTGGTCGCGGTCGCAGCCGACAAGCTGCAGCTCGGCAAAGCAACGCTCTACGAGAAGATCAAGCGCTATGGCCTCGCGGCCAAAGGAGAAGGGGAGCGGTGAGCAAATAAAAACGCCGGCGTCGAAATGCGACGCCGGCGTTTTCTTGAGCTCTTCGAAATCTGTTCAGGCGGTGCTGCGCGTTCAGGCCGGTTTCAGCGCCTTTTCCAGCAGCTGGTCGAGTTCCGCGAATTGCGGCTCGCCGACGTAGCGCTTGAGAATCTTGCCGTCTTTATCGACCAGGAAGGTGGTGGGCGTGAGCTGCACGTTGCCGAACTGCTTGGCGGCAGAGCCGTCGTCCATTGCAACCTTGAACGGCAACTGGCGGGTTTGCGTGTAGTTGGCCACGTACATCGGCGCGTCGTAGTTCATCGCGACCGCCACGAATTCGAGACCTTGGTCCTTGTAGCGGTTATAGGTCTGGACCATCTGCGGCATCTCTTTCATGCAGGTGTCGCAGCTCGTCGCCCAGAAATTGATGAGATAGACCTTGCCTTTGAGGTCGGCGGTCGAGACTTTCTGGCCCGACAACAACGTGAAGGTCGCATCAGGCACGCGTTGCTGGCCGGCAAACGCGAAATAACCGGCGATAGCGATCGCAACGGCAACGGCGGCCATGATGATGTAGCGAAGCGGGTTCGCGCGCCGGGCGGCAGTGGATGGGGTGTTGCTCATGTACGGAACCTCGAGAGTCGCGCGGGACAGTGCGTCGGTTTGGGCTTTCGGCGCGGTGCTGGACTGCGTCTTCGAACAGCTTCGCCATTGTAGCCCGATTCCGGCCGTGAGGCAGGACGCGGACCGGGAGCGGATAATAGGGTTTTACGTTACCGTTCGTCCGATCTTCCGTCCCCATGTTCCGAACCGTTTGCCGCGCTTTTCGCTCTCTCTTGCAAAGTCTGTTCCGTCCTCTTTTCGCGAGCCGCGCCCCGGGCGGATTTCGGACCACCGGCCGGGCGGCCCGCAATGTTTCCCGGCCGCCACGGCTGCGCGCAATGCTGGGCGGGACGGCCTGCGTTCTGGCGTTGACCGCCGGGCTCGGCGCCTGCTCGCCGACCTTCGACTGGCGTACGATCATGAACAACGACAACGGCTACACGGTCGACCTGCCGGCCAAGCCAGGCAACGACCAGCGCGCGGTGCAGATCGACGGAACACCGATGCAGATGGCGATGCAGACCGCCGAAGCAGGCGACGCCGTCTTCGCGGTCGGCACGGTGATCCTGCCGAACGACAGCGAGGCCACGCAGCGCGCCGCGCTCGATTTCCTGCGCACGGGACTCGCGCGCAACGTGGGCGCCGCGCCTGACGCGCATGCCGTGCAGATCCCGTTAGCCGCCGGTGGCAAGGTGCCCGGTCTGGAAATGAAGCTGAGCGGCGAGGCCGGTTCCCAGCGCGAGGCCCGCACAGTCTATGCGCGGCTGGTGGCGCGCGGCCGGCATGTCTATCAGGTGGCGATCATTGCTTCCAAACCGATACAGCAGGAACAGGTGGACCAGTTTTTTTCGTCGTTCCAGCTGTATTGAAAACAGTGCTGCTGTTTGATTCGGCGCGCGGTGGGTTGCGAGGCACAGTGAAAGTTCCTTCGCAGCATCGCACGCTAATTCCCGGTTTACGTTGAAGTTTTCCTGTTACCCACAGGCGCTGTGGATAACTCTGTTGAGAACTCAGCCCAATTGCCCGCAGATGCCCGTCCTATGGGCGTTCTGTTAGTTTTCGTCCGCTCGGAAAGTTTAAAAAAAGTCAATCAAATCAACGCCTTTTGAGTGCAGGCCACAATCGACCTTTCAGTTGTTTCAAAATCTGTCTGGAGCGCGTGGATGTGCATAAGTCAAGTCTTGACAGGGCATTTTTCGCTTTATAGGGACCCAAAAGCCCGGCGATATTGAATCGCCTCGCCAATCTGCGCGGCGCTCGGCATGGCCGCGCCGGCGAGGTCGGCGATGCTGCGCGCCACCTTGAGAACCCGGTAGTACGCGCGCGCCGACCAGCCAAAGCGTTCGCCGGCTTCGCGCAACAAGGATTCGCCCGCACTATCGGGACGGCAGACCTCGTCAACTTCCCGGCCACCCAGTTCCCGGTTGGTTTTGCCCTGACGGCTCAATTGCCGTTCGCGTGCGCGGCTCACCCGTGCGGCAATCAACGCGCTGGTTTCGCCAGACGCGGATGAGCGGGCGGACAGTTCCGCGGGCGTGAGCGCCGGAATCTCGAGTTGAATGTCGATGCGGTCGAGCAAGGGCCCGGACAGCTTGCGCAGATAGCGCGCTGCGATCTCTGGCGTGCAGCGGCAGCGGCCATTGGGGTCGCCGCGCCATCCGCATGGGCACGGGTTCATGGCGGCAATCAGCTGACAGGCCGCCGGGAAATCCGCCTGCAAGGCGGCGCGTGAAATCGTGATGCGGCCGGCTTCCAGCGGCTCACGCAGCGTTTCGAGGACATCGCGGTCGAATTCGGGCAATTCGTCGAGGAACAGCACACCCAGATGCGCCAGCGTGATTTCACCCGGCTGCGGCGGGTTTCGTCCGCCCACCAGCGCCGCCGCGCTCGACGAATGATGCGGCGCGCGAAACGGCCGCCGGCGCCATTGCGACGGCGAGAAACCGGCGCGGCTGGCGGACAGCAGGGCGGCGGAGCTGAGCGCTTCCTCGTCGGTCATGGCCGGCAGCAGTCCCGGCAGGCGGGCTGCGAGCATCGACTTGCCCGCGCCGGGCGGCCCGACAAGCAACACGTGATGGCCGCCTGCCGCCGCCACTTCGAGCGCGCGGCGCGCGCCGCGCTGGCCGATGACGTCGCTCATGTCCGGCACGGCGTCCGCCGCGCTGTCGGCCAGATCGGGTGCGGCGACGGGATGGAGGCGCGCATCGGGAGCGCCCGCCAGATGAGCGCACAGCGACGGCAGATCGGCGGCGCCGTAGACGTCGACGCCGGGCACGAGCGCTGCCTCTGCCGCGCTCGCGGCGGGCAGGTACAACTGCGGCGTGCGATGAGCCGCCGTCTCACCTGGCAACGGTTCGTCCGGAATCGAAGAAGGGGCGGCGCCGCTGCGCGCCGTGCCGCAGGCCATGGCGAAGGCGCCGCGCATGGGCCGCAGCGCGCCAGTCAAGGAGAGTTCGCCGGCGAATTCACGGTGCTGCAAGGCTTCGGCGGGAATCTGTCCGCTCGCCGCGAGAATGCCCAAAGCGATCGGCAGATCGAAGCGGCCTGATTCCTTGGGTAGATCGGCGGGAGCGAGGTTGACCGTAATGCGCCTGACCGGGAAATCGAAGTTGCAGTTCTGCAGCGCCGCGCGCACGCGCTCGCGGCCTTCGCGTACTTCCAGATCAGGCAGGCCGACGATCGAAAAAGACGGCAATCCGTTCGCGAGGTGGACCTCGACGGTTACTTCGGGCGCGCGGCCAGAGGCCGGCGCGCGACTGCGCACCACGGCAAGCGACATGTTTTCTCCCGTCGGACGGCGCGCCGAGGGCGCGTGCAAATCCCCTAAAACGCTGATGACGTCACGGCTCGCTTGCCTGTGATGTGCAGCACAACGCGGCTAATACGCCGCGAGCAGCTCGTTACGGCGTTTGCGTAACCGGCAGCTTCTGTTCGAGTTCGGCGACGCGGCGCTCCAGCTCTTCCAGGCGGGCGCGGGTGCGCACCAGCACTTGAGTCTGCGTATCGAATTCCTCGCGCGTGACCAGATCGAGCTTCGAAAAACCCTGCGACAGCATGGCTTTCACGTTGCGTTCGACATCTTTGGCCGGCGAATTCTTGAGCAGATCGCTCATGCGGGCCTGAAAGTCGTTAAAAACATCGTTCGGTTGTTTCATGGTGTTCCCCTTGGTGCACAAATAATGTGCATGTTTCATTGCGGCTGTGCTTCGTTTCGGCGCATGGGCTGTGTTGGTGCATGTCTCGTTGGGTGCCGTTGCCGCATGAGCCCCTTTGGTGCGCGTCCGTATGTCCAAAAGCTGCGAACACTCTAGCAACGATCCAAACGCCGCGCCAGCGTGCCACGCCAACGCTGGCCTTCCGGCCAGGGTGGCTTGAGCCCCTTGTGCCATGCCCGCGATGCGGAGTCTGACACAACATGGCACGCGAGTTGCTGTTACTGCCCCGCGCGCTGTCGGCACCTGGTTGCCGGCTGCGGAACGAGACCACGCGAACGGGTTACAGGTACGCAAACGGGTAAGGCAAACGGGTTACGCAACGGGTTACGCAACTAAGCGAGGAATTTCATGAAACTCATTACCGCAATCATCAAGCCGTTCAAGCTCGATGAGGCGCGCGAAGCCTTGTCGGCCATCGGCGTCTCGGGCATCACGGTGACGGAAGTCAAGGGCTTCGGTCGCCAGAAAGGCCACACGGAGCTGTATCGCGGCGCTGAATACGTCGTCGATTTCCTGCCGAAGGTGAAGATCGAGGCGGCAGTCTCGGACGACATCGTCGACCAGGCGATCGAGGCGCTCGAACGCGCGGCACGCACCGGCAAGATCGGCGACGGCAAGATTTTCGTCACCCCCATCGAACAGGTGATTCGGATTCGCACCGGAGAGACCGGCGCGGACGCTCTGTAATACCAAAAGATAGCGACACAGATAGCGACAAGAGGAAACGAAAGATGCGCAAACTAATGATGTCCTTGCTGATGGCCGGTTCGCTGCTCGCGGGCGGTATCGGCGCCGCCCTCGCGGACGACGCTTCCGCCCCCGCCGCCGCCTCGGCTGCTGCTCCCGCTGCGACGGCGAGCGCACCGGCACCGGACGCTTCGGCTGCTCCGGCTGCCGCCGCCGCTTCGGCACCGGCTGCTGACGCGTCCGCCGCGCCGGCTGCCAGCGCCGCCGCCGCACCTGATGCATCGGCCGCATCCGCTGCCGCCGCACCGGCCGCCCCGACCGCGCCGTTCTCGGTCGACTCGTCGAAGATCAATTCGGGCGACACCGCCTGGATGCTGACCTCCACCGCGCTCGTGCTGTTCATGACGATCCCGGGTCTGGCGCTGTTCTACGGCGGCATGGTCCGCAAGAAGAGCGTGCTCGCGATCCTGATGCAAAGCTTCGCGATCACCTGCCTCGTGTCGATCATCTGGGTTGTGATTGGCTACAGCCTCGCGTTCACGCCGGGTGGCTCGTTCATCGGCGGCCTGTCGCGCTTCTTCATGTCGGGCATGAACTACATTCACGGCGACAAGGCGACGACGCTGACCGTCAGCCACCTCGCGCCGACCATCCCGGAAACGGTCTACTGCGTCTATCAGATGACGTTCGCGATCATCACCCCGGCGCTGATCACGGGTGCGTTTGCCGACCGCATGAAGTTCTCGGCGATGCTCGTGTTCATGACGCTGTGGTCGATCATCGTCTACTCGCCGATCGCGCACATGGTGTGGGAACCGACCGGCTGGCTGGCTAGCGCGGGCATCCTCGACTTCGCGGGCGGCACGGTGGTGCACATCAACGCCGGTATTGCGGCTCTGGTTTGCGCACTGGTGCTCGGCAAGCGCGTCGGCTACGGCAAGGAAGCAATGGCGCCGCACAACCTGACGCTCACGCTGATCGGTGGCGCGATGCTGTGGGTGGGCTGGTTCGGTTTCAACGCGGGTTCGGCGGTGGCGGCAGACGGCCGTGCCGGTTTCGCGATGTTCGCCACGCAAGTGGCAACGGCAGCAGCGGCACTCGGCTGGATGTTCGCCGAATGGGCAACCAAGGGTAAGCCGTCGGTGCTCGGTATCGTATCGGGCGCTGTGGCAGGTCTGGTGGCGATTACGCCGGCTTCGGGCTTCGTCGGCATGACGGGTTCGCTGGTGATCGGTATCGCCGCCGGCGTGGTCTGCTTCTGGTCGGCAACGTGGCTCAAGCACAAGCTCGGTTACGACGACTCGCTCGACGCGTTCGGCGTGCACTGCGTGGGCGGTATCCTCGGCGCTCTGCTGACCGGTGTGTTCGCGGTCAAGGACATTGGCGGCGCGGACGGCAGCGTCATCCTGCAAGCTAAGGGCGTGCTGACGACGCTGGTCTACAGCGGCGTGGTGAGCTACATCCTGCTGAAGGTCATCGACATGGTGATGGGCCTGCGCGTGACGGAAGAAGAGGAACGCGAAGGTCTGGACGTGGTTCTGCACGGCGAACACGTCGAGTAAGCAAACCCGCGCGAGCCCGTGTTCACGGGCTCCCACGATCACAATCAAGCGCAGCGACTTTGGCCCGCCTTCATGGCGGGCTTTTTCTTGCGCGCCATCTTGTAAACGGCAGATTTCCGCGCCTATCATGGCGATAGCGAGAATGCATTCGCGTCCGCTTGCGAATGGAGAAACCGTCCCCAAATGGACAAAGCATTTGCTCTACAATCTTTTTTCTCCAGTCTGCGAGTGATCAATGGTTCCGCACCTAGTTACGGCGTTAAACGGCCCGCTGCTCGATCTTGAGCGGAAGATCCTCGACGCCACGCCCGCAATCGAACGTTGGTTCCGGCTCGAATGGCAGGAGCACACGCCGCCGTTCTATTGTTCCGTCGATCTGCGTAATGCGGGATTCAAGCTCGCCCCGGTCGACACCAATCTGTTCCCCGGCGCGTTCAACAACCTGCCGCAAGAAGTGTTGCCGCTCGCCGTGCAGGCCGCCATGGCCTCGATCGAGAAGATCTGCCCGGATGCCAAGAACCTGCTGGTGATTCCCGAGCGCCATACGCGCAATGCGTTCTATCTGGAGAATGTCGCCCGGCTGGCCGCGATCATGCGCCAGGCCGGCTTGAACGTGCGCTTCGGCACGCTCGACGAAAACATCAACGGACCGGTCACGATTGCGCTTTCCGACGGCCAGAAACTCGTGCTCGAGCCGCTCGAGCGTTCGCCGCGGCGCCTTGGTCTGAAGAATTTCGACCCGTGCTCGATTCTGCTGAATAACGATCTGTCGGGCGGCATTCCGCCCATCCTCGAAAATCTGCACGAGCAGTATCTGTTGCCGCCGTTGCATGCCGGCTGGGCCGTGCGCCGCAAATCGACGCATTTCTCCTGCTACGACGACGTTGCGAAAAAGTTCGCGAAGATGGTCGAAATCGATCCGTGGATGATCAATCCGTACTTCGCGCATGTCGAAGGCGTCGATTTCCAGGCGCGCACCGGCGAGGAAGCGTTGACGGAGGCGATCGACGGCGTCCTGAAGAAGATCGCGCGAAAGTATCGCGAGTACGGTATTTCCGAGAAACCGTATGTCGTTATCAAGTCGGACGCGGGTACCTACGGCATGGGCGTGATGACCGTGCACGACGCGTCGGAAGTGGCCGCGCTCACCAAGCGCGAACGCGCGAAAATGGCCACCACCAAAGACGGCCTCGAAGTGCATGACGTGATCGTGCAGGAAGGCGTGTACACCTTCGAGCGCATCGGCGAAGAAGTCGCCGAGCCGGTCGTGTACATGATCGACCGCTACGTGGTGGGAGGCTTCTACCGCGTGCATGGCGGCCGCGAGCGCGATCAGAATCTGAACGCACCGGGCATGCACTTCGTGCCGCTCGGCTTCGAGCATACGGCGCTGCCGGACGCCCACGCCAAGCCCGGCGCGGCGCCGCCGAACCGCTTCTATATGTACGGCGTGGTGGCGCGCCTCGGGCTGCTGGCCGCGTCGGTGGAACTGGAAAAGACCGATCCGGAAGCGATTCAGGTTTAAGCCGCCTCGAGTGGCCGCTGGCGGCATGCGTGCCGCCAGCGCCATTTTCAACGACACTATTTACGATCAATGCCAAGCCCGTCAGGGCGCATCGGGACCTTCATGGACATTCTTTTCATCGCCGACCCGCTCTCGCACTTCAAGATCTACAAAGACTCGACCTACGCGATGATGGCCGAAGCGGCGCGCCGCGGTCACGTGGTGTACGCGTGCGAGCCGAAGCATCTGGCGTGGACGGGCGGCGACGTCGAGGCGAACGTGCAGCGCTTTGCGATTACCGGCGACGTGACGGATCTGCATCGCGACGTCTGGTACGACGCCGAACCCGCGGCACCGCGCTCGCTCAAGAGCTTCAGCGCGGTGGTGATACGCAAAGACCCGCCCTTCGACATGGAATATGTCACGTCGACGTGGCTGCTGGAAATCGCCGAACGCGGCGGCGCGCGCATCTTCAACAAGCCGCAGGCGATTCGCGATCACTCGGAAAAGCTGGCGATCGGCGAGTTCGCGCAGTTCGTCGCCCCCACGCTGGTCACGCGCGACGCGACCCGCCTGCGCGCGTTCCATGAACAGCACGGCGACGTGATCCTGAAGCCGCTCGACGGCATGGGCGGCATGGGCGTGTTCCGCGTCAAGGCGGACGGCATGAATCTGGGCTCGATCATCGAAATGCTGAGCCACGACGGCGCGCGTTCGGTGATGGCGCAAAAATTCATTCCCGAAATCAAGGAGGGTGACAAGCGCATCTTGCTGATCGGCGGCGAAGCCGTGCCATTTTCGCTCGCGCGTATTCCTCAGGGTAATGAAGTGCGCGGCAATCTCGCGGCCGGTGGCCTCGGTGTGGCCCGTCCGCTGACCGAGCATGATCGCAAGATCGCCGATACGCTCGCGCCGGTGCTCGCCGCACGCGGTTTGCTGCTGGTCGGACTGGATGCGATCGGCGACTGGCTGACCGAGGTCAATGTGACGAGCCCGACATGTTTCCGCGAGATCATGGATCAGACCGGCTTCGACGTTGCCGCGATGTTCATCGACGCGCTGGAGCGCGCGGCCGGTTGAAGGCGGCTTCGGCGCGGCCTGATACATGCCCTTGAATGTCCGCCGGGCCCCCCAAACTGTGGATTGAATCTGCAGCGCGCGGAACCCACGCTCTGGCGTGAAAATGGGCTGCTACAATGCCTGCTCTTCCGCGCCAAGCCGAATCCATAGCACCTGACAGATGCCATGGAAATGGATTGCGGACTGTAAGCGAGCAGTTTTTCGCCAGCGCCGGTGCTATGCCGTGCGCGGCGGCCCGCTCGCCAGGTGATGTGTTCCCGCCCTCATGGCCCACGGCCGGTCGAAGGCGCTTGCGAACCGGGCTTTGTCCCGGTCCACGGTTCGGGGCCGTTCTTTTGCAGTAAGGCTGACATGGCAGGCATTCTGATCATTGCGCACGCTCCCCTCGCCACCGCGTTGCGCGATTGTATTTCGCACATCTACGGTGGCTTGCCGGCGCGTATCGGCGTGATCGACGTATCGCCGGATTGCGATCCCGTACAACAGGTTGCTTTTGCGAACTCGGAAATCGAGCGCCTCAAGGAAGAAAACGGCGCGCTCGTGCTGACGGATATGTTCGGCGCCACGCCGGCGAATATCGCGGGCCGGCTTGCTTCCGTGCCGGATGTGCGCGTGCTGTGCGGCGTCAACTTGCCGATGCTGGTGCGCGCGGTCTGTTATCGCGCCACGCCGCTCGACACGCTGGTCGACAAGGCACTCGGCGGCGGGACCAAGGGCGTGCATGCAATCGGACCCGCTACGCCGGCGCCTGTCGCGCCCGCTACGGAGTCGGGCGACTGCTTGCCGGCTTTGCCGCCCGATGCGGCGTGCGGCGGCGATTGTCTGCCCGCCTTGCCGGCAGATGCCGATCTGACACAGAAGGCCGACTCGGCTGGCTTGTAGTGGTCAGCCTGGATAGCGAACGAAGGCTTCAAACGTATTGCAACTGGTTGGCAGTTTCACCTTTCACGACAACATTTACCCGCGCTTCGGACCATCACATGCTGCAACAGGAAACGACTATTGTGAACAAGCTGGGGCTGCACGCGCGCGCGTCGGCCAAGTTGACGCAACTCGCGGGCAACTATCAGGCGGAAATCTGGATGAGCCGCAATGGCCGCCGTATCAACGCCAAAAGCATCATGGGTGTGATGATGCTGGCGGCGGGTATTGGCAGCACGGTGCTGATCGAAACAGATGGCGAAGACGAAAAAGCAGCGATGGACGCATTGCTGAAACTGATTGCCGATAAATTCGGCGAGGGTCAGTGAAATTGCGCGTTCACGTTGCGATGAGCATCAACGCCGCGGCTGTCCGCGGCGTTTTTTTTAGCGCGTGACAATGGCCGGTGTCACGCGCGTGAGGGCGCGCGTGTCGGGATTCGCAGGCGGGGGAGTGGATTGCTGGAATGCAAGGCGGGCGACGTCGTGTTGCCCGGGTGCTTACGGCATTTCGTGCTGCGGTGCACATAGCCGCGGCGCACCTGCGACGGGCGCGGAATTTATAATGAGCAAGAGTGTCTGAGAGCATTGCAGCGGTTTGCCGCGGCATCACACAACTAGAGGAGGTGCGCGTGTCCTTCACGCTGCATGGAATTCCCGTGTCACGCGGTATCGCCATCGGGCGGGCTTATCTGATCGCCCCGGCCGCACTCGACGTAGACCACTATCTGATCGAACACGCCCAGATCGAGGGCGAGATCGAGCGCTTTCGCGCGGCCCAGCAGCACGTGCACTACGAGCTCGAATCGCTGCGCGCCGATCTTGCCGCAGACGCACCCAGTGAAATGGGCGCGTTCATCGACGTTC
Organism: Paraburkholderia ginsengiterrae; assembly: GCF_001645125.1. Classification (GTDB taxonomy): domain Bacteria; phylum Pseudomonadota; class Gammaproteobacteria; order Burkholderiales; family Burkholderiaceae; genus Paraburkholderia; species Paraburkholderia ginsengiterrae. The sequence continues at coordinate 86,486 of NZ_LXKA01000076.1, read as the reverse complement.
ATTCAATGATCCTGAACGATGCAATGCTCGTGCAGGAGACCTTCGACCTGATTCGCACGCGCCGCTACAACGTGGAGTGGGCGCTGACCGAACAACTCGAGCGCCTGTCGCGCCATTTCGACGATATCGAAGACGAATACCTGCGCGAGCGCAAGGCCGACATTGAACAGGTGGTGGAGCGCATATTGAAGGCGCTGGCAGGCGCTTCGGGGGCGCTGGTGGACGGCGTGCATGGCGCGTGCGACGAGATGATCGTGGTCGCGCACGACATCGCGCCGGCCGACATGATGCAGTTCAAGACGCAGACGTTTCAGGGGTTCGTCACGGATCTCGGCGGCCGCACCTCGCACACGGCGATCGTTGCTCGCAGCCTCGGCATTCCAGCCGCGGTTGGCGTGCAGCACGCGAGTGCGCTGATCCGTCAGGACGACCTGATCATCGTCGACGGCGACCACGGCATTGTGATCGTCGATCCCGCGCCGATCGTGCTGGAGGAGTACTCGTACCGGCAGAGCGAAAAAGCGCTCGAACAGCGCAAGCTGCAGCGGCTGAAATTTTCGCCCACGCAAACGCTGTGCGGCACTCGCATCGAACTGTGCGCGAACATCGAGTTGCCGGAAGACGCGCGCGCCGCGATCGACTCGGGCGCGACCGGCGTGGGCCTCTTCCGCACCGAGTTCCTGTTCATGAATCACAAGCATCATCTGCCGGAAGAGGAGGAACAGTTCGGCGCGTATCGTCGTGCGGTCGAGCTGATGAACGGTTTGCCGGTCACGATCCGCACCATCGACGTGGGCGCCGACAAGCCGCTCGATGCCATGAACGCGGGTGACGGCTACGAAACCGCCGCGAACCCGGCCCTGGGATTGCGGGCGATTCGCTGGAGCCTTTCCGAGCCGCAGATGTTCCTCACGCAATTGCGGGCCATTCTGCGCGCGTCGGCGTTCGGCAAGGTGAAGATTCTGATCCCCATGCTCGCGCATGCGCAGGAAATCGACCAGACGCTGGATCTGATTCGCGAGGCCAAGCGTCAACTCGACGACGCGGGCATCGCCTACGATCCCAACGTGCAGGTCGGCGCAATGATCGAGATTCCGGCGGCCGCCATCGCGTTGCCGCTGTTCCTGAAGCGGCTCGATTTTCTGTCTATCGGCACGAACGACCTGATCCAGTACACGCTGGCAATCGACCGCGCGGACAACTCGGTCGCGCATCTGTACGATCCGCTGCATCCGGCGGTGCTGCATCTGATCGCGTTCACGCTGCGCGAGGCGAAGCGGGCAGGGGTGCCGGTGTCGGTGTGCGGCGAGATGGCGGGGGATCCGGCGTTGACGCGCCTGTTGCTCGGCATGGGCCTCACTGAGTTTTCCATGCATCCGAGCCAGTTGCTGGAGGTCAAGCAGGAAATCCTGCGCTCGCATCTGAAGACGCTGGAGAAGCCGGTGGCCGACGTGCTGGCTTCGTTCGAACCGGAAGAGGTGCAGGCGGCGCTCAAACGGGTCGCGCTGATCTGAACTGTTAGCCTGGCTTGTTTCAAAAGAAACGCCGCACATTGTGCGGCGTTTCTTTTTCAGCGAACGGCAAGCATCAAGACGGGTGCGCTTGCCCGCACACCGGGCAATCCGGCTGGCGCGCAATGCGCATGGTGTTCCATTCCATTCGCAGCGAATCGAGCATCATCAGGCGCCCCAGCAAGGGCGTACCGATTGCGCCAATTACCTTGAGCGCTTCGGCGGCCTGCATCGAACCGACAATGCCGACGGTGGGTGCGAACACGCCCATGGTCGAACACGCGACTTCCTCGAACGGCTGGTCTTCGGGAAACACGCACGCGTAGCAGGGTGAGCTTTCGTCGCGGAAATCGAAGGTGCTGATCTGGCCGTCGAAGCGCAACGCCGCACCCGACACCAGCGGCACGCCATGCTTCACGCACGCCCGGTTGATCGCGTGGCGCGTCGCGAAGTTATCCGTGCAATCGAGCACGACGGTGGCATGCGGCACCTCGCGATCAAGCCACGCGTCGTCGACACGCTCGGCCACCGCATTTACCGTCACCTCGGGATTGATCTGTGCGATCGCGTCGCGCCCGGACTCCACCTTCTTGCGCCCGACGGACGCGGTCACGTGCAGGATCTGCCGCTGCAGATTGGTCAGGTCGACCGTATCGGCATCGACCAGCGTCAACCGGCCGACGCCGGCCGCCGCCAGGTACAGCGCAGCGGGCGAGCCCAGTCCGCCCGCGCCGACAATGATGGCGTGAGCATCGATAAAGCGCTGCTGTGCCTCGATGCCGATTTCGTCGACGAGGATGTGGCGGGAATAGCGGAGGAGTTGATCGTCGTTCATGGCGAGGCGCGTAAGTGTGTCGCGCGATGGAAGGCAGAAGGCGAGTCTGCCGCGCGCGCTGTCGTTGTGCTTATTCTAATCGCGCAAAGGAACTGTCGAAGCTGGCGAATAGGCCGGCGCGTGCCGGCCGCCGCGCGGGTCTTCGCAGGCTGTGGCGCCGCGAAGACCCGTCAGAGCTGAGTGCTTACTTGGCCGGCGCTGCCGGCGCCGATGCACCCGGTACCGGTTGCGTCGCCTTGACCGAGACCGGCGCGGACGCCGACGTCTCCGGCTTGTTCTGCGCGAGACGACGCTCGGTCAGCGACTTCGATTCCTGCACCGGCTTGCCTTCCAGCTTGTTCAGCGCCTGTTGCAGCATGAAGTCGTCGGTCGAACCGAATTCCACCGGCTTGCGCTCACGATCCTTCTGACGCTGTTCCGGCGTCTTCTTGTCGTTCTGCTCTTCAAGCTGGCGCAACTGGTCCATGCGTTCCTGTTCGCGCTGTTCCGCTTCCTTCTTCTCGTTCGGATCCTGCGTGTTCGCAAGGTGATTCGAGTAGTCGACTTCGCGGGTGACGAGTGCGTCGTCCGGATCGCCTTCAGCGTACTGGTCGACCGCGATATCAGGACGGATGCCCTTGTTCTGGATCGAACGGCCGCTCGGCGTGTAGTAATACGCCGTGGTCAAGCGCAGCGCGGTGTCGGCCGTCATGGGGCGCACGGTCTGCACGGAACCCTTGCCGAAGGTGGTCTTGCCGACGATCAGCGCGCGATGCTGGTCCTGCAGCGCACCCGCGACGATTTCCGACGCCGACGCGGAATACGCGTTGGTCAGCACGATCATCGGCACCGTCTTGAAGATCGGCGCTTCGTCTTTCAGCGGATCGCTGTCGAAGGATTGCAGGCGGTAGTTGTCGTAAGTGTCGCGATAGACCTGCTTCGAGTCCGGAATCTGGCCGTTGGTGGACACCACCACCGAATCCGGCGGCAGGAACGCGCCGGCCACGCCGACCGCGCTTTGCAGCAGACCGCCGCCGTTATTGCGCAGGTCGAGCACGAGGCCCTTCAGATTCGGCTGCTGACGCGCGATGTCCTGCAGCTTCGCGGCGAGATCAGGCGTGGTGCGTTCCTGGAAGCTGGTGATGCGCACATACGCGTAACCCGGCGCGAGGATCTTCATCTTGACCGACTGGACCTTGATGATCGCGCGCGTGACCGTGAGCGGGAACGTGCGGTCGTCGGTCTTGCGGAAGATGGTGAGCGTGACCTTGGTGCCCGGGTCGCCGCGCATCTGCTTGACGGCCTGGTCGAGCGTCATGCCGCGCACCGGCTTGTCGTTGATGCGTGTGATCAGGTCGCCCGGGCGGATGCCGGCGCGGAACGCGGGCGTGTCTTCGATCGGCGAAATGACCTTGATCAGCCCGTCTTCCGACGAAATTTCGATGCCGAGGCCGGCGAAACGGCCCTTGGTCTGCTCCTGCAGTTCCTCGTAATCGGTCTTGTCGAGGTAGGACGAGTGCGGGTCGAGGCTCGACACCATGCCCTTGATGGCGGCGGTGAGGAGCTTTTTATCGTCGACCGGTTCGACATACTCGTGTTTGATTTGCCCGAACACTTCGGCAAAGAGCCTGAGCTGGTCCAGCGGCAGCGGGGCGACCGCGGCGCTGGCGGGTTGCTGGGCCGAGGCGGAAAGTTGCAGGGTGGCAAATACACCGGTAGCAAGGCCCGCGGCAATCAGGCCGATATTTTTCAGGTTCTTTCGCATAGAGTCTGTTGCGGTCGGAAGCGCGTGGCAGCGTCGATAGAGATGGGGACGGACAAGTATAACTGCACACCCGGCAACTCAGGGCGTAGCGCAGCCAATCGGGATTCGACAGCACCGGCCGGGTCTGGTTCGTGGGATTGGGGTGGTCGCGCCGAAGTAATGTGCCGTAACACGCGGAGGGCGGGCGCTAAAAGGCACGCCAGAATGCAGCGGGCCGCGCCGGCCGGTATGTTTCACCGGCCGGCGCGGCCCGTTGGCCGCCGCCCCGCGGCCTCTTTCACCGCGAGGCGGCAGCGTGGCAGGAGGATCAGCCTGCCTTGCCCTGGCTGGCGACCGCGGCCTGCGCCTTGGCAATGGCCTCCTGGTCGCCCAGATAGTAGTGCGTGATGGGCTTCAGGTTCTCGTCGAGTTCATAGACGAGCGGCACGCCGTTCGGAATGTTCAGGCCGACGATGTCCTCGTCGGAAATATTGTCCAGGTACTTCACCATGGCGCGAATCGAGTTGCCGTGCGCGGCGATCACGACTTTGCGGCCCGACTTGATGGCCGGCGCAATCGACTCGTTCCACAAGGGCAGAACGCGTGCGACCGTGTCTTTCAGGCACTCGGTGAGCGGCAGCTGTTCGCGCGGCACCTTCGCGTAGCGCGGATCGGCGTAGGGCGCGCGCTCGTCGGTCGGCTCGAGTGCCGGCGGCGGCGTGTCGTAGCTGCGGCGCCAGACCAGCACCTGTTCGTCGCCGAATTTCGCGGCGGTTTCCGCCTTGTTCAGGCCCGACAGAGCGCCGTAATGGCGTTCGTTCAGACGCCACGAATGCACCACCGGCAGATACATCAGATCCATCTTGTCCTGCACGTGCCACAGGGTGCGGATCGCGCGCTTGAGCACCGACGTGTAGGCGATGTCGAATGTGTAGCCCGATTCCTTCAGCAACACGCCCGCGTGCTGCGCTTCGCGGTTGCCCTGCTCCGTGAGGTCGACGTCGACCCAGCCCGTGAAGCGGTTTTCCTTGTTCCACGTCGATTCGCCGTGGCGGATGAGAACGAGTTTGTACATGAGATTGCTGGTCGGTAGTGAGGAAGCGGTAAGCGTTGCGGGGGTCCTCTAAAGGAGCGCCGCCATCGCGTCAGACGGTTATTTTATAATGGGTGGATTGCCCTTTTCGATTTCTCTCTTTTTCGGCGGATTTTCCGTGAAGTTTTTCACTGATTACACAAACCTTGTACTGATCGCGATCGTCCTCATCTCTGGTGTGTTGCTGCTGTGGCCGACGATCAGCCGGCGCGGCCGCGGCGGCCTCTCGGCCGCTGAAGCCACCCAGCTGATCAACCGGCGCAATGCGGCGGTCATCGACCTGCGGCCGTCCGCCGACTTCGCCAAGGGGCACTTGCCCGCGGCGCGGCACCTTGAATTCGCGGAGCTGCAGGCGAAAGTCGCCCAGCTCGTGAAGAACAAGAGCAACCCGGTGCTGCTGGTATGCCAGACCGGCCAGCAGTCGAACAAGGCAGCGCGTATCGTGCAGGATGCGGGATACGCGGAAGTCCATGTTCTCGAAGGCGGAGTCGACGCCTGGCAGAAAGCCGGTATGCCGGTTGTGAAACAAGGAGCAGCCAAGTGAACAAAGTGATCATGTACAGCACCCAGGTGTGCCCGTATTGCCAGATGGCCGAACGTCTTTTAAAGTCGCGCGGCGTCGAGCACGTCGAGAAGGTACTGATCGACAAGGATCCGACCCGCCGTGACGAAATGATGACCCGGACCGGACGCCGTACGGTGCCGCAAGTGTTCATCGGCGAGACGCATGTTGGCGGATACGATGACCTCTCCGCGCTCGATCGTGCGGGCGGTTTGACGCCGCTGCTCGAAGCCGCCTGAATTCTCACGCCCGCCGGCGCGTGAGCGGGCGGGTTGAACACCAAGCCGGCGTATTCCTGTCCCAAGGGCGGGAATGCGCCGCAACGATCTGGCGGCCCATGAAATCATGGGCCGCCGCCATGCATACCTATCAGGGAATCATTCAATCATGTCTGACGAGAATAACCAGCCGTTCTTCAACATCCAGCGTATCTACCTGAAGGACATGTCGCTCGAGCAGCCGAATTCGCCGGGCATCTTCCTCGAACAGGACATGCCGTCGGTCGAAGTCGAAGTCGACGTGAAGGCCGAGCGCCTCGCTGAATCCGTGTTCGAAATTCTCGTGACGGGCACCGTCACGGCCAAGGTGTCGGACAAGGTGGCCTTCCTGATCGAAGCCAAGCAAGCCGGCATTTTCGACATCCGCAACATTCCGGCTGAGCAGATCGATCCGCTGGTCGGCATTGCCTGCCCGACCATTCTGTTCCCGTACCTGCGCTCGAACATCGCCGACGCGATCACCCGCGCCGGCTTCCCGCCGATCCACCTCGCCGAAATCAACTTCCAGGCGCTGTACGAGCAACGTCTCGCGCAAATGGGCAGCCAGGACGGCGCGGCGCAAAACGGCGTCACGCACTAAAGTGTCGCACGCAGTGCCGGCTATGAAGGTTGCTGTCCTCGGCGCCGGCGCATGGGGCACCGCCCTCGCCGGCCATCTGGCCTTACGGCACGACACGGTCTTGTGGGCGCGCGAGCCCGCGCTCATTACCGAACTCTCCGCTTCGCACGAAAACGCCCGCTATCTGGCGGGCGTCGCGTTGCCGGCGGCGCTTCGTTATGAGGCAGATCTGGGCGCGGCGCTCGACCATGCGCTCGCCGCTAACGCGTTGTGCGTCGTGGCAACGCCCGTGGCCGGACTGCGCGGGCTGTTTCAAGCCATGCGCGATGCCGGCAAGGTGCCGGCGCATGTGGTGTGGCTGTGCAAAGGGTTCGAAGCCGATTCGCAGTTGCTGCCGCATCAGGTTGTCGCGGCTGAACTGCCGGGGCACGGCAGCAACGGCGTGCTATCCGGTCCGAGCTTCGCGCGCGAAGTCGGGCAGGGCCTGCCGGTCGCGCTGACCATCGCGAGTGCATCGGCGGCGTGCCGCGAGCGCACGGTCGCCGCGTTTCATCATGGCGCCATGCGCATTTATACCGGCGACGACGTCGTCGGCGTGGAAGTGGGCGGCGCGGTGAAAAACGTGCTGGCGATCGCCACGGGTATTGCCGACGGCCTCGGGCTCGGTCTGAACGCGCGCGCGGCGCTGATTACGCGCGGCCTCGCCGAAATGTCGCGCCTCGGCGTGACGCTCGGCGGGCGGGCGGAAACCTTCACCGGTTTGACTGGCTTGGGCGACCTGATCCTGACCGCAACTGGTGATCTGTCGCGCAATCGTACTGTCGGCTTGCAACTCGCCGCGGGCCGCACGCTCGACGATATTCTCGGCGGCCTCGGCCATGTGGCCGAAGGCGTGCGTTGCGCGCAGGCGGTTCTCGCCATCGCGCGAGCTCATGCCATTGAAATGCCGATCACCCAGGCGGTCTGTGCCGTGCTGTTCGACGGCGTGGCACCTCGCGACGCCGTCAGCGCCTTGCTGCGGCGCGACTCCAAAGCTGAATAAGCCTTGTCTTTCAGCCGTTTGGCGCGCAAAGCGCTGAACGGCTGCCTGCTATCGCTGTCCACGTTTTATCGACGCTTCGGATTGGCGAGGTTCCCATGCTCAGTTTCAATCATTGCACGCTGGAAGCGCGCGTGGTCGATATCACCACGCTTGCCGTGGATGCGATCGTCAACGCTGCGAATACGTCGTTATTGGGCGGAGGCGGGGTGGACGGCGCGATTCATCGCGCGGCCGGAAGGGAGCTGGTGCGCGAGTGCGAGACGCTTGGCGGCTGCGCGACCGGCGACGCGAAGCTGACCGGTGGCTACCGCCTGCCAGCCAAACATGTGATTCATGCGGTCGGCCCGGTCTGGCGGGGTGGTGCGCATGGCGAAGCCGATTTGCTGGCGTCCTGCTACCAGCGCTCGCTCGAGGTGGCGCGCGAGGCGCAATGCAGGAGCATCGCGTTTCCCGCAATCAGTTGCGGAATCTACCATTTTCCCGCCGACGACGCCGTGCGGATTGCCGTCGGCACGGTGCTCGACACCTTGCCGCGCACGCCGCTGATCGAGCAGGTGGTGTTCGCCTGCTTCGACGACGCCATGTTCGCCCGCTACGAGGCCGAATTGACGCGCCGTCAGGCGCCGCCGTCGAAGCCGGTCTGACGCCAGGCCTCGAACACCACTACCGCGACGGTATTCGACAGATTCAGGCTGCGGTTGCCCGGGCGCATGGGCAGCCGCACGCGCTGTTCGTTGGCAAACCGGTCGAGCACCGAATCGGGCAGGCCGCGCGTTTCGGCGCCGAACACGAACCAGTCGTTCGGTTGAAACGCGTGCTCGTGAAATCGGCCCGCGCCGCGGGTGGTGAAGGCGAACATGCGTGCCGGGTCCGGTGATTCTTTGGCGATGAAGGCGTCCCAGTCGGCGTGGACATTCATCTGCGCATATTCGTGATAGTCGAGGCCGGCGCGGCGCAACTTGGCATCGTCGAGCGGGAAGCCGAGTGGCTCGATCAGATGCAGCTTGGCGCCGGTGTTGGCGCACAGGCGGATCACGTTGCCGGTATTCGGCGGAATTTCCGGTTCTACTAGAACGACGTTGAACATGATGAGGTCGGGTGGAGACTAGTTTTTGGGTGTGCGCAGCGCGACGAAGTTGGTGACGCGCCGTGCGCCGGCCGCTTTTAGCGTGCGCGCCAGCGCCTCGAGCGTCGCGCCGGTGGTCATCACATCGTCGACGATGCCGACATGCAGCCCTTGCACGGGTTGTGCGACCTTGAAGGCGCGGCCTACGTTCTGCCGGCGTGCGTCGAGATCGAGCCGCGACTGCGGCACGGTATGAATCACCCGATGCAGCAAGGTTGCGTCGCTGCGCACCTGCAGCGCGCGGGCGAGCGGTTTGGCAATCTGCCATGCCTGGTTATAGCCGCGCTCGGTAAGCCGCCGGCTGGCGAGCGGCACGGGTGCGATCACTTCGGGCCACTCGCTCCGGTCCTGCCGGGCGTCTTGCGCGAGACGCGCGAGGCGCAGGGCGAATTCCCGCGCCAGCATCAGCCGGGCGCGAAATTTCAGGCCGACCGCCAGGGTGTCGAGCGGTGCCCGGTAGTCGGCGAGGGCGAAGGTCGCGTCGAACGGCGGCGGCTCGCCGATGCAATCCGCGCACCGGTAGTGCGCGTGCCTCGCTCGCCGCGCTGCCGATAACGGCACCGCGCAGACGGTGCAGCGAAGCCGGCTTTCATTCCAGTAGGCTTCAGCGCAGCCGGCGCACAGCGTTGCCTGCGACAAGTTGCCGCACAGTGCGCAGAGATTCGGCAACACGCCGCGCCTGATACGCGCGAATGAGTCGCCGGAAGAAGAAGAAAATGGCCGGAATGGCATGGTTGGAGCGCCCGCAAAGGCCTTCCACGCTGAATGGAAGGAAGCGAACGAGTATACTTCGTGCTCTACGCCAGTACGACACCCATGCCCCCAACTTCTGCTCAAACAGGCCGTCCGGCCTATGATTCCCGGCGTCTGCGGCGAATCTTCGACCGGCGGGCCACGACCTTCGGCGAAGTCGCGTTCCTGCCGCGCGAAATCGCGCAGCGCATGCGCGAGCGTCTCGACTACATCAAAGTCACGCCGGCGAGCGTGCTCGACGCCGGTTGCGGCGTTGGTGAAGACATCCCCGCGTTGCGCGAACGCTTCCCCGAAGCGCCGGTGTTCGGCGCCGATCTGTCGCACGGCATGCTCACGCGTGCGCTGCGACACGATGCGGGTGACACGAGTTGGCGGCGCTTTCTGCCGGCTACGCTCGGCAAGGCGCTCGGCGCGCGCGGTCCGAGGTTCGCGCAAGCTGACTTTTCGGCGCTGCCGTTTTCGGCCGGCGCCTTTGAATTCATCTGGTCCAATCTCGCGCTGCACTGGCACTCGCGGCCCGATCTTGTGTTTCCCGAATGGCAGCGCGTGCTGAAAGTCAACGGATTGCTGATGTTCAGCACACTCGGCCCCGACTCGCTCAAGGAGTTGCGCGGTGCCTACGCCGAGATCGAGGCCGCGCATGGCGTTGCGTCGCGCAAGCATGTCATTGACTTTGTCGACATGCATGATCTTGGCGACATGCTGGTCGAAAGCGGCTTCGAGATCCCCGTGATGGACCAGGAAGTCCTCACCATTACCTATAAGTCACCCGAGTCACTGCTTGCGGACGTGCGCCGCTGGGGCGCGTATCCGTTCGAGCGGGAAGGGTCGTCGAGCGCTGCTGCGCGCAGGCTGCACAAGGCTTTGCTGGCGGCGCTCGACGCCCGCCGGCGCGCCGACGGCACGATCGCGCTGACCTTCGAGGTGATCTACGGACACGCGTGGAAAGCCGTGCCGCGTACCACGGCTGAAGGTCATGGCATTGTGCGAATCGAGGATATCGGACGAGGCTCGTCGAGGAGCCGGTGAGGAATCAGCGAGGTGGTAAAGAGGACATCTGTTATGTCTGAAATTACCGCTTCAAAAGACCCGCAAAAGCGGTGTCAAAACGGCGCAGAGGCTTGTCGCGCCGGGCTTGTGGGGCAATTGAGGCTTGCTTGTGGATGCCATGGATCGCGCCTATAATGCGTCAGTTTGTCGCCCGGACCCCCCAAATTTGGGACAACGGGTTTGCGGCGCAGAGCAACAAGATAAGATGTACGGCGGTGATCGGGCGGCCGGAAGAGGGGACGCAGAATCAGCAGGAGGCAGCGATGGGAGCATCAGATCTGCTGGCGGATTCAGAACCAGTTCTCAAAGACTGGACCATGAAACGCAACTGCTCGATATCGCCGCGACAGTTCGTATGTTTCTATGTATCGCTTGCGTTGGTCTCGCTGGCAATTGCTTTCATGCTGTTCCTGGTCGGCGCCTGGCTGGTGTTGCCGTTCACCGGGATCGAATTGCTGGCGGTGGCCATCGCATTTGCCATCTATGCGCGGCATGCTGTGGATTACGAGCGCGTCCGGTTGTTTCAGAACCGGCTCGTCATCGAGCAGGTCAGCGCCGAGCAGCTCACGCAGTTCGAGTTCAATCCGCGCTGGGTGCGGATCGAGGCGGGCGCAACGCCGCGTGACCGGATCAAACTGGTCTCGCGCGGCCAGACGATCATGATCGGGCAACATCTCGCGCAGTATCGGCGCGCGCAGTTCGCAGGTGAATTGCGTATGTGGCTCACACGCTGTTAAGAGGGCCCCCAAACCTGGCGCTTCGCGCCAGGCCCCCCGAGGGGGAAGAAAACTTGGGGCGGCCCTGCGTTTTCTTAACGTGTGTGCAGCCGCGCGGCGTTCAAGGGGGAGCGCGAGAAAGCCTGCCGGCGGGGTCGAGGGTTTGAATGGAAATTTTGGGTAAGGAAGCTATGAAAACAATCAAGCGAGCCCTCATGGGCGTGCTGGCGATGAGCGGACTGCTTTTCGCCGGTGCCGCCCTGGCAGTGGGCGATGTTCCGGGCGGCCCTGCCGTCAACGAGATCAATCTCCAGCCGCCTGCGACGAAAATCGCTGAGGAGCTCTTCAGCCTCCACATGTTCATGCTGGTTCTGTGCCTGGTCATCTTCGTCGGCGTGTTCGGCGTGATGTTCTATTCGATCTTTGCTCACCGCAAATCGAAAGGCCACAAGGCTTCGAATTTCCACGAAAGCACCACCGTCGAAATCATCTGGACGATCGTGCCGTTCATCATCGTCGTGCTGATGGCGCTGCCCGCCACCAAGACCGTCGTCGCGATGAAAGACACCACGAACGCCGACCTGACCGTCAAGGTCACCGGCTACCAGTGGAAATGGGGCTACGACTACGTGAAGGGCCCGGGCGAGGGCATCAGCTTCCTGTCCACGCTGGCCACGCCGCGCGCCGAAACCGACGGCCGCCAGCCGATTTCCACTACGTATCTGCAGGAAGTCGACAATCCGCTGGTCGTCCCCGTCGGCAAGAAAATCCGCATCATCACCACCGCGAACGACGTGGTCCACTCCTGGTACGTGCCGGCCTTCGGCGTGAAGCAGGACGCGATCCCGGGCTTCGTGCGCGACACGTGGTTCAAGGCTGAGAAGACCGGCACGTTCCGCGGCTTCTGTACCGAGCTGTGCGGCAAGGAACACGCGTTCATGCCGGTGGTGGTCGAAGTGCTGTCCGCCGACGACTACGCGAAGTGGGTCGACGTGCAGAAGCAGAAAATGGCCGCCGGCCAGGACGATCCGAACAAGACCTACACGCTGGCTGAGCTGATGGAGCGCGGCGGCAAGGTGTACGCGGCGAACTGCGCGGTCTGCCACCAGCCGAACGGCAAGGGCGCAGGCGCATTCCCGGCGCTCGACGGCAGCAAGATCGCCAACGGCGCGATTGCCGAGCACGTCAGCCTGGTGCTGAAGGGCAAGAATGCGATGCCTTCGTGGGCGCCGACGTTGAACGACGTCGAAATTGCTTCGGTCATCACGTTCGAGCGCAACTCGTGGGGCAACCACACCGGCGACATTCTCCAGCCGAAGCAGGTTGCGGATGCGCGCAACGGCAAGCTGCCGGAAGGCGGCAACCATCTGGCCGACGCAGGCGCGGCGGCTAGCGGCGCAGAGGCGGCTTCGGGCGCGGCAGCGTCGGGCGCGCAGGCGGCCGCGGCAGGCTCGGACAGCGCGGCGGCAACGCAAGCGGCACTGCCGGCCAGCATCTACTTCGACACCGGCAAGAGCACGCTGCCGGCTGATGCGAAAGCGGCGGTCGACGCGGCTGCCGCCTACGCGAAGTCGCATCCGGACGCGAAATTCACGCTGTCGGGCTTCACCGACGCTACCGGTTCCGCCGACCTCAACGCGAAGCTTGCGAAGAGCCGTGCCGAAGCCGTGCGCGACGCGCTGAAAGCAGCCGGCATTGCCGAAGACCATATTATTTTGAAGAAGCCGGAAACGATCACGGGCGGCACCGACGCGAAAGAAGCCCGGCGCGTTCAGATCAGCCCGGCCGCCTGACGTGTTCATGGTCAGCACCGCAGAATTCGCTTTAGGAGATTGTCATGTCTAGCATCGGACACGATGTAGTCGCGGGCCACGAGCACGTGCACGGCGACCATGCCCACGAAACGCCGCATGGGTGGCGTCGTTGGCTGTTCGCAACCAATCACAAGGACATCGGTACGCTGTACCTGATCTTCTCGTTCACCATGTTCCTCTCCGGGGGCGTGATGGCGCTGATGATCCGTGCCGAGCTGTTCGAGCCGGGCCTGCAGATCATGCGTCCCGAGTTCTTCAACCAGCTGACCACCATGCACGGGCTGATCATGGTGTTCGGCGCGATCATGCCGGCCTTCGTCGGCTTCGCGAACTGGATGGTGCCGCTGCAGATCGGCGCATCGGACATGGCGTTCGCGCGCATGAACAACTTCAGCTTCTGGCTGCTGCCGGTGGCGGCTGTTCTGCTGGTCGGTTCGTTCTTCTCGCCGGGCGGCGCGACCGCCGCGGGCTGGACGCTCTACGCGCCGCTGTCGACGCAGATGGGCCCGGGCATGGACTTCGCGATTTTCGCGGTCCACTTGATGGGTGCTTCGTCGATCATGGGCGGGATCAACATCGTCGTGACGATCCTGAACATGCGCGCACCCGGCCTCACGCTGATGAAGATGCCGATGTTCGTCTGGACGTGGCTGATCACCGCGTACCTGCTGATCGCCGTGATGCCGGTTCTGGCAGGCGCGATCACCATGGTGCTGTTCGATCGCCACTTCGGCACGTCGTTCTTCAACGCGGCAGGCGGCGGCGACCCGGTCATGTACCAGCACATCTTCTGGTTCTTCGGGCACCCCGAGGTGTACATCATGATCTTGCCGGCGTTCGGGATCGTGTCGCAGGTGATCCCGGCGTTCTCGCGCAAGCCGTTGTTCGGCTATAGCTCGATGGTGTACGCAACTTCGTCGATCGCGATTCTGTCGTTCATGGTCTGGGCGCACCACATGTTCGCAACCGGCATGCCGGTGACGGGCCAGCTGTTCTTCATGTACGCAACCATGCTGATCGCCGTGCCGACGGGCGTGAAGGTGTTCAACTGGGTCGCGACCATGTGGCGCGGTTCGCTGAGCTTCGAAACGCCGATGCTGTTCGCGGTGGGCTTCCTGATCGTGTTCACGTTCGGTGGTCTGTCGGGCCTGATGCTGGCAATGGCGCCGCTCGACATCCAGTATCACGGGACTTATTTCGTGGTGGCGCACTTCCACTACGTGCTGGTGGCGGGCTCGCTGTTCGCGCTGTTCTCGGGCTGGTACTACTGGGCGCCGAAGTGGACCGGCTGGATGTACAACGAGACGCGCGGCAAGATCCACTTCTGGGCATCGCTGTTCTTCTTCAACCTCGCGTTCCTGCCGATGCACTTCGTCGGTCTCGCAGGCATGCCGCGTCGTTACGCTGACTACCCGGCACAGTTCACGGACTGGAACCAGGTCATCTCGATCGGCGCGTTCGGTTTCGGTCTGGCTCAGGTCTACTTCCTGTTCGCGGTTGCGCTGCCGGCCTACCGTGGTGGCGGCGAGCTCGAAAAAGCCAGCGACAAGCCGTGGGACGGCGCAACGGGCCTCGAATGGACCGTGCCGAGCCCGGCTCCGTTCCACACGTTCGAACACCCGCCGACCGTCGAGTAACCGGTCGCCAGGTAAGCGGTTCCGGCGGCGCGCAGTATGCCGCTGCCGGCACCGGGTAGCCGCCCCGCGGCGGCTGCAAGCCAGAAGTCACGCAATGTATTCAGAAAGTCGAGCATGACGCGCAATCCACAGGAACGACGTACGCCGGAGCAGATTCGCGCAGGCAACAGGCGGATTGGTCTTGTGATGTTCGCCATCGCGGCGGTCTTTTTCGCGAGCGTCATCATCAAGCAGTGGTTTTTCACCTGACGCACCATTGGAATCCGGTTTGCAGGTTTGTTGAGGATTGAGATGTCGACGCAACCGCCGGCTCAGGCCGACCGCTCTTTTAACCGTTCGATGCTGATCAAGCTGTTCATCGTCGCGTTGATGATGTTCGGTTTTGGTTTCGCGCTGGTGCCGATGTACCGCGCAATCTGCCAGATCACCGGCATCAACAATCTTGTGCAGCGTGATGCCACGGCGCGCGAGGCGAAGAACACGCAGGTCGACATGAGCCGCACGATTTCGATCGAATTCGATGCGAACGCGCGCGGCCCGCTGGGTTTCAAGCCGGAGCAGCGCAGTCTCGACGTGCATCCGGGTGAAGTGACGACAGTGATGTACGAGGTCAGCGACGAACAGGCGCGCACGATTCAGGCGCAAGCCATTCCGAGCTACGCGCCGAAGCAGGCGACCGAGTACTTCAAGAAGATCGAGTGCTTTTGTTTTACGCAGCAAACCTTGACGGCGAATCAGACCAAGCGGATGCCGGTGGTGTTCGTGGTCGATCCGAAGTTGCCGAAGGACGTGAAAACGATCACGTTGTCGTACACGTTCTTTGAATTGAATACGCCGGCAGCGGCGACGGCCGGAGGCGCCGCGCCCACGGCCAATGCGGCGGCAACCACCGCCAATCCTGCCTGATGACGGGCGTCGCAGGCGAAGGAAGACGACAGAATGAGCGATAACGGCGGCAGCCCGCGCAAGAGCAGTTTTGGCCAGTCGATGCGTGCTGTGCTCTGGTCGTTTTTCGGCGTGCGCAAGCGTCGCGATCTGGAAGCGGATGCCACGCAGCTGAACCCGCTGCACGTCATCGCGGCAGCGGTGATTTGCGCGGCGATCTTTATCGTGGCGTTGATTCTGGTTGTGCGTGCGGTAGTGGGTTGATGCGCTTGATGCGCACGTAGTACCGGGCAAAGCAGAGCCCACGAATTAGAGCGAAGCGGTGCGGTATCGACGCGCCGCCGAAGATACAGCCGGAGATTCCGGAACAACTGGACTGAAGTGGAGAATCAAGAATGAGCGGTCAAAACGAGAGCCCGTACTATTTCGTACCGCATCCGTCGCGGCATCCGATCAGCGCCGCTTGCGGGTTGCTGGTCATGCTCGGATCGCTTGCGGCCTGGATCAACGACCACGACTGGGCGCCGATCGGCGTCGTCGTCGGTCTGTTGTGGCTGCTCTTTACGCTGTGGCACTGGTTTGGCGACGCGATCGCCGAGTCGGAAGGCGGCATGTACGGCAAGAATGTCGACAAGTCGTACCGCTGGAGCATGAGCTGGTTCATCTTCTCCGAAGTGATGTTCTTCGGTGCGTTCTTCGGCGCGCTGTTCTATGCGCGTGAAATCGCGCTGCATCAACTGGGCAGTCTCGACTACAAGCTGATCTGGCCGGATTTCTCGGCGGTGTGGCCGAACAACGGTCCGGCAGCGCTGGTCTCGACCTTCAAGTCGATGCAGCCGTGGCCGGTGCCGACCATCAACACCGCGCTGCTGCTGTCCTCGGGCGCGACGCTGACGGTCTCGCACCACGCACTGCGTGACGATCATCGCAAGAAGGCTATCGCCTGGCTGGCGGCTACGCTCGTGCTCGGGATCTGCTTCCTGTTCCTGCAGGGCTTCGAATACTTCCACGCGTACAACGAACTGAATCTGACGCTGGCTTCGGGCGTGTACGGTTCGACGTTCTTCCTGCTGACGGGTTTCCACGGTTTCCACGTGTTCCTCGGCGGCACGATGCTGGCGGTCGTGCTGGTGCGGATGATTCGCGGCCACTTCACGGCTGACCATCACTTCGCGTTCGAAGGCGCGGCCTGGTACTGGCACTTCGTGGACGTGGTGTGGCTCGGGCTGTACGTGGTCGTGTACTGGCTGTAACTCAGTCCGGCCTGCGCCGACCGGTAATCCGGAATGCGTGCGGGCCGTTCGCGCAATGCCCTGTGGGGCGGGGCGCTCGAGCAGTATGCAGGACTTATTGCAGGACTTATGCAGCGCCGCCCTCGACCCTGTCAGGGCGGCGTTTTGCTTGGGGCGGCGTGAAGAGATTGCCGCCGGGCTCAGCGCCCGTAAGGAATACCGGTCGACTGAATCCAGCCCATCCAGTGAGCGAACAGGATGAACAGGAACAGCGAGATCGACAGGCCGACCCGCGTGGCGAGCGACCAGACCATCCGCTTGGTTTTGCCCTTGTCATGCATCATGAAGTACAACGCCGACACCATGCTGGCGATGATCAGGACGAAGGCGATGGGAACGAGAATGTGCATGGAACCAGCTGAAACAAGGAAGCGCAGAGGCAAGACAGTTATTATCGCACCGCGCGCCCACGTTTGCCGTACGTTCCCCGTCACGCCGCAGGCCGCCATGGAGCGTTCCTAATGAAGATTCGCCTCGTTCCGGCGCTATTGATTCTGCTGGTGATCGTGGTGACGGTGCGGCTTGGTTTCTGGCAGCGCGACCGCGCGCATCAGAAAGAGGCGCTCGAAGCGCACATCACGCAATTCGAAAGTGCGCCCGCGCAGCCGGTGAGCGCCGCGCCTGTCGCCCTGAAGGACATTGAGTTTCATCGCGTGAAGGCGCGCGGCAGTTTCGTCGCGGACAAGGTCGTCTACCTCGATAATCGTCCGTATAACGATCAGCCGGGCTTTTACGTCGTGATGCCTTTTAAACTGGCCGACGGCGGTTATGTGCTGGTCAATCGCGGTTGGCTGCCGCGCAACATGAACAATCGCGAGACCATCGCGCCGTACACGACGCCGCAAGGCGAAATCGAAATCGAAGGCATCGCGCGGGCCGACGCGTCGCGTGCTTACGAGTTGGGGCAGGGCGGCTCGGCGGAGCATCAGGCGATCCGCCAGAACTTGGATACCGCCGCGTACGCTGCGGAAACCGGTCTGCCGTTGCAACCGTTCGTGATTCAGCAGTTGAGTGACGACGGCGACAAACTGGTGCGCGATTGGCCCGCGCCCACCAGCGGTGTCGAGCGCAATTACGGCTACATGTTCCAGTGGTGGGGCATGGCAGCAGCGGCGCTCGTGTTCGGCTTGTACGCCGCGCGCCGCGCCGCGAAGAAAGAGCACGCGCCTGGCGTATAACGCAGTACAAGCGCAGTACACGCGGCTTGATGACCTGCGTAAGGCCGGGTGGCCGCGCAATCACGCGCACTTATTGAAAGAGGTTTTGTAGTGTCGACGCATTCTTCCCGTTCGCCGCAAGCCGGCAAATCCGCAGCACCGCAGGCGATGCCCGGTCAACCCAACGGCCAGGGCTCGTGGAAGCGCGGCCGCTGGATGTTGCTGTTAGTGGCGATCATTTGCGGCGCACCGATCGCCGTGTCCTATTTCATGTACTACGTGATCAAGCCGGCCGGTGGCAGCACGAGCTACGGCACGCTGGTCGAGCCGCAACGGCCGATTCCCGACTCGCTGATGGTCACGGGCGAGGACGGCAAGCCCGTCAAGTTCTCGTCACTGCGCGGCCGCTGGCTCATGATTTCCGTCGACAACGCCGCGTGCGACAAAGCTTGTGTCACCAAGCTGTACTTCATGCGGCAAATCCGCGCAGCCCAGGGCCCGGAACGCGATCGCGTCGTGGAAGTGTGGCTGCGCACCGATGCAGGCAACGTCGCGGACGTGATACAAAAGGCCTATCCCGACACCGACATGTTGATTGCCGACCCGGCGCAGGTGTCGACCTGGCTGCCCGTGGATAACGGAACAAAACTGAACGACCACATTTACCTGGTCGATCCGAACGGCAATCTGATGATGCGTTTCCCGAAAGATCCGAACCCCAGCAAGATCAAGGGCGATCTGACCAAGCTGCGCAAATGGTCGAGGATCGGCTGATGCCGCAACCAGGGTAAGAAAAGATGTTCGTACTGCAACTGGCCCTGATCGGCTTGTGTATCGCGTTGTTGCCCTTGTCCTACGTGTGGGTCAAGGCCGACGACAACAAATTCCGCAAGCTGGTCTGGCTCACCACCTTCCTCACGCTCGACCTGGTGATGTTCGGCGGCTTCACGCGTCTCACCGATTCCGGCCTCGGCTGCCCCGATTGGCCGGGCTGCTACGGCACGTCGTCGCCGTTCATCGCGCATGCGGCAATCACGGCCGCGCACCAGGCCATGCCCACCGGCCCCGTCAGCATGACGAAGGCCTGGATTGAAATGATCCACCGCTACTTCGCAATGGCGATCGGCGTGCTGATCATCGCGCAGACGATCATTGCGTGGACGGCGCGTATCAAGCGCCGTGCGCTGCATGTGTCGCCGTGGTGGCCGACCTCCCTGCTCCTGCTGATTCTGGTGCAAGGCGCGTTCGGCGCCTGGACCGTGACCATGAAGCTCCAGCCGATTATCGTCACCACGCACCTGCTGCTTGGCCTCGCGCTGCTCGGCACGCTCGGCTGGCTGGCCGTGCGGCAGACGCCGCTCCCAGCCTATGAGCCGGAGGCCGCGCGCTGGCGTGCGGCGGCGCTCGCGGCGCTGGTGCTGCTGATTGCGCAAATCGCGTTGGGCGGCTGGGTCAGCACGAACTACGCGGTGCTTGCGTGCACGGATTTCCCGACCTGCAACGGTCAATGGGTTCCGCCGATGGACTTCGCGCACGGTTTCCACCTGTGGCGCGCGCTCGGCATGACCGGCGACGGCGACATGATCACCCAGGACGCGCTGGTGGCGATCCATTGGACGCACCGCACGTTCGCGATCGTGGTGGTCGCCTATCTCGTCTGGATCGCGCTGAAACTGCGCCGCTTCGAGTCGCTGCGGCGGCCCGCGAACGGCGTGCTGCTGGTGGTGCTGATCCAGTTCATCACCGGCTTGTCGAACATCGTTCTGCAGTGGCCGTTGCCCATTGCGGTCGCGCATAACGGTGGGGCCGCAATCCTGCTGCTTCTGCTCGTTATGTTAAACTTTCGAATCGCTTATAGCCGTCCCGGCCGCGCCGCGCTCCCAGCGCGCGATGCCGCGCCAGCGTGACTTCACATGGACAGCACAACACTCTCCCAAACGCCCGGTAGCCGGGTCTCCCAATACCTCGCCCTGACGAAGCCGCGCGTCACGCAGCTCGCCGTGTTCTGCGCCGTCATCGGCATGTTCCTGTCTACGCCCGGCATGGTGCCGTGGACCTCCCTGATCGGCGGCACCGTCGGTATCTGGCTGCTGGCGGGTGCGGCATTCGCCATCAATTGCCTCGTCGAACAGAAGATCGACGCGAAGATGCGGCGTACCTCGTGGCGGCCGTCCGCCCGTGGCGAAATCACCACTGCGCAGATCCTGCTGTTTTCGGCAGTGCTCGGCGGCGTCGGCATGTGGACGCTCTACACGTTCGCCAATCCGCTTACCATGTGGCTCACGCTGGCCACCTTCGTCGGCTATGCGGTCATCTATACGTTGCTGCTCAAACCCGCCACGCCGCAGAACATCGTGATCGGCGGCGCTTCGGGCGCCATGCCGCCGGCGCTCGGCTGGGCCGCGGTCACGGGCCACGTGCCGGGTGATGCATGGATTCTGGTGCTGATCATCTTCGTGTGGACGCCGCCGCATTTCTGGGCGCTCGCGCTGTATCGCCGCAAAGACTACGAGAATGCAGGCCTGCCGATGCTGCCGAACACGCACGGCGAAAAGTACACGCGCCTGCATATTCTGCTGTACACGGTGATCCTGTTCGCGGTCACGATGATGCCGTTCATCTCCGGCATGAGCGGTGTGGTGTACCTCGTGGCGGCGGTGCTGCTCGGCGCCGTGTTCCTTGCTTACGCGTGGAAGATCTATCGGGAATACTCGGACGATCTGGCGCGCAAGACCTTCCGTTATTCGATCGTCTATCTCTCGCTGCTGTTCGGAGCGCTGTTGATCGACCACTATGCGCGTGTCGTGATTGGCGCGTAATACCATGCTCAAAAACCGCTTCGCGCGCGCAGCGCGTGCCGCTGTGATGGCTTGCGCGCTGGGCGGCGCCTTGCTGGCGGCGGGCTGCGGCAAGCAGCCGCCGGCCTTCCAGAATCTCGACATCACCGGCAATACGCAATTCGGGAGCAACTTCTCGCTGCCCGACACGTCCGGCACCATGCGCACCATGGCGGACTACAAGGGCAAGGTGGTGGTGCTGTTCTTCGGCTATACGCATTGCCCGGACGTGTGCCCGACCACCATGGCCGAGCTCTCGCAAGCGCTGCAGCAACTCGGCCCTGAAGACGCGAAACGCGTGCAGGTGCTGTTCGTCACCGTCGATCCCGAGCGCGACACGCCGCCCTTGCTCGCGCAATACGTGCCGGCGTTCAATCCGACGTTCGTTGGCTTGCGCCCGGCCGATCAGGCGCAGCTCACCAAGATCACCAAAGACTTCCGCGTGTACTACGCGAAGGTGCCGGGCAAAACGCCTGACAGCTACACGATGGATCACACGGCAGCGAGCTATGTGTTCGACACGGACGGCAAGCTGCGTCTGTTCGCGCGTGACGGGCAGGGTGCAACGCCCTGGGTGCACGACATCAAGCTGCTGCTCGACTGATACGCGCATTGCCTGCGGGCACGTGCGGTATCACGCGCCCGCTTTCACTTCCCCCGCGCTAAATAGCGCGCAAGTATTAGCGCTCAAGCCGGAATCGGCATATTCAACCCCGGCGCGAGCCGCGTCGCCTTGAACTCCGTCACCTCGTAATTCGCGAGCTTTTGCTGCGCGAACGGGTCGCTGGCGAGGATCTCATCCAGTCTCTCGCGCTCGATGCGCACCGCCAGAATGATGCCGCCGTCGCGCGGCACTTTGGGGCCGGCCGCCACGAACACACCCGCTTCGAAATGCTGCGTCAGAAATGCGCGATGTGCTTCCAGCGCGTCGTCGACGCGTTCGAGTGATGCCGTGTAGGTGAGATTGATGACGTACATGAGGGCTCTCGCAGACAAAAGGGCGACCGCAAACTACGCGGCCCAAGTCGTCGATTATCGGTCAGCGAGCGGCTCCTTGCGCGCCTTCGATCAGCCCGAGTGTCGTCTCATGCCGTGGCGGCCCTCCTAAGTGCGTTTCTCAAGTTGACCGCTAGCCATGCCGATATATTTGTAGCAATCGTTTGCGCGCGATAGATGACGGGCACGGGGGCGCAAACAGAACACGACTCACACGAGAGAGACCACATCAATGAGCAGGATGAGTTTGAATCGCAAACTATGGCTGTTGCTCGCACTCGTCTGGCTGGGGTTGCTCGGCGTCGGCTTGTGGAGTGCGGTCGAGACGCGCAGCACGATGCTGGCCGAGCGCAAGGCGGGCATGGTGAACCTGGTCGAAGCGGCGCAGGGTATCGTGAACGGCTATTACACGCTTGTGCAAGGAGGCAAGCTGAGCGAAGCGGACGCCCAGCGTGAAGCCCTCGCTCGCCTCGCCACGATGCGCTACGGCGAATCCGGCTACCTGTTCGTGATGAATTCACAACCGGTCGTGCTGATGCACCCGACCCTGCCGCAAATGACGGGCAAGCCGGTGGGCGACTTCAAGGACCCCGACGGCAAGCTGCTGTACGTGGCCATCGTCGACGCGGCCAAGGCAAGCGGCCGGGGCTTCGCCGAGTATCGCGGACGCCTGCCGCACAGCGAGACCGCAGTGCCGAAAATCAGTTACGTGGTGCGTTTCGCGCCGTGGGATTGGAACATTACGAGTGGCGTGTTCATCAAGGACATCGACACCGTGTACTACGACACGCTGCTCGGGCACCTTGCCGTCGTGCTGGTGATCGCCGCGCTCATTTCGCTCGCGATGGTGCTGATCATCCGCAATGTGCGGGGCAGTCTCGGCGGCGAGCCAGACCAGGCGGCGCGGCTCGCGGCGAGTATCGCGCAAGGCGACCTGACGCAGGTGGTTCACGTTCGTCCGCAGGACTCGACCAGCATGATGGCGGCCATGCACGACATGCAGGACCGGTTGCAGCGGACCATCGGCGAGATCCGGCGTTCGGCGGAATCCATCGCGTCGGCGACGCAGCAGATCGCGGCCGGCAACGGCGATCTGTCGCAGCGCACCGAGCAGCAGGCCGCCTCGCTGCAGGAGACCGCGGCGAGCATGGAGGAGCTGACTGCGACGGTGAAGCAGAACGCCGACAACGCCCGGCAGGCGAGCGGCCTCGCGCATAACGCATCCGACATCGCGACCCGTGGCAACGACGTGGTGAGCCGCGTGATCGGCACGATGGGCGAGATCAACGACAGCTCGCGACAGATCGCGGACATCATCGGCGTGATCGAAGGGATCGCGTTTCAGACCAACATTCTCGCGCTGAACGCAGCGGTCGAAGCCGCGCGCGCCGGCGAGCAGGGCCGCGGCTTCGCGGTCGTCGCGGGCGAGGTGCGCAGCCTCGCGCAGCGTTCGGGCACGGCGGCCAAGGAGATCAAGCAGTTGATCAACGCGTCGGTTGAGCGCGTGAACAACGGGTCGACCCTCGTGCAGCAGGCCGGCACGACGATGGGCGAAATTTTGCAGGCAGTGCAGCGTGTGACCGACATCATGGGCGAGATCGCGGCGGCATCCGAAGAGCAGAGCAGCGGCATTGCCCAGGTTGGCCGCGCCGTCACGCAGATGGACGAAGTGACGCAGCAAAATGCCGCGCTGGTCGAGGCGGCGGCGGCCGCGGCTGCTTCGTTGCAGGATCAGGCGGGGCGTCTGCGCGAGACCGTGAGCGCGTTCCGGGTGAGCGCCGCGTAAGCCGCGCCGCTCAAGGTGCATATCCATATGCGATCGTGATATTTCACTTCTCGCCGGTCGTATGAGACCATTTGCGGTCCAGTTGGCGGCGTTCTGCCACAAGCAGACTTGCCGCCGGCTTCCACCCGCATCTGACACTGATCAGAGACCGATTAGAAACAGATTAAAAGCAGCGAGAATCACATGCAGCGCAGAACACTTATCAAGGCCCTCTCGGCACTGGTCGCCGGCGCGGCGATCGTCACCAGCTTCGGCGCGCACGCCGACGACAAAGTCATCAAGGTCGGGACCATCGGCGGTCCGGACGCGCAAATCTGGGAAGTCGTCACGAAAGTGGCGAAGCGCGAAGGCCTCAACGTGAAGGTCGTCGAATTCAACGATTACGTGCAGCCGAACGCCGCACTCGACGCGGGCGACCTCGACGCGAACAGCTTCCAGCACCAGCCGTATCTCGATAGCCAGATCAAGCAGCGCGGCTACAAGATCGTCAACGCCGGCCTCACGTACATCTCCCCGCTCGGCATCTACTCGAAGAAGCTGAAGTCGCTGAAGGATCTGGCGCAAGGCGCGAAGGTCGCGGTGCCGAACGATCCGTCGAACGAAAACCGCGCGCTGCTGTTGCTGCAGGCGCAAGGCGTGATCAAGCTGAAGGCCGGCGCGGGTACCAACGGCAACAACGCGACGGCGCTCGACGTCGCCGAGAATCCGAAGAAGATCAAGCTGGTGGAACTCGACGCCGCGCAACTGCCGCGTTCGCTCGCGGATGTCGACGCTGCCGCGATCAACACGAACTTCGCGCTGGCCGCCGGTCTGCAGCCGACCAAAGACGCCATCGCGCTCGAAGACGTGCACAGCCCGTACGCGAACCTGATCGCCGTGCGTACCCAGGACAAAGACAAGCCGTGGGTCAAGAAGCTGGTCGCGGCGTATCAGTCTGAAGACGTGCGCCAGTTCATCAAGACGCAGTTCAAGGGTTCGGTGGTGCCGTCGTTCTAAGCGGCGGCGCTTCTACAATCCTATAACTCCAGTTCCCACCGCTCGATCATCAGGTCCTTGTCGAAACGGTGCTCAGCCGCCGCGCCGGCAAGCCTGAAGCCGGCGCGCTCGCACAGGCGCCGCGGGTTTTCCAGCGAGGCGGCCGTGGTCAGCGTGAGCTTCGTGTAGCCCGCGCGCCTCGCAAAGCGCACGCACTCGCTGAGCAGTTGGGTGCCGATGCCCAGGCGCTGCACATCCGGCTCGACCCACAGGAGCCGCACCCCCGCCACTGTCGTCGATACCCCGACGATGCACACCGAGCCGACCACCACGCCATTCTGATCGGCCACCCAGCACATCTCCCGCACCCGATCGTTGCGTTGCGCGTAATCGGCGACGATCCGCGCGAGCAGTCCCTCGAACGATTGATCCCAACCGTATTGCGCGGCGAACCACTGTGCCTGCCGATGCACGAGCCAGCCGCATTCGCCGGGGCGCGGCGGGCGCAGCAACACGAGTTCGTGCAGCGGCTTGTCACCGAGCAGCCGCTCGATGACCTTCATTGCCGAGATCAACTGTTCCTGTGAGAGCGCCGACAGGTCGTTGAGCATCGCCGACACTTCTTCGAGCGACGCGCTATCGAGCGGGACATAAGCGGCGTGTCCGCTCTCCGTCAAGGCAATCAGCGACTGCCGCGCATCCGTCTCCGAGGGGCGGCGCGTGATCAGGTTGCGCCGTTCGAAACTGGTGAGCAGACGGCTCAGATAACCGCTGTCGAGACCGAGCGCGCGCCCGAGCACCGAGGCCGTTTGCGCACGTCCGCGGTAGAGCTCGTGTAAAACGCGTACCTCTGTCAGCGAGAATTCGGTCTTCGCCAGATGCTCATGCAGTGCGCCAATGTGCTGCGTATAAAAACGGTTGAAATGGCGGACGGCATGAGCGCGCCGCAGCGCCTCGGAATCGGTCAAATGCTGCTCTCCGGAGGAGTGTTTATGGCTTGCTACTCACCACTATATTGGAAGGTACCCCATTAACAAAAGCTACGCCGGCAGGGTTTCGATCGAATTGGTATTAAAAAGGTATCGATCGCAGCTAGCTTTTTGACTCCGATGAGAACCACCTGGAACCGTGTGGATGCCTTCAAGGCGCTCAAATACGGGTAAGTCCTGGGCTCGCGCAAGGGCTCACAAGCCCCTCCTCAGACTCTCGCAAGCCTTATCCAGCAAGGCTTTGCGCTGAATCTAACCAGCATGGAACCAGTTGATTGACTGGTATTATGTTGGTTATATAATGGGCTCTCATTTTTCGTAGGCAACCTTTTCGCGACGGCCGCCGGAGCCCCATGGAAACTCGCTGGTCCGCACTGACGCCTGACGCCCGCAACGTCACGCCGCTCTATCTGCAGCTCGCGCGCAATCTTGCGACGGCGATTCACTGCGGCGTGTGGTCGGCGGGCGAGGCGCTGCCTTCGGAGCGCACGCTCTCGGATGCGATCGGCGTGTCGCGCATCACCGCACGCAAGGCGATCGAGCTGCTGGTCGAGCAAGGTTTGATCCGGCGGGCGCGGGGCGCCGGCAGCTTCATCACCCCGCGCGTGGAAGATCCGCTGTCACGGCTCACCGGTTTCACGAAGAAGATGCAGCAGCGCGGTTTCCGGCCGGATTCGGTATGGCTCGAGCGCGATATCCGCGCCGCTAACCGTGACGAACTGGTGCACCTCGGGCTCACGCCCGGCGCGGCGGTGGCGAGTCTGCGGCGCCTGCGGCGCGCGGACGGCATTGTGATGGCGGTCGAGCATTCGGCGCTGCCGGTGGCGATCGTGCCCGATCCGCAGACCATCGGCGACTCGCTTTACAGCTATCTCGAACAACGTGGCGCCGCCGTCGTGCGCGCCTTGCAGCACTTTCGCGCGGTCAACGCTTCGGGTGAGATCGCCGCCCTGATGGATATCGAACCGCGTTCGGCGCTGCTGGTCATCACCCGTATCGGCTATAGCGCCGACCAGCGCGCCATCGAAGTGACCGACACCTATTGCCGCGACGACTACTACGATTTCGTCGCTGAATTGCGCACCTGATCCGCGTGGCCGGGCAGGCCGCGAAGCCGGCTCAGGTGCCTCGCGACAAGCGCCATTCAGCCACACCCCGTATTACGCCTCACCAGAGAGACTCATGCTGACCGGAAACATACTCACCACCGATGGGTGGATTCACGGCACGCTCGAATACGAAAACGGCCGTATCACGGCGCTCACCGGCGAGCGCGCCGATCCGTCGACAAACGACGCGCCGTACATCCTGCCCGGCTTCATCGATCTGCACGTGCACGGCGGCGGCGGCTCCGACGTGATGGAAGCGGGCGACGCGATCGAAACGATTACCCGCACGCATGCGCGCTACGGCACGACGAGCCTGCTTGCCACCACCATGACCGCGCCGCGCAACGAACTGATGAGCGTGGTCGCCGGCCTCGGCAACGTGACGCGCACGCGAACGCCAGGCGGCGCGCGCGTGCTCGGCGTGCATCTGGAAGGGCCCTACATCAACCCCGGCAAGCTCGGCGCGCAGCCGGACGCGGCCGTCTCGGCGGTGCTGGACGAAGTGCTGAAGTATCTGTCGATCGCGCCGATCCGCGTGGTCACGCTCGCGCCGGAAATTGCCGGCCACATGGAGATCATCTCCGAAATGGCGGCACGCGGCGTGCGCGTGCAGCTCGGCCATTCGCTCGGCACCTACGACGACGCCGTCGCCGCGCTCAAGCACGGCGCCTGCGGCTTCACGCATCTGTTCAACGCGATGTCGCCGCTGCATCACCGCAATCCCGGGCTGGTCGGCGCGGCACTCGCGCACGCCGAATTCGCCGAAATCATTCCCGATCTGCTGCACGTCCATCCGGGCGCGATCCGCGCCGCCTTGCGCGCGATTCCGCGCCTGTACGTGGTCACGGACAGCACCTCGGCCACCGGCATGCCGGATGGCGAATACCGCCTCGGCAGCCAGCATGTGACGAAGTGCCTCGGCGGTGTGCGTCTCGCCGACGGCACGCTCGCCGGCAGCACCCTGACGATGGATCAGGCGCTGCGCAATCTCGTGTCGATCGGCTTGCCGATCGCCGACGTATCAAACCGCTTGTCGCGCTACGCCGCTGACTACCTGGGCATCGAAGACCGCGGCCGCATCGTGCGCGGCGCGTGGGCCGATGTGGTCGTGTTCGATCGTGAACTGGCGTTGACCGCGACGTATGTCGAAGGAGAAGCAATTGTCGAATATGCTTAAAGAGGCGCTGGCGTCCGCTGAAACGGTCGCCGCGCAACTCTCGGATACCTCGCGCGTCGAGGCGTTGGCGGCGAAGCTCGCGCAAGCGCCGCGCCATGTCGCGCTGACGGTGGCGCGCGGCAGCTCGGACCATGCGGCCAGTTATTTCGCAAGCCTGACGATGAGCCGCCTGGGCGTGCCCGTCGCCTCGCTGCCGATGTCGGTGGCCACGCTGCAACAGGCGCCGCTGCAAGTGCGCGATCAGCTCGCGCTGGCGTTTTCGCAATCGGGCAAGAGCCCGGATCTGGTCGGCACCATGCAGGCGCTGCGTCAAGCCGGCGCGCTGACCGTGGCCGCCGTGAACGCGCCGAGTTCGCCGTTGGCCGATGCGTGCGAGTGGCATCTGCCCCTCGTCGCAGGGCCGGAACTGAGCGTTGCCGCCACCAAGAGCTATATCGCGATGCTGTCGATCTCCGCGCAACTGGTCGCGCATTGGCAGAACGACGCCGAACTGCTCGCCGCGTTGAAAACGCTGCCCGAAGCCCTGCAATCCGCGGGCAAACTCGACTGGTCGAAAGCGGTGGACGAATTGCGCGGCGTCGAGCGCATGATCGTGATCGGCCGTGGTCTGGGTCTTGCCATCGCGCAGGAAGCCGCGCTGAAACTGAAGGAAACCTCCGGCATCCAGGCCGAAGCGTTTTCGAGCGCGGAAGTGCGCCACGGTCCGATGGAACTGATCGACCGCGACTACCCGCTGCTGGTGTTCGCGCCGCGCGGACCGGAACAGGCCGGCCTGTTGCAACTCGCGCACGACATGCGGGCGCGCGGCGCCCGTGTGCTGCTCGCGGCGCCGGCCGACGTGTCGCAAGCGAGCTTGCCGCTCGCAACCACCGCTCATGCTGCGCTCGATCCGATCGCAGCAATCCTGTCCTTTTATGTGATGGCCGCCGGCCTTGCCGCCGCGCGCGGGCGCAATCCCGATGCGCCGCGCCATCTCAACAAAGTCACCGAAACTCACTGACGAGAAATCAGATGCGACGTGTCGAGGAGTCCCGCTTGATGAGCCATTCTGAAGGCCATATTGTTTTGCTCGCGCCAATGACCGGTCCGGTCGTGCCGCTCGCGAAGGTGCCCGACCCTGTGTTTTCGGGCGGCATGTTCGGCGACGGCATTGGCGTCGGTCCGCTCGAGGGCCGACTCGTCGCGCCGTGCGACGGAACGATCACCCATCTCGCGCGCACTGGCCATGCGGTGACGCTGGCCACCGCCGAAGGCGCCGAGATTCTGCTGCACATCGGCATCGACACGGTCGAACTGAACGGCAAGGGCTTTGTGCCGCTGGTCGCTCAAGGCGCCCACGTGCGTGCCGGCCAGGTGCTGATCGAGTTCGATCAGGATCAGGTCGCGCTGAATGCGCCGAGCCTCGTCTCGGTGATCGCGATTGCCAATTCGGACGCGTTCGAGATTGTCGAGCGTGCGCAAGGCGGCCTGCTGAAGGCAGGTGAAACGCCGCTGCTGTTGCTGCGCGCCCGCAGCGGCGCCGCGGCCGACGCAGCGCGCGAGGCGAGTGCGTCGAACGTGACGGAAGAAGCGCGTCAGCAGGTCACGCTGACTCACGCGGGCGGCCTGCATGCACGTCCGGCGGCGCGTGCGCGTGAAGCGGCACGCGGTTTCGATGCGCGCGTCGAAGTGCGTTACGAAGGGCGCAAAGCGGCGATCGAAAGCGTGGTCGGTTTGCTGGGCCTCGGCGCGGGCGAAGGCGCGACCGTCGAACTGCTTGGCGTCGGTCCGCAAGCCCAGGCCGCGATCGAGGCCATTGCTCACGAACTGACGCGTGAGGCGCACGGCGAAGTTGAAGAGAAACCCGCACGCGAGGTTTCCCCCGCGCCGCAAACCGTGGCGCTCGCGGCAGGCGAGACGCTTGCGCCGAATACCCTCGCGGGCGTTTGCGCGGCACCGGGCATCGCGGTTGGCAAACTGGTGCGCTGGGATGACGCGGACATCGATCCGCCGGAAAAGGCGACCGGCACGTCCGCGGCGGAGAGCCGCCTGCTCGACAAGGCGATCGCGGCTGTCGACGCGGACCTCGGCACCACGGTGCGCGATGCGTCGCAGCGTGGCGCGGTGGGCGAAGCAGGCATTTTTGCGGTGCATCGCGTGCTGCTCGAAGATCCCACGCTGCTCGATGCCGCGCGCGATCTGATCAGCCTCGGCAAGAGCGCGGGCTTTGCGTGGCGCGAAGCCATCCGCGCCCAGATCGCCATCCTGGCCAAGATCGAAGACGCGCTGCTCGCGGAACGTGCCTCCGACCTGCGCGACATCGAGAAGCGCGTGCTGCGCGCGCTCGGTTACACGAACGCCGCGGCGCGCACGCTGCCGGACGAGGCCGTGCTCGCGGCTGAGGAGTTCACGCCGTCTGACCTGTCGTCGCTGGATCGCTCGCGTGTCACCGCTCTCGTGATGGCGCGCGGCGGCGCGACCTCGCACGCGGCGATTCTCGCGCGTCAGGCGGGCATTCCCGCGCTGGTGGCAGTCGGCGACGCGTTGCACGCGATTCCCGAAGGCACGCAGGTGGTGGTGAATGCCACCACCGGCCGCCTCGAATTTGCCCCGACCGCGCTCGATGTCGAGCAGGCGCGTCTGGAGCGTAGCCGTCTTGCCGATGTGCGCGAAGCAAATCGCCGCACGTCGCAGCAAGCGGCGGTGACCTCCGACGGCCGCGCGATCGAAGTGGCCGCGAACATCGCCACGCTCGACGACGCGACAACCGCGGTCGAAAACGGCGCCGATTCCGTCGGTCTGCTGCGCACCGAATTGCTATTCATTCATCGCGCGGCTGCGCCGACCACGGAAGAACATCGTCAGAGCTACCAGGCAATTGTGGACGCATTGAGCGGCCGCACCGCGATCATTCGCACGCTGGATGTCGGCGCGGACAAGGAAGTCGACTATCTGACGCTGCCGCCCGAGCCGAATCCCGCGCTTGGACTGCGCGGCATCCGCCTCGCGCAGGTGCGCCCGGATCTGCTCGACGATCAGTTGCGCGGTCTGCTCGCGGTTCAGCCGCTCGGCGCGGTGCGCATTCTGCTGCCGATGGTCACCGACGTCGGCGAATTGATCCGTATCCGCAAGCGCATCGACGAATTTGCCCGCGAGTCGGGCCGCACGGAGCCGATCGAAGTCGGCGTGATGATCGAAGTGCCGTCGGCGGCGTTGCTTGCCGACCAGCTTTCGCAACACGCGGACTTCCTGTCGATCGGCACCAACGATCTGACCCAATACACGCTCGCCATGGACCGCTGCCAGGCCGACCTCGCGGCGCAGGCCGACGGTTTGCACCCGGCCGTGCTGCGCCTGATCGCGGCCACCGTGCAAGGCGCGGACAAGCATGGCAAATGGGTCGGCGTGTGCGGTGCGCTGGCAGGCGATCCGCTCGCCATGCCGCTGCTCGTCGGCCTCGGCGTGACCGAGCTTTCGGTGGACCCGGTCTCGGTGCCGGGCATCAAGGCGCGTGTGCGCAAACTCGATTATCAGCTGTGCCGCCAACGCGCCCAGGATGCCCTGGCGCTCGAATCGGCGCAAGCGGTAAGAGCAGCAAGCCGCGAAACCTGGCCTTTGGACTGAGCCCCGTACGGTCCGCGACCAACTTCGCACAGACACTTCGTATCGCTACAAAACTCAACGACGTCAGTCGACCACGAGACAAGGATTGGAGATATCCATGGATGGGAATCCGTTTCTGAAAATTCAGCGCCTGGGACGCGCGCTGATGCTGCCGATTGCGGTGCTGCCGGTTGCCGGCCTGCTGCTGCGCCTCGGCCAGCCCGATGTGTTCAACATCAAGATGATCGCCGACGCCGGCGGCGCGATCTTCGACAACCTGCCGCTGCTGTTGGCGATCGGCGTGGCGGTCGGTTTCGCGAAAGACAATAACGGCGTGGCGGGTCTTGCGGGTGCGATCGGCTACCTGGTCGAAGTCGCGGTGATGAAGGACATCAACGACAAGCTCAACATGGGCGTGTTGTCCGGGATCGTGGCGGGTATCGTCGCGGGCATGCTGTACAACCGCTACAAGGACATCAAGCTGCCCGACTACCTGGCCTTCTTCGGAGGGAAACGCTTCGTGCCGATTGTCACGGGGGTGGTCTGCCTCGTGCTCGGTATAACGTTCGGCTATGTGTGGCAACCGGTGCAAGCCGTGATCGATACGGCCGGCCACTGGCTGACCACCGCGGGCGCGTTGGGCGCGTTCGTGTTCGGCGTGCTGAACCGCTTGCTGCTTGTCACGGGTCTGCATCACATTCTCAATTCGCTGACGTGGTTCGTGTTCGGCACGTTCACGCCGCCGGGCGGCGCCGCGGTCACCGGTGACCTGCATCGCTTCTTCGCGGGCGACCCGACTGCGGGCACCTTCATGACGGGCTTCTTCCCGATCATGATGTTCGGCCTGCCGGCCGCGTGTCTGGCAATGTTCCATGAAGCGCCGAAGGAGCGCCGTGCGGTGGTCGGCGGCCTGCTGTTCTCGATGGCCCTCACGTCGTTTCTCACGGGCGTGACCGAGCCGATCGAATTCAGCTTCATGTTCCTCGCACCGGTGCTGTACGTGATTCACGCGCTGTTGACGGGGCTCTCGCTCGCTATCTGTTCGGCGCTTGGCATTCACCTCGGCTTCACGTTCTCCGCCGGCGCCATCGACTACGTGCTGAATTACGGCCTGTCGACGCGGGGCTGGTGGGCGATTCCGCTCGGCCTCGTGTACATGGTGGTGTACTACGGCCTGTTCCGCTTCTTTATCCGTAAGTTCAACATGGCGACGCCGGGCCGCGAACCGGCTGCCGCTGACGAGCAGGTCGATTCGTTCACGGCAGGCGGCTTCGTGTCGCCGGTCGCCGGTGCGGCCGTGCCGCGTGCGCAGCGCTATATCGCCGCGCTTGGCGGCGCGTCGAATCTGTCGGTGGTGGATGCCTGCACGACGCGTTTGCGTCTGTCGGTAGTCGATTCGAACAAGGTCAACGAAAACGAACTGAAGACGATCGGTGCGCGTGGTGTGCTCAAGCGCGGCTCGACCAATGTGCAGGTGATCATCGGACCGGAAGCGGACATCATTGCGGATGAAATCCGTACGGTGATCGCGCAGGGTGGTGGCGATACGGCCAAGCCGGTGGCGGCGGCTCCTGCCGCTTCCGCCGCTCGTGCTGCTGCCGCGCCGGTGGCGTCGTCGGTCGCCCATCAAGGCGGTGCGCTCGATCCGGATCCGCTGCGCTGGCTCGCCGTGTTTGGCGGCGCTGGCAACGTCGTGTCGCTCGATGCGGTGGCGACGACGCGCCTGCGTATTGTCGTGCGCGATCCGTCGGCAGTCGATCGTCAGCGTCTCGCCACGCTCGACACCGCATGGATCTCCGCGGACACGTTCCATATCGTCGTAGGCGAAGCCGCGCCGAGCTATGCGGAGAAACTGACGGCGCGCATGTCTGAAAGCGGCGGCGCAACGCCTTTGCCGGCGTAACGGCGTGTCGCCGGGGCGGCCGTGGCCGCTTTGGTCCCGTTAGTTTTCCAGTAGCGTTAGAAAAAAAGCGGCACCTTGATTCGATTCAAGGTGCCGCTTTTGCGTTTCCGCCGCATGCTGCGTTAACGCGTTGTCTGTTTACCCACTTCCAACGGCCGGCGCGATTCCAGCCACATCACGTTGATGACGCCGAACGCCAACGCCACGCCAATGCCAAGCAGCCAACTGAAATACCACATCACAAACTCCTGTTAAGCGTATTGCCGATCAGTACATCGAATGGTGATTTTCTTCGAGCGCCGCGTGCGTCACCTTGCCGCGCATCACGCGATACACCCAGCTCGTGTAGATCAGGATGATGGGCAGGAACACGATCACTGCGACCAGCATGATCTGCAGCGTCATGCGGCTCGAGGTCGAATCCCATACGGTGAGGCTGCTGCGGCCGTCCAGTGATGAGGGCATGATGAACGGGAACATCGAAAAGCCCGCGGTCAGAATCACGCCGATGATCATCAGCGAAGTCGACAGAAAGGCGCTCTTCTCGAAGCGCGAGCGCGCGAGCAACGTGGCCAGCAGGCCACCGACGATGCCGGCCACGGGCGCGGCCACCATCCACGGATAGCTGGCGTAGTTGGTGAGCCACAGGCCGGGCGCGCCGATCACGTTCTTCGTCAGCGGATTGGCGACCGTGTTGAGCGGCGGCGCGTCGATCACCTGGTAGCCGCCGATCATCGTGGCGATCAACGCGCCGGCGATCAGGAACAGAACCACTCCGGAGAACGAAGCGATGCGCAATGCCAGCGACGCGCGCTGCGCCACCACGCCATCCGATTTCATCTTCACGAAGGCCGCGCCGTGGGCGGCCAGCATCGACACGCTGACAAGGCCGCACAACACCGCGAACGGATTGAGCAACGCGAAGAATCCGCCGTGGTAGGTGACGCGCAGGTCGGTATCGAACGAGAACGGCACGCCTTGCAGCAGGTTGCCGAACGCAACGCCGAACACCAGCGCCGGCACGAAGCCGCCGACGAACAGTGCCCAGTCCCACGCACTGCGCCAGCGCGGATCTTCACGTTTGCTGCGGTAGTCGAAGCCGACCGGCCGGAAGAACAGCGAAAACAGCACGAGCAGCATCGCGAAGTAGAAGCCTGAAAACGATGCGGCATACACCAGCGGCCACGCGGCGAACATCGCGCCGCCGGCCGTGATGAGCCAGACCTGATTGCCTTCCCACGTCGCGCCGACCGTATTCACGACGATGCGTCGCTCGGCGTCGGTCTTGCCGATGAACGGCAGCAGAATCGCCGCGCCCATGTCGAAGCCGTCGGTGAGCGCGAAGCCGATCAGCAGCACGCCGATCAGCACCCACCAGATCAGTTTGAGAGTTGCGTAATCCATGGTGAACTTTCCCTTGATGCTCAGTGGCGGCGAATCAGGCGGCCGTGTTGGACGGCAGCGGCTGATTCAGCGGCTGGCGTTGTTCGTGGTGATAGCGCCCCGTGTGCAGCGATGAAGGGCCGAGCCGTGCGTACTTGAACATCAGCATGATTTCGATGATGAACAGCACCGTGTAGAACACCACGAAGCCGGCGATACTCAGATAGAGATCGCCCGGCGTCAGACTCGAGACCGACAGGCTGGTCGGCAGAATGCCGGCGATGGTCCACGGTTGACGGCCCACTTCAGCGACGATCCAGCCAAACTCAGCCGCGAGCCACGGCAGCGGAATCGCCCACACGGCCCAGCGCAGGAACCAGCGGCGCTTTTCCAGTAACAGGGAGCGTTGCGCGCAAAACCAGAACGCCAGCACGAAGGTGGCGAGGAACAGCATGCCGAGGCCGACCATCAGCCGGAACGAGAAGAACACCGGCGCGACAGGCGGAATGGTTTTCTTGGCGGCCTGGGCAATCTGATCCGGCGTGGCGTCGGTGACGTTCGCCGTGAACTGCTTGAGCATCAGACCGTAGCCGAGATCCTCTTTGTGGGCGTCGAAGGCGGCTTTGGCTTCGTCTGTTGCGTCGCCTTGTTTCAGCTTCTGCAGCGCGGCGTAGGCGAGCATGCCGTTCTTGATGCGCTCTTCGTTGCGCGCCATCAGATCCTTCAGGCCGATCACGGGCTCGTCCAGCGAACGCGTGGCGATGAGGCCGAGCGCATACGGAATACGGATCGCGTAGTCCGTGCGCTCTTCCTTCTGATTCGGAATGCCGATGATCGTGAACGGGGCCGGCGCAGGCGCGGTTTCCCATTCGGATTCGATCGCGGCCAGTTTCACCTGTTGAACTTCGCCGGTGCGGTAGCCGGATTCGTCGCCGAGCACGATTACGCACAAGGTGGACGCGAGGCCAAAGCCGGCGGCAATCGCGAACGAGCGCAGTGCGAATTCGGTGTCGCGGCGCTTCAGCAGATACCACGACGACACGCCCAGCACGAACATCGACGCCGTAACGTAACCGGCCGAGACGGTGTGCACGAACTTCACCTGCGCGACCGGATTGAACAGCACGGAAAAAATGCTGTCGAGTTCCATGCGCATGGTCTGATAGTTGAAGGTGGCGCCGACCGGGTTGTTCATCCAGCCGTTGGCCACCAGAATCCACAACGCTGACAGGTTCGATCCGAGTGCGACGAGAAACGTGACGAACACGTGCTGCACTTTCGAGAGCCGTTTCCAGCCGAAGAAGAACAGACCGACGAAGGTCGATTCGAGGAAGAACGCCATTAACCCTTCAACGGCGAGCGGCACGCCGAAAATGTCGCCGACATAGTGCGAGTAGTACGACCAGTTGGTGCCGAACTGGAACTCCAGCGTGAGACCGGTGGTGACGCCCATCGCAAAGTTAATGCCGAACAGCTTGCCCCAGAACTGGGTCATGTCCTTGTAGATCTGTTTGCCGGTCATTACATAGACGGATTCCATGATGACGAGCAACCACGACAGGCCAAGGGTGAGCGGCACGAACAGAAAGTGATAAAGCGCCGTGATGGCGAACTGGAGGCGCGATAGTTCTACGACTTCGCTAACGGGCATGTTGATCACCTTGGGACGGATGCGAGGCAGGCACGGACAACAGTGCCTGCGCGACTTGCTCAGGCGGCAGCGACATATGCTCCGCCTGCGGATGATTGAAGAACGTGTACTTGAGCGCCATCAGCAGTACGAATTTGATGGCGAGGACAATGGCGATATCCCGCGCCAGTGTCGGACCCCGCACCCAGCCGGCGAGCCGTTTGCGCAGACTCGAGCGGGACGTGGTGTTGCGATTGAGGGCTATGGTCATAATCGGTAGAAGGCAACTTCACACCGGTGGATCCGGCTGGCGCCAGACCGCGCGAACGGTCTGGTAAGTGCACCCCGATATTAAGAGCAGAGCACCCGCGCGTAGGAGTTCAGTGCTGCGGCATTGGGTCGCGAACCCTGCTCGGTCTGAGCAGTATTGCTATCTGGTTTGTGATACGTCAAGAAACGCGTGTCGCACGGGCGTGTTCCCGAGTGAGGGTGCGCGTGCGCGAATGCGCCGCCGCGAGGGCGAAAAAAAGCCCCGCCTTCTTGCGAGGGCGGGGCTGTGCGGCTGGATCGAGCAAGCCAGGCGAACCGGCTTGTTAAACGCTTCTCAGGCCTTATGCGTACTCGATCAGTGCGCCGCGCATTTTTTTCATGGCGCTCGCCTCGATCTGGCGAATCCGCTCGGCCGAGACGCCGAACTCGTCGGCCAGTTCATGCAGCGTCGAGCCGCCCGAGCCGTCGTCTTCCACCTTCAGCCAGCGTGCCTCGATGATGCGACGGCTGCGGGCGTCGAGTGCGTCCAGCGCGCTGGCGATGCCGTCGCTTTGCAGCTTGTCGCGTTGGCGCGACGCCAGCACGGCGGTCGGTTCGCTATGCGAATCGGCCAGATAGGCGATCGGCGCGTACGACTCTTCGCCGTCTTCGACCTGGCCCTCCAGCGCGATGTCGCCGCCGGACAGACGCGTTTCCATTTCAGCGACTTCTTCGCGCTTCACGTTCAGCTCTTTGGCGAGACCTTCGATCTCGTCCGGCGTGAACGCGCCCAGCCCCTGTTTGTGGCTGCGCAGGTTAAAGAACAGCTTGCGCTGCGCTTTGGTGGTGGCGACCTTCACCATGCGCCAGTTGCGCAGAATGTATTCGTGAATCTCAGCCTTGATCCAATGCATGGCGTACGACACGAGGCGCACGTTCTGCTCGGGGTCGAAGCGCTTCACGGCCTTCATCAGGCCGATATTGCCTTCCTGAATCAGGTCGGCGTGCGGCAACCCATACCCGAGATAGTTGCGCGCGATCGACACGACCAGCCGCAGGTGCGACAGGACCAAGCGGCGCGCCGACTCGAGGTTGTCGTGCTCGCGAAATTCGGTGGCGAACTGGCGTTCTTCCGCCGACGTCAGCATCGGAATCCGGTTGACGGCCTGGATGTAGGCGTCGATATTGCCCAGTTGACCGGGCAGCAGCGAGGAATGCGAGAGCGCCAGTGCACCTGCCGAAGCGGCCTTAGCCGACGACTGGCTCAAAGTACTCGGAAGGGTCATAGCATGGCTCACGAAGGAAACTCCTTTGGAATCAGACAAAAGCTTATTCAGGTAACGACTCCAGCGATGGATGTTAGCACTCTGAATTGCCGAGTGCTAATACTTAGAGGATGTAGGGGCATCCGAGTTCCGCAAATTTCTATTGAAATTCGTGTTTCGATAGCCATGGGGAGTGTTCGCCAGTGCGCATATCTTGGGCGCAGGATTACCCTAGTAAGCCAGTTTCTTGCTTATAAGTAACCTATATTTCCGGGTATGGAGGTGACTAATTGCGGAGAGGTATCAATTATTCATACAATACGACGAACAAAAAAACACTTTAGAATGAACAAACTTTTTACAAATTGTTCAACGTTCGGCGAAGCTCGGGTGTTAGATGAACAACAAAAAGAGTGTTTGGCGTGATCTGGCTCTAAAAGGCGCGGCAGTTGTTCTGCTAGTCGGGGCGTCGGGGCTGGCTTCCGCGGATCAATTTGGGATGCAGGTGGGCGCCGGTTTTGGCGATCGCCACGTCAAAAAACTCGATCTTAGTCTGGTCTGGGATCCGGGGCTGACCTGGTGGCAGATCGGTGATTGGCACTTCGCGCTGATCGGCGAAGCCAACGCGTCCTGGTGGCATACCAACGAAGGCAACGTCCACGACAACATCGGCGAGTTTGGAGTCACGCCGCTTATCCGATTCATCAAGGGGTCGGGTCTGATTCGCCCGTATGCCGAATTGGGCTCGGGCATCCGCGTGCTGACGAGTCCCCGGATATCTTCGACCTTCACGTTGGGCACGGCGTTCCAGTTCACCGAGATGGCCGGTGTGGGGCTACAGTTCGGTAGCCGCCAGCAGTACCAAGCAGGCTACCGCTTCCAGCATATTTCAGACGGCGGTATCAAAGAGCCGAATCCTGGTATAAATTTCCACCAGCTATATCTGCAATATAACTTCTGACGACCGTGGCCACGTAAGGCTCACCGGTGCGAGGGGCTGAGCGATGGTGGCAAAGATAATCGAGGCGATTCGAGGACTGGAGCGAGAGCGTTTTCGTGCGATGGTCGAGGGTGACGGGCAATCGCTCGACACGCTGCTCGCCGACAACGTGAGCTATGTTCACACGAACGGCAAGCGAGAAACGAAGCGGCAGTTCATCGACGGAATCACTGCGGGGCGCCGCCGCTATCGCCAGATCGAAATACAGTCGCAAGACGTGTTGCCGGTGGGGCGCGAGACATGCGTCGTGACCGGCCGCGCACTGATCGAAATGGAAGCGAATAACGGCGCGCTGCTGTTTCCGATTGCCTACACGGCAATCCATGTGCAGGAAGACGGGCGGTGGCGCCTGATCGCCTGGCAGGCAACCCGTTGCGCAATCGAGTGAGCCTTGTGGGCCCACTCCGGCGGGCCGGCTGCGCCTTGTGAGCGGCCGGCTGTCGCGAGCGCGCGGTTGACGCGCTCGTGCCTGACGCTCAAGCCGTGACACTCTCCCTATCTACGCCCATCCACTCCGTGTGATTCGCCGAACCGGCCGTGGCCCCACGGTCTTCGTGCATGGTGGCGTCGTGTCGTTCGACGCTTGCCGCCCGCAGTGCCGCATCGCCCGCATACGGATGGCGGGGATGCACCGGCAGCTGATTGCAGCGCTCCACGACGCGGCGCACCTCAGCGATGCCGGAGAAATCGAGGCCGGTTTGGATGCCTTGCGCGTCCAGGTTCATCGCCAGCGTGACGAGATCGACGTTGCCGGTGCGCTCGCCGTTGCCGAACAGACACCCTTCAACGCGATCCGCGCCCGCAAGCATTGCCAGTTCTGCGGCGGCCACGGCCGTACCGCGATCGTTATGCGGATGCACCGACAACACGATGCTGTCGCGAAAGCCGAGATTGCGATCCATCCATTCGATCTGGTCGGCGAACACATTCGGCGTCGCCGCCTCCACGCTCGCCGGCAGGTTGATGATCATCTTGTGCTCGCGCGTGGGCCGCCACGTCTGCGCCACGGCGTCGCACACTTCGCGTGAGAACGGCAGCTCGGTGGCGTTGAACGTTTCGGGCGAGTACTGGAACGTCCAGTGGGTGCCAGGCCGCGCCTGCGCGTGCTCCTTGATGAGTCGCGTGCCTTCCACGGCCAGCGCCTTGATCCCGGCCTTCGACTGGTTGAAGACGATCCGGCGAAACGACGGGCAGATCGCGTTGTACAGGTGCACGATGGCGCGCGGCGCGCCTTCGAGCGCCTCGAACGTGCGCGCGATCAACTCGGCACGGGACGGCACGAACACCTCGATGGTGACGTCATCGGGAATGCGCTGTTCTTCGATCAGCTTGCGGACAAAATCGAAATCCGCCTGCGACGCCGACGGAAAGCCGACCTCGATTTCCTTGAAGCCGACCGAGACGAGCATCTCGAAGAATTCAAGCTTTTGCGCGGCGTCCATCGGCTCGATCAGGGCCTGATTGCCGTCGCGCAGATCGGTGCTCATCCAGACCGGCGCCTGGTTGATCGTGCGGCTCGGCCACTTGCGGCCGGTCAGGCGCACAGCAGGGAAGGGGCGATATTTGTCTGCGGGGTTGCGCAACATAATAAGGTGCCTCGTTCGTCGTTTCGCCCGCTTGGTAAACGGACGAATGCAGACGCTTACAGGTTGTGAGGAACTACGCTTAGGAGGTGATGCGGGAACAGCGGAACTGCCTGGAGGACCACGCTTTGAGCAACTGAGGTTGCCTGCGCGCGGCGCTACGCCTGACTTACGCTAGACGTAGCGATAGGGGCCGCGCTAGGCGGCCGGAGGTAACTCGGAGGGTGTTCGGAAGGGAACGCATGGGTCTAATGTAAGACGGCATGCTGCAGCGTGTCAACCCGCGGTTATCAAGCCGCCGTTCTCGCGACGTCGACGATCAACGCGACCTGCCGCTCGATCGCGCTCGGCACCGGCGCTTCGCCGCGCAGCACGGCAGCGATCCAGGCGGCCGTGGTCGGCGCGTCCTTCGCTTCGGGCAAGTCGACTTCCGGCGCATCGGGCGACGAGCGTTCGTGCGGCACGAGCGTTTCGCAGATGCCCTCGTGCAACCAGTCGATCTGCACCTGACGCCGCGTGTCGGCCACCGCTTCTCCTTCGGTGCCGCGCGCCAGCAGGGCACCGCCGGCGGCCGCGTCCGGATGTGTATTGAACAGTTGCGTGAGGCTGTCGCGATACGGCGGGTGGGTGTAGTTCACGAGACGCAATCCCAAGGGCGCAAACGGCTGCAGGATCTTCACGAGGGTGTGCGTCGAATTGCGCACGCCCATGCGCTGGCGCAGCGCGAGAAGGCGCGCGAGCTTCGGCGCGAGGACGTTGATCGGCGCGAACGCCACTCGCTGTTCGGCAAGGCCATCTTCGATATCCGCATGCGAGCGTGCGTGCGCAAGCTGCAGATGCGTAAAGATTTCCGCGCTCGTCACGCGGCCCGGATCTTCGGTCACACCATGCACCAGCACCGGCACGCCCTCGCGCGCCAGCAGCAGGGCCAGCAGCGGCACCAGGTTGGGCTGTTTGCGCGCGCCGTTGTAGCTTGGTATCGACACGGGCCGGAACGTGCTGTGCGGCACATGAACCGGCTCGAACGAGGCATGGGCGCCGGCCAGCATCGCGGCGAGTTCGTCGGCGGTTTCGCCCTTCACGCGGTAAGCGAGGAGCACCGCGCCCAATTCGAGCTCCGCCACGCGGCCGTCGAGCATGGCGGTGTAGAGCGTGCGTGTGTCGTCGGCCGTCAGCGCGCGCGCGCCATTCGGGCCGCGGCCGATTTCCTTGATGAAACGGGCGCAGGGGAAGGGATTGGCGATGTCGGCGTTGGTCATGGGGCGCAATGGGGCGGGGTGGCGTGCCGCTATGAAGCGGCCGGCCATGCTATTCAAAGGACGCGATTCAGTGTGAGTATCGCATCTATGGTGATCCGGTGAGACCTCGCGCTCGCGGCGCCGGCCTCGGCGCGCCATGCCGGTGTGCCGTACGCGGCGCTTTGCCGCGCGTTACACTCAACGTTTTATCGCCGCTTGCGGCACTAATCAAAGAACGGAGAACGGGATGAGTTACGTATTCGCACCCGCACCGGTGGTCGCGGTGCCGGTCGTGGGGTCCGGCGAGAAGTTCGCGGTGCGCCGCATCTACTGTGTGGGCCGCAACTACGAGGCGCACGCGCGCGAGATGGGGCACGACCCTGACCGCGAGCCGCCGTTCTTCTTCGCCAAGCCGGCCGACGCCGTGCTGTATGTCGCGCCCGGCGAGACCGGCGAATTCCCCTATCCGGCGCTGTCGAACAACGTCCACTTCGAGATGGAAATGGTGGCGGCGATCGGCAAGGGCGGTAAGAATATTCCCGTCGCGAGCGCGCTCGACCACGTCTACGGCTACGCGCTCGGTCTCGACATGACGCGCCGCGATTTGCAGGCCGAAGCGAAGAAGCTGGGCCGTCCGTGGGATACCGCCAAGGGCTTCGATCACTCGGCGCCGCTCGGCCCGATTCATCCGGCGGCCACGGTGGGGCATGTCGGCAAGGGCGCGATCTGGCTGTCGGTAAACGGCGAGGACAAGCAGCGCTCGGATGTGTCGCAACTGATCTGGTCAGTGGCGGAGACGATTGCTTACCTGTCGACCTTGTTCGAGCTGCAACCGGGCGATCTGATTTTCACCGGCACGCCGGAAGGCGTCGGCGCCGTGGTGAAGGGCGATCTGATGAAGGGCGGCGTGGACGGACTCGATGAGCTCAGCGTGCGCGTCGTCTGAGCGCCGGTTGGGGGAGACAGACAACATGAAGCTCTACAGTTATTTCCGTAGCTCGGCGTCCTATCGTGTGCGTATCGCGCTGAATCTGAAGAACCTGCCGTACGACTACGTCCCGGTGCACCTCGTGCGCGACGGCGGCGAGCAGCTGAAGCCGGAATACCGCAAGGTGAATCTGGACGGCATTGTGCCGACCTTCGTCGATGGTCATGACGTGATGCCGCAGTCGCTCGCGATCATCGAATATCTGGAAGAGACGCATCCCGAGCCGCCGCTATTGCCCGCGACGCCGGTTGATCGCGCGCATGTGCGGTCATTGGCGTTGCAGGTGGCGTGCGAGATCCACCCGCTGAACAACCTGCGCGTGCTGAAGTATCTGAAGCACACTTTGTGTGTCGACGACGACGCGAAGGATGCTTGGTACCGGCATTGGGTGGAAGCGGGTTTCGCGACGCTCGAGCAGCATCTGGCCGGCGATTCGCGCACCGGCAAGCTGTGTTACCACGACACGCCGACGCTCGCCGATGCGTGTCTGATTCCTCAGGTGTTCAACGCGCAGCGCTTCAAGGTCGACACGGCGAGGTTTCCGACCATTCAGCGTATCTACGATCACGCGATGCAGCTCGACGCGTTCGCCCGCGCGGCGCCTGGCG
This sequence comes from Paraburkholderia ginsengiterrae, assembly GCF_001645125.1. GTDB lineage: Bacteria > Pseudomonadota > Gammaproteobacteria > Burkholderiales > Burkholderiaceae > Paraburkholderia > Paraburkholderia ginsengiterrae. The sequence goes on along the minus strand of NZ_LXKA01000076.1, from coordinate 43,155 downwards.
CGCAGCCCGACGCTGAATGATTGAATGAGCGGGCAGTTGTCGTGACGTCATAAAAAAAGGGCACTCCGTGGGGTGCCCTTTTTACTGGTGCAACGGCGCACGCCGCCGCGTTCAACCACCCAGCAGTGCGTCCGAAAATTCTTCCGCGCTGAACGGCTGCAAGTCTTCGACCTTCTCGCCGACGCCGATGAAGTACACCGGGATCGGACGCTGCCGCGCGATCGCCGCGTGAATGCCGCCCTTCGCCGTGCCGTCGAGCTTGGTGACGATCAGGCCGGTGAGGCCGAGCGCGTCGTCGAATGCCTTCACCTGCGAGAGTGCGTTCTGGCCGGTGTTGGCGTCGATTACCAGCAGCACCTCGTGCGGTGCGCCGTCGTGGGCCTTGCCGATCACGCGCTTGACCTTGCGCAGTTCTTCCATGAGATGCAGCTGGGTCGGCAAACGGCCGGCCGTGTCAGCCATCATCACGTCGATCTTGCGGGCACGCGCGGCGCCGACCGCGTCGAAGATCACCGCCGCCGGATCGCCGCTTTCCTGCGACACCACCGTCACGTTGTTGCGCTGGCCCCAGATGGCCAGTTGCTCGCGCGCGGCGGCGCGGAACGTGTCGCCCGCGGCCAGCAGCACGGATTGATCGAAACTTTGCAGATGCTTGGCGAGCTTGCCGATGCTGGTGGTTTTGCCCGCGCCGTTGACGCCGGCGATCATCATCACGAGCGGCTGTGCGCGGCCGAGCATGAGCGACTTTTCCAGCGGCTTGAGCAGATCAATGAGCAGCGTGCGCAGCGCCGTTTTAACCTGTTGCGGCTCGCTGAGGCGTTCGGCGCGCACTTTTTCGCGCAGCGCTTCGAGCAGGAATTCGGTGGCGTCGACCCCCGCGTCAGACATAAGCAGCGCGGTCTCGAGTTCTTCGTACAGGTCCTCGTCGATCTTCGTGCCGACGAAAATACCGGTCAGGCTCGAACTCGTCTTGGAAAGACCGGTTTTCAGGCGCGTCAGCCACGAGCGCTTCGCGCCCGCGTCCGGCAATGGCGGCGGGACGATCTCGACGGTTTCGAGCGCGGTGTATTCCGGCTCGGGGTCGGTGGCGAACTGCGCAGCAGGAAGCGGCGCCTCGACGCTGGCCGGCGTGGCCGCCGGGCGCGACGCAGGCGGCGTGGCAGGCTCTGCGGGCGGCTGTGCGGCGCGCTCGGGTGTTGAGCCTTCCGGCGCTGACTGCGACGCTTCCGGCGCGTTTTCGGACTCTTTCGAACCCTTGAATCGTTTGAAAAAGCTGAACATGATCTGGCGTGGTGAGAGCGCGCGCTGAGGCGCGCAGCCGGCACAGGGCCGGCGGGAGCGGCAGGCAGCGTTGCGATGCGGGATGCAAGGCGCTGGCAGCCGCACATTTTATCAGGCGCGCCGCCGCCCGTCGTATTGGCCGATCGACCAGGCTGGACGCAGGGCGTTGCTGTGGTAACGTTGGCGCTCCGATCCGCCGCTCGACGTGGCGGGCGCCTTCATCACGTAATCGAAACTGCATGCCCCGTTCCGCACCATCCCGCGCCCACGGCGCTTCGTCCAAGGGCGGCAAGCCGCACGCCATCCGCATCATTGGCGGCGACTGGAAGCGCACGCCCTTGCCCGTGCTCGACCTCGACGGCCTGCGCCCCACGCCTGACCGCGTGCGTGAGACGCTTTTCAACTGGCTCGGCCAGCGTCTGGATGGCCTGCGCTGTCTCGATCTGTTCGCCGGCAGCGGTGCGCTGGGCTTCGAGGCGGCCTCGCGCGGCGCGGCGCGGGTGGTGATGGTGGAGCGCAACGCGCGAGCCGCCGGCCAGCTGCGCGCGAATCAGGAACGGCTGTCGGCGCGCACGATCGAAATCGCTGAAGCAGACGGTTTGCGCCTCGCCGCAAGTCTCGCGCCCGGATCGTTCGACGTGGTGTTTCTCGATCCGCCGTTCGACGGCGATCTGCTCGGCAAGGCGCTCACGCTGACCGTGCCGCTCGTGAGTGCCGACGGTTTTCTGTATGTGGAAGCCGGTGAGGCGCTCGAGCTCGATTGCAACGAGACGCTTGCCGGGTGGGAAATCGTGCGGCAAGGTAAAGCGGGCGCTGTCCACTTTCATTTGCTGCAACGCGAAAATAAGGAATAATGCGCGTTCCAAAACGCAAGCGCCGGGCGGTTTGCCGTCACGCGCGCGGCCGGTGCCAAATGCGTCGCGTGGACGCTTTGACGTGCCCTTTTGTCTGAAGAGAGGAGAAGTCTCATGGTAGTCGCCGTGTACCCGGGCACGTTCGATCCGCTGACGCGCGGTCACGAAGACCTCGTTCGGCGCGCGTCGAGCATTTTCGACACGCTGGTGGTGGGCGTTGCCGACAGTCGCAACAAGAAGCCGTTTTTCACGCTCGAGGAGCGTCTCGACATCGCTCACGAAGTGCTAGGGCACTATCCGAACGTTCAGGTCATGAGCTTCAAGGGGCTGCTCAAGGACTTCGTGCGAACCAATAACGCCCGGGTGATCGTACGTGGCCTGCGCGCCGTGTCCGACTTCGAATATGAGTTCCAGATGGCCGGCATGAACCGCTATCTGCTGCCGGACGTCGAAACCATGTTCATGACACCGTCCGATCAGTACCAGTTCATCTCGGGCACCATCGTGCGCGAAATCGCGCAACTCGGCGGCGACGTCAGCAAATTTGTATTCCCGTCGGTCGAGAAATGGCTGGTGGAAAAGGTTGCATCAATGGACGCAAGCAACGGTGCTTCGGCGGCCCAGCCGTAACCGGCGTAAACTGTAGGATTGACGGATCAAAGCTGGCCGCGGCCGGCGTGAAGTGAGAGAAGTATGGCCTTGATGATTACCGACGAGTGCATCAATTGCGACGTATGCGAGCCCGAGTGCCCGAACGACGCAATTTCGATGGGCCCGGAAATCTACGTCATCGACCCCAAGAAATGTACCGAGTGCGTCGGTCATTTCGACGAACCGCAGTGTATTCAGGTGTGCCCGGTCGAATGCATTCCGCGCGATCCGGAGCACCTGGAGACGCCGGAAGGGTTGATGGCGAAGTACCACGCGCTGCAGGCGGCGAAGGGCGCGTGAGATACGGTGTGTGGATGGAAAAACGGCGAGGCCTTGGCCTCGCCGTTTTCTTTGTGCGGCAAACTTTTTGCGTGGCACGCGGTGTCAGCCGACGTACCCGCTGAAGATATCGCGCAACGCCTCCAGCAGCATGTCGCATTCGGCGTCGGTGCCGACGGAGATGCGCAGATGCTGGTCGATTCGCGGCGCCTTGAAGTGCCGCACGAAAATCTCCTTTTCCCTTAGCCGCGACACGAGCGTGGCGGCATCGTAGCCTTCGTGGCGCGCGAACAGCAGATTCGCGGTCGACGGCACCACCTCGAAACCGAGCGCCGTGAGCCCCGCGGCCAGCCGCTCGCGGCTCGCCACCACCTTGGCGCATGTGTCGCGAAACCATGCATCGTCTTCGTACGCGGCCGTGGCGGCAACTTGCGCGAGGCGGTCGAGCGGATAGGAGTTGAAGCTGTCCTTTACGCGATTCAACGCGTCGATCAGATCCGGGTGGCCGAACGCGAAACCGACGCGCATGCCCGCCAGCGAGCGCGACTTCGATACCGTCTGAACCACCAGCAGATTGGGATACCGTTCGATCAGGCTAATCGCCGATTCCGCGCCGAAATCCACGTAGGCCTCGTCGATCACGACCACGGATCCGGTATTGGCTGCCACCAGGCGCTCGATGTCGGCGAGCGGCAGCGGTCGGCCGGTCGGTGCGTTCGGGTTCGGGAACAGGATCGCGCCGTTCGGTGACGTGTAGTCATCGACGTTGATGGCGAAGCTGTCGTCGAGCGGAATGGTCCGGTAGTCGATTTCGAAGAGCCGCGCGTAGGTCGGATAGAAGCTGTACGTGATATCCGGAAACAGCAAGGGCTTGTCGTGCTTGAGCAAGGCCTGGAACGTAAGTGCGAGCACTTCGTCCGAGCCGTTGCCCGCGAAGATCTGCTCGGCGCGAATTCCGTGGTAAGCGGCGACCGTTTCGCGCAGTTTCCGCGCGGTCGGATCGGGATAGCGCCGCAACGATTCGGCCATGTCGCCCAGTTCCCGCTGGATCGCCTCGAGCACGCGCGGCGACGGCGGATAGGGATTCTCGTTGGTATTCAGCTTCACCGGATGTGCTAGCGCGGGCTGCTCGCCCGGCACATACGGCGTCAGACGATGAACGATGTCACTCCAATAGCGGCTCAAGCGATTCTCCAGTCCCATGCAGGATAGTTACTGTCGTTGGCGATACGGGGCGATACTGACTCGCGCGGACCGCCTACTGATTGCGATGCAACTGCATCATCGCGCGTTCAAGCTCGCCCTTGGTGATCTGCGGCATGACCGCGAGCGCCCGTTCGATCGACGCATCGATCACGTCCTGCTCTTCCCGCCGCGGCGGTTTCAGCACGTAGTTGGCGACATCCGGCTTGGCGCCGGCGCGCGCGCTTTCAGGAATCAGGTCGCGCGGATGACCGATCCCAATCCGCAGCCGCCAATACTGCTGCGACGACAGATGCGCGGTGATGTCCTTGAGACCGTTGTGACCACCGCTGCCGCCGCCGAGTTTCAACTTGACACTGCCTGGCGGCATATCGAGTTCATCGTGCGCGACGAGGATTTCGTCGGGAAGAATCTTGAAGAACTGCGCGACCGCGACGACCGATTGACCCGAGCGGTTCATATAGGTCTGCGGCTCCAGCAGATGCACTTCCTCACCATGAAGACGCGCCTTCGCGTAGAAACCATGGAAACGCCGCTCATCGCGCAGCGTCGTACCTGCTTCGCGTGCCAGTTGATCGACCAGCCAGAAGCCGGCGTTGTGACGCGTCGCAGTGTATTCGGCGCCCGGATTGCCGAGCCCGACGATCAGCTTGATCATGATTGCGTAGGTCCATCTGGCCCGCCATCCGAACACGGCCGAGCCGAAAAAAACCGAAAAAAAACCCGCCGGGGCGAACCTCGGCGGGTCACGTCGACCGTTTCATTGAAACGGATCGAGAGGATTACTTGTTTTGCGCCTGAGTCGCTATTAAGCAGCCGGCGTTTCGCCTTCAGCAGCAGCTTCGCCTTCAGCGATTGCACCAGCCGGGATCGTTGCCGATGCGACGACCGGGTTTTCTGCTTCGACGTGAGCAACCAGCGAGACACCTGCCGGCAGCGCGATGTCCTTCGCGTGAACCGATTGACCCGCTTCGATCTTCGCCAGGTCGACTTCGATGAATTCCGGCAGTGCCGCAGGCAGGCACTCGATTTCCAGTTCATTGACGACGTGCGAGATGATCGCGCTCGACAGCTTGACTGCCGGGTTCGATTCCTGGTTCATGAAGTGCAGCGGCACCTTGGTGTGCAGCTTCTTCTTCGCGTCGACACGTTGGAAGTCCACGTGCAGCACGAGCTGACGGAACGGGTGGTATTGCACGTCGCGCAGCAGAACCTGTTGCGACTTGCCGCCCACTTCCAGGTCGAGAATCGACGAGTGGAAAACTTCTTTCTTCAGCGCGTGCCACAGCGCGTTGTGGTCCAGTTCGACCAATTGCGTGTCTGCACCAGCGCCATATACGATGCCCGGGGTCTTGCCCGAGTTACGCAGGCGGCGGCTCGCACCCGTACCTTGCAAGGAACGCTCGAAAGCGACTACTTTCATATTGAATCTCCAATGCACTGCCCGCGACCAGGCAGTAAAAACGGGGCCTCCAAGCCATTCTGGCTGAGGCCCCAGAGCTGCGGCACGAACCTTCGTTCGTTCATGCCGATTGTGCAAAAGCGCGGCGCATCAATGCGATGCGCCGCGCCTTCGCAAATACTTAACTTTCAGCAAACAGCGACATCACCGAATCGCCGCGGCGAATCCGCGAGAACGTTTCGGCGAGCAGACCGGCGCTGGACAGCGAACGGATCTTGGCGCACGAGCGCGCTTCGTTGCCGAGCGGGATCGTGTCCGTGACAACGAGTTCGTCGAGCGCGGACGCTGCGATACGCTCGCCTGCGCCACCCGACAGAACCGGGTGGGTAGCGTAAGCGAACACCTGCTTCGCACCGCGTTCCTTCAAAACCTGAGCTGCCTTGCAGAGCGTGCCGGCGGTGTCGACCATGTCGTCCATGATCACGCAGGTACGGCCTTCGACTTCACCGATGATGTTCATCACTTCGGCAACGTTCGCCTTCGGGCGGCGTTTGTCGATGATCGCGAGATCGCAATTCAGCTGTTTGGCCAATGCACGGGCACGCACCACGCCACCGACGTCTGGCGAAACGACCAGCAGGTTCTCGTAGTTCTGCTTGCGCAGATCGCCGAGCAGCACGGGCGTTGCGTAGATGTTGTCGACCGGGATGTCGAAAAAGCCTTGAATCTGGTCAGCGTGCAGATCCATCGTAATGATCCGCTCGACGCCGGCGATTTCCAGCATGTTCGCGACGATCTTCGCCGAGATGGCGACGCGCGCGGAACGCGGGCGGCGATCTTGACGCGCATAACCGAAGTAGGGGATGGCTGCGGTGATCCGGCCGGCCGATGCGCGCTTGAGCGCGTCGACCATGATCATCAGTTCCATCAGATTGTCGTTCGCCGGCGCGCACGTGGACTGCAGGACGAAGACATCCTTGCCGCGCACGTTTTCCTGAATCTCGACTTGGATTTCACCGTCCGAGAAACGGCTAACCATGGCTTTGCCGAGGGGAATACCGAGAATTTTGACGACTTCCTGTGCAAGCGCGGGATTTGCGTTGCCAGTAAAAACCATCAGGCCGTCATGGCTGCTCATCGTGCACCTACTTCAGGCTGGGGGCGAGGGGAAATGCGAGATTTTTTGGCAGGGGAGAAAGGATTCGAACCTTTGCATGCCGGAATCAAAATCCGGTGCCTTAACCAGCTTGGCGACTCCCCTACACTAACTCTGAGCTCCGCCGAACGTGGAGTTTCGTTCGACGATGCAAAACTTATGACGCGAAAGTAAAGAGTGGATGCTGATCGAGACTTGCGGCCACTGCACTGTTCCATTCGGCTGGCAGTTTGGCTTGCACCGCTTCTGCTTCAGCTTTACTACGGAACGCTGCAAAAACACTTGCACCTGATCCAGACATCCGCGCTGGCGCGACGTTTTCAAACCATCGCAGCACTTGCGCTACTTCCGCGTACTTCCCTACGACAACCTGCTGCATGTCATTCCGGCCGAAGCTTTCTGGCCATTCAGTGTTGCAGCTAAGTTCTGCAGGAAAGTCCGTAATTGTGAGGGGTTTTGAATCTCTTGTCAACGCTTTTTCAGAAAAAATCGCTGCAGTCGGAACATGAACCCTCGGCGTCACTACTAGGAAATGGCGCGGCGGCAATTGTACAACGTCTAAAGCCTCTCCGACACCCTCAGCGAACGCATTTTTTCCAAAAACAAAAAATGGCACGTCGGCCCCGAGTTTCAATGCCAGCGCCTGCAATTCGAGCCGGGGCAGATTGAGCTTCCACAGCCGGTTTAACGCGAGGAGCGTTGTGGCCGCGTCGGAACTGCCGCCGCCAAGGCCCGCGCCCATCGGCAGACGCTTGTCGATGCCGATATCCACGCCTTCACTCGAGCCCGTGTGTGTTTTGAGGAGCGTTGCAGCGCGCACGGTAAGGTCGTGCTCCGCCGGAACGTCGGCGATCTCAGTGCTGCGCGTGATGAGTCCGTCGTCGCGTCGAGTGAAGTGCAGCGTGTCGCCCCAGTCGAGCAACTGGAACACCGTTTGCAGCGTGTGATAACCATCCGGCCGGCGGCCGGTGATGTGCAGGAAGAGGTTGAGTTTCGCTGGCGCGAGGCAATCGCGCAGCGAATCGGTCGTTTCGATCATGAGTCGAGGCAACATGCGCCAGATGGCGCGGAAGAAGCGGCAAGGCCGCGCAATGAAGCGCGGGTTACTGATCCAGCACGAGTTTGATGTCGAGCGGCGGCTCCGAGCGGCTCAGATTGACGCGCTTGACGCCGGTGGCGGGTGCCTCCGCATAGGCCAGGTAGTCGATCGTCCAGCCGTCTTGCGTGATCTGCTTCAATCGCGACGGTTGCTGCGGATCGTTCACTGTCTTTGCGCGCGAGGTGGGCGCCGGCGAGGGTTGCAACCAGTAACGCAGCCCTTCGACCGGCAACGTGAAGCCGAGCGCGTTCTGCATCAGCGTGGACACGTTATCCGCGGTGAGCGGCTGCCGGTTCGGCAGTTCGAGCGTTGCCGTTGCGGGCGACGACGTGACCACCGCCAGCGTCTGGCCGAGCGGATTGCGCAGTTGCAGGGTCACGGTGTCGCCGGTCTCCTGCCACGTGAAGTTGCCGTAAGCGTTGCGCTGCTGGCCGTTCTGATCGTTGTACTGAATCGAGAAACGACCTTGGTAAGCACGGCTTGTCTGGGCGGTGACGGCAGTCGCGGCATTCGACGTGGACGGCCCCTGCGGTTTCACCGACGCACAACCCGCCAATGCTACAACCGCTGCCGCCGCGAGTCCGAGCGTCGCGCTACGCGGCGCCCGGGGAAAGGAAATCAGACGGGAAAGACGCATCAAAGATCGTTCACCTGAAGACGTTGGAGCGTTTTGACGAGCGTGTCGTTGTCCGGTTCGAGCTTGCGGGCATCGCGGAAGGCTGCGCGTGCCTGATCCTGCGCGCCGCTCTTCCACAACACCTCGCCGAGATGCGCGCCGATTTCGGCATTCGGCTGGATGTCGTAGGCCTTGCGCAGCAGCTTGATTGCCGTCGACGTGTCGCCCATGCGGTATTTGACCCAGCCGACACTGTCCATGATGAACGCGTCGTTCGGCGCCAGCGCGGAGGCCTTCTCGACCAGCTTGTCCGCTTCGGCAAGCCTCTGATTGCGATCGGCCAGCGAATAGCCGAGCGCGTTATAGGCCTGCGGATTGTCTGGCTGCGTCTGGATCAGCTTGCGCAACTGCGCTTCCATGATGTCGTAATGGCCGGTCTTCTCGGCGGCCATTGCGTAGTCGTACGTCAGATCGGGATCGTCGGGGAAGTTCGCCGTGGCGTCCTGCAGACGGCTCTCCGCTTCCGGGTAGCGCTTCGCGTCGAACAGGATAGCCGCGTCGGTACGGGCGATCAGCGCCTGGTCGCGCGGGTCGGGTGCCTGCAGGCCGGCGAGCAGCGTGCGGGCGTTGTCCGTCTTGCCTTGTTTGGCGAGCAATTGCGCGCGCGTGACCTGCGATGGCACGTATTGCTGGCTCGACGGCGAAATCTTGTTCAGCCAGTCGCTCGCGGCCGCTTCGTTCTTCTGTTCGAGCGACAGTTGCGCAAGGTAGATATACGCCTGGCCTGGATCGGCGCCCGGCGTTTTTTCAGCTTGCTGGGCGTACTGGACCAGGTACGTTTGCGCGTCGTTGAAATTCTTCTGCTGGATCTTGATCAGCGCGAGCGCCATGAGCGGCGTCAGGTCGTTCGCGTTGTTCTTGTGCATGATCTCGAACTGCTTCTGCGCGTCGTCAAGACGGTCGCTCGCGAGGTACATTTGCGCGAGTGCGAGACGCGCGTCATGCGATTTCGGATTTTGCTGCACATACTTCTCGAGCGAGGCGATGCCTTCCTTGCGCTCTTCGGGGCCCATTTGCGACAGCATCAGTGCTGCCGGCAGATAGTCGGGCTTGAGCGTGAGCGCCTGTTCGAGCGACTTGCGCGCGCCCGGCGCGTCGTCTGATAGCAACTGTTGACGAGCGATTGCCAACTGCGCTTCCGGCCGGTTCATGTCGTTCTTGAGCATGTCCTGCAGCACATGCAGGCCGCCGATCCGGTTCGGACCGCGCGAAAGCAGCAGTTGCAGCGCCAGAATCGCGCCGCCGCGGCTGTCCGCGGGTGCCTTCGCGAGTTCGCTGGTCAGGATCGGCTCTGCGTCTTCAGGCTTGCCGGACAGCACGAGCAGCGACGCGTCGAGTTGCGCGGCGCGTTCCGAACTCGGCGCATACTGCTGCCACAGTTGCGCGGCGGCCAACGCGTCCGACGGGCTTTGCGCCGCTAGCGCGATTTCGGTGGCGCGCTGCGCCATGCGCGGGTCGTGCGTGTCGCGTGCCAGAGCGAGGTAGGTTTGGTAGGCCGGCGCCGGCTGGTCGCGTTGCAGTGCGACTTCGGCGGCGAGCACCTGGAAAACGATCTGGCTCGACAGCGGCACGTTAGGCAGTGCCTTCTGGTCCTCCGCCGAGGCCGGGCCGAGCGGGTCCGGCAGGGTGACCGAGGTGTCATCCGAATCCGGCGATGGGTCCTGCGCGTGCGCGGGCACGGCGGCCAGTGCCCAGACGGCGAGCGCGGCTGCGCCGAGCATCCGGCGAGCGGACACGGCGTGCGGTACGCGGGATGCGCTAGCCGGGCGCTTCAAAAACAGCTTCACGAAGGACAAGTTCATGGAAATCCGTTCAATGTTTCGGACGATTGTAACGCGCTCGCTACAATACGCGCACAACCACTAACGCAAGTTGCAGACCAGTCAGACATGCCAGAGTTGCCAGAAGTTGAGGTTACCCGAAGGGGAATCGAACCGTATGTGTCCGGCCGCAAGGTTGAGCGCGTCGACGTGCGCACGCCCGCATTGCGCTGGCCGATTCCGGCTGACCTTGCGAAAACCTTGCGCGGACATGTGGTGCGCAAGGTCGAGCGGCGCGGCAAGTACCTGCTGTTCGAGATCGACGCGGGATGGTTCATTGTGCACCTTGGCATGACCGGGACGCTGCGCGTGCTGCGTCATGTGCCGCATCCGCCGGCGGCGGCGAAGCACGATCACATCGACTGGATCTTCGACGATTTCATTTTGCGCTATCGCGATCCGCGGCGCTTCGGCGCTGTGCTGTGGCATCCGCGCACAGCCGGCGACGTGCTCGGCCATCCGCTCCTCGCGGACCTCGGCGTCGAGCCGTTTTCGCCGGCATTCTCCGGCGCGCTGATGCACCGGCTCACGCGCGGGCGCAAGGTGTCGGTCAAACAGGTGCTGCTGGCGGGCGAAATCGTGGTGGGCGTGGGCAATATCTACGCGTCGGAGAGCCTGTTTCGCGCCGGCATTCGGCCTACCACCGCGGCGGGCCGCGTTTCGCTCGCGCGCTACGAACTGCTGGCGGACGCCGTGCGCGTGACTCTGGCCGCGGCGATCGAAAAGGGCGGCAGCACGCTGCGGGATTTCGTCGGCAGCAATGGCGAGAGCGGTTATTTCCAGCTCGACTATTTCGTCTATGATCGCGCGGGACTGCCGTGCCGCGTATGTGGAACGCCGGTCAAACAGATCGTGCAGGGCCAGCGTTCCACCTACTTCTGTCCCACCTGCCAGCGCTAAATCGTCAATGCCTTCTCGTTTAACTCCGCGCACAACTTTGTCCGCCGCGCCTGAAGCGCCTGCTTTCCCGGTCATGTCTGATTTTTCCACACGCCTGATCGCATGGCAGCGCCAGCATGGCCGTCATGATTTGCTGTGGCAGAACACGCGCGACCCGTATCGCATCTGGCTGTCGGAAATCATGCTGCAGCAGACGCAGGTATCGACCGTGATTCCGTACTACGCGAAATTTCTGGCGCGCTTCCCGACTGTCGCCGCGCTCGCCGCCGCGCCGTCGGACGACGTGATGGCGTTGTGGGCCGGGCTCGGTTACTACACGCGTGCGCGCAATCTGCATCGCTGCGCCCAGGTCGTGGTCGAGCAGCATGGCGGCGCGTTTCCGGCATCGGTCGAGGCGCTTGCGGAATTGCCGGGCATTGGCCGTTCGACGGCTGCGGCCATTGCGTCTTTCGCTTTCGGCGCGCGCGCGACGATTCTCGACGGCAACGTGAAGCGCGTGCTGGCACGCGTATTCGGCGTCGAAGGATTTCCGGGAGAAAAAAAGGTTGAAAACGCGATGTGGACGCTGGCGGAGTCGCTGCTGCCGTCGAACGCATCGGACGCCGATGTCAGCGCATACACGCAAGGGCTGATGGACCTCGGCGCAACGCTGTGCGTGCGCGGCAAACCGGATTGTCTGCGTTGCCCATTCGCCGCCGACTGCGTTGCCAACGTGACGGGACGTCAGCGCCTGCTGCCCACGGCGCGTCCGAAGAAGGCCGTGCCGACGCGCCGCACGTGGATGCTGGTGCTGCGCGATGGCAACGCGGTGATGCTGGAGAAGCGCCCGCCGTCGGGCATCTGGGGCGGCTTGTGGAGCCTGCCGGAAGCCGCGGACGAAGCCGCGCTCGCCGAGCGCCTGCGTGCCTTCGGTGGTGCCGGCGTGGTCTCGCCGCTTGCGCCACTGACCCACGTCTTCACGCATTTCAAGCTGGATATCGAACCGCGCCTCGCGGAACTGGACCGTGCCGCAGGCGCATTTGCCGCACTGGGCGATGCCGGCACCGCGTGGGTCCCGCTAAGCGATCTCGATTCGTTCGGCGTGCCCGCGCCGGTGCGCAAACTGCTGGATAGTTTGCAAGGCACGCTGATCTGATTAGTTCGAGAGGCGCGCGGTCGCCGTCAAAGCAGTTGGTGCTGCTGCATGTAGTGATGGACCACATCGATCCGCCCGCCGGCGTCGAGCATTTCCATCAGTTTCTGGCGGGCGCGCAGCGCAATGGGCAGCACTTCGGCCAGACGGTTCGACACCCATGAGGGATCTTCGAGCCTGAACGGCTCCGCGAACGGCAAGCTGTCCGAGTCACGCTCCCGGATCGTCGCGATGATCCGTTCGAGCACCTCAGCGCAGGCGCCGAATTTGGCCAACTGCTCATTGCCTTCGAGCGGCATGTCGTCGCCGAGCGGTTCCGCCATGCCGACCAGCAAGCCGCTCGGCTCCACGCGATGCGACAGCAGGCGAAAACGCCGCGTGCCGCGCGCGCGGATCAGCAACATGCCGAAAGCTTCAACATCGCATTCCGCGATCTCGGCGAGACAGCCAACTGCTTCGGGCACCGAAGGCTCCTGCTCGCGCGCCACTTCGGCTCCGCTTTTCAGCAGACACACGCCGAACGGCGCATTTTCACGCAAGCAATCACGCGCCATGTCGAGATAGCGCGCTTCGAAAATCTTCAACGGCAGCAGTCCGTCGGGAAACAGCACTGTATGCAGCGGAAACAGCGGTACATCGGCAAGCACAGTAGTAGAAGACATGGCGCAACGCTTCGAGTTGAGGCCGCGCGATGCGGCCGGTTAAGCCACTAGCTTCGATGACGCGCCGGCTTCCACCGGCGCATCGCGGTGCCGCACAATGACATTCGCCGACGATGCGAGACGCGCGGCGAGCGTCTCCGCAATGAACACCGAACGGTGTTGGCCACCCGTGCAACCGATCGCGACGGTCAGATAACTGCGGTTGTCATCGCGGAAATGCGGGAGCCATTTGGCGAGAAATTTCTCGATGTCTTCGATCATTTCATGCACGACCGGCAGTGCATCGAGAAAATCTACCACCGGTTGGTCGAGGCCCGTGAGCGGCCGCAACTCATGATCGTAGTACGGGTTCGGCAAGGTGCGGACGTCGAACACGTAATCCGCGTCGAGTGGCACGCCACGCTTGAAGCCGAACGACTCGAACATCAGCACGAGGCCCGCCGCCTCCTGCTCGATGAAGCGTTTGACCCACGCGCGCAGCACGTTTGCGCGCAGGTTGCTGGTGTCGATCTGATGGCCGAATTCGGCAAGCCCCGCCACGAGTTCGCGCTCGCGTTCGATCGCCTCCCCGAGCGAGGTGAGCAGGCCAACGTCCGCGTCGAGGGCGGTGGACCCGGACAGCGGATGGCGGCGGCGTGTTTCGGAGAAGCGTTGAATCAGCGACTGCGTGCTCGCGTTCAGGAACAGCACGCGCACGTCGTGAGAGCGCGACAGGTCGCGGATCATGGCGGGCATTTCATCGAGCGAGGCGCTCGAGCGCGCATCGATCGCGACCGCGAGGCGGTCGTGCCCGTCCTCGGCGAGATAGGAGGCCAGTTGCGGCAGAAAACGCGGCGGCAGGTTGTCGACGCAGTAATAGCCTGCATCTTCAAGCGCGTTCAGGGCAACTGATTTGCCGGAGCCGGATATACCGGTGATCAGGATTATGCGCATGGAGTCGTCAAAACCGTACATTTCATCATAGCATCTGAGTCCCCTTGCGCGCGCCGCGGCCTGCCGTCGGCCGCGGGCGAGGCAGGATGCGGCGGACTCAGATCAGTTTGCCGGGAAACTGGCTGTCGGGGTCTTGCATCGCGAGACGCTGGCGATCCATGAAGTCGCGCAGCGTATCAATACCGCGCAATTGCAGGATCGTGTTGCGCACGGCCGCTTCGACCAGCACCGCGAGGTTTCGGCCGGCCGCCACCTGAATCGTGACTTTGCTGATCGGCAGTCCGAGCACGTCGACGGTCTGGCTCTCCAGCGGCAGCCGCTGGAACTCGCCGTCAGGACGGCGTACGAGTTGCACGATCAGCTTGAGCTTCATTTTCCGGCGCACCGCGGTTTCACCGAAGATCGTCTTGATGTCGAGCAGGCCGAGGCCACGCACTTCGAGCAGATTCTGCAGCAACGGCGGGCAGCGCCCTTCGACAAAGTCCGGGCCGAGGCGCACGAAGTCCACCGCGTCGTCCGCCACGAGGCCGTGGCCGCGGCTGATCAGTTCCAGCCCGAGTTCGCTTTTGCCCAGACCCGAGTCGCCGGTGAGCAGCACGCCCATGCCGAGGATGTCGAGAAACACACCATGCAGCGTGGCGCGCGGCGCGAGAATGCGCGACATGTAGAGGCGCAGGCTGTCGATCACCGCGGCGGCGGACATGGGCGTGGTGAACAGCGGGGTGGACGAGCGGGTGCAGCGCAGAACGAGTTCCGGCGGGGCGGCGACGCCGCCTGCCACCACCAGGAAAGGTGGCTCCAACGCGATCAGTTCGGCCATGTGGCGCGAGCGGTCTTCGTCGGTTTGACGCTTGTAGTAGTCGATTTCGGCTTCGCCGAGCACCTGAATCCGATTTGGGTGGATCAGGTTCAAGTGGCCGACGAGGTCAGCGCTCGACGTGGCATTGGCGACCGATTCCGAAGAAAAGCCGCGTTCCCAGCCTTCATGCCCCGTCAGCCAGCTCAGCTTCAGCATGGCGGCGTTATCGTCGAAAATGCTCTGGGCGTTGATGCTGGACGTATCCATGAGTCAGTGACTCCAGTGTGGGCCGCTTGCCTGGCGAAGCGACGGCTGCGCTAGCGCGGATCGCGTATTTTGCCAGACGGTACCCGCGTGCCGGCAGGCGCCGGACAGGCGGATAAACGGCGTGCGGATAACCGCCGATGCATCAAGGTTGCCACTGAGTGAGCAGGCGATGCAACGATTCGCGGTCTTCATCCGTGTGCAGGCGCTCGCGAGCTTCGCGATCGGACAGCAATTGGGCGATTTCCGAAAGGATTTCGAGGTGCTGCTGGGTGGCCTGTTCGGGCACGAGCAGGAAGATCAGCAGCGAGACCGGCTGGCCGTCGGGTGATTCGAAGGGGATGGGCTCGGCAAGGCGGACGAACGCGGCGAGCGGCTGTTTCAAGCCTTTGATCCGGCCATGCGGAATCGCGACGCCTTCACCAAGGCCCGTTGATCCGAGGCGCTCGCGCGCAAACAGATTGTCGGTGACCGTGCTGCGGGCGATGCCGTTCTGGTTCTCGAAAATCAGGCCCGCTTGCTCGAACACGCGTTTCTTGCTGGTGACCGATAGTCCGACGACGACGTTCTCGAGGGGAAGATATTTGGCTAAACGATTCATGTTGGCAGGCGGAAACGTGGCCTGGGTTCTCCTCGCAGGGGCGTTTGAGTGGTGATCCATTCGTTTGATGCTCACGGCGATGTGTTTTGGTGTCCGAATGCGCAGGACTCCGGCCGACGATTTCCGTTCGAGCTAGCTTGACCCCGATGGTAACCGGAACATTATAGAACACGGTAGCTGTGGATGGTGCGGCGCGCCATCAATGCGCGATGGGTTGTTTTTTAGCGTCGTTTTGCGCCGTGCTGCCGCGTGAAAGCGGCGTCTGAAAACAAAAACCGCCCGGTTCCGGGCGGCTTGGCTGCTACGGGGGATCAAGCGGAAATGAAGAAAACCTTCTAATTTCCGTTATTGCGGCGGCACGTCGAGTAGCGGCGCCGGTTGATACTTGATCGCCTCGTGCGCATGGCCTTGCAGACGATCCTTGTGGCGTATCACTTGCCGGTCGAGCTTGTCGATCATCAGATCGATCGCAGCGTAAAGATCGCTGTCACAGCTCTCGACAAAGATATTCTTGCTCTTGAGATGCAGGTTGATTTCAACCTTTTGACGCTTTTCCTTTTCCTTGTGGTTGTCGACCGAGAGGACCACACTGCCGTCGATGACCTGATCGAAATGTCTTAGCACCCTATCCAATTTGGAGATCACGTATTCGCGCAACGCTGGCGTAACTTCGAGGTGGTGTCCACTGATCTGCAGATTCATAGTGCTTCTCCAAGCTAATGGCCGCTTGGTCCGCACGATGACAGAGGTCCGGTCGATCTGTCGGCTTGCCTGAGTCGCCCCCCGGTGACTGACTTCTGGCAGGTCGCATCGGCCAGCCTGTCCGCCAACTGCGGAGCGGCCGGTAAATGCCCGCCACGGAAGGCGACGGGCTACAGAGACTTGCGCAGGTTGACTGCCGGGATCTTGAGTGCTTCGCGATACTTCGCAACGGTACGCCGCGCGACCACGAAGCCCTGTTCCGCCAGCAATTCGGCTATGCGACTGTCTGAAAGAGGAGATTTCGGGTTTTCCGCTCCTATCAGTTGCTTGATGAGCGCGCGAATGGCCGTTGAGGACGCCGCGCCGCCCGTGTCAGTCGATACGTGTGATCCGAAGAAGTACTTAAATTCAAGCGTCCCGAATGGGGTCAGCATGTATTTACCGGTTGTCACACGCGAGACAGTTGACTCGTGTAGGCCCAGCGTATCAGCAATTTCTCGCAAAACCAAGGGGCGCATGGCAATTTCGCCGTGCACGAAAAAGCTCTTTTGACGCTCGACAATAGCCTGCGCGACCCGGAGGATTGTTTCGAACCGCTGCTGGATGTTTTTGATCAGCCAGCGTGCTTCCTGCAGTTGCTGGCGCAACGAACCGCTACCCGGGTCACCCCGGTTATTGCGCAGAATATTGGCGTACAGGTGGTTGATGCGCAGCTTCGGCACCACTTCCGGGTTCAGCTCCGCCTGCCAGCCCTGCGCCGTCTTGCGCACCATGATGTCCGGCACGACGTAGTCCGCTTCCGCTTTGCCGTAAGCAGCGCCGGGGAAGGGTTCGAGCGAGCGGATCAGCACATGCGCGTCGCGCAGATCGTCGTCGTTGGCCTTCAGATGCTTGCGCAGCCGCGTGAAATCGCGTGCCGCGAGTAGTTCCAGATGATGGGCGACAATCTCGAGCGCCAGCGTGCGCGTGGGCGACGAGTCGAGCCTCACCAATTGCAGCTTGAGACATTCCGATGCGGACCGGGCGCCGACCCCGGCCGGGTCGAAGCTGTGCAGCAACGCGAGCGCCGCGTTCATTTCGTCGAGGTCGACCTCGAGTTCTTCGGGTAAGTCGGCCAGCACTTCTTCCAGGGTGGCCGCCAGGTAGCCGTCGTCGTCGAGCGATTCGATCAGGAAGGTGATCAGCGCCCGGTCGCGTTGTCCCGCCTGGGTCACGCGCAATTGCGCCATCAGGTGGTCGCGCAGCGAGGTGCTCGATTCGTGGATTTGCAGTGGCGGCAGATCGTCGTCGTCCGAAGCATTGCCGCTACGGCCGTAGTCGTCCAGATTCCATTGCGACGCGTCGCTGTTGCCGTCGCCCGAGAGGCCGTTGTACTCGTCCACCCCCTGCGGCTCGCCGTTCTCGGCGCGCTCGCTGCTGCTCGACGACGAGGCCGAATTGCCGCCCATCTGGTCGGGCGGAGGGGCGGAATTGGGCGTCTGGGCGATCACGGAGCCGTCAGCCGCCACGCGCAGCGGGCTCGCGATCCAGTCGTCCTCGGTTTCGAGGAGCGGATTCTGCGAGATCGCCGTTGCGACTTCCTGCTGCAGTTCGAGCGTAGACAGCTGAAGCAGCCGGATGGACTGCTGCAGTTGCGGTGTCAGCGCAAGATGCTGCGATAGGCGGAGTTGGAGGCTGGCTTTCATGGCAATTTGAATTTCATTGTAGAGAGTTTGCCACGACCGCGATACCTTGCGACATGCGCAATTACGCGTGCGCCGCTTTTCGTCGGCGCTGGACGCGATACGGACCAGGCTAGACAACCGGATGTGCGTTGCGCGCAAAGGGAGCCGGCGGGTGCGCGAGCGCGCCGCCGGGAATCCCTTGTGTACTTACATGCGGAAGTGCTCGCCCAGATAGACGCGCCGCACGCTTTCGTTTTCGATGATTTCGCTCGGCGCGCCGGCGGCCAGCACTGAACCGTCGCTGATGATGTACGCGTGATCGCAGATGCCGAGCGTCTCGCGCACGTTGTGATCGGTGATCAGGACGCCGATATTGCGCTGCTTCAGGAATTTGACGATCTTCTGGATTTCCAGCACGGCGATCGGATCGACGCCCGCGAACGGCTCGTCGAGCAGAATAAAGCTCGGATTGGTGGCCAGAGCACGCGCAATTTCAACCCGGCGCCGTTCGCCGCCCGACAGCGACAGGGCCGGATTCTCGCGCAAATGCGCAATTTGCAGCTCGTCGAGCAAGGCTTCGGTGCGGGCCGTGATGGTGTCTTTGCTAAGCCGCTTGCCGTTGTCCTCATGTTGCAGCTCCAGCACGGCGCGAATGTTTTCTTCGACGCTGAGCTTGCGGAACACCGAGGCTTCCTGCGGCAGATACGACAAGCCGAGCGAAGCGCGCTTATGGATCGGCAGCAGGCTGATCGACTTGCCGTCCAGGTCGATTTCGCCCGCGTCGAGCGGCACGAGGCCGACGATCATATAGAACGAAGTGGTCTTGCCGGCGCCGTTGGGGCCGAGCAGGCCGACCACTTCACCGCTTTTCACGTCGAGCGACACGTCTTTGACGACCGTGCGCGAGCCATAACGCTTCTTCAGGTTGCGCACCACCAGTGAACTGCTGGTGCCGGCCGGCTTGCGATTGGGGAGGGACGCGGAATTGCTCACTGGTTCGGCGCTCCCGGGATCGACGAGGACGGCGCGAGCGTGGCCGGCCCGCCGTTCAGCGGCACGGCGCCGCCATTGCGCGGCGCCAGCATGGCGCGCACACGGCCAGTCGGATTGCCCGGGCCGGCAACGTCCTTGCCTGCCTTCGCGGTGTAGAAGTCGCTCTGACCGTCATACGTGATGACGCTGCCGTGCACCTGGTCCATCACCGTGGACAGGCCTTGCAGGCGCTTCACGGTGGCGTTGGTGGTGAGCGTGGTCAGGTCCTGCTTGCCGTCATAGTCGATACGGATGGCCGTGCCCTCGATGTATTCGTCGAGGCCTTCGCGCTTCTGGCGGAAATACGACAGATTGCCGCCGCTCGAGGTGCCGGTGGCGTACTGGTAGCCCTGCGGGTCTTGCGTCACTTCGACGCGGTCGGCCTTGATCACGATCGTGCCTTTGGTGGCGACCACGTGGCCGGTGAAGATGTTGACCTGCTTGAGGTCGTCGTAAGTCATGTTGTCCGCTTCGACGTTCAGCGGCTTGTCCTTGTCAGCACGGTCCGCGTGCGCGAGCGGCGCGAAGCCGGCCAGCGGCAACGCGACCATCAGCGCGGCGAGTCCGGCGCGCCACGCAGGCAGGGAGCGCGAGCGGCCGGTATCAAAACGGGGGAACGATTCGTTCATGCAGTCACGCCTGGAATGGATTACCCGGGTTGCTTGGGCGAGCTGCCGCCGGCGTCGGAGGCGGCGATCGCGCCTTTCACGTTGCCGAACAACTGCATCACCCGGGTGACGTTGTTGTAGTTCATGCCGCTGGCGGTCATCACCGACAGGCCGCGCTGAAGTTTAACCGGCTTTTCGGTCTCGATCACATCGTCGTTGACTAGCACCCTAAAATGCTGGGAATCCGCTTGCATCTGCGGAGCGCCGTTGCCGGGTGCCCGCAGGATGCGAGCGTTGCCGTACAGATTGACGATGGAAGCGTCGCCGTTCACCGTGCCAGTGTCGCCGGTTGCCGTGACGACCGGTTTACCGGGCTGGAACGCGCGCATGGCCGGCTTGACCAGGTCGCTCAGTTCGTCGTCTTCGTAGTGGATCAGCGACTGGGCGGTCAGGCGGTATTGCGTCGCGCCCGACTGATCGAGTTCCGAAACCGAGAAGCTGTCGGCGAAATAGTCCGGCGTGTGCTCCTTGGGGCGCACCACGCCTTCGTTCTGCCGGGGCAGGGTGGCTTGCAGCAGCCACCACGTGATGCCGGCGAGCGCGGCCATGGCAACCAGCGGAATCAGGGAAGTCAAGCGAAATTGATTCATCCGACGAGGCCCCGCTGTTCGCCGCTACAGGCGGCCGCGAGCAGCGCCTCGTACTTGTGCTGGGCGCGCAACAGCGCGTCGCAGACCTCGCGCGCAGCGCCATAGCCGCCGCGCGCCTCGCTGACCCAATGGGCCCGCGCAATCACTTCAGGATGCGAATTGGCCGGCGCCGCCGCGAAGCCGACCTTCAGCATCACGCCGAGATCGACCCAGTCGTCGCCCATATAGCCGCATTCTTCCGCCGTCAGACCGGTCTGACGCAGCAGGTCGGCGAATGCCTGAGGTTTGTCCTGCACGCCCTGATAGACGTGCGTGATGTTCATTTCTTTCGCCCGCGCCGCCACGATGCCCGACTTGCGCCCGGTGATGATCGCCGTCTCGATGCCGGCTTCGCGCAGCAGCTTCATGCCGTGGCCGTCCAGCGAGTTGAAGCCCTTCATCGTGTCGCCTTCCGCCGTGAACAGCAGGCCGCCGTCGGTCAGCACGCCGTCGACGTCGAAAATCATCAGCTTCACGCGGCTCGCGCGTTCGGTGGCGGTAAGGGGGGCGATGGCCATCAGATCACCTTCTTCGAGAACAGGTCGTGCATGTTGAGTGCGCCGATCAGTTTGCCTGCTTCGTCGACGACCAGCATCTGATTGATACGGTGGCGCTCCATCAGTTCCACGGCTTCCACAGCGAGCTGGTCCGGGCCGATGGTGCGCGGGCCGGCGGTCATGACCGACGCGATCGACAGCGCGCGGAAGTCGCCGTCGCGCTCGAGCACGCGGCGCAAGTCGCCGTCGGTGAAAATGCCGGTTACGCGGTCGTCGTGATCGACGATCGCGGTCATGCCCATGCGCTTGGCGGTCAGCTGGAACAGCGCGTCGCGCACGGTTGCGTCAGGCGTGACCTTCGGCACCTGTTCGCCGGTGCGCATCACGTCGCGCACATAAGTGAGCAGACGCCGGCCGAGCGCGCCACCCGGGTGCGAGCGGGCGAAGTCGTCGCGGCCGAAGCCGCGCGCGTCGAGCACCGCGACCGCGAGCGCGTCGCCGAGCGCGAGCGCGGCGGTTGTGCTGGCGGTGGGCGCAAGATTCATCGGGCAGGCTTCTTTTGCCACGCCGGAATTCAGGTGCACGTCGGCCAGTTGTGCGAGACTCGAAGACGGACGGCCCGTCATGGCAATCAGCTTCGCCCCGAGCCGCTTGATGAGCGGCAGGATCGCCACGAGCTCTTCGGTTTCACCGGAATTGGACAGCGCGAGGAAGACGTCGTCGGCGGTGACCATGCCGAGGTCGCCGTGGCTGGCTTCCGCAGGGTGAACAAAAAACGCGGGTGTGCCGGTGCTGGCGAGCGTGGCCGCGAGCTTGCGGGCCACGTGGCCGGATTTGCCGATGCCGGAGACGACAACGCGCCCACTGCAACCCAGGATGAAATCGACCGCCCCGACGAAACCATCGTCGAGTTGATCGCGAAGCGCGCGCACGGCGTCCGCTTCTATGTCGAGCACGTCACGAGCGAGCGTGAGTGCCCGATCGCCATTGATTTTCGCTATCATTCGCGAAGTATAGCAAAGGCGCCTGTTCGCCGCGCCGGGCCTGCTGTGCCAAGCCGCTGCTTTCATCAGCCCTTTTAAAGGCCCCTCAACCTTGTCGCACGGCGTTTTGCGTGCGCGGTTCCGCTGACGAACGAGGACGCTTGACCGATGCGTTTTAGCCGATGATTTCCCCGCTCGAAATGACACTGTTCCTGCTGCTGGCATCGGTAGCGGGCGTGGTGCTGTTTCGCTTTCTGAATCTTCCGCCGATGCTCGGCTATCTGACGGTGGGGATCGTCGTCGGGCCGCACGCGTTCGGCCTGATTCCGGACTCGGCGGGCGCGCAGAACCTCGCCGAATTCGGCGTTGTGTTCCTGATGTTTTCGATCGGGCTGGAGTTTTCGCTCGCCAAGCTGCGCACCATGCGCCGGCTCGTGTTCGGCCTCGGTCTGCTGCAGGTGATCGGCACGATCGCGGTGGCGGTCACGCTCGGCTTCGTGCTGGAGCGCTGGGTTCACATTACGTGGCAGGCGAGCGTGGCGCTGGGCGGCGCGCTCGCCATGTCGTCGACGGCAATCGTCAGCAAGATGCTGGCGGAGCGGCTCGAGATCGAGACGGAGCACGGCCGCAATATTTTCGGCGTCTTGCTGTTCCAGGATCTGGCGGTCGTGCCGCTTCTGATCGTTATCGCGGCGCTGGGCGGCAACTCGGAAAACATCATGACCGCCCTCGGCGTGGCGGCCATCAAGATCGTCGTGGCGTTGGCGCTGCTGCTGATCGTGGGGCAGCGCTTCATGACCCGCTGGTTCAACGTGGTCGCGCGGCGCCGCTCGCAGGAACTGTTTATTCTCAATCTGCTGCTGGTGACGCTCGGCGCGGCGTTCATCACGGACAAGTTCGGCCTGTCGCTCGCGCTCGGCGCATTTATCGCCGGCATGCTGATTGCCGAAACGCCGTACCGGCATCAGGTGGAAGAGGACATCAAGCCGTTTCGCGACGTACTGCTCGGCCTGTTCTTCGTGACCACCGGCATGCTGCTGAATCCGCGCGTGATCTGGGAGCATCCGCTGATTGTGCTCGGCTTTCTGGTCGGGCCGATTCTGCTGAAGGCGGTGATGGTGACGGGCCTCTCGCGCCTGTTCGGCGCCTCGCCGGGCGTGGCGATGCGCACCGGTATCGGTCTCGCGCAAGCCGGCGAGTTCGGCTTCGTGCTGCTGAATCTGATTCTCGACAAGCATCTCGTCGACGCCACCTTGCTGCAGGTGATTCTCGCCGCCATGCTGCTGTCGATGCTGATCGCGCCGTTCCTGATCCAGAATGCCGACCGTATCGTGCTGCGGCTGTCGTCGACGGAATGGATGATGCAATCGTTGCAGATGACGCGCATCGCCACGCAAAGCCTGAAGCAGAGCGGCCACGTGATCATCTGCGGTTACGGCCGGGCCGGGCAGAATCTGGCGCGCATGCTGGAGCACGAGGGCTTGTCGTACGTCGCGCTGGACCTGGACCCCGATCGGGTCTCGGCGGCCGCGGCGGCCGGTGAATCGGTGGTGTTCGGCGATGCCGGGCGGCGCGAGTCGCTGCTCGCCGCCGGTATCCATCGCGCGGCGGCGATTGCCATTACCTATGCGAACACGCCGTCGGCACTGCGTGTGCTGCACAACATCCATGAATTGGCGCCGACGCTGCCGGTGATCGTGCGCACCGTCGACGACGCCGATCTGGAAAAGCTGCTGGCCGCGGGCGCAACCGAGGTGATTCCAGAAATCGTCGAAGGCAGCCTGATGCTCGCCTCGCACACGCTCGTGGTGATGGGCGTGCCGATGCGCCGCGTGGTGCGCCGGGTCGAGGAAATGCGTGACGAACGGTATGCGCTGTTGCGCGGCTATTTCCACGGCGCCGACGACGTGGAAGATGACGACGGCCACGAACAGGTGCGGCTACAATCGGTGCCGGTCGACGAAAACTCGGACGCGGTGGGCCGCACCCTCGCGGAGCTGGGCCTGTTCGAGCTGGGCGTCGAAGTGACGGCGATTCGCCGCCATGGCATTCGCGGCGTCGAGCCGGATCCGTCCACCAAGCTGCGCGCGAGCGACATCGTGGTGCTGCGCGGTCTGCCCGAACAGCTGGCGGAAGCCGAGGAGCGGCTCTCGAAACACCGGCGCGCGGGCGCCGCCGCGGCCTGACACCCGCGCCCGGTTACGGCGGCGTGCCGTCGTGACACCCCTGGTTTTAGCTTTTCATCGGACCCATTGAGGTCCATCCGGAGACATCATGTCCAACGCGCTCGCGAGCGCGCCGCTCGATGCGGCCGACTACATCAAAAGCCACATTCGCACGGTGCCCGACTGGCCACAAGCGGGTGTGCAGTTTCGCGACATCACGCCGCTCCTGCAGGAGCCCAAGTCGCTGCGCGTGCTGATCGATCTGTTCGTGCAGCGCTATATCGACGCCAAGCTAGACTACGTGGCCGGGCTGGATGCGCGCGGGTTCATCATCGGGCCGATTCTCGCGTACGAGCTGAATATCGGCTTCATTCCGATCCGCAAGGCGGGCAAGCTGCCCTACAAGCGTGTCGCGCAATCGTATGAACTCGAGTACGGCAGCGCGATCGTCGAGATTCACGAGGACGCCTGCAAGCCGGGCGACCGGGTTGTTATCGTCGACGATCTGATCGCCACCGGCGGCACGATGATGGCCGGCAAGATGCTGCTCCAGCGGCTCGGCGCGGTCGTGGTGGAAGGCGCGGCCATTATCGACCTGCCCGAGCTCGGTGGCTCGAAACTGCTGCGCAATGGTGGCCTGCCGCTCTATACGGTGACGGCTTTCGAAGGTCATTGAGCGTTTTTCGCTTACCCGCTGCACACGCTTCTCCCTGCTAACAAGAAGGTCAGAACGATGCCCAATTTCCTGCTGTTTCTCGCCACGTCGATCGCGATCACCATGGCGCCCGGCCCGGACAATCTGCAAGTGCTCGCGCGCGGCATCTCGCAGGGGCGCGCGGCGGGGCTCGTCGCGGCGCTCGGGTTCGCGGCCGGTATCACGTTTCACACCACGCTCGCCGCGCTGGGCGTAGCCGCGTTGCTGCGTTCGTCGCCGGTGGCCTTCGAAGCGATCAAGCTGGCCGGCGCCGCCTATCTGGTCTGGATCGGCATCAAAGCGCTGCGCAGCCAGGGGCTCGCGACCGCGCACGAGCGCCCGCCGCAACCGTTGAGCGCGGTGTTCCGGCAGAGCGTGCTCGGCAACCTGATGAATCCGAAGGTGACCTTGTTCTTCGTCGTGTTCCTGCCGCAGTTCGTGCAGCCGCACGGCTCGCAAAGCGTCACGGTGCAGATGCTCGAACTGGGCGTGCTGTTCATGTTGCAGACCGTGGTGGTGTTTTCGCTGTTCGGCGTGTGCGCGGGGATCATCGGCGGTTGGCTCAAGCGCCGGCCGCGCGTGGGCGTGTGGCTCGACCGGCTGGCCGGCGCCACGTTTATCGCAATCGGAATTCGCGTCGCGCTGCGCGACTGACGGGCGCCACGCTCACCGGCCGCGCCCGCGGACAGTTTGGAGCTTTAGATGACTTTGCCTTGCCTCACCGCCGCGCGCCGCTTCGACGCGCGCGCGCACGTGCCGTTCTGGATCGGCGCGGAACAGGTCGGCTGGATTCGCGCGAGCGACGTGCCGCTGCTCGCGCGCTGGCCCGATGTGTTCGACATCGACAGCGCCCGTGTGACGCTCAAACCAGTGTTCAATACGGTCGATCTGCGTAGCGCCGCGCTCGGTTCCGTAATCGGCGCGCTCGCCGCCGAGGGCCGCATTCCCGGCTGGCGCAACGAGACCTACGCGATCCGCAATGCCTTCGATGTGCCTCCGCTCGCGTATATCGAACGCGCGGCGTCGCGCTTCTTCGGCACGATGACGTACGCGGTGCATCTGAACGGCGTCGTAGAATATGCGGATGGCGCCCCGCAGTTGTGGATCGCGCGCCGCAGCGACACCAAGGCAACCGACCCCGGCATGCTCGACAACGTCGTGGCGGGCGGGATCGGCTGGGGCTTCGGCGTCGAGGCGACGATCATCAAGGAATGCTGGGAAGAAGCCGGCATTCCCGAGGAAATCGCCGCGCGCGCCGTGGCGGGCCGCACCGCGCATGTGCTGCAGTCGCTGCCGGAAGGCACGCAGGCCGAGCAGATTTTCATTTACGACCTCGCGCTGCCGGCCGATTTCGCGCCGCGCAATCAGGACGGCGAAGTGGGCGAGCACCGGCTCGCACGTATCGACGAAGTGGCGCGCTGGATCGAGGAGGGCGCCATGACGGTGGACGCGAGTCTCGCCACGCTGGATTGCCTGCTGCGCCGCCGCTGGATAGATGAAGAAGCGTGCGCGGGGATCGAGGCCGTGTTCGAGCCGCCGGCGTTGATCTGACTGTCACGCAGACCTGCGCATCATGAAGGCATTGAAGCGAGCCGTGCAGGACGTCCCCTCTTTTTAGAGGCGCCGCATCGAGCAATACATACCGAACAAACCACGCATTGAAGAAGGGAGTCACCCAGGTCATGTCGACCGATCACAGCTTTATTCTCAAACTGTCGTGCGCCGACCGGCCCGGCATCGTTCACGCCGTGTCGGGCTTTCTGTTCGAGCGTGGCAGCAATATTCTCGACTCCGCGCAGTTCGGTGACAGCCGCACCGGCGAGTTCTTCATGCGTGTCCATTTTCAGCAGGTGGGCGGCGATCCGGGGCTGAGCGCGTTGCGCACGTCGTTCGCGACGCTTGCGGAGCAGTTCGGCATGCGCTGGGAATTGCACGACGCATCGATGAAGCCGCGCGTGGTCATCATGGTGTCGAAGATCGGCCATTGCCTGAACGATCTGCTGTTCCGTTATCGCACTGGGCAGTTGGGGATCGAGATTCCGGCCATCATCTCGAATCACAAGGAGTTCTATCAACTCGCCGCCAGCTACGACATTCCGTTCCATCACTTTCCGCTGATGGGCGCCACGCCCGACGCTAAGGCCGCGCAGGAAGCGCGCGTGCTCGAGGTGATCGACGAGCATCAGGCCGATCTGGTGGTGCTCGCGCGCTATATGCAGATTCTGTCGCCGAAGCTGTGCGAGGCCCTGGCCGGCCGCGCGATCAACATCCATCATTCGTTCCTGCCGAGCTTCAAGGGCGCGAAACCGTATTACCAGGCGTTCGACCGCGGCGTGAAGCTGATCGGCGCAACCGCCCATTACGTGACGACGGATCTGGACGAAGGTCCGATCATCGAGCAGGAAGTGGAGCGCGTGGACCACAGCATGACGCCGGAGCAATTGACGGCGATCGGCCGCGACGTCGAATGCGTGACGCTGGCGCGCGCGGTGAAGTGGCACGTGGAGCATCGCGTGGTGCTGAACGGCAGCAAGACGGTGGTGTTCCGCTAAGCGGCGCAGTGGATGGGCTTGCAGGGGGCGGCTGTGTGTCGCTCCGGCGAGGCTGTCGTCCGCTTAGGCTGCAATTAGGCGGCACTTAGGCAGCGTGCCGGCGCCGGGTGATGCCGGCGCACCTTTCTTCTAAGACCTCGCCGCGGACCTGCCCGGGTCCCGCGCCAAGTTTGCGTTTTGTGCCGAACGGCGGCGCGCATTCATCTTCTTCAGCCAGATCAGCAGTCCTGTCGCGCTCAATACGGCGACCGCGATGCCGACTGCGCTAATCGCAATCCGCCCGCCGAGACCGAGAATGCGTCCTGAGTGCAGCGGGAATTGCACCTGCATGAAAATATCGCCCGCCGTGCCTTTGCCGGGAATCTGCATGCCGAGCGGCTTGCCGGTGGCCGCGTCCCAATACATCCACGGATTGCCGAGGCCGATGTCGCCGTGATCGTTGCCTGGCGCATAAAAACCCACGCCGTACGCATGCAAGGCCTCCGCGTAGTAGAGACCGCCCGGCGGCACGGTGAGGTGCTGTGCTTTGCCGGCTTGGTCAGCCAATTGCACGATGCGTTCGCGGCTGAGTACCTGATCGCCGGGTTGCGGAGCGCGCAGGATTTCAGGGTTGTTGATCGGATCCGGCGTGAGCGTCGACACCAGCGACACGACCGGCCGCACCACGGGTGACGAGAGGTTCATCGACACCGAGGTTAGCGCGACGATCATCAGCAAGCCCCAGATCCATACGCCGCCTGAGCGGTGCAGATCGAACGTGAGCGCATAGCCACCGCGGCCGAACCGGAACGCGAATGACTTGCGCCATGCCTTGAAGCTCGGAAACGACAGCCAGAGCGCGATCACGCTGTCGAACAGCCAGACGATGCCGACGATACCCATCAGCCACGTGCCGGTATCGATGCCGCCGGTGAACGGCAAATGCAGCGTGTAGTGCAGCTTGTAGATGAAGGGCAGCAGATTGAGGCGCGCGAGCGACACGGCGCCCCATTCGCGGCGTCCCTGAATCTCGCCGCTGGCTGGGTCGACGGCGATCTGATTGAAGTCGAGCGGGTAGGGCTTGTGTGTGGCGGGGTCGGTGCGCGGCAGCACCATCATTTGCAGCGTACGGCCGGGCTCGGCGGTAAGCGGCAGGAACGTGACCTGCAGCCGCGGATCGGCGGCTTCCACGCGGCGCGCCAGTTCCAGTCCCGATAGCGCTGGCGCGGCGGTGCGGGCGTTGAAGAACGAAGGGTTTAACGCCGCATCGAGTTCATGGTCCCACGCGATGATCGCTCCGGTGAGACCGGCAACGAACAGAAACAGCGCAGTCGCGACGCCGAACCAGCGATGCAGGCGAACGAACTGGCGCCTCATGCGCGGGCCGGCGGGACAGAGCGGAAAGGCGAACGGATGGTCACAGCCACGTATTGATGCAAATGGGAATTATTCGCATCTTAGCCGAGTCACGCAATCGGCCGCAAGTTTCCCGTAAGTGCGGCACGCGGACTACGTGACGCCGGGCGATCCGCGCACGTTGCCGCTGAACGCGCGCATCGACTTCTGAGCGTAAAAAAAACGGCACCGCAGTGCCGCTTTTCCTGGTGCCGCCGGGCGTGGCCGCCCGCTCAAACCAGCCGCAAGTAAATCAATTCCCGCTTGATATACGCGTAGAAAATCGGCGCCGCGATCACGCCGGAAAGACCGAACGCGGCTTCCATGATGAGCATCGCGATCAGCAATTCCCACGCGCGCGCCTCGATCTGTCCGCCGACAATCCGCGCGTTCAGGAAGTACTCGAGCTTGTGAATCAGAATCAGGAACGCGAGCGACATGACCGCTGCGGGAAAGCTCACCGAGAGCGCCACCGCGACGATGATCGTATTCGAAATCAGATTGCCGATCACCGGCAGCAAGCCGACGATGAAGGTCACCAGCACCAGCGTTTTCGACAGCGGCAAGGTATCGTGAAAGATCGGCAGGACCAGCAGCAGGAAGATGCCGGTGAAGACCGCGTTGATCGCCGAGATCTTCACCTGGGCGAACACGATGCGACGGAACGCGTCGGCGAAACGTGACACGCGCGTGACGAAGGCCGTGGACAACGGCAGCCGCTGCATATGCTTTTGCGCGCCGACCGCGATAATCGCGCCGATGATCATGCCGATCAGAATGTGCGTGAAAGCGCGCGCCGCGGTCTTGCCGCTTTGCTGCAGCATGTTGGCATGCGTCTGCATCAGCTCGGTGGCCCGGGTCTTCATCTGCTCGGTATCGACCGGCAGCGAGTTGGCGATGAACTGCGGAATCCGGCCGCGCGCCTGATCGATCAGCTGCATGGCCTGGTCGAGCAGCTTCTGCACGCTCGGCACGTCGTTCTCGAAATGCTCGATGATGCCGAGCGTGAGCCCGGTCAACGCGCCGACGATAACCGTCGACAGGATCACCACCGCGAGCCAGCGGGCTCGCTGGCTCGACATGTGGCGCTCGATGCGCGGCGCGATGGTGTGCACCAGCTGGAACACCAGCAGCGCGGCGAGCAACGCGCCGAGCAGCCGCAGTTCGATGGCCGCCCACATGCCGAACAGCATCAGCACATAACTGCCGATTTCCACTGCCGACAAATTCGGCAGGCTCATGTCGCTAGTCAGCCTGACCGGGCGTGGGCGTAGGTCCTGCACTTGCCCGTCGTCGCGCGCCTGATTCCGCTTGGCCATGGCTTATTCCGTCTCCAACCCGTGAGATGCAGCGTTACTTTTGACTGGCCGCGCGTTTCAGCAAAGGCGCCAGATACTTGCCGGTAAAACTTGCCTTCGACTTCGCCACCTGCTCCGGCGTGCCTTGGGCAACGATCTGACCGCCACCCGCTCCGCCTTCCGGGCCGAGATCGATCACCCAGTCGGCGGTCTTTATTACATCGAGATTATGCTCGATGATCACGACGGTATTACCCTGGTCGCGCAACCGGTGAATCACCTCCAGCAACAGCGCGATGTCATGGAAGTGCAGGGCGGTGGTCGGCTCGTCGAGAATGTATAGAGTGCGACCGGTGTCGCGCTTGCTCAGTTCCAACGAGAGCTTGACGCGCTGCGCCTCGCCGCCCGACAGCGTGGTCGCCGACTGGCCCAGGCGGATATAGCCTAGGCCCACGTCCAGCAGGGTTTTCAGCTTGCGCGCGATGACCGGCACCGGCTTGAAGAACTCATAGGCGCTCTCCACCGTCATGTCGAGCACTTCGCTGACGTTCTTGCCTTTGTACTGAACGTCCAGGGTTTCGCGGTTGTAGCGCTTGCCGTGACAGATGTCGCACGGCACGTACACGTCCGGCAGGAAGTGCATTTCGACCTTCAGCACGCCGTCGCCCTGGCAAGATTCGCAGCGGCCGCCCTTGACGTTGAACGAGAAGCGGCCCGGATCGTAGCCGCGTTCCTTGGATGCGGGCACGCCCGCGAACAGTTCGCGGATCGGCGTGAAGAGGCCCGTGTAAGTGGCCGGATTCGAGCGCGGCGTGCGGCCGATCGGCGACTGGTCGACGTTGATGACCTTGTCGAAGTGCTCCAGACCCTCGATCGATTCGTACGGCGCCGGCTCCGTGGACGAGCCGTACAGGTGGCGTGCCACAGAGTGATACAGCGTGTCGTTGATGAGCGTGGATTTGCCCGAGCCGGACACGCCGGTCACGCACGTGAGCAGGCCGACCGGCAGATCCAGCGACACGTGCCGCAGATTGTTGCCGTACGCCTCGACGATGCGCAGACGCCGTTCGTCCGGATCCTTGCGCTCGTCCGGATATTCGATGGTGCGCGCGCCGGACATGTACTGGCCGGTCATCGACGCCGCGTTGGCCTGCACCTGTTTGGGCGTGCCTTCGGCGATCACCATGCCGCCGTGCTCGCCCGCGCCCGGCCCCATGTCGACCACGTAGTCGGCCATGCGGATCATGTCTTCGTCATGCTCCACGACGATCACCGAGTTGCCGAGGTCGCGCAGATGCTTGAGCGTGGAAATGAGCCGGTCGTTGTCGCGCTGATGCAGGCCAATGGAGGGCTCGTCGAGCACGTACATCACGCCGGTCAGGCCCGAGCCGATCTGCGACGCGAGGCGGATGCGCTGTGCTTCTCCGCCCGACAGCGTTTCCGCGCTGCGTTCGAGCGACAGGTAATCGAGCCCGACATTGTTGAGGAACATCAGCCGCGCGACGATTTCCTTGACCACCTTGTCGGCGATTTCGCGCTTCGAGCCTTCAAGGCGCAGCGTCTGGAAATAGCCGAGCGCGTCGCGCAACGGCCAGCCGCTGATTTCGAAGATGCCGCGCGCGTCGCCGTCCGCGCCGATCCGCACGAAACGCGCTTCGCGGCGCAGCCGCGTGCCGGCGCAAGCCGGGCAGGGCTGGTTGTTCTGATACTTGGCGAGCTCTTCGCGCACCGCGACCGAGTCGGTCTCGCGGTAACGCCGCTCCAGATTCGGGATGATCCCTTCGAATACATGCTCGCGCACCGACGTGCGGCCACGCTCGTTGATGTACGAGAACGGGATCTCCTGCTTGCCCGAGCCGAACAGCAGGATCTTGCGGACCTTTTCCGGCAAGTCTTCGACGGCCGTGTCGATATCGAACTCGTAGAACGCCGCGAGACTTTGCAGCATCTGGAAGTAGAACTGATTGCGCCGGTCCCAGCCCTTGACCGCGCCGGCGGCGAGCGACAGCGACGGATGCGCGACCACCCGCTTCGGATCGAAGAAGGTGATCTGGCCGAGGCCATCGCATTCCGGGCAGGCGCCCATCGGATTGTTAAACGAGAAGAGACGCGGCTCCAGTTCCTGCAGCGAATACGAGCAGATCGGGCAGGCGAACTTCGAGCTGAACAGATGCTCCTTGTCCGTGTCCATTTCGAGCGCGATCGCGCGGCCGTCGGCGAGACGCAGTGCCGTTTCGAACGATTCGGCAAGGCGCTGCTTCATGTCGGGGCGCACCTTCAGGCGGTCCACCACGACGTCGATGGTGTGCTTGTCGTTCTTTTTCAGCTTCGGCAGCGAATCGACTTCGTAGATCTTCGCGACGCCTTCGTTCGCGGTGCCGCCGCCCGAGCGCACCCGGAAACGGATAAAGCCCTGCGCCTGCATTTCCTCGAACAGTTCGACGTGCTCGCCCTTGCGGTTCGCCACCACCGGCGCGAGGATCATCAGCTTGGTGTCTTCCGGCAACGCTAGCGCGGCGTCGACCATCTGCGAGACGCTTTGCGCTTCCAGCGGAATTTCGTGGTCCGGACAGTAAGGCGTGCCGACCCGTGCGAACAATAGCCGCAGGTAGTCGTGAATCTCGGTAACGGTGCCGACCGTGGAGCGCGGATTGTGCGAGGTCGCCTTCTGTTCGATCGAAATCGCCGGCGACAGGCCTTCGATCAGGTCGACATCCGGTTTCTCCATCAATTGCAGGAACTGGCGCGCGTAGGCGGACAGGCTTTCGACGTAGCGCCGTTGTCCTTCCGCATAGAGCGTGTCGAACGCCAGCGACGATTTGCCCGAGCCGGAAAGGCCCGTGATAACGACGAGCTTGTGACGGGGTAAGTCGAGGTTGACGTTCTTCAGGTTGTGGGTGCGAGCCCCACGAATACGGATTTGTTCCACGGATTTATTCCATGAACTGGCGGAAAGAGGAAGGAACCAAACCTGCTACTATAACGACTTTTCAAGACCGCCGTTACGGCTTCCTGACAGCCCGAAGAGTCGCTGAGGCAAGCTGTAAGGCAGCGGTTCAGTGCTGCGGGGATAAGGTCTAACTGGGGCTGTTTTCCGCGAGCACAAGGCACCGCGAGGCGCCGGCGAAGGCGCGCAGCAAGGCCGCCGGCTCGAGCGCCGCGCCGCCTGCATGCCCGCTGTCCCGTGGCAAGGCGCGCCGCTGTGTCCGTTGCCGCCGTTTTGCCGCTGTGCCCGCCCGCGGTGTGCCGCCCAGCTCATTCAAAGAACGCTCCCGATGTCCAATCCGTCTGCTGTCTCCTCACGCATGACTGCGCCCGAACTGCGCGCGACCGTGTCGCTTGCCGCCATCTTCGCGCTGCGCATGCTCGGTCTGTTCATGATCATGCCGGTGTTCTCGATCTACGCGAAAACCATCCCAGGCGGCGACAACGTGCTGCTGGTCGGGATCGCGCTCGGCGCGTACGGCGTGACGCAGTCCATGCTGTACATCTTTTACGGCTGGGTCTCCGACAAGGTGGGCCGCAAACCGGTGATTGCCACCGGCCTGCTGGTCTTCGCGATCGGCAGCTTCGTGGCGGCCGGCGCGCACGACATGACGTGGATCATCGTCGGCCGGGTCATTCAGGGCATGGGCGCGGTGTCGTCCGCGGTGATTGCGTTTATCGCCGATCTCACCGCCGAAGAGCACCGCACCAAGGCGATGGCGATGGTGGGCGGCAGCATCGGCGTGTCGTTCGCGGTGGCGATCGTGGGCGCGCCGATCGTGTTCCAGTGGGTCGGCATGAGCGGCCTGTTCACGCTGGTCGGCATCTTCTCGATCGTGGCGATCGGCGTGGTGCTGTGGATCGTGCCCGATGCGCCGAAGCCCGTGCACGTGCGCGCGCCGTTCGCCGAAGTGCTGCACAACGTCGAGCTGCTGCGCCTGAACTTCGGCGTGCTCGTGCTGCACGCCACGCAAACCGCGCTGTTCCTCGTCGTGCCGCGTATTCTCGAAGCCGGCGGCCTGCCGGTCGCATCGCACTGGAAGGTCTATTTGCCGGTCATGGGCCTTTCGTTCGTGATGATGGTGCCGGCGATCATTGCCGCTGAAAAGCGCGCCAAAATGAAGGTCGTGCTGCTGTCCGCGATTGGTCTTATCCTGATCGGACAGTTGTTATTGGGCGTCGCTCCGCATACGATTCTGAGTGTGGCGGCGATCCTTTTTGTGTACTTTCTGGGCTTCAATATTCTTGAGGCTTCGCAGCCTTCGCTGGTGTCGAAACTGGCGCCTGGAACCCGCAAGGGCGCGGCCGCCGGCGTGTACAACACCACGCAGTCGATCGGTCTTGCGCTGGGCGGCGTGGTCGGCGGCTGGCTGCTGAAAGCGGACGGGCAGAGCGCCGTGTTTTTTACGTGCTCGGGGCTGGTGTTGTGCTGGCTTATAATCGCCGCACAGATGAAACAGCCGCCGCGCAAAGCGTAATACGGCGCATCCCGAACTCACCCAGAACTCACCCGGCGGCGGGCAGAGGCGCGGTTCCGGTCTCCGGCCTGTCGGCCTTGAGGCACGAATTGTGACTCGCCGCGCCGCCCGCAATGCGATCAACAGGAGAAACTCATGGCATCCGTGAACAAGGTCATTCTCGTCGGCAATCTCGGAGCCGATCCGGAAGTCCGTTATCTTCCGAGCGGCGACGCAGTGGCGAACATCCGCCTTGCAACGACGGATCGCTACAAGGACAAGGCGTCCGGCGAAATGAAGGAAGCCACCGAATGGCACCGCGTGTCGTTTTTCGGCCGTCTCGCGGAAATCGTGTCCGAATATCTGAAGAAGGGTTCGTCGGTGTACCTGGAAGGGCGCATCCGTACCCGTAAGTGGCAGGCGCAAGACGGCACCGACCGTTACTCGACGGAAATCGTTGCAGAACAGATGCAAATGCTGGGTGGCCGCGGCGGCTCGATGGGCGGTGGCGACGAAGGTGGCTACAGCCGTGGTGAGCCGTCGGAGCGTAGCGGCGGCGGTGGTGGTGGCCGTGCGATGTCGGGTGGTGGTTCGCGTGGCGGCAGCGGCGGTGGCGCGGGTGGTGGTTCCAGCCGTCCGAGCGCGCCGGCTGGCGGCGGGTTTGATGAGATGGATGACGATATTCCGTTCTGACCACCCGTAAGCGAGAACTGTAAAGATCAACCCCGCCTTCTGGTGGGGTTTTTCTTTTTGTATCCGGGATTCAGGGCGCTGGATGACCTCAACCGGAAAGGTACATAGCCGGGGTCGCCAGCGTCAGCGAGTGTCTCCGTGTTCACCAGAGGACTCGATCAGGTTCGGGTGGTCAAGACGTTGCGCGCGCGGTTCAAACGCCGTATGCAGTCCGAGGCCAATTGCCGCGCCAATCAGTTCGGCAAGGATGAAACCGGGCACGCTGGATGGCGCAATGCCCGCAAAGCTGTCGCTGAACATGCGGCCGAATGCTGCGGCCGGGTTCGCGAACGACGTTGACGCGGTGAACCAGTACGCGGCGCCGATGTACGCCGCTACCATGATCGACGCGCGTCCGGCGGGGGCACGCAGGATGACCAGCAGCAGGCCGGCAGTCGCCACGGCTTCGGCAATCCATTGGCCGGTACCCGTGCGAACCTTGCTCGATAGCTCGACGATGGGCAAATCGAACATCGCGTGTGCAAGCGACGCGCCGAATAGTGCGCCGACCAGCTGTGCGGCGATATACGGCAGCAGTTCACGCGCCGGCAACTCGCCACGCAGTGTCATGACGGCGCTGACGGCCGGATTGAAATGCGCGCCGCTCAAGGGTCCAAAGACCTCGATCAGCACATACAGTCCGCCGACAGTCGCGAGCGTATTGGCAAGGAGGGCTATCGCCACATTGCCGCCGGCGAGCCGTTCGGCCATGATGCCGGAGCCGATCACGACCGCAAGCAGCAGGGCGGTTCCCGCGAGTTCGGCGAGAACCTTGCGCTTAAGAGCAATCACGGTGGTCATGATTCGGAAATAGCGGTCAGCGCGCGCTGGAGTTCGTCGTTACTCATCGTGTCCAGCGGCAGTGCGAGAAGCTGCAACATCCGATATCCGATCGCCTGACGGGTAAGTTCGAACGCAACGCGCCTGCCTTCGTCGCCGCCTGGTGCGACAGATGGATCCGCATAGCCCCAGTGAACTTTGACGGGACTGCCCGGCCAGTAGGGGCACGTCTCGGCGGCCGCGCTATCGCAGACAGTAATGACGACACGCATCGCAGGCGCACCGTCGCCGGCAAACTCGTCCCAGCTCTTGCTGTGGTAGCCGCTCACGTCGATACCCACGCGCGTGAGTGCCTCG
Source organism: Paraburkholderia ginsengiterrae (assembly GCF_001645125.1). Classification (GTDB taxonomy): domain Bacteria; phylum Pseudomonadota; class Gammaproteobacteria; order Burkholderiales; family Burkholderiaceae; genus Paraburkholderia; species Paraburkholderia ginsengiterrae. The sequence goes on along the minus strand of NZ_LXKA01000076.1, from coordinate 6,874 downwards.
ACGGCGAACGGATTGAGACGTCCGCCCGGTGCGCTGCCCGCACTGAAGGCGCGCACGTTCTTGCCCAGCTTCTCAGCCAGATGATTCAGCATGCCTTCGCCCAGCACACTGCGGGCCGAGTTGTGCGTGCAAAGGATCAATACGTTGGTGGTCATACTTTCCCCATTGGATCGTGCGCAGGACTCAGCAGCACGACGAAGACTTGACCGGAATGCCGACGGGTTTGCCCGACGATGGCGCGCAGCATGCAGCAACTTCGGAAGCTGGCGCAGTGGTCTGCGTACTAAGCGATTCGCCGAACACGGGGATGTCGTTCAGTGTGTGATATGACTCCCATGCGATGCCCTGCGGATCAACGGTCCAGTACTTGTTCGACTTGACGTAGCAGCAGGCGGTGCCTATCTGCGCGTCGACCGGCAATGCGGCGCCTTCCAGCCGGCTGTGCATCTCGGCCAGTTCGGCTTCGTCGTCGACCTGCACGCCCAGATGGTCGAGGCCTGGCGTGGCGCCGCGCTGTGAGATAGCGAAATTGACGCGTGGGTCGTCGAGCATCCACTTCGCGTAGTCGTTCTTGACGACGGTAGGCTCAACCGCGAACAACGCCGAATAAAAGCGGATGCTGGCGGTGAGATCCGTGACGGCGACGTGAACGTGAAAGCGCTTCATGACTGCTTCTCCCTGGAAGGTGAGCACGCTGATGCAGGCGAACAGGGGTTGCCACCACAGCAGTTCTCGGTGAGATAGGCCAGCAGGCCATTCATGGTTGCGAAGTTCGCGCAGTAGAAGACGAACCGGCCCTCCTGCCTGCTGGTGACGAGTTGCGCGTGAGCCAGCTCCTTCAGGTGGAAGGAGAGGGACGACGGCGGAACATCCAGCAGCGTGGCGATCTGGCCGGCGGGCATACCTTCGGGCCCCGCTTGTACCAGGGCGCGAAAGATTGCGAGTCTGGACTCGTGCGCGAGTGCCGACAGAGCGGCGATGGTCTGGTTTGTTTCCATGATTCGATAATAGTCGAAATGTCGAATAAAGCAAAGTGGCGATGATCAACTTGCGGGCGACTCACTTCAGATTGCTGCCACGTGATCGAAACATTCGCCGGTTCAAAGCCAGGCAATCCTCAACGCCTCAAATGCTCCAGCGCATCTCGCAGAGGCGTGCTGGAAACCACAATCGGCCCCGTAAACGGCGTATCCAGATCCACGATCACATAGATCGCGGACGCAATCGACACCGCCCCAAGCGAAATAGTCACCAGCGCCAGCGTATTACGCGGCGCAATCAAGCCGAAACTCAGAAAAATCACGCCCAGCCAGAACGTCAGCGTCGTGAAGAAAGGCTGTGAAATCGTGCTGTGCGCTTCCTCGATGATTTTCCAACGCGCGTCCACTACGCGTCGGTATTGCAACAGCGCGTCGTCGAGCGCGCGCTGTTGCAACGGATCTTGCGCGTGCAGTCGCCGCAACTCCCGTCCCACGGCGGTCAACATATCGCCGAGCTGCACGTTCTCCAGCCTCTGAGAATTGTCCTGAGTGCCAATATCTTTCGGATAGTCGCCGCTGGGGACCGGCTCGTGAGGCCACGTCGATGCAATGGCGGCAGCGGTGTATTGCCGCAAAAGACTCCGGCCAATATCGGTATCCGAACCGTATTGCCGCAAGGTCGTATCGAATTCGATCAGATCGGCTGCGTAGGTGCGCAAATCATTCGAGGTGGTATCGAAGCTGGCCTTGGCGGACGCCGTCATCAAGCCAAGCACCAGTGCGGCGAACGTCACCAGCATGCCGATTACCAACTGGATCAATTGCACGGTTTCGTGCGCCTTGTGCTCTTCGGGCAGCAGCGGCCGCACCCATACGCCGATGCCAGTCGCGGCGACCAATATCACGAACACCAGCACAGCCGCGCCTATTTCCGCCATCGCAGTGCTCCGTCAAACCACCCGCATGACTTTCCGTTATCCACCGCCCGCCGAACACCCGGGTAGTCTCGCCACGCCGGGCCTGAAGCAGCGTTCGCTTCCGCTCGTATGTTGATCTATCGCAGGCGTATGCGCTATCGGCCATAAAGTTTTTTGTTTTTCCGCCGTAGTCCTTATATGTGGCATTCGCTTAAATTCAGACAATGGTTGCGGACCTGGCCGACCGGGCTTGGGCGCAGCACGCGTGGCCGAGGCTTTACTGAACATGCGGTCAGGCAGCCCAACGGAGACAAGCCCGATGTTGAAAAATCTGTCGATTCGCACCTGCCTCACCCTCTTGATCGCGTTCTTCGGCGTCGTGCTGCTGTTTGGCGCCGCGGCCGGACTGTTGTCGCTGCGTTCGAGCAATGCGTCGCTGCAGCAGATGTACACCGTGGACACACCCGCTGTCGCCGACCTCGAAGGCAGCGCGGGACAACTGTTGCGCTTGCGCCTGGCGCTGGCGACGTATGCCTCGCTCGTAGACCTGAACGATCAGGATGGCGCGAACGCCGTGCTCAAGCGTTTCGATCAGTACCAGAAAGCATCTAACGACCGCCTTGCTCACTATTTGAGCCGCGCCAGCACGGACGCTGACGAGCAGCGTCTCATCAAGGACATGCAGGACAAGCGCGACACCTTCCTGCACGAAGGCGTCGATCCGGCTCTTGCCGCGCTCAAGGCCGGCGACAGGACCACCTTCCAGCAATTGCAGGCGCATAAGCTGCCATCGCTCTACAGCGCGTACGAAAAGGCGATGCTCGCGCTCGAACAGTTGCAGCTCGACCACGGCGCGCAACGCTATCAGGAGGCACAAGATCTGTTCTATGCCATATGCATTGCGGTGGCGGTGGGTATAGCGGTGTCGCTGCTGGCTTCGTGGATCGGCCGCGCGGTGCTGGTGCGCGCGATCGTCAGTCCGGTCGATGCCACCATCGCGCAGTTTCAGCGAATCGCGGGCGGCGACTTGACGGGCCGGATCGTCGTGACGGGCGACAACGAAATGGGCCGCCTCGCGGCTGCGTTGCGCAAGATGCAGGAATCGCTGATCGAGACCGTGAACTCGGTGCGGCAAGGCACGGAATCCATCGACACCGGCGTGAGCGAGATTGCCGCAGGCAATTCCGACCTGTCGCAACGCACCGAGGAGCAGGCGGCGTCGCTTGAAGAAACGGCTGCGAGCATCGAGCAGCTTACTTCGACGGTCAAGCAGACGGCCGACAACGCGAAGCAGGCCAGCTCGCTCGCGCAGGGTGCGTCGAGTCTGGCTGCGCAAGGGGGCGATCTCACGGAGCAGGTGGTGGGCACGATGCACGGTATCGTCGACGACTCGCGGCGCATTGCCGACATCGTCGGTGTGATCGAAGGGATCGCGTTCCAGACCAATATTCTTGCGCTGAATGCGGCGGTCGAAGCGGCCCGCGCGGGCGAGCAGGGACGCGGCTTTGCGGTGGTGGCGGGCGAAGTGCGTTCGCTGGCGCAGCGAAGCGCCGCGGCGGCCAAGGAGATCAAGGGTTTGATCGACGAATCGACGGCACGGGTGCAGGCCGGCTCGCAACTGGTTCAACGCTCGGGCTCGACGATGACCGAGATCGTCGACGCGATTGCTCGTGTGAGTTCGATCATGAGTGAGATCGCGGCGGCGGCAATCGAGCAGAGCACCGGCATCGATCAGGTTAATCTCGCGGTCTCGCAGATGGATGAGGTGACCCAGCAGAATGCAGCGCTTGTCGAGCAGGCCGCCGCCGCGGCCAGTTCGCTTGAGGACCAGGCTCGCAGATTGACCTCGGCAGTGGCTGTGTTCCAGACGGGGAGTGGGGCTTCTTCTTTTGCCGGTCGGCGAGGCGGTTCGGTAACTGCGCCGACGAAAGTAGGCGCGCGGGAGTTGGTGGCGGTTTGATGCGGAGTTGCCGCGCTCAATCTGACTAAGGAGCGCAATTCCAAACAGGAAGAACGACGACGCAGGCGTGTACGTGTGGCAGCACTGCAATGCCGTAAACTGATTCGTAAAGAATCCCGCGTGATGCAATGAAGACTAGTCGGGCAGTCGTGACGGCGGGTTTCCTCAATTCTTGGGACGAGAAAATATGTTGACGAGATTGCCGTCCGGGTCGCGCAGCAAAAGGGAGCGATTGCCCCACGGCATCAACGTCGTGGGCATTACGATGTTCGTCCCGCAGGCGCACATCCGCTCAAACACCGCGTCAACGTCCTCCACTTCGAACTCCAGGATCGCCGATTGATTTGCAGCCGCAGTGGCAGCGCCGACATTGAAAAGCTCGATTAGATGCTCAGACGATATCGCAAGCGTTGCTCCTCCGAATCGTATTTCCGCAAATCCATCCGCCGGACGTACAGCCTCGATACCGGAAAGCCTTTGATAAAACTCCACCTGTCCATCGATATCCCGGGTAACTACACGAACCGATGCGAACTTCATTTTGAGCTCCTGACCAAGAAAGGAAGCTCAGTCTAATGGTCGATACTGTCAGATTCTGGCAGTATTGTGCGGCTGGCGACGAGATTGAGCCTACGCCACTCATGAAGCAGTGTTGACCGCCTTTTGGGGTAGCGCTCTTCCAACGGCTCGACGTTCGAGATTCGGTCCGAACGGAAATTCCGAAAATCAGCTCGAAGCTCGCACCAACACATCAGGACCCGCGCTTGGTCGAAATACACCAAGGCAAAGGGCCAAACGACACGCTGCGATTGAATACCACTGGCGTCCACGTATGTAATATTGAGCTTATGCTCTTCTCGGACTGCGGTACGCAGAAGGTCAGGTGAGACTTTGTGGGCTGGTCTCTTCAACGGCGCGCCGACTAGTAGCGAAGACTCCTCCAGTTCGCGACGCAGTTCAGCGGGCAGTACGGCGGCTATCTTCGCAAGCGTGCTCAGCGCACCGGACGAGAGCGTCTTGTCGCAGCGATCGGCCACCCAGCGCATGCCAAGAACCAGGGCGTCGAGTTCCTCTGAGCGAAACATCATGGGCGGCAGCATGAAACCCGGTTTCATCGCGTAACCAACGCCCGGTTCTCCCTCGATCATTGCTCCTTGCGCCTGCAAACTGGCAATGTCCCGGTATAGCGTGCGGATGCTCACGCCGAGTTCCTCGGCCAGGGCTTGGCCACGCACGGGACGTCGGTAACGACGTAACACTTGCAGGAGATGAAGAAGACGCTCGGAGCGGGACATATGTGAATCCTGATATCGACACTGAAGTAAATCGGCGACGCTATCGGTTACTTTAAGTCGAATGCAATAGGTCGCGTCCAGACAGACAAACGGACAGACATTGCATTGTTGACGATGTATGCGGCACTGTCGAACGTCTCAATCAGGCCGCTCGCTGCCCGATCCTGAATGGATCGCACCCGAACTCGGTGGGTAACCAGCTAGTTTCCGCATCACGGGAACAGGTTTTTTCCACAGTCAACGACCTTGGCCGCAGGCGTAAGGCTTGACTGCATGAGAAACCGACGGTATTTTTTGACTGGGCGCCACGCCCCGCGGCCTCACAGTCCATTTCGATTCCGTGCCTGCTGTGGAGTCTCGTCCGCACGGATACTCGGACCAAAGCCATGCGTATCTACTTCCAGAACGCGTCTATCCCGACACGGGCCGCCAATCGGCTCAAATACCGCCTTTCGCTAAAGGAATCGCAGGCGCGACAAGTCACCTCCGAAGTCTTCGGCTATAGCGACTGGACCGCCCTCCACAGCGAGCTGGGCAGCGAAGAAGCTTCCGCACTCGACGAAGCGTGTGACAGCGCGACACTGACCGCGAGACGCGTATATCAGGCGTCTCAATTGGCCGCATCTTCGATTGACCTTCACGGTGAATCCGCGGACGACTTTGTCCGATGGTGGCAACCATCGGCCGCGAACGCGCGTGACGAGGGCGCGCACCCGATAGAAACGCCATTTGCCGGCTCAAAGGAAGATCTGAGTTTTCAAGAGGCGCTGAGTACGTTGGCTCACGTCGGGCAACATTCCGTTGGCCACTTCGAACGAGCGCTCGTAGCTGGCATACACAGAACGGAAAACGAAAGCTCGCTGAAGTTTGTAGAGTCGATTGCGGATGAGTTGCTAAGCGGCAACCGAAACCGGGAACCTGAAGTAGCTCGTCAGCTGCTCGAGGCTTTGGCCTCGCGCGGATTGCCCCGGTCGATACTTAACCTGGCGACGAGTTTGACGCTTGGCGATGGTGGTCAGAAAGACGAAATGAGAGCCAGGGACTTGCTTAAGCAGCTAGCTGAATCTGCTTCAACTCCCGACGATCTGAAGCGGATTGCCGAATCACGCCTGGGCACCGCCTAGGCGCCAGGTGTCCGGCGGAAACCCGGTACGTCAGTCGTGCTCCAATCGCGGGAGCGGACGGCTACTGCATTCGGCCAATGAAATCGAAATCGGCTGCTCAGGCAGTCGCGGGTACTGTTTGCTCATTTGACACCGAGCCCGCTAATGCGTGTCGACGATCTAGGTCGTAGTGTCGAATGATCGCTCCTGGCCCACAGAGGTCAAGCAATTCGACAGGCCATTGAAACCCTCGGCTGGTTCACTTCTGCCGCTGCTGCCAGTGTTTCTCGTACGCCTGGCCGATCGGCGTGCGACGCGAGTCCGATGCCAACCGATAGTGCCTCGCCCTCGACCAGCGACCTGTAGACGACGCCTGCCCGCTTCAAGGCGGTGAACGATTTCGGCAGCAGGGCTATACCACGTCCGTTCGCGACGTCGCCCAGTAGAACGTGATGGTCCGATGGCTCCCTCAGTTTTGACGGGGCGAACCCATGGCGTGAGAAAACCGCCTGGCAGTGGTCGTAGAACGCGGGCTGTCGCGCCCGTTCGAACCAGAAGACCTTTTCGCGTGCCAGGTCCGCGAGACCAACTTTTCGGCGCTTCGCCAGATGATGGGTTG
>NZ_LXKA01000064.1 GCF_001645125.1 Paraburkholderia ginsengiterrae | reverse complement strand
ACCACGGGCTGATAAGCCGCGTGACAGATGGCGAGCGCCTGCGCGACCTTCTCCGTACTGCGCGGCAGCAGCAACGCGGCGCGCCGCGTCGGCGCGTGGCGCGTCCAGCCCGTCCTGGCCCGCTCGCCACTCTGCCCCCCCCCGCGCACGCCGTCCTCGCCGCGCCCGGCCCCTAGCTCGCCGACCGTTCCGCACAGCCCCCGCTTCCCGCTCCCCGTGCCGTTCTCCGTCATGCCCTGGTCCCTTGCCTTCCTTCACCCCCCCCTTCCCTCCTCACGTTCCACGCGCCCAGCTTCACCACGTTCCACCACCCTCCACCTCCTCCCACCGCCCACCACCTTCCTACTCTCTGTCCGCTCGCCACCGCGCCTCTCGCACCGCTCTCCGTCGCCGCCGTCACCCGCACATGCCCGCCGTGCCGCCACGCGATCCCTCCGCCGCGCATCGCCAGCCACAGCCACGGCCTCCACCCCAGTTCCTCGCCCCCCACCCTCCGCCGCCGCCGCAGCCTCCCTCCCCTGCCTACCCCCCCCCCCACCGCAACCTC
>NZ_LXKA01000063.1 GCF_001645125.1 Paraburkholderia ginsengiterrae | reverse complement strand
TGGGATGTAGAGGAAGCGACGTGTGACGTGCACAGGGGTGAAGCAACGTGGCGAGATGGGAGACGATGGAGGAGCGGTATGGGGGCGGATAGGTGAGATTTCGGAGAGGAGGTAAGGAGCAGGTGAGTGGTGGGTTCGCGTGAGGAGGAGGTGTGAGGGGTGAGTGCGGGGGGGCGTGGGGTCGGGGATGAGGCGCAGTGCGACGTCCGGGAGTGTGGCAGGCAGGGCAAAGGTCGCCGGTGGGGGTGCACTGAAGAGAGGTGCGATTGCGGGGGTGGGGGGGGTGTGCGGGCGGGGAGGGCCGACTTGTGGCGGGAATACGGCGATGACGTCGATTGACTAGCGGAAGCGATCGAGCAGGGGCGGACAGAGGAGTGTTAGCAACGGGCGTCGGACGGAGCCGTGCTGCTGGGCGATAGCGTGCAGCAGTACCGCACGTTGTCCGAAGCGTTGCCGGACCTCGTGCTGACCTGCAATGCCGCGGGCGAGTGCGATTTTCTGTCCGAGCAGTAGTACGACGACACAGGGCTCGCCGAAAGCAGTGCATGCG
>NZ_LXKA01000062.1 GCF_001645125.1 Paraburkholderia ginsengiterrae | reverse complement strand
CGTCGCGAGGCCGTCGCCATGCCCGCTTCCCGATCTCGACCCGCAGTGTGTCCTTTTACCGGTGGCGCGCTGCTCGTGACGAGCGCCGCGCCCTGTGCTTTCCAGAATGCTCACAGTGTCATCCATCAGCGCTTCATCCGCCGCTCGCTCGGCGCCCCCGGCCTTGCTCGCTCCCCCACTCCCCCCCCCCCTCCCTCCCCCCCTCCCACCCCGTACCCCTTCCCCCATCCCCTCCCTGCCTCCCCTGTCCCGCTGTCTCTCCGCCCCTCCCTTCCCTGCCCCTCGATCGCACATCATTCAGCACCACAGTCTCTTGCTTGCCCCTTCTCCCCCGCTCCTTCTCGCTCTACCTTCTTGTCACCGCTCTCCTGTTTCTCCCCTCCTACGTAGCTTCCTCTATTCCCGCCCCTTTGCTGCCCCTTCTCCGCGTCTATCTCTTTTATCTCGCCCTCTTATCCCTCCTCTCCTGTCCCCACCCTCTCACTACTCCCTCTCTGCTACCCTTCTCCTCCCTCTCGACCTCCTTCCTCCATCCATACCCTCCTCCTCC
>NZ_LXKA01000061.1 GCF_001645125.1 Paraburkholderia ginsengiterrae | reverse complement strand
AGGGGCAGTGCGGGGGCGCCGCGCGGGGGCAGATGCGGAATGCCTGCGTAGACCGGCAGGTCCAGCATCTTCGGGTCGGTGCTGATGCGGCGCACTTCTTCGGGGGGCGCATTGTAGAGCAACGAGCAGATCATCGCGTTGATCGCGAGCGACTTGCCCGAGCCGGTCGTACCCGCGACCAGCATGTGCGGCGCCTTGGCCAGATCGGCGACTACCGGATGACCGGTGATGTCCTTGCCCATCGCCAGCGTCAACTGGGAATGCGAGTTCTGATAGACGCCGGCTTCGAGAATCTCCGACAGGCGGATCGTCTGGCGCTTGGCGTTCGGCAACTCGAGGCCCATGCAGGTCTTGCCGGGAATCGTTTCGACCACGCGGATCGAGGTCAGCCCAAGGCCGCGCGACAGGTCCTTCATCAAGCCGACGATCTGGCTGCCGCGCACGCCGAGCGCCGGCTCGACTTCGAAGCGCGTGATGACCGGACCGGCCGATGCGCCGACCACGGTGACCGGCACCTTGAATTCCTGCAGACGCTGCTCGATCAGCAGGCC
>NZ_LXKA01000060.1 GCF_001645125.1 Paraburkholderia ginsengiterrae | reverse complement strand
GACGCGTGCTTGTCGAGAATAGTGAGTGTGTGCTGTGACAGCAGTGGGCGGTGGGCGCACAGCGCACGATGAGGTCGACGGCAGCGTGGTGCCAGCGATGCGAGAGTGGTGTGCAGCCGGCGGTCGTTCAGGCCTTGCGGAAGATGCGTAGTGGCACGAGCGGGGGCGAGACGGCCGGTCGCGACGGTGGCAGCGGACGGCGCCGTCAGAGTGGGTAGGCTGGTGCGGGTGCCGGGTGCGCGGGTGGGGCCGGGGGGCAGGTGGCGGGGAGGGTCGTGGGGGAAAGGGGGGGCGGAGAGCAGGGGATGACGGAGGGAGGGTTGGGAGGGGGGGATAACGAGAAGAATGGAAAGTTGGTGGTCGGTTGCGGCGAGGTGGTGGGGGAGGGGCGGCAACGCGGCGGGGTTCTCCGCAAGCAGGGTGCGCTGGCTGCGAAAGTCGAGTTGAGATAGGCCAACGGCGGTGAAGCGGGCTTCGGTGATGGAGAGGTGACGGGCCTGAGCAGCGGAAAGAGGTTGCGTCAGCGTGATCTGCTGTTGCAACGACGCGCGC
>NZ_LXKA01000059.1 GCF_001645125.1 Paraburkholderia ginsengiterrae | reverse complement strand
GTTTCTGCTGACGCCCTGGACTTCGTTGTACAACGCGCTGCTGGGGGTTCACACAAATACCGCGACGAACGCAAGTAGTTGCATCGCCTGCAGGCTGTTGACAATGCACCGCAACGGCGTCAGTTGCCACGTGAGCACGTACCAGTTACGCGGCTTCTCGCCTAACCTCCGGTCACGCCCGTGCGCTGCGTACAATCACGCGCAGTCTCCGTCCATGTGTGCGGCCTTGTTGGTGTGCTTGCAGACTGGCTGTCACATGCAACCGAGCTCGCCGCCCGGCCCGCTGCCCCGCCTCCCCCGCGTTCGCCGTCCATTCACCCCCGCTCCCCGACCCTCGCTCACCGCTTCTCGCGTTTCGCCACCCACCGCCCCGACTTCGCCTGTCCCCGCCTCCCGCCCAATAGAACATCACTCGGCCCTCCCTCTCCGGACACTCCCGCCGGCCCATCCGTCCGTGCCCCGCGGCCTGCATCCTCCCATCCTCCGCGCTTTGCTCGTCCTGCCGCGTCCACGCACTCCTGCACCGTCCCCCCCCACAGCCCACATGCCCGTC
>NZ_LXKA01000058.1 GCF_001645125.1 Paraburkholderia ginsengiterrae | reverse complement strand
CGCACAACGAGGCTGTACGCTTCGACCGCCGTCCCCCAGCGCCCGAGTTGACCACACACCACGAGGATGGCTGCCCCCCGCCATCGCCGACCGCGGTGGGCACAGGCGACGATCGTTTCGCCGGGCTCGCCAGCCCCGCGCGCCCCGCGCCCCTGGCGGCACCCTCGCTCTCCGGCGCCGACCGCCCCCGCGCGCTCCTGCCCTCCCGCCACGCCGCGCCCCCCCCCCCGCTCCCCCCGGCCTGCCCGTGCGCTCGCCCTCCCCGCCTCCCGCTCCCCCTCTTTGCCCACCATCCTTCTGAGCTTCACCTTCCCTTCCCTCCGCGCCTTTCCCACTCACTCCCCCCTGCCGCTGCCTCCCCGTCCCCCGCCTTCTCCCCCTTTCTCCCCGTCGCCTCCCGCCCCCTCCCTCCCCCTACCCCGCTCCCGCCCGGTCCCACTTCCCCAGTCCTCCCCGGTCTTGTCCCGACTCGACCCCGCACGCCCCTTCCCCAGTGCCCGCGGCACCCGTCCCGCCCTCGCTTGTGTTGCTCCCTCCTCCTCTCTCTACCCTAG
>NZ_LXKA01000057.1 GCF_001645125.1 Paraburkholderia ginsengiterrae | reverse complement strand
GTGGGGTAGTAGGCAGCGGGGCGCTGATCGACAAGTTGTCAGTGAGACGGCAACGCGGGAGATCGACAGGATGCACTTAGAGCGCAGAGCAAGAGGTGGACAGGGACCGGTTCATGCAGTGGTGGAGTAGGCAATGGGGGGAACGTTAGTAGCAGGCTGCGGGAGGAGGGCAGGTGGGAGTGTGTGACTCAGGGGAGCAAAGCGCAGAGCAGGGGCTGGAGCGGGTGAACGGGGATGGTGAGGGGAACGGGGGTGAGGAGCAGGGGGGGGGGGGGAGAGAGTGGTGGGCAAGAGGGGCAGGGGGTCGGGGAGAACTCGGGCGAGGCGGTACGGCAGGTGGACTGGTGGCAGGAAGGTGCGGTTGTGGCGAATGCGGGCAGGATCGGGAACGCGAAGAAGGGGCGGACGATGGACTGCGGTGTGAAGGGTTCGCTGGCGGAGTCGAATCGCACGCTTGATGAGCGGCTCGACGAGCGCGGGGTGCGGCACGACTACGCGGGGGGGCCCGGGGGCCACGACTGGAAGTACTGGGCAAATGCCGTGCAATACCAGGT
>NZ_LXKA01000056.1 GCF_001645125.1 Paraburkholderia ginsengiterrae | reverse complement strand
GAGCACGGAAGATGAAAAACCCCACGTTATTGCAGTACTTCCACTGGTATTATCCCGACGGCGGTAAACTCTGGTCTGAGCTGGCGGAACGTGCTGATGGGCTGAATGATATCGGTATCAATATGGTCTGGCTACCGCCCGCCTGTAAAGGCGCCTCCGGCGGCTATTCCGTAGGCTATGATACCTACGACTTGTTTGACCTCGGCGAATTTGACCAAAAAGGAACTATCGCGACAAAGTACGGCGATAAACGCCAGTTACTGACGGCGATAGACGCGCTCCAAAAAAATAACATTGCGGGGCTGCTCGACGTCGTCGTGAACCACAAAATGGGCGCAGACGAAAAAGAACGTATTCGCGTTCAGCGCGTGAATCAGGATGACCGCACGCAAATCGATGACAACATCATTGAATGCGAAGGCTGGACGCGCTACACCTTCCCTGCCCGCGCGGGCCAGTATTCCAACTTTATTTGGGACTATCACTGTTTCAGCGGCATTGATCACATCGAGAATCCCGACGAAGACGGCATTTTTAAGATCGTCAATGACTATAC
>NZ_LXKA01000065.1 GCF_001645125.1 Paraburkholderia ginsengiterrae | reverse complement strand
GCGACGCAGCAACCCGTCAAAGCCTGATGACCATAGCGAGTCGGTCCCACCCCTTCCCATCCCGAACAGGACCGTGAAACGACTCCACGCCGATGATAGTGCGGATTACCCGTGTGAAAGTAGGTCATCGTCAGGCTCCCCCTGCAGTATCAGAAACCCCACCCCCAAAAGGTGGGGTTTCTGCGTTTACGGCGTAGAAAAACTCACTATATAAGTGAGAGCTTTGGGTTTGGAACGGTCAAGCAAGTCTTGACAACAAGCGGTTGTTCCCCCATAATCATCAGTTCTCTGCGGAGGGGTGCCCGAGTGGCTAAAGGGGGCAGACTGTAAATCTGTTGGCTTACGCCTACGTTGGTTCGAATCCAACCTCCTCCACCAGAATGCAAGTTGTAGCAGTTGTTGGGAATCCATGGGTCCTTGCGGGTGTAGCTCAATGGTAGAGCAGAAGCCTTCCAAGCTTACGACGAGGGTTCGATTCCCTTCACCCGCTCCAGCGACATAGAAGTAGCGCCCATGTGGCTCAGTGGTAGAGCACTCCCTTGGTAAGGGAGAGGTCGGCAGTTCGATCCTGCCCATGGGCACCAGAAGTACTCGGTGATTGTTTGCGCCCGGCGCAACGTACGGAAAAATCCTCTTAGGAGTCGAAAATGGCCAAGGGTAAGTTTGAGCGGACCAAGCCGCACGTGAACGTCGGCACGATCGGTCACGTTGACCACGGCAAGACCACGCTGACGGCAGCGATCACGACGGTTCTGACGCAGAAGTTTGGCGGCGAAGCGAAGGCATACGACCAGATCGACGCGGCGCCGGAAGAGAAGGCACGTGGCATTACGATCAACACGGCACACGTCGAGTACGAAACGGCTAACCGCCACTACGCACACGTTGACTGCCCGGGCCACGCTGACTATGTGAAGAACATGATCACGGGCGCAGCGCAGATGGACGGCGCAATCCTGGTGTGCTCGGCCGCCGACGGCCCGATGCCGCAAACGCGTGAGCACATCCTGCTGGCGCGCCAGGTTGGCGTTCCGTACATCATCGTGTTCCTGAACAAGTGCGACATGGTGGACGACGCTGAGCTGCTGGAGCTGGTCGAGATGGAAGTTCGCGAACTTCTGTCGAAGTACGACTTCCCGGGCGACGACACGCCGATCATCAAGGGCTCGGCCAAACTGGCGCTGGAAGGCGACAAGGGCGAGCTGGGCGAAGTGGCGATCATGAACCTGGCCGACGCGCTGGACACGTACATCCCGACGCCGGAGCGCGCAGTTGACGGCGCATTCCTGATGCCGGTGGAAGACGTGTTCTCGATCTCGGGTCGCGGCACGGTGGTGACGGGTCGCGTTGAGCGCGGCGTCGTGAAGGTCGGCGAGGAAATCGAAATCGTCGGTATCAAGCCGACGGTGAAGACGACCTGCACGGGCGTGGAAATGTTCCGCAAGCTGCTCGACCAGGGTCAGGCAGGCGACAACGTGGGTATCCTGCTGCGCGGCACGAAGCGTGAAGACGTGGAGCGTGGCCAGGTTCTGGCGAAGCCGGGTTCGATCAACCCGCACACGCACTTCACGGCTGAAGTGTACGTGCTGAGCAAGGACGAAGGTGGCCGTCACACGCCGTTCTTCAACAACTACCGTCCGCAGTTCTACTTCCGTACGACGGACGTGACGGGCTCGATCGAGTTGCCGAAGGACAAGGAAATGGTCATGCCGGGCGACAACGTGTCGATCACGGTGAAGCTGATCAACCCGATCGCGATGGAAGAAGGTCTGCGCTTCGCAATCCGCGAAGGAGGCCGTACGGTCGGCGCAGGTGTGGTTGCCAAGATCCTCGAGTAACGCCAGATAGTTCTCGTTGATCGGTAGTTTCGGGGTTGGCGGTGTCGTCAACCCCAAATGGTTTAGGGGTATAGCTCAACTGGCAGAGCGTCGGTCTCCAAAACCGAAGGTTGGGGGTTCGATTCCCTCTGCCCCTGCCAACTCTCGCGCCAAATGTGGCGCTTCGTTAAGGTGTTATGGCGAATCCTTCCGTCGAAACTGTAAATACATCCGGCGACAAGCTGATGCTCGTCGCGGGCGTATTGTTGGTCTTGGCCGGGTTCGTGGGGTTCTTCTGGCTCGGTGGCCAGGAATGGTACGTCCGCGGAGCCGCCTTGGCTGTTGGTGCGATCGCGGGTGTTGCAGTCGGTCTTCTCTCCGCGCCTGGCAAGAGTTTCATCGCTTTCGCCAAAGATTCGTACAAGGAAGTCCGTAAGGTTGTCTGGCCCACTCGCAAAGAGGCGACCCAGACAACGCTCGTAGTGTTCGGCTTCGTGTTCGTCATGGCGATCTTTCTCTGGGTTAGTGATAAATCCATCGAATGGGCGATTTTCTCGGTGATTCTGGGTTGGAAATGATATGAGCGATACTCCGGCATCCCCGAGTGGAAAACGTTGGTACGTGGTGCACGCCTACTCCGGTATGGAGAAGAGCGTGCAACGTGCGCTTCAGGAGCGCATCGAACGTGCCGGCATGCAAGATCAGTTTGGTCAAATCCTCGTGCCGACCGAAGAAGTCGTCGAGGTGAAAGGCGGTCACAAATCGGTGACCGAACGTCGTTTCTTCCCGGGCTATGTGCTCGTGGAAATGGAAATGACTGACGAAACGTGGCACCTCGTGAAAAACACGGCAAAGGTGACTGGTTTCGTCGGCGGTGCACGTAATCGTCCGAGCCCGATTTCCCCTCGGGAAGTCGAGAAAATCATGTCGCAGATGCAGGAAGGCGTGGAAAAGCCGCGTCCGAAGACCCTGTTCGAAGTGGGCGAGATGGTGCGGGTGAAGGACGGCCCGTTCACGGATTTCAACGGCAGCGTCGAAGAAGTGAACTACGAAAAGTCGCGTGTCCGAGTTTCCGTTACGATTTTCGGCCGCGCAACGCCGGTCGAACTGGAATTCGGCCAGGTCGAAAAGCTGTAATCCAGAATTCTACGGAGCGCACCAACTGGTGCGTTTCGTATTTCGCGCTTACGGTCCGCGTAATGGCTGTTGAGGAGCGCAAGTAGCCCATTTCGGTGAACGCGCGCTACTACTCACTGAACCCCGCATGTTTTCATGTGGTGTTCCAAAGAGGTTCCAACATGGCAAAGAAAATCATCGGCTTTATCAAGCTGCAGATTCCTGCAGGCAAAGCCAATCCGTCGCCGCCGGTCGGTCCGGCACTGGGTCAGCGCGGCCTGAACATCATGGAGTTCTGCAAGGCGTTTAACGCGCAGACTCAAGCGCTGGAGCCGGGTCTGCCGACTCCGGTCGTGATCACCGCGTTCGCGGACAAGAGCTTCACGTTCGTTCTGAAGACGCCGCCGGCTACGGTTCTGATCAAGAAGGCAGCGAAGATCGATAAGGGTTCGAGCAAGCCGCATACCGACAAGGTTGGCAAGATCACCCGCGCTCAAGCTGAAGACATCGCCAAGACCAAGATGCCCGATCTGACGGCAGCTGATCTGGACGCAGCGGTTCGTACGATCGCTGGTAGCGCCCGCTCGATGGGCATCACCGTGGAGGGCGTGTAAATGGCTAAGCTTTCGAAGCGTCTGCAAGCATTTGCAGCCAAGGTTGATCGTCAGAAGCTGTACGCGATCGACGAAGCTCTGTCGCTCGTGAAGGAATGCGCAAGCGCGAAGTTCGACGAATCGATCGACGTCGCAGTGCAACTCGGCATTGACGCGAAGAAGTCGGATCAAGTGGTCCGTGGCTCGGTCGTTCTGCCGGCTGGTACCGGTAAGTCGGTCCGCGTCGCGGTGTTCGCACAAGGCGAAAAGGCTGAGCAAGCTCGTGCAGCAGGCGCTGAAGTCGTCGGTATGGAAGATCTGGCTGAACAAGTCAAGGCCGGCAAGCTGGACTTTGACATCGTGATCGCTTCGCCGGACACCATGCGCGTTGTCGGTACGCTCGGTCAGATCCTCGGCCCGCGCGGCCTGATGCCGAACCCGAAGGTCGGTACGGTTACGCCGGACGTCGCAACGGCAGTGAAGAACGCCAAGGCTGGTCAGGTGCAATTCCGTGTCGACAAGGCCGGTATCATCCACGCTACTATCGGCCGCGCTTCGTTCGAACCGACGGCACTGCGCACCAACCTGAACGCTCTCGTCGACGCGCTGCAAAAAGCGAAGCCGGCAACGAGCAAGGGTGTTTACCTGCGTAAGGTTGCACTGTCGAGCACGATGGGCGTTGGCGTTCGCGTCGACCAGGCATCGCTGGCAGCACAGTAAGAAAATTCATCGCCTCGACGAAAGTTGGGGCGGTTTTAAGGGCTTTGGGCGGTTGCGGAATGGCAGTTTGCATTGCGCAACCGGTTGTCAAAGACCGTTGGCGGGCACGCAGCAGGTAGGCGAGTCCTTAATGCAAAGCCAACGCAGATGGCGAACCCGAAAAGGTTTTGTAGTGATGAAACCGTCGGATGTCCGCAGCAATGCGGATGTCGGGCGGTCGAAATACTCCTGACTGGTCGGACGCCGTTATTGAACGCGGTACACAAGGCGCACGCTGCGTGTATCGAATCTGGAGGTTAACCGTGCCACTTAACAAAGAAAGCAAGCAGGCCGTGGTCGCTGAGGTTGCCGCGCAAGTCGCGAAAGCCCAGACCGTGGTTCTGGCTGAGTATCGTGGAATCGCGGTTGGCGATCTGACCAAGCTGCGCGCGAAAGCGCGTGAGCAACAGGTTTACCTTCGCGTGTTGAAAAACACGCTGGCGCGTCGCGCTGTCGAAGGTACCCCGTTTGCTCCGCTGGCAGAGCAGATGACTGGTCCCCTGATCTACGGCATCTCGGAAGATGCAATTGCAGCTGCTAAGGTCGTCAACGACTTCGGCAAAACCAATGACAAGTTGATCATCAAGGCCGGTTCCTACGAAGGCAAGGTGATGGACAAGGCTGGCGTGCAAGCGCTGGCAAACATCCCGAGCCGCGAAGAACTGCTCTCCAAGCTGTTGTACGTTATGCAGGCACCTGTTTCCGGCTTTGCGCGCGCTCTGGCCGCGCTGGCAGAAAAGAAACAAGGCGAAGAAACCGCTGCGTAATGCACTTCAGTCGAGCGTGATTGATCGCTGGCTGTATCCGAATTCAATTTAGGAGTATTTCAAATGGCAATCGCAAAAGAAGACATCCTCGAGGCAGTAAGCTCGATGTCGGTTCTGGAACTGAACGAGCTGGTCAAGGCGTTCGAAGAAAAGTTTGGCGTGTCGGCAGCTGCTGTTGCAGTGGCAGGCCCGGCAGGCGGCGGCGCTGCTGCTGCAGCTGAAGAGCAAACCGAGTTCACGGTCAACCTGACGGAAGTCGGCGCGAACAAGGTTTCGGTCATTAAGGCCGTTCGTGAACTGACGGGTCTCGGCCTGAAGGAAGCGAAGGATCTGGTTGACGGTGCACCGAAGCCTGTTAAGGAAGCGGTACCGAAGGCTGCTGCTGAAGAAGCCAAGAAGAAGTTGGAAGAAGCCGGCGCGAAGGCTGAAATCAAGTAAGTTTCAGCGCGTTGTGCGAAGGCTGGCGGTTTTTCACCGCCGGCCTTTTTGTGCTTTGTGGGGGACGCGTTTTCGCACGTTGTTTCGGCAAAAACGTAGCTCCCAGAAGCCAAAGAAAACCGCCATTCGGCAACATTGACCGGCGATTCTCTTTGTCTTCTGAAGCGACTGCAGAAGGCAAGTTTGGTCGGGTAGCGGGCAACATAGGCATCCGCTGCCGTCAGCCAGCGGTTGGTAGCGGCCAACCACCAAGCTTCTAGGCTCGTTCAAGCCATCGGACGGCCATCGGGTCTCAGTCGGTGAACACTCGGGTTGTCTCATCAAGGTATCCTGCCTCGACAACAATGCCCGCCGTGATTCGGAGATCGTATGCAATATTCCTTCACCGAGAAGAAGCGCATTCGCAAGAGTTTTGCGAAGCGCCCCATCGTTCACCAAGTACCTTTCCTGCTGGCTACCCAGCTTGAATCATTCAGCACGTTTCTGCAAGCAGACACGTCGTCCACGCAACGCAAGCCGGAAGGCCTGCAAGCTGCGTTTACCTCTGTTTTCCCGATCGTTTCGCATAACGGGTTCGCTCGTCTGGAGTTCGTCAGCTACATGCTGTCGCCGCCGGCATTCAACATCAAGGAATGTCAGCAGCGCGGTTTGACGTACTGCTCGGCCCTGCGCGCGAAAGTGCGTCTGGTGTTGCTCGACAAGGAATCGCCGAGCAAGCCGGTCGTGAAGGAAGTGAAGGAACAGGAAGTGTACATGGGCGAAATTCCGCTCATGACGCCGACCGGTTCGTTCGTCATCAACGGCACGGAACGTGTGATCGTTTCGCAGCTGCACCGTTCGCCTGGCGTGTTCTTCGAACACGACAAGGGCAAGACGCACAGCTCGGGCAAGCTCCTGTTCTCCGCACGTATCATTCCTTACCGCGGCTCGTGGCTCGACTTCGAGTTCGACCCGAAGGACGTGCTGTACTTCCGCGTCGACCGTCGCCGCAAGATGCCGGTTACGATCCTGCTGAAGGCAATCGGCCTCACGCCGGAACAGATCCTCGCAAACTTCTTCGTGTTCGACAATTTCACGCTGATGCCGGAAGGCGCGCAGATGGAATTCGTGCCGGAGCGCCTGCGTGGTGAAGTCGCACGTTTCGACATCACGGACCGTGATGGCAACGTGATTGTCCAGAAGGACAAGCGGATCAACGCGAAGCATATTCGCGATCTCGACAACGCGAAGACCAAGTTCATCTCGGTCCCGGAAGACTATCTGCTCGGCCGCGTGCTGGCGAAGAACGTTGTCGACGGTGACACCGGTGAAGTTATCGCGAACGCGAACGACGAAATCACGGAAACCGTCCTCGAAAAGCTTCGCGAAGCGAAGATCAAAGACATCCAGACGCTCTACACGAACGATCTGGATCAAGGTCCGTACATCTCGTCGACGCTGCGTATCGACGAAACCGCGGACAAGATGGCCGCTCGCATCGCCATCTACCGCATGATGCGTCCGGGCGAACCGCCGACCGAAGAAGCGGTCGAGGCGCTGTTCAACCGTCTGTTCTACAGCGAAGACGCATACGACCTGTCCAAGGTGGGTCGTATGAAGTTCAATCGTCGCGTGGGTCGCGACGAGATCGTCGGACCGATGACGCTGCAAGACGACGACATCCTCGCAACGATCAAGATCCTGGTCGAGCTGCGTAACGGCAAGGGCGAAGTGGACGACATCGACCACTTGGGCAACCGTCGTGTGCGTTGCGTCGGCGAACTGGCCGAAAACCAGTTCCGCGCAGGTCTCGTGCGTGTCGAACGTGCTGTGAAGGAACGCCTCGGCCAGGCTGAAAGCGAAAACCTGATGCCGCACGACCTGATCAACTCGAAGCCGATTTCGTCGGCGATTCGCGAGTTCTTCGGTTCGTCGCAGCTGTCGCAGTTCATGGACCAAACGAACCCGCTGTCGGAAATCACCCACAAGCGCCGTGTCTCGGCACTTGGCCCGGGCGGTTTGACGCGTGAGCGCGCTGGCTTTGAAGTCCGCGACGTGCACCCGACTCACTACGGTCGCGTGTGCCCGATTGAAACGCCGGAAGGTCCGAACATCGGCCTGATCAACTCGCTCGCTCTGTACGCGCACCTGAACGAATACGGCTTCCTCGAAACGCCGTACCGTAAGGTCGTGGACAGCAAGGTGACCGATCAGATCGACTACCTGTCGGCGATCGAAGAAGGCCGTTACGTGATCGCTCAGGCGAACGCGGCGGTTGCTGCCGACGGCTCGCTGACCGACGAACTGGTATCGTCGCGTGAAGCCGGCGAAACGCTGATGGTCACGCCGGACCGCATCCAGTACATGGACGTGGCGCCGTCGCAGATCGTGTCGGTGGCAGCATCGCTGATTCCGTTCCTCGAGCACGACGACGCGAACCGCGCGTTGATGGGTTCGAACATGCAGCGTCAGGCTGTGCCGTGTCTGCGCCCTGAAAAGGCCGTGGTCGGTACGGGTATTGAACGCACGGTGGCAGTCGACTCGGGTACGACGGTTCAGGCGTTCCGCGGCGGTGTGGTCGATTACGTCGACGCAGGCCGTATCGTGATTCGCGTGAACGACGACGAAGCCGTTGCCGGCGAAGTCGGCGTGGACATCTACAACCTGATCAAGTACACGCGTTCGAACCAGAACACGAACATCAACCAGCGCCCGATCGTAAAGATGGGCGACAAGGTTGCACGCGGCGACGTGCTGGCTGACGGCGCATCGACCGATCTGGGCGAGCTCGCGCTCGGCCAGAACATGCTGATCGCGTTCATGCCGTGGAACGGCTACAACTTCGAAGACTCGATTTTGATCTCGGAGAAGGTGGTTGCCGACGACCGCTACACGTCGATCCACATCGAAGAACTGAATGTCGTCGCTCGCGACACGAAGCTCGGACCGGAAGAAATCACGCGCGACATCTCGAACCTGGCTGAAGTGCAACTCGGCCGTCTCGACGAGTCGGGCATCGTGTACATCGGCGCGGAAGTCGAAGCAGGCGACGTGCTGGTCGGTAAGGTCACCCCGAAGGGCGAAACCCAGCTGACGCCGGAAGAAAAGCTGCTGCGCGCGATCTTCGGTGAAAAGGCTTCGGACGTGAAGGACACGTCGCTGCGCGTGCCGTCGGGCATGAGCGGTACGGTGATCGACGTCCAGGTGTTCACGCGTGAAGGCATTCAGCGCGACAAGCGTGCGCAACAGATCATTGACGATGAACTGAAGCGCTATCGCCTCGACCTGAACGACCAGCTGCGCATCGTGGAAGGCGACGCGTTCCAGCGTCTCGCACGTATGCTCGACGGCAAGGTCGCGAACGGCGGTCCGAAGAAGCTGGCGAAGGGCACGAAGATCGAACAGGCTTACCTGGAAGATCTGGACCACTACCACTGGTTCGACATCCGCCTCGCGGACGAAGAAGCAGCGGCACAGCTCGAAGCGATCAAGAATTCGATCGAAGAAAAGCGCCACCAGTTCGACCTCGCGTTCGAAGAAAAGCGCAAGAAGCTCACGCAAGGCGACGAACTGCCGCCGGGCGTGTTGAAGATGGTCAAGGTGTACCTGGCAGTCAAGCGCCGTCTGCAGCCTGGCGACAAGATGGCAGGCCGTCACGGTAACAAAGGTGTCGTGTCGAAGATCGTCCCGATCGAAGACATGCCGTACATGGCCGACGGCCGTCCGGCTGACGTCGTTCTGAACCCGCTCGGCGTGCCGTCGCGGATGAACGTGGGTCAGGTTCTCGAAGTGCATCTGGGTTGGGCCGCGAAGGGTCTGGGCTGGCGTATTGGCGAAATGCTGCAGCGTCAGGCGAAGATCACTGAACTGCGCGAATTCCTGACCAAGATCTACAACGAGTCGGGCCGTGCCGAAGAGCTGGACAGCTTCACCGACGACGAAATCGTCGAACTGGCGAAGAATCTGCGCGAAGGCGTGCCGTTTGCAACGCCGGTGTTCGACGGTGCGACGGAAGAAGAAATGTCGCGCGCGCTGGATCTGGCGTTCCCGGACGACATCGCGAAGAACCTCGGCATGACGCCGTCGAAGAATCAGGTTCGTCTGTACGACGGTCGCACGGGCGAAATGTTCGAACGTACGGTGACGGTCGGCTACATGCACTACCTGAAACTGCACCACTTGGTCGACGACAAGATGCACGCGCGTTCCACGGGCCCGTACTCGCTCGTGACGCAGCAGCCGTTGGGCGGTAAAGCGCAGTTCGGTGGCCAGCGTTTCGGTGAAATGGAAGTGTGGGCGCTCGAAGCGTACGGCGCATCGTACGTGCTGCAAGAAATGCTGACGGTGAAGTCGGACGACGTGACAGGCCGGACCAAGGTTTATGAAAACCTGGTCAAGGGCGATCACGTGATCGATGCAGGCATGCCGGAATCCTTCAACGTGTTGGTGAAGGAAATCCGCTCGCTCGGTATCGACATCGACCTCGACCGCAACTAATCGGACTACGGAGAGAAAGCAATGAAAGCTCTGCTCGATCTATTCAAGCAAGTCCAACAGCCTGAAGTTTTTGACGCGATCAAGATCGGTCTGGCCTCGCCGGACAAGATCCGTTCGTGGTCGTTCGGTGAAGTGAAGAAGCCGGAAACCATCAACTACCGGACGTTCAAGCCGGAACGCGATGGTCTGTTCTGCGCGAAGATTTTCGGGCCGATCAAGGACTACGAATGCCTTTGCGGCAAGTACAAGCGCCTGAAGCACCGTGGCGTGATCTGCGAGAAGTGCGGCGTCGAAGTGACGCTGGCGAAGGTGCGTCGCGAACGCATGGGCCATATTGAGCTGGCCTCGCCGGTTGCGCACATCTGGTTCCTGAAGTCGCTGCCGTCGCGTCTGGGCATGGTGCTCGACATGACGCTGCGCGACATCGAGCGCGTGCTGTACTTCGAAGCATATGTGGTGATCGATCCGGGCATGACGCCGCTGAAAGCGCGGCAGATCATGACCGAAGAGGATTACTACAACAAGGTCGAAGAGTACGGTGACGAATTCCGTGCCGAAATGGGCGCGGAAGGCGTGCGCGAACTGCTGCGCGCGATCAACATCGACGAACAGGTCGAGTTGCTGCGTACGGAACTCAAGAACACGGGTTCGGAAGCGAAGATCAAGAAGTACGCGAAGCGTCTGAAGGTGCTTGAGGCTTTCCAGCGTTCGGGCATCAAGCCTGACTGGATGGTGCTCGAAGTGCTGCCGGTGCTGCCGCCGGAACTGCGTCCGCTGGTGCCGCTGGACGGCGGCCGTTTCGCGACGTCGGACCTGAACGACCTGTATCGCCGCGTGATCAACCGTAACAACCGGTTGAAGCGTCTGCTCGAACTGAAGGCGCCTGAAATCATCGTCCGCAACGAAAAGCGGATGTTGCAGGAAGCCGTCGATTCGCTGCTCGACAACGGTCGCCGCGGTAAGGCCATGACCGGCGCGAACAAGCGTCCGCTGAAGTCGCTCGCCGACATGATCAAGGGTAAGGGCGGCCGTTTCCGTCAGAACCTGCTTGGTAAGCGCGTTGACTACTCGGGCCGTTCGGTGATCGTGGTCGGTCCGACGCTCAAGCTGCATCAGTGCGGTCTGCCGAAGCTGATGGCGCTCGAACTGTTCAAGCCGTTCATCTTCAACAAGCTCGAAGTGATGGGTGTCGCTACCACCATCAAGGCTGCGAAGAAGGAAGTCGAGAACCAGACGCCGGTGGTGTGGGACATCCTCGAAGAGGTGATCCGCGAACATCCGGTCATGCTGAACCGTGCGCCGACGCTGCACCGTCTTGGCATTCAGGCTTTCGAGCCGGTGCTGATCGAAGGTAAGGCAATCCAGCTGCACCCGCTCGTTTGCGCGGCGTTCAACGCCGACTTCGACGGTGACCAGATGGCTGTTCACGTGCCGCTGTCGCTCGAAGCGCAGATGGAAGCGCGTACGCTGATGCTGGCGTCGAACAACGTCCTGTTCCCGGCCAACGGCGATCCGTCGATCGTGCCGTCGCAGGATATCGTGCTCGGTCTGTACTACGCGACCCGTGAAGCCGTGAACGCGAAGGGCGAAGGCCTGACGTTCACGGGCGTCTCGGAAGCGCTGCGTGCGTACGAGAACAAGGAAGTTGAGCTCGCCTCGCGCGTCAACGTGCGGATCACTGAAATGGTCCATAACGAAGACAAGTCGGAAGGCGCGCCGGCATTCGTGCCGAAGATCACGCTGTATGCGACGACCGTCGGCCGTTCCATCCTGTCGGAAATCCTGCCGCCGGGCCTGCCGTTCTCGGTGCTGAACAAGCCGCTGAAGAAGAAGGAAATCTCGCGTCTGATCAACACCGCATTCCGCAAGTGCGGTCTGCGCGAAACGGTGATTTTCGCCGACCAGTTGATGCAGTCGGGTTTCCGTCTGGCAACGCGCGCTGGTATCTCGATCTGCGTCGACGACATGCTCGTGCCGCCGCAGAAGGAAACCATCGTTGGCGACGCCGCGAAGAAGGTGAAGGAATACGACCGTCAGTACATGTCGGGTCTCGTCACGTCGCAAGAGCGCTACAACAACGTGGTCGACATTTGGTCGGCAACGTCGGAAGCGGTCGGCAAGGCGATGATGGAGCAGCTGTCGACGGAGCCGGTGGTCGATCGCGACGGCAACGAAACGCGTCAGGAATCGTTCAACTCGATTTACATGATGGCGGACTCGGGTGCTCGTGGTTCCGCGGTTCAGATTCGTCAGCTGGCCGGTATGCGTGGCCTGATGGCGAAGCCGGACGGCTCGATCATCGAGACGCCGATTACGGCGAACTTCCGCGAAGGCCTGAACGTGTTGCAGTACTTCATCTCGACCCACGGTGCACGTAAGGGTCTGGCTGATACGGCACTGAAGACGGCAAACTCGGGTTACCTGACGCGTCGTCTGGTCGATGTGACGCAGGATCTGGTCGTCGTCGAAGACGATTGCGGCACGTCGCAAGGCGTGGCGATGAAGGCGTTGGTCGAAGGCGGTGAAGTCGTCGAAGCGCTGCGTGACCGTATTCTGGGTCGCGTGACGGTGGCGGACGTCGTCAATCCGGAATCGCAGGAAACGCTGTACGAAACGGGCACGCTGCTCGACGAAGACGCAGTTGAAGAAATCGAACGCCTCGGTATCGACGAAGTGCGCGTGCGTACGCCGCTGACTTGCGAAACGCGTTACGGTCTGTGCGCAGCCTGCTATGGCCGCGACCTGGGCCGCGGCTCGTCGGTCAACGTCGGTGAGGCAGTCGGCGTGATCGCTGCTCAGTCGATCGGTGAACCGGGCACGCAGCTCACGATGCGTACGTTCCACATCGGTGGTGCGGCATCGCGTGCGGCGGTGGCTTCGTCGGTTGAAGCGAAGTCGAACGGTACGGTGCGTTTCACGGCAACGATGCGTTACGTCACCAACGCGAAGGGCGAGCAGATCGTCATCTCGCGTTCGGGCGAAGCGATGATTACCGACGACCACGGTCGCGAGCGCGAACGTCACAAGGTGCCGTACGGCGCGACGCTGTTGCAACTGGACGGCGCGCAGATCAAGGCCGGCACGCAACTGGCGACGTGGGATCCGATGACGCGTCCGATCATCACCGAATACGGTGGTACGGTGAAGTTCGAAAACGTCGAAGAAGGCGTGACCGTTGCGAAGCAGATCGACGATGTGACGGGTCTGTCCACGCTGGTCGTGATCGACGTGAAGCGTCGTGGTTCGCAAGCGTCGAAGACGGTGCGTCCGCAGGTCAAGCTGCTCGATGCGAACGGCGAAGAAGTCAAGATCCCGAACACCGAGCACTCGGTGCAGATCGGCTTCCAGGTCGGCGCTCTGATAACCGTGAAGGACGGTCAGCAAGTGCAGGTCGGTGAGGTGCTCGCACGTATCCCCACTGAATCGCAGAAGACGCGTGACATTACTGGCGGTCTGCCGCGTGTGGCGGAACTGTTCGAAGCACGTTCGCCGAAGGACGCAGGTATCCTGGCGGAAGTCACGGGTACGACGTCGTTCGGTAAGGACACGAAGGGCAAGCAGCGTCTCGTTATCACGGACCTCGAGGGCAACCAGCACGAGTTCCTGATCGCGAAGGAAAAGCAG
The DNA here is from genome assembly GCF_001645125.1 of Paraburkholderia ginsengiterrae. Taxonomy (GTDB): domain Bacteria; phylum Pseudomonadota; class Gammaproteobacteria; order Burkholderiales; family Burkholderiaceae; genus Paraburkholderia; species Paraburkholderia ginsengiterrae. The sequence continues at coordinate 150,820 of NZ_LXKA01000065.1, read as the reverse complement.
GTTCTGGTGCACGATGGTCAGGTCGTCAACAAGGGCGAAATGATCGTGGACGGACCGGCGGATCCGCACGACATCCTGCGTTTGCAGGGCGTCGAAGCGCTGTCGCGTTACATCGTGGACGAAGTGCAGGACGTGTACCGTCTGCAAGGCGTGAAGATCAACGACAAGCACATTGAAGTGATTGTTCGTCAGATGCTGCGCCGCGTGCAGATTACGGACAACGGCGATACGCGTTTCATCCCGGGCGAACAGGTCGAGCGGTCGGATATGCTCGACGAAAACGACCGTATGATCGCGGAAGACAAGCGTCCGGCAACGTACGAAAACGTCCTGCTCGGTATCACGAAGGCCTCGTTGTCGACCGACTCGTTCATCTCCGCGGCGTCGTTCCAGGAAACGACCCGCGTGCTGACCGAAGCGGCGATCATGGGCAAGCGCGACGACCTGCGTGGTCTGAAGGAAAACGTGATCGTCGGCCGTCTGATTCCGGCCGGTACGGGTCTCGCGTTCCACAAGGCGCGCAAGAGCAAGGAACTGTCCGACCGCGAGCGTTTCGATCAGATCGCAGCGGAAGAGTCGTTCGAATTCGGTACGCCGGAAACCCCGGCCGCCGAACAGCAGCACTCAGGCGAGTAAGTCCCGGCGGCGCAAGCCGCCTGGGGCTCCAGCCAGCGAAGCCGCTCAGTTTCGACTGAGCGGCTTTTTTTATTTGCACGGATTTTGCGCCGTTGCTCATCGTAACTAGGCCGGAAGGCTAACGTTGCGGTAAAGCGCGGGCGCAGCACGAATGCGTTGGTAAAATTCGTGTCACCGGCCTTACGCTGCTTTTCTCAAATTCATGTCCCGTCCGCTCGAAATCCTCAACGAAGTCTTTGGTTACCCCGCGTTCAGAGGACAGCAGGACGAAATTGTCGAGCACGTCTCCGCTGGTGGCGACTGTCTCGTGCTGATGCCCACGGGCGGCGGCAAGTCCTTGTGCTATCAGATTCCGTCGCTGGTGCGACGCGAAGGCGGCTTCGGCACGGGCATTGTCGTCTCGCCGCTGATCGCGCTGATGCAGGACCAGGTCGCCGCACTCACCGAGGTTGGCGTGCGCGCCGCGTATCTGAATTCGACCCTGTCGAGCGCAGAGGCAATGGCGACCGAACGAGCGCTGCGCGATGGCGAGATCGATCTGCTCTATGTCGCACCGGAGCGCCTAATGACGCCCCGTTTCCAGGAGTTGCTGGAGCGGACGCGTATCGGCCTGTTCGCGATCGACGAAGCGCATTGCGTATCGCAATGGGGGCACGATTTCCGGCCGGAGTATATCCAGCTGTCGGTGCTGCACGAGCGCTTCCCCAATGTCCCGCGCATTGCCCTGACCGCCACGGCGGACGCCATCACGCGAGACGAGATCATCCACCGTCTCGCGCTGGACGACGCACGCATTTTCGTATCGAGCTTCGATCGGCCGAACATTCGTTACCGCATCGTCGAAAAGGACAACGCGCGCACGCAACTACTGGATTTCATCCGCGCGGAGCATTCGAAGCCGGACGGCACGACCGACGCCGGCGTGGTCTATTGCCTGTCGCGCCGGAAGGTCGAAGAGACGGCGGAGTGGCTGAAAGAGAAGGGCATGCGTGCGCTGCCATATCACGCCGGCATGGAGTTCGAAATTCGCCAGAAGCATCAGGAAATGTTTCAGCGCGAAGAAGGCATCGTGATGTGCGCGACCATTGCGTTCGGCATGGGCATCGACAAACCCGATGTGCGCTTCGTGGCGCATCTCGATTTGCCAAAGAGCGTGGAAGGGTATTACCAGGAAACCGGGCGTGCGGGCCGTGACGGCATGCCCGCGAACGCGTGGATGGCCTACGGCCTCGGCGACGTCGTGCAGCAACGCAAAATGATCGATGAGTCCGACGCCGACGACTCGCACAAGCGCGTTCAGACTGGCAAGCTGGATGCGCTGCTCGGCCTGTGCGAAGCGGCTACCTGCCGGCGAGTACGGTTGCTGGCGTATTTCGGCGAATCGAGCAAGCCATGCGGTAACTGCGACAACTGTCTGGAGCCGCCAGATACGTGGGACGCGACTCGCGAGGCGCAGATGGCGCTGTCTTGTGTGTTTCGGGCACAGCGGGCGAGCGGCTTTCATTTTGGCGCCGGCCACTTGATCGACATCTTGCGCGGCAACCGCAGCGAGAAGATCCTGCAGCGTGGTCATGAAAAACTGACTACGTTCGGAATCGGCGCGGCACTCGGCGAGCCGGAGTGGCGCGCGGTGTTCCGCCAACTCGTCGCGTTCGGCTATCTGACGGTAGACCACGAGGGATTTGGCTCGCTGGTTCTGACCGAAGCCAGCAAGCCGGTGCTCAAGGGCGAGCAGAACGTCACGATGCGCCGCTACGTCAAGCCTACGAGGACCCGCCAGTCGTCCGGTCGCACGACCGAGCGCGCCGACCCGACTATCGGCATGGGACCGCGAGAACGCGCGCGCTGGGACCGGCTGCGCGCCTGGCGGACGGAAACGGCAAAGAGCGATGGCGTGCCGGCGTACGTCATCTTTCACGACGCGACGTTGGCCGAAATTGCCCGCAATGGCCCCGATTCGATTGAGGATTTGCGTGGCATCCCCGGCATGGGAGCGCGCAAACTGGATCGTTTCGGCGACGAATTACTTGAAGTCGTCGCCGCGGACTAAACGCCTTCATCAGCCGGCGGGAGTGCGAAACATCGCAAGCTGTTGACTCCCTTAGTAATTTCGGAATATTATGCTAGGTTCCGGTTCTTGGAATGCCTGCGCGCGGGGTTAATTCGCCCGCTGGCTGACAGGTCCGGAGTTCGATGCGCAGTCGTTTCTGCTTTGCCCGGAAACAGATGCGTCGATTTTGTTCAATTTCAGGAATAAACAATGCCAACCATCAATCAACTGGTTCGCAAAGGCCGCCAGTCGGAAACGACTAAGAGCAAGAGCCCGGCCTTGCAGGACTGCCCCCAGCGTCGCGGCGTGTGCACCCGTGTGTACACCACGACGCCGAAGAAGCCGAACTCGGCACTCCGTAAGGTCGCCAAGGTGCGCCTGACGAACGGCTTCGAAGTCATTTCGTATATCGGTGGTGAAGGCCACAACCTGCAGGAACACTCGGTCGTGCTGATTCGCGGCGGCCGTGTCAAGGACTTGCCGGGTGTGCGTTACCACATGGTTCGCGGCTCGCTGGATACCCAGGGCGTCAAGGATCGTAAGCAGGCTCGCTCGAAGTACGGTGCGAAGCGTGCCAAGGCTGGCAAGTAATTAGCCGGTCAGTCGTTTCAGGTCGCCTGTAAAGGCGGTATTAGCGGTGGTGCCGGATTCGCCGGTGCTGTCGAGTAAGTGGTCACCCGACCAGGCTGGTAAGTCGTAAGAGATGAATCGGGTTAGTTGGTGGCCGCGGGGCTAAATATAGCTCCAACTGAAAAGTTAAAGGAAGAAACATGCCGCGTCGTCGCGAAGTCCCCAAGCGGGAAGTGTTGCCGGATCCGAAGTTCGGTAACGTTGATGTAGCTAAGTTCATGAACGTGCTGATGCTCTCCGGCAAGAAGTCGGTTGCCGAGCGCATTGTGTACGGCGCTTTCGAACAGATCCAGACCAAGGGTGGCAAGGACCCGCTGGAAGTGTTCACGGTAGCGCTCAACAACGTCAAGCCGGTGGTCGAAGTGAAGAGCCGCCGCGTTGGTGGTGCGAACTATCAGGTTCCGGTCGAAGTGCGCCCGTCGCGTCGTATGGCATTGGCGATGCGTTGGCTGCGTGAAGCCGCGAAGAAGCGCAGCGAGAAGTCGATGGCCCTGCGTCTGGCAGGTGAACTCTCCGAAGCGGCCGAAGGCCGTGGCGGCGCAATGAAGAAGCGCGACGAAGTTCACCGGATGGCAGAAGCCAACAAGGCGTTCTCGCACTTCCGTTTCTAAGCCTCCCGAACCCGGGATTAGCGGAAAAACGGAAAGAAATTCCGGGCGGGTGCGCTTACAAAGCGCCTCGCCCGTTTGTGTTACAGCGCGATGGGTATTTCTCGCATCGCGTCATCCCAATAGAGGATCAAAGTGGCTCGCAAGACACCTATCGAGCGCTACCGTAACATCGGTATTAGCGCTCACATCGACGCCGGCAAAACGACGACGACCGAGCGCATCCTGTTCTACACGGGCGTGAACCACAAGATTGGTGAAGTTCACGACGGCGCTGCCACCATGGACTGGATGGAGCAGGAGCAGGAACGCGGCATCACGATCACGTCGGCTGCTACCACGGCGTTCTGGAAAGGCATGGCCGGCGACCGCGCTGAGCACCGCATCAACATCATCGACACTCCGGGCCACGTCGACTTCACGATTGAAGTCGAGCGCTCGATGCGCGTCCTCGACGGCGCGTGCATGGTTTATTGCGCAGTGGGCGGCGTTCAGCCCCAGTCGGAAACCGTGTGGCGTCAAGCTAACAAGTACAAGGTTCCCCGCCTCGCGTTCATCAACAAGATGGACCGTACCGGCGCGAACTTCTTCAAGGTGTACGACCAGCTGAAGCTGCGTCTGAAGGCGAACCCGGTTCCGGTCGTGGTGCCTATCGGCGCGGAAGAAAACTTCACGGGCGTCGTCGATCTGATGAAGATGAAGGCGATCATTTGGGACGACGCGTCCCAAGGCACCAAGTTCTCGTACGAAGAAATCCCGGCGGAACTCGTCGACTCGTGCAATGAGTGGCGCGAGAAGATGATCGAAGCGGCTGCTGAGTCGAGCGAAGAGCTGATGAACAAGTACCTGGAAGAGGGCGAGCTCTCCGAAGCGGAAATCATCAAGGGCCTGCGCGACCGTACGATCGCTTGCGAAATCCAGCCGATGCTGTGCGGCACCGCGTTCAAGAACAAGGGCGTGCAGCGTATGCTCGACGCCGTTCTGGACTTCCTGCCGTCGCCGATCGACATTCCGCCGGTTACGGGCGAACTCGAAAACGGCGAGAAGGGTGAGCGCCGTGCGTCGGACGACGAAAAGTTCTCGTCGCTGGCATTCAAGATCATGACCGACCCGTTCGTCGGTCAGCTGATCTTCTTCCGTGTGTATTCGGGTGTCGTGAACTCGGGTGACACTGTGCTGAATGCGACGAAGGACAAGAAGGAGCGTCTGGGTCGTATTCTGCAGATGCACGCGAACCAGCGCGAAGAAATCAAGGAAGTGCGCGCGGGCGACATCGCCGCAGCAGTTGGCTTGAAAGAAGCGACGACTGGCGACACGCTGTGCGATCCGCAACACCCGATCGTGCTCGAGCGCATGATTTTCCCGGAACCGGTGATTTCGCAGGCTGTTGAGCCGAAGACGAAGCCAGACCAGGAAAAGATGGGCCTGGCGCTGAACCGCCTGGCACAGGAAGATCCGTCGTTCCGCGTTCAAACGGACGAAGAGTCGGGCCAGACCATTATTTCGGGCATGGGCGAGCTCCACCTCGAAATTCTGGTTGACCGTATGAAGCGTGAATTCGGCGTGGAAGCAACGGTCGGCAAGCCGCAGGTTGCTTACCGCGAAACGATTCGCGGCAAGGCGGAAGACGTTGACGGCAAGTTCGTCAAGCAGTCGGGTGGTCGCGGCCAGTACGGTCACGCGGTCATCACGCTCGAGCCGAATGAGCAGGGCAAGGGCTACGAGTTCCTGGACGAGATCAAGGGTGGTGTGATTCCGCGTGAATACATCCCGGCGGTCGACAAGGGTATTCAGGAAACGCTGAAGGCAGGCGTGCTGGCAGGCTTCCCGGTCGTCGACGTCAAGGTTCACCTGACGTTCGGTTCGTACCACGACGTTGACTCGAACGAAAATGCGTTCCGCATGGCCGGCTCGATGGCGTTCAAGGAAGCAATGCGCAAGGCGCAGCCGGTTATCCTCGAACCGATGATGGCCGTCGAAGTCGAAACGCCGGAAGACTACATGGGCAACGTGATGGGCGACCTGTCGGGCCGTCGCGGTATTGTTCAGGGCATGGAAGACATGATTGGCGGCGGCAAGATTGTTCGCGCCGAAGTCCCGTTGTCGGAAATGTTCGGCTACTCGACCTCGCTGCGTTCGCTGAGCCAGGGTCGTGCAACGTACACGATGGAGTTCAAGCACTACTCCGAAGCACCGCGTAACGTGTCGGAAGCGATCATCAACGCCAAGTCGAAGTAATCGCGCGGCAAGTCATTCAACGATTAACTTTTTGAAAGAAGAGAAACATGGCTAAAGGTAAATTCGAACGGACCAAGCCGCACGTGAACGTCGGCACGATCGGTCACGTTGACCACGGCAAGACCACGCTGACGGCAGCGATCACGACGGTTCTGACGCAGAAGTTTGGCGGCGAAGCGAAGGCATACGACCAGATCGACGCGGCGCCGGAAGAGAAGGCACGTGGCATTACGATCAACACGGCACACGTCGAGTACGAAACGGCTAACCGCCACTACGCACACGTTGACTGCCCGGGCCACGCTGACTATGTGAAGAACATGATCACGGGCGCAGCGCAGATGGACGGCGCAATCCTGGTGTGCTCGGCCGCCGACGGCCCGATGCCGCAAACGCGTGAGCACATCCTGCTGGCGCGCCAGGTTGGCGTTCCGTACATCATCGTGTTCCTGAACAAGTGCGACATGGTGGACGACGCTGAGCTGCTGGAGCTGGTCGAGATGGAAGTTCGCGAACTTCTGTCGAAGTACGACTTCCCGGGCGACGACACGCCGATCATCAAGGGCTCGGCCAAACTGGCGCTGGAAGGCGACAAGGGCGAGCTGGGCGAAGTGGCGATCATGAACCTGGCCGACGCGCTGGACACGTACATCCCGACGCCGGAGCGCGCAGTTGACGGCGCATTCCTGATGCCGGTGGAAGACGTGTTCTCGATCTCGGGTCGCGGCACGGTGGTGACGGGTCGCGTTGAGCGCGGCGTCGTGAAGGTCGGCGAGGAAATCGAAATCGTCGGTATCAAGCCGACGGTGAAGACGACCTGCACGGGCGTGGAAATGTTCCGCAAGCTGCTCGACCAGGGTCAGGCAGGCGACAACGTGGGTATCCTGCTGCGCGGCACGAAGCGTGAAGACGTGGAGCGTGGCCAGGTTCTGGCGAAGCCGGGTTCGATCAACCCGCACACGCACTTCACGGCTGAAGTGTACGTGCTGAGCAAGGACGAAGGTGGCCGTCACACGCCGTTCTTCAACAACTACCGTCCGCAGTTCTACTTCCGTACGACGGACGTGACGGGCTCGATCGAGTTGCCGAAGGACAAGGAAATGGTCATGCCGGGCGACAACGTGTCGATCACGGTGAAGCTGATCAACCCGATCGCGATGGAAGAAGGTCTGCGCTTCGCAATCCGCGAAGGAGGCCGTACGGTCGGCGCAGGTGTGGTTGCCAAGATTCTCGAGTAAAATCGCGGATTGACGTATTTGCTGTAAGTGGTGCCCGGAGCCGGGCGCTAGCCCCCAGCGGGCGTCCGGCTCTACGTTCTTTTATTGTCTGGTGGCGCAACGCCGCCTCGCTCTTTTCCAAGGAATTGTCATGCAGAACCAGAAAATCCGTATTCGCCTGAAGGCTTTCGACTATCGCCTGATCGATCAATCGGCTGCTGAAATCGTCGACACGGCAAAGCGGACTGGCGCAATCGTTCGTGGTCCGGTGCCCCTGCCGACCCGCATTCAACGTTTCGACATCCTGCGTTCGCCGCACGTCAACAAGACGTCGCGCGATCAGCTCGAAATCCGTACGCACCAACGTCTGATGGACATCGTCGATCCGACGGACAAGACTGTTGACGCACTGATGAAGCTGGACCTGCCGGCTGGCGTGGACGTGGAAATCAAGCTGCAATAAGGCTTTCAGAGGTTGTCCGGTGTGCAGGGCAACGCTAAGTCTTTGATTGCTTGCGAAAAACGAAAAGCCTCGCTATAATGCAAGGCTTTTCGCGCATTTGCGCAAAAAAGCCGGTGTGCTGCAGCATGCATTCATGCCCGAAACGGCACCGGCATTTTGTAAATTAGCCCCGACCAATCGCAGTCGGGAATGGAGAAAACGATGAGCCTTGGACTCGTAGGTCGCAAGGTTGGCATGACCCGTATCTTCACGGCAGAAGGGGATTCGATTCCCGTTACCGTGCTGGACGTGTCCGACAACCGCGTGACGCAGATCAAGACTGTTGAAACCGACGGCTACACCGCCGTGCAGGTTGCATTCGGTACGCGCCGTGCATCGCGCGTGACGAAGCCGTTGGCCGGTCATCTCGCCAAAGCCGGTGTTCAAGCCGGTGAAATCCTCAAAGAATTCCAGATCGATGCTGCCAAGGTTGCCGAGTTGTCGAACGGCGCCGTGGTCGGTCCCGACCTGTTCGAAGTAGGCCAGAAGGTCGACGTGCAAGGCGTGTCGATCGGTAAGGGCTACGCCGGTACCATCAAGCGTTACAACTTCGCATCCGGCCGTGCATCGCACGGTAACTCGCGCTCGCACAACGTGCCGGGCTCGATCGGTATGGCGCAGGATCCGGGTCGTGTTTTCCCGGGTAAGCGCATGACCGGTCACATGGGTGACGAAACGGTAACGGTGCAAAACCTCGAAATCGCTCGTATCGACGCTGACCGCAAGCTGTTGCTGGTCAAGGGCGCCGTTCCGGGTGCGAAGGGTGGCAAGGTATTCGTTACGCCGGCCGTGAAGACGCGTGCCGTGAAAGGAGCGAAATAATGGAACTTAAGCTCCTGAATGCCAATGGTCAGGAAGGTGCAGGCGTTAGCGCGTCGGACGTAGTGTTCGGTCGCGATTACAACGAAGCCCTGATTCACCAGGTCGTGGTGGCGTATCAAGCGAATGCCCGTAGCGGCAACCGCGCGCAGAAGGACCGTGAGCAAGTCAAGCACACGACCAAGAAGCCGTGGCGCCAGAAGGGTACGGGCCGCGCCCGTGCCGGTATGTCGTCGAGCCCGCTGTGGCGCGGCGGTGGCCGGCTCTTCCCGAATTCGCCGGAAGAAAACTTTTCGCACAAGGTCAACAAGAAGATGCATCGCGCAGGTCTCTGCTCGATCTTCTCGCAGCTGGCCCGCGAAGGCCGCATCTCGGTGGTCGACGAGCTGACGCTCGAAGCGCCGAAGACGAAGCTGTTGGCCGAAAAATTCAAGGCGATGGGTCTCGACTCCGTGCTGGTGATTACCGACACGGTTGACGAAAACCTGTACCTCGCGTCACGCAACCTCGCCCACGTGGCGGTTGTCGAGCCGCGTTACGCCGACCCGCTGTCGCTGATCTACTTCAAGAAGGTCCTGATCACGAAGGCTGCGGTCGCCCAGATCGAGGAGTTGCTGTCATGAGCGAGATTCGCAAGAACGATCATCGTTTGATGCAGGTCCTGCTCGCGCCGGTGATCTCCGAAAAGGCGACGCTGGTGGCCGACAAGAACGAACAGGTTGTGTTCGAAGTCGCGCCCGATGCCACGAAGCAGGAAGTGAAAGCTGCAGTCGAGCTGCTGTTCAAGGTGGAAGTCAATTCCGTCAACGTGCTGGTCTCGAAGGGCAAAGCCAAGCGCTTTGGCCGCTTCATGGGCAAGCGCAAAGACGTGAAGAAAGCGTACGTCTGCCTGAAGCCCGGCCAGGAAATCAACTTTGAAGCGGAGGCCAAGTAATTATGGCAATCGTTAAAGTTAAGCCGACTTCGCCGGGTCGCCGTGCGATGGTCAAGGTGGTCAACAAGGATCTGCATAAGGGCAAGCCGTTCGCACCGCTCGTCGATTCGCAATCCTCGACCGCCGGCCGTAACAACAACGGCCACATCACCACGCGTCATAAGGGCGGTGGTCACAAGCATCATTACCGTGTCGTCGATTTCCGTCGCAACAAGGACGGCATCGCAGCGAAGGTCGAGCGTCTCGAGTACGACCCGAACCGTAGCGCGAACATCGCGCTGGTTCTGTACGCAGACGGCGAACGCCGTTACATCATTGCTCCGAAGGGTGTCACCGTCGGTCAGCAGCTGATGTCGGGTTCGGAAGCGCCGATCCGCGCAGGTAACGCACTGCCGATCCGCAACATTCCGGTCGGTACGACGATTCACTGCATCGAAATGCTGCCGGGCAAGGGCGCGCAAATGGCGCGTTCGGCTGGTACGTCGGCGATGCTGCTGGCTCGTGAAGGCATCTACGCACAGGTCCGCCTGCGCTCGGGTGAAATCCGCCGCGTTCACGTTGAGTGCCGCGCGACGATTGGTGAAGTTGGCAACGAAGAGCATAGCCTCCGTCAAATCGGTAAGGCTGGTGCGAACCGCTGGCGCGGCATCCGCCCGACGGTGCGTGGCGTTGCAATGAACCCGGTCGATCACCCGCACGGTGGTGGTGAAGGCAAGACGGCTGCAGGTCGCGATCCGGTGAGCCCGTGGGGCACGCCTGCTAAGGGTTATCGCACCCGCAGCAACAAGCGCACGACGAGCATGATCGTCCAGCGCCGTCACAAGCGTTAAGGAGTAGGCAATGGCACGTTCTGTAAAAAAAGGTCCGTTCTGCGACGCCCATTTGCTGAAGAAAGTTGAGGCGGCAGCAGCTTCGCGGGATAAGAAGCCGATCAAAACCTGGTCGCGTCGCTCGACAATCCTCCCGGATTTCATCGGTCTGACGATCGCCGTTCACAACGGCCGTCAACACGTTCCGGTGTACATCTCGGAAAACATGGTCGGCCACAAGCTTGGCGAGTTCGCACTGACCCGTACGTTCAAGGGTCATGCAGCCGACAAGAAGGCTAAGAAATAAGGGGCTCATGATGGAAGTCAAAGCAATTCATCGCGGTGCCCGCATCTCGGCGCAGAAAACGCGCCTTGTGGCTGACCAGATCCGCGGTTTGCCGGTCGACAAGGCGTTGAACGTTCTGACGTTCTCGCCGAAGAAGGCTGCGGGAATCGTGAAAAAGGTCGTGCTGTCGGCGATCGCGAATGCGGAGCATAACGAAGGCGCCGATATCGATGAGCTCAAGATCACGAGCATCTACATCGACAAGGCTGCATCGCTCAAGCGTTTTACTGCGCGCGCTAAAGGCCGCGGTAACCGTATCGAGAAGCAATCCTGTCACATCACTGTGACGGTCGGGAATTAAGGGGTCATACGATGGGACAGAAAATTCATCCGACTGGCTTCCGTTTGGCCGTCAGCCGCAATTGGGCTTCGCGTTGGTACGCGAACAACAACAATTTCGCGGCGATGTTGCAGGAAGACATCGGTGTTCGTGAATACCTGAAGAAGAAGCTGAAGAACGCGTCCGTCGGCCGCGTTGTGATCGAGCGTCCTGCAAAGAACGCCCGCATCACGATTTTCAGCTCGCGTCCGGGTGTCGTGATCGGCAAGAAGGGTGAAGACATCGAACTGCTGAAGTCCGAGCTGCAAAAGCGCATGGGCGTTCCGGTTCACGTCAACATCGAAGAAATCCGCAAGCCGGAAACGGATGCGCAACTGATCGCCGATTCGATCACGCAACAGCTCGAGCGCCGGATCATGTTCCGCCGCGCGATGAAGCGTGCGATGCAAAACGCCATGCGTCTGGGTGCTCAAGGCATCAAGATCATGAGCGCTGGCCGCCTGAACGGTATCGAAATCGCTCGTACGGAATGGTATCGCGAAGGTCGCGTACCCCTTCATACGCTGCGTGCCGATATCGACTACGCAACGTCGGAAGCAAAGACGACGTACGGCATCATCGGCGTGAAGGTGTGGGTCTACAAGGGCGACACGCTTGGCCGCAACGACGCACCGGTGGTTGAAGAAGTCGCCGAAGAAAAGCGTCCGCGCCGCAACGCACGTCCGGGTGGCGATCGCCGTCCGCGTCGCGATGGTGAAGGTGGTGGCCCGGCAGGTGCACGCCGTGGCGCTCCTCGTCGTGCTGGCGGTGCCGGCGGCGACGGGAAGACTGGAGAATAACGATGCTGCAACCGAAACGCAGAAAGTATCGCAAAGAGCAGAAGGGTCGTAACACCGGTATCGCTACCCGCGGCAACGCGGTGTCGTTCGGTGAGTTCGGCCTGAAGGCTATCGGTCGTGGTCGCTTGACCGCGCGCCAGATTGAAGCGGCACGTCGTGCAATGACGCGTCACATCAAGCGTGGTGGCCGCATCTGGATCCGCATTTTCCCGGACAAGCCGATTTCGCATAAGCCGGCTGAAGTACGGATGGGTAACGGTAAGGGTAACCCTGAGTACTACGTCGCAGAGATTCAACCGGGCAAGATGCTGTACGAAATGGACGGCGTAACCGAAGAGCTGGCACGCGAAGCGTTCCGTCTGGCTGCAGCGAAGCTGCCGCTCAAGACGACGTTTATCGTGCGTCAGCTCGGCGCCTAAGGAGCAAATGATGAAGGCTTCCGAACTTCACCAGAAAGATCAGGCCGCGCTCAACAAGGAGCTGTCGGACCTGTTGAAGGCGCAATTCGGCCTGCGCATGCAACTCGCGACCCAGCAGCTCACGAACACGAGCCAGCTGAAGAAAGTCCGTCGCGACATCGCACGTGTGCGGACCGTCCTGACTGAGAAGGCGAACCAGAAATGAACGATAGCGTAAAAACCTCGCTCAAGCGGACGCTGGTCGGCAAGGTCGTCAGCAACAAGATGGACAAGACGGTCACCGTGCTGGTTGAGCACCGCGTGAAGCACCCGATCTACGGCAAGTACGTTGTGCGTTCGAAGAAGTACCACGCGCACGACGATGCGAACACGTACAACGAGGGCGACCTCGTTGAAATCCAGGAAACGCGTCCGATTTCGAAGACGAAAGCTTGGGTTGTGGCTCGCCTGGTCGAGGCTGCTCGCGTCATCTGACGCCGCAAAGTTGTAGAAGTAATTGAAATCGCAGTAAGTTTCGCTTGCAAGACCGAGATTATTTGTTATAATCTCGGTCTTCCCTCTTTTATGGGAGCCCCGTCGCGGGCGAAGTTGGTGGGGGAAGCGGTTCAGGCGCCAGTCTGTTCCGAAGGATTCACCGGATTGCGATGGCGGGTTTCGTTTGCCGTCGCTGCTGTTCATACCCAAGCAGCCGATTGGCTGACGGGACCAAGACTGACCGGGTACGCCATGGTGGTGTGACCGGATTAAGTTGGGAAAGATAAACCATGATCCAGACCGAAACTCGGCTTGAAGTGGCCGACAACACGGGTGCGCGTGAAGTCATGTGCATCAAGGTGCTCGGCGGCTCGAAGCGTCGTTATGCCAGCATTGGCGACATCATCAAGGTGACCGTCAAAGAAGCAACGCCGCGCGGGCGCGTAAAGAAAGGCGAAATTTATAACGCCGTGGTGGTTCGCACCGCCAAGGGTGTGCGCCGTCAGGACGGCTCGCTGATCAAGTTCGATGGCAATGCCGCAGTGTTGTTGAATGCCAAGCTCGAACCTATTGGCACCCGTATTTTCGGGCCTGTCACGCGCGAGTTGCGCAGCGAACGATTCATGAAGATCGTTTCGTTGGCACCTGAAGTGCTGTAAGGAGTCGCGATGAACAAGATTCGCAAGGGTGACGAAGTTATCGTCATCACCGGCAAAGATAAAGGCAAGCGCGGCGTCGTGCTGTCCGTTGGCGAAGGCAAAGTGATTGTCGAGGGTATCAACCTCGTCAAGAAGCATGTCAAGCCGAACCCGATGAAGGGTACGACGGGCGGTGTGGAAGCCAAGACGATGCCGCTGCAAATTTCGAACGTCGCATTGGTCGACGCGAATGGCAAGGCATCGCGTGTTGGCATCAAGGTCGAAGGGGACAAGAAGGTTCGTTTCCTTAAGACGACCGGTGCCGAGCTGAGCGCCTGACGCTGCGGAGTATAAAAATGGCTCGTTTGCAAGAGTTTTACAAAGAGAAGGTTGTACCCGGCCTCATCGAGAAGTTCGGTTACAAGTCCGTGATGGAAGTGCCGCGCATCACCAAGATCACCCTGAACATGGGTCTTGGCGAAGCGGTTGCTGACAAGAAGATCATCGAAAACGCCGTTGGCGACCTGACGAAGATCGCAGGCCAGAAGCCGGTGATCACGAAGGCACGCAAGGCAATCGCTGGCTTCAAGATCCGTCAAGGCTATCCGATCGGTGCAATGGTCACGTTGCGTGGTCAGGCAATGTACGAATTTCTGGACCGTTTCGTGACGGTTGCGCTCCCCCGCGTGCGCGACTTCCGTGGCGTGTCGGGTCGTGCGTTCGATGGTCGCGGCAACTACAACATCGGTGTGAAAGAGCAGATCATTTTCCCCGAAATCGACTACGACAAGATCGACGCGCTCCGTGGGCTGAACATCAGCATCACTACGACTGCGAAGACCGACGACGAAGCAAAGGCTCTGCTCGCCAGCTTCAAGTTCCCGTTCAGAAACTGAGGTTACCGTGGCTAAACTGGCACTGATCGAACGTGAAAAGAAGCGTGCTCGCCTCGCTGCTAAGTACGCTCCCAAGCGTGCAGAGTTGAAGGCGATCATTAGCGATATGAGCAAGTCGGACGAGGAGCATTACGCAGCACGTCTCGAACTGCAACAACTGCCGCGCAACTCTAACCCGACCCGTAAGCGCAACCGTTGCGCAATTACCGGTCGTCCGCGCGGTACGTTCCGTAAATTCGGGCTGGCGCGTAACAAGATTCGTGAAATCGCGTTCCGCGGCGAGATCCCTGGCCTGACCAAGGCGAGCTGGTAATAGGAGAAACATAAATGAGCATGAGTGATCCTATCGCCGATATGCTGACTCGCATCCGCAATGCGCAGATGGTTGAGAAAGTTTCGGTGACTATGCCCTCGTCGAAAGTCAAGGTTGCGATTGCGCAGGTCCTGAAGGACGAAGGTTATATCGACGATTTCGCAGTGAAGTCCGAAGGTGCGAAGTCGGAATTGAACATCGTGTTGAAATACTACGCTGGCCGTCCGGTTATCGAGCGCATTGAACGCGTTTCGAAGCCTGGTCTGCGTGTGTATCGCGGCCGTAACGACATCCCCGTGGTCATGAATGGCCTCGGCGTGGCAATCGTGTCGACGCCGAAGGGCGTGATGACGGACCGCAAGGCACGTGCAACGGGCGTTGGCGGCGAAGTCATCTGCTACGTCGCTTAAGGCCGAAAGGAGAGAAACATGTCTCGAGTAGGTAAAAGCCCGATCGCGCTGCAAGGCGCAGAAGTGGCCCTGAGCGACGAACGCATTACCGTCAAGGGCCCGCTGGGTACGATTTCGCAGGCTGCTAACAGCCTCGTGAAGGTGGTGAACGACAACGGCACGCTGAAGTTCGAGCCGGCTGACGAAAGCCGCGAAGCGAATGCGATGTCGGGCACGATGCGCGCACTGGTTGCGAACATGGTGAACGGCGTGACGAAGGGTTTCGAGCGCAAGCTGACGCTGGTTGGCGTCGGTTACCGCGCACAGGCGCAAGGCGACAAGCTGAATCTGTCGCTGGGTTTCTCGCACCCCGTGGTGCACCAGATGCCGGAAGGCGTGAAGGCTGAAACCCCGTCGCAAACCGAAATCGTGATCAAGGGGATCGACAAGCAGAAAGTTGGCCAGGTCGCTGCAGAAGTGCGCGGCTATCGCCCGCCGGAGCCCTACAAGGGCAAGGGTGTGCGCTACGCCAACGAGGTCGTGATCCTCAAAGAAACGAAGAAGAAGTAAGGGTGCGCAATCATGGATAAGACTCAATCTCGCCTGCGCCGCGCTCGTCAGACGCGTATCAAGATCGCTGAGCTGCAGGTCGCGCGTCTCGCCGTGCATCGCACGAACACGCACATCTATGCGCAAGTGTTCTCGCCGTGCGGCACCAAGGTGCTCGCCAGCGCGTCGACGCTCGAGGCCGAAGTGCGTGCGCAACTGGCTGATCAGACGGGCAAGGGCGGCAACGTCGCTGCCGCGACGCTGATCGGTAAGCGCATTGCAGAAAAGGCTAAGGCTGCCGGCATCGAATCCGTCGCCTTCGACCGTTCGGGTTTCCGTTACCACGGCCGCGTGAAAGCGCTGGCTGATGCGGCGCGCGAAGCCGGACTCAAGTTCTAAGGGAAGAATTCGTCATGGCAAAGATGCAAGCGAAAGTTCAGGCTGACGAACGCGACGACGGCCTTCGTGAAAAAATGATTTCGGTCAACCGCGTGACCAAGGTCGTGAAGGGTGGCCGGATTCTCGGCTTCGCCGCACTGACCGTGGTTGGCGATGGTGATGGCCGCGTCGGTATGGGCAAGGGCAAGGCGAAGGAAGTGCCGGTCGCTGTTCAGAAGGCGATGGAACAGGCTCGCCGCAACATGTTCAAGGTGCCGCTGAAGAACGGTACCCTGCAGCACGAAGTGCACGGTAAGCACGGCGCATCGATGGTCCTCCTGGCTCCGGCCAAGGACGGTACCGGTGTGATCGCTGGCGGTCCGATGCGCGCAGTGTTCGACGTGATGGGCGTGCAGAACGTTGTGGCCAAGAGCCACGGCTCGACGAACCCGTACAACCTCGTTCGTGCAACGCTCGACGGCCTGCGCAAGCAGTCCACGCCGGGCGACATCGCGGCGAAGCGCGGCAAGTCCGTCGAAGATATTCTGGGCTAAGGTGGACACCATGTCTGATAAAACTGTCAAGGTCCAGCTCGTCAAGAGCCTGATCGGCACCCGTGAAACGCACCGTGCAACGGTGCGTGGCCTGGGCCTGCGCCGACTCAACTCGGTTAGCGAGTTGCAGGACACGCCGGCTGTGCGCGGCATGATCAACAAGGTTTCGTACCTCGTTAAGGTCATCAGCTAAGCGGCTGACCAGGACTCAAGGAGTTGATAATGGAATTGAATAACCTGAAGCCGGCTGAAGGCGCGAAGCACGCAAAGCGTCGCGTTGGTCGCGGCATCGGCTCCGGCCTCGGCAAGACCGCTGGCCGTGGTCACAAGGGTCAAAAGTCGCGTTCGGGCGGCTTTCACAAGGTTGGCTTCGAAGGCGGTCAAATGCCGCTGCAACGTCGCCTGCCGAAGCGCGGCTTCACCTCGCTGACGAAGGAATTCGTCGGTGAAGTGCGTCTCTCGGATCTGGAAAAGCTGCCGGTCGACGAAATCGATCTGCTGGCTCTGAAGCAAGCCGGCCTGGTCGGCGAGCTGATCAAGAGCGCCAAGATCATCGCGACGGGCGAGCTTAAGCGCAAGGTCGTTGTGAAGGGTCTGGGTGCGACGAAGGGTGCGCGCGCTGCTATTGAAGCAGCCGGCGGCTCTTTTGCCGAGTAACGTGCAAGTTATTTGCCGTCACTAGCATTTGCATCGGAGAAGGTACTTGGCTAACAGCCCGAGTCTCGCAAAACCCGGTCGCAGCGCGGCGAAGTTCGGCGATCTGCGTCGGCGGGCAGTGTTCCTGCTGCTGGCGCTGATCGTCTACCGTATCGGCGCGCACATTCCGGTGCCGGGTATTGACCCGGACCAGCTGGCTAAGTTGTTCCAAAGCCAGTCGGGCGGCATCCTAGGCATGTTCAACATGTTCTCGGGTGGCGCACTTTCGCGGTTCACGATTTTTGCGCTGGGGATCATGCCGTATATTTCGGCGTCGATCATCATGCAGTTGCTGGCAATTGTTTCGCCGCAACTCGAAGCGTTGAAAAAGGAAGGGCAGGCGGGTCAGCGGAAGATTACGCAGTACACGCGTATCTTTACGGTCCTGCTGGCGACGTTCCAGGCATTCGGCATTGCCGTTGCGCTGGAAAATCAGCCGGGCTTGGTGATCGATCCGGGGATGGTTTTTCGGTTGACGACGGTCGTGACGCTGGTGACCGGCACGATGTTCCTGATGTGGCTGGGTGAGCAGATCACGGAACGCGGGCTTGGCAACGGTATCTCGATCATTATTTTCGGCGGGATCGCAGCGGGTTTCCCGAATGCGATTGGTGGCCTTGTTTCGCTGGTGCAAACCGGTTCGATGAGCCCGATCTCGGCGATTATCGTCGTCGCGCTGATTGCTGCTGTGACGTATCTGGTGGTGTTCATCGAACGCGGCCAGCGCAAGATTCTTGTGAACTACGCCAAGCGGCAAGTCGGTAACAAGATTTACGGCGGACAGTCTTCGCATCTGCCGCTGAAGTTGAACATGTCGGGCGTGATTCCGCCGATCTTCGCATCGTCGATCATTCTCTTCCCGGCAACTATCCTGAACTGGTTTAGTTCGGGGTCGCGTAACAGCTGGTTCGCAGACACGTTGCACAATGTGGCCGAAGCCCTCAAGCCTGGCCAACCGGTGTACGTGTTGCTGTACGCGTTGGCGATCGTCTTCTTCTGTTTCTTCTACACCGCGTTGGTGTTCAACAGCAGAGAGACGGCCGACAACCTGAAAAAGAGTGGCGCTTTCGTCCCAGGCATCCGCCCGGGCGATCAAACGGCGCGATACATCGACCGCATCCTGACGCGTTTGACGCTGGCTGGTGCGATCTACATCGTGTTTGTTTGTCTGCTGCCCGAATTTCTGGTGCTGCGCTGGAACGTGCCGTTTTATTTTGGTGGAACGTCGCTGCTGATCATTGTCGTCGTCACAATGGACTTCATGGCGCAGGTGCAGTCGTACGTTATGTCGCAACAGTATGAATCGCTGCTGAAGAAAGCTAATTTCAAAGGCGGCGGCGTCCCGATGCGTTGAAAGGACTTATGGCCAAAGACGATGTTATCCAGATGCAGGGTGAAGTCATCGAAAACCTGCCTAACGCTACCTTCAGGGTGAAGCTGGAAAACGGCCATGTCGTATTGGGACACATATCCGGCAAGATGCGGATGCATTACATCCGAATCTTGCCGGGCGACAAGGTGACGGTTGAATTGACGCCTTACGATCTGTCGCGTGCGCGGATCGTGTTCCGGGCGAAGTGATTTGAAAAAAGGGTAATATCATGAAAGTGATGGCATCGGTTAAGCGCATTTGCCGCAATTGCAAGATCATCAAGCGCAAAGGCGTTGTGCGCGTGATTTGCAGCTCTGATCCGCGCCACAAACAGCGTCAAGGCTGAACGCCGCGCTTTTGCTTGCGCTTTTTGTTTGAGGAAAAACAATGGCTCGTATCGCAGGGGTTAACATCCCGAATCACCAGCATACCGAAATCGGCCTGACGGCTATTTACGGTATCGGCCGCACGCGCTCGCGCGACATTTGCGTCGCTGCTGGTGTGGCATTTTCGAAGAAGGTCAAAGACCTGAACGACGCAGACCTCGAAAAGCTGCGTGAAGAAGTCGGCAAGTTCATCGTTGAAGGCGATCTTCGCCGTGAAACGACGATGAACATCAAGCGCCTGATGGATCTCGGCTGCTACCGTGGCGTTCGGCATCGTAAGGGCTTGCCCCTGCGCGGCCAACGTACGCGTACGAATGCCCGTACGCGCAAGGGTCCGCGTCGTGCAGCGCAATCGCTGAAGAAGTAAGCGGAACTGACAGTTACAGGAAAACGTAATGGCTAAGGCTTCGAACAACTCCGCGGCGCAACGCGTTCGCAAGAAGGTCAAGAAGAACGTCGCCGAGGGCGTGGTTCACGTTCACGCGTCGTTCAACAACACCATCATCACGATCACCGATCGCCAAGGCAATGCACTTGCTTGGGCAACGTCGGGTGGTCAGGGCTTCAAGGGTTCGCGTAAGTCGACCCCGTTTGCGGCCCAGGTGGCAGCCGAATCGGCTGGCCGCGTGGCGATGGAATACGGCGTGAAGAACCTCGAAGTGCGGATCAAGGGCCCCGGTCCTGGCCGTGAGTCGGCGGTGCGCGCGTTGCATGGTCTTGGCATCAAGATCACCGCGATCTCCGACGTGACCCCGGTCCCGCATAACGGCTGCCGTCCGCCGAAGCGTCGTCGTATCTAAGACGCTAGTATTGCTCGCGCCTGTTGCCGCCCTGCGCGGCTGCAGGCTGCGTGCGCTATTGAATTGACTAAGCCCACCGTTCGACCCAAAGGGTTCGGACTAGCGCGAGTGCATGCACTTGCGTGATTAATCATCGAAGGAATCAACGTGGCACGTTATATCGGCCCGAAGGCCAAGCTGTCCCGCCGTGAAGGCACTGACCTCTTCCTGAAGAGCTCCCGTCGTTCGCTCGCTGACAAGTGCAAGCTTGACAGCAAGCCTGGCCAGCACGGCCGCACTTCGGGTGCGCGCACGTCCGACTACGGCACGCAGCTGCGCGAAAAGCAAAAAGTGAAGCGCATCTACGGCGTTCTCGAGCGTCAATTCCGTCGTTACTTCGCTGAAGCCGACCGCCTGAAGGGCAACACGGGTGAAAACCTGCTGCAATTGCTCGAGTCGCGTCTGGACAACGTCGTGTATCGCATGGGCTTCGGCTCGACGCGCGCAGAAGCACGTCAGCTGGTCAGCCACAAGGCGATCGCGGTGAACGGCGTCGTGTCGAACATCCCGTCGATGCAAGTGAAGGCAGGCGACGTGGTTGCCGTGCGCGAACAGTCGAAGAAGCAAGCGCGTATTCTCGAAGCGCTGTCGCTGGCTGAGCAAGGCGGTATGCCGAGCTGGGTCGCTGTCGATTCGAAGAAGTTCGAAGGCACGTTCAAGCAGAAGCCGGAACGCAGCGACATCGCTGGCGACATCAACGAGAGCCTGATCGTCGAATTGTACTCGCGGTAATCGGATTAACGGCCGGGGCACCCCAATTGCGTTGTGCAAGGGGGCGTCTCGGCTGTTTATTTTCAGGTTGTCACCGGTCAGCCTTATCGGTGTAACGAGCCGAGGGTATTGAAAAGGAAAACCTATGCAAACCAGTTTGTTGAAGCCCAAGATCATCGCAGTTGAATCGCTTGGTGAGAGCCATGCGAAAGTGGTCATGGAACCGTTTGAACGCGGTTATGGCCACACCTTGGGTAACGCGCTCCGGCGCGTGCTGTTGTCGTCGATGGTGGGCTATGCGCCGACCGAAGTGACGATCGCAGGGGTCGTGCATGAGTATTCGACGCTCGACGGCGTGCAGGAAGACGTGGTCAACCTGTTGTTGAACCTGAAGGGCGTGGTGTTCAAGCTGCATAACCGTGACGAAGTGACGGTTACGCTGCGCAAGGAAGGCGAAGGCGTTGTCACGGCTGGCGACATCGAACTTGCGCACGATTGCGAAGTGATCAACCCGGATCACGTGATTGCGCACCTGTCGAAGGGCGGCAAGCTCGACGTGCAGATCAAGATCGAGAAGGGCCGTGGCTATGTGCCGGGCAACGTGCGTCGTTATGGCGAAGAGTCGGCCAAGATCATCGGTCGTATCGTGCTGGATGCGTCGTTCTCGCCGGTTCGTCGCGTGAGCTACGCTGTTGAGAGCGCGCGTGTCGAACAGCGTACCGACCTCGACAAGCTCGTGATGAACATCGAAACCAACGGTGTGATCTCGCCGGAAGAAGCGATCCGTCAATCGGCGCGCATTCTGGTCGACCAACTGTCGGTCTTCGCTGCACTGGAAGGCACCGAAGCAACGGCTGAAGCGCCGTCGCGCGCACCGCAGATCGATCCGATCCTGCTGCGTCCGGTTGATGATCTCGAACTGACGGTTCGTTCCGCGAACTGCCTGAAGGCTGAGAACATTTACTACATCGGCGACCTGATTCAGCGCACGGAAAACGAGCTGCTCAAGACGCCGAATCTCGGCCGCAAGTCGCTGAACGAAATCAAGGAAGTACTGGCGTCGCGTGGTTTGACGCTCGGCATGAAGCTCGAAAACTGGCCGCCGGCAGGTTTGGACAAGTAAGTCGATAAGTCATCCCGGGTCAGAACCCGTCGCTGCACTGGCAAAGACGCGGATTTTCCTTTAAAATCCGCGTCTTGGCTTTTTTCACTACCGGCCCGTGCCCTCACTGCCCTTTGGGTAGATCGAGCGCGATAGAAGAGCTGGACCAAAACTTTGAATCGAAGGAATTAACATGCGTCACCGTCATGGTCTGCGGAAACTGAACCGCACGAGCAGCCACCGTCTGGCAATGCTCCGTAATATGTCCAACTCGCTGATCGAGCACGAAGTCATCAAGACCACGCTGCCGAAAGCAAAAGAACTCCGTAAAGTTGTTGAGCCGCTGATCACGCTCGGCAAGAAGCCGTCGCTGGCAAACCGCCGTCTGGCGTTCAACCGCCTGCGCGATCGTGATTCGGTCACGAAGCTGTTCGAAGTTCTGGGCCCGCGCTACGCCACCCGTCCGGGCGGCTACCTGCGCGTCCTGAAGTTCGGCTTCCGCGTCGGCGACAACGCTCCGATGGCACTGGTCGAACTGCTCGACCGTCCGGAAGTTGAAGAAGTCGAAGTGCAAGAAGCTGAGTAAGCTTTTAAGCATTAAAAGAAAGCCAGGCGCCAAGCCTGGCTTTTTTGTTTGTGGTGACGGAACGCGGCAGCGGGCATTCATCGGCGGCCATATGCCGCAGCGCTATAGTGGCGCCGTCAGCGGCATTGCAAGGCTAGGTGATACGATAACGGCACCTGAATCATGCAATGCCGGAGCTTTTCGTGAGCATGAACGTGACCTTGATTCTGACGACGGTGCCGGATGCGTCCGTGGCTCAGAAGCTTGCCGAGGATGCCTTGGCCTCACGGCTATGCGCCTGTGTCACCCAGCTTGGCGCGGTGCAGTCCAGCTACCACTGGCAGGGCACGATCGAAACAGCGCAGGAGATCCAGTTGCTGTTCAAGACGAGCGCCGCACGCGCGCACGAACTCGAGCAGTACATTCAGGCGCACCATCCCTACGACACGCCGGAAATCCTCTCCTGGCAAGCGACGGCATCAGCCCCGTATGGCCAGTGGATCACTGCTGAAACTTATCGTCCTCTTCATGTTTAAAGGTCTCGACTGGCGCACAAGCATGACACTGCGCGCCGTATTCCTCGTCTTCTGCGGCCTGGTTTTCGCGCAGTTCGGCACGCTTGCCCGCGCTGCAGACGATTTCCTGGATCCCGCTGTCGCGTTCAAATTCAGCGCGACGGAGAAGCCCGGCGAAGTCGATGTGACGTACAAGATCGCGGATGGCTACTACATGTACCGCGAACGCTTCGCCTTTGCGACGCGCAATGGCACGTCCACGATCGGCGAGCCGCAATTGCCAGCTGGCCATGTCAAGTTCGATCAGACCTTCAACAAGAACGTCGAAACGTATCGAAACGAGTTGACGATCCGGATTCCCATCAAGCAGGCAAGTGGCGCGTTTGATCTGGCCGTGACGTCGCAAGGTTGTGCCGACGCCGGCATCTGCTATCCGCCGATGGAGCGGGTGTACCACGTGGGCGGCGAGGCGCTGCAGTCGGCCGTGAGCGCGGCGGCCACCGGTACCGCGCAGCAGTCTGCCGCAGCTTCCGGCACCCCTTGGTATGAGCGCGCGACCAGTGCTGAGTATGCGCAGTCGCTGCTGCAAGGCGGCGGATTCTTCGCGGTCATCGGGCTCTATTTTGTCGCCGGCGCGGTTCTCAGCCTGCTGCCCTGCTCGTACCCAATGATTCCGATCCTGTCCGCAATCATTATCGGTGAAGGCGCGCGAGTGACCCGTGCCCGAGGGTTCGCGCTGTCTTTGGCCTATGTGATCGGCATGGCGCTCGTGTACACGGTGCTTGGTATCGCGGCCGCGCTGGTGGGGCAGAGTCTCGGCGCCTGGCTGCAGAACCCGTGGGTGCTTGGCGCTTTCGGTGTGCTGCTGACGCTTTTCGCATTGACCTTGATCGCGGGCTTCGACATCGCGCTGCCGCAGCGCTGGCAAGACGGCGTCTCGCGGGCGTCGGCGGGGCGCTCCGGGGGCAAGTTCGCTGCCGTCGCGGTGATGGGGGCGCTGTCGGCGCTGGTGGTCGGCGCTTGCATGACCGCTCCGCTCTTTGCGGTGCTGGCATTCATTGCACATACCGGCAGCGCTGTGCTCGGTGGTGCGGCGCTGTTTTCGATGGGGCTTGGGCTCGGCGTCCCGCTTCTGATCATCGGCCTCGGTGCCGGTACGTTCTTGCCGCGCGCCGGTGCATGGATGGACGGCGTCAAGGTGTTCTTCGGTGTCGTACTGCTTGCGGCGGCCTTGTGGATCGTCTGGCCGGTGCTCGGCGCCACGACGACCATGCTCTTGAGCGCGCTCTGGCTGTTGATTGCCGCGGCCTCACTGGGGCTGTTCTCCTCGTCGGCGAGGGAGGCGTCCGTGTGGCGCCGGCTCGGCCGAGGCATCGGCGCGGCGCTGGCGATCTGGGCAGCGGTGTTGCTGGTCGGGCTGGCGGCGGGTTCGTCGGACCCTCTGCGCCCGCTTGCTGTGTTGGCGGCGCGCGGCGGAGAGCAGGGTGCCGTCAACGCGTCGACGCCCCCGGGTACGGCAGCTCAGAGCGATCTAACGTTCGCCGCGGTGCGTTCCTCGACTGAACTCGATCAGGCCGTCAAAACGGCTGCACGGCCCGCTATGCTCGATTTTTACGCGGACTGGTGCGTCAGTTGCAAGGAAATGGAGACGCTCACATTCAGCGATCCGCGAGTCCAGGCAAAGTTGAAGCAGATGAACCTGCTGCGCGCCGACGTCACAGCGAACAACGCCGACGATCAAACGCTACTCAAGCGCTTTGGCCTGTTCGGGCCGCCTGGGATCATTTTCTTCGACCAGGGCGGCAGGGAAATTCTGCGCGTTGTCGGATACGAGTCGGCGGATAAGTTCTTGCGCAGTCTGGATCGGGCAAATGCCCCCGGCGTATAACCGGAACAGGCCTCGCACTCAGCGGGCATAAAAAACGGAGGCATGACAAAAAGTCATCCTCCATTTTTTACGCCTGCGGACACGCGTCGCGTGCCGCAGCGGCGCGTCGAACTACTTCTGCGAGCGCAAGATCCGCGCGGCGTCCAGCGCGAAATAGGTCAGCACGCCGTCCGCGCCCGCCCGCTTGAACGCCAGCAGGGATTCCATCATCACCTTGTCGTGATCGAGCCAGCCGTTTTGCGCGGCGGCCTTCAGCATGGCGTACTCGCCGCTGACCTGGTACACGTAGGTCGGGAACTGGAACTCATCCTTCACCCGGCGCACGATATCCAGATACGGCATGCCCGGTTTGACCATCACCATGTCGGCGCCTTCGTTGATGTCCGCTTGCACTTCGCGCAGCGCTTCATTCGAGTTGGCCGGGTCCATCTGGTAGGTCATCTTGTTGCTTTTGCCCAGGTTGGTCGCGGAACCGACGGCGTCGCGGAACGGGCCATAAAACGCCGACGCGAACTTGGCTGCATAAGCCATGATCCGCGTGTGGACATGATCTTCGCTCTCGAGCATCTCGCGGATCGCGCCGATGCGGCCGTCCATCATGTCCGAAGGCGCGACGATATCGACGCCTGCTTCCGCCTGCGCACGTGCCTGTTCGACCAGAATCTCGACCGTCTCGTCGTTGATCACGTAGCCGGTTTCATCGAGCACGCCGTCCTGGCCGTGGCTGGTGTACGGATCGAGCGCCACGTCGGTCAGCACGCCCAGATCCGGGAAATTCTTTTTCAGTTCACGAACCGCGCGCGGAATCAAGCCGGCCGGGTTGGTCGCTTCGCG
This sequence comes from Paraburkholderia ginsengiterrae, assembly GCF_001645125.1. Lineage (GTDB taxonomy): Bacteria > Pseudomonadota > Gammaproteobacteria > Burkholderiales > Burkholderiaceae > Paraburkholderia > Paraburkholderia ginsengiterrae. The sequence continues at coordinate 125,394 of NZ_LXKA01000065.1, read as the reverse complement.
CCCATCAGGCGTCTTCAGCGAGGGCTCGATCGCCGGAAACAGCGACAGCACAGGCACACCCAGCTCGACACATTGTTCGGCCACGCCCATCAGCAGGTCGACCGACACGCGCTCGACACCCGGCATCGACGGTACGGCTTGCCGCACGTTGGTGCCCTCGACAATAAAGACCGGGTAGATCAGATCGTTGGTGGTGAGAATGTTCTCTCGCATCAGGCGGCGCGAGAAATCGTCACGGCGCATGCGGCGCGGACGGTAGTGCGGATAGAAGCTCATATTGAATCGAAGAAACGTGGATGTGTGGAGTGGGCAATTGACGCCTGCCACCGCTGCCGGAAACTTTTCGAGACAATGGTATATCATACCGATCGAGCAAGGCGCCTTGCGCTGACCTCCCCGCTTCTCCTCCCTGAGCGGGTGCCTGTCGTTTTTCGATTAGGCTGTTTGACCCGCCGTTAATGCGGCGGGTTTTTTTATGGGCGGCTGGAATGGCACTTTTTGCCTGTCGGGCGCCAGCCGTCTCAATTACTCCGCGGCGGTGGTTGTGCCCTCGGCGTCGGGGATCAGCCAGCTTTCGATCAGTTCGTGCGCCTCGTCGATGCCGACGCGCTTGAGCGCCGAGAACAACTGGGCGGTCAGTTCGCCGCGGTAACCTGCGGTGCGATATTCAGCCAGGCCTTTCTGCGTCGCGCGCAATGCATTCACGCTTTCCTGACGAGTCAATTTGTCGCACTTGGTCAGCAGCGTGTGGATCGGCTTGCCGGTCGGGGCAAACCATTCGATCATGCGCCGGTCCAGATCCGTCAGCGGGCGGCGCGAGTCCATCATCAGGATCATGCCGCGCAATTGCGAGCGCGATTGCAGGTAGGTGGACAGCAGCGCTTCCCAGTGCGCTTTGGCCGCGCCCGGCACTTCCGCGTAGCCGTAGCCCGGCAGGTCGACCAGATGCGCGGTCGGCTCGTCCGCCTTGCCCACCGAAAAATAGTTGATGTGCTGCGTGCGTCCCGGTGTCTTACTGGCGAACGCCAGCCGCTTCTGATTGCACAGAATATTGATAGCCGTCGACTTGCCCGCGTTCGAGCGTCCCGCAAAGGCGATCTCGGGTTGCGCGGTGGCCGGCAGATCACGGAGGTGATTGACGGTCGTGAAAAAGCGGGATTGGTGGAGCAGGAAGGACATGAGCGAGGTCAGGATTCGAGACGCCGGGGAACCCGGATTGGGGACGGGTCAAGCCCGACTGGCGTCTTAGCGATTAGCGAGTTATTGTACAATACGACGGTTTACTGAAAACCTGAGGGGGCCAGCCCACGTGCCTTGGCGGCTCCTGGCGGTCACTCGGTCGCCGTCGTATTTTGCAAAGCCTCTAAAAACCCTCCACAAGACGAGACAGGGTATGCGAATGAATCGACTGAGCAAGACTCTGATGGTGCTTCATGTAGCGGCAGGTCTTTCAGGTTTGGCAATTCAGGCACGAGCAGCAGAACCGGCAAAGCCGGACGTCAATCGGGGGCAGGCAATCGCAGTGCAGGTTTGCGCGGCATGTCACGGCGCAGACGGTAACAGTGCCGGTGGCGCGTATCCGAAGCTGGCGGGCCAGCACCCTGAGTATCTCGTCAAACAACTCATGGATTTCAAGACGCAGCCAGGTGCGAAGCAGCCGGCGCGCAATAATGCGATCATGGCGGGCATGGCTGCGGCACTGTCCGATCAGGACATGGTCAACGTCGCGGCATATTTCGCAGCACAGACGCCGAAGCCCGGCTACGCGCACAACAAGGACACCGTTCCGCTCGGCCAGAAGATTTATCGTGGCGGGGTTGCCGACAAGGGCGTGCCGGCCTGCGCGAGCTGCCACGGACCGACCGGCCAAGGCATTCCGGCGCAGTATCCGCGCCTGTCGGGGCAGTGGGCGGAGTACACGGTGGCGCAGTTGACCGCGTTCACGCAAGGTCCTGGCGCACGTAACAACAACGAAGCGATGCATGCCATTGCAACGCGTCTGTCGGACAGTGAGATCAAGGCTGTAGCCGATTACATCGCGGGCTTGCATTAGGAAGTCCGCACGCAAGTGCAACCGGCCCGGCGAGGTCGGTACAAAACAAGAAAAGGGTGAGGGCGTCGCGACTACGACAGCCCTTCACCCTTTTTTGCTGTTCAGTCGGAGTATGAATGAGCGTCACCACGTCGGGTTTGCAGTCGAAGTCGCGCAATCGCATCGTGCGCAACGTCATCGAAGTCTTGAGTTCGATGCGTTTTGCCATTGCGCTGCTCGTGATTCTGTCGATCGCCAGCATCATCGGCACCGTCCTCACGCAGGACGATCCGTATCCCAATTACGTCAATCAGTTCGGCCCGTTCTGGGCGGACATTTTCCGCGCGCTGAGCCTGTACACGGTGTACAGCTCGTGGTGGTTCATGCTGATTCTCGGCTTCCTGATGGTGTCGGTGTCGCTGTGCGTGATCCGCAATGCGCCGAAAATGCTCGCCGACGCGAAGAGCTGGAAAGACAAGGTCCGCGAAGGCAGCCTGCGCGCGTTCCATCATAAGGGCGAGTTCGCGGTGCACGGCACGCGCGCCCAGACCGCGGCGGTGCTCGCAAAACTCTCCGCAAAGCTTGGCTACAAGTTCGTGACGCGTGAATCCGACGGCGCGACTTTGATTGCCGCCAAGCGCGGCGCGCTGACCAAGTTCGGCTATATCTCCGCGCACCTTGCCATCGTGGTGATCTGTGTGGGCGGCCTGCTCGACAGCAATTTGCCGATCAAGCTGCAGATGTGGCTGTTCGACAAATCGCCGATCCGCGCGAACACGGTGATCAACGAGATTCCGCCCGAGCACCGGCTCTCGCAGTCCAACCCGACGTTTCGCGGCTACGCCTGGGTGCCGGAAGGGCAGCACGTCTCGACAGCGATCCTGAACCAGCCGGATGGCTCGCTCATCCAGGACCTGCCGTTCTCGATCGAGCTGAACAAATTCATCGTCGACTATTACTCGACCGGCATGCCGAAGCTCTTCGCGAGCGACATCGTCGTGGTCGACCATAAGACCGGCGCGCGCGTGCCGGCTCGGGTCGAGGTGAACAAGCCGTTCGAATACGACGGCGTGTCGATCTATCAGTCAAGCTTCCAGGACGGCGGCTCGCAGATGCAGATGACGGCCTACCCGATGAGCGGCGCCAGCGCGAAGACTGCGCCGTTTGGCGGCACGATCGGCGGCAATGCGCCGTTGAGCCCGGCTACGCCGCTCGCCGACGGCCAGACGGTGGAATTCACCGATTTCCGCGCCATCAACGTCGAAAATATCTCGAACGGCAACGGTCAGGCGGACGCCCGCGGTGTCGCCGAGCATCGCACGCTGAAAGAGGCGTTCGACGAGCGCCTCGGCTCCGGTGCGAAGACCTCGAAGCCGCTGGACCTTCATAACGTCGGCCCCTCGGTGCAGTACAAGGTGCGCGACAAGGAGGGCCAGGCGCGCGAGTACAACAACTACATGCTGCCGGTGGATGTGGGCGGCGAAAAGATGTTCCTCGCCGGCATGCGCGTGAATCCGGACGACCCGTTCCGCTACCTGCGCATTCCCGCCGACAGCGGCGGCACGGTCAAGGAATGGATGAACCTGCGCGCCACGCTTGAAAATCCGGCCATGCGCGCCGCGGCGGCTCACCGTTTCGCGCTGCGCTCGGTGCCCGGCTCGAATACCGAACTGCAGCAGCACCTTGAAGAAAGTGCATTGCGCGTATTGACCCTTTTCGCCGGATCGGACAATAGCGCCAAGATGCCGAATGGTCAGACGGTTGGCGGTTTCCAGGCCATTGCTGCCTTTATCGACCATTCGGTGCCCAAGGGTGAGCAGGAAAAGGCGGCGGGCCTGCTTCTGCGCATGCTGGAAGGCTCGACCTGGGACTTGTGGCAATTGTCCCGCGAGCAGCTCGGCGAGCCCGACGCGGTGGCCAATACGGACACGAGCCGCTTCATCCAGAGCTCGATCAACGCGATATCCGACAGCTTTTTGTATGGTTCGCCGGTCTATTTACAGCTTGACTCATTCAAGCAGGTGCAAGCTTCGGTATTTCAGTTGACGCGCGCACCGGGCAAAAAAGTCGTGTATCTTGGCAGCCTGCTCCTCGTATTGGGCATCTTTTCGATGTTCTACGTTCGCGAACGGCGCCTCTGGTTCTGGCTTAAAGATACCGATCACGGCACCAACGTCGTGATGGCAATGTCGAGCGCGCGCAAAACGCTCGACTTCGAAAAAGAATTTGTCCAAACACGCGATGCAGTAGGCGCCGCCTTGGGCGCCAAACTCATTGAAGCACCCGACGCCTCCGGCAAGCCCGGCGCGCCGTCTGCAGGCTCACAAGATTCGACCCGGTAAGATCATGGACTTGACTCAGGTTTCCTCACCCTCATCCCCCTCGCGGCCCAAGAAGGCGCACGTGGGAGAGGCATTCGGCGCGCTCAACGTCGCGCAATTCGACGAGCGGCCGTTCCTGAAACGCCTCGGCATCGTCGACTGGCTGTTTGCCGTCGCCATGGTGGCGGGCGCGGGGTTCGCGCTGTCGCGCTACTACCCGTTCATGAATTACTACGACAAGCTGGTGCTGGTTTGCGCCGTGCCGGTGTTCGTAGTGCTCGGCTGGCGCTGGAAGCCGGTGCGTCCGCTGATGGTGGGGATCGCCGCGCTGTCGCTGCTCGCCATCCAGATCTATCACGGCGATCTCAGCCGCGCGGACAACGCGTTCTTCCTCAAGTACTTCCTGTCGAGCCAGTCCGCGATTCTGTGGATGAGCGCGCTCTTCGTGTTCGCCACTGTGTTCTACTGGATCGGTTTGTTGTCGCGCTCGCCGACCGGCGCCGCGATCGGCTCGAAGATGACGTGGGCCGCGGTCGTGATGGGCTTTGTCGGCCTGATGGTGCGCTGGTACGAGTCGTACCTGATCGGCGCGGACGTCGGCCATATTCCCATTTCGAACCTGTATGAAGTGTTCGTCCTGTTCAGCCTGATCACCGCGCTGTTCTACCTGTACTACGAGCAGCACTACAACACCCGCGCGCTCGGCGCGTTCGTGCTGCTGGTGATCAGCGCCGCCGTCGGCTTCCTGATGTGGTACTCGGTGGCACGCGACGCGCAGCAGATCCAGCCGCTCGTGCCGGCGCTGCAGAGCTGGTGGATGAAGATTCACGTGCCGGCGAACTTCATCGGTTACGGCAGCTTCGCGCTGTCGGCGATGGTGGGGGTCGCGTATCTGATGAAAGAGCGCGGCGTGCTGGCCGACCGCCTGCCGGCGCTCGACGTGCTCGACGACGTGATGTACAAGTCGATCGCCGTCGGCTTCGCATTCTTCACGATCGCCACGATTCTCGGCGCGCTGTGGGCCGCGGAAGCCTGGGGCGGCTACTGGAGCTGGGACCCGAAGGAAACGTGGGCGCTGATCGTGTGGCTGAACTATGCGGCCTGGCTGCACATGCGGCTCATGAAGGGGTTGCGCGGCGCGGTGGCGGCATGGTGGGCGCTGACCGGCCTGCTGGTGACGACCTTTGCGTTCCTGGGCGTCAACATGTTCCTGTCGGGCTTGCATAGCTACGGCAAGCTGTAAGAACTGTCGCGCTGAATCGACTAAGAACCGCCGTGTGCGTCGCACCGGCGGTTTTTTTATGGTTTGGCGGAATATCGGCGGCATCCGGTGTGTTTGTCAGTTGCGTACATGAAAGCGGCTGGGCGCACGCCCTGAGGAGCAACCGTCAATTTGACCCCGTAAGATGCACAGACTGAGGGGCCGGCAAGGAGCAGCACGATGTGGATCAAACGTAGCGAACGAATTCAAATCATCGGCGATGACATCGCACGCAGCGACATCACGCCGCAGCGGGTCTTTCAGAACCGGCGGCGCGTCTTGCAGGCGGCCGGCGCGGCGGCGCTCGGCAGTCTGATCGGGGTGAGCGGTGAAGCGCTGGCGGCTTACACGTCGCCAGACCCGAAGGCGCAGAAGCTGGCGGCGAAGACGAATGCGAAGTTCGTCGCGCTGGACAAGATCACGCCGTACAAGGACATCACCACGTACAACAACTTCTACGAGTTCGGCACCGACAAGGCCGACCCCGCGCATAACGCCGGGACACTTCGGCCGCATCCGTGGAAGGTGAGCGTCGAGGGTGAAATCAAGAACCCGAAGGTGTACGACATCGACGAATTGCTCAAGCTCGCACCGCTCGAGGAGCGCGTTTACCGGCATCGCTGCGTTGAGGGATGGTCGATGGTGATTCCGTGGATGGGCGTGCCGCTGTCGGAGCTGATCAAACGCGTGCAGCCCACTGGCAACGCCAAATATGTGCAGTTCATCACGCTGGCCGATCCGTCGCAAATGCCGGGACTTTCAGAGCCGGTGCTCGATTGGCCGTACTCTGAAGGTCTGCGCATGGACGAGGCCATGAATCCGCTCACGCTGCTGACGATGGGCCTCTACGGTCAGGTGCTGCCGAATCAGAACGGCGCGCCGGTTCGTATCGTGGTGCCGTGGAAATATGGCTTCAAGAGTGCCAAATCGCTCGTGAAGATCCGCTTTCTCGACAAGCAGCCGCCGACGAGCTGGAACACGTACGCGTCGAACGAATATGGTTTTTATTCCAACGTGAATCCGAACGTCGATCATCCGCGCTGGAGTCAGGCAACCGAACGGCGAATCGGTGAGGACGGATTTTTCACGCCCAAGCGCAAGACGCTGATGTTCAACGGCTATGGCGATCAGGTCGCGTCGCTTTATCAGGGCATGGATCTGAAGAAGAACTTCTGAGCGGCTCGATCATGGCTTTCGACACCCAACCTGTCACCGAGACCGAGCGCAAGGCGCCGAGCGTGCACGCGCGCACGCCCACCGCCTCGAAGCGGCCCGCGGCCGGTGCGAGCTGGCTCGTGCCGGCCAAAGTCGCCGTGTTCATCGCGGCGTTGTATCCGCTTGCACGCATTGTGTTGTTCGGCGTGACCGATCAGCTGGGTGCCAATCCGATCGAGTTCATCACGCGCTCGACGGGCCTCTGGACGCTCGTGTTCCTCTGCATCACCTTGGCCGTGACACCGTTGCGCAAGCTCACCGGCGTTGCGGCAATCTTGCGCTTTCGCCGGATGCTCGGGCTGTACGCGTTCTTCTATGCGGCGCTCCATTTCACCACTTACTTCTGGTTCGACAAGTGGTTCGACCTCGCGGAGATCGTCAAAGACATCGGGAAGCGGCCGTTCATCACGGTGGGCTTCGCGGCCTTCGTCTTGCTGTTTGGGCTGGCCGTGACCTCACCGCGCGCGATGGTGCGCAAACTCGGCCGCCGGTGGCAAGCATTGCATCGGTTCATCTACGCGATCGGCGTGCTCGCGATCCTGCATTTCTGGTGGATGAAGGCGGGCAAGCACGACCTGGTCTTGCCGAAGATTTATGGCGCGATCATGGTGGCGTTGCTCGGCTGGCGTTTGATCGTGTGGGTGCGCGACAAGCGGCTGAAGCCGCGTTGACGGCACGTGATGCGCTTCGCGAATAGATAGCGTGCAAACGAAAAAGGCGATGCCGGTAACGGCATCGCCTTTTTTGTGCAGCACGGCTTCTGATGTTTACGCCGGCAGGACTGTTTCGCCCGCAAACAGCTGGCTCACCTCTTCGCGCGCGCGAACCACATGCACTTGTGTACCATCCACCATCACCTCGGCGGCACGTGGACGGGTGTTGTAGTTGGAGCTCATGACGAAGCCGTACGCGCCTGCCGAGCGAATCGCCAACAGATCGCCTGGCTCGACAGCCAGCAGGCGTTCGCGGCCCAGCCAGTCGCCGCTTTCGCAAACCGGGCCGACCACGTCGTACACGTGAGCCGGCACGTTGCGCTTCTCGACAGCGTCGATGGCGTGATACGCCTCGTACATGGCGGGGCGCGCGAGATCGGTCATGGCCGCGTCGACGATGGCGAAATTCTTCTCGGCGCCCGGCTTCAGAAACTCGACGCGCGTGAGCAGCAGGCCCGCATTCCCAACCAGCGAGCGGCCCGGCTCGAAATACACTTCACGATCGCCGTGACCGCGCGCTTCGATTCGATCGAGCACGGTGCGCACGAACTCGCCGATTTCCGGCGGCGTTTCTTCGTCGTACGTAATGCCAAGCCCGCCACCCACGTCGATGTGGCGAATCTTCACGCCGTCCTGCTCGATCTGCTCGACCAGTTCCAGCACCTTGTCGACCGCGTCCAGATAGGGCGCGACTTCGGTGATCTGCGAGCCGATATGGCAGTCGATGCCGACCACCTCGAGATTGGCCATGGCGGCCGCGGCCTGATAGGTGGCGCGCGCGTCTTCGAACGCGACGCCGAACTTGTTCGACTTCAGGCCGGTGGAAATATACGGATGGGTCTTCGCGTCCACGTCCGGATTCACGCGCAGCGAAACGGGCGCCTTCTTGCCCATTTCCGCCGCAACCGCATTCAGACGATCCAGCTCGGGAATCGATTCGACGTTGAAGCATTTGACGCCGGCGGCCAGCGCCTCGCGCATTTCACCGGCGTTCTTGCCGACGCCGGAAAACACGGTGTTTTCGGCTTTACCGCCGGCGGCGAGCACGCGCGCCAGTTCGCCGCCCGACACGATGTCGAAGCCCGCGCCAAGACGCGCGAACACGTTCAGCACCGCGAGGTTGCTATTGGCCTTCACGGCAACATGGACGCTTGCTCGCCGGCCGGCGCAGGCGCCTGCATACGCGTTCCATGCTGCAGTGAGCGCGGCGCGTGAATAGACGTACAGCGGTGTGCCGAATTGCTCGGCAAGGGAGACGGCGGACACGCCTTCGGCGTGCAGCACGCCGTCGACATAGTCAAAAGCGGATCGAGTCATGCGAAAGTCTTATTGAGCGGGAGTGACGGCGGAAGCAGGCAGCGGGGCCGCCGTACCAGATGCCGCGGAGGCCGGCGGCGTGGCGAGCTCGGTTTCCGGCGCCAATGAAAGCGGCGTGCCCGAGGTATCCGGCACGGTGCTCATGTTGGCGGCGCTATCCGAGGCCGGGTGCGCATCGTTCGGCGGCAATTGCGTGTGATCGACCGGCTTGGCAGGCATGGGTGGCACGACGGGCAAATAGAGCGTGCCGCGCTGACCGCAGCCGGAGAGTGCACAACCTGCGAGAATGGCTAAAACCGCTACAATCGCGCGGCCGGGCGCCGCCGCGCGCATCCGAGTTACGACTCGCATGACCGTCCCTGAATAAATAATCGATGGAGTTTAGCATGTCCGATAGTGAATACCTGACCCGTGCGGAAGCCGCGCTAGCCGCCATCGAACGCGCGCTGGACGGCATCGACGCCGACATCGAGCTCGAGCGCAGCGGCAATGTCCTGACCCTCGAATTCGAGAACCGCTCGAAGATTATCGTCAACCTTCAGCCGCCCATGAGCGAGATCTGGATCGCGGCGAAAGCGGGCGGCTTCCACTTCCGCTTCGTCGATGGCGAATGGCGCGACACGCGCAACGGCACCGAGTTTTTCGCCGCGCTGTCGGAGTACGCAACGCAGCAGGCGGGCGAGCCGGTTCACTTCGAGGCGTAAAAGCCGCTCGAGCGCCGCGCCGCAAACGCGGCTGAATCGTTCACGCGAAGCATCCAAAACAGAACGGCCACGCATTGTCAGCGTGGCCGTTCTGTCTTTCTGAAAGACGCCGCCGGTGCCTCAGTGTCCGCGGAACAGATTCATGATGTCCTGCTTTTCCTGTTCTCCGACCTGCTGAGGCGCGGCTGCCGCTGCCGCCGCGTTGCTCGCCTCGGCGTCGAGCGTTGCCTGACTGACCCCGACGGTGGCGACGAAGCCATGCCCCGGCGTGAAGTCGTCGAAATATAGCTCCGAGCCGAGTTCAGTCACGTCGTCGGGCATCGGCATCTTGTAGTCCGGCACGCCCTTGAGCGCGCGTGCCATGTATTCGATCCACACCGGCAACGCGAGGCCGCCGCCGGTTTCCTTGTCGCCGAGACTGCGCGGATTGTCGTAGCCGATCCACGCGATGGCGGTTAGCGTGTGCTGATAACCCGCGAACCATGCGTCACGTGAATCGTTGGTCGTACCCGTCTTGCCGCCCAGATCGGTACGCTTGAGCACGTTGCTCTTGGCGCCCGTGCCGCGCTGCGCGACGCTTTGCAGCAGGCTGTTCATCACGTAGGCGTTGCGCGGCTCAATGGCGTGCGGCGCGCTTTGCTCGGCCACCAGCGGCTGCGCGTGCGCCACCACCATGCCGCGCTGATCCGTGACTTCGGCGATCAGATACGGATTGATCCGATAGCCGCCGTTGGCGAACACCGAGAAGGCGCCCGCCATCTGCAACGGCGTGACGAGACCCGCGCCGAGTGCCATTGGCAGATAAGCCGGGTGGCGATCCGCGTCGAAGCCGAAACGCGTGATGTATTGCTGCGCGTATTTCGTGCCGATCTGGTTCAGGATGCGAATCGACACCAGGTTCTTCGACTTCTGCAGCGCGGTGCGCATGGTCATGGGACCGTCGAAGCCGCCGCCGTAGTTCTTCGGTTCCCACGCCTGGCCGCCCGTCTCAGCCGCGCTGAAAAAGAGGGGGGCGTCGTTGATCACCGTTGCCGGCCCGAGTCCCTTTTCGAGCGACGCCGAATAGATGAACGGCTTGAAGCTCGAACCCGGCTGGCGCCACGCCTGCGTAACGTGATTGAACTTGTTCTTGTTGAAGTCGAAGCCACCGATCAGCGCGCGAATCGCGCCATCTTGCGGCACCACGGAAACGAACGCGCCTTCCACTTGCGGCAACTGAGTGATTGACCAGTTACCGTCGTCATCCTTGACGACCCGGATGATCGCGCCCGGACGCACACGTTGATTCGGCTGCGCGCGCGGGCCGAGCGCGAACTGCGCGAAGCGCAGGCCGTCGCTCTGAATGGTCGCGACATTGCCGTCGATAAAGGTGGCCTGCACCTGCTTCGGACTCGCCGCGGTGACCACGGCGGCAATGATCTCGCCGTTGTCCGGATGTTCGAGCAGCGCGTCGTCAATGGCCTGTTCGCGCTCGTCCGCATCGGACGGCAGATCGATGAACGCTTCCGGGCCGCGATAGCCGTGACGCCGCTCGTAGTCCATCAGACCCTTGCGCAGCGCCCGGTAGGCGACGTCCTGATCCGCCGAGTCGATCGTGGTCACCACGTTCAGACCGCGCGTATAGGCCTCCTCGCGATACTGCGCGTACATCATCTGACGCACCATTTCCGCGACGTACTCCGCGTGCACGCTGAACTCCTTGCCCGCGCCCTTGACCACGAGCGGCTGCCTGCTCGCGTCGTCGTATTGCTGCTGGCTGATGTAGTGCAGCTCGTACATGCGCTGCAGAATGTATTCCTGACGCACTTTCGCGCGCTTCGGATTGACCACCGGGTTATAGGCGGACGGTGCCTTCGGCAAGCCGGCCAGCATGGCCGATTCCGCCAGCGTCAGATCCTTCAGGTCTTTGCCGAAGTAGACGCGCGCCGCGCTCGCGAAGCCATAGGCGCGCTGACCGAGATAGATCTGATTCATGTACACCTCAAGAATCTGATCCTTCGAGAGCTTCGACTCGATCTTGTAGGCAAGCAGCATCTCATAGATCTTGCGCGTGTAGGTCTTCTCGCTCGAGAGGAAGAAGTTGCGCGCCACCTGCATGGTGATCGTGCTCGCACCCTGCGTGGCGTGGCCATTGGTCAGCGCGACAATGCCGGCGCGCGCGATACCGGTGAGGTCGACGCCGCCGTGATCGTAGAAGCGCGCGTCCTCGATCGCGAGGACGGCCTTTTTCAGGCTGTCGGGCACGTCCTGAATATGAACGATGTCGCGCCGTTCTTCGCCGAACTCGCCAATCAGCACGTGATCAGCCGTATAGATGCGCAGCGGTACCTTGGGCCGGTAGTCGGTCAATGCGTCGAGCGAAGGCAGATTGGGCGTTGCCACGACGAGCGCATAACCGAGCACCAGCAGCACGCACAGGATGCCTGCGACGATCAGACCCACAAAGCCGAGGATGAGCGTCAGCCACAACGGACGCTTGCGCTTCTGCGGCGGGGGCGGTGGGGACGTAGGAGACGTGGATTGCATAGGGGCACCAAAAAACAGTCCCGCGATTATAGCTGCCTCGGTTTTCAGCTTTCGGCATGCTTACTGACACTTCTTGACAAGTCTGCGCGCCACACGGGAATGACTTCACTGTAGACGCTTTGAAGGCGTGCAGGGCACGTGCCACGCAACGTTAGCCATCTGGCCGAGTGTCGCGCGACGGCGCGGGTCCGCACAATTCTTCCTCATTACTCGCGTTCGAATGGTTCGTCGCGTGAGTCAGAGGAGGGCGTGATGGCGTTCAACAGATCTTGGCTTCAGGCAGTGCAACCCGGTACGCAGCGTTTTGCTGCGGGGATCGACGTCGGTTCGCAGACCGTGCGTCTGGTCGTGCTCAGTCAGCGTTCGCGGCCGCCCGCCGCGCTGCGTATCGAATACGCGCGCTCCGTGCCGCTTGCCGTCGGCGCAATGGCCGGCACAGGAATCACCGATCGGCATGCGGTGGCGCGTGCGTTGCGCGACGCGTTTGCCGAACTGCCGCACGAGTGCGCGGCGCACGCGTTGCGATGCGCGATGGCGTTGCCCGGAACGGCTACTTTGACTACGACGGTGCCGCTTGCGCACCTCGCGGCGCAAAGCGGTGGCGCGTGCGACGGCGGCGATCAACTGGCTGAACTTGAGCCGGCGGTGATGGACGAGGTCGAGCGCATTGCGGGACTCGAGCGGCATGCTCTTGCGGTCGACTGGTATCTGGACGACAAGCCTTCGAAGGTCCGTTCGGTGACGATCGCCGCCACCGCGCGGCAACATCTCGAAGCGCGCATCGAATGCGCGGCGCGCGCCGGTATCTCGCTGACCGCGATCGACGGTGAGCCGCATGCGGCGTTGCGCGCCATGCGTTACGCGGCGAATTGCGAACTCGATCCGCACGAGCCTTATGTCGCGTTGTGGATTGGCACGGACGGCGTGTATGGCTGGCGTATCGTGGATGAGAGCATCGCCGGCGAAATGCGCTATCCCGCCCCCGAATACAGCGATCTCGCCGACGCGTTGCGCGATTTGGGCAACGGTCTAGAGCCCGGCTGCGCGCTGTTGAGCGGTGAGGTCGATCTGCTCGACGGCGTGGGTTTTTCGGTCGCGGATATCGCCGATGTGCTCGGCTGCACGGTGTTGCCGTTCGAATGCGAAGCACTTGGCGGACTCGTGCGGCCTTCGAGCGAGTCTTTGCTGCACGCGCCGGCTGGCGCGGTGGCGTTCGGGCTCGCGTTGCGCGGGATGCTCGAATGACGGGCGGCCTCCTGCATCCGGCGGGCTCGAACCTGCCACATCCATTGCGCAGCGCACGCCCCGCCCGGCCCTGGCTTGGCGGCTTCAATCTGCTGCCGTACCGGCAACGCAACGCGCGGCTCGCACGGCGCCGCGTCCTGCTCGAATGGGCGGCCGCGGCGTGCGGCGGTTGTGTTGCCGTTCTCGCATTGGCCGGCTGGCAGCTAGTCGAGAGGGCACGGCTCGATGCGCAGCGTGTGTCGATTGAACAATCGCTCGCTAACCTGTCGGCGCCGCTCGCCGAGCACGCGACGCTGCTGCGGGCGCGCGACCAGCAACGCGAAGATGCTGCGAGGGCACGGAGCTTGTCCGACCCGCTCACGCATTTGCGCGATCTCCTCGATGCACTGAGTTTCGAGCCAGGCGACGGCGTGGTGTTGCAGCAACTGCGCCATCGCGAGGAAGCGACGGAGCTGCAGGCGACTTCGCAAGGGCATATCGCATCGGCCGAATGGCTCAAACGCCTGAGCGCCGTTCCTGGTGTTAAGGGGGCCGAGGTGGGCGACCTGCATCGCTCGGCTGTACGTGGCGGCGCGGCTGCGCAGTCAGGCGTGACGGGTCCAGTCGAATTCGGCGCGCATCTGCGGTGGAGCGAGCCGGCGCAGAAAACGGCTCGCGCGGCAGGGTCCACGGGGGAGCGCCCCTTCAAGTCTGAACTATCAAGAGGTACGAAATGAATACGACCTTTTTCGAGTTTGACGAATCGGCAAGCGCACCGGCAGGCGCACGGCCCTTCGCTTCTGATTGGATGAAGCGTGCGCGCCTGCCGCTTGAAGCATGGAGCCGGCGCCGCCGCTGGGTGGCCGCGAGCCTGATTGCCGCATGCGTGTTCATGCTTGGCGCTCACGGCTGGAACGTGGCTGATCTCAGCGGTGTCGAGGCGAGCAGCGCGGCGCTGGAGGCCGGCAGCCAGCGTCTTGCCAATGCGAGACGGGCGCTGACGCAATTGCCGGCACTACGCCGCGAGGCGGCCACTGCGCCGCCCGCTCGTCCCGAATCTTGGAGTTCCGCGGACGATGTGCGCATCGTCTCCGAACTGGCCGCGCAAAATAGTGTCGCGTTGCAGGCGCTGGAACCAGGTGCTGCCAGCGGCGTAGGCGCTGAAAGCGTGCGCCCGCTGCAACTTACCGCGCACACCGATTTCGCGCACCTGATGGCGTTTCTGCGCGGACTCCAGGACCAGCCCGTGCTGATCGTGCCCGTGGATGTGACAGTTAAGCGGGACGCGGCTTCACTTCTGGTGCACGCGAGGCTCGACGTGTTCAGCACGCTGCGGCCGGCATCCACAACGGCCTCCGCAGACACATTCGCCGATGACAGCCTCGATTCGGACGACGAAGAAGAGATGGTTTTCTTCGATCCATTCTCGCTGCCTCAAATGCAGGCGACCGGTGAGCTGCCTGAAGTTTCGCAACTGCGCCTCGTCGGACTGCTGCACGATCGCACGCGTGGGTTGGCTCTGCTCGATACAGCGGACGGCACGACGGCCGTGGAGTCAGGGCAGCAGATTGGCGCTGAGCGCGTCGCGAGGCTCGACGCATCTGGCATTACGCTCGCGAATGGCAACGTAACGCGCGTTCTGGCGTTGACGGAGGCGTCCTGATGCGCTTGGCGAAACCATTTCCCATCGCGTCATGGCGTGTCGGCACGCGTGCATGTCCGAGCCTGAAGGTGGGGCTCGGTCTATATGTCACCGCTGTTTTTGGCCTCGGCATTGCGCAGGCCTCAACCCCACCATTGCCGCCGTTGCCCGCCTACATGCCGCTCGACGACGCGGTGGCCGCACCGGATGCCCCGTACGGCGCACCGCCACTACCGCGCGCGGTTTCCCTCGAGGTGCCCAATCCCTTTCGCCAGGATTCGGCGGACGATGTGGACACGTCGCGGGTGAGTGAGAAGGCGGCCAATACCCGCACGGACGAGCCAGTCGCGGCAGACGACGACGGTTCCACACCGCTTCGCAAGCAACCCGCCCGGCCAACGCGCGACGATGCCGCCGGCACTACCGCGCTGGAAGGCCCGCCGGTCCCGCTGCCTCCGCTCGCGCGCCTTGGCAGTGCTACGCGCAGCGCCACCGACGCGAACCTCGCCGCCGACGACAAACCAATCTCGCTGAATTTCCAGCGAGCCGAACTCGGCGCCGTGCTCAACGCATTTGCCAGGTTCACCGGACTGAACATCGTCGCGAGCGAGAGAGTGCGTGGCACCGTCTCGCTTCGGCTCGACAAGGTGCCGTGGCGTACCGCGTTCGACACTTTGCTCGACGTCAATGGATTGGCGATGGAGCGTCACGGCAACGTGATCTGGGTCGCGCCGATCGCGGATCTGGCGGCGCGCGAGCGGCAGCGCTTCGAAGCGCACGCCCGGGCCGCCGATCTTGAGCCGCTCGCCAGCCGGACTTTCGAGCTGCACTACGCGCGCGCGGAGGACGTGCGGCGCTTGCTGACCGGTTCGGGAGCCCAGCGCGTGCTGTCCAAACGCGGTGCCGCGACGGCCGATCCGCGCACCAATCTGCTGTTCGTGACCGATCTCGAAGGGCGCCTTGCACAGATCGTGGCGCTGCTCGCGTCGGTCGACCGGCCGACCCGTCAGGTGCTGATCGAGGCGCGTATCGTCGAGGGTGAGCATGGTTTTTCGCGCAATCTCGGCGTGAAGCTTTCCATGGCGGGCACGGACGCCGACGGTGCGACGCGGGGCTGGACTGGCGCCGGATACGATTTGTCGGCGCGGCCCATCGCCGGCTTCGACGCCGCGACCGCCGGCCTGACACTCTTCGCCGCGAGCGCGACACGGCTCCTGAATATCGAGCTGAGCGCGCTGGAGGCGGATGGGCTTGGGGAAATCGTCTCGAGCCCGCGCGTCGTGACGGCGGACCGGATGAAAGCCGTGGTCGAGCAGGGCACCGAGCTGCCTTATCAGGCAAAAGTCGGCCAGGGCGTGTCCGGCGTGCAGTTTCGCCGCGCCACGCTCAAACTGGAGGTAGAGCCGCAAATCATGCCGGACGGCCGCGTGGTGCTGGACCTCGACGTCGCCAAGGACAGCGTCGGCGAACAGACCGACGCCGGGCCTGCGATCAACACCAAACACGTGCAGACCCGCGTCGAAGTCGAGGATGGTGGTACGGTGTCGATCGGCGGGATTTATACGACCGACGACCGGGACGATGTGACGCAGGTCCCGGTCCTTGGCAAAATACCAATTTTGGGTGGGCTTTTCCGCCATCGCGCTCATCGCGACCGGCGCAGCGAACTGGCTGTTTTCATCACGCCGCGCGTCGTTCAGACAAATTAGGGGCAAGTGCGCGCCGCGGCGCGCAGGCTCGACAAGGCAGCCGCTTTGCCAGTAAGCTGCGGCACGAACCATACCGGATTAGCCAGAGGACACCGTTGCAAGCGCGGGACGCACACGCCAATGTATTTTTTGTAGGGCTCATGGGGGCAGGGAAAACCACCGTGGGCCGGGCCATTGCGCGCCGTCTCGATCGTCCGTTCTTCGATTCGGATCATGAAATCGAGGCGCGCACGGGCGCACGCATCCCCGTGATCTTCGAGCTGGAGGGCGAGGCGGGCTTCCGCGAGCGCGAGGCGTCTGTGATTTCCGAGCTCACCGGGCGCGAGAATATTGTGCTCGCCACTGGCGGTGGCGCGGTGCTGCGGCCGGAAAACCGCGAAGCGCTGCAAAGCCGCGGGCTCGTGATCTATCTGCGCGCCAATCCGCATGACCTGTGGCTGCGCACCCGGCGCGACAAAAACCGCCCGCTTTTGCAGACTGAAGACCCCAAAGCGCGCCTCGAAGCGCTCTATGAGGTGCGCGATCCGTTATACCGGGAATGCGCGCACTTCGTGATCGAAACCGGCCGGCCGTCGGTCAACGGACTCGTCAACATGGTCCTGATGCAGCTCGAGATGGCCGGCGTCGCCAAACCTCCTGCGTCATAATGGACCGTATGATTACCGTCAACGTCGAATTGGGCGAGCGCGCCTACCCCATCCATATCGGTGCCGAACTGATCGGCCAGACCGCGCTGTTCGCGCCGCATATCGCCGGCAACTCGGTCACCATCGTCACCAATACCACCGTCGACCCGCTCTACGGCGACAAGCTGCGCGCCGCGCTGGCGCCGCTTGGCAAGCAGGTGTCCACAGTGGTTCTGCCGGACGGCGAGGCCTACAAGAACCTCGAAACGCTGAACCTGATTTTCGACGCGCTGCTCGGCGCACGCGCCGATCGCAAGACCACGCTGATCGCTTTGGGCGGCGGCGTGATCGGCGACATGACCGGTTTTGCCGCCGCTTGCTACATGCGCGGCGTGCCGTTCATTCAGGTGCCGACCACGTTGCTGTCACAGGTGGACTCGTCGGTGGGCGGCAAGACGGGTATCAATCACCCGCTCGGCAAGAACATGATCGGCGCGTTTTACCAGCCGCAGGCCGTGATCGCCGACATCGGCGCGCTAGGCACGCTGCCCGCGCGTGAACTGGCGGCGGGCGTCGCCGAAGTCATCAAAACCGGCGCAATCGCCGACGCGGGCTTCTTTGGCTGGATCGAAGCCAATGTCGAGGCGCTCAATCGCTGCGAGCCCGAAGCGCTGGCGGAAGCGGTCAAGCGGTCGTGCGAAATCAAGGCTTCGGTGGTCGCGCAGGACGAGCGGGAAGGCGGGCTGCGCGCCATTCTCAATTTTGGGCATACCTTCGGCCATGCGATCGAAGCCGGGTTAGGCTACGGCGAGTGGCTGCACGGCGAAGCGGTCGGTTGCGGGATGGTGATGGCGGCGGACCTGTCCGTGCGCATGGGCTATCTCGACGAGGCGGCGCGCAAGCGTCTGGTCGACGTGATTGTCGCAGCGCATTTGCCGATTCGGGCCCCCGCGCTGGGCGAGGCGCGCTATGTCGAACTGATGCGGGTCGACAAGAAGGCGGAAGCCGGCGCGATCAAATTCATTCTGCTGAAGCGTTTCGGTGAGACGCTGATCACCCAGGCGCCCGACGCAGAGGTGCACGCCACGCTGGCCGCCGCTGTCTAGACACCGCGAGGCACGTCAGCAACGCATTGCGCACCAGCGTCACGAGGCGCCGCCCATGTTTCGGAGAACCCGGTGACTGACAGGCGCGGCGACGATGTAAAGCATGAACCAGCAGGCACGGCGGAAATCGCCGTGCCGACGCAAGAGGCGCTCGAAGCGCATCTCGCGCCGTATGCGGCCCGTTCCGCGCAGTCGCGCGGCCGCCGCTATCCGGAAGCCGCGCCCAGCGCGCGCACCGAATTCCAGCGTGACCGCGACCGCATCGTCCGCTCGACGGCGTTCCGCCGGCTCGAATACAAGACGCAGGTGTTCGTGAATCACGAGGGCGACCTGTTTCGCACGCGTCTGACCCACAGCCTGGAAGTCGCGCAGATCGCGCGGTCGGTGGCGCGCAATCTGCGCGTCAACGAAGACCTCGTCGAAGCCATTTCACTCGCCCACGATCTCGGGCATACGCCGTTTGGCCACGCCGGCCAGGATGCGCTCAACGAATGCATGCGCGAGCACGGCGGCTTCGAGCACAACCTGCAAAGCCTCGCCGTGGTGGACGATCTGGAGGAGCACTATGGCGCGTTCAACGGCCTGAACCTCTGCTTCGAAACGCGCGAGGGCATTCTCAAGCATTGCTCGCGTGAGAATGCGCGGCGGCTCGGCGCACTGGGCGAGCGCTTTCTCCAAGGACGGCAGCCGTCCATCGAGGCACAGATCGCGAACGTGGCCGACGAGATCGCGTACAACAACCACGACGTCGACGACGGTTTGCGTTCAGGCTTGCTTACCGTCGAGCAGCTCGCGGAGGTGGAGCTATGGCAGACGCACTATGAAACGGCGCGGCGCGATTATCCGCAGATCGAAGGGCGCAGGCTGATTCACGAGACGGTGCGGCGCATCATCAATACGCTGATTGTCGATCTGATCGATGCCACCAGGCTGAATCTGATCCGGCACGCGCCGGCGTCGCTGGACGACGTGCGTTCAGCGCCGGCGCTCGTCGCCCACAGCGAAACGGTGGCCGCGCAGGCCGCGGCTCTCAAGCGCTTCCTGTTCAAGAATCTGTATCGCCATTACCGCGTGATGCGCATGGCCAACAAGGCCCGCCGTGTCGTCGTCGGTCTGTTCGACGCCTTCACGGACGATCCGCGGCTGTTGCCGCCGAGCTATCAGTCCACCGACGCGGCGCAGCAGCCGCGCCTGATCGCCCATTACATTGCCGGTATGACGGATCGTTACGCGGTCAAGGAGTACCAGCGCCTCTTCGTGATCGAAGACAACTGACTCGAAAGCCGGCGGGCGCCGGCGTCCGATCAGGAAAGTGCTCGCCTAGCGCAGGCGCGAAGCGATCAGGACGCCTGCAACCAACGCCACGCCGCCGGCGATCGCAATGGCCTGCCAAGGGTTTTCATGCACGTAGTCGTCGGCATCGGCCGCCGTCACTTCGGCGCGTTCACGCACGGCCTCGCGCGTCTCGTTCAGCCGGGTGCGGGCCACCTCGAGTTGCTGGCGAAGTTTGCTGCGCAACGCCACGGCGTCGGCATGGGTGCCGTCCGCCAGCGTGGATTCAAGTTCTGACATGAGCGTGCGCAGTTCGCCGGCGATATCTTCGGCCGCGTGGCGGCCGTGGCGGGCAATCCGCCGCGCGCGGCGGCTAGTGCTGGTCCAGGATTCGCCAAGGGCGTCTCGCGTGTTTGGAAGGGCAGTCATAGTCGCTCCGTAGATGAGAGGAAGGGTCCCGCGCGTTGTCACGAAGACACAAATTCACCTCGCGACGCGGGAAATACCTTGTAGCCGCAACTTCGGTGCCAAACCTCGCAGCCCTTTCAAGCCGTGCCGACCATGACCAATCTTCAGCAGATATTGCATGCACCGGCCCAATTTCGCGCCAAATTTACAAATACCCATCCGTTGCGCATTCGTTGGCCGCGCGATGCCGCCACGCGTCGATCCGGCTCATTGGATACACGCGCAAAACGGCAACGCCGTCATGGGATGCATGACGGCGTTGTCCAAGCCACGAAAATTCGACTAACCTAGGTCTACGGCCCCAAATTTCCTGAAGCGTTAGAAACGGTAACCGATGTTGACGTAGGTGACGATCGGGTTCAGCTTGATCTTGGTTTGCGATTGCACGTTCAGCGTGCCGACCGGCGTCGCGGCGGCGGTGTTCAGCTTGGCGGTCGTGCTGAGCGGCAGGTACGAAACCGAGGCGCCGGCAAACCAGTGCTGGTTGAACGAGTAGGTAAAGCCGAGATTAAACACCGGCTCCCACGAACTATCCGTAGTGACGGCGGTCGGACCATGCAGCACGTTTGCCTGGAATACGCCGTTGGTGATCTTTTCGTCGGTGAACCAGATACGGCTCACACCAACGCCGAGATACGGGCGGAAGGTGGCGGTCGGAGCATTGAAGTAGTACTTGAGCAGCAGAGTCGGGCTCCACTGTTTCGCCTGGCCCAGCTTGCCGAATTGTTCGAGGCTGCCCGAGCCCTGCAGGTCGAAGGAAGGCGGGATGCCGAACACGAATTCGGTTGCGATGTGATCGGTGATGAAGTAGCCGGCGGTGAGGCCAAGCGTGTCGCCTGAACTAAGTGTTGCGCCGGTGTTGGCTTCGGTAATGTTGGTCGGGCTGCCGCCAATGCTTGTCACTGTCAACGGCTGGCTGCTCGATTGGGGTGCAAAATGGAACCAGCCCGATGTGACGAAAAAGCTGCCGGCCGATTGCGCGTGCGCCGCCGTTGTCATGCAGGCGAGTGCCGCGATCCCCGTTACGGCCTGTTTTAATTTCATATGTGCTCCTCCAAAAAAGGCTCGCTCATTATGACGACAACGTTTGAAACAAACCATACGCGGCGGTTAGAGCTTTCTCCCTAAGCCCCGCGCGGTTTCTGGCTTAGCCGCGCTGCGCCGAACCTCGGGCGCAGGCGGCTCTTCGGACCTTCGGGTATGTACCAACGCGACTATCGGATACTCCAGCATGGCACGGCTTGCACGTCTCTATGTCCCTGACCAGCCGCAGCACGTCATCCTTCGCGGACTCGATCAGCAGCCCGCATTTGTGGATGACCAGGACTACGAGCTTTTCATCGATTGTCTTAAAGCGGCTTCACGCGACCATCACTTATCCATTCACGCTTATGCGTTGATGCCCGGCGCGGTGCAACTGCTCGTCACACCCACCGAGGAGTCGAGCCTGCCGAAGGCGATGCAGGCGGTGGGGCGCCGCTACGTGGCGCACTTCAACCGGCGGTACGCGCGCCGCGGCACCTTGTGGGAGGGCCGCTACCGCGCCACGGTGATCGAAGGCGAGCGCTACTTCCTGCTGGCGAGCCGCGTGGTCGAGATGTGTCCGGTGCGCGCGCAGCTGGTGAGCGCGCCGGAAGACTACCGCTGGTCGAGCTACCGCCATCACATCGGCCTCACGCTCGACAGCCTGATCACCGACCACCCCTTGTACTGGTCGCTCGGCAACACGCCGTTCGAGCGGCAGCGTGCGTACCGCGAATTGTGCGAGCAGCCGCTCGACGAACGCGAGACCAGTCAGCTTCAGCAGGCCACGCTGAAGGGCTGGGTTCTGGGCAGCGATACGTATCGGGAATGGGCGGCGCGGGCCGCCAACCGGCGCGTGTCGCCGCTGCCGCGCGGGCGGCCGCGCAAGGTCCGCGAGACGCCCCAGCAGCAATAAAGCGTTTCGCATCAACGGTCTGCATCGAAACGGCATCTTCGCATGCCGTTTTCTTTTGCACTGTTTTGATGTGGCACCAATAAAATATAGCCGCAATGCACCAACTTGATAATTGGGTCCCGATCATCACGTTTTATTTGCTATTCCATTGATTCGTCGCGTATATTCCGAATTCCGGCGTTTTTGATACGCGTTGCATCCAGCGTTGAAGGGCGCCGTCGCGGTTGCGCTGCAAAACTGCGGCAATAGAAAAAACGGTTTAACGGCCTGTCCGGCCCCTCACAGACGGTGTCCCCATGAACGACCACCAGCAACCGACTCATCCGGTTCCCGCCGCGCAAGGTCTGTACGACCCGCAAAACGAACACGACGCCTGCGGCGTCGGCTTTGTCGCTCACATCAAGGGCAAGAAAAGCCACGAGATCATCGAGCAGGGCTTGAAGATTCTAGAGAACCTCGACCACCGGGGCGCCGTCGGCGCCGATCCGCTGATGGGCGACGGCGCGGGCATCCTGATCCAGATTCCGGACGGTTTTTATCGTGAGGAAATGGCCCGGCAGGGTGTGACGCTGCCGCCGCACGGCGAATATGGCGTCGGCATGGTGTTCCTGCCGAAGGAACATGCGTCGCGTCTGGCTTGCGAACAGGAACTGGAGCGCACGGTGAAGGCCGAAGGCCAGGTGGTGCTGGGCTGGCGCGACGTGCCGGTCGACCACACCATGCCGATTTCGCCCACGGTGAAGGCGAGCGAGCCGCTGATCCGCCAGATCTTCATTGGCCGCGGCAAGGACATCATGGTGACCGACGCGCTCGAGCGGAAGCTGTATGTGATCCGCAAGACCGCGAGCCACCGCATCCAGGCGCTCAAGCTCAAGCACGGCAAGGAATACTTCGTGCCGTCGTGCTCGGCGCGCACGGTGGTCTACAAGGGCCTGCTGCTGGCCGGCCAGGTCGGCGTGTATTACCGCGACCTGCAGGACGAGCGCACCGTCTCGGCGCTCGCGCTCGTGCACCAGCGCTTCTCGACCAACACGTTCCCGGCGTGGGAACTGGCTCACCCGTACCGCATGATCGCCCACAACGGCGAAATCAACACGGTGAAGGGCAACGTCAACTGGCTGAACGCCCGTACCGGCGCAATCGCCTCGCACGTGCTCGGCGACGACCTGCCGAAGCTGTGGCCGCTGATCTACCCGGGCCAATCGGACACCGCCTCGTTCGACAACTGTCTCGAACTGCTGGTGATGGCCGGCTATCCGCTCGTCCACGCGGTGATGATGATGATCCCGGAAGCGTGGGAACAGCACACGCTGATGGATGAGAACCGCAAGGCGTTCTACGAATACCACGCCGCGATGATGGAGCCGTGGGACGGCCCCGCTGCCATCGCCTTCACCGACGGCCGCCAGATCGGCGCGACGCTCGACCGCAACGGTCTGCGTCCGGCGCGCTACATCATCACCGACGATGATCTCGTGATCATGGCGTCGGAAGCCGGCACGCTGCCTATTCCCGAGTCGAAGATCGTCAAGAAGTGGCGTCTGCAGCCGGGCAAGATGTTCCTGATCGATATGGAACACGGCCGCATCATCGACGACAAGGAACTGAAGGACAACCTCGCCAACGCCAAGCCGTACAAGAGCTGGATCGACGCGGTGCGCATCAAGCTCGACGAAATCGAGCCGAAAGCCGAAGACGTCGCCACGGAACGCCGCGAAGCCGCTGCCTTGCTGGATCGCCAGCAGGCCTTCGGCTACACGCAGGAAGACCTCAAGTTCCTGATGGCGCCGATGGCGCAAGCAGGCGAAGAAGCCGTCGGTTCGATGGGCAACGACTCGCCGCTGGCGGTCATGTCCAACAAGAACAAGACGCTCTATCACTACTTCAAGCAGCTGTTCGCGCAAGTGACGAACCCGCCGATCGACCCGATCCGCGAAAACATGGTGATGTCGCTGGTGTCGTTCGTCGGTCCGAAGCCGAACCTGCTGGACACGAACAACATCAACCCGCCGATGCGTCTCGAAGTGTCGCAGCCGGTGCTCGACTTCAAGGACATCGCGAAGATCCGCGCGATCGATCAGTACACGGGCGGCAAGTTCAGCTCCTATGAACTGAACATCTGCTACCCGGTCGCCTGGGGCAAGGAAGGCATTGAAGCGCGTCTCGCGTCGCTGTGCGCGGAAGCGGTCGATGCGGTCAAGTCCGGCTACAACATGCTGATCGTGTCGGACCGCCGGACCGACCGCGACAACGTCGCGATTCCGGCGCTGCTGGCCACCGCCGCGATCCATACGCACCTCGTGCAGCACGGTCTGCGCACGAGCGCGGGCCTGGTCGTCGAAACCGGCTCGGCACGTGAAACGCACCACTTCGCGCTGCTGGCGGGCTACGGCGCGGAAGCCGTGCACCCGTACCTCGCGATGGAAACGCTCGGCCAGCTCGCCGCCGGCCTGAAGGGCGACCTGTCGGCGGAGAAGGCGGTCTACAACTTCACCAAGGCAGTCGGCAAGGGCCTGCAGAAGGTCATGTCCAAGATGGGCATTTCGACCTATATGTCGTACACCGGCGCGCAGATTTTCGAAGCCGTCGGCCTCGCTGAAGACCTCGTGTCGAAGTACTTCAAGGGCACGTCGTCGAAGGTTGGCGGCATTGGCTTGTTCGACGTGGCGGAAGAAGCGATCCGTCTGCATCGCGAAGCGTTCGGCGACAACCCGATCCTCGCGAACATGCTCGACGCGGGCGGCGAGTACGCCTACCGCGTGCGCGGCGAAGAACACATGTGGACGCCGGATGCGATCGCCAAGCTGCAACACTCGGCACGCAGCAACTCGTATCAGACGTACAAGGAATACGCGCATCTGATCAACGATCAGACGAAGCGCCACATGACGTTCCGCGGCCTGTTCGAATTCAAGATCGATCCGGCCAAGGCCATTCCGCTCGACGAAGTCGAATCGGCGAAGGAAATCGTCAAGCGTTTCGCGACCGGCGCAATGTCGCTGGGCTCGATCTCGACCGAAGCCCACGCCACGCTGGCTATCGCGATGAACCGCATTGGCGGCAAGTCGAACACCGGCGAAGGGGGCGAGGACGAGAACCGTTATCGCAACGAACTGCGCGGCATTCCGATCAAGAACGGCGACACGATGAAGTCCGTGATCGGCGACGAAGTGATCGTCGACATTCCGTTGAAGGACGGCGATTCGCTGCGCTCAAAGATCAAGCAGGTGGCATCGGGCCGTTTCGGCGTGACGGCGGAATACCTCGCCTCGGCCGATCAGATCCAGATCAAGATGGCGCAGGGCGCGAAGCCGGGCGAAGGCGGTCAGTTGCCGGGCCACAAGGTGTCGGAGTACATCGGCAAGCTGCGTTACTCGGTGCCGGGCGTCGGCCTGATTTCGCCGCCGCCGCACCACGACATCTACTCGATCGAAGATCTGGCGCAGCTGATTCACGACCTGAAGAACGCCAACTCGGCGGCGAGCATCTCGGTGAAGCTGGTGTCGGAATCGGGCGTCGGTACGGTCGCCGCGGGCGTTGCCAAGGCGAAGGCCGATCACGTCGTGATCGCCGGCCATGACGGCGGCACGGGCGCATCGCCGCTGTCGTCGGTGAAGCATGCCGGTACGCCGTGGGAGCTGGGTCTGGCCGAAACGCAGCAAACCCTGGTGCTGAACCAGTTGCGCGGCCGTATCCGCGTGCAGGCCGACGGTCAGATGAAGACCGGCCGCGACGTCGTGATCGGCGCGCTGCTCGGCGCGGACGAGTTCGGTTTCGCGACGGCGCCGCTCGTCGTCGAAGGCTGCATCATGATGCGCAAGTGCCATCTGAACACCTGCCCGGTCGGCGTCGCGACGCAAGATCCGGTGCTGCGCGCGAAGTTCCAGGGCCAGCCGGAACACGTCGTGAACTTCTTCTTCTTCGTTGCGGAAGAAGCGCGCGAACTCATGGCGCAACTGGGCATTCGCAAGTTCGACGACCTGGTCGGCCACGCCGAACTGCTCGACATGAAGAAGGGCATCGAGCACTGGAAGGCGAAGGGTCTCGACTTCTCGCGCGTGTTCCATCAGCCGCAGGTGCCGGCTGAAGTGGCGCGCAAGCACGTCGACGTGCAGGACCACGGTCTCGACAAGGCGCTCGACCACACGCTGATCGAGAAGGCGAAAGCGGCGATCGAGAAGGGCGAGCACGTCTCGTTCATCCAGCCGGTGCGCAACGTGAACCGTACGGTCGGCGCGATGCTGTCCGGCACGATCGCGAAGAAGTACGGCCACGACGGTCTGCCCGACGACTCGATCCACATCCAGTTGAAGGGCACGGCGGGTCAGAGCTTCGGCGCGTTCCTGGCGAAGGGCGTCACGCTGGATCTGGTCGGCGACGGCAACGACTACGTCGGCAAGGGCTTGTCGGGCGGCCGCATCATCATCCGTCCGACCAACGATTTCCGCGGCAAGTCGGAAGAAAACATCATCTGCGGCAACACGGTGATGTACGGCGCGATTGAAGGCGAATCGTTCTTCCGCGGCGTGGCCGGCGAGCGCTTCTGCGTGCGTAACTCGGGCGCGACGGCGGTTGTCGAAGGCACGGGCGACCACGGTTGCGAATACATGACCGGCGGCACGGTGGTGGTGCTCGGCGAAACGGGCCGTAACTTCGCGGCCGGCATGTCGGGCGGCGTCGCTTACGTGTTCGATCCGGACAGCACGTTCGCCAGCAAGTGCAACAAGTCGATGGTCGCGCTCGAACCGGTCCTGCAACAGGCCGAACAGGAGCGCACGGTCGACAAGGGCCTATGGCACACCGGCACGACCGACGAAGCGCTGCTCAAGGGACTCATCGAGCGTCACTTCCAGTTCACGGGTTCGCCGCGAGCCAAGGCGCTGCTCGAAAACTGGGATGCGTCGCGCCGTCAATTCGTGAAGGTATTCCCGACCGAATACAAGCGCGCGCTGGGCGAGATGGCCGCGAAGAAGGCGAACAAGGAAGTGCTCGCCGCCTGATTCATCGACTAGCCGCCTCGCTGGTTACCAGCAGGACGTCACCTTTAGCCGTACCCGCCGCGTGCGACCGTTCAACGGTGCGATGCGGCGGGTGTAGATCACCCCACCTGATACAGATAGAGAAGAGAACCACATGGGCAAGGCAACCGGTTTTCTCGAGTTCGAACGCCGCCACGAGGCGTACGAAGCTCCGCTCACGCGTGTGAAGCACTACAAGGAATTCGTCGCCGCACTGACCGACGACGAAGCGAAGATTCAAGGCGCGCGTTGCATGGACTGCGGCATTCCGTTCTGCAACAACGGCTGCCCGGTGAACAACATCATCCCGGACTTCAACGACCTGGTGTTCCATCAGGACTGGAAGAACGCGATTGAAGTGCTGCACTCCACCAACAACTTCCCCGAGTTCACGGGCCGCATCTGCCCGGCACCGTGCGAAGCGGCGTGCACGCTCGGCATCAACGACGACCCGGTCGGCATCAAGTCGATCGAGCACGCGATCATCGACAAGGCCTGGACCGAAGGCTGGGTCGCACCGCAGCCGCCGAAGCACAAGACCGGCAAGAAGGTCGCCGTGGTCGGTTCCGGCCCCGCGGGTCTCGCCGTCGCGCAGCAACTCGCGCGCGCGGGGCACGATGTCACCGTGTTCGAAAAGAACGACCGCATTGGTGGCCTGCTGCGCTACGGCATTCCAGACTTCAAGCTGGAGAAGTGGCTGATCGATCGCCGCATGCGCCAGATGGAAGCCGAAGGCGTGACGTTCCGCGCCAACGTGTTCATCGGCAAGGCGGATTCGCTGCCGGCGCATATCGGCAACACGGCCAAGGAAACCATCACGCCGGCGGAACTGAAGGAACAGTTCGATGCGGTCGTGATCGCCGGCGGTTCGGAAACGCCGCGCGATCTGCCGGTGCCGGGCCGCGAGCTGGAAGGCATCCATTACGCAATGGACTTCCTGCCGCAGCAGAACAAGGTCAACGCCGGCGACAAGGTCGCGAACCAGCTGCTCGCAAAGGGCAAGCATGTGGTCGTGATCGGCGGCGGCGATACGGGTTCGGACTGCGTGGGCACGTCGAACCGTCATGGCGCGAAGAGCATCACGCAATTCGAACTGCTGCCGCAACCGCCGGAAGAAGAGAACAAGCCGCTCGTGTGGCCGTACTGGCCGATCAAGCTGCGCACGTCGTCGTCGCATGACGAAGGCTGCTCGCGCGACTGGGCGGTGGCGACCAAGCGCCTCGAAGGCAAGAACGGCAAGGTCGAGAAGCTGATCGCGGCACGCGTAGAATGGAAGGACGGCAAGATGCAGGAAGTGCCGGGTTCCGAGTTCGAAATGAAGGCCGATCTGGTCCTGCTCGCCATGGGCTTCACGCAGCCGGTTTCGCCGGTGCTCGAAGCATTCGGCGTCGACAAGGATGCGCGCGGCAATGTGCGCGCGTCGACCGAAGGCGACAAGGCGTACTACACGTCGGTGGACAAGGTGTTCACCGCGGGCGACATGCGTCGCGGCCAGTCGCTGGTGGTGTGGGCGATTCGCGAAGGCCGCCAGTGCGCGCGTTCCGTCGATGCGTACCTGATGGGCCATTCGGAACTGCCGCGCTAAAGTCGGCCACTGTTTGCAGGAAGAGGTGGAGACGACAATGTGCCGCGTGAGCGGCACATCTAGCGGTATGTCAAAGTGGTGAAGAACAAGGCCGGGCACCTGAGAGGGTGACCCGGCTTTTTAATGCCGGCTTTATCGTTGGCTCCGCGCTCGCGCAGCGTCACGCGCGTGAGGCCAGTGCGCTCACTTCCGGTAGCGCGTCAACGTCAATCCGTCGAGATCGATTTCCGGTCGGCGTTGCGTGATCAGATCCGCCACCACACGCCCCGAGCCCATCGACATTGCCCAACCCGTCGAGCCGTGCCCGACGTTCAGCCACAAGTTGCCCACTCCGGACGGACCGAGCAGCGGTGCGCCGTCGGGGGTCATCGGGCGGCGGCCCACCCAGAAATGCGCGGACGTGGGATTGGCCGCATGCGGAAACCAGTCGCCGAGCACTTTCAACAGCGTCTGCAACGCTTGCTCGCGCAGCGTGCTCTGACGGTTGCCGAGCTCTGCCGTGCCGGCGACGCGCAGGTTGTTGCCGAAGCGCGTGATCGCCGTTTTCAGTGACTCGTCCATGAGCGCCGCGTGCGGGGATTTTTCTTCGTCGATAACGGGCAGCGTTGCCGAATAGCCTTTCACGGGGTAAAGCGGCACTTTCACGCCGAGCGGTGCGAGTAGCGCTGCGCTGTCGACGCCCAGTGCCACCACGACGGCATCGGCCGGTAACGATTCGGCGCCGCGTTCGCTCTCGACACGCACGGCTCGGGCGGTGCCGCCCTGCACGTCGAGCGACGTGACGCGCGTATCGAAACGAAAGCGCACGCCGCTGCGTTCGCAGATCGCGCGCAGTTCGCGGGTGAAACGGGCACAGTCGCCGGCTTCGTCGTCGGGCAGATAGAGGCCCGCGAGCGGCGCCTGACGCGCCCAGCGCAAACCCGGTTCGATCTCGACGCACTGCTCCGCGCTGACTTCCCGATGCGTGATACCGGCGTCGCGCAGCACGGCCAGCGCCGGCTGCGCGAGTTCGACGTCATACTCGCTGCGAAACAGTTGCAGATAGCCCTGGCTGCGGCCGTAGTCGAACGGATGACACTCGCGGAATGCGCGCAGACACTCGCGGCTGTAGTAAGCGATGCGCTGCATGCGCTGCTTGTTGACGCGAAAGCGTTCGAGGTCGCATTCCCGCAGCCAGCGGGCAATCCAGCGCCATTGAGCCGGATCGACGGTGGGCCGGAAAATCAGCGGCGAAGCGGGTTTGAACAGGTATTTGAGTATCTTTGCCGGCATGCCGGGCGCCGCCCACGGCGTCACGTAGCCCGGCGCGATCACGCCGGCGTTGCCGAAACTGGTGGAGAGCGCGACGTCCGGTTCGCGCTCGATCACACAGACCTCGCAGCCTTGCTGGCGCAGGTAAAAAGCGGTGGCGACGCCAATCACGCCGCCGCCGAGAACGATCGTTTTCATGTGTGCGATCTCAGGCGGTGGGACTGACTGCGCCGAGTACCTTGCCCTTGGTTTCCGGCAGACACAACGCGGCGACGATCACGAGCAGATAGCCCGAGCCCGCCACGACGCCCATCGCCTTGACCAGCGTCATGGTTTGCGACAGGGTGCCGACCAGAATCGGAAAGAACGAGCCGAGCCCGCGCCCCAGGTTGTAGCAGAAACCTTGTCCGGAGCCGCGTATCGCGTTTGGATAAAGCTCCGACAGGTACGCGCCCACGCCCGCAAAAATCCCTTGCACGACGATGCCGAGCGGGAAGCCGAGCGCGAGCATCATGCCGTCCGTGATCGGCAGCATGGTGTAGACCATGCCAAGCACGAACGAGCCAATCGCGAACAGCACGAACGACGCGCGCCGGCCGATCCGGTCGCACAGAATCGCGCCGACGATGTACCCCGTGAACGACCCGACGATCAGCACGATCAGATAGCCACTGGTATTGAACACCGACAGGTGGCGCACAGTCTTGAGATAGGTCGGCAGCCAGGTGGTGATCGCGTAGTAGCCGCCGAGCATGCCGGTGCACAAGACGCTGCCGAGCAGCGTGGTCCTGATGTGAGCGAGCGAGAAAATCTGCAGGAAGTGGGCGGTATCGAGGCCGTTGTCGCGGGCGCGGCGTGTTTCGACGAAGATGTCCGGATCGCTCACGTTGCGGCGGATATAGATGATCCACGCCGCGGGCAACAGGCCGATCCAGAAGCAGGCACGCCACGCGACCTGTTCCGGTAGCAGCGCGAAGAATGCCCAGTAGATGATGGCCGCGGCCGCCCAGCCGAACGACCAGCTGCTTTGCACGGTGCCCACGGCTTTCGCGCGATGCTGCGGTGAGCGAATCGTTTCGGCCATCATGATCGTCACGACCGACCATTCACCGCCGAAGCCAATACCCTGCAGCGTGCGTGTGGTGAGCAGCTGCCAGAACGAATGGGTGAAGCCGGACAGGAACGTGAAGAGCGCAAAGGTGGCGATCGTCCACTGGAGCACACGGATGCGGCCATAGCGGTCGGCCAGAATGCCCGCGAGCCAGCCGCCGACCGCCGACGAGATCAGCGAACTGGTGGCGATCATCCCGGCTTCGCTTTTGGTCATGCCCCATGTCGCGATCAGCGTCGGAATGAGGAAGGAGTAGATCATGAAGTCGAAGGCGTCGACCGCGTAACCGCCGAAGCCGGCATAGAGCGTGCGGCGTTCGCGCTGGGTCAGTTCGGTGAACCATTGGAGAGATGCCATGTTTTGTTGTGATCTCCAGGGCGGTTTAGCCTGCCGTCGCCCGAATGTGGGGTGTTTGTATTCTACGGAAATGGGGCTTCCTGCGGCCAGTTGTGGTTAAAAATGGCGGGCAACGGTAAGAAACGGAAGCGACTTTCCTTACCAACTCCTACCGTGTAACTCAAAGAACATTCTGCAACGTTAAACTGCGCTCGCAGCGCCGGTGCTGCGAACCATCTGCTCACGTCCGCGCCAGCCACGCCTCATGCCTGTCACCGCAAATAACTGCTCGCCTGTCCGCTGCTCCGCGAGCACAACCCTGCGGGCAGACCGGATCCCGGAACCGGAGGCGCCGCTGTCGCGCCGTATTTTTCTGAAGCGCTCGGCCAGCGTCCTGCTGATCTCCGGCATGGGCAGTTCGATGCTGGCCGCGTGCGGCGGCGGCAACCTCAACGCGGATCAGCCGGCAACGCCGCGTCTCGCGTCGGTGGACAACTTCCGCGATCTGGCGGGCGCGGCGGCGGGCTATCCGACCGTCGACGGCAAACAGATGCGTCGCGGCGTGTTCTATCGCTCGAACGCGCTGACCCTCGACGCCGCCGACCAAACCACGATCGACCGGCTCGGTATCGCCTCGGTCTACGATCTGCGCACGCCCGGAGAAATTGAACGGACCGCGGACATCTTGCCGCGCGGCGCCGTCTCGCAGACGCTCAACGTGCTCGGCGTGCGGGACTTTGTGGCCCCGGCCCTCGACACGCCCGGCGCCGCCGCCGCGTTCATGGAAGCGCAGGCACGCGCCTACGTGAGCGGCGGCGCCCAGCGCGCCGGTTACGGGGCGCTCCTGACGCGTCTGGCCGGCGGACCCGATGCGCAGCTGTTTCACTCCGGCGCGGGCAAGGACCGTACCGGCTGGGTCGCGGCGCTCCTGCTCAGCATTGCCAATGTTCCGCTAGACGTCATCATGCAGGATTACCTGCTGAGCAATGTCTACCGGGCGCTGTCCATTCAGTCACAAACCGCCACGCTGCGCGCGCAGGACGGCGACGCCGTCGCCACGGTCACGGCGCCGCTCCTGAGCGTTCAGGAAGATTATCTGCAAGCCGGCTTCGATCAGGTCCAGGCGAGTTACGGCACGATGGCGAGCTACCTGACGCAGGGCCTCGGCGTGTCGCAATCGACGATCGACACCTTGCACAGCCGCCTCGTGAGGTGAGGCTCGCAGGCGGCGCGTTCGCCGCAGGCAAAAAAAAATCCGCCCCAAATAGTTGGGCGGACAGAGAAGGGCGGCATCGAGGTTGCCGAGGGTGACTATAAGGCCGCCGCACTGGCCATTGGTCGTCCGGTAAGGTGGCGTAAGCGCGTGTTCTGTTTCCGGCCAGGCTGGCTCACGCGGGCGCCGCCGCCACCGGCAATTCGATCCGGACCTCCAGACCGCCTTGTGCGTGATTGCGCACCTGACAACGTCCGCCGCGGTCATGCGCGAGCCGCGCCACGATGGCGAGGCCGAGGCCGCAATGGCCTTCGCCACCGCGTGCGGCGTCGAGCCGTACGAACGGTTTCATGGCGGCGGCGATGCGGTCGTCGGGAATGCCGGGGCCGTGGTCGCGCACGCTGATCACCCAATGCCTGTCGTCGCGTGCGGTGGCGATATCCACCGGCGGCGTGCCGTGCTCGAGCGCGTTGTCGACGAGGTTCGTGACCAGCCGGTCGAGCAGCGTGCGCGGCAGTTTGAACGAGGCGCCCGCGCGCAGATCGAGCGCGAACAACGGGGCTTCTGCACTGTCTCCGGTGGAAAACTGTTCCTGCAGGAAGTCGTCCACTTCGACCGGGGGCCCGGCGTCGGCGGACTGGCCGGCGAACTCGAGAAACTGCTGGACGATGTTGGTCAGCGAGTCGACGTCGCGGATCAGGCCGGCGCGTTCCTCTTCCGCCACCAGCACGCTCGCGCGCAACTTGAGCCGCGTGAGCGGCGCCTTCAGATCGTGCGCGACGCCGGCCAGCATGACGGCCTGATCGTCGCCGGCTTCGTTCAGACGCCGCATCATGTCGTTGAACGAGCCGATCAGATCGCGCAGTTCGCGCGGGCCTTGCACCGTGACGGGCTCCGGCCGGCCACCCGAGCCGAATGCGCGGGCCGCGTCGGCGACCCGCGACAGGGGCCGCTGCATCTGCCAGACCGCGAACAGCGAGAGGATCAGCGCCGCGGCCAGCATCGAGATCGATTCGATCAGGAAGCGCGGCCGCGGCGGCACGTCGACCGGCACGACCACCCAGTTCGATTTGCCGGGAAACAGTACCCACAACTGCGGCGGGCGCAGATCGTCGACGGCGATCTGCGTGCCGGGCGGCAGGTTCTCGTGCAGCTGCCGGCTCAGTTCAAGCAGGGGGCGTTTCGTCGGCTCGTGCAGATGCACGCTCGCCGGCATGTTCCAGGTGGGCACGAGATGCACGCGCATGGCAGGCGCGAGCGCGGCGCCTTTCATCGGCTCGCCGTTGATGGCCTGCAGCACCAGCAGGATGCCGCGCGCAAAGCCGTCGATTTCATGGCGTGGCGGCTGCATGACCACCAGCACGAACCAGCCCGCCTGAATCGCGAACAACACCGCCGCCGAGAGTAACGCCATTCTGCCGAACAGCGTGTTCAGCGGATTTCTCATGCGCTTGAGGCAGCCTCTTCGGCGAAGGGCGTGCCGTCGGCGTCGGGCACGAATACGTAGCCTTTGCCGCGCACCGTCTGCACGTAGCAGGGATTGGACGGATCCTCTTCGATCACGCGGCGCAGGCGCCAGATCGGCACGTCGAGGCTGCGGTCGCGGAAGGCGAGATTGTCGCGATGCACGAGATCGTGAATCAGCACGCGCGACAACACCTTGTACGGATTGTTGACGAAAATCTTCAGGAGCGCGAACTCACTGTCGCGCAGCGGCAGCTTCGCGTTGTCGCGGCACAGCGAACGCGTGGCGAAATCGAGTTCGAACGGGCCGAACCGGTAAGGTTTGCGTGCTTCGGGCGCGCTCGTGGTGGACGGTCCGCGGCGGCGCAGGACCGTATGGATGCGTGCGAGCAATTCACGCGGATCGAACGGCTTGGTCAGATAGTCGTCCGCGCCGAGCGAAAGCCCGACGATGCGGTCGGCCACCGTGCCGCGCGCGGTCACGAAGATCACGGGAATGTCGTCGCCGGCGGCGCGCAGCGCGGTGAGCGCGCGCAGGCCGTCGGTGTTCGGCATCATGATGTCGAGCACGACGACGGACGGCCGTTCACGTTCGAGCCGGCGCTGCAGATGCGTGCCGTCGTGGAGCACGGACGCGTCGAAGCCGTTCGATTGCAAGAACTTGCATAGCAGATCGCGTACGACCGGATCGTCGTCGACGATAAGGACCTGTGGATTCATGACGAAATTCTAGACTGGCCCGCGCGGCGCGCGGCCGACTGTTTTCTTACCAATGCTTACGTAGCGCCGCGCCATTGCATCTGGTTCGCGTGTGAGGCCCGCCATACAAGGCTCACCGCATATTTCCACGGTGCCGGACTGGAGCGCTTGCGCGGCCGCGCCGGACTTGTTTCGCATCGCCAAAATTCCTCCGAAGAAAGAATTCACGTGCAATTGGAATCGCTTGCAAGAGGGCGGAACGGGTCGTAAGAACCGCCGGAAAGCGCGTTTTCCTTCGTGCATCGCCGCCGCGTGCGCGGCGCGATGATTCGTCGTGCAGTACGTTGCGCCGCACGCTGAAAACAGCCTGACGCCTTGGGCCCACGGCAGGCGGCGTGCAATTGAAACCCAGCGAAACCCGGCACCACGCGAGGCCCATCATGACCATTCCCAGCCATCTCACATCAACCCGCTTGTCTTCCCTCGCGCCCGCGTCTGCGCCGACGGCGAAGCCAGCCACTTCGACCAGTTCAGGCGTCGCTGCGCCGGCCAGCGAGTCCGTCACCAAAGCGCAGCCATCGCTGCCCGCCGGGCTCGTGGGCCACCACGTCAATACGACGGCCTGACGGTCCGGGGCCTCAGTGTCGACCTCGAAAAATTTTGACCAGTGCTTACGTGTCGCTGCGTGGTTGACGCTCGGCGCGGCGCTGCTGCCGCTCGGCGGTTGCGCCGTCGCCGCACTGCCGTGCCGGCTGACGTCGGCCACCCTGAAAATCATCCCGGTCGTCGGTCATGCCGCGGCCGCACCGTTCGACATGTGTTCATCCGCGATCGACTGAATCATGACACTCAAACGGATTGTCTGCGCGTTGGCGCTGCTGGGCGCGGTGTGTTCGGCGAGCGTCGACGCCCAACCGCCCGCGCATGAAACCAATGCGGCCGGCGCGGTCGGCGGGGCCGCGAAAGCGTCCGTCGCCGATGTGCGGCGGCGTCCGCAAGACGCACCGTTTGCGTTCCGTGGGGTGACGCTTGGCATCACGCTCGACGAATTTCGCGCCGGCTCGACCGTGCGGGCTACGCCGCCTGGCAGCGTGCCGGTCTGCGAGACGGACGTGCTGGCTGGCGCGCTCGGCATGAGTCTGAAATCGCATGAGAGTCTGACGGTGGCCTGCCGCTGGGCGCATCGCGCGGACGACGGCTGGGCGGTGTCGCAGGCGGTGGTCGACGGTGCGCCGGCGCTGGAGCATGTGCTGCGCTTCGCGCGTATCGGCGGGCAAGGCGCGCTGCGTCTGTACGAGATTTCCTTTGTAATCGACGAACTTACCGCCGACGACCTGCGCGATGCTCTCGCGGACCGTTACGGCCCGCCGCGCCTCGCGACACAGAACGTCGTGGCGCCGGGCGCGCTGCCCATGTATGTCTGGGAAAACACGCTGAGTTCGATCACGTTGTGCTTTCTGCCGGGCACGCGCAACGGCACGCTCACCTATCTGCTGAAGGGCTCGGATGCCTGGGTGAAGTCGGTGGTGCGGCAATGGCAGGCGAGTGACGCGGAGGCGGGTTGATGAGCGGCATGAAGTATGGCCGCGAGGCCCATTTCGAACGCGGCCGCTTAGGCTCGGGAGCATCTATGACTGCGCTACGTTTTACCGCCGCGCTCGGCGTGGTGGCCTGTCTTGCGGCGTGCTCGAGCCCGCAGCAGAATTCGATCGTCGAGACGCCGATGGCGCCGCCGCTCGCATCGGCGCCACTGAACGTCAACACGCAAGGCGCGATCTACCAGGCCGGCACACCGCTGCTGCTTTACGAAACGCCGCGTGCCCAGCACATCGGCGATGTGCTGACCATCCGCCTTGCGGAGTCGTACAGCGGCAGCAATAGCTCGAGCGCGGCGGCAAGCCGTTCGAGCAGCATCACGGCCGACGCCGCCGACCACTCGACGAACGCCGCCGCACGGCTCGCGCGTCTGTTCAATATCGGCTCGGCGAGCACCGACTTCAAGGGGCAGGGCAGTCTCACCGACGTCAGCGGCATGAGCGGCACGCTCGCTGTGACTGTGATCGGCACGATGTCGACCGGCAATCTGGTCGTGTCGGGCGAGAAGGTGATTGCGATGAGCGGCAACCGCGACCGCCTGCGGCTGTCCGGTATCGTGAATCCTAAGGATATCGAAGCAGGCAACTACGTGGCGTCGAGCAAGGTTGCCAACGCGCGCATCGAGCAGGCCGGCGTGGGGATGGTGTCCGACGCCACCACCATGGGCTGGCTGCAGAGAATGTTCATGAGTGTGCTCACATTCTGAATGTCGCACGCCGGTGCTTTCGATACATGCGGTGCGCGATTCTCGCGCAACCTCGCGATACCCCGCATGACCTCGTGTTAGCAGTCAGGCCCGCGGCTGCGGGCCATGCGCTACCGAGCTGCGCTCGGCCGCGCCGATTTCACCGTCCGGCACGAACACGTAGCCGCGTCCCCACACGGTTTGCACATAGCGCGGCTCGGACGGGTCCACTTCAATCAGCCGTCGCAAGCGCCAGATCGACACGTCCAGGCTGCGATTGCGATGCGCCTCGCTATTGCCGTGCAATTTCTCCAGCAACTGTGCGCGCGTGAGCACGGTCATCGCGTGAGTGACGAATACCTTGAGCATGGCGAATTCGCTCGAACGCAAGCCGATGCGTTCGCCTTCGCGGCGTAATTCGCGAGCCGGGAAATTCACCTCGAAGCGGCCGAAGCGATACGGCGCGCGTTGTTCCGGTGCGCTCGGCGCAATCGCGCCGCGACGGCGCAGCACGGTGCGTATTCGTGCGACCAGTTCGCTCGGCTCGAACGGTTTGCCGAGATAGTCGTCGGCGCCGAGTTCGAGACCGATCACGCGGTCGATCGGATCGGCGCGCGCGGTCAGCAGAATCACCGGAATGTCGTCGCCGGCGACGCGCAAGGCGCGCAGCGCGCTGATGCCGTCGAGCTCCGGCATCATGATGTCGAGCACGATCAGTGCGGGACGCTCGTCCTGCAAGGCGCGCTGCAGCGCCATGCCGTGTTCGAGCGTGGCAACCTTGAAGCCGCGCCCGTGCAGATATTCGCTGACGAGCTCACGTACGACGGGGTCGTCGTCGACGATCAGAATGGATTGGTTCATTCAGGTCATCTTAGAGAACCGTGCTGGCCGAGCAAAGCACGCGACGCTTTCGAATCCTTTCCCGTGTAAGAGGACGCAAGGGGCACGCGCCTAATTCACCTAATTCACCTGAGACGCTTGAATGGTTCGCAGCGGCTGCCGCGCGAAGTCGGTTTGATCGACCACCATACGCTCGATCAGGCCGTTGAGTTTGGTCGACGCCGACGAGAAGCGGTCCGTGTTCAGGCCGCCCGTCTGATAGCGCGCCGTGACGAGAATGCGGCCGTTCTGGATCAGCGTCAGATCGATGATCGAGAGGTACTGGATCGTTTCGTCGCTGAACGAACGGCGGCCATAGTCGATTGCGGCGTTGTAGACGAGGCGCGCTTCGCATGCCGCGGGCGAGGTGCCCGGATTGTAGACATCCGAACGAATGCCGCGCCGGTCAAGCGCGAGTTGCAGCGCCGGCACGAAGTCGCCGACCGACACGTTCTGGTTCACTTCGATACACACCTGGCGCACGTCGGCCGGCTTGCCGTTGACGAAGGTCGGCGACGAATAGTTGGCCGCGATCGCGTAGCCTGCCTGAATGACCGAGCCGGTGGCGTCAGCCGCCTGAATCAGTGTCCATGCGCAGCCGTTCAAACCGAGCGCGAGCGTGGCGGAGGCGGCGAGCCACGCGCAGGGCCACCGCCACATGAGGCACACAGCCTGTGGGGCGCGCGCGACAGCGTCAGCGCGCATGCCGCCGATGATGGTCGCGAGGCGGTGTCTGGCAGCGCTCAGGGCGTGTGACGATTGATGACGAATCACGACGGTTGGCGGCGATCAGCACCACGCCCGGCGCACAGTGCCGAAGAACGTGAGCGGCGAGCGAATGACATGGGCTGCGAGTCCGGTAGCGATGAATGATGGGGAGCGGGGCGTGGTACGGCCCGCATAGCTATCGTCGCTGGCGAGGGGCTTTTTCAAAGCGCGGAACAGATTGCCCGCTTCGCAAATGCTTGCGAACTCTTCTCGGGTGTTTCCGGATGTTGCGCGGGCTCGCGGCGGCGCGCGGCTCGCACCGCTCGCGGCAAGCTCAGCCGAGCGTGAGACCGCCGTCGATGTGGATCACCTGGCCCGTGATGTGGCGCGCTTCGTCGGAGAGCAGGAAGGCGATCAACGCGGCGATATCCGCGGGTTCGGCGACATGGCCGAGTGGCGTTGCTTCGGCGGCGCGGGTCCACGCCGCTGCATTATCGGCACTCGGGCCGCGATCTTTGCGGGTATAGCCAGGCGCCACACAATTTACGGTCACGCCATGCGGCGCGAGTTCGGCTGCTGCCGTTTTCGCCAGCGATTCGAGCGCCGCTTTCGCCGCCGCCGTGGCGGCAAACGGTGCGTCTGCACGATAGCGGTGTGCAACGAACGAACTGAGGGCGACGACGCGTCCGCGCTTCGACGTTTCCAGCGCGGGCGTCGCGCGTTTGACGAGCGCCGCGAACGCCGCCGGCATCGCGGCGAAGGCTGTGCTTAAGGCGTCGGCGTCGAGCGCGTTCAGCGTTTGGCGCTGTGCGTGCCCCGCATTGGCGACCAGTTGATCGAGTGCGCCGAACGTTGCCAGCGTCTGGTGGACGACATGTTCCGCGGCGCCACGCTCGGCGAGATCGCCGAACACGGTTGCGCAGCGTGCGCCGCTCGCACCGCAATCGGCGGCGACTTGTGCCAGGCGTTGACGGGCTTCCTGATCGGCGCCGCGTGCGTGCAGCATCAGCGCCGAGTGCGGTGCGGCGAGCCGCCGGGCCAACGCGGCGCCGATGCCGGAGCCCGCGCCCGTGATCAGGACGACGCGCCCGAATCCGGCGCTGGCCGCGTCGTTCGGAGTGCTCACGTCGCCCATGTCGCTCATGCCGCGACTGCTTCGCCCGAACGTTCGACGTCGAGCGTCTCGTCATGGAACGCAGCAAGCGACTCGCGATGCGCGACGCTGACAATGGCCGCCTTCGGCAGCCGCTCCGTGAACAGGCGGTACAGGCGCGCTTCGTTTTCCGCGTCGAGCGCGCTGGTCGCTTCGTCGAGGAACAGATAGTCCGGCTTGTGCAGCAGCACGCGCGCGGCGGCAAGGCGTTGCTGCTCGCCCGGCGAGAGGATGCGCGTCCAGTGTCCCGACTCCTGCAGACGGTCGGCGTACTCCGACAGATGGCAGGTGACGAGCGCTTCGCGGTATTCGTCGTCGGTGTAGGTGTCGGGCGCGGACGGATAGGCGAGCGCCGCCTTGAGCGTGCCGATCGGCATGTAGCTGACCTGCGGAATGAACATCATGCGGGCGTTGACCGGCGCGTCGATCGAACCGTCGCCGAATGGCCACAAGCCGGCGAGGGCGCGCATCAGCGTGCTCTTGCCCGACCCGGACGGCCCGCGCACCAGCCAGCGCGAGCCCGGTTGAATCGCGATATCGCGAATGCGCGACAGCGGATTGCCGTTCGGCAATGCGAGCCTCAGGCCGTCGGTAGTGAGCTTGTCTTCGTCGACCATGTGCAGATTGATGCCGCCATGGGCGGTGGCCGGCGAGACCGACTCTTTCAGATGCGGCGAGTGCACGACGCGCTTGAATTCACGCAACCGGTTCACGGTAGCGCGCCATTC
Organism: Paraburkholderia ginsengiterrae; assembly: GCF_001645125.1. Classification (GTDB taxonomy): domain Bacteria; phylum Pseudomonadota; class Gammaproteobacteria; order Burkholderiales; family Burkholderiaceae; genus Paraburkholderia; species Paraburkholderia ginsengiterrae. The sequence continues at coordinate 84,893 of NZ_LXKA01000065.1, read as the reverse complement.
GACGAGGGAGCCGTAACTATTGATGAACCACGAAAACGAGTCGCTGACCGTGCCGAACGCGCTCGAAATCTGCATCAGCACACCGAACGTAAATGCTCCCGCGAAGTAGCGGGGCGCGGCGACCACCAGCGGAAAGATGATGGCAATCTGGCTGTAGAAGGCCGTGACAAAGGTGAGGCGCTTGGTGTACTTCATCACCTGCCACCAGTTGTCACGAATGCGGCCAAACAGTGAGTGCGCGTTCTTCTTCTCGGTATCCATGCCGTTGTAGAACGCGATCTGCTCGGCGTTCTCGCGCAGGCGGATCAGGCCAAAGCGGAAATCCGCCTCGACTTTCTGTGCCTGGTAGTTGATCGGCACGAGCGGATGGCCAACCTTCTGGATGATCACCGATCCGACTACCGCGTACAGAGCCGCGGCCCACACCATATAACCCGGAATCTGCACCGGCATGCCGCCGAGCGAAACGGTCAGCGCACCGGCGAGCGACCACAGGATCGTCATGAACGAGACCAGCGTGACGATCGTGGACAGCAGGTCGAGCGTTAGCGAGAGCGTGCTGGTGGCGAGCGATTGCAGGTCGTCGCTGATCCGCTGGTCGGGGTTGTCGGCCAGCCGGTCGCGTTCGATCCGGTAGAAGGCGCTGTCGCGCAGCCATTCGTTGAGATAACGCGTGGTCAGCCACTGGCGCCAGCGGAAGCCGAGCATCTGGCGCAGATAGCGGCCGTACACTGCAAGGATGATGAAGCCGAACGCGAGCCCCGAGAACACCATGAGCAGGTGCGGGAAATCGTGCACGTTCTTGGTTTGCAGCGCGTTGTAGAAGTCGGCGCTCCAGCGGTTCAGGCGCACGTTGATCCACACGATGAGCAGGTTCATCACGATGATCGCGATGAGCAGACCCCACGCCGTATTCCGTTCTTCGGAGACCCAGTAGGGTTTGATCAGGCTCCAGGCGGAGACTTTATCGTCAGGCGGCAGCGCGGGGCTGGCGGAGGTATTCGATGTCATGAGCATCCTGAAGAGAAGTGCTGGCCCACGTGGGCTGGCCCGTCCGGGTGAGGGCCCGATTCTGCAGCGAAGCCCTTAAACGAGAATTAATTTCCCGCTTAAGGGCGCCGCCCCGGTGCTGCCTCGACGTCGCCGCGATCAGGGCGAGGCCGGCTGTGCGCATCACCCGCGCCGCGTTCACGCGGCATCCGATCCGGGCATTGTGCCAGAGCGCCGCCCTCAAACGTATTCATAACGAGATAGATGGTGCCGGATCAAACCGGGCGCAGGGTCGGCAGGCGCTGGTTTGCGGGCGCCGCGTCTTTTATGGTCTAATGACCTTCGACGAAACAGGGGTGCTTTGCGCCGGCGGCATGATTCTCATGCTGCGGTAGCGAGGCTGAGAGAGACCCTTTGCACCCGATCCGGGTAATACCGGCGCGGGAAGTTTCCGGAAGCAACCAGTCTTCCTTACCCCGCCGGGCGGCGTCCGTCATTGGATCGCGCATTGCCCGGCCGGTCTCACCCGCCGGTTTCGTCCTGGGTACGTGTGTGTTTTTGACCGTACGGAAAGGACTCGATGACCGCCTATTCTTCAGACATGTGTTTTGCTCTTCGTCACGCCGCCTTCTGTGCGCCGTGCCGCGTTCGCGTTGCTTGCCGTTGCGAAATGGAGCGTGTGCGATGAGCCGTCCTGCACAACCCGATTTCGCCGTGCTCGGCGGCGGCCGCTGCGGGCGGCTGGTCGCGTGGCGTCTCGCGGGACAAGGGCATCGCGTGGCGCTCTATGAGCGGGGCGACGCCAAAGGTTCGCAGGCCGCGGCGTGGGTCGCCGCCGCCATGCTCGCGCCGCTCGCGGAGGCCGCGAGTGCCGAACTGCTGATCACGCGGCTCGGTGCGAGCTCGCTCGAAACCTGGCCGCAAATACTGGCCGACTTGCCCGAACCGGTGTTCTTCCAGCGCAATGGCACGCTGGTCGTCTGGCATCACGCCGATCGCACCGAAGCACCACTATTCGAACGCCGGGTGCGCTCGAACGCCCCGGCTGAACTGCTGGACGGCGGCTTCGTGACGCTGGCGGGCGCGCAGCTCGGCGCCGCCGAGCCCGCGTTGGCGGGGCGCTTCAACCAGGGCTGGCTGCTGCCGCACGAAGGACAACTGGATAATCGCCAGGTACTGACCGCGTTGGCCGCGGGCCTCGCCGAGCGCGGTGTCGATACGCACTGGAATACGCCGGTCGACGAGCATGCGCTGCCGCCCGCCCGCGTCACGATCGACTGCCGGGGCCTCGGCGCGAAGCCCGTGCTGCCCACGCTGCGCGGCATTCGCGGCGAAGTCGCGCGGGTGCACGCGCCCGGCATCAACCTGACCCGCCCGGTGCGGCTGCTGCATCCGCGCTATCCGCTCTATATCGCGCCCAAGCAGGACGACCTCTATGTGATCGGCGCGACCGAAGTGGAAGGCGAGGACATGTCGCCGGTCAGCGTGCGCTCAGCGCTCGAATTGCTGAGCGCGGCGTTTTCCGTGCATCCCGGCTTCGGCGAGGCACGCATTCTCGAACTGAATTCGCAGTGCCGCCCAACTTTGCCGGACCACCGTCCGGCCTTGCTGTGGGATGGCGCGCAGACACTGCGCGTGAACGGCCTGTACCGGCACGGCTACATGATTGTGCCCGAAGTCGCCGACGAAGCCGCGCGCTTCGCCGCGGCGCTGCTCGACGGACGCATCGGTGACGCCGATGCCTTCGCCGGCTGGCAGCGCGACGCGCGCTGGAGCGAGCTGTTCCACCTGGACTCCGCGCGGGAGCCGGCATGAGCGTCGTGCGTTCTGTCGCCGCGCACCGCGCCGCTTTCGCCATCGATTGAACCGTATTCGAACACCATGGACATTCATATCAATCAGAAGCCGTTGTCGTTGCCCGCCGGCGCGACTGTTGCCGATGCGCTCGCCGCCTACGGCGCGCGTCCGCCGTTCGCGGTCGCGCTGAACGGCGATTTCGTGGCGCGCACCCAGCATGCGGCGCGCGCGCTGCAGCCGGGCGACAAGCACGATGTCGTGCAACCCGTGGCGGGCGGCTAATTGCCGTTAAGTGCCACCCAGGCGCCCCGTCACGCATGGCCGGATTGCCGGAGACAAAAGATTATGCAAATGACTTCCCCCCAGACCGCCGACGCGCTCACGCTGTACGGCCAGACTTTCGCGAGCCGCGTGCTGCTCGGCACGTCGCGCTATCCGTCGCTGCAATCGCTGTCCGATTCGATCGCGGCGGCGCGGCCCGGCATGGTGACCGTCGCGTTGCGCCGGCAGATGAACGAAGGCACCGCGGAAGCCGGTTTCTTCGACCTGCTCAAGCGCCACGGCGTGCCCCTCCTGCCGAACACGGCCGGTTGCCTGACCGTCGGCGAGGCCGTGACGACCGCGCAGATGGCGCGCGAAATCTTCGAAACCGACTGGATCAAGCTCGAACTGATCGGCGACGACTACACGCTGCAACCCGACCCGGTCGGCCTGATCGAAGCGGCCGCGCAACTGATCAAGGACGGCTTCAAGGTGCTGCCGTATTGCACCGAGGATCTGGTGATCGGCCGTCGTCTGCTCGATGCCGGCTGTGAGGCGCTGATGCCGTGGGGCGCGCCGATCGGCACGGGCAAGGGCGTGATTAATCCGTACGGTCTGCGTGTGTTGCGCGAGCGTTTGCCGGACGTGCCGCTGATCGTCGACGCGGGGCTCGGCGTGCCGTCGCACGCGGCGCAGGTCATGGAGTGGGGCTTCGACGGCGTGCTGTTGAACACGGCCGTGTCTCAGGCCACGCACCCCGACGCGATGGCGCGGGCCTTCGCGCTGGGCGTCGAGGCCGGCCGCGAGGCATTTCTGGCCGGGCCGATGGCCGAGCGCGAAAGCGCGCACGCGAGCACGCCGGTGGTCGGCATGCCGTTCTGGCATCAAGATGGGAGCGCCGCATGACGCAGACTTTGGCATTGAAAGACCGCGACCTCTTCTGGCCGCCCGCCGACGAACTCACGGAAGCCGCGGAGCGCATTCGCGCCCGGCTCGGCGACTGGCCGCCGACCCACGCGCCGTGGCGCATTTGCCTGACCGCGCCGGACGAGCCGAACGGCGGCGACCTGATCGTCATCGCCGATGCGCAGGAGCATGGCGAGCAGGTGGCGCGCTGGCTGGTGCAGGGCACCGGCGTGGTGGAAGCCGCGCAGGACAAGGCGACGCTGCATCTGGGCGGTGAAAAATACCGCCTCGAAGGTCATCTCGCGGAAGACTGGATCGCCGCGCTGGCCGCGTTCCTCGACTGCGGTTTCGATCCGCACGACGCGCTGGTGCTGGCGCTCGCCTGGCGCGACGGCGACGAAACCCGCGCCGACGATGCCTTCCCCGCCGATCTCAGCCGCTTCCCGCGTCTGACCGGCTTGCCTGAGGCGCCGGCGCAAGCGTTCGCGCGCTGTCCGGACCGGCTCGGCCTCTACCCGGTGCTGCCGACCGCGGAATGGGTCGAGCGGGTGGTGGGTTTCGGCGTGAAGACGGTCCAGTTGCGCCGCAAATCGGCGGAACCCGCCGACGAGCTGAAGAGTGAAATCGCTCGCTGCGTGGCCGCCGGCCGCCAGCTCGACGCCCAGGTGTTCATCAACGACCACTGGCGGGCGGCGCTCGACGCGGGTGCCTACGGCGTCCACCTCGGCCAGGAGGACGTGCACACGGCGGACCTGTCCGCGCTGGCCGCGGCCGGCATCCGGCTCGGCCTGTCGACGCACGGTTTCTACGAGATTCTGAAGGCGCTGCATTTCCGGCCCAGCTACATCGCCTTGGGCGCGGTGTTTCCGACCACCACCAAGGTCATGCCGACCGCGCCGCAGGGTCTCAAGCGCCTTGCCCGTTATGTGCGGCTGCTCGACGGCGTCGTGCCGCTGGTGGCGATCGGCGGCATCGACCTGCAAGTGCTGCCGGACGTACTGGCGACGGGAGTCGGGTGCGCGGCCGTGGTGCGAGCGGTTACGGAGGCGGCGGATCCCGCTGCCGCCGTTTCTGCATTGCAGCAAGGGTTTACGCGATAATGGTCACGTTTCGTTAAGGGACAGGGCACCTCACGGCAGCTTTTCGATGATGGCCCTATAATTCGGCCTTCCGTGTAAAAGGACTGTCAGTTACGTGTCTTCTTCCCCCGAGACCCTACTCGAGCTGCGCGACGTCGACTTCGGTTATGGCGACCGGCTCGTCCTGTCGAACCTGAATCTGCGCTTCAAGCGCGGCCAGGTCGTCGCGGTCATGGGCGGCTCGGGTTGCGGCAAAACCACGGTGCTCCGTCTGATCGGCGGTCTGGTGCGCGCGCAGCGCGGCCAGATCCTGTTCCACGGCCAGGATGTCGGCCAGCAAACGCGCGACGGCCTGTATGCGCTGCGCCGCAAGATGGGCTTGCTGTTCCAGTTCGGCGCGCTGTTCACCGACATGTCGGTATTCGAGAACGTCGCCTTCGCGCTGCGTGAGCACACCGACCTCCCAGAAGAACTGATTCGCGACCTCGTGTTGATGAAGCTCAACGCGGTCGGGTTGCGCGGCGCGCGCGATCTGGCGCCGTCGGAGATTTCGGGCGGTATGGCGCGGCGCGTGGCGCTTGCACGCGCCATCGCGCTCGACCCGGAACTGATGATGTACGACGAGCCGTTCGCCGGCCTCGATCCGATTTCGCTCGGCATCACCGCGAATCTGATTCGCGCGCTGAATCAGGCGCTGGGCGCCACCTCGATCCTCGTCACGCACGACGTGCCGGAATCGTTCGCGATTGCCGATTACGTGTATTTCCTCGCCAACGGCGGAGTTCATGCCGAAGGCACGCCCGCTGAACTGCGGGCGTCGACCGATCCCACGGTGCGCCAGTTCATCGACGGCGCGCCGGACGGCCCGTTCAAATTCCACTATCCCAGCCAGACGCCGCTTGCGGCGGACTTCGGCATTGGCGGAGGTCAGTCATGATCAGTTCGATCGGCCGCTCGGTGCTCGACGGGCTGGGCACGGCCGGCTACGCCACGCGCTTTTTCTTCCGGCTCGTGTTCGAGTTCTTCCCATTGTTGCGCCGGCCACGTCTTGTCACGAAGCAGATCCACTTCGTAGGTAATTATTCGCTGGTGATCATTGCCGTGTCGGGGCTGTTCGTCGGCTTCGTGCTCGGCCTGCAGGGCTATTACACGCTGAACCGTTACGGCTCGGAGCAGGCGCTCGGACTGCTGGTCGCGTTGTCGCTCGTGCGTGAGCTCGGGCCGGTGGTCACGGCGCTGCTGTTCGCAGGACGCGCCGGCACGTCGCTCACCGCCGAGATCGGCCTGATGAAAGCGGGCGAGCAACTCACGGCCATGGAAATGATGGCGGTCGACCCGGTCAAGGTCGTGGTCGCACCGCGCCTGTGGGCGGGCATCATCTCGATGCCGGTGCTGGCCGCAATTTTCAGCGCGGTCGGCGTGCTCGGCGGTTATGTGGTGGGGGTGCTGCTGATCGGTGTCGACGCCGGCGCGTTCTGGTCGCAAATGCAGGGCGGCGTCGATGTCTGGCGCGATGTGGGCGCGGGGGTCGTCAAGAGCGTGGTGTTCGGCCTTGCCGTGACGTTCGTGGCGCTGTTTCAAGGCTATGAAGCCAAGCCGACGCCGGAAGGCGTGTCGCGGGCTACGACCAAAACGGTCGTGTATGCGTCGCTTGCGGTGCTTGGTCTCGACTTTCTGCTGACCGCACTGATGTTCAGCTAAGACTGCGCCGCGCGTTGTCCGCCGCAGGCGCTTGATTGAGCGCGCGGCGGGGAGTGCCGGCGGCGTGGTGGATTCACTTTGGGATAACGATGAAAAAGACTGCTCTCGACTTCTGGGTCGGCCTGTTCGTGGTGCTGGGTTTCGTGGCGCTGCTGTTTCTCGCGCTGAAGGCCGGCAACATGAGCTCGTTGTCGTTCCAGGCAACGTATCCGGTCAAGCTCAAGTTCGACAATATCGGCGGACTGAAGGCGCGCGCACCCGTGAAGAGCGCGGGCGTGACGGTCGGCCGGGTCGCCTCGATCGGCTTCGACAGCAATGCCTACCAGGCTGTCGTCACAATCGACATCGACAAGCAATACCAGTTTCCGAAAGACACGTCGGCGAAGATCCTGACCTCGGGGCTGCTCGGCGAGCAATACATCGGGCTCGAACCCGGCGGCGACAGCGAGATGCTCAAGGCGGGGGACACCATCGCCATGACGCAGTCGGCGATCGTGCTGGAAAACCTCATTGGGCAGTTCCTGTATAGCAAGGCCGCCGATTCGGGCGCGTCCAAGCCGGCCGCCTCCGCGGCCGCACCCGCGGCAGCGCCCGCGCCTGGCTTGCCGGCCTCCGGCGCGGCCGGTCAATAAGGAGAACAAGAATGCAGACCCCCCGCAAAAGCGGCGTGCGCGCCTTTCAGGCCGGCAAGCTGGCAGTAGCCGCCGCGCTGCTCGCCGGCTGCACGACCGTACAGACGCCGACCAAGGGCGATCCGTTCGAAGGTTTGAACCGTACGATGTTCACCGTCAACGACAAGCTCGACCAGTACGCGTTGAAGCCGGTCGCCAAGGGCTACGTGTTTATCACGCCGCAGCCGGTACGCGACAGCGTGACGAACTTCTTCTCGAACATCGGCGACGTCTACATTGCGGCGAACAACCTGCTGCAGCTGAAGATCACCGACGGTGTCGAAGACATCATGCGGATCGTGATCAACACGGTGTTCGGCGTCGGTGGCCTGTTCGATGTGGCGACGCTTGCCAAGCTGCCCAAGCACGAAAACGACCTTGGTCTGACACTCGGCCATTATGGCGTGCCGGCGGGTCCGTACCTGGTGCTGCCGTTGTTTGGGCCGAGCACCGTGCGCGACGCGGTCGGCTCGATCGGCAACTACTACGTGAACCCGCTCAGCTATATCGATCCTCCGGGCCTGAGCTGGGCGCTGTACAGCCTGAACGTGATCAACACGCGCGCGAACCTGCTGAGCGCGAGCGATGTGCTGGAAGGTGCCGCGCTCGACAAGTATTCGTTTGTCCGCAATGCGTATCTGCAACGCCGCCAGTATCTGCTGTCGGACGGCAAGCAGTCGCAGGCGCTGCCGAACTACGGGGACGAAGCGCCGTTGCCGAAGTATGAAGACGTCGAGGGCAGCGCGCCTGCTTCGGGCACGGCCGCGGCAACGCCGCCGCAGGCCGCTTCGGCCGCCGCCGCACCCGCAGCCGCGTCCGGCAGCTCCGAAACGCCGCCGCTGGACCTGAACGGCGGTCCTGAAACCACGCAGATTCCGGCTGGCCAACTGGTTCCGCCGTCGCGTTTTAATTTTCCGTCATTCAAATTGCACTGATCGTGCTGCCGTAACAAGTCGATACGACTCTCGCAGTTTGCGCATGGATTGCTGCTGAACTCGCGTGCTAATGTCGTCTCAAACGGTTGCACTCTTTTTAAGGCAGGGCTCGATATGAAAAAATTCTTCCTGATTCCGCTGTTCGCTGCGTTGTTCTCGTTCGTCAGTGCGGGTGCATCGGCACAAACCGTCGACAGCAGCTCGCCGGACGGCCTGATCAAGACCGTCACCCAGCAGGTGATCGATGAGATCCGCAGCGACAAGTCGATCCAGCAAGGCGACATTACGCACATCACCAAGCTGGTCAACGAGAAGATCCTGCCTTACACGGACTTCCGCCGCACCACGCAACTGGCGATGGGCCGCAACTGGCGCACCGCCACGCCCGACCAGCAAAACGCCGTGGTCGAGCAGTTCAAGATGCTGTTGATCCGCACGTACTCGGGCGCGCTGGCTCAGGTGCGCGACCAGCAGATCCAGTACAAGCCTTTCCGCATGAACCCGGACGACACCGACACGGTGGTGCGCTCGGTCGTGATGAACAACGGCTCGCCGATCGAACTCGACTACCGTCTGTACAAGACGCCGCAAGGCTGGCGCGTGTATGACATCAACGTGCTGGGCGCATGGCTGATCCAGGCGTACCAGCAGCAGTTCAACGAGCAGATCCAGCAGAAGGGCGTGGACGGACTGATCCAGTTCCTCACGCAGCGCAACCAGCAGCTCGCCGCAGGCAAGCAGTCGTGAGCGAAGTGCTGAGCCCCGTCGCAAACTGCTTCGCGAGCGGCGCGACGCTGACCCACGCGAGCGCGAACGCCGCGCTCGCAGCGGGTTTGCAACGTATCGCGGCGGGCGCGAACGGCGTGGACTGCGCGGCGCTTGCGCAGTTCGACTCGTCCGCGCTGGCCGTCCTCCTCGCGTGGCAGCGTGCCGCTCAGGCACGTGGCGCCACGTTCGAGATTGTCAATCTGCCGGCTGGTCTCGCCAGCCTCGCACAAGCCTACGGCGTCGATACCCTTCTCCCAGAGCGACATTGACGCTCTCATCGCGTCACTTGCCCGGCTCTGCGCCTGATCGCCCCTGAACGTGACGCTTCGCGCAGGGTAAAACCTCAGGCGGCCTGGGGTCTTCTTAAGAGATAGGGCCGCAGATTTTTGCCCTATAATCAAACGTTTTTTGGGGCTCATAACCGGCCCCAATTCCGTTTTTTCCTGTACTTGTGCGCCCTCTCAGGGCACCTCAGGGTTCCTTTAGGCGCCGCGGCACACGCGGCCCACAGTCATGTCAGCCATAGAAATTCGTAACGTCAAGAAGCGCTACAAGGACTTGCAAGCGCTCAAGGGCGTCAGCCTCACGGTGGAAGAAGGCGAGTTCTTCGGACTGCTCGGTCCGAACGGCGCGGGCAAGACGACGCTTATCAGCATCCTGGCCGGTCTCGCGCGTGCCGATGAGGGCAGTATCGCGGTGCGCGGCCACGACGTGGTCAGCGATTTCCGCGACGCGCGCCGCGCGCTCGGCGTGGTGCCGCAGGAACTCGTGTTCGATCCCTTCTTCACGGTTCGCGAAACCTTGCGCATCCAGTCCGGCTACTATGGGCTGCGCAACAACGACGCGTGGATCGACGAGATCATGGCCAATCTCGACCTCACCGAAAAAGCGGACGCCAACATGCGCGCGCTGTCGGGCGGCATGAAGCGCCGTGTGCTGGTCGCGCAGGCGCTGGTGCACCGGCCGCCGGTGATCGTGCTCGACGAGCCGACCGCGGGTGTCGACGTCGAATTGCGCCAAACGCTGTGGAAATTCATTTCCCGCCTGAATCGCGAAGGCCACACCATCGTGCTGACCACGCACTACCTGGAAGAAGCCGAAGCGCTGTGCGACCGCATCGCAATGCTGCGGCGCGGCGAGGTGGTGGCGCTGGATCGCACTAGCACGCTGTTGCAGCGTTTTGCCGGCACGCAGTTGTTCCTGCGCTTCGCGCAAGGCGTGCTGCCGACCGATCTGCGCGCGCTCGAGGTGGAAGGCGGCGCGGGCAACGGCAATGGCCGCCAGCATCTGCTGCGCCTCGCGAGCTACGACGACGTCGAAAAGATTCTCGCGCAGTGCCGCGCGGCGGGCTGCACGTTCGAAGAAATCGAAGTCCGTAAAGCGGATCTCGAAGATGTGTTCGTTCAGATCATGAACGGTCCGGAAGTGATCGAGGGGCTTGCATGAGCGGCTATAGCGGGTTCAATACGCTGTTTTACAAGGAGCTCCTGCGCTTCTGGAAGGTGTCGTTCCAGACCGTGCTGGCGCCCGTCATCACCGCGCTCCTGTATCTGACGATTTTCGGCCACGCGTTGCGCGGTCACGTGCAGGTCTATCCCGGTGTCGAATACACGAGTTTTCTGATTCCGGGCCTCGTGATGATGAGCGTGTTGCAAAATGCCTTCGCAAACAGTTCGTCTTCACTGATCCAGTCCAAGATCACCGGCAACCTGGTGTTCGTGCTGTTGCCGCCGCTGTCGCACTACGAGATGTTCGGTGCGTATGTGCTCGCCGCCGTCGTGCGCGGGCTGGCGGTCGGCTTCGGCGTGTTCATCGTGACGATCTGGTTCGTGCCGATCAGCTTCAACGCGCCGCTGCTCATCATTCTGTTTGCGATTTTCGGCGCGGCGATTCTCGGCACGCTCGGGTTGATCGCCGGCATCTGGGCGGAAAAATTCGATCAACTGGCTGCGTTCCAAAACTTTCTGATCATGCCGCTCACGTTCCTGTCGGGCGTGTTCTACTCGACCCACACGCTGCCGCCGGTGTGGCGCGAAGTGTCGCGGCTCAATCCCTTTTTCTACATGATCGACGGCTTTCGCTACGGTTTCTTCGGGATGTCGGATATCGATCCGCTCGTAAGCCTCGCGATCGTTGCCGGTTTCTTTGTGGTGCTGGCCGTCATCGCGATGCGCATGCTCGCGTCCGGCTACAAACTGCGCCACTGATCAGGAGCTTCTCTCATGTTGCCGACTCCCGAACAGGTCAAGCAATACATCGCGGCTGGGCTTGCCTGCCAGCATCTCGAAGTCGAAGGCGACGGCCAGCATTTCTTTGCGACCATCGTTTCGCCGAGCTTCGAAGGCAAGCGTCTGATCCAGCGACATCAACTCGTGTACGCGGCGCTCGGCGACCGCATGCGCGAAGAAATCCACGCGCTCAGCATGAAAACGCTGACGCCCGCCGAATGGCAGAACGCGTAATCTGGAAATTTAGTGCGAATTACTCAAGAAGGGCGCGACGCCGGTAGCGGCGCGCCGAACACAGTCAAAGCAGGCCCGGCACCGGTCCGGGCAGATCAGGAACTGACAGGCATGGATAAACTCGTCATTGAAGGTGGCTCCCCGCTGTCGGGTGAAGTCGTCGTTTCAGGTGCGAAGAATGCGGCGTTGCCGATCCTGTGCGCGAGTCTGCTCAGCGCGGAACCCGTGCACCTGGAGAACGTGCCCGACCTGCAGGACGTGCGCACCATGCTCAAGCTGCTCGGCCAGATGGGCGTGCAGATCGAAGGCGGCGCCGGGCGTGTGTCGCTGAACGCGTCGCAGGTCGATAACGTCGTCGCGCCGTACGAACTGGTCAAGACCATGCGTGCGTCGATTCTCGTGCTCGGGCCGCTGGTCGCACGCTTCGGTCACGCGCGCGTCTCGCTGCCGGGTGGCTGCGCGATCGGTGCGCGTCCGGTAGATCAGCACATCAAGGGCCTGCAGGCCATGGGTGCCGAGATCACGATCGAGCACGGCTTCATCGAAGCACGGGCCAAGCGTCTGAAGGGCGCGCGCATCGTCACCGACATGATCACGGTGACCGGCACGGAGAACCTGCTGATGGCAGCGGTGCTGGCCGAAGGCGAAACGGTGATCGAGAATGCCGCGCGCGAGCCGGAAGTCGGCGATCTGGCGCATCTGCTGGTCGAAATGGGCGCGAAGATCGAGGGTATCGGTACGGACCGCCTCGTGATCCAGGGCGTCGACAAGCTGCACGGCGCGAAGCACACAGTGATTCCAGACCGCATCGAAGCCGGCACGTTCCTGTGCGCGGTGGCGGCGGCCGGCGGCGACGTCACGTTGCGTAAGGTGCGCCCGCTGATTCTCGAAGCGGTGACGGAAAAACTGCGCGAAGCCGGCGTCACGATCGAAGAGGGCGACGACTGGATGCGTGTGCGTATGGACAAGCGTCCGAGCGCCGTCTCGGTCCGCACGTCCGAATACCCGGCGTTCCCGACCGACATGCAGGCGCAGTTCATGGCGCTGAACGCAATCGCTGATGGCACCTCGCAAGTCGTCGAAACGATTTTCGAGAACCGCTTCATGCACGTGCAGGAACTGAACCGTCTGGGCGCCAACATCACGATCGACGGCAATACGGCGCTCGTGACCGGCGTCGGCCAGCTTTCCGGCGCGATGGTGATGGCGACCGACCTGCGGGCGTCCGCGAGTCTCGTGATCGCCGCGTTGCGCGCCGACGGCGAAACGCTGATCGACCGGATCTATCACCTGGATCGCGGCTACGACCGGATGGAAGCGAAGCTCACCGCGATCGGCGCGAAGGTCCGCCGGGTGTCCGGGAGCCAGGCATGAGCGCGATGCCGCAAACGTCGTCGTCGCCGGCCGTGAGCGCGCCGCTCACGCTGGCGTTGTCGAAAGGGCGTATCTTCGAGGAGACGCTGCGGCTGCTCGCCGCCGCCGGCATTGAAGTGGCCGAAGACCCGGAAACCTCGCGCAAGCTGATCCTGCCGACCACCGACGCGAACCTGCGCGTGATCATCGTGCGCGCCACCGACGTGCCGACCTATGTCGAATACGGCGCGGCCGACTTCGGCGTGGCGGGCAAAGACGTGCTGCTCGAGCACGGCGGCAGCGGGCTGTATCAGCCGGTCGATCTGGATATTGCGCGGTGCCGCATGTCGGTCGCGGTCGCCGCTGGTTTCGATTACGCGAACGCGGTGCGCCAAGGCGCCCGCCTGCGCGTGGCGACCAAGTACGTCGAGACCGCCCGTGAGCATTTCGCCGCCAAGGGCGTGCACGTCGATCTGATCAAGCTGTACGGCTCGATGGAGCTCGCACCGCTGGTTGGTCTGGCCGATGCGATCGTCGACCTGGTGAGTTCGGGCAATACCTTGCGCGCCAACAATCTGGTCGAGGTGGAGGAGATCATGCAGATCTCGTCGCGCCTCGTGGTGAACCAGGCTGCGCTCAAGCTCAAGCGCGCCGCGTTGCGGCCGATCCTCGACGCGTTCGAACGCGCGTCGAAAACCGGCGCTACGACCGCCTGATCGGCCTGATCGTGTCAGTGTGACCCCGCTGTAGCCTTTCCCGAACGGATACCCGTATGTCTATCAAGATTCGCAAACTCGATTCCACCGCTCCTGGCTTCCAGAAGTCGCTGCACGCGGTGCTCGCGTTCGAGGCGAGCGAAGACGAAGCAATCGAGCGCTCGGTCGCGCAGATTCTGAACGACGTGAAAGCGCGCGGCGACGCCGCGGTGCTCGAATACACGAACCGCTTCGACCGTGTCGAGGCGAAGAGTGTCGGGGCGCTCGAACTGCCGATGTCGGAGCTGGAGGCGGCCCTCGAAGGCCTCGAGCCGAAGCGCCGCGCGTCGCTCGAAGCGGCGGCGGCGCGCGTGCGCGGTTATCACGAGAAGCAGAAGATCGAGTGCGGCAGCCATAGCTGGCAGTACACGGAAGCCGACGGCACCGTGCTCGGCCAGAAGGTCACGCCGCTGGATCGCGCGGGTATTTACGTGCCGGGCGGGAAGGCGGCGTATCCGTCGTCGGTGCTGATGAACGCGATTCCGGCGCGGGTGGCCGGCGTGCGCGAAATCGTCATGGTCGTGCCGACGCCGGACGGCGTGAAGAATTCGCTGGTGCTCGCGGCGGCGCTGCTGGGCGGTGTGGATCGTGTGTTCACGATCGGCGGCGCGCAGGCGGTGGGCGCACTGGCTTACGGCACGGAAACGGTGCCGGCTGTCGACAAGATCTGCGGCCCGGGCAACGCGTATGTTGCGTCGGCCAAGCGCCGCGTGTTCGGCACGGTCGGGATCGACATGATCGCCGGGCCGTCGGAAATTCTGGTGCTGTGCGACGGCACCACCGACCCGCGCTGGGTCGCGATGGACCTGTTCTCGCAAGCCGAGCACGACGAGCTCGCGCAATCCATTCTGCTGTGCCCGGACGAGGCGTTCATTGCCCGCGTGCACGACGCGATCGACGAGCTGCTGCCCACCATGCCGCGCCGGGATGTGATCCGCACGTCGCTGGAAAACCGTGGCGCGCTGATCAAGGTGCGCGACATGGCGGAAGCTTGCGCGATCGCCAACGACATCGCGCCGGAACACCTGGAAATCTCGGCGCTGGAGCCGCATCAGTGGGGGCAGTTGATCCGCCATGCCGGCGCGATCTTCCTCGGCCGCTACACCAGCGAAAGCCTCGGCGACTACTGTGCTGGGCCGAATCACGTCCTGCCTACGTCTCGTACCGCACGGTTCTCGTCACCCTTGGGCGTCTATGATTTCTTCAAGCGTTCGAGCGTGATCGAGGTCAGCGCGGAGGGCGCGCAGACGCTTGGCGAGATCGCCGCCGAGCTGGCCTATGGCGAAGGGCTGCAGGCGCACGCACGCAGCGCAGAATATCGGATGCGGCAAAACGGCTGAGCGCGGCGAACTGGAGCGCCGGCCGGGCGGCGGATGACCGAAGGGCTTCGGGCCGCGTCCGGCGGGTAGTCGACGGGTAACCGACGCATAACCGACGGGTTTCGAGCCGCGCTCCGTTTAAATAACGACAACAGAGAGACCAACCTGAGGCGGCCCGCATGCCGCCGACACCGGGCTGCCGCTCCCCACGCGGCCCGGTCCACTGACCTATGACGACACCTCAAGACATCATCCGCCGCGACGTGCTCGCGATGACGAGCTATCCGGTTCCGGACGCTACGGGCTACATCAAGCTCGACGCGATGGAAAATCCGTTTGCGCTTCCGCCGGTGCTGGCCGCGCATCTGGGCGAGCATCTCGCGGGGGTGGCGCTCAACCGCTATCCGGCGCCGCGCCCGGACGCCCTGATCGAGAAGATCAAGCGTGTGATGGGCGTGCCGGCCGGCTGTGACGTGCTGCTCGGCAACGGCTCGGATGAAATCATCAGCATGCTGTCGGTCGCGTGTGCCCAGCCGGGCGCCAAGGTGCTCGCGCCGGTGCCGGGTTTCGTCATGTATCAGATGTCGGCAAAGCTGGCGAACCTCGAGTTCGTCGGCGTGCCGCTGAAGGCGGATTTCACGCTGGACACCGAAGCGATGCTGGCTGCCATCGCCGAGCACCAGCCGGCGATCATCTATCTTGCGTATCCGAACAACCCGACCGGCACGCTGTTCGACGACGCCGACATGGAGCGCATCATCGCCGCGGCGAACCGCAGCCTCGTGGTGATCGACGAGGCCTACCAGCCGTTTGCGCAGAAAAGCTGGCTGCCGCGTGCCGACGCCTTCGACAACGTCGTCGTCATGCGCACGGTGTCCAAGCTCGGCCTCGCCGGGATCCGGCTCGGCTATCTGGTCGGCAAGCCTGCCTGGCTGACCGAATTCGACAAAGTGCGGCCGCCTTACAACACCAACGTGCTCACGCAAGCCGCTGCCGATTTCCTGCTCGATCACGTCGACGTGCTCGATACGCAAGCCGCGCAATTGCGCGAGGAGCGCACGAAACTCGCCCACGCGGTGGCCCAATTGCCGGGCGCCGAAGTGTTCCCGAGCGCCGGCAACTTCCTGCTGGTGCGGGTGCCCGATGCCCCGGTTCTTTTCGAAACGCTACTCACGGCGCGGGTTCTGATCAAAAACGTGAGTAAAATGCATCCATTGCTGGCCAATTGCGTGCGGCTGACCGTTGGTTCGCCTGAAGAAAACGCGCAATTGCTCGCCGGCCTGAAACTCGTGCTGCGCTGAACGGCACGCCGAATGGCCGCGTGAGCGCCGCGCAGTTGTGCGGCGGCGCGCGGCCGGCCGATTTCCCATCCCACACTACCATTGCTTTCTAGCTAGATTCGAGGAATTACCATGCGCCTTGCGGAAGTCGTTCGCAACACCAGCGAAACGCAGATCCGTGTGAAGATCAATCTGGACGGCACCGGACAGCAAAAGCTGGCCACCGGCGTGCCGTTTCTGGACCACATGCTCGACCAGATCGCGCGGCATGGATTGTTCGACCTCGAGATCGAAGCGCATGGTGACCTGCATATCGACGACCACCACACGGTCGAAGACACCGGCATCACGCTCGGCCAGGCGGTGGCGAAAGCCATCGGTGACCGCAAGGGCATCCGCCGCTACGGTCATTCTTACGTGCCGCTCGACGAGGCGCTGTCGCGCGTCGTGATCGATTTTTCCGGCCGTCCAGGCCTCGAATTCCATGTGCCGTTCACGCGTGCGCGTATCGGCACGTTCGACGTCGATCTGTCCATCGAGTTTTTCCGCGGGTTCGTGAACCACGCGGGCGTTACGCTGCATATCGACAATCTGCGCGGCCTGAACGCCCATCATCAGATGGAAACGGTGTTCAAGGCCTTCGGGCGGGCGTTGCGCATGGCCACCGAACTGGACGAACGCGCGGCGGGGCAGATTCCGTCGACCAAGGGCAGCCTTTAAGCGCTCATTGGCCAGCTTAGTTAACCAGCTTAGTTAGCCGGCTTATTTACCAGGACCGGGACTGGCGCCGATCGCGCTTGCGCCCGGTGAGCAATGGACATTCTCAAGTCGTTTATTTCGCTGCTGGCGTTGATCAACCCGATCGGCGCGATCCCGTTCTTCATGAGCCTGACGGCGGATCAGGGCGACGCCGAGCGGCGCAGGACCATCCGGATCGCGGCTATTTCGGTGTTCTGCGTGATTGCCGTGACGACGCTGCTCGGACAGCAGATCATCAGCTTCTTCGGCATTTCGGTCGGCTCGCTCGAAGTGGGCGGCGGGATCATCATGCTGCTGATGGCGATCAACATGCTGAACGCGCAGATCGGCAATAGCCGGTCGACGCCGGAAGAGCGCCATGAAGCCGAGCAGAAGGACAACATCGCGGTCGTGCCGCTGGCGATTCCGCTGCTGACCGGTCCGGGTGCGATCAGCACCACGATCATCTATGCGGCCGGCTCGGCGCACTGGTATGACCGGATCAGCCTCATTGCGATCGGCGCGGTGCTGGCGGCGCTGTGTTTTTTTTCGCTGCGCCTCGCCGAACCGATTGCCCGCTGGGTGGGACAAACCGGCATCAACATTGGTACGCGGCTGATGGGTTTGATGTTATCGGCGCTGGCGGTGGAATTCATCGTCGATGGATTGAAGGCATTGCTGCCTAACTTGAAATGAAAACTTCGATAGCGATTGTGGATTACGGAATGGGCAACCTGCGTTCGGTTGCTCAGGCACTGCGCAAAGCCGCGCCGGAAGCGGATGTGGCGATCGTCGACCGGCCGGAAGCGATCCGCGCGGCCGACCGTGTCGTGCTGCCCGGCCAGGGCGCGATGCCCGACTGCATGCGCAGTCTCGGCGCATCCGGCTTGCAGGAGGCGGTGCTCGAAGCGTCGCGCAGCAAGCCGCTGATGGGGGTGTGCGTAGGCGAGCAGATGCTGTTCGACTGGAGCGCGGAGGGCGATACGCCCGGTCTCGGCCTGTTGCCCGGCAAGGTGCTGCGCTTCGAACTGGAAGGCCAGGTGCAGGACGACGGCTCGCGCTTCAAGGTTCCGCAAATGGGCTGGAACCGCGTGCGCCAGGCGCAGCCGCACCCGCTCTGGGACGGCGTCGCCGACCAGGCGTTCTTCTATTTCGTGCATAGCTACTATGTGGTGCCGGACAACGCCGCCCATACGTCGGGCGAAACCGTGTACGGCGTGCCCTTTACCTCGGCGGTGGCGCGAGATAACATCTTCGCAACCCAATTCCACCCGGAAAAGAGCGCCGAAGCGGGGTTGCGCGTGTATCGCAACTTCGTGCACTGGAACCCGTGAGCGCCTTTCTTCATCCCGTTGCCGTGCGTCGTTCCGCCATAAGCGGAACGTGTGCCGCGCGCCACGACCACAATGCCGCAATGTCGCCCCGCCAGGGCGCACGGCAAGGGCGTCGAAAGAGTTGTACTAAACTAGCGAGACGGCGTTGCGGCCGGCTGACCGATCAGCCGCTGCCGCCGACCTTCAACCCATTCCCAGATAACACCCGATTGCTATGCTGCTGATTCCCGCCATCGACCTGAAAGACGGTCAGTGTGTACGCCTCAAACAGGGCGATATGGACCAGGCGACGATTTTTTCCGAGGAACCGGCGGCCATGGCCCGACATTGGGTCGACCGCGGCGCCCGGCGCCTGCACCTCGTCGACCTGAATGGCGCGTTCGCCGGCAAGCCGAGGAACGAAGACGCGATTCGCGCGATCATCGAGGAAGTCGGCGGTGAGATTCCCGTGCAGCTCGGCGGGGGCATCCGCGATCTGAACACCATCGAGCGTTATCTCGACGACGGCCTCGAGTACGTGATCATCGGCACGGCGGCGGTGAAGAACCCGGGCTTCCTGCAGGACGCCTGCACGGCGTTCGGCGGCCACATTATCGTCGGGCTGGATGCGAAAGACGGCAAAGTCGCCACCGACGGCTGGAGCAAGCTGACCGGCCACGAAGTGGCCGACCTCGCTCGCAAGTTCGAGGACTACGGCTGCGAATCGATCATCTACACCGACATCGGGCGTGACGGCATGCTGCAAGGCATCAACATCGAAGCGACGGTGCGCCTTGCGCGCGCGGTGAAGATTCCGGTGATCGCAAGCGGTGGCCTGTCGAACCTCACGGACATCGAATCGCTGTGCGAAGTCGAGGGCGAAGGCATCGAAGGCGTGATCTGCGGCCGGGCCATCTACTCGGGCGATCTCGACTTTGCGGCGGCGCAAACCCTTGCGGACCGGCTGCGCGAAGCGGACGACGCTTAAGGATCGTTCCGGCAGGCGGCGAACCGGGCTCATCACGGCCCATCGCACCGGCACTGTGCCGCTCGCTCAAGGCGGGCGGCCTCATCAGCGGTATTGGCAGAATTGCAAGATCATGGCTCTAGCTAAACGCATCATCCCCTGTCTCGACGTCACGGCTGGCCGCGTGGTCAAGGGCGTCAATTTCGTCGAACTGCGCGATGCCGGCGACCCGGTCGAGATCGCGCGCCGCTACGACGATCAGGGCGCCGACGAACTCACCTTCCTCGACATCACCGCCACGTCGGATCAACGCGACCTGATCCTGCCGATCATCGAGGCGGTTGCCTCCCAGGTGTTCATTCCGCTGACGGTCGGCGGCGGCGTGCGCGCCGTTGAAGACGTGCGGCGCCTGCTGAATGCGGGTGCGGACAAGATCAGCATGAACTCGTCGGCGGTGGCGAATCCGCAGCTCGTGAAAGACGCGACGGACAAATACGGCTCGCAATGCATCGTCGTCGCGATCGACGCGAAACGCGTCTCGGCTGACGGCGAGCCGCCGCGCTGGGAAGTCTTCACGCACGGCGGACGCAAGGCCACCGGCCTCGAAGCGGTCGAATGGGCGCGCAAGATGGCCGAACTCGGCGCCGGCGAAATCCTGCTGACCAGCATGGACCGCGACGGGACCAAGAGCGGCTTCGACCTCGCGCTTACGCGCGCGGTATCCGACGCGGTGTCGATTCCGGTGATCGCCTCGGGCGGCGTGGGCAATCTGCAGCATCTGGCCGACGGCATCAAGAGCGGCCACGCGGACGCCGTGCTGGCCGCCAGCATCTTCCACTACGGCGAACACACCGTGGGCGAGGCCAAGCGCTTCATGGCCGATCAGGGCATTTCGGTGAGGCTGTGACGTGGTGAATCCTTCGGCAATCGATTGGCTCGACAAGGTCAAGTGGGACGCGAACGGCCTCGTGCCGGTGATCGCGCAGGAAGCGTCGACGAACGACGTGCTGATGTTCGCGTGGATGAACCGCGAAGCCCTGACCAAGACCGTGGAAACCGGCCGCGCGGTGTATTTCTCGCGCTCGCGCCAGCGCCTTTGGTTCAAAGGCGAAGAGTCCGGCCACGTGCAGCACGTGCATGAAGTGCGGCTCGATTGCGACGAAGACGTCGTGCTGCTGAAAGTGGAGCAGGTGTCGGGCATCGCCTGTCATACCGGCCGCCACTCGTGCTTTTTCCAGAAATTCGAAGGCTCGGCGGAAGATGGCGACTGGGTTGCCGTGGATCCCGTGCTGAAAGACCCCGAACATATTTACAAATGACGCAATCCACGCAAACTTCGTCGTCCAACCCCGCTTCCACGACCGACACGCTGATGCGCCTCGCGGCGATCATCGACAGCCGCAAGGGCGGTGATCCGGACATCTCGTACGTGTCGCGCCTGTTTCACAAGGGCGACGACGCGGTGCTGAAGAAGATCGGCGAAGAAGCCACCGAAGTCGTGCTGGCCGCGAAGGACGCGCGTCACGGCGGCGCGCCGAAGGCGCTGGTCGGCGAGGTCGCGGACCTGTGGTTTCACTGCCTCGTGATGCTGTCGCACTTCGACCTGAGCCCGGCGGACGTGCTCGCCGAGCTCGAGCGCCGCGAAGGGATGTCGGGCATCGAGGAAAAGGCGCTGCGCAAGAGCCGCGACCGCGAGCAGAACGGCGACTGAGTTCACGCGTGCCGTCTTGAAGTGGCGGGCACCGGCGCCCACATTGCACTGAACGTATCTGACCGCATCCCTGGGAGGACGCACATATGGAACAGTCGCACGAAAGCTATCCGACGCCTGCCTATCGCCACGCTGTCGAGCCTGAGCGCGAGCGCAGCCTGCGCACGCTGACGCATGTGCTGTACGCGTTGTATGCGGTCCATTGGCTGACGGGCGGCCTGACGATCCTGATCGCGATCATCATCAATTACGTGAAGCGCGGCGATGCGGTGGGCACGCCTTATGAAGCCCATTTCGAATGGCAGATCCGCTCGTTCTGGATGGCCTTGCTGGGCTATGTGATTGGTGGCGTGCTGCTGTTTGTGGTGATCGGCATTCCGGTACTCTGGGCCGTCAGCATCTGGATGTTGTACCGTATTATCAAGGGCTGGCTGTATCTGTACGATAACAAGCCGCTCGCGGATCCGCGTGCGTGGTTCTGACGGTTGTCCGGGCGTTGCCGGACCTGACCTGAATCGCGCCGCGCTTTGCGCTTAAGCCCAATTGCGTCAGGAATACGATGAGTCACGACCCGAACTGCCTTTTCTGCAAGATCGCCGCCGGCAAGATCCCGTCGACCAAAGTCCACGAAGACGAAGAGTTTGTCGCTTTCCGCGACATCCGTCCGGCCGCTGAAACGCATGTGCTGGTGATTCCGCGCAAGCACATCGCCACACTGTCGAATTGCGAAGAAAGCGACGCACCGCTGCTTGGTAGAATGCTTGTCTTGACGGCGCGTCTCGCCGATCAGCTGGGTGTCGCGTACACCGGTGGCCAAACGGGTTTTCGCACGGTCATCAATACGGGTCCGGGCGGCGGGCAAGAGGTGTATCACCTGCATGCCCACATTCTCGCCGGGCCGCGCCCCTGGCAGCGCATGGGTTGACCGGGCACGGTGACTGCAACGCAAGCTCGGTTCATGGACAATGAATGGCGTGGCCGTTGTTTTTGCCGCATTGTAACGACGCCGACGCGGTCGTCTGGTCACAATGACATGCTGTATCGCAGGTTGCATGGGAGCGGCCCGCGGTAACGAATAGATGAAGCGTACGCTTCGATTTGCGCCGCAAGGCTTATGAGTTTGTACCGCATCACGGTGCGGGGTCGGGGTTAAGGAGAGTAGTCATGGGTTCGTTGAGCATTTGGCATTGGCTGATCGTGTTGTTGATCGTGGCGCTCGTGTTTGGCACGAAGAAGCTGCGCAATATCGGCACCGATCTGGGTGGCGCGGTGAAGGGTTTCAAGGAAGGCATGAAGGAAGCCGAAACACCGGCAGGCGATACGCAGCAGCGCGAACTGCCGCGTAACGGCGCGGTGGATGTGGAAGCGAAGGAAAAGGCGCCGCGTTCCGGCGATTACCGCTAAGCCGCGGCTTAGCCGCGTTACTGACGGACACTTCACTTCATGCTGGACCTCGGTCTAACCAAGATGGCGCTGATCGGCGTCGTCGCGCTGGTCGTACTCGGGCCTGAGCGCCTGCCACGCGTCGCCCGTACGGCCGGCGCGTTGTTCGGGCGCGCGCAGCGGTATATCAACGACGTGAAGGCCGAAGTCACGCGCGAAATCGAGCTCGACGAACTGCGCCGCATGAAAAGCGAGTTCGAAGCGGCGGCGTCTAACGTCGAGACCACCGTTCAGGACAATCTGCGCAAGCATGAGAGCGAACTGAACGACGCGTGGAATAGCGGCACGTCGGTGTCGCCGAGCATTGCCGGCGGCGCGCTCGAAGACGTCGGCACGTCGTCGTGGTCCGGCAACACGCCGGCCGCAGGCGCGAAACGCAAGAACTGGCGCATCAAGCAGACGGCCACGCCCACCTGGTACAAGCGCGCGACCACGCGGCGCACGCGGGTGCAGTCGGGTGCGGCGCGCGTGGCGCGGCATACGCCGGCCACTCTGCGTCGTCCGACGCGGTTCTTCTGATGATCAGAACGACAATCTCCAACCGAGGGCCGGTGTGAGCGACCCCCAGCAAACCCAGGACGAAGGCACTGAAGAGACCTTCATTTCGCACCTCGTTGAATTGCGCGACCGCATCATCCGCGCGGGCCTTGCGGTCATCGTGGTGTTCATCGGACTTGTCTATTGGGCGCCGGATATCTTCCGCTTGCTGGCCCGGCCGCTGATGCAGAATCTGCCGAAGGACGGCAAGATGATCGTCACCGATGTCACCGGCTCGTTCTTCGTGCCCATGAAGGTGACCATGCTGGTCGCTTTCGTGATCGCGCTGCCCGTCGTGCTGTATCAGATCTGGGCATTCGTCGCGCCGGGGCTCTACCAGCATGAGAAGAAGCTGGTCGGGCCGCTGGTGGGCAGCAGCTACACGCTGTTCCTGTGCGGCATGGCATTCGCGTACTTCGTCGTATTCCCGACCATTTTCCGCGTGATGGCGCACTACAACGCGCCGCTCGGCGCGGAGATGACCACCGATATCGACAATTACCTGAGCTTCGTGCTCACCATGTTCATCGCGTTCGGCGTGACGTTCGAAGTGCCGATTGTGGTGGTTCTGCTGGTGCGCATGAATGTCCTGACCATCAAGAAGCTCAAGGAGATTCGTCCGTATGTGATTGTCGGCGCGTTCGTGATTTCGGCCGTGGTAACACCGCCGGACGTGTTCTCGCAGCTGATTCTGGCGATTCCGCTGATCGTGCTGTACGAGGCGGGCATTATTGCGGCGCGCTTGATCGTCGGCAAACAGCCGGCCGTGGTCGAAGACGCGAGTGCGGCGGATTGATCGCGTAGCGCGTTGGGTATTGCCGAACAACATCGGTAAAAGCAAAAGGGCAGTCCGTTGCGGACTGCCCTTTTTGTTTGCCGCTCGCGATACGTCAGCCGTCGTCGTCCTGCTGATCGCCGCCGTTATCCTCGGCCGGTTGTTTGGGCGGCGGCGGGCGCTTGCCGATAGTCACATCCAGGTCCATCTCATGCGCCTTGCGCACCAGATGCACTTTCGCGGCCGAGCCCGGCTTGATTTGCGCGATCACGTTCAGCAGGCGCGTGGTGTCCGTGATTTCCTGGCCATTCACGCTGACGAGAATGTCGCCCGGCTTGATGCCCGCGCGGTCGGCGGGACCGTTCTTCAGCACGCCCGCAACGATGGCGCCCGACTTCTGCTCCAGACCGAACGACTCGGCAATCTCGGGTGTCACGTCCTGCGGTTCGACGCCGATCCAGCCGCGCGTGACCGAACCGGTGGTGATGATGCTCTCCAGCACGCTGCGCGCCGTGGAGACGGGAATCGCAAAGCCGATGCCGAGCGATCCGCCGGAGCGTGAATAAATGGCCGTGTTGATGCCGAGCAGGTTGCCGTGCACGTCGACCAGCGCGCCACCCGAGTTGCCTGGGTTGATGGCCGCGTCGGTTTGAATGAAGTTTTCGAACGTGTTGATGCCGAGGTGATTGCGCCCGAGCGCGCTGACGATGCCCATGGTCACCGTCTGCCCGACGCCGAACGGATTGCCGATCGCCAGCACCACGTCGCCCACGCGCGTCTGGTCCATGCGGCCGAGCGTGATAGTGGGTAGATTGGTCATGTTGACCTTGAGCACGGCCAGATCCGTTTCCGGATCCACGCCGATTACCTTCGCGTTCGTGGTTCGGCCGTCCGCCAGCGCGATTTCGATCTGGTCGGCACCGTCCACGACGTGCTGGTTCGTTAGAATGTAACCTTCCGAACTCACTATCACGCCTGAGCCCAGATTGGATGCGGGCTGCTCCTGCTGCTTGCCTTTGTTCTTGTCGCCAAAGAAGTAGCGGAACAGCGGATCTTTCGCGCGCGGATCGGGCGGCAGTGAGCCATCCTTGCTGGAGAACACATTGACGACGGCGGGCATGGCCTTTTGTGCCGCGTCCGCATACGACGCCTGAGCCGGGCCGCTGCCGATGCCTGGCGCCACTTCCCGTAAGGCGACGATCGGTTCGGCGAGTTGCTTGCCGAATTGCCCTTGACGCTGGAGCCACTGCGGTTTGAGGGTCGCAATGATGAACATCAACGCCAACAGCACGGTCACCGCTTGGGCAAAGAACAGCCAAAAGCGTCTAAGCATCTGAAGACTAGAGGTTTATATGGATCGGATCGAACTTGAATTGTACTTGAACAATCTCCTTGAAACCGCGCGCTTCAAGGACTATTGCCCCAATGGATTGCAGGTCGAGGGGCGCCGCAGGATCAATAAGCTCGCGACCGGCGTGACGGCCTCCGTGGCCTTTCTGGAGGCGGCTCTCGACTGGGGCGCGGACGCCGTGCTGGTCCACCACGGCTACTTCTGGCGCAACGAGGCGCCACAGATCGTCGGCCGCAAATACGGGCGCCTGAAACTGTTGCTCGGCAACGATCTGAACCTGTTCGCCTATCACCTGCCGCTCGACGACCATCCCGAGTTCGGCAACAACGCGCAGATCGGCGAAAAAATGGGCTGGATCAGCGACGCGCGCTTCGGCGAGAACGACCTTGGCTGGCTCGCCACCTTTCCAATGCCGATCACGCTCGCGCACTTCACCGCGCAAGTCGAGCACACCCTCGGCCGCACGCCGCTCGGCTTCGGCGACGCGGACCGCGAGTTGCGCCGTGTGGGCTGGTGCACGGGCGCCGCGCAGGGCATGTTCGACGCGGCCATTGACGCGGGCGCCGACGTCTATCTGACCGGCGAGGTGTCGGAGTCGGTCATGCACACCTCGGCGGAAAGCGGCGTTGCGTATCTCGCGGCCGGCCACCACGCCACGGAGCGCTTCGGCGTGCAGGCGGTGGGCAAGCATCTGTCCGAGTCGTTCGATATTGAACACCTGTTTATCGATATCCCGAATCCCGTTTGAATCACGGGATTGGAGCCAAGCGCATTACCGAAGAAAAAGGTGTGAATAACGGAAAGGTTGCTTAAAAGGAGGTGCAAAAAAGTTTGCGATCCGTACGGAGATACCCTGATTTATCAAGGGCTTCGCACGGTTTTTGGTGCTCGGCCCTTGTAAATGGCGACTCCATTCGCGCAAACTAGCGGCGGTAGAAGCGACGTGAAGGAAAAATCCAACTCAGAAGTGGGGCGTGTAATGCGAGACAAGGAAGATGAACGCGTCGACGGCAGCCGCCGTACCTGGCTGATAGCGACGACCGTAGCAGGTGGCATAGGAGGCGTTGCCACTGTCGTACCCTTTGTTAGTTCGTTTGCACCATCTGAAAAGGCCAAGGCAGCAGGTGCCCCGGTCGAAGTCGATATCAGTGATCTCAAGCCCGGCGACATGAAGACCGTTGCCTGGCGCGGTAAACCGGTGTGGATCATCAACCGCACCGACAAAATGCTCGCCGACGTCCAGAAAGCCGATAACGAAGTCGCGGACCCCCACAGCACGAATCCTTTTTCGATGCCGTTGCCCGAGTACTGCAACAACGAATTCCGTTCACGTACCGACCACAAGAATCTTTTCGTCGCCGTCGCCGTGTGCACCCATTTGGGCTGCACGCCGACGCCGCGCTTCCAGGAGGGCGCGCAGCCCAATCTTCCGGACGACTGGCCAGGCGGCTTCCTGTGCCCGTGCCACGGTTCGACCTATGACATGGCCGGCCGCGTCTTCAAGAACAAACCTGCGCCGCAGAACCTCGACATCCCGCCCTACATGTTCACGTCGGCCACCGGCCTCGTGATCGGCAAGGACGAGAAAGGAGAAGCGTAATGGCGATCGAACACGAAGTTGAGACGACGGGGCTGACCGGCTGGATCGACCGGCGCTTCCCCATGACGTCCACGTGGAAGAAGCACGTTTCCGAGTACTACGCGCCGAAGAACTTCAACTTCTGGTACTTCTTCGGTTCGCTCGCGCTGCTGGTGCTGGTCAACCAGATCGTCACCGGCATTTTCCTCACCATGAACTACAAGCCCGACGCGACGCTCGCGTTCTCGTCGGTCGAGTACATCATGCGCGAAGTGCCTTGGGGCTGGCTGATCCGCTATATGCACTCCACGGGCGCGTCGATGTTTTTCGTGGTCGTGTATCTGCATATGTTCCGCGGGCTGATGTACGGCTCGTACCGCAAGCCGCGCGAGCTGGTGTGGATCTTCGGCTGCGCGATTTTCCTGTGCCTGATGGCCGAGGCGTTCTTCGGTTATCTGCTGCCGTGGGGCCAGATGTCGTTCTGGGGCGCGCAGGTGATCGTGAATCTGTTCTCGGCGATTCCGTTCATCGGGCCGGATCTGTCGCTGTGGATTCGCGGCGACTACGTGGTCTCGGACGTCACGCTCAACCGCTTCTTCGCGTTTCACGTGATCGCGATTCCGCTGGTGCTGCTCGCCCTGGTGGTGGCCCACCTGGTGGCGCTGCACGAAGTGGGCTCGAACAACCCGGACGGCATCGAGATCAAGGCGAAAAAGGATCCGGATGGCATTCCGCTCGACGGCATTCCGTTCCATCCGTACTACTCCGTGCACGACTTCATGGGCGTGTCGGTGTTCATGCTGATTTTCGCCGCGATTATCTTTTTCGCGCCGGAAATGGGCGGGTACTTCCTTGAAGCGAACAACTTCATCCCCGCCAATCCGCTGCAAACCCCGCCCGAAATCGCGCCGGTCTGGTACTTCACGGCCTTTTACGCGATGCTGCGCGCCACGACCGATCCGTTCAAGATTGTCCTGATGATCGTGATCGCGCTGCTCGGCCTGCTCGCCCTGGTGCGCGCGCGCGGCAAGTGGAAGCTCGGCCTGCCAGTGCTCGCGGTGCTGGTGATTCTGGCGATGGCGCTCACCGAATCGAAGTTCTGGGGCGTGGTGGTGATGGGCGGCGCGGTGATTTCGCTGTTCTTCCTGCCGTGGCTCGATCGTTCGCCGGTCAAGTCGATCCGCTACCGGCCGTTCTTTCACAAGGTGTTCTACGGGATCTTCGTGCTGGCGTTCCTGACACTGGGCTTTCTCGGCACCAAGCCGCCGTCGCCGGCGGCCACGCTGATCGCCCAGATCTGCGCGCTGATTTACTTCGCGTTTTTCCTCGGCATGCCGTTCTGGACGCGGCTTGGCAAGTTCAAGCAGCCGCCCGAGCGGGTGCGGTTCAAGCCTCATTAATCGCGAGCCAGGAGAACACGAAATGAAAAAACTGCTGACGAAGTGCGCGTTGATCGGCGCGGCACTGCTCGCCATGCTGGCAACCCCGGCTTACGCGGACGAGAATTTCCCGCTCGACCGCGCGCCGGATAATGCGGAGAATTTCGCGTCTTTGCAGCACGGCGCGCAATTGTTTGTAAACTACTGCCTGAATTGCCACAGCGCGAGCCTGATGCGCTACAACCGGCTGACCGATCTCGGCATCAAACCGGCTGAAATTCAGGCGAACCTGCTGTTCACGACCGACAAGATCGGCAACACCATGACGGTCGCGATGCGCCCGGACGACGCGAAAGCGTGGTTCGGCGCGAGTCCGCCGGATTTGTCGGTGGAAGCGCGGGCTCGCGGCAAGGACTGGCTGTACACGTATCTGCGCAGCTTTTATCGCGACAATACGCGGCCGACCGGCTGGAACAATCTGGTATACGAAAACGTGAGCATGCCTCACGTGCTGTGGCAGCTTCAAGGGGAACGTACGGCGAAGTTCGGTGACGAAACCGACGAAAAAACAGGTGAGACGGTACACAAATTTGTCGGCTACCAGCAGGTCACTCCGGGAACGATGTCGCCGGTAGATTATGATTCTGCTGTGGCCGACCTCGTGTCGTACCTGTCATGGATGTCCGAACCGACTCAGAAAACCCGCAAACAGCTTGGTGTGTGGGTGCTGATGTTCCTCGGCATTCTGAGCTTTTTCGCCTGGCGACTGAACGCCGCGTACTGGAAACATATCAAATAATCACGCCGTCACCCGGCGTGGGGCCGGCGCCAGGAAAAACCTGCTGAACGGTTTTTCCGCGCGCTGGCCCTTCAGCTTTTTGAGGAAACGTAAACATGATGGTTCTGTATTCCGGCACAACTTGCCCGTTCTCCCAGCGATGCCGGCTGGTGTTGTTCGAAAAGGGCATGGACTTCGAAATCCGCGACGTCGACCTGTTTAACAAGCCGGAAGACATCGCCGTGATGAATCCGTATGGTCAAGTGCCGATTCTCGTCGAACGGGACCTGATTCTGTACGAATCGAACATCATCAACGAGTACATCGACGAGCGCTTCCCGCACCCGCAACTGATGCCGGCCGATCCGGTCCAGCGTGCGCGCGCCCGCCTGTTCCTGCTGAACTTCGAAAAGGAACTGTTCGTTCACGTCGGCACGCTCGAAAACGAAAAGGGCAAGGCCGCCGAGAAGAATCACGAGAAAGCGCGTCTCGCGATCCGCGATCGTCTGACGCAGCTCGCGCCGATCTTCCTGAAGAACAAGTACATGCTGGGCGAAGAGTTTTCGATGCTCGACGTGGCGATCGCGCCGCTGCTGTGGCGTCTGGATCACTACGGCATCGAACTGTCGAAGAACGCCGCGCCGCTGATGAAGTACGCCGAGCGAATTTTCAGCCGCCCGGCGTATATCGAAGCGCTGACGCCTTCGGAAAAGGTCATGCGCCGTTAAGTTTGGCTTGGGGTGAGGGCGCCGCGCGGCTGGCTGGGCGCGGGCCCGCGCCCGGTAAGAGGACTGTTGATGCAAGAGATTTCCACCAAGCCGTATCTGCTGCGCGCGTTGTACGAGTGGTGCACGGATAACGGCTATACGCCGCATATCGCGGTGCGGGTCGACAATCAGACGCGCGTTCCGCGCCAGTTCGTGCGCGATAACGAGATTGTGTTGAACATCAGCTTCGAGGCGACCAGCCAGCTGCAGATGGGCAATGAGTGGATCGAGTTCAGCGCGCGTTTCTCCGGCAAGTCGCACAAGATCGAAGTGCCGATCGCCAACGTTCTTGCGATCTACGCGCGAGAAAACGGCCAGGGGATGGCATTTCCCGTCGAGTCGGCGGGCGGCGAAGCGCAGGATTCGGGCGCCGATGCGGAACCGGCGGACGAGCCCAGTCCGGCAGCGCCGCGTGCGGTCGAAACGTCGCCGGCAGCCGCTGCCGAGGCGGAGAGCGCGACGGACGGCCCGCAACCTGACGACGACGGATCGAAAGGTGGCGGAAGGGCTCGCCTCAAGATCGTAAAATGAAGTAGAATCACGGCCTCAATGCCGGCTTAGCTCATCAGGTAGAGCGCTTGACTTGTAATCATGAGGTGGCGGGTTCGAGTCCTGCAGCCGGCACCAGTTGTACGAAACGGGGTTTCTGTTCATTCAGGAACCCCGTTTTTTATTGCGCGCGATTCACCGCGAAGTCGCGCTGGCGGGCCGCAGGACGGGCCGCTTGGGTGCCGTATCGGTGAGGCGCGGAACGGTCCAAAATCACCATATCTCTTTCACCTTGTCGATTTTGGACAATTAAGTCTACGGTGCGGCCTCCGGGAACGGTGAAAGCCCCGCCGCTTGGCGGTTTCACCGGCGTTAGCCAATGGTTCACCAACGAATAGCGCCCCGCGAACCCTGACGACAGAGGTAACATTCGGGCGTCAGTCGGCAACGCTATCCAGTACTCCGGCGGGCAACGCCCCCGACACCGCAGCCTTTCAGCGCGTCATTTCCGCCAACTCGACCCACCTCATCATGACCAGCCCTGCAACCATCACCTGGCCCGAAGCCGACGGTCCCCGCACCGCGCGTTGGCGCTCCGAAGCGGCCGTGCCGCCCCCCAAGCGCGTCGTCGTCGCGGATGACCGCACTACTGCCGACTCGGCCTACCGCCTTGCTTGCGAAGGGACGGCGCTACTGTGGAACGGCGACTTCCAGAACGCTCGCCAACTGTTGCAGGCGGTGACGCGACGGCTGGAGCGCAAGCCGCGCAAACAGGGCGAAACACCGCTGGACGCGTTCAACCTGCACCGGCAGGCGCAGTCGCAGCGCGCCCGCACGCTCGGCATGATCCTGATCCCTCTCGACGCCGAGTACGGTGTGCCGCTGCGCCGCGGGCCCGAGGTGCGCGAGGCTTGCATCGAAACCTATGGACCGGCGACCGGTGAGGCCTCGGTCGTGTCACTGCGCGAACTGCTCGGCCTGATCGGCGCGCACGAGTGGCGCAAGAAGGGCGTTGAGATTCCCGTGCTGGGCGAGCGTATCCATCCGCACTACGGCGTGTTTTCACCCGTGCGCGGCGAATATGTGGACCTCGTCGCGAATATGCCGTTGCCCTCGCTGAACAAGGCGTTCGATATCGGCACCGGCACGGGTGTCTTGTCCGTGCTGCTCGCGAGACGCGGCGTGAAGAAAATCGTCGCAACCGACCAGGACCCGCGTGCGCTTGCCTGTGCACAAGAGAACATCACTCGGCTGGGTTGCAACCAGCAGGTCGAGATCATGCAAGCGAATCTGTTTCCGGAGGGTCGTGCGCCGCTCGTCGTTTGCAATCCGCCGTGGGTGCCGGCCAGGCCCGCTTCGCCGATCGAATACGCGGTCTACGATCCGGACAGCCGCATGCTGCTCGGGTTCCTGAACGGCCTGGCGGAGCATCTGTCGCCGGGTGGCGAGGGCTGGCTGATCATGTCCGACTTCGCTGAGCACCTCGGCTTGCGCACGCGGGAATGGCTGCTCGACGCGATTGAGAAGGCTGGGCTGAGCGTGGTGGGCCGCGAGGACATTCGTCCGCGGCACCCCAAGTCAAGCGACGAAACCGATGCGCTGCACACGGCGCGCATGGCCGAAGTGACGTCGCTGTGGCGTCTCAAGGCGCGCTAATTCGAGCGAAGTGTTGTGCCGCGTCAGGTCGAGGCGCCGCGCGCCTTGACCTTGTCGAGATAGTCCGCTGCGCCGCGGCCCGCCACGAGGCCGCTGGCGAAACACGCCGTGAGCAGGTAGCCGCCCGTCGGCGCTTCCCAGTCGAGCATCTCTCCCGCGCAGAAGACGCCGGGCACATGCTCGATCATCAAATGCTCGTCGAGCGCTTCGAAGGGGATCCCGCCGGCGGTGCTGATCGCTTCCGCAATCGGACGGGCGCGCTTGAGCCGGATCGGCAGTGCCTTGATGGCGTGCGCGAGTCCTCGCGCGTCGGCGAAGGCTTCCTTCGACAGAATCTCGTGCAACAAAGCGAGTTTGACGCCGCCAATGCCGATTCTGCCGTGCAGATGACTCGACATCGAACGCGAGCCGCGCGGTCGTGTGACCTCATCGACGACCCGTTCGAGAGGCAAGCCTGGCGCGAGATCCAGCGAGATCGTGCAGTCACCGCCGGCCGCAATCTGCTCACGGATGACGGCCGACATCGCGTATATCAGACTCCCTTCCAGGCCGGTTTCGGTCAGAAGTATTTCACCTTGTCGATTGTGGACTTTTTTGTCTACATCGGTGAGCGTAATGGCTACCGGCTTGACCGGCTGGCCCGCGAAGCGCTCACGCAGATAAGGGCTCCAGTCCGCGTCGAAGCCGCAGTTCGCGGGTTGCAGGGGCGTCACCGGCACCTCGCGCGACGCCATCAGCGGCACCCACGCGGCATCCGAGCCGAGGCGCGGCCAGCTGGCGCCGCCAAGGGCGAACACCACGGCGTCGCAGGTCACGGCAAGCTCGCCTTCGGGCGTGACGAACCGGAGTGCATGCGTGGCGGTGCGCTCTGCTTCGGTGTCCCAGCCGGTCCACTTGTGGCGCATGTGAAAACGCACCCCGGCTTCTCTCAGCCGATGCAGCCACGCACGCAGCATGGGCGCGGCTTTCATGTCGGTGGGAAACACCCGTCCCGAACTGCCGACAAAAGTATCCACCCCCAGTCCGTGGCACCACGCGCGCAGGTCGTCAGGACTGAACGCGTCCAGCAGAGGCGCGATCTGCGGGCGGCGCGCGCCATAGCGGCCGAGAAACGGCTCGAGCGGTTCCGAATGCGTGATGTTCATGCCGCCTTTGCCCGCCATCAGGAATTTGCGGCCAACCGACGGCATGGCGTCATAGACGTCGACCTGCACGCCCTGCTGGGCGAGGGCCTCCGCGGCCATCAGGCCGGCAGGACCGCCGCCGATCACGGCGACGCAGGCGGAATCGAATGAGGATGACATGCGGACCTGCGGATGAGCGGAAGCGGCGGCACGCCAGGCTGACCGTGCAATCAGGCGGCGCGAAGGGCGCTATTTTCACACTGCGAGGAGCGCAGGGCAAACGCGCGGGCGGGCCGGCGGGCGGAAAAAAACAGAACTCGGGCGGTTCCGCATTGGCCGCGCATGCGTTGGCCTCGTCGCTCTTGACCCGTGCGAACTATACTTTTCGAACAGCTTCCATCGGACGCAGTTCGCGTCTTTCCCGCGTCGAACCACCACACTACCTATGTGCCCCGTGACGCTGCCGGAGTGTATTTCCGCCGCCGCGTCACGGCCGTCGACGTGGTTCAGGCGCCTGCTGTCTGCGTGGATGTCTGAACGTCTGGATCAAGGAGGCAGCCATGACCCGCAAATACATCGATTGTCGTGAGTTCCCAAGCGAAATGAACTGCACCGTGGCGCTATCCGCCGACACCGAGAGCGAATTGCTCGACGCAGCCGTGCAACACGCGGTTTCCGTGCATAAACATACCGATTCACCGGAACTGCGCTCGCAACTCAAGGCCCTGTTTCATGACGGTACGCCGCCGGCCGAAGCGCCGCGCGCATGAGAAGTCGTCTTCCGGGGATTGAGACGGTTCGCGCCGGCCTGTGCGAGCGGCACCTGGCCGCCCGCACAGGGCGTTACGTTTTTCGGGGTGTGCTAGCCGGGGTAAGCCTCGTCCACCTTGAGTCCGGCTAGTTTGAAGATGACTCGCAGCGTTTGTGGTTTGATGTCGCGCCGCGATGCGAGCGTGGTCATGACAAAGTCGAGCACTTTGGCGTACTTGAGCATGGTGAGACAGGTTTCCATGTCGACACTGCCATCGCGCATGACTTCGGCCAGACGGAGCATTTCGGTGGAAATATCGCGGGCCATTTCCAGTTCGAGTTGCTGCTTCTCGGACCAGGCTGGGGTGGCCAGCAACTTCGCCATCATTTCCTGAAATTTCTGTTCGACGTTTCCGTTGGGTACGGTATCCATTGCTGCCTCTTCTATTTTCCAGGCGCGCGTCCGGTTGATGTCTCGGCGCGCTGCTGGTTACGTAACGTTCGGCCCGTGTTCCGGGACCGTCCTCCCCACATGCACTCGGTTCGCGTGATCGAAGCCACAGTCGCCAGCGTCTTGTTTTAGGTGGCACGGCTTATGCCACTGGGGCCGAGCCGCCACTCAAGCTGTCTTTGCGCCACTCTGGATAAATCCCGCGTGGTGCATGTCTTGCAGGAAGTGTTCCAGGTTTATGTCATTTCTTGCATGGTTTGCACGGTCCCTCGGTAAGTCGGCCGCACTTTGGGTAAACTGGCAGCAACTTTTCCCTTTTTCCGTCACCTGTCGCACGTTCGCGTTGCAAAAGGTGGCGGCCTTCCCCGATGTCCAGCAAAACCCACGAAATCCGTCCTAACCAATCCGTCGAGCTGTTGAAGGAGCTTCACATCCTCACCCGCGACGGCAAGATGAACCAGGACAGCCGGCGCAAGCTGAAGCAGGTCTACCACCTGTTCCAGTTCATCGAGCCGCTGCTCAAGGATCTCCAGGACAAGCAGGGCGCCGTCACGCTCGTCGACCATGGGGCGGGCAAGTCATATCTAGGTTTTATCCTGTATGACCTTTTCTTCAAGGAAGTTCAGGCCGCAGCGGGTGGTGCTTCGCACATTTACGGCATCGAAACGCGCGAGGAGCTCGTCGCGAAGTCCGAGGAACTGGCTGCCCGGCTGGGTTTTAAGGGCATGTCGTTCCTGAACCTGTCAGTGGCGGAGTCCATTACGTCGGAGCGCTTGCCTGAGCGGATCGACATCGTGACGGCGCTGCATGCCTGCAATACGGCAACCGACGACGCGCTGCGCTTCGCTCTGGAAAAGAAGGCGAAGTACATCGTCGTCGTGCCGTGCTGTCAGGCCGAGGTGGCCGGGGTGTTGAAGCAGAACAAGGGCAAGTCGCTGGGGAATGCATTGACGGAGATCTGGCGGCATCCGTTGCATACGCGGGAATTCGGCAGCCAGATCACGAACGTGCTGCGGTGTTTGCAGCTCGAAGCGCACGGCTATCAGGTCAGCGTGACTGAGCTGGTGGGGTGGGAGCATTCCATGAAGAATGAACTCATCATTGCCCAGTACAAGGATCTGCCGAGGCGCCGTCCGGCCGAGCGCCTGAACGAGGTGATGGAAACGCTCGGGATCGAAGAGCTGAAAGAACGGTTCTTTGTGCCGGCCTGATCGGCTTGCCGGATTGGCTAGTCTTATCTGTCTCCCGCAGTGGCTAGTGACGAGCCACTGCGGACGAGCCACCGCTCGAATTATCTTTCCATCAACGCTTTCCAGCCGGCAAGGCCAATTCGGCGAAGCGTTTCCTGATTCCGCTCGTAAATATCTTCCGCCTCGGGGAACGCCTGGACGGCCCGTTCGATACTGTCCTCGCGCAGCAGATGCAGGATCGGATAAGGCGCGCGGTTCGTGTAATTTTCGATATCGTCAGGCTCGCTGTCTTCAAACTGATAAAGAGGATGAAAGCTGGCGATCTGAATCACGCCCTCGAGCCGGAGCTGCTTGAGCATGCGATCGGCGAAAAACAGGCAGTCGTTGTAGTCGAGAAAATCGCCGAGTGCTCGCGGCAGGATCAGCAGCGTCGTATCCACGGCTTGAGGATCGGCGGCGACCAGCGTCTGAAGCTCGGTTTCGAGGTCGCTAAGCACACCTTCCATGTCCTCGGCGTCGCTGACGGCGTAGCGGATCTGCCCCTTGACGTGCACGGCCTTGGCGAACGGACACAAGTTGAGTCCGATCACGGCCTCGGTCAGCCAGTGACGCGTAACGTCGACAACGGCATCGTGGGATTCGGCAGGCAGCGGCATGGCAGATAGCGCGGGGAATAAAGTCCTATTCTAACGGCGCGGAACTGCACCCCATCGCGACCTGCGCGAACCCGAAGCCGCCAGACAGAAAACTCACGGCGCCGGAGTCGTGCCGCAGGCGGCCGCAATCAACTGCGAGGCGACTTTCGGCGCGGCGAGAATCGGCCCGCACCCCGGACCGTAAGTCTGGCTGGCGGCGTACACGCCCTCGATGATCAAACCAAGCGCATTGGCCAGCGCTTCTGGATCGTCAGCGCCCGCCGCCGTGGTCAACTCGGTGAGCCGTGCCATCAAGCGTGTCTTGTTGCCAAACACGAACTGCCTCGCGGGATGCGCCGTGTCCGGAAACTCTACCGACACGTTCACAAAAGGACAGCCGCGATAGTCGTCAACCGACGCGCGCACCGCGAGGTCGTCGATATATTGCTGGAGTTGCCGAGCCGGCTCGCCGGGATGTTTGGCGAAGCTCTTTTCGACGTAATGGAAAAACTGCTCGTCCTTGCTATCCAGATAAGCCATGACCAGCTCGTCTTTCGACGAAAACTGGCGGTACAAACTCATCTTGTTCACGCCGGCGCGCTCGACCACCGCATCGACGCCCACGGCCCGTACGCCCTCGCGATAGAACAGTTCGTCCGCGGCGCGCAGCAAATGCTCCTGCGCTTGCGGTCCGGCCGTCTGTGCACCGCGCGTGCGCCGCGCGCCAGACGATTTAGGAGCTTCACTGTTGGACATGGATAGGCACCCGGACAGATTAATACCTTGACATGTTACCGAGCGGTAACTAATATCGCAACACCTATTGTGACAGATCAGTCACAAGTCCTTTACCGAAACTGTAAAAATGCGAGCGGCGCTACCGATGTGGATGGCGTCGATTGGAGAACCGATGAACTGGGCAGCGAAACTGATTGGCGGACGCTTCCACTACGGCTGGTTGACCGTCGCGGTGGTATTTCTGGTACTGCTGGCGGCGGCCGGCACACGCGCCACGCCTAGCGTGATGATGGTGCCGCTGGAACATCAATTCGGCTGGAGCCGCGCGACGATCTCGCTCGCGATCTCCGTGAACATCGCCCTCTACGGACTGATGGGGCCGTTTGCGGCGGCGGCCATGCAACGCTTTGGCGTACGCCCGACGCTGCTCGCCGCTCTCGGCACGATGGCTGCGGGCGTGGCGCTGTCTTCGCTGATGACCCACCCGTGGCAAATGGTGCTGATCTGGGGTGTGATGGTCGGGGGCTCGACAGGTGTCGCGGCGCTGTCGCTGTCGGCGACGGTGGTGACGCGCTGGTTCACCACGCACCGCGGGCTGGTCATGGGCATTCTCACGGCCAGTTCGGCCACCGGCCAGCTGGTATTCCTGCCGATGCTCGCGGCGATCGCCGAGCACTTCGGTTGGCGACAGGTCGTTTGGGTCGTGGCGATCGCCGCCGCGGTCGTGCTTCCGCTGGTGGCGTTCCTGCTGCCGGAGCGTCCGGCCGACATGAATCTGCGCCCGTACGGCGAACCGCACGACACGCCGCTCAACACGACCGTCACCAAACAGAATCCGCTGGCCATTGCTTTCGGCACGCTCGCCATGGCAAGCAAATCCCGCGACTTCTGGCTGCTGTTCTTCAGCTTCTTTATCTGTGGCGCGAGCACCAATGGCTATGTCGGCACCCATCTGATCGCGATGTGCGGCGACTATGGGATGACGGAAGTGCAGGGCGCGTCGCTCCTCGCCGCTATGGGTATCTTCGATCTGTTCGGCACGACGCTCTCGGGCTGGCTGTCGGATCGCTTCAATAGCCGGGTCTTGCTGTTCTGGTACTACGGCCTGCGCGGTTTGTCGCTGATGTATCTGCCGCACGCGTTCGGCATCGACTTCTTTGGCCTGCCGCTGTTCGCCGTGTTCTACGGCCTCGACTGGATCGCCACGGTGCCGCCTACCGTGCGTCTGGCGACGGACGCCTTCGGCAAAGAGTCGGCGCCGGTGGTGTTCGGCTGGGTGGTGGCCGGCCACCAGCTTGGCGCGGCGTTCGCCGCGCTGGGCGCGGGCATGCTGCGGGCGAGCCTCGGCACCTATACGGTCGCTTCGATGATTTCCGGCGGCCTGTGCCTCGTGGCCGCGGTGATCGTGCTGCGGATCAACCGGCCCGCCAAGGTGCCGGAACCGCAAGCCGTATAAAACGCGATAAAGGACGCGCGCCGGTTCAGGGCGCGCCAGAAATACGGCTCCGTAGGGGGCCGTTTTGCCATGGCGGCCGGCGATGAAACAATCTGCCAGCGTGTTGGCGCACGCGCTCTTCGAAGGCCGGTTATTCTATGTGGCCCCGGGCAGTTGCCCGTCGATCATGAATTTCGACCGAGAGAAGCGCATGACCAACAAACCCGCCCCTACCGCAGTTGCCATTCACGACCTGATTGCAGGCCGCTGGAGCCCGCGCGCGTATTCGAGCAAGCCGGTGAGCCGCGAGCATCTCCAGTCGGTGCTCGAAGCGGCACGCTGGGCGCCGTCGTCGTATAACGCGCAGCCGTGGCGGTTCCTCGTATTCGACCGCAGCGTCGACGAAGTGTCGTTCAAGCAGGCATTTGCCACGCTGGTGCCGTTCAACCAGGGGTGGAATGCACCGGCGCCGGTGCTGATCGCGGTGACCACGCATACGCTCACCAACAAGGGCGACGTGAATCGTTGCGCAGCGTACGACGCGGGCGCCGCGGCCATGTCGCTCGTTCTGCAGGCTCACGCGCTCGGCCTCGCCGCGCACCAGATGAGCGGGTTCGATCCGAATGCGTTCCGCACCGCGTTCAAGCTGCCGAGCGACGTCGAAGTGATCGCGATTATTTCGCTTGGCCACTACGGCGACGTCGAGAAGCTGGATCCGGTGTTGCGCGAACGCGAGAAGTCGGTGCGTCAGCGTTTGCCGCTGGCAGACATTGCCTACGGCGGCGGTTGGAAGGCGGCGTTCTAAGCAATTCGCCGTCCTTGCGGTGAACAAAAACGCGCAGCAATGACTGCGCGTTTTTTTATTCCGCGCTGTCCGCGACGCTCGACAGCGGCGCGGCGACGCTCTCCAGCGGCTTGCGTTCCGCGTCCACGCCCCAGATCGCCGCGATCACCGCGGCCGCAAGCATCAGCCCCGAACCGACCAGGTAGCCCGAGAACACCGCGCTGCGCTGCTGCGTATCGATCAGCCTGCCGAAGAACGCCGGGCCGGCGATGCCGCCGAGCGCCGTGCCAAACGCGTAGAAAATAGCAATCGCCAGCGCACGGATCTCCAACGGAAACGATTCGCTGACCGTCAGGTAGGCCGAGCTGGCTGCCGCCGACGCAAAGAAGAAAATCACCATCCACGCAATGGTCTGCGTCACCACGTCGAGCATCTGCTGCTCGAACAGGTAGCCACTCAGCGTCAGCAGGATCCCGGAGAGCGCGTACGTTGTTGCGATCATCTTGCGCCGCCCGATCACGTCGAAGAGCCGGCCGAGCAGCAGCGGTCCGAGGAAGTTGCCGAGTGCGAAGGGCAGCAGATACCAGCCTATGTGGTCGCCCGGCACCTGATAGAAATCGGTGAGCACCAGCGCATAGGTGAAAAAGATCGCGTTGTAGAAGAACGCCTGCGCGGTCATTAGCGACAGGCCGACCAGCGCGCGCTGCCGGTGCACATTGAACAGTGTGTGGAAGACCTCGCGCAGCGGCGTATGTCCGCGGGCGCGCAGACGCAGCAGGTGGAGGTCGCGGTCGGAAAGTGCGTGGCCTGCGCCGCGAAAGCGGGTTTCGATGCCTTCGACGATCTGGCGCGCGTCGCGCTCGTTGCCGTGCGTGAGCAGCCAGCGCGGGCTTTCGGGCACCCAGATGCGCATCGGCAGGATGCCCAGCGCGAGCACCGCGCCCACGAAGAAGCAGGCGCGCCAGCCCCAGTCCGCCGGCAGCAGATGCGGTTCGAGCAGCACCAGCGAGCCGGCGGCGCCAATCGCCGCGCCAACCCAGAACGTGCCGTTAATGCCCAGGTCGGTCCAGCCGCGCACGCGTGCTGGCGTGAACTCCTGGATCGTGGAATTGATCGCCGTGTATTCGCCGCCTATGCCCGCGCCGGTCAGGAAGCGAAACAGCAGAAAGCTGGCCAGATTCCACGAAAAGGCCGTTGCCGCGGTGGCCGCCAGATAGACGGCAAGCGTGATGAAGAACAGCTTGCGGCGGCCGAGCCGGTCGGTCATCCAGCCGAACACCAATGCACCCAGAACCGCGCCCGCGATGTAAGCGCTGCCGGCGAGACCCACATCGGCGTTACTGAAACGCAGCGCCGGACTCGATTTCAACGCACTTGCCACCGCGCCGGCCAGCGTGACCTCCAGGCCGTCGAGCAGCCACGTGACGCCCAGCGCCACCACGAGCAGCGAGTGAAACCGGCCCCAGGGCAATCGGTCGAGCCGCGCGGGCAGATCCGTTTCGAGTACAGTGGCTGTTCTTTCGTGGGCAGCAGCGGTGGGCGGCGCGCTCATTGCGTGAAGTCTCCTCGATCCCGAAAATTGGCGGCGTATCCTGTCGAAATGAGCAATTTTCATTCCGCCGAAGTGCGCTTTGGCGCGATTGCGGGCGTCTCGAAAGCGTTAGTTGATGCTGATCGGGCTTTCGTGATACAAAGCCGCTCCCCTTTCTGTCCGCGCCAGCCGTGAGCGGCGATTCCTGCCATGAACTATTGCGCGATTGACTTCGGTACTTCCAACTCGGCCGTGGCCGTTCCTGATGGCGCTCAGCTCAGGCTCGCGCCGGTCGAAGGCAACTACACGACGCTGCCCACTTCCGTCTTTTTCAATACCGACGAAAACACCCGCGAATTCGGGCGAGCCGCGCTGGAAGCGTACATCGACGGTTTCGACGGCCGCCTGATGCGCTCCATGAAGAGCATTCTCGGCTCGCCGCTCGCGGAAAACTCGACCGATCTGGGCGACGGCTCCGCAATCAAATACACGGACGTGATCGCGATTTTTGTCGATCACCTCAAACGCTCGGCCGAAAAAAGCGCCGGCGGTCCGATCAATCGCGCCGTGCTGGGCCGCCCGGTGTTTTTTGTCGACGACGACCCGCGTGCCGATCAGATGGCGCAGCAGCAGCTCGAGGCTGCCGCGCGTTCGGTCGGTCTGCAGGAGATTCACTTCCAGTATGAGCCGATCGCGGCCGCGTTCGACTACGAGTCGCATCTGACGGAAGAGGGGCTCGTGCTGGTGGCCGACATCGGCGGTGGTACTTCGGACTTTTCGCTGGTGCGGGTCGGCCCGCAGCGCATGAAGCGCGTGGAGCGCAAGGACGACGTGCTGGCCCACCACGGCGTGCACGTCGCGGGCACGGACTTCGACCGCCGCGTCGAGCTGGCGACGATTCTGCGCGAACTCGGCTACCAGGCGCTGGATCCCGAGGGCCGGGAGATTCCGAACCGGATCTATTTCGATCTGGCGACGTGGCACCTGATCAACACCGTCTATTCGCCCAAGCGTGTCAGCGAACTCGCGCTGATGCGGCACCTGTTCACCGAGCTCAAGCATCACGATCGCCTGATGCGCGTCGTGGAGCGGCGCCTGGGCCATGCGCTGGCAGCGCACGCGGAAGAGGCCAAGATCGGCGTGGCGGCGGGCGGCGAGACCATCATCGATCTCGACGCAGTGGAAGACGATCTGCGGCTCGCGTTCGACGAAGTGCAGCTCATCAAGGCCGGGCAGGACGAAACGCTGCGCATCGTGCAGGCGGCGCGCGATACGGTGCAAGCCGCCGGTGTGGCGCCGCGCGACGTCAACGCGATTTATTTCACCGGCGGCTCGACCGGTCTGGCGTTTCTGTCAGGGGCACTGGCGGCGGCATTTCCCGACGCCAAAGCGGTATTTGGCGACCGTCTCGCGAGTGTTGCAACAGGACTCGGTATTCACGCGCGACGGGTGTTTGGATAACCCATACTCGGCTCATCGCATGCCGCGAAGATAATCGCCATGTTCAGTCGCAATAGATATAAAAAAACCCCGCCGAGGCGGGGTTTTTTGCGTCCAGAAGGAAGCGTGTTGCTTACACCGGCTTGATGTTAGCAGCTTGCTTGCCCTTCGGGCCCGTCTTCACTTCAAACGTAACCTTTTGGTTTTCTTGCAGCGTCTTGAAGCCTTCCGTGCGGATTTCCGAGAAATGCGCGAACAGATCTTCGCCGCCGCCGTCCGGCGTGATGAAGCCAAAGCCCTTTGCGTCATTGAACCACTTGACGGTACCGGTTTCCATATTACTTGTTCCTAAAGATGGTAAATAAGGCCGAAGCCCAGAGGGTGCATGAAAATCAAGGAAGGGGGTAATGGGACCAACCGGAGTACCGTTGATGGGCGAACTACGAAAGACCAATTCACTCGCCGCTTGAAATCCTGCCCGAACGTTATACGGCGATTTTGAGAGAAGGTCAACACTCAACCCCCAACTTTACGAATTTTCAGCCGCTGGGCGCAAAAGTTGCTTACAAACCTTGCTGTTCATCTGAATTTTTTGCTAGGGAGAACCCTTAGTTTCGCTGCAGCGAACGGGTGCAACCGTTAAACTACGCGCCGCGCGTCGGTTGCACCTGATTGGTACGACCCGTCGCGCATAGATGCGCGTCACCCGTCTCCAACGCCACAAGCGTGTCACGTGGTGCCGACATGGTATTGCTACAAACTTGCATGGGGCTGGAGACGGTGTTAAAGCACTAACTCCGGCCGACACACGGTGTAAGGGGCTAGAGGGTGTTACAGCGCTAACTCTGGCCGACACACGATGTATGGGGTCGGAGTAAGCGTTAAAGCGCTAACTCCGACCGACATACTATGTATGGGGCCAGAGTAAGCGCTAAAGCGCCAACTCTGGCCGACACAGGAGAAGACGTGAAAAGTTCTATACAACGGAACATCGGGCCGTTCGCGCTGATGTTGACCGGTCTGGGTTCGATCATCGGATCGGGCTGGCTGTTCGGCGCGTGGAAGGCTGCAAAAATTGCGGGTCCGGCCGCCATTTGCGCTTGGATTATCGGCGCGGTGGTGATTCTCGCGATCGCATTGACCTACGCGGAACTCGGCGCGATGTTCCCGGAGTCCGGCGGCATGGTGCGCTACGCGCGCTATTCGCACGGCGCGCTGGTCGGCTTTATCAGCGCCTGGGCCAACTGGATCGCCATTGTCTCGGTGATTCCCATCGAGGCGGAAGCCTCCATTCAGTACATGAGCACGTGGCCCTATCCTTGGGCGCATGCGCTGTTCGTGGATGGCTCGCTAACCACTAACGGGTTATTGCTGTCCGCGGCGCTCGTGATCATTTACTTCATGCTCAACTATTGGGGTGTGAAGCTGTTCGCGCGGGCCAACTCGGCGATCACGATCTTCAAGTTCCTGATTCCGGGCGCGACGATCCTTGGTTTGATGCTGACGGGCTTCCACAAGGAAAACTTCGGCCAAGTCAGCAATTTCGCGCCGTACGGCTGGTCGGCGGTGCTGACCGCGGTGTCGACGAGCGGCATTGTGTTCGCCTTCAACGGTTTCCAGAGCCCGATCAACCTTGCCGGTGAAGCG
Organism: Paraburkholderia ginsengiterrae; assembly: GCF_001645125.1. Classification (GTDB taxonomy): domain Bacteria; phylum Pseudomonadota; class Gammaproteobacteria; order Burkholderiales; family Burkholderiaceae; genus Paraburkholderia; species Paraburkholderia ginsengiterrae. Next base: position 41,408 of record NZ_LXKA01000065.1, on the reverse strand, counting down.
CGCAACCCGGCCAAGAGCGTGCCGTTCGCGGTGATCGGCTCGATCCTGCTGGCGCTGGTGATCTACGTGCTGCTGCAGGTCGCCTATATTGGCGCGGTGAATCCGAGCGACGTGATGAAGGGCTGGAGCCACTTCAACTTCGCTTCGCCGTTCGCGGAACTCGCGATCGCGCTGAACCTGAACTGGCTGGCGATCCTGCTGTACATCGACGCCTTCGTGAGCCCGAGCGGCACCGGCACGACCTACATGGCGACCACCAGCCGCATGATCTACGCAATGGAGCGCAACAACACGATGCCGAAGATGTTCGGCAACGTGCACCCGTTCTACGGCGTGCCGCGTCAGGCGATGTGGTTCAACCTGCTGGTGTCGTTCATCTTCCTGTTCTTTTTCCGCGGCTGGAGCTCGCTGGCAGCGGTGATCTCGGTGGCGACCGTGATCTCGTACCTGACCGGCCCGATCAGCCTGATGGCTCTGCGCCGCGCGGCGACGGATCTCGAGCGTCCGCTGCATATTCCGGGCATGAAGATCATTGCGCCGTTCGCGTTCGTCTGCGCGTCGCTGATCCTGTACTGGGCAAAGTGGCCGCTGACCGGCGAAATCATTCTGCTGATGGTCGTGGCGCTGCCGGTGTACTTCTACTTCCAGGCGAAGTCGGGTTTTGCCGGCTGGGGGCGCGATCTGAAGGCCGCATGGTGGCTGGTGGCCTATCTGCCGATCATGGCAATTCTGTCGCTGATCGGCAGCAAGCAATTCGGCGGTCATAACCTCATTCCCTACGGCTGGGACATGCTGGTGGTCATCGCGTTTTCGCTGGTGTTCTACTACTGGGGTGTGAATAGCGGCTACCGCTCCGAATACCTGGACGAGCGTGGCGAACATGACGAAGTGCTCGAAGGCATAGGCGCACACTAAGTCGCAGCATTGAATCCGCCGGCGGATCGCAGTTGAGCCCCGGCGCAAAAAAAGCCCGCCTGAGCGCTAGCTCACAGGCGGGCTTTTTCTTTACCGGCAGCTTCGACGCCGTCGGTTCGCGGTGCCGGTCAGGCCGTGCCGAACACGTAATTCGTCATGGCGAGCGAGCGCTGATAAGTCCCAAGTGACTGGATGGCGAGCGAATAATCGTCGTCCGCCGCACCCAGGGCGGCGAACACCGGCAGCAGATGCTCGTCGGTCGGATGCATCAGCACCGCATGCGGCGCCTGGCGACGATAGTCGAGCAGCGCGTCGATGTCGTGCGCGGCAAGCTTTTCCTCGAACCAGTTTGTGAATTCGACGACACGCGGATCGGCATCTTCCGGGCGCGCCGAGAAGTCGGCGGCGCGCAGGTTATGCGTGATCTGGCCGGAGCCGATCACCATCACGCCGTCGTCTTGCAGCGAGCGCAGCGCCCGGCCGACGCGGAAGTGATGCGCCGCGTCCATGTGCGGCTGGATCGACAACTGGGCGACGGGCACGTCGGCTTGCGGGAACATGAGCAGCATGGGCACCCACGCGCCGTGATCGAGACCATGCGGCTCGACATCCGTGAGGACGCCGTGCTCGCCGAGCAGCACGGCGGCGCGGCGCGCCACCTCGGGCGCGCCCGGCGCCGGGTACTGAATCTCGTACAGCTGACGCGGAAAGCCGTAGAAATCGTGGATGGTTTCCGGCGCCGTGGCAATGCTCGCCACGGGTTGCGCCGTGCCCCAGTGGGCCGACAGCATCAGGATCGATTCCGGGCGGGGCAGTTGGGCGCTCAGCACGCCGAATTCCGCCGACGGCAGCGACGGGTCGATCGGCAACGTAGGCGCGCCGTGGGACAGGAAAAGCGAAGGTAAGCGGGTCATGGCGGCAGCACTGCCGCGATGGCGCGGCGTAGAGATTGGATAACTACCAATATAGATCCGCACCCATGTTTGATAAACGGGTGAAGGCGGAATTGATTGTGTCGCTGTTGTTGTTAATCCGTTCGTGCCGGACAATGCGACGGCGCCAGTAAAAGCTAGTCCTGCGTGCCGCGCAGCCCGGTCCAGGCCGGCGAAAGAGCCGGCCCCAGCGCGAACAGATCCAGTACCCGCGCCACGGTGTGATCGACCATTTCGTCGATCGAGCTGGGTTGGTTGTAGAAGGCGGGCACGGGCGGAAAGATCACGCCGCCCATTTCGGTGACGGCCGTCATATTGCGCAGATGCGCCAGATTGAACGGCGTTTCGCGCACGAGCAGCACGAGCCGGCGGCGCTCCTTGAGCGTGACGTCGGCGGCGCGGGTGATCAGGTTGTCGGAGAGGCCGTGCGCCACGCTCGCGAGTGTTCTCATCGAGCACGGCGCGACGATCATGCCCTCGGTGGCGAACGAGCCCGACGCAATGCTCGCGCCGACATCGCGCACCGAATGGACGACATCCGCGAGGGGATGCACGTCTTCCTTGCTCAACTGGAGTTCGTGCTGGATATTGAGCCAGCCTGCGCTCGAAATCAGCAGATGGCTCTCGACGCCGCCCAGCCTGCGCAGCGTTTCGAGAATCCGGACGCCGTAGATGGCGCCGGTCGCGCCAGTGATGGCGACGATCAGCCGACGTGGCGCCGCAGCGCGTGTTTCCATGGCTCGCGGCGCCTTATGCGAAGAAATGCGGGAAGAAACCCGGGGGCAAACGGTCAGTGGTGACCGTTCAGGCCGCGGCGAACAGTTGTTGCAGTTCGCCCGATTCGTACATTTCCATCATGATGTCCGAGCCGCCGATGAATTCACCCTTCACGTACAGCTGCGGAATGGTCGGCCAGTTCGAAAATTGCTTGATGCCCTGGCGGACTTCGTCGTCTTCGAGGACGTTGACGGTTTTGAATTCGCCGACGCCGCACGCCTTCAGGATCTGGATGGCGCGGCCCGAAAAGCCGCACATCGGGAACTGGGCGCTGCCCTTCATGAAGAGCACGACATTGTTGTCGTCGACGATTTGCTTGATGCGTTGTTGCGTATCCATGACTGACCTTGCGGTTCCGTGATGTGTAAAGAATAGGCTGAAATGATAGCGGATTTCAGTAACAACGGCCGACGGCCGCATTGTCCGTTCGTCGCTTGTGGGTATTCAGGTCATGCAGATTAGCCGGCCACCTCAGCCGCGCCGGCGTACAGCCCGCCACTGATCCGCTCGATGCCGGCGAGATCCCGCTCCGAGCGGACTTGCGCGAAACCTTGCGCGGCGAGCATCGCGCGCACTGTTTCAGCCTGATCGTAGCCATGTTCGATCCACAATGCGCCATTGGCGGCGAGCCGCGCAGGCGCGCCCGCAATGATCACGCGGATCGCGCTGAGGCCGTCTGCTTCGTCAGTGAGCGCACCGCGCGGCTCGAAGCGCAGATCGCCCTCCGACAAATGCGGGTCGCCGCTCGCGATATACGGCGGATTGCTCACGATCACGTCAAACCGGCGCGTGGCGTCGAGCGAGCCGTACCAGTCGCCTTGGGTCAGCTCCACGGCGCCGCCGGGGCGCTTTACGTCGAGTAGCCGGGCGGCATTGCGCGTGGCGACTGCCAGCGCCTCGGCCGAACGATCGACAGCGCAGACTTGCGCATCGGGCCGCATCGACGCGATGGCCACCGCTATCGCGCCGGTGCCCGTGCCGAGATCGAGCACACGAGGCCGCGAGATGTGCTCCATTGCCGTCAGCGCGGTTTCGACCAGCAATTCGGTTTCGGGCCGCGGAATCAGCACGTGCGGCGTGACTTCGAAATCCAGCCCGTAGAACTCCCGCGCGCCGACGAGCTGCGCCACCGGTTCGCCGGCGAGGCGCCTTGCCTCCAGCGCCCGGTAACGCTCGACGCCCGCACTGTCGAGCGGTTCGTCACTGCGCGTAATGAGCTGCGTGGGACGCCAGCCGAGCACATGCGTGAGCAGAATGCGCGCTTCGAGCGGTGGCAGCGGCGAGGCGCGCAATAGCGCGGCGGGTGTGTCCGGCGTGGCGGATGTGGCCGATGTCATGGGCGCGCTTAATCCGCGTCGCCCAGAGAGGCCAGCAACTCCGCCTGGTGCTCGCTGACGAGCGCTGCGATCAACTCGTCGAGCTCGCCGTCCATGATCCCGTCGAGACGGTACAGCGTCAGGTTGATGCGGTGATCCGTGAGACGCCCTTGCGGGAAGTTGTAGGTGCGAATCCGCTCCGAGCGGTCGCCCGAGCCGATCAGGCTCTTGCGGGTGGCGGCTTCCTTCGCCTGCTGCTCGTGCGACTGCTTGTCCTTGATGCGCGCGGCCAGCACTTTCAGCGCGCGGTCCTTGTTCTTGTGCTGCGAACGGTCGTCCTGACATTCGACGACGATACCGGTCGGCAAGTGCGTGACGCGCACCGCGGAATCGGTCTTATTGATGTGCTGGCCGCCCGCGCCGGACGCGCGGAACGTGTCGATGCGCAGATCGGCCGGATTGATCTCGACTTCGCCGATTTCGTCCGCTTCGGGCATGACCGCCACCGTGCAGGCGGAGGTGTGGATGCGCCCCTGCGTTTCGGTGGCCGGCACGCGCTGTACGCGATGGCCTCCCGACTCGAACTTGAGTTTCGAATAGGCGGCTTCGCCGGCGATCCGCACGATCACTTCCTTGTAGCCGCCGAGGTCCGACTCGCTCGCCGACATCATCTCGACCTGCCAGCGGTTGCGCTCGGCAAAGCGCAGGTACATGCGCAGCAGGTCGCCCGCGAACAGCGCGGATTCGTCGCCGCCGGTACCGGCGCGGATTTCGACGAAGATGTTGCGGTCGTCGTTCGGGTCCTTCGGCAGCAGCATTTTTTGCAACTCGGCGCCGAGTTTGTCCATGCGCTCGCGCGCCGCGCGAATTTCTTCTTCGGCGAAGTCGCGCATCGAGGCGTCGGTCAGCAACTCCTGCGCGGTGGCCGCGTCGGTCATGGCCTGGCGCCACAGCGCGTAGTGCTCGACCACGGGCCCGAGTTCGGCGTGTTCCCGCGTGAGCTTGCGGTATTGGTCGAGATTCGAGGTGATGTCCTCGCGGCTCAACAGATCGTTCAGTTCGGCCAGCCGGGTAGTGAGCTGGTCGAGCTTGCGTTGCATGCTCGTTTTCATCGGACGGGTATCGGAGCGGGCTCCGGGAAGGACTGCAACTAGGGGAGTGGGCAGATGCTTTGGTCAGAAGCACGTCGCGGGCCACTTGTGGGTGGTCCGGACAGCGGCGGTGGCTGCGCCGCTAACGCTCCGTGGAGCCGGAGTGTTTGTAGAAACCGCCCATCAATTCGATGAGCGTGTCACGGTTCTCGCTGCTCGCGCGATTGAGCGCGTGCGTGGGACCGTGGATCAGCTTGTTGGTCAGAGCTTGCGACAGCGCTTCGAGCACCGCGGCTGGATCGTCGCCGCGCGCGAGCATCTTCTGTGCGCGTTCGACTTCGGCGCGGCGCAGCACGTCGGCCTGGGTGTGCATGTGGCGGATCACCGGCACGATGCTGCGGGCGTCGAGCCACTGCATGAAATTCTGCACGCGCGTTTCGATGATCGCTTCGGCCTGCGCGACGGCAGCTTGCCTCGACGCGTTGCCTTCACGCACGATCGCGCCGAGGTCGTCGACGGTGTACAGGAACACGTCTTCGAGCTGGCCGACTTCGGGTTCGATGTCGCGCGGAACGGCCAGATCGACCATGAAAATCGGCCGGTGACGGCGCGCTTTCACGGCCCGCTCTACCGCGCCCAGACCGATGATCGGCAAGGTGGAAGCGGTGCACGAAACGATGATGTCGAACTCGTGCATGCGCGACGGCAGTTCCGACAGCGGAATGGCCCGGCCGTTGAAGCGCTCGGCGAGGCGCGCGCCTCGCTCGGCCGTACGGTTGGCGACCACGAGTTCGCGCGGTTGCTGCGCCGCGAAGTGCGTGGCGCAAAGCTCGATCATTTCGCCCGCCCCGATGAACAGCACGCGCTGCTTCGAGATCTTGTCGAAAATCCGCTGGGCGAGGCGCACGGCAGCGGCGGCCATCGAAACCGATTGCGCGCCGATTTCCGTCGTGCTGCGCACTTCCTTCGCCACGGCGAAGGTGCGCTGAAACAATTGGTTCAGATACGTGCCGAGCGCGCCGGCTTCGGACGCGGTACGCACCGCATCCTTCATTTGTCCGACAATTTGCGTCTCGCCGAGCACCATCGAATCGAGCCCCGACGCGACGCGAAACGCGTGGCGCACGGCTTCCGACTGCGGCAACGCGTAGACGTGCGGCGCCAGTTCCTCGATGGGCAGATTGTGATACTTCGAGAGCCACTGGATCGCGGCTTCACGCGCGGCCTGGTCGTCGGTCGCGCAGTAGAGTTCGGTGCGGTTGCAGGTGGACAGAATTGCCGCTTCCGGCGCGGTACTGGCGCTAGGGCCAAGCCAGATGCTCTTGAAGGTGTCCAGTGCCGGCTTGATCTGTTCGAGCGGAAACGCCACGCGTTCGCGCAAGGCGACAGGCGCAGTGTGGTGATTGATTCCGATCGTTAGAAGCTGCATTTGTGGGAGCTATGGTTTAGCCCAATATTATAGCGTTTCCACAATTCGTACATTGTGCGCGCGTTATACGGCCTCCACAACGGCTTCGCTCGGGATCGCGTCGAGTTGGTAGCCGTAGCCGTAAAGTGGCGTCAGACAGTAGCCGTGCTCGGGGTGAAGCTGCAATTTGCTCCGCACCCGCGAAGCATGGGTATCAACAGTACGCGACGTTACGCCACGGCGGCGCGTCCAGATGTTATCCAGAATATGCGCGCGCGACACGGGCCGCGACAGATTGCTGAACAGCAGCAGCGCCAGGCGGAACTCCTTCGGCGTGAGCGAGACCGTGCGATCGCGGAACGTGACGGCGAACTGCGCCGAGTCGAACCTGTAGCCGCTGATCAAATCGTGCCGCCGGTTGGGTGGCCGGCGCAAGCCCGCGCGGCGTAGAAGCGCTTCCATCCGGGCCAGCATCTCGGGACCGCGCACCGGTTTGGCCAGGCAGTCGTCGGCGCCGGCATGCAGCGCCGCGACGATCTGGCTTTCGCGCGGCGCCGACATCAGCACGATCACCGGCAAGCTCGGCAGGATCGCGCGGGCGCGTGGGATGACGTCTTCGGCACTATGGTCGCCAGCCCAGCTCTCGGTGATGAGAAGATCGAAGAATTCGTCGGTGGCGTGATTCAGGAACGTGGCGCTCGCCGTGAAGTGCTGGCACAGATGGCCGGCGGCGAAGATCAACCGGCAGACCAGCTTGGCGTGCCGCACGTCCGGCTCGATAAGGGCGATTCGCATGATGCGCTTTCAGCCTGGCAATGACCGGGAATCGTTTATCCGTAAGGCTTACAACTTGCCTAACATCACCCCGACCCCTAAACTCAACCGCTGTGCGGAAAGCGCCATGCTGACTTTAATAGTTAATGAGACAAAAATGCTAGCTGTCCAGGTCCCTTGCGCCCATGAGACGAATCTGAAACTGCGCGGGGCTGGCCGGTAATGGGGTGGGCCGGCATCGTCGTGCTGGGAGCGGTGATCGGCCTCGCGGGGTGGTGGCTGCATCCGCTGCGGCGTTCGAGCCGCGCCCGCTGGTGGATGGCGATGCTGGCGGGCGTGCTGGGCGCGGCTTTCGCGCTGATGGCCGGCAACGTCGTCGGCCTCTTTCACGATGGTGATACGCTTGAGTGGCCGGCGTGCACCGCTGTCGCGTTGATCTCCGTTGCCGTGACGGTCGGCTTGCTTTCCCGTCGATGAATATTTGCAGGTGACTCTGATGAATGCCCGACTTCCCGAAACTTCCTCCATCCCCGAACGGCTCGCCACGTTGCGCAACGCAATGGCGCGAGAAGGGGTCGCCGCCTATCTGGTGCCGTCCTCGGACCCGCATCTGTCCGAATATCTGCCGGGACGCTGGCAAGGCCGGCAGTGGCTGTCGGGTTTCACCGGTTCGGCCGGCACGCTGGTCGTCACGGCTGACTTCGCCGGCGTCTGGACCGACAGCCGATATTGGGAGCAGGCCAACGCCCAACTGGCCGGCACCGGCGTTCAGCTCATGAAGATGACCGGTGGCCAACAGACCGCGCCGCATTTTGAATGGCTCGCGCAAAACGTGGCCGCGGGCGGCACGGTCGGCGTGGATGGTGCCGTGCTCGGCGTAGCGGCGGCGCGGGCATTGAGCCAGGCGCTCAGCGCGCGTGGCGTCAAGCTGCGCACGGACGTCGACCTGTTCGACGCAATCTGGCCTCAGCGTCCGGTGCTGCCGGCCGCCGCCGTGTTCGAGCATGCCGCGCCGCATGCGAGCGTCGCGCGTTCGGACAAGCTCGCGCAGATTCGCCGCGCAATGGCGGACAAGGGCGCGCAGTGGCACTTCATTTCCACGCTCGACGATCTCGCGTGGCTGCTGAATCTGCGTGGCGCCGACGTCAGCTATAACCCGGTGTTCGTGGCGCACGCGCTGATCGGTGTCGACCACGCAGCTTTGTTCGTCGCCGACGGCAAGGTGCCGCAAGCGTTGGCCGATGCGCTGGCGCGCGACAACATCAGCGTCGAGCCGTATGCCAAGGCTGCCGACGCGCTTGCCGCGCTGCCCGCCGGCAGCACGCTGCTGATCGACCCGCGCCGCATCACGATTGGCTCGCTGCAGTCCGTGCCGCCGGCGGTCACGGTGGTCGAGGCGATCAATCCGTCCACCTTCTTCAAGTCGCGCAAGACCGCGGCCGAAGCCGAGCATGTGCGCGAGACGATGGAACAGGACGGCGCCGCGCTGGCGGAGTTCTTCGCCTGGTTCGAAGGCGCGTTGGGCCGCGAGACGATCACCGAACTCACCATCGACGAACGCCTGACGGCCGCCCGCGCGCGTCGTCCGGGCTTCGTGTCGCTGAGTTTCGCGACGATCGCGGGCTTCAATGCCAACGGCGCGATGCCGCACTACCGCGCGACTGCCGAATCGCATTCGGTGATCGAGGGCAACGGTTTGCTGCTGATCGACTCCGGCGCGCAGTATCTGAGCGGCACGACCGACATCACGCGTGTCGTGCCGATCGGCACCATCAGCGAAGCGCAGCGGCGCGATTTCACAATTGTCCTCAAAGGCACGATGGCGTTGTCGCGCGCGCAATTCCCGCGCGGCATCCGCTCGCCGATGCTCGACGCGATCGCCCGTGCGCCGATCTGGGAAGCCGGCGCCGACTACGGCCACGGCACGGGTCACGGCGTGGGCTACTTCCTGAACGTGCACGAAGGCCCGCAGGTGATCTCGCACTACGCGCCGGCCGAACCGTGGACCGCGATGGAAGAAGGCATGATCACCTCGGTCGAACCGGGCATTTACCGTCCAGGCAAGTGGGGCGTGCGGATCGAAAACCTCGTGCTGAACGTGCCCGCCGGGCAAACCGAATTTGGCGACTTCCTCAAGTTCGAAACGCTGACGCTGTGCCCGATCGACACGCGCTGCCTCGATCTGTCGCTGCTGCGCGAGGACGAACGCGCGTGGCTCAACGCGTATCACGAGACGGTGCGCACGCGCCTGTCGCCGCATGTTTCGGGCGAAGCGAAGGCGTGGCTGGAGTTGCGTACGCAACCCATCTGAAACGCCTGAGACCTGGCTTACGGAGCGTGCATGGCTATCAAGGCAGTGGTGTTCGATTTCGGCGGCGTGCTGATCGACTGGAATCCGGAGTATCTGTATCGCCGCCTGATTCCCGACGACACCGAGCGCCGCTGGTTTCTGACCCACGTCTGTTCGATGGACTGGGTGGTGCGTCAGGACGGCGGCCAGCCGATTGCTGAGGGAACCGAGGAACTCGTCGCGAAGTTTCCCGATCACGAAGCGCTGATCCGCGCGTTTTACGAGCGCTGGCACGAAATGGTGGCCGGCGTGCTGGAAGAGGGCGTGGCGATCATGGAAAAGCTCGAAGCGGCCAAGGTGCCGCTCTTCGGGCTGACCAACTGGTCGGCGGAGACTTTTCCGTACGCGTGGGAGCATTACCCGGTGCTCAGGCGGTTTCGCGACATCGTCGTGTCGGGGCGGGTGAAGCTGGTCAAGCCCGATCCGGCGATCTTCGCCGCCATGCGTGAGCGGATCGAGGCGCAATTGCCGGGTATCGAGCCCGGCGAGCTGGTGTTCATCGACGACAACCAGAAAAACGCCGAGGCCGCGACGGCGCTCGGGTGGCAGGGAGTGCATCACACCGGCGCGGCACGCACCGAAGCGAAACTGCGCGAACTGGGACTGCCGGTTTGATTTTCACGCGTTTCCAGCAGCAAGGCGGCGTGTCTGCGTTCCAGCGGCGCCGCTTCGCTTCTGCTCAGGCGCCAGCGCGCGCCTACTGACCCAGCAGATTTTTCAACGCGTTACCCAAGCCTTTCACGGTTTCTCCCGCGCCTTTCGCCACGTCTTCGACGCTCACGCCGAGCGCCTTGGCGAATCCGGCGCCGATGCGCTTCATCAGCCCTTCCTGCACCGAGAATTTCGGGTCGCGCAAATCCCCGTCCAACACGAAATGCAGTGTGATGTCACCGTTGTGCGACTTGAGCGCGGCGACGGCCGCCTTGGTCGGAATCGACATGAACGTGTCGAGCGGATTGCCGCTGTCGGCAAGCTGCAGATTGTGGACCGTCAGCGTGCCGGGGGCGTGCAACTGATAGTTGCGCACCGTCGATTCGATCGTCAGATCGACCGTGCCACCCGTCACTTGCGCTTTGGCGCCGGCTTTTTTCACCAGATACGGATCGAGCATCGCGATGTCGACGCCGCGCAGTTGACTCGTGGTCTGCGAATCCTTGCTGGCGATCTTGATCCAGCCGCTGAACGACACCGTGCCGGTATGCGCCGGGCCTTTGATCGAGCCGGTGACGTCGACGCTGGTCGGCTCAGTGAGCGCGGGTAGGCGCAGATTGTCGACGCTCGCGTGGGCGTTGCTGACCGTCACCTTGAATGCCGGCGGTCCGACGCTCGCGTCGTAGAAGTGGAAGTTGCCCTGCTCGAAGCGGATGTGATCGACCCATTTTTCGCGTGAGGTGGGCGCCGTCACGCCGCTGGCCGGTTCGTCGGACTTCTCCACCGATTCGCGCAGTTTGGGCAGCAAGCGGATCTCGCCGTCTTTCGTGCGCAGCGCGGCCAGGTCGAAGCCGCGCACCACCACGCTGCGTATGTGCATGCGCCGCGCGAGCAGATCACGAATGTCGGGCGTCAGCGTGATCTCGTCCGCTCTGAGCGGATCGCCGGCCGGCCAGCCAGGCGGCGCTTTAATGATGACGTGGGTGAGATGGAGCGAGGTGAGGCCAACGTCGATGCGTTCGACGCTGCCCAATGGGCCGAGTGCCGCGATCACGCGCGCCCTGACTTCGCGCTGCGCGAATTGCAGGGCGCCGACCGCGACGACGAGAAGCACGAGCAGCACGCCGACGACAGCCACAATCCAGCGCTGGCCCTTCGACATCGCCATGCTTGCCTCCTCGCCCACAGGTTCGGCGTGCGCTATCCGTGCTCGTTCGGGAGGAACAGGTGCGTCCCGCCGCGACGACAGGTTTCACGCCGACGCACGCAATGCGTGTGCCTTGGCGCCCGTCGGGCGACGGGCGGCCACCAAGTCTGGCTTTATCGCGTGATCGGCTTGTAACGCAGACGCTTCGGACGTGCCGCTTCTTCACCCAGGCGTGCGCGCTTGTCCGCTTCGTATTCCTGGTAGTTGCCGTCGAAGAAGGTAATTTGCGAGTCGCCTTCGAACGCGAGGATGTGCGTGGCGATACGGTCGAGGAACCAGCGATCGTGCGAAATCACCATCACCGAGCCCGCGAATTCGAGCAACGCGTCTTCGAGCGCGCGCAGCGTTTCGACGTCGAGGTCGTTCGACGGTTCGTCCAGCAGCAGCACGTTGCCGCCCGCGATCAGCGTCTTGGCCAGATGCAAGCGGCCGCGCTCGCCGCCCGACAGATTGCCGACGGTCTTCTGCTGGTCGCCGCCCTTGAAGTTGAAGCGGCCGATGTACGCACGCGACGGCGTCTCGTACTTGCCGACCGTCAGCACGTCAGCCCCGCCGGAGATTTCCTCGAACACGGTCTTCGAGCCGTCCAGCGCGTCGCGGCTCTGGTCCACGTAGGCGAGCTTGACGGTCGGGCCTTGCACGATTTCACCCGAATCCGGCTGTTCGCGGCCGGTCAGCATGCGGAACAGCGTCGACTTGCCGGCGCCGTTCGGACCGATGATGCCGACGATCGCGCCCGCCGGAACCTTGAAGCTGACGTTGTCGAGCAGCAGCCGGTCGCCGTACGACTTGCTGACGTTCTTGAATTCGATCACTTCGTTACCGAGGCGGTCGCCGACCGGGATGAAGATTTCCGAGGTCTCGTTGCGCTTCTGGTAGTCCTGGCTGTTCAGTTCCTCGAAGCGGGCAATACGCGCCTTCGACTTCGCCTGACGGCCCTTCGGGTTCTGGCGCACCCACTCCAGTTCCTTCTTGATCGCCTTCTGACGCGCCGATTCCGACGACTCTTCCTGCTTCAGGCGCTCTTCCTTCTGGTCGAGCCAGCTGCTGTAGTTGCCCTTCCACGGAATGCCGTGGCCGCGGTCGAGTTCCAGAATCCATTCGGCGGCGTTATCGAGGAAGTAGCGGTCGTGGGTCACGGCGACCACGGTGCCCGGGAAGCGCGTCAAGAATTGCTCGAGCCAGTCGACCGATTCGGCGTCCAGGTGGTTGGTCGGCTCGTCGAGCAGCAGCATGTCCGGCTTTTCGAGCAGCAGCTTGCACAGTGCGACGCGGCGCTTTTCGCCGCCCGACAGATGTTCGATCTTCGCGTCCCAGGCCGGCAGGCGCAGCGCGTCGGCTGCGATTTCGATCTGCTGCTCGGCGCTGCCGCCGTCGGTGGTGGCGAGGATCGCTTCGTATTTGGCTTGTTCGGCGGCGAGCGCGTCGAAGTCGGCGTCCGGCTCGGCGTAGGCCGCGTAGATTTCGTCGAGTTTCTTCTGCGCGTTGAACACGTCGCCGAGACCTTCCTCGACCGCTTCACGCACCGTCTTGGTCGGGTCGAGCTTCGGCTCCTGCGGCAGGTAGCCGATGTTCAGGTTCGGCATCGGCGTGGCTTCGCCTTCGATGTCCTTGTCCACGCCGGCCATGATGCGGATCAGCGTCGACTTGCCCGAGCCGTTCAGGCCGAGCAGGCCAATCTTCGCACCGGGGAAAAACGACAGCGAGATGTCTTTCAGGATTTGACGCTTGGGCGGCACGATTTTGCCGACCCGGTTCATGGTGAAGACGTATTGGGCCATTTGCTTGCAATAGACGTTGACGACGCCAGCCGCATGGGGGCGAGCGGTCGTGGGTGGAAGGGTAACCGGTGTCATGGCCGGGCGGAGCGCCCGGCGCCGGCCGGCGCGGCGTCGGGCGCGGTGTTTAACCTCGCGACGCTCCGCGCACGGGCGGTTTGTTCAGGTGGCATTGTACTTCGGGGCGGGGGGGAGACGGCAAAGGGTGTTGGCCGTCATGTCCGCGGTGATGTCCGGGGTGACGTCCGGGGTGACGTCAGTTCGCGCGCCGTCCGCTCGCCGGATCGAAGAAGTGCAGATGCTGCGCGGGCAGTGCCACCTGCAGCGCTTCGCCCGCCGCGGGCCGATGCGCGTGCGGCAGGCGCACCGTCACGTCATGCTTGCCCCAGCGGCCATGCGCGAGATTGTCCGCGCCTAGCAGTTCGCAGGAATCGACGGTGAGGGTTGCATGCGGTGCGTCCGCCCGACCCGCGTTTGTATCCCCGTTCATATGTTCCGGGCGAATGCCGAGCACCCATTCGCGTCCCTTGGCGACTTCGCGGCCGATCGGCGGCACGCCTGTGAGCGGCAGCTTCGGGCCGTTGCCGGCCACGTCGAATGTCGCGCCGTCGTCGGACACGCGGCCTTCCAGCAGATTCATCCCCGGCGAGCCGATGAAGCTCGCCACGAACACCGTGGCCGGCCGTTCGTAGACCTCGGTCGGCGCGCCGATCTGTTCCGCGTGGCCCTTGTTCATCACGATCACGCGTTGCGCCAGCGTCATCGCTTCGATCTGATCGTGCGTGACGTACAGACTCGTAGTGGCAAGCCGGGAATGCAGACGCTGGATTTCAAGACGCATCTGCACGCGCAGGCGCGCGTCGAGGTTCGACAGGGGTTCGTCGAACAGAAACACGGCCGGCTCGCGCACAATCGCGCGGCCCATCGCGACGCGTTGCCGCTGGCCGCCTGACAACTCGCGCGGCTTGCGTTGCAACAGTGCTTCGAGTTCAAGAATCTGCGCGGCAGACTGCACGCGCCTGTGAATCTGGCCGCGCTCGACGCCCGCGATCTTCAGTGCGTAGCCCATGTTTTCGGCCACGCTCATGTGCGGATACAGCGCGTAGTTCTGGAACACCATCGCGATGTTGCGATCCTTCGGCTCCAGTTCGTTGACCACCTTGCCGGCGATCGAAATGCTGCCCTCGGAGATGCGCTCGAGTCCCGCCACCATCCGCAACAAGGTCGATTTGCCACAACCGGACGGGCCGACCATCACGATGAATTCACCGTCGGAGACGTTCACGTCGATGCCGTGCAGCACGAACTGTTTGCCGTCGTAGGTTTTTTTAACGCCTTGCAGAGTCAGTGCAGCCATGCCGTTCTAGCCTTTTCGTTGCGTGCCGCGTAGCGCGGTGTTCCTGATTTGAATGCCGGAGTTCGCCATGAAACGGCTTATTTCTCCGAGTCCACCAACCCGCGCACGAACCAGCGCTGCATGGTCAGTACGACCGCAAGCGGCGGCAGCATGGCGAGCAACGTCGCGGTCATGACGAGATGCCATTCGGTCGCGGTGTCGCCCGAGGCGATCATGCTCTTGATGCCGACCACGGCCGTGGTCAGCGATTGCTGGCTCGTGATCAGGATCGGCCACAGGTACTGATTCCAGCCGTAGATGAACGTGATCACGAAGAGCGCCGCCATATTCGTCTTCGACAGCGGCAGAACGACGTCCCAGAAAAATCGCATGGCGCCCGCGCCGTCGATGCGTGCCGCTTCCATCAATTCGTCCGGCAGCGTCATGAAGAACTGGCGGAACAGGAACGTCGCGGTGGCCGACGCGATCAGCGGCAACGTCAAGCCGCTATAGGTGTTGCTCAGATGCACCGACGACACGACCTGCACGGTCGGAAAGATCCGCACTTCGACCGGCAGCATCAGCGTGATGAAGATCAGCCAGAACGACAGATTGCGAAACGGAAAGCGGAAAAACACGATCGCGTACGCCGAGATCATCGAGATGGCAATCTTGCCGATCGAAATCACCAGCGCCATCACGAGGCTGTTGAACAGCATGCGGCCGAACGGCGCCGCCGCGTTGCCGCTGCCTTGCGACCAGACCGTCGCGATGTTCTCGAACAGATGCGTGCTCGGCACTAGCGAGAGCGGCACGCTGAACACCTCGTGCTCGCTCATGGTCGCCGCGCAGAACGCGACGTACACCGGAAACACCACCAGCACGACGCCGAGAATCAGCACCGCGTGGCAGAACAGGTCGAAACCGCGGCGGTTCTCGATCATGAGTATTGAACCCTGCGTTCGATGAAGCGGAATTGCACGACGGTCAACGCCACGACGATCACCATCAGGACCACCGACTGCGCGCCCGAACTGCCGATGTCGAGCCCCTGGAAACCTTCGGCGAAGATCTTGTAGATCAGCGTGCGGGTCGATTGCGCGGGGCCGCCGCCGGTGGCGGCGTCGATCACCGGGAACGTGTCGAAGAAGGCATAGGTGATGTTGATCACCAGCAGGAAGAAACTGGTCGGCGACAGCAGCGGCAGCGCAATGCCGAAAAAGCGCCGCACCGGTCCCGCGCCGTCGATTGCGGCCGCTTCGATGAGCGAGCGTGGAATCGCCTGCAAGCCCGCATAGAAAAACAGGAAGTTATAGCTGACCTGTTTCCAGACGGACGCGAGCACCACCAGAAACATCGCCTGACCCGCGTTCAATGCGTGATTCCACACGATGCCTTGCTTCGCGAGCGCGTACGTCACGAGGCCGATGCTCGGGTTGAACAGGAACGACCACAGCACCGCGGCAATGGCGGGCGCCACCGCATACGGCCAGATCAGGAGCGTCTGATAAACCTTTGCACCGCGCGTCACGCGATCGGCGCACATGGCCAGCAGCAACGAAATCACGAGTCCCGAGACGGTGACGAGCGCGCAGAAAATCAGCGTCGTATTGAACGACGACAGATAAAGCGGATCGGCGAACAACTGCTTGAAGTTGGCGAGTCCGACGAACTCGCTCGATGTGCCGAACGCGTCCTGGCTCTGTGTGGATTGCCAGAGCGCCTCGCCGGCCGGCCACAGGAAGAACAGCACCGTGATCGCGAGCTGCGGCGCGACGAGCAGATAGGGCAGCAGGCTGGTGCCGAAGCTGGAGCGCTTTTCCATCGATAATTCCCGGGGTTCCGCCGCCACTACGGGTTTCGGCGCGAGGGCGCCGAAACCCCGGCGGCGCTGGCTTAGCTGCCGGCTTTCTCGAAGCGGCGCAGCAGTTCATCGCCACGCGACACGGACGAGTCGAGCGCCTGTTGCGGTGTCTTCTTCTGCGCCCAGACCTGTTCGAGCTCTTCGTCGATGATGGTGCGGATCTGCGGCATGTTGCCCAGACGCAGGCCCTTCGTGTACGGCAGAGGCGGCTTGTTGAGCATCTGCTTGATGGCGGTGTCGCTGCCTGGGTTCTTCTCGTAGAAGCCTTGCTGCTGCGTCAATTGATACGCGGCGGTCGTGACCGGCAGATAGCCGGTGTCCTGGTGCCACTTCGCCGCAACCGGCGCCGACGACAGATACGCGAGGAATTTCGCTACGCCCTTGTACACGGCCGGATCCTTGCCCGACAACACCCACAGGCTGGCCCCGCCGATAATCGCGTTCTGCGGCGCGCCCTTCACGCTGGCGTCGTACGGCATCATGCCGGTGCCGAAATTGAACTTGGCGTATTTCTTGATCGTGGCGAGCGATCCCGACGAGTTCGTGATGATGCCGCAGTCGCCGCTATAGAACTTCGACACCGGTTCGTCCTTGCGGCCGACATAGGTGAACGTGCCGTCCTTTTCCATGTTCTGCAGGAACTGGATATGCGCGACCTGCAACTGCTTGTTGAACTCCAGCTCGGCGTCCGGGCCGCCGAAGCCGTTGTCCTTCGACGCGAACGGCACGCCGTTCCAGGCGCTGAAGTTTTCGAGTTGAATCCAGCTTTGCCAGCCGGACGAATAGCCGCACGTCATGCCGGAGGCTTTCAGCTTCTGCGCGTCGACCTGCAATTCAGCCCATGTTTTCGGCGGCTGGTTCGGGTCGAGGCCGGCTTTCTTGAAGGCGTCCTTGTTGTAGTACAGCACCGGCGTCGAGCTATTGAACGGCATGGAGATCAGCTCGCCGGTTTTGGCGTCGCTGTAATAGCTCGCGATGGTCGGCACGAAGGCTTTTTCGTCGAGCGGCACGCCCGCCTGCTTGAACACATCCGAGACCGGAATCACGGCCTTTTTCGCCTGCATCATCGTGGCGGTGCCGACTTCATAGACCTGCAGAATCGCCGGCGCGTTGCCGCTGCGATAAGCCGCAATGCCGGCGGCGAGCGTCTGGTCGTAGGCGCCTTTGAACACTGGCACGATCTTGTAGTCGCTTTGCGACGCGTTAAACGCGTTGGCGATGTCGTTCAGACGCTCGCCCAGCGCGGCTTCCATGGCGTGCCAGAACTGGATTTCGGTTGCGGCCTGGGCCGCCTGACTGACGCCGATGCTCAACACGGCTGCCACGGAAAGCGAACGGACTAACGTCTTCAAACTCATCGATTGGTCTCCCGGATGCGAATCGCGCGATTCTATTGGTGTTCGATGACAATCCGGAGTCGATAGCCGGGCGGCGCGGGCCGCTTTTGACGAATACCGGATGCCGCAATCTAACATCGGTGTCACAAAACGGAAACAGTCGGCGCCAGAAAACGCAAGTGGCGGCCAACAAAACAAAGAGCCCGCGTGGCGCGGGCTCTTCTCGTGAGTTCCAAGGCTGCGGGCGGCGGCGCTGAGGCTTTCACCCGTGGCCGCCCGGCGTCAAAGCCGGAACGCGGACTTAGACGTTGAACAGGAAGTTCATCACGTCACCGTCGTGCACGACGTATTCCTTGCCTTCCGCGCGCATCTTGCCGGCTTCTTTCGCGCCTTGTTCACCCTTGTACGTGATGTAGTCGTTGAACGCGATCGTCTGCGCACGAATGAAGCCGCGCTCGAAGTCGGTGTGAATCGCGCCGGCCGCTTGCGGCGCGGTGTCGCCGATATGGATCGTCCACGCGCGCACTTCCTTCACGCCCGCCGTGAAGTACGTTTGCAGGCCGAGCAGCTTGAAGCCCGCGCGAATCACGCGGTTCAGGCCGGGCTCGTGCATGCCCATGTCGGCGAGGAACACTTCCATGTCGGCTTCGTCGAGGTCGGCGATTTCCGCTTCGATCGCGGCGCACACGGCCACCACCGGCGCGTTTTCCGCCGCGGCGAATTTCGTGACCGCGTCGAGATGCGGATTGTTCTCGAAGCCGTCCTCCTTCACGTTGGCGACGTACATGGTCGGCTTGGCAGTGATCAGACAGAACGGCTTGAGCGTGGCCTTTTCTTCGTCGGTCAGGTCGAGCGCACGGACCGGCTTGGCCTGGTCGAGCTGGGCGCGCACCTTTTCCAGCACGGCGGCGTTCTTGACCGCTTCCTTGTCGTTGCCCGACTTGGCCGCCTTCGAATAGCGCGCCAGCGCCTTTTCGACCGTTGCGAGGTCGGCCAGCGCCAGTTCGGTGTTGATCACTTCGATATCCGACAGCGGGTCGATCTTGTTCGCGACGTGAATCACGTTCTCGTCTTCAAAACAGCGCACCACGTGCGTGATCGCATCGGTTTCGCGGATGTTGGCGAGGAACTGGTTGCCGAGGCCTTCGCCCTTGCTCGCACCGGCCACGAGACCGGCGATATCGACGAACTCCACCACCGCCGGCAGGATGCGCTCCGGCTTGACGATTTCGGCAAGCGCCTTCAGACGGGCGTCCGGCACCTCGACAATGCCGACGTTCGGCTCGATCGTGCAGAACGGATAGTTTTCGGCGGCGATACCCGCCTTGGTCAGCGCATTGAACAGGGTGGACTTGCCGACGTTAGGCAGGCCGACGATGCCGCATTGGAGGCTCATGAAAATTCCTTCAGTGAATCAGTAAGTTGCGTGATGCGCTCGACGCTGTGTGCAGGACTTGGGAAGTCTGCGCGGTTGGCGTGTCAGAGACACGCAGCGGAGCGGGGCAAGACACCGGATCGGGGCGTGAGCTCAACGACGGGGTGCGAGTTTTCACGAAAGGCGTAATTGTAACCCGTTCGGATCGGCTCACCGGAGCGTGAACGGGAAAGCAGTGCCTCGGGTTGGGGGCAAAATCTTACTATTTGGTAACAATTGCTCGGGAGCGCTGTAGAATCGCCGGATCAGGGCCGCTAGAGCCCACATTCCGGGGATAAAAATGCGAACAATTGGTTGGTTGGGGACGGGCTTGGCCGTGGCATTGGTAGGCGTGGTCGTCGTGAATTGGGTGTCGCGCAATTTCGACGACGCTCAGGCGAACACGGATCGGCAGACGGTCGAATGCCTGACGAGCCGTTTGACGCTGAACGATAAACAGCGCATCGCGAAGTTCGCCGATACCAACGACCTCGACTCCCTGTGGCGTGAATACGACCGCCATTTCCCCGACTGTGCCGTGCGCAGCGACCAGCGTGACCGCAAAAGCGAACTTGAGGCGAGCGCGTGGCGGCTTCTGTCGTACGACCGCGAATTCATGCGGCTGCGCGAAGCGAACGCGGCACACGCCGCGGTGGGACATTAGGGCGCATCGGAGTGTTGCCCGGGCTCAAATGCCGCCCGCGCCGATCCGTCCCCCGCAACCCCCGCAGCTATAATGCGCGGATGAACGCACACCACCAGACCTTTGATGCCGCAGTGATCGGCGGCGGCCTCGTCGGCAAGACCGCGGCGCTGGCGCTGACCCAAGGCGGATTGCGCGTGGCGCTGCTCGCGCAGCCCTGCGCGGCGCTGCCCGCCGGCGCCAACTTCGACTCGCGGGTCTACGCGCTGTCGTCGAGTTCGCAAGCGCTGCTGGAGCGTTTGCGGGTCTGGCAGGCGCTCGATCTGGCGCGCCTTGGGCCGGTCTACGACATGCGGGTTTATGGCGACGCCCACGCCGAACTGCATTTTTCAGCGTTCCAGGCTTCAGTGCCGCAATTGGCGTGGATCGTCGAGTCGTCGGTGATCGAGCGCGCGCTGGATGCGGCACTGCGCTTTCAGCCGAATCTCACCTGGATCGACACGCGCGCTCAGGCGATCGATATGAGCGCCGACAGTGCCAGCGTCGGTCTCGCCAACGGTAACGTGCTCGAAGCCGATCTGGTGGTCGGCGCGGACGGCGCGCATTCCTGGGTGCGGGCGCAGATCGGCTCGAAGATGGACAGGCGTGACTACAAACAAACCGGCGTGGTCGCGAACTTCAAGGCCGGGAAACCGCACGGCGAAACCGCCTACCAATGGTTCAAGGACGGCGAGATCATCGCGCTCCTGCCCATGCCGGACGGCCACGTTTCGCTGGTCTGGTCGGCGCGCAGCGAGCACGCCGAGCAGTTGACCGCGCTCGATCCGGCACAGCTTGCCGCCGAGGTGGAGCGTGTGACAGGCGGCCAGTTCGGCGCGCTCGACTGCGTGACGCCCGCCCAAGGCTTCCCGCTCGCGCTGCAAACGGTCGACCGGCTGGTGGCGCCGCGCGTCGCGCTGGTCGGCGACGCCGCGCATCTGATTCATCCGTTGGCCGGGCAGGGCATGAATCTCGGCCTGCGCGATGTCGCCGCGCTAGCCGATACCGTCGCCGGCAAGGAGTCGTTTCGCGATCTCGGCGACATGGTGCTGCTGCGCCGCTACGAACGCGCGCGCCGCGAAGACATCCGCGCGCTGATGATCGCCACCGACGGCCTGCAGAAACTCTTCTCCGTCCCCGGTCCGTTCGCCAAGGCGCTGCGTAATACCGGCATGGCTTTTGTCGGCGCGCAGCCGTTCATCAAGCGCTGGCTGGTGTCGGCCGCGCTGGGTTAAAGCGCGCTGGCCAACATGGTGCGGCTCCCGACACAGGTATCATGAACGGATGGACGCTTTGCCAGTCAGACCGGACATGTCGTAAAACGCGCCGCGGGCGCGATTGAACCCAGGAATTCAGCATGAAAAAGACCTTCCGCATGGCGGCCGCCGCGCTCGCGATCGCCGCCGTCACCATTGGCTGCTCGGCGCAGGCCGATCAGACCACCGACAAGCTCAAAGCCACGCTGCAAACGCGTCTCGCCGACGTGACGATCAAGAGCGTGTCGAAGTCGCCAATCGCCGGCCTTTACGAAGTGAACCTCGGCACGCAGATCGTCTATAGCGACGCGAACGGTGACTACCTGCTGCTCGGCGACATGGTCGACGCGAAAACGCGCAAGAATCTGACGGAGGCGCGTCTGTCGGAAACCAACCGCATCGACTTTGCGAGCCTGCCGTTCGCGAACGCGGTGAAGGTCGTGAAAGGCAACGGCGCACGCAAGATCGCGGTGTTTTCCGATCCGAACTGCCCGTACTGCAAGCAGCTCGAAACAACGCTCAAGTCGATCGACAACGTAACGGTCTACACCTTCCTGTACCCGGTTCTGTCGCCGGATTCGACCGCCAAGTCGAAGTCGATCTGGTGTTCGGCAGATCGCGCGAAGGCCTGGGAATCGTGGATGCAGGACCATCAGGCGCCCACCGCCGCCGGCACCTGCGACACCGCCGCGATCGACAAGAACCTGGCGCTCGGCCACGCCATGAACGTCGACGGCACGCCCACGGTGTTCCTTGCCGACGGCCGCCGTTTGCCCGGCGCCGTGCCGGCTGACCGTCTGGACAAGGAAATGTCCGCGGTGCACTGAGCACGCAACCGACACTGAATCAAGGAGGCGCGACGTGCGCCTCCTTTCGCATCGAGCCTCGACGTATCAAATCCCGAATTCCTCGCCTCACCTCTTCTAAGCGCCGCCGATGAAGCCGATCCGCTACACCATCGTTCCCAAGCAACCCGCCGCCCACCTGTTCGAAGTTACCGTCACCGTCGCCGACCCTGACCCGGCCGGCCAGCGTTTCATGCTGCCGGTGTGGATTCCGGGCAGCTACATGGTGCGTGAATTCGCGCGCAACATCGTCACGCTGCGCGCCGTCAACGAAGCGGGTCGCAAGGTGCGGGTCGAAAAGACCGACAAGCATTCGTGGCAGGCCGCGCCGGTCAAAGGCGCGCTGACGCTGCGCTACGAGGTCTATGCATGGGATCTGTCGGTGCGTGCGGCGCATCTCGACGATACGACCGGCTTTTTCAACGGCACGAGCGTGTTCCTCTCGCCGCTCGGCCATGAGGACGCGCAATGCGTGGTCGGTATCCAGAAGCCGGAAGGCGCCGCGTATCGCAACTGGCGCGTCGCCACCGCGCTGCCCGAGGCGCGCGGCACGAAGCGTTACGGCTTCGGCGAGTATCGCGCGCAAAACTACGACGAGCTGATCGATCATCCTGTCACGCTAGGTGAATTCGCGCTGGCGACGTTCAAGGCGCATGGCGTGCCGCACGACATCGTGATCGCGGGACGGGTAATCGGGCTGGACATGGCCCGTTTGTCCGCCGACCTGAAGCGTATCTGCGAAGCGCAGATCGCGTTGTTCGAGCCGAAGTCGAAAAAAGCGCCGATGGATCGCTACGTCTTCATGACGCAGGCGGTGGCCGATGGTTATGGCGGCCTCGAGCATCGAGCGTCCACCGCGCTGATCTGCAGCCGCGGCGATCTGCCGGTGGAGGGCCGCGAGGCGCTCGCCGAAGGCTATCGGACCTACCTCGGCCTGTGCAGCCACGAATACTTCCACACCTGGAACGTGAAGCGCATTAAACCGGCCGTGTTCGCGCCGTACGACCTTAACGTGGAGAACTACACGTCTCTGCTGTGGCTGTTCGAGGGCTTCACCTCGTACTACGACGACCTGATCCTCGTGCGCAGCGGCCTGATTTCTCCCGACGACTACCTCGGGATGCTCGGCAAGGTGATCGGCGGCGTGCTGCGCGGCAGCGGCCGCCTGAAGCAGAGCGTGGCCGAGAGTTCGTTCGACGCGTGGGTCAAATACTACCGGCAGGACGAGAACGCGCCGAACGCGATCGTCAGCTATTACACCAAGGGGTCGCTCGTCGCACTCGCATTTGATCTGACGATTCGCGCGCAGACCAGCAACCGCAAATCGCTCGATGACGTGATGCGGCTGCTGTGGCAGCGCTTCGGCCGTGACTTCTACCGCGGCAAGCCGGCCGGCGTCGAAGAAGGCGAGATCGAGGCGATTTTTGCGGAAGCGACCGGTGTGCAGTTGGCCGAGTTGTTCGCCGAAGCCGTCTACGGCACGCGCGATCTGCCGCTCGACACGCTGCTCGCGCCGTTCGGCATCGATCTCAAACCCGAGCTCGAGAAAAACGGCAAGCCGTCGCTCGGCGCGCGCGCGCGCGGCGGCGCGGATTGCACCCTGACGGCGGTGCACGACGGCAGCGCCGCGCAAAAAGCCGGGCTTTCTGCCGGCGACGTGCTGATCGCGCTCGATGGCCTGCGCGTAACCGGCTCGAATCTTGATACGCTGCTCGCCCGCTATCTGCCGGGCGCGACGGTCGAAGTCCATGCGTTCCGCCGCGACGAGCTGCGCACTGCGCAAGTCAAGCTGGACGGGCCTGAGGCGGCGCGCTACAAGCTTGCCGTGAGCGACAAGCGGCCCGCCGCGCGCAAGGCGCGGGAACGCTGGCTCGCAAGCTGATCGTAATACCGGTTGTCGTTAATAGGCGTGTGAGGGGGCGGATTGTTCTACCAGTGCAACAATCCGTCGCCGCCGGATGGCTTTTTCCCGCGGCGGTAAATAAACACAATGGCTTCACTCGCGCAACGCTGCGCGCCCCCTACTGGAGTAACACGATGACCACGATCCTGCAAATCAACTCGGCAGCACGCTCGCAAGGCGCGAACTCGACGCTGCTCGTCAACGAGCTGACCGCAAAGCTGCAACAATCGAATCCGGGCGCGCAAGTCGTCGTCCGCAATCTTCAAGCTGAACCGCTGCCGCACCTGGACGACGCCGTCCTCGGCGCGTTCTTCACGCCGGCTGAACAACGCACCGCCGAGCAAGCCGCGATCGCCGCGCGCAGCGAAGCGTTGATCGCCGAACTGCAAGCCGCCGACGTCATCGTGATCGGCGCCCCGATGTACAACTTCGGCATCTCGTCGCAACTGAAGACGTACTTCGACTTCATCGCACGTGCCGGCATCACGTTCCAGTACACCGCGAACGGTCCGGAAGGTCTCGTGAAGGGCAAGAAGGTCCACGTCGTTTCGGCACGCGGCGGCAAGTATGCTGGCACGCCGAACGACAGCCAGACGCCGTACCTGAAGAGCTTCCTGGGCTTCCTCGGCATGACCGACGTGAACTTCATCTACGCCGAAGGCCTGAACATGGGCCCGGACGCCGCCGGCGCCGCGCTGGCTTCGGCACGCGAAGCGATCGCCGCTGCGTAAGCCTGGCCGTTCTGCCTCAACCGCGCGGCAAGGCGGTTGATAGCGATGGAATGAACAACGCCACGGACCTCACGGTTCGTGGCGTTGTTTGCTTTCAGGCGCGGGCGTTGGATGCCAGCGGGTTCAGGCGAGCATTTGCGCTTCGTCGGGCAGGCGCCAGTCGATCGGCTCGCGGCCATGCTGCGCGAGGTATTCGTTGGCCTTTGCAAAGTGCCCGCAGCCGAGAAAGCCGCGATGCGCGGACAGCGGCGAAGGATGCGGCGCTTCCAGCACGTAATGCGACTTGCCGCCGAGCAGCGCACGCTTGGCTTGAGCATGCGCGCCCCACAGCATGAACACGAGGCCATCGTGGCGCATGGCCAGTTCATGAATCAGCGTATCCGTGCATTTCTCCCAGCCGCGTTTCGCGTGACTTGCCGCCGTGTCGCGCTCGACGGTCAGCACGGTGTTCAGCAGCAGTACGCCTTGCTTCGCCCAGGTGTCGAGGCAGCCGTGACCCGGCGTCTCGTGGCCGAGGCTCGCCGCGATTTCCTTGAAGATGTTACGCAGTGAAGGCGGCGTGCGCACATTCGGCGCGACGGAAAATGCCAGCCCATGAGCCTGCGGTATGCCGCGGTCGTCGCCGTGGTACGGGTCCTGGCCGAGAATCACCACTTTCACTTCATCCGGGCTGGTCAGGCGCAGCGCACGGAATACGTCGGCGGGATAGACGGTTTTGCCGGCCGCGCGTTCACCGTCGACGAAACGGCAGAGCGGCGCGTAGGCGTCGCTGTCGATAAAAGGCTTGAGGTGCGCGCGCCATGCTGCCGGCAGGGCGTCGAATTGGGCTTCGAGCGTTGGCGGCACGCTGGCGCTGGATTGTTGGGGCTGCGTGATCGTCATGGCGCCGGCCGGGGTGGATGGGGCGTCGCCGAACAGCGAAGCCTGCGACGGGTTGGGGCGGGAGCGGGATGCGGAGGTCATGGCGGGGAAGTGTCGCAGCAAATGCGGCGATGCTCAACCCGCCCGCAACTGATAACCGCGCTGCGCCTTGCTGATGTTGTCCGGCGCGAGGCCGGCGATCTGCTTGGCGAGTTCTGCCGCGAGCTCATGCAGCGCGGTCTCAGCGCCGGATTTCAGCTCGAGTTCGATTTCCGAAATCGGCGCGCGGCGCGTTTCGCCGTTGACCTCGGCGAGGACTTCGCCTTGATCGATGGCCGCCTCGACTTCCGAGCCGTCCACTTCAATGTGCCATAGCGTCCGGGTGAAATTCGTGTGGACCAGTTCGATTAACGCCGGCGCCGCCGCACGCAGTGCATCCGCGGCGGACGGCTCGTCGCACGCGCGCAGCAACGCGTCGATTTCCAGCTTTGCGCCCGCGACCGGCAGTTCCCATTCATGCCGGCTGTGCAAGCCATCTTTGGCTTTGCCGACCGTCTTGAAGGTTTGCAGCCAGCCGTCCGGCGTCTGGCGCAGACGCAAGGCGCTCTTCGACGTCGCCAACGTCAAGCCGGGCGTGTCGAAGTAGATATTCACCAGCTTGACCGGCCGGCCCGCCACGCCGGCACGCGCAACGAACCATTGCTCCGCCGCCTGCACCTGCGCAGACGGCAGCGCCAGTTTGATTTCGCGTTCCATGCCCATGACTGCTCCGCCGCGTATGCCCGTGTATGCCCGTGTGTGTCTTATGCCGACGCCGTATTTAGAAAAACATCCGCGCCAGTTCCACACCCGGCTCTTCCGCCCGCATGAACGCCTCGCCGACGAGGAACGTGTGCACGTCCATCGCGCGCAGCCGCTCCACATCGACGCGCGACAGAATGCCCGATTCCGTGACCACGATGCGATCGTCCGGAATTGCTTCGAGCATGCCGATCGTCGTTTCGATCGACGTTTCGAAGGTACGCAGATTGCGATTGTTGATGCCGATCAGCGGCGTTTTCAGCTTGAGCGATTCCATCAGTTCGTTGTGGTCGTGTACCTCGACCAGCACCGCGAGGCCCAGCGAATGCGCGAGCGCTTCGAGGTCCTGCATCTGCGATGTTTCGAGCGCGGCGGCGATCAGCAGGATCGCGTCGGCGCCCATCGCGCGAGCTTCGACGATCTGATACGGATCGACAATGAAGTCTTTGCGCAGCACCGGCAGATTGCAGGCCGCGCGCGCTTCCTGCAGATACGCGACGCTACCCTTGAAGAATTGGACGTCGGTGAGCACGGACAGGCAGGCTGCGCCGTGCTTTTCATACGATCGCGCGATCTCCGCCGGCACGAAGTTTTCGCGTAGTACGCCTTTCGATGGGCTCGCCTTCTTCACTTCGGCGATCACCGCAGCTTGGCCCGCCGCGTGTTTGGCGCGCAATGCGCCGACGAAATCGCGCAGGTCGCGCGAGGACGCTTCGAGGCGCAGCGCTTCGAGCGGCGCGCTCTGTTCGGCCGCGCGGACTTCTTCGCGTTTGACCGCGATGATGCGGTCGAGGATATCGCTCATGAGTGTCTCGCTACGTGATTACTGCTTGAATTGCTGGGTGAAGCGGATCAGTTCGTCGACCTTCGCGCGCGCCTTGCCGCTCGCGATCGCTTCGCGTGCCAGTTGAATGCCGTCCGCGATCGACGAAGCCACGTTCGCCGAATAGAGGGCGGTGCCCGCATTCAGCGTGACGATCTCGCGTGCGACGCCCGGCTTGTTGTCGAGCGCTTCCAGCAGCATGGCTTTGGATTCGGTGGCGTCGGCCACTTTCAGCGTGCGGTTCGACACCATCTGCATGCCGAAGTCTTCCGGATGGATCTCATACTCGTGGACCTCGCCGTCGCGCAATTCGCCGACTTGCGTGGCCGCGCCGAGCGAGACTTCATCCATGCCGTCCATGCCGTAGACCACCAGCACGTGCTTGGCGCCGAGGCGCTGCATCACGCGCACCTGAATCCCGACCAGGTCGGCGTGGAACACGCCCATAAGCTGGTTGGGCGCGCCTGCCGGATTGGTCAGCGGCCCGAGAATATTGAAGATGGTCCGTACGCCGAGTTCGCGGCGCACCGGCGCGATGTTCTTCATGGCCGGATGATGGTTCGGCGCGAACATGAAGCCCATGCCGGTCTCCGCAATCGATGCCGCCACCTGCTCGGGCTGGAGGTCGATATTCACGCCGAGGGCTTCGAGCACGTCAGCGCTGCCCGATTTGCTAGACACGCCGCGATTGCCGTGCTTCGCGACTTTCGCGCCCGCCGCCGCCGAGACGAACATGGTGGCGGTGGAAATATTGAAGGTGTGCGAACCGTCGCCGCCGGTGCCGACGATATCGACAAAGTTCGAGTTGTCCTGCACCTCGACATGCCGGGCAAATTCACGCATCACCGTGGCGGCCGCGGTGATTTCGCCGATGGTCTCTTTTTTGACGCGCAAGCCGGTGATGATCGCGGCCGCCATCACGGGCGAGAGTTCGCCGCGCATGATGAGCCGCATCAGATGCAGCATTTCGTCGTGGAAAATTTCGCGGTGCTCGATAGTCCGCTGCAGCGCTTCCTGGGGCGTAATCGTCATGATTTCGTCTCTCTTCTTCAAGCGTTGCGGTTGGACGAACGGGCGCTCGCGGCCTTCGACTGCTTCACGAAGTTTTCGAGCAGCGCGTGTCCGTGTTCGGACAGGATCGATTCAGGATGGAATTGCACGCCTTCCACCGCGAGTTCCTTGTGGCGCACGCCCATGATCTCGCCGTCTTCGGTCCATGCCGAGACTTCGAGGCAATCGGGCAGCGACTCGCGTTCGATGGCGAGCGAGTGGTAGCGGGTCACGACGAAATGCTTCGGCAGGTCGGCAAATACACCTTTGCAGTCGGTCTCGATCGTGCTCACCTTGCCGTGCATGATGGTTTGCGCGCGCACCACGCGGCCGCCGAACGCCTCGCCGATGGCCTGGTGGCCGAGGCAGACGCCGAGAATCGGCGTTTTGCCGGAGAACTCGCGCAGCACGTCGAGCGTGATGCCGGCGTGTTGCGGGTTGCTCGGACCGGGCGACAGGCAGATGCGCTCGGGGTTGAGTTTCGCGATCTCGTCCAGCGTGATTTCGTCGTTCCGGTAGGTGCGCACGTCTTCGCCGAGTTCGCCGAAGTACTGCACCAGGTTGTAGGTGAACGAGTCGTAGTTGTCGATCATAAGCAGCATGGTGTGTCTCCGGTCAGAAGTCGCTATCGAGGCCGTCTTGAACCTGCTCGGCGGCGCGCAATACCGCGCGCGCCTTGTTCTCGGTCTCTTGCCATTCGGATTCCGGCACCGAATCCGCGACTACACCCGCTGCCGCCTGCACATACAGATTGCCGTTCGCGATCACGCCCGTGCGGATCGTGATGGCCAGATCCATCTCTCCCGTGAACGACAGATAGCCGACCGCACCGCCATACAGACCGCGCTTCACGGGTTCGAGTTCGTCGATCAGTTCCATCGCCCGGACCTTGGGCGCGCCCGACAGCGTACCGGCCGGGAAGGTGGCGCGCAGCACGTCGAAATTGGTGGTGCCGGGCTTCAGCTTGCCTTCGACCGAACTCACGATGTGCTGCACGTGCGAGTACTTTTCGATCACCATTTTGTCGGTGACGACCACCGAGCCGATCTGCGCGATCCGGCCCACGTCGTTGCGTGCGAGGTCGATCAGCATGACGTGCTCGGCGATTTCCTTCGGGTCGTTCAGCAGTTCGGTCGCGAGTTCTGCATCGCGTTCCGGCGTGTTGCCGCGCGGACGCGTGCCGGCGAGCGGCCGGATCGTGACGATGCGATCCTCGCCGCGCTTTTCCTGGCGCACCAGAATTTCCGGCGATGCGCCGACCACATGGAAGTCGCCGAAGTTGTAGTAATACATATAGGGCGACGGATTCAGCGAGCGCAGCGCGCGGTACAGCGAGAGCGGATTGTCGCGGTACGGCTTGGTCAGGCGCTGGCCGACCTGCACCTGCATCAGTTCGCCGGCGGCGATGTATTCCTTCGCCTTGCGCACGGCGGCCAGATAGTCGTCTTTGGCGAATTCGCGGTAGGTCTCGGTGCGCACGCTGGCCGAGGTGACCGGCGGCTGCACGGTCGAGCGCAGCCGCTGACGCAGTTCGCGCAGTCGCTGTTTGGCTTTCGTGTACGCCTCCGGCTGCGTCGGATCGGAGTAGACCACCAGGTAGAGCTTGCCCGCCAGGTTGTCGATCACCGCGACTTCTTCGGTGAGCAGCAACTGGATGTCGGGCAGGTTCAGGTCGTCTTTCGGCGCGGTGTGCGCGAGTTTTTTCTCGATGTATCGCACGGCGTCGTAGCCGAAATAACCGGCCAGGCCGCCGGCGAAACGCGGCAAGCCGGGGCGCTGCGCCACTTTGAAGCGGCCCTGGAATTGCTGGATGAACTCGAGCGGATCGCCCTCGTGCGTTTCGACGACCTTGCCGTCACGCACCACTTCCGACACGCCATTGCGGGTGCGCAGCAGCGTGCGCGCCGGCAGGCCGATGAACGAATAGCGGCCGAACCGTTCGCCGCCCACCACCGATTCCAGCAGGAACGAATTGGCGCCGTTGCGCTCGCTCTGTGCGAGCTTCAGGTACAGCGACAGCGGCGTTTCGAGGTCGGCGAGCGCTTCGGCGATCAGCGGAATGCGGTTGAAACCCTCATTGGCGAGGGACTGGAATTCGAGTTCGGTCATGTTCCGATCCTGTACGGTGGTCCGGCGGCAGCGTGCGTCGGACAAAGCGGGGCGTTGCGCGGCCGGTCAGGCGTTCGTTCGATGTTTCGACACGATGATACCGATCGGCACGAGTTTCCCATCGACGCGTGCAAGGGGTTTCAGCGCACAACTGTACTTTGCGGGTACACGTTGGCCGAATCAACCCATGCAGCGAAACAAGATGATGGAAAAAACGCGTGAGCGCAGCGAAGTAAAAAACGGTTGCTGAAGACGAGCTTCAGCGTACCTCAGGCGAGGTTAGCGCGACCAGCGACGCCAGGGCCAGGCTCCCCGGTCGATGCTAATCAGACTCCGTTTTTTATTCAGAAACATGAGGATGAAGGACTTTTCAAGTCGTGGAATGGTGTGCTGCAATCGCCTTGGCGGCGTCGAGCAGCGAGGCAACTATACCATCGGATTTTATTGTTTGTATAGATTGGCCGTGGTTGTAGCCGTACGGCACCGTCAGCGTCGCCATGCCCGCCGCGCGGCCCGCCAGCGCGTCGTTTTCCGAATCGCCGATGGCGACCGTGGCTTGCGGCTCGACGCCGAGTTGCGCGGCGGCGGTCAGCATCGGCAGCGGATCAGGCTTCTTTTTCGCCAGGCTGTCGCCGCCGAGCACGACGCTGAAATACTGCGCAAGCCCGTATTGCTGCAGCAGCTCGAGCGCGAATCGGTGCGGCTTGTTGGTCACGCAGGCGAGCTTGAGGCCGGCGTCGCGCATGGCGATCAGGCCGGCTTCCACGTCGGGATAAAGACGTGTGTGCGTGCCGTTGATCTTCGCGTACTCTTCCTGATAGATCGCGAGCGCTTCGTCGAAACGGTCTTGCGCGTGCTCCGTTTCGAAGCGCGGCGCCAGCACGCTGCGGATCAGGTGCTCCGAACCCTTGCCGACATAGCCGACCACTTCTTCGCGCGAGGTTTCCGCCGCGTCGAGTTGCGCAAGCATGCCGTTCAGGCCGGCGGTGAAATCGTCAGCGGTATCGATCATCGTGCCGTCGAGGTCGATGATCGCCGCTTGCAGGCGCGGGCCGGTGAAGGTCGGGGCGGGGAACGGAGTGGTCATCGTGCGTGCCGGGTGTGAGGGCAGGACTCAGTGCTGAATGTTGGCGAGCGCCGCGCGCATCTTGTCGATCACGACTTTGTGGTCGGGCTGGCCGAAGATCGCCGAACCGGCCACGAAGGTGTCCGCGCCGGCGGCCGCGATTTCGGCAATGTTGTCCACTTTCACTCCGCCGTCCACTTCGAGATGAATCTCGCGGCCGGTGCGTGCCGTGTAGGCGTCGATGCGCTTGCGGGCTTCACGCAGCTTGTTGAGCGCCTCGGGAATGAACGACTGGCCGCCGAAGCCCGGATTGACCGACATGATCAGCACGAGATCGACCTTGTCCATCACGTGATCCAGATAATTCAGCGAGGTGGCCGGATTGAACACGAGGCCCGCCTTGCAGCCGTGGTCGCGGATCAGCGACAGCGTACGGTCGATATGGTCCGAGCCTTCCGGGTGAAAGCTGATCAGGTTCGCGCCGGCCTTGGCGAAGTCGGGCACGATGCGGTCGACCGGGCGCACCATCAGATGCACGTCGATCGGCACATCGACGTGCGGACGGATTGCCTCGCAGACGAGCGGGCCGATGGTCAGATTAGGCACGTAGTGGTTGTCCATTACGTCGAAGTGAATCCAGTCGGCGCCGGCGGCGACGACATTGCGGACCTCTTCGCCGAGGCGGGCGAAATCGGCGGACAGAATGCTTGGGGCGATGCGGAATTGCGTCATGACAATGGAGGATGCAAGCGGGAAAGCGCCATTTTACCGTTTTGTGCGCGCGTAATCCGGTTTGCCGGCGGTTTGGTCACGGTCCCGGGCCGAATTGGGAGCGGGACCGAACGCCTTGGCAGCACTTGGCCAAAGGGATTTGTCCGGTTGCGGGCGTGCCGCGCATGAAGCAGAATGCCAAACCATATGCGCCGCTTCGCCAGTGCGCCCGCAAACCATTGGCATTCGGGCATTCCCGCGTTTTTACAAGCCGTTTCAGCAGACCGGAATCAGGATGAGCCAGTACGAATTCAGCGTCTCGGCGCAGGTGCAATATCTGCCCGAAGAGTCGGACCCGGAGCGCCGCCAGTATGCGTTCGCCTACACGCTGACTATTCGTAATACCGGCCAGGTGCCCGCGCAGTTGATTGCGCGCCATTGGGTGATTACCGACAGCGACAAGCACGTGCAGGAAGTGAAGGGTTTGGGCGTGGTCGGCCATCAGCCCCTGCTTAAACCGGGCGAACACTTCGAGTACACGAGTTGGGCAGTGATTGCCACGCCCGTCGGCACAATGCGCGGAGAGTATTTCTGCGTGGCCGAGGACGGCGAGCGTTTCGATGCGCCGGTGCCCGAGTTCATTCTGCGCATGCCGCGCACGTTGCATTGAACCGGGAGCGCGGCCCGCGGTCTTTTAAAAGCTCAGCGCGCGGATTTACTGCTGCTTTTGCTGTTCAATCGCGTTGGCGCGCGCCGCTTTCTTCTTGCCGGACGACGTCCACACAACGATAAAGACGAGCAGGAAGAGCGCGAGGAGCGATTCCAGCGCGAAGATGAGCATCGGGTATTCGTCGAACAGATCAGACATGGCGGTTTCCATCAAGAACGAACATTGTATGCGTTTTGTCCGCACGGCCGGAGCATGGCTCGGTGCGCTTTCGGTTGCGGTAATGCTGGCGTCCTGCGGTGGCGGCAGCGCGGTCCGGCCCTCGGTTTCGCCACCCACGGGCACGGCGATCATCCCCGGGCAGATTGCCGCGGCGCGGCTGACCGCGGTTGCATGGCAGCAGGTGCCGGGCTGGCAGGACGATTCGCTGATCGGCGCGACAGCCGCATTGCGGCAGAACTGCGTGAGACTCGCGCGGCAGCCGAACTGGGCGCGGGCCTGCGCTGCCGCCGCGCAAATCGACGACCTCGATGTCGCCGGTGCGCGGGCGTTTTTTGAAGCCTATTTCACGCCGTTCCAGTTAGCGAATACCGACGGCACGCTAGACGGCCTTGTCACAGGCTACTACGAGCCCTTGCTGCGCGGTTCGCGCACGCGGCATGGCGTGTATCAGACGGCACTGTATCGCTGGCCGTCCGGCTATCGCGCGGGCGCGCCGCTGCCGGCGCGTGCGCAACTCGAGCGCGCGGGTGTGCTCAACGGCAATGAACTCGTTTGGGTCGACGATCCGATCGAAGCGTTTTTCCTGCAGGTGCAAGGATCCGGGCGCATCGTGATGGAAGACGGCGGTGTGATGCGCGTCGGTTTTGGCGGCACCAACAATCAGCCTTATAAGTCGATTGGACGCTGGCTGCTCGATCGTGGTGAACTCACGCCCGCGCAGGCGACCATGCAGGGCATCAAGGCTTGGGCGCGGGCGAACCCCTCCCGGGTCGATGCGCTGCTCGATACGAATCCGCGCTTTGTGTTCTTCCGCGAGATGCCGTCTTCTGGCGAAGGTTCGCCGAGCGGCGGTGCGGACGGGCCGATTGGTGCGCTGGGCGTGCCGTTGACACCCGAGCGGTCGATTGCGGTCGATCCGACGTCGATTCCGCTCGGTACGCCGGTGTTTTTGCAGACCACGCGTCCGTTGACGAATTCGCCGATGAATCGTCTCGTCTTTGCTCAGGACACGGGCACGGCGATCAAGGGTGGTGTGCGCGCCGACTATTTCTGGGGTCTTGGCGACGATGCCGGCGATCTGGCCGGCAAGATGAAGCAGGGCGGCCGGATGTGGCTGTTGTTGCCGAATTCGTGACTTCTCAGCAAGGGGCGCGATGGATTCCGGTTTTGCGAATCCTCGCGTGACCTGCCGCCGCCGCGATCCGGGCGATTTCTATGTTGGGGCTGCCGGCGGCGAGTTTCGTCGTGCCGCCGGCTATGGCGCCACTTCCGGATGCTGATCCGCAAGTGGCGCAGGATTGCCGCGCCTTATGCTTTGTGCCTTATCCCTCGCGCAGAGCACTGAACGTTATTAGAGCCCCGGCTTGCGTTTGTCCACCACGCGCCGCGCTTTGCCCACCGAACGCTCGATCCCATTCACAGCCAGCACGTTCACCACGGCCGTCACGCCGATCAGTGCCTTGATGTCATAACTCAACGCCTGCTTGGCCGTGTTGAGCGCCGCCGTATCTGGCGCCGTTTCCGGGCAAGGCTCCACGTTCAACGTGAACACATCGAGCGGGCCTTCCTTGGTCAGCACGATCTGATAGTGAGGCGCGAGCGCATGCTGCTTGAGCAGCAGTTCTTCGATCTGCGTCGGGAACACATTCACGCCGCGCACGATCATCATGTCGTCCGAGCGGCCGGTGATTTTTTCCATTCGGCGCATGGTGCGGGCGGTGCCCGGCAGAAGGCGCGTCAGGTCGCGCGTCCGGTAACGGATGATCGGCAGCGCCTCTTTGGTGAGCGACGTGAACACCAGTTCGCCGAGTTCGCCGTCCGGCAGTACTTCGCCAGTCTCAGGGTCGATGATCTCGGGATAGAAATGGTCTTCCCAGATGGTCGGACCGTCTTTTGTTTCCACGCACTCCGATGCCACCCCGGGGCCCATCACTTCCGACAGGCCATAGATATCGACAGCGTCGATGCCCATGCGCTTTTCGATCGCCTGACGCATGTCGTTGGTCCACGGTTCCGCGCCGAAGATGCCGATGCGCAGTGAACAATGAGCCGGGTCGATGCCTTGACGCTCGAGTTCGTCCGCAATCGACAGCATGTAGCTCGGCGTCACCATGATGATGTCCGGGCGGAAATCCTGAATCAGTTGCACCTGCTTTTCCGTCTGGCCACCACCGAACGGGATTACGGTGAGCCCAGCGCGTTCGGCGCCGTAGTGCGCGCCGAGGCCGCCTGTGAACAGGCCGTAGCCGTAACTCACGTGGACCTTGTCGCCGCGCTTCGCGCCGGCGGCTCGGATCGAGCGCGCGACGACATTCGCCCATGTGTCGATATCGCGTGCCGTATAGCCCACGACGGTCGGCTTGCCCGTCGTGCCGGACGACGCGTGAATCCGTGAAATCTGATCCTGCGGCACTGCGAACATGCCGAACGGATAGCTGTCGCGCAGATCCTTCTTGGTGGTGAAGGGGAAGCGTGCCAGGTCCGCGAGGGTTTTCAGGTCGCCGGGATGAACACCGGCTTCGTCGAACTTCTTTCGATAGACCGGCGAATTTTCATAGGCATGATTCAACGACCATTTGAGCCGTTCAAGTTGAAGCGCGGCGAGTT
Organism: Paraburkholderia ginsengiterrae; assembly: GCF_001645125.1. GTDB lineage: Bacteria > Pseudomonadota > Gammaproteobacteria > Burkholderiales > Burkholderiaceae > Paraburkholderia > Paraburkholderia ginsengiterrae. Next base: position 5,924 of record NZ_LXKA01000065.1, on the reverse strand, counting down.
CGTCGCGGCTGGCGGTCTCGATCGGATCGAGCGGAAGGGCGGTGGTCATCGAATGTCTCCTTGCTGCCTCAATGCTTGGGTCTGATGTACGTGCGCTTGCGCGCAAAAAACTGGGGCGGGCTGCCGCCTTTGGGTGTGTCACCTATGAGCCGCTGCTGGGCGCCGGTTTTAACGCGGGTTTGCTGCGTAGGGCTGTCGGCTTGCCGATATCAATTGTCTGTGGGAATCAGATTGCCTTTGATTTGTGCCGACTTGCCGCGGAACATTGCGACGGTTTCCTCGGCGCGATTCGTCACGCGAATGTCGTAGATACCGGTGCGCCCACTCAATGTTTGCTCGACGGCTTCCGCTGTCAGCACGTCGCCGCCTTGCACGGGGCGCAAAAACTCGATCGAGCATCCTGCTGCGACCGTGTTGATGTTGTACGTGTTGCAGGCGAACGCGAACGTCGAATCAGCGAGCGTGAAAATCAGGCCGCCGTGGCAAATCTGATGGCCGTTCAAAAAGTCGTCGCGCACGGCCATGCGCAGGCGCGCGTAGCCGGGGCGCACTTCAACGATTTCGAGTCCGAGTGCCTTGCTGCACGCGTCGTTCTCGTACATCGCGGAAGCGGTCGCGCGGGCCAGTTGGTCCGGTGTCATCTGGTTGGGATGGTTGGCTTGTGTGGACATGTCAGCGGCCCTCGAAGCGCGGCGCGCGTTTTTCCACGAAGGCTTGCACGCCTTCGGCGTAGTCGTGGGAAGCTCCCAGTTGGCGTTGCAGATCGCGCTCGAGGTCGAGTTGCTGGTCGAGTGTTTGCGTTGCGCCCGCGCGCATGGCCTGTTTGATCGCGGCGATGGCGCGCGTGGGTTGCTGAGCGAGTTGCGCCGCGAGTTTGGCCGCGATGGCGGCGAGCTCCGCGTCCTCGACGGCTTGCCAGATCAGGCCCCAGCTTTCGGCTTTTTCCGCGCTGAGTTTGTCGCCGGTGATGGCGAGCCCCATGGCGCGCGCCATGCCGACACGCTGTGGCAGGAACCACGTCCCGCCTGAGTCCGGCACCAGGCCGATCTTCACGAACGCCTGAATGAAGCTGGCGGAGCGAGCGGCGAGCACAAGGTCGCAAGCGAGGGCGAGGTTGGCGCCGGCGCCGGCAGCCGTACCGTTTACCGCGGCGATGACGGGCAGCGGCAGCGTCTGCAGGCGGCGAATCAGCGGGTTGAAATGTTGTTCAATCAGTTCGCCCAGATCAGTCATGGCGCCTGGCGTGAAGTCGAGATCGGCGAGATCCTGGCCGGCGCAGAAGCCGCGGCCCGCGCCGGTGAGTACGAGCGCACGGGCATCGGACGTTTCGACCTCACTGAGCGCGGCGCTCAGTTCCTGATGCATCGCACGCGTAAAGCTGTTGAGCTTGTCTGGCCGGTTCAGCGTGATGGTTGCGACATGGCTCGATGCGTCTATGTCCAGGCGAATCGCTTCATATGGCATTGGTTGTCTCCTCAAAGTCTCTTTGACCGATGGGCGATGTGGCGTGGGTGTCAGATTCGCTCGATGACCAGTGCGATGCCTTGGCCTACGCCGATGCACATCGTGCAGAGCGCAAAGCGGCCGTTGATCCGTTCCAGTTGATATAGCGCGGTCGTGATCAGGCGCGCGCCCGATGCACCCAGCGGGTGGCCGAGCGCGATGGCTCCACCGTTCGGATTGACACGCGGGTCGTCGTCGCGCAAACCGAGCGTGCGCAGAACCGCGAGGCCTTGCGATGCGAAGGCTTCGTTCAACTCGATGACGTCGAGTTGTTCGAGTGTCATGCCGAGTTGCTTGAGCAGCTTTTGCGTAGCCGGTGCCGGACCGATACCCATGATGCGCGGTTCGACGCCTGCTGTTGCCATGCCCACCACGCGGGCCCGGCGACGCAAGCCATATTGATCGGCCGCCTGCTGGTCGGCGAGCAACAGCGCACACGCGCCGTCGTTCACGCCAGACGCATTGCCGGCCGTAACGCTGCCGTCCGGACGAACCACTCCCTTGAGCTTGCCTAGGCTTTCAAGCGAAGTTTCGCGAGGATGTTCGTCGAGCATCACACGTACTGGATCGCCTTTCTTCTGTGCGATCTCGACGCCGACGATTTCCTGGGCGAGCGTGCCGTCCTGCTGTGCGCGGGCTGCCTTTTGCTGGCTCGCCAGCGCAAACGCGTCCTGATCCGCACGACTTACGCCGAATTCGACAGCAACGTTTTCCGCGGTTTCAGGCATCGAGTCGACGCCGTACTGCCGCTTCATCAGCGGATTGATGAAACGCCAGCCAATGGTCGTGTCGTAAATGTCAGCCTGGCGTGAGAACGCGCTAGTCGCCTTGCCCGTGACGAACGGCGCACGCGTCATGCTTTCGACGCCGCCGGCGATCATCAGGCGCGCTTCGCCCGCCTTGATGGCGCGTGCAGCGGTGCCGACTGCGTCCATGCCCGAGCCGCACAGGCGGTTGATGGTCGCGCCGGGTGCTTCGGTGGGCAAGCCGGCTAGCAATGCCGACATGCGGGCGACATTTCGGTTGTCTTCGCCGGCCTGGTTGGCGCAGCCATAGATCACGTCGTCGAGAGTTCGCCAGTCGACGCCGGGATTGCGTTCGATCAGAGCCTTGATCGGTACTGCGCCGAGGTCGTCGGCGCGGACGTCTTTCAGGGCGCCGCCGTAGCGGCCGATAGGGGTGCGAATCGCATCGCAAATGAAGGCGTCGTTCATATGGATTCCCGCGGAAGCGGATCGGCGGGAGGTGCCGATCCGATGTCTCATGTTAGGTTGGGCGCACGGCCTGGTCCATTCGGCCAAACGGCATAGGACGAAAGCCGTGCTTTTGCCTTATGCCGTTCAGCCAGCTACCGCCGGCGCCGCTTTCGGTTCAACATGAACGCGGCTTTGAACCACGCGAAAGCGGTTTGCTACGAAGGCTGCGTCAGCCAGCGCGGCATTGGCTGCGGGGTTTGCGCCCGTGCCGTGGAAGTCGGAAAAGGCCGCCGACTGATTGACGAACACACCGCCGGTCAGATTGATCGACAAGGCAACGCCGCCACGAATCGATGCTTCGTGTGCTTCATCTAGCACCGCTTCGTCCGTGCTGTAGACCGACAACGTCAGCGCGCCGTGCTCAGCGGCGATCGCTCCAGCGAGGTCGAGCGACTGGGTGGTCGAGTCGGTTGCGATCACAAACGAAATCGGCCCGAACCATTCTTTGGTGAACTGCGCATGGTCGGTCGCGGCATCGAGTTGGAGCACGAGCGGCGTGCGCACGCGGGCGCCGGCAAAGGCCGGATGTTCGAGTGTCTGGCTCTCTACGAGAACGCGGCCGAGCTTGGCGGCTTCGCCGATTCGTTGGGTCACGCCTTCGTTCTGAATTGCGCCGAGTAGTTCGACAGCGCGGGCCGGGTCGGCGACAAGCTTTTGCACGGCGCTGGAAATGGCTTGAGCGACTTCATCAAAACTGAGCGTGCCTTCCGAGGTGCGGATGCCGTCGCGCGGCACGTAAATGTTTTGCGGCGCGGTGCACATCTGGCCCGAGTACAGGGCGAGCGAGAAGGCGATATTGCGGGCTGCGGCTTTGATGTCGTCGGCCGAGTCGATCACGATCTGGTTGACGCCAGCTTTCTCGGTATAGACCTGTGCCTGGTGCGCGTTGCGTTCCAGCCATGTGCCGTTTTGCGTGCTGCCTGTGAAGTCGATGAGCTTGATTTCGGGGCGCAGGGCCAATTCCTGGACGAGTGCGCCGTCGTTCGGTTCAGTGGCAAGCAGCGTGACGACGTTCGGATCGAAACCCGCTTCGCGCAACACGTCCCGCGCGATTCGTACGGTCAGCGCAAGCGGCAGAATCGCACCCGGATGGGGCTTGACGATGACCGTGTTGCCTGTGGCCAGGTCGGCGAACAGGCCCGGATAGCCGTTCCACGTCGGGAAGGTGCAGCAGCCGAGCACGAGGCCGGTGCCGCGAGGCACGACTGTGTAGCGCTTGTGCATTGCCAGCGGCGGGTTTTTGCCTTGCGGTTTTTCCCAGTGGGCTTCGCCGGGAATGCGGTGCAACTGGTCCCACGCGTACACAACAGCTTCGAGCGCGCGGTCTTGTGCGTGCGGGCCGCCGGCCTGGAAGGCCATCATGAATGCCTGGCCGGTCGTGTGCATCACGCTATAGCCAATTTCAAAGCTCGCGCGATTCACGCGCGCAAGAATTTCGAGACACACGCCGATCCATGCCTGCGGGCCTGCCGCGCGCCAGTCGCGCTGGGCAGCGGCGGCCGCTGCGATCAAGGCGTCAGGGTCGGCTTTGGGATATCGAACACCCAGCGGGAATCCGAACGGAGAGACTTCCGCGCCAACCGTTTCGCCCGTCGACGGCTGGTCCAGTTGGAACGTCGTGTTGAGATGCGCTTTGAATGCGGCTTCGCCGTCCGCGTTAGCTGTTTCCCCGTACACTTTCGGACTGGGCATTTCGACGAACGGGCTCCAGTAGCCGCGTGTTTGAACCGCGGTAAGTGCCTTTTGCAGCGTGTCTTCGTGCTTGGTGAATAGCGGATGTGTCATGGCAAGGGGCTTGGCTGTGCGTTGGAGAAAGCCTGTCGAATAATTGACCGACCGGTTGGTTGGTGAATGGTAGCATTATTAAGATGGCCGTGCGAAGTGTTTTCGCGCGCGATTTTTCTATCCCTAGGAGGCGGCATGGCTTACGAGAACATTCTGGTTGAGACGCGGGGGCGGGTCGGTTTGGTCACGCTGAATCGTCCGAAGGCGTTGAACGCATTGAACGACGCGTTGATGGACGAGTTGGGGGAGGCGCTGCGGGCGTTCGACGCCGACGACTCGATCGGCGCGATCGTGATTACGGGTAGCGAGAAGGCGTTCGCGGCCGGTGCCGACATCGGCATGATGTCCACGTATACGTATATGGATGTCTATAAGGGTGACTACATCACGCGCAACTGGGAGGCGGTTCGCTCCATCCGCAAGCCGATCATTGCGGCGGTAGCTGGCTTCGCGCTCGGCGGTGGGTGCGAATTGGCGATGATGTGCGACATCATTTTCGCCGCCGACACGGCCAAGTTCGGCCAGCCGGAAATCAAACTGGGCATCATGCCAGGCGCCGGCGGTACACAGCGGTTGCCGCGTGCCGTGTCAAAGGCGAAGGCGATGGACCTCTGTTTGACGGCGCGCTTCATGGATGCGGCGGAGGCCGAGCGCGCCGGACTGGTGTCGCGTGTTATTCCGGCGGCCACCTTGATCGACGAGGCGGTGGCTGCGGCAGCGACGATTGCTGAATTTCCTCTGCCGGCGGTGATGATGGTGAAGGAATCGGTCAATCGCGCTTATGAAACGACACTCGCGGAAGGGGTGCACTTCGAGCGCCGTTTGTTCCATTCCCTCTTTGCTACGGAAGATCAGAAGGAAGGTATGGCTGCGTTCGTGGAAAAGCGCAAACCGGTTTTCAAGCATCGTTAATGCGCTTGTCAAAATAACGCTTGCAAGGCGCTCGCGGGCTCGCTAGAATCTCGCTCTTTCGTGCTCCGGACAACGGGGCGCGGGAGGCGGGAGAGCCAGCAGTGGCAAGGCTTTCAGCGCGGTGGGCAGGTTTGAAAAGCTGGAAAAAACCTGTTGACGGCGTAGCGAAAGTTCTTCATAATCTCGTTTCTCTGCTGCTGATGCAGCGACGCAGAACGAAGCGGTGCCGGGTGGTTGAAGTGCGGTGCCGGTTCGGTGGTGAATGCGTAATCGATCTTTAAAAATTAACAGCCGATAAGTGTGGGCGCTTGATGCGCGACGCGCTGCCGGATCTTTCGGGGTCGGGCAGGAAGCGAAAGTATCAAGTCTCACACAGTAATGAAAGGAAGGTTTTTTTGTCTTCGGACAGATTAATCATTCGTCAGTACGTTGAGTGAGCGACCGGTTGGTAACACAACCGAAAACAGT
>NZ_LXKA01000054.1 GCF_001645125.1 Paraburkholderia ginsengiterrae | reverse complement strand
GTGAACATCATCGAGAAGGTGGACGTGACCTGCGTGATGGTCACGCACGACCAGGAAGAAGCGATGACGATGGCTGGCCGCCTCGCCGTGATGAGCGAAGGCCGCATCGTGCAGATCGGTTCGCCGAGCCAGGTGTACGAGTTTCCGAATAGCCGCTTCTCGGCGGAATTCATCGGCTCGACCAACCTGTTCGAAGGCACGGTGGTCGAGGACGAACCGGATCACATCTTCGTGGAAAGCGAGGATCTCGAAACGCGCATGTACGTGAGCCACGGCATCACCGGGCCGCTCGGCATGCCGGTGGGGATCTCAGTGCGCCCTGAGCGCGTGAAGGTGTCGCTGGAGAAACCGTCGTCGCCGCACAACTGGGCGCGCGGCGTGGTCTCGGACGTGGCGTACATGGGCAGCTATTCGCTGTATCACGTGCGCCTGCCGAGCGGCAAGACGGTGGTGTCGAATCTGTCCAGCTCGCACCTGATGAGCGAAGGTGCGCCCTCGTACAACGACGACGTGTTCGTCTACTGGTCGCCGGCTAGCGGCGTGGTGCTGACGCAATGAG
>NZ_LXKA01000053.1 GCF_001645125.1 Paraburkholderia ginsengiterrae | reverse complement strand
CTCGTCGTCCGGCACGGAGGACTGCTAACCATGACATGGACGTTGACGCTGATCGATCTGGCCGGGTCGGTTGCGCTGCTGCTGTGGGGTACCCACATGGTGCAGACAGGTATCCAGCGCGCATTCGGTGCCAGCCTTCGCTCACTGCTCGGTCGGGCCCTGCGCGGGCGACTGGGCGCCTTCCTGGCCGGTATGGGCGTCACCGCGGTATTGCAGAGCAGTACGGCGACAGGACTTATGACGGCCGGTTTTGCTGCCGGCGGCCTGGTCGAGCTGGTTCCCGCGCTCGCCATCATGCTTGGCGCGAACGTCGGCACGACGCTGATCGTGCAGGTGCTGTCGTTCGATGTTTCAGCTGCCTCGCCGGCGCTGATCCTCATTGGCGTGCTGATGTTCCGTAAGGCGTCGACCACGCGGGCACACGATCTGGGCCGCGTGCTGATTGGCCTGGGCCTGATGCTGCTTGCGCTTCACCAGCTACTCGGGCTGATGACGGACTACGAGGATGCGCCCAGCCTGCGCATGCTGCTGGGTGCCGCATCCACCGCGCCGGTGGTCGATGT
>NZ_LXKA01000052.1 GCF_001645125.1 Paraburkholderia ginsengiterrae | reverse complement strand
GTAGAAGTGGATGTGCGCGGGGCGGCGGCCGTGGCTGCCGAGCTTATCCAGCAGCCGCTCCGTGGTGCCGTCGGGCGCGCCGCCGTAGCCCACCGGCCCGATGCTCCGCAACTGCCAGCCTCTGTCTGCCGCCTCACGGATCGTTCCGCGCAGGTTGAAGTCCGAATGCGCCTCGTACTGATGGGCGTAGTTGCCCTTCAGCTCTGCGTGGCAGCACTCGACCTGAGCCCCCGGCACCGCCTCGCCGCGGGTGTCCGCACCCGTGCTCCCCCCCCCCCCCCCCCCCCCCCCCCCGCCCTCCCCCCCCTCCCCCCCTCCCGCCCCCACTCCGCCCCGCCTCCCGCCCCCCCCCCCTCCCCCCCCCCCCTCACACTACCACCCATCCCCCCGCCCACACCACCGTGCCCCCCTGCCCCCCGCCCTCTCCCTCCTCTCCCCCCACACCCCCCCGCTCCTCCCTCCCTCCTCGTCCGCACGTCCTGCTCCCGCCTCCCCGCCTCTCCGTCTCATCCGCCCTCCTTCTCCTTCTCGCTCTGTATCACACCACGCCTGTTGCCTCCCCGC
>NZ_LXKA01000051.1 GCF_001645125.1 Paraburkholderia ginsengiterrae | reverse complement strand
CGGGAGGGGGGGCGGCGAGCGTCGCGGGCGCGCGAGCCGCATCATGGGCGGGGCGGGGTGTGGAATGCGGCTCCGCCGAGACGAGGGACGGCCCTTCCCCGCTCAGGGCGGATTGTAGAAGCGACTGGATCCTGGGCGGTACGGGGGCGCCGGGACGGCGGTTCACCGCGAGATACGCGGGCGGACCGTCGCGATCCGGGACGCGCACGAGCAGCGGCGCCGGCATCATGTCGCCCGCGTACTGATGGGCGTACGGCTGCAACGCAGTCGGCAACGGCTCGCGCGCGAGCCGTTGCCGACTGCGTTGCAGCCGTACGCCCATCAGTACGCGGGCGACATGATGCCGGCGCCGCTGCTCGTGCGCGTCCCGGATCGCGACGGTCCGCCCGCGTATCTCGCGGTGAACCGCCGTCCCGGCGCCCCCGTACCGCCCAGGATCCAGTCGCTTCTACAATCCGCCCTGAGCGGGGAAGGGCCGTCCCTCGTCTCGGCGGAGCCGCATTCCACACCCCGCCCCGCCCATGATGCGGCTCGCGCGCCCGCGACGCTCGCCGCCCCCCCTCCCG
>NZ_LXKA01000050.1 GCF_001645125.1 Paraburkholderia ginsengiterrae | reverse complement strand
CTTCGAGCCGGTCCACCACCGCCTTCGCCTTCCTCTCGCCGCTGCCTGACACGGCCGCCACCCCCACCTCCACGACTCCCCCCTAGCGCCCCCCCCCCGCTTCCGCCTCCCCCCCCCCTGCGCCCACCGGGTCCCCCTCCCCGCCCCCCATCGCCGTCCCCCTCCCTCCCCTCGCCACTTGTCCCCCCCCCCGCGCTTCTCCCCCCCCACTCTCCCTCCCACCCGCACTCACGACGCCCCCCCGCACTCTTCCCACCACTGTCGCCGCCCACCACCTCAATGCCCCCCCTCCCCTCGCCGCCCTCCGGCTCTCCCCTATCCGCACCCACCTCTATCTGCTCTCCGCCTTCTGCCGACCGCCTCAGCGCAGCTAGCCCCACACTTGATCGCACAGATCTGCCCCGCCCGCGCTGCCCGCCAGCCGCTCTCGCTCTCCCGTCACCTCTCCGGAATACATCCTGCGTGCCTGCTGCCTGCTGTCCGCTCTTCCCTAGCCCCGCTCCCTCCCGTCCGTCCAGCTCACCCACCCGCCACAACGCGCCACCCACTCCACCCTGGCCTCTCGCATCTA
>NZ_LXKA01000049.1 GCF_001645125.1 Paraburkholderia ginsengiterrae | reverse complement strand
CGGAAGAGGGGAGGGAAGCATAGGTGCAAGGGCGACGGCGGAGGAGTGAAGAGTAGTGGTAAGTGGGGAGAGATGACGTGACTTAACGGAGACGAGTGTACAGGCGAGGTGTAGGGGCAGGGACCGAAGAGTGGGTTGCAGGGGGGAGGTGAAGTGGGGGGCGCGGCGAGGGGGTGTGGTGAGATGAGGGGCGCAGAAGAGGGCAGGAGGGGGGGAGGGGGAGGGTGTCGGAGAGGACGAGGAGGGCGACGGGCGGCGGGTGTGAGCGGGTGGTGCGGAGTGGGGAGCGGGTGGAAGAGGACAAGGGCTATATCGGCGTCGGCGAAGTGGGAGGGGGTCTGGTGCCGGCGGGGGGCGGGCTGAGGGAGACGGCAGGGCGCGCGGGGGAGGGGGCGAGGCAAGGCGTGTCGGCCGCCGCGGGGCAGGGAGCAGGGTCGGGGGCCCTGAGCGCCAGTGTGCGAGCGACCCCGAGCCTGGGGGGGGGGAGGCGGGGGGGGCGATGAAAAGGCGGGAGGGCAGTGGAGATTGCTGAGGGCGGAATGGTCTGGGGGTGGGCGGGCAGGTAACAGGCGGGC
>NZ_LXKA01000048.1 GCF_001645125.1 Paraburkholderia ginsengiterrae | reverse complement strand
GTGGATGAGGAGCATCGACTCAACGCAATGGAAGTCGAGATCGATGCCGAGTGCGGCAACATCATCGCGCGGCGCCAGCCGACTGCATCCGACCTGCGTCAGGTGATGGCCATCTCGAAGGGCATTACTAATCTCGAACGTGCCGGCGATGAGGCACGCAAGATCGCGAAGCGCACGCGGCGAATCGCGCAGGACGGTGCAGGCAGGAACATAAACGTCGCCGATATCCAGTCATCCGGACAGATGGCCGCATCGATCCTCCATCACGCGCTCGCCGCATTTGCCCGACTCGATACGGTAGCGGCAGCCGCAATCATGTCCGAGGACGAGGCGATCGATGACCGCTACCGCGCTTTTGTGCGCAAACTACCAGCGTATATGGCCGGGAATCCTCGCGTCATCGCTTCTGCGCTCGACTACCTGTTCATTGCATCGGCCATCGAACGGATCGGGGATCACGCGAAGAATCTGGCCGAGCTCGTCATCTATGTCGTCAAGGGCACGGATGTGCGCCATGTGTCGCGCGAGCGGCTTGAGCGCGAAGCCCTGGATCATTGAGCACCGGACAGCAGCGGC
>NZ_LXKA01000047.1 GCF_001645125.1 Paraburkholderia ginsengiterrae | reverse complement strand
GTGGAGCGCGACAGGCACAGTGAATGTGTCTGTGCGGGGTATGGTGAGGGACAGTGGGAGTCGGGTGTGCGGCATGTGGGTGAGGTGGATAAGGGTGGCGGGTTGTCGGGGGGGGGAGGGAGGTCGCGGGGGGTGGGAGAGCGCGGAGTGGCAGAGCGGTGGGTGCGGAGACAGGGGGCAGGTGGGAGGCGAGAGGGGGTGGAGTACGTGAGAGCGAGAGGTCGTGAGATGGAGGCGGGGGCGGCGAGCGGGATGAGGGGGGGGAGCGTGGCGGTGGGCAGGGCGAATGCGCGGCGCGGTGGCGGCGCGCGAGAGGGTCGAGGTCGATTGCGGGGGGCGGAGGAGAGGGTAGGAGGGGGGAGGGGGGGCAGTGGTGAGGAAGGGGCGGGCGTATGACGGCGCGTGTTTGCGGTGGCCGTAGTCGGAGGTGTATGGGTTCTACGCGCGAGTGTCGGACGGGCTCGGCAGTACGATCATGATTCAGGACGCACGCGCGAGCGGCAGGGTGTGGTCGGCCGCGTTCCGCGGGCGCATGGCCTGCGAACGAGGGCAGGTTTCGTACTTCAAGATGGAAGC
>NZ_LXKA01000046.1 GCF_001645125.1 Paraburkholderia ginsengiterrae | reverse complement strand
CGCGCGACCCACCCCCCCCCCCCCCCCCCCCGCGCGACCACCAGCCCGCCCTCCCGCGTCCCCCCCCAACCCCCCCCGCCCACCCACCCCCCCCCCCCCCCTCCCCATCCCCACCCCCACCCCGCCCCTCCCGCCCCCCACCCCCACCCCACCCGTCACCGCCCCCCTCCCCACCGCCCCCCCCCCCCCCCCCCCCCACCCCTCCCGCCACACTCCACCCCCCACCCACCCACCCCCCAGCCCGACCGATCCTACTCCCACCACGACCCGCGCCGCCCCCCCCAGCTCGTGCCCCCCCTGTCACATCACGCTACCTCGCCCGCGCTCGTCCATCTACTTCGTTCCTCATCAGAGTCCCCCGTCGCCTGCCCCTCACTGTCTACTCTCACTGTCTCCCCCGACCGCTCCCCACTCCGCGTCACCCATCCCTGCCACACCATCCGCGCCCCCTCGCCCGTCAGCGTTTGCGCCCGCATTCGCGCCCTCGCCTCACTCTTGCGCTCCCCACCGTTCCAGGCACGCCTGCAGCCCTGCATCCGCCTCGCCGTCGCCGCCCACGTCGCTCACCAACCCCGTGTCTTT
>NZ_LXKA01000045.1 GCF_001645125.1 Paraburkholderia ginsengiterrae | reverse complement strand
AGAGCGAAAGGAACATGAGGAGGGACGCAAGGGTAAGGTGAAGGAATGCTGAGGAAAGGAAGGAATGAGAATGTAGCGATGGGAAAGTGTAGAGCAGGGAGGGAGTTACGGGGTGAGTGGGGCGGAGGGGGTGTGAGTAAGGTGGAGGTGGGGGAGGGGGGAGTAGGCGTGGGAAGAGGAGGATCAGCAGAGAGGTCGGAGGGACTGTGGGGAGCCAAAGGGGAGGAGGGGATGGAGGGGGGGACGCGGGGTGGGGGAGAGGGGGCGGTGGGGGAGGGCGGCGAGCTGGACGTGTGGGGGGGTGGGGGTGATGGTGCGCAGGTAGAGGGCGGGGGCGCTTGTGCGGTTGGGGACGGGTAGGGGGATCGGTGGGGACGGATGGTGGGCGGAGGTGGAGAGAGGGGGGGGCGGGGGCGGCGAGGACGAGGAGTGGGGGGGGGGGGGGGGGGGAAGGCGCGGGGGGGAGTTACGGTGGCGAGTCAGCAGGGCGGCTGGGAGGATGGCGTTCTTAGGGAGGGATTGGTTCGGCGCGGGCGTGGGGACGCCGGCGTTACGGGTGGGGGTAGTGCGGCCGAAAGCGGAG
>NZ_LXKA01000055.1 GCF_001645125.1 Paraburkholderia ginsengiterrae | reverse complement strand
AGCAGTGGATGAGCAAGGGCCTGTACCTGGGCACGCTGATGGTGGGCATCGAGCAGAAGCTGCTGGGCGGCAATGTGCCGTGGACGCTGCATCACCAGCATTCGGACCACGAAATGCTCAAGCCGGCTTCACAGTGCAAGCAGATCGTCTATCCGAAACCGGACGGCAAGCTGACGTTCGACCGCCTCTCGTCAGTGTTCATCTCGAACACGAATCATGAAGAGAACCAGCCAGCGCATCTGACGCTGAAAGACCCGTCCGTGCCGGTGAATGTGAACTGGCAGACCTACGCGGGTCCGGAATCGCGCTATTGCCCGGCGGCGGTGTATGAGTTCGTGAAGAACGATGATGGCAGCGAGCGCCTCGTGATCAACGCGCAGAACTGCGTACATTGCAAGACCTGCGATATCAAGGACCCGACGCAGAACATCGTGTGGGTCACCCCGGAAGGTGGCGGCGGGCCGAACTATCCGAATATGTGATTCCAATCTGCGCGCCACCGTGTTTGGCAGGGCGCGTGGCAACACAAATCGAGGAGCATCTAGTGCAAAAAGAAGTCGTTGTCGTCGGCGGTGTGCGCACGGCCATCGGTAAGTTCGCTGGCAGCCTCAAAGATATGCCCCCGACCGAACTCGGCGCGATCGTCGTGCGCGAAGTACTGGCGCGCTCGAAAGTCGCCGGTGATGAAGTGGGCCACGTGGTGTTCGGCAATGTGATTGCGACCGAGCCGAAAGATCTCTATCTCGCGCGCGTCGCCGCAATGGACGGCGGCGTCTCCGAGTCCACCCCGGCCTTCACCGTCAATCGCCTGTGCGGATCGGGCCTGCAGGCCATCGTTTCCGCCGCGCAGACGATCCTGCTGGGCGACGCGGAAGTGGCGATCGGCGGCGGCGCGGAGAACATGAGCCGCGCGCCTTACATCACGAGCGCTGCGCGCTTTGGTGCGCGGATGGGCGATACGCGCCTGGTCGACATGATGCTGGGCGCGTTGAACGACCCGTTCCATTCGATCCCGATGGGCGTCACGGCGGAGAACGTCGCGAGCAAGTACGGCATTAGCCGCGAGCAGCAGGACGCGCTGGCGCTGGAGTCGCACCGGCGCGCCACGCGGGCGATTGCGGAAGGACGCTTCAAGGAGCAGATCGTGCCGCTCACACGCAAGGTGAAGGGGCAAACGGTCGTGTTCGATACCGACGAGCACGTGCGCGAGCAGATCGAAATGGATGAACTGGCCTCTTTGCGCCCGGTCTTCCAGAAGGAAGCCGGCACGGTCACGGCCGGCAACGCGTCGGGCATCAACGACGCGGCGGCGGCGGTTCTGCTGATGGAGCGCCAAGCCGCCGAGCAACGCGGCCTCGCCCCGCTCGCGCGGCTGGTATCGTATGCGCATGCAGGCGTCGATCCGCGCTACATGGGCATTGGCCCGGTGCCGGCGACACGCATTGCGTTGCAGCGCGCGGGCCTCGACATCCGCGATCTCGATGTGATCGAGGCGAATGAGGCCTTTGCCGCTCAGGCCTGCGCGGTCACCCAGGAACTCGGGCTCGACCCGTCGAAGGTGAACCCCAATGGGTCCGGCATTTCGCTGGGCCATCCGATCGGCGCAACCGGCGCGCTGATCACCGTCAAGGCGCTGCATGAGCTGCGGCGTATCAACGGACGCTATGCGTTGGTTACGATGTGCATTGGTGGCGGGCAGGGTATCGCGGCCATCTTCGAAAACCTTCAATAAGCGCGCTGCGCATTACCGCTCAGGCAGACAGATATGACAATTGAAACGGTGGGAATCATCGGCGCGGGCACGATGGGCAACGGGATCGCGCAGACCGTAGCGGTCGCCGGACTCAAGGCCGTGATGATCGACGTGAACGACGCCGCGCTGGCCAAAGGTGTCGCAACCCTCACGGGCAGCCTCGAGCGGCTCGTCGCGAAGGGCAAGATCGAGGCCGAGGTGCGCGACGCGGCGCTCGCGCGCATCGAAACCTCGACCGACTACGCGCGCCTCGCCGCCGCCGATATCGTGATCGAAGCCGCCACCGAAAACGCCGAGCTCAAGATCCGCATTCTGAAGCAGATCGAAGCGGCGGCGCGTCCCGAGGCGATCATCGCATCGAACACCTCGTCGATCTCGATCACGGCGCTCGGCGCGACGCTGGCCGATGCCTCGCGCTTTATCGGCATGCACTTTTTCAACCCGGTGCCGCTGCTGCCGCTCGTCGAGGTGATTCGCGGCGTGCAGACCAGCGACGCGACTGCGCAGGCGGTGCGCGAGCTGACGCTGAAGCTCGGCAAGTCGCCCATCGGCGTAAAGAATGCGCCGGGGTTCGTCGTCAATCGGATTCTGGTGCCGATGATCAACGCGGCGTTCTTCGTGCTGGCCGAGGGCATTGCCACGGCTGAAGAAATCGACGAAGGTATGCGCCTTGGCGCGAATCATCCGATCGGCCCGCTCGCGCTTGCCGATCTGGTCGGGCTGGACGTTTGCCTCTCGGTGATGGACGTGTTTCTAAAGGACTTCGGCGATTCCAAGTATCGCGCGTGCCCGCTGCTGCGCGAACTGGTGGCGGCCGGCCGGCTCGGACGCAAGACCGGTCACGGCGTGTACCGCTACGACTAGAAAACCGGCTAACTATTTTCTGACTGCACCAGGAGACGAAGATGCAGGACACACAGACTCAATCGATGTCGTCGGCTTACGGCTATCCATTGCTGGTCAAGCAACTGCTGCACACGCCGATGGTGCAGACGCCTGATCAGGAAATCGTCTACCGCGGCCAGGTGCGCATGACCTATGCAACGCTGCGCGAGCGCATTGCGCGCCTCGCCAACGGCCTCGCCGGGCTCGGCGCGCGCCTTGGCACCACGGTCGGGGTAATGGACTGGGATAGTCACCGCTATCTCGAGTGCTACTTTGCCGTGCCGATGATGGGCGCCGTGCTGCAGACGGTCAACGTGCGGCTCTCGCCGGCGGAAATCGCCTACACGATCAATCACGCCGGCGCGGAGATCCTGCTGGTGCACACCGACTTTCTGCCGGTGGTCGAAGCGATCAAGGACCAGTTGGAAACGGTGCGCACGTTCATCTATATCGACGAGCCGGGCAGCAGTGCCGCCGCGCACACCATTGCGTTTGCGACGGAATACGAGGCGATGCTGGCGGCGAGCGCCACGAGCTACGACTTCCCGGATTTCGACGAGAACACCCGCGCCACGACGTTCTATACGACGGGCACGACCGGCTTGCCGAAGGGCGTGTACTTTTCGCACCGCCAACTGGTGCTGCATACGATCACCGGAATGGCCGCGCTTGCCAGCCCGATGTCAGGCCAGCGCGTTCACAACGGCGACGTGTACATGCCGCTTACGCCGATGTTCCACGTGCATGCGTGGGGCATGCCCTACATTGCCACGGTGATGGGCTTGAAGCAGGTCTACCCAGGCCGCTACGTGCCGGACCAGCTGGTGCGTCTGCTGCGCGACGAACGCGTGACGTTCTCCCATTGCGTCAGCACGATTCTCCACATGCTGCTGTCCTGCCCCGAGGCGCGCTCCACCGACCTGAGCAAGTGGAAGGTCATCATCGGCGGTGGCGCGCTGCCGCAGGGCCTCGCGCGCGCGGCGCTCGAACGCGGCATTGACGTCTTTGCCGGCTACGGCATGTCGGAGACGTGTCCGTTGCTGACGCTCGCGCAACTTCCGCCGGGCGCCGAGCAGCTCGATCCCGATGAGCAGGTGCGTCTGCGCTGCAAGACCGGCCGGGCGGTTCCGCTCGTCGATCTGCGCATCGTCGACGAGAACATGCAGGGGCTCGCGCACGACGGCAAGGCGGTGGGCGAGATCGTCGTGCGCGCACCGTGGCTCACGCAGGGCTATCTGAAGAATCCGGAGGCGTCCGAGCAATTGTGGACGGGCGGCTATCTGCATACGCAGGACATCGCCAATATCGATGCATCGGGCAGCGTCCAGATTTCGGACCGTATCAAGGACGTGATCAAGTCGGGGGGCGAGTGGGTCTCGTCGCTCGAGGTCGAGAATCTGATTTCGCAGTTTCCGGGTGTCGCGGAAGTTGCGGTGATCGGCATCAAGGACGACAAGTGGGGCGAGCGGCCGGTGGCGCTCATCGTGCTCAAGGAGGGCATCATGGTCGGCGCCGACGAGATCAGGCAGCACCTGATGACGTTCGCGACGGCCGGGAAGATCTCCAAATATGCCGTTCCACAAGAAATCAAATTTGTCGAATCGTTGCAGAAGACCAGTGTCGGCAAGATCAACAAAAAGTGGCTGCGTGAGCAGTTCGCCTGAGCCGTCAAGCGCGGCGAGCAGGATGATTAACTGATTCCTGGACGCCGTCTGCGTCCGCCGTCTGCGTCATTCCCCGGCGCAGGCGGCGCATCTCCGCACGCATCCCCGCACGCATCCCATCAATCGCCTGCTACTGCGGCGCGATGTCCCGCTGCACACGGTGAATGTGCTGCTCGACATAGAATGCCGCCGCGTCGGCATTGCCGGTCACGATGGCCTCGTAGATCAGCCGGTGTTCGGCCACGTACAGGCGAATTCGCGTCGGGTCGTAGATGCCGTCGTCCTTCAGGCGTTTCCAGAGCGACTGATCCATGGTCGCGGCAATTTCCTCCGCGATCTTCACCAGCAAGCCATCCCCCGTCATGACCGCGAGCTGGCGATGAAAGAGCCGGTCGCTGTTGTTCCACAGCGCGCGCTCTTCCGCATCCGCCACGTCGGTCAACGTTTCCATCTGCGAGAGATAGTGCTCGGCCAGCCGGTCCCGCTTCTTATGTGCGGCCGCACGGCGCGCAATGGCGGGCTCCAGAATCAATCGGACATCTAACGTTGCCGACGGACTGAAGTCGGGGGCGAGTTCGCCCGCGGCGTGCGCATTCGACGCCGCGTCCGCCAGCAACTGGCCGGCCGCCGACGCGACATAGGTGCCGGAGTTGCGCTTCGTGATGACGAGCCCCTCGTTTTGCAGCGCGCCGATGGCTTCGCGAACCGCCGGCCGTCCGACGCCGAATCGCGCCGCCAGTTCACGCTCGGACGGCAAACGTGCGTCCGGCAGGAAGCGTCCGGAACGAATCTCCGCGCGAATCTTTTCCGAGACCTGCTCGTAGATCTGCAACGGGCGGAAGCTGCTCTCAAATTCGGGACGGGTGGAAGCCATGTGGAAGTCCGGCGGGCGTGCAAGGTGGTTTCAGAATATACCACTTTGCGATTTGGAGAAGACATCCCCACGGCTGGCGCCTTGAGTGTCAAGCGCTCCAATGCCGCACCCGCTATTGGGGAACTGGTTTCCGATCAGGCCCGGTAGACGCCAATTTATGCCACACGTGGTCTTGCGATAAGCCAAAATTGGAGATTTCTCGTGGATTGGCTTGTTGTACTCGATAAATTGGTATAAATTCTGCCCATTAAATGAACGCCAACTGGCAATCTGGGTCGCGCAACAACCACCCCGGATTGGATCGTTTTTCACCCAATTGGTGCGAGCCTTTGGCGCGCGCCCCGGCACCACTCTATACACGCGAACCCGCACATGACCTCTGTCAGCCTCCAACATTTCGACGCCCAGGCCACCGCGCCATTGCTGGACTATCCGTCGCTCGTGCGGGTGCTCCGGGAGACTGTCATTGAGTACGGCGCGGGGCACGTCGTGAGTCCTGAGCGCCTCGCCATTCCGATGCAGGAGGGCGGGGTGATGCTGTCGATGCCGGCCAGCGCGCAAGACATGGCCATTCATAAACTGGTGAATGTGTGCCCCACGAACGGCGCGCGCCAGCTTCCGACGATTCATGGCCAGGTCATCGCCTGCGACGCCCATACCGGCGAGATGCTGTTCGTGCTCGACGGACCGACCGTGACCGGGCGTCGCACCGCGGCCGTGACGGTGCTGGGCATCCAGACACTGCATGGCATGAAGCCACGCGAGATCCTCATCATCGGCACCGGGCAACAGGCGGCCAACCATGCCGAGGCGCTCGCGGCCAGCTTCCCGGAGGCGAAGCTGTTCACCAAAGGCACCTCGCGGGCCGCCTCGGAAGCATTCGCCGCGCGCACCCGTGCCGTGGCGCCGAACCTGTCCGCACTGGATGGCGATGTCATCCCGGACAGCGTCGACGTCGTCATCACGCTGACCACCAGCAAATCCCCCGTCTATACGCAGCCCGCGCGGCCAGGCCGTCTGGTCGTCGGCGTCGGTGCTTTCACGCCCGACGCGGCGGAAATCGGCAAGAGCACGATTGACGGCAGTTTCGTCGTGGTCGACGACCCGGTCGGTGCGCAGCATGAAGCGGGCGACCTGATTCAGGCGAAGGTCGACTGGCAAGCGGTCGGTTCGCTCGCCAAAGCACTGACCGGCCAACTCAGGCCGGATGCGCCGCTTCTGTTCAAGAGCGTCGGCTGTGCCGCGTGGGATCTGGCGGCGTGCCGTGCCGCACGCAAGGCGCTGAGCCAGGCCAGCGGATCCGACCAGCGTTTACGCTGATATTGCTGCATATTGGTTTGAATTGAACCAAAAATTGTTCTTTAATTTTGAAATGACGTTGTATATAGACCATCTTACGAATAACCTGGTCTTTCCTTAACCCACTTGGAGTTCGGTATGCGCTGTCTCGCCACAACTATGGCCGCACTGCTGGCCGCTGGTTTTACCTTGTCCGCAAGCGCACAAGTCGTCGTCACCATCGGCCACTCGGCTCCGCTTACCGGACCGCAGGCGCCGAACGGCAAGGACAACGAGAACGGCGCGCGCCTCGCGATCGACGAACTGAACAAGACGGGCGTCACCGTGGCGGGACAGAAGGTCACCTTCAAACTCGATTCGGAAGACGACCAGGCTGACCCGAAAGTCGGTGTGCAGGTCGCGCAGAAGCTGGTGGATAGCGGAGTCGTCGCGGTCGTGGGACCGTACAACTCGGGCGTGGCGATTCCGGCTTCGCGTGTCTACAACACGGGTGGCGTGCCGATCTTGCCGGTCGCGTCCAATCCGGCTTTGACCAAGCAGGGCTTCAAGAACATTTTCCGTATCGGTGCGAGCGACGAGCAACTGGGCGGCACGATGGGCCAGTTCGCCGCGAAGACCCTGAAAGCGAAGACGGCGGCCGTCATCGACGACCGCACGGCCTATGGCCAGGGCGTGGCCGAGCAGTTCATCAAGGTCGCGAAGGCAAACGGCATCCAGATCGTCGACCAGGAATTCACCAGCTCGTCGGCGACCGACTTCCTCGGGATTCTCACCACCATCAAAGCGAAGAATCCGGACGTGATTTTCTTTGGCGGTTACGCGGCGCAAGGCGCGCCGATGGCCAAGCAGATGCGTCAACGCGGCCTGCGCGCGAAGCTGCTGGGCGGCGACGGCATCTGCTCGGCTGATATGGGCAAGGTGGCCGGCGACGCGGCGTCGATCGTCTACTGCGCTCAAGGCGGTATCGCACTCGAGAAGTCTGCCGCTGGCCGCGAATTCCTGCAGAAGTACAAGGCGGCCTACAACATCGATACGCAGGTCTACGCGGTCAGCTATTACGACGGCGTGAAGCTGCTTGCCGATGCGATGGTGAAGGCCGGCACGACGACCGACAAGGCGAAGCTGACCGCGCAACTGGCGAAGGAAAACTATAAGGGCGTGGCCGGCACCTACTCGTTCGACGAGTACGGCGACCTGAAGGGCGCGCCGACCACGGTCTACATCATCAAGAACGGCCTGCCGGTTCCGTACGGCGAATAACGGGAGTAGCAACGGAAGTAGCACCGGCAGTAGCTCCACCGACTTCATGAAGCAGACATGAAAATCACACGCACTATTTCGACAGTTGAAGTTCACACCGGCGGGGAAGCATTCCGCATCGTCACCAGCGGCCTGCCGCGTCTGCCTGGCGACACCATCGTCAAGCGGCGCGCATGGCTGAAGGAAAACGCCGACGAGATCCGCACGGCATTGATGTTCGAACCGCGCGGCCATGCCGATATGTACGGCGGCTATCTGACCGAACCGGTCAGTCCGAACGCGGATTTCGGCATCATCTTCCTTCACAACGAAGGCTACAGCGACCACTGCGGGCACGGTGTGATCGCGCTCTCGACGGCCGCGGTCGAACTGGGCTGGGTGCAGCGTGAGATTCCCGAAACGCGCGTCGGCATCGACGCGCCATGCGGGTTCATTGAAGCGTTCGTCAAGTGGGACGGCGAGCACGCGGGCAACGTTCGCTTTGTCAACGTGCCGTCGTTTATCTGGAAGAAGGACGTGACGGTGCAGACGCCGTCGTTCGGCGCGGTGACCGGCGATATCGCGTTTGGCGGGGCGTTCTACTTCTATACCGATGGTCAGCCGCACGGTCTCGAAGTGCGGGAATCGTCCGTGGAGGAGCTCATCCGTTTCGGCGCGGAAGTGAAGGCGGCCGCCAATCAGGCGTTCCCCGTCGAGCACCCGCATATCCCTGAGATCAACCACATCTACGGGACCATCATCGCCAATGCGCCGCGGCATGCCGGTTCGACGCAAGCGAACTGTTGTGTCTTCGCCGACCGGGAGGTGGACCGTTCGCCCACCGGTTCCGGAACGGGCGGCCGCGTGGCCCAGCTCTATCTGCGTGGAGAGTTAGGGAAGGGCGACACGCTGGTGAACGAATCCATCATCGGCACCGTGTTCAAAGGGCGTGTGCTGAGCGAAACCACCGTGGGCGATTTCAAGGCCGTGATTCCGGAAGTCGAGGGCAACGCTTTCGTCTGCGGCTTCGCGAACTGGATCGTGGACGAGCGCGATCCGCTGACGTACGGGTTTCTGGTTCGCTAGACCGATTGCAGTAGAGGTACCAGGTTGGCGCGAGACGCTGGGCAATCAGCATCTCGCGTTTTTTTTCGCCGGCGCCGCGTGATGCAGCAGGCGCTGCCACATTAAATTGATCGTGATGGCCCACCATGCGGCAGTGCCGACCCAACTGCAGAAGCAGGCTACCGATCGAGCATAGCTGCGCTTTCGTGAGAACGCACGAATCAAACGCCTTTTCGATCTGGCATAGCGAAATAACGTGTCGCATGATGGTGCATACCTGATGAACTCGGGCTCGTCGAATCGTGCAAACGAACATAGGCCGGCGAAGCCTTGACAGCGGCACAATGGCTCCTACTATTGATTGACTGACTTGGGGTGCTGTCTCGACAAGATCCGAAAACGACTTGCTACTGAGTTTCGGACGCACAAGGTGGCTGGCCGATGCTGCGAGGGCGCGTAGGGAGGAACGACATGTTCACTCGATCCCAATTACGGTTCCTGGTAGTAGTTCTAATGCTTGTTACGGTTTTTTGTACGTCATCCAAAGCAATTGCGCAAACCACCCGCCAGCTCGTCACCCAGATTGTCGACGAGCGACAGACCATGGAGCTGACCGGCAATATCCGGCCCGAAGCAAACGCGAACAACGATCGCGGACGGGTCGGCGACACGCTCGTGCTTGACCACATGCAGCTTCTGCTGAAGCGCCCAGCCGAGACCGAAGCGGCGCTCGCGCACTTTATCGATCTACTTCATGATCCGAAGTCACCTTATTTCCATCAGTGGCTAACGGCCGGGCAATTGCGCGCGGAATTCGGTCCGTCGGACGCCGATGTGAGCATCGTCAGCAATTGGCTTTCGAGGCACGGGCTCACGGTGAACGGCGTGCAGGCGGGTGGCATGGTGATCGACTTTTCGGGGACCGCCGCGCAGATTCGCGACGCGTTCAAGACAGAAATTCATCACCTCGACGTGGGTGGCGTCGGGCATGTCGCGAACATGAGCAATCCTCGCATTCCGGCAGCACTCGCGGATGTAGTGAATGGGATCGTGTCGCTGAATGACTTCCGGCCGCACACGAATTTCAAGTCCAGACCCGAATACACGTACACCAGCGGTAGTTCGACCTATCATGCGGTCGCTCCCGCGGATCTCGCTACGATCTACAATCTGAACCCGGTGTTTCGTGCCGGCATCGCCGGCCAGGGGCAGACGATCGTCGTGATCGAGAACACAAACGTTTACAGTCCCGCCGACTGGACGACCTTCCGCTCAGCGTTCGGATTGTCCGGCTACACATCGGGCTCCTTTGCACAAGTCCATCCGTCGCCGGCCACTGGCGTCAACAATTGCACGAATCCCGGCGTCGTTGCCGGCAACGAGAGAGAAGCTGAACTGGACGCGGAATGGGCTAGTGCCGCGGCCCCAGGCGCCGCCGTGGTACTCGCGTCCTGCGGGGACACCAGTACCACGTTTGGTGGCCTGATCGCACTCCAGAACTTCGTGAACAGCAGCAACCCGCCGGCAATTATCAGCATCAGCTATGGCGAATGCGAGGCGCTGAACGGGGCCGCCGCCAATGCCGCTTACCTTTCGGTCTACCAGCAGGCGGTCGCTCGCGGCATCTCCGTGTTTGTCTCCGCCGGTGACGAAGGGGCAGCAAGCTGCGACGCAGATCTGCGTAATGCGACCCATGGAATCGGAGTCAACGGCTTTGCCTCGACGCCCTACAACGTCGCGGTTGGAGGCACTGATTTCGGTGACACCTATGCCCGCACCACGGCTTCTTACTGGACCGCAACCAATACCGCGACCGGCGGCTCGGCGATTTCTTATGTTCCGGAAATCCCGTGGAACGATTCCTGCGGCAGCGTGCTGATTGCCGCGGCGAACGGCTACCGCACGACCTATGGCTCGACTGGTTTTTGCAACAGTCCGACCGGCAGCGCGTATTACCTGACAACGGCGAGCGGCAGCGGTGGGCCGAGCGGGTGCGCGGCGGGTGCGCCGTCACTAAGCGGTGTGGTGAGTGGAACGTGCCGCGCGTATGCCAAACCGGTCTGGCAGTCGCTGCTGCTATTGCTGGGCAACCCCGCCGACGGCGTGCGCGATCTTCCTGACGTCTCACTCTTCGCGGCCAACGGCGTGTGGGGCCACTACTATATTGTCTGCGATTCCGACGTGCCGGATGGCGGCGCGGCTTGCACAGGTGCTCCGAGCGGGTGGGCCGGCGGCGGCGGAACGTCGTTCGCCGCGCCGATCTGGGCCGGGTTCCAGGCGTTGGTGAACCAGGCAACCGGATCCCGGCAGGGCAATCCGAACCCGGTCTACTATTCCCTCGCGGCCACGGAATATCTGGCAGGCGGGACCACTACCTGCAATTCGAGTCGTGGCAATGGCGCCGCCAGTACCTGCATCTTCTATGACGTTACGCTCGGTGACATGGACGTAAACTGCACGGGCACGATTGATTGCTATCGCCCAAGCGGCAATTACGGCGTCCTCTCAACCAGAAGCAGCAGCTATTCGAAAGCGTACGGCACCGGTGCTGGCTGGAATTTTGCCACTGGCATCGGCACGGTCAACGTCACCAATCTGGTGAGCGCCTGGCCGCGTTGAGTGCGGGCAGCGATGCGGCGACGTCAGATGTCGCCGCATCGGCATGGCGAGCGTAGAAGCTCGATGCCTGCCTCAATGCCTCAATGCCTCAGTGCCGCGCACTGTTCCAGTGCGGCCAGTAGTGACGGTGATCCAATTGCCTGAGCCGTCTGCGACGCATCAACTCCCGGTAGTAATGCGCGACGACGAACACGGGCGCTACTGCCAGCACGAGCGAACCTACAACGATTGCCACTGCTTCACTCATCGGAATCTCCATGACAGATCTGGCGGCTTACTGCAGGTGCTGGCCCCCGTTGATGGCAATATTGGCGCCGGTCACGTAACCCGCTTCGCGCGAGCAGAGGTACAGCACGAGGGCGGCGACTTCTTCGGGCTGCCCGAGCCGGCCGACCGGAATCTGCGGAATGATCTTTGTCTCGCGGATTTCCTCGGGCACCGCCATCACCATTTTCGTGGCGATATAGCCGGGCGAGATCGTGTTGACCGTGACACCCTTTTTCGCCACTTCAAGTGCCAGCGATTTCGTAAAGCCGTGCATGCCGGCTTTTGCCGCCGCGTAGTTGGTCTGGCCGAACCCGCCCTTGGAGCCGATGATCGACGACACGTTGATGATGCGGCCCCAGCCACGCTCGACCATGCTGTCGCACACCGGCTTCGTCATGTTGAATACCGAGTCGAGATTGGTGCGGATCACCGCGTCCCAATTGACTTTGTCGAGCTTCTTGAAGCTGGCGTCGCGCGTGATGCCGGCGTTGTTGATCAGAATGTCGACCGGGCCAACTTCGGCCTTGATTTGCGCCACGCATTTTTCACACGAGTCGTAATCGGCGACGTCCACCGTATAGGCGCGAAACTGGCGCCCTTGTGTGTCCATCCGGGCGAGCCACTCGTTCGCACCGGTGTTGCCCGGCGAACCCGTGACCACGACTGCGTAGCCGGCGTCATGCAGCTTGATGCTGATCGCCTCGCCAAGTCCACCCATACCACCCGTCACCACCGCGATCTGCTTTGCCATCGAATCGTCCTCCTAAAAGCTGGGTCGTGCTCATCTGAACCATCTAAAACAACTGCCTGTTCGGCCCGGAAGCCGGATGCTGAAAGATTTGATTCGGTAATATGTAAGGAATCCTGTATATGCAGAAAGCATTGAATCACGGGCATTGCTGCCCGTGTCAGGTTTACCGCTTCGCGCCAGCCTTGGAGGCCGTGGCGGTGACTGCCTCGAATTGACTCTCTGCAACGTGCACGGCATGCTGGCTCGTCTTCTGAAGCGTCTCGAACAGGTTCGTGGTGGCGGCCAGCGCCGATTTCCACGCGGTGACCGCTGCTTCGGAACCGGCCGGAGCGCGCTCGGCCGCTTCTTCGACAAGCGCCTGCACGCGCGCGTTATAACGGTCGTACTGCGCCTGCGCGACTTGCGTGATCCCGGCCTGAGTGGCGGACGCAATGTCGAACACCTGGCGGCTATAAGACAGCCATTTTTCAGTGAACGGTCCGGTCCAACCTGCCTGCAGCGTGAACCATTGCTGCGGATCCGTGGCGCCGGGCGCGTTGGTCACGTGCTCCTGCACCTCGGCCAGCGTGGTCCTCGTGACTTGCAGGTTCAACGCGGCCAGTTTTTCGACGCCTTCAAATACCTTGCCGGTCAACGCGTAGAACGCTTCGACGTTGGCCTTCGCGGCCGCAACCGGATCGGGGCTCGATAGACTCATGGTAAAAATCCTCAATATTCAATCCAGCGCGCGAATTCCCGATCGGACGGGTGTGTTGCGGCGGATAGCGATGGTGGATTAATCGAAGTGCAAGGACGCTTGCCAGGCAGCACGCATCGCGAAGACTTCGGACGGTCGACACTTCGTGTGGCACATCAACAGGCACTCTACAACTTCAGAAACGGCGCTCGCACTCCAACGTTGGGGGGCGAACGCCGCGATGTTATTCACGGCTGCGCGACGGACGGCGCAGACGCCGGGTACATGCGCGCGATCGCCCTGAGCATGGAGTCGCCGTCGCGCGTAATCTGCGGACGCAGGCGTTCGGAAGCGAGCTTTTCCAGCGAGATGAGTTGCCGCTCCAGCAGAACGTCGAGTTCAGCGCGGTCCAGTTCGATCTGGTCCGGCGCGTCCTTGATGAGCTTCAAGGTGGCGAATTCATGAGGACTCAACATGTCGTCTCCTTGATTAAGTCTGTCGGCGCGGGCAAGTATTAGTTACCCAGCCACCGTGAATGTCCGGTAAATATGCTTGCGCCCCGTAAAGCGGTCATTCAGGAAATAAAAAATACGGAGACGCCATCATAACCGCTCAATGTGCGATTGCAATATGTGGAATGAATTTTTATGTGACGGCGTTTTTGTCTGCTGATTTATTCTGTGACAAAAGACGGCAAATTGCAATGTTCAGACCGTTGCTGAAGCCTCGCGATGCCTGTCTGGAAAGGCTTTAGGTGAAATTTTGTATGATCTGAAGGTTTGAACCGGGGACTTAAATGATGGTGCCGCTGGCGTCGAATTTATCGGCGAATTTATATTTGAATATTGCATTTATAGGTTGGCATTGCAATTGAAATTTGGCTCCTACACCGGCTTTGCGAAAGTTTTATTACAGTGAGCGCGGTTTTTTAAAATTAATGAAATTTTGATCGGTTCCGATATAGAGTTGCGGTGATGCGTCGTGCATCCCGGATGGGGATCTTTCTATCGGCGCTGGACCGAGTCTCCGCAGACGTAGACGGCCCGGGTTGACACCGGTATTTTTTGCCTGCTCAATGCGACCTGGCCGGCTGGTCAGGGTGTAAAGATTTCCCTTTTCTGGTCGATATACCGCCTTAAGTGCCGCACACGTCGTGAGGCAAGGGGTTCCCATAATGGCACTTGTCGTTCGAATCGATGACTGATGTGAGGGCAGGCCGGATGCGGAGGCGATCCGGAACACTATGATTCGAATCCGGTATTCCTTTCTGGCGAAGCCCGCCCTGTTCATTGTCGCGGGGATAGGCATCACGCTTGCCACGACCGGCGTCACGGCGGTCTCGCTCTATCAGATGCGGCTGGACGCCATGGCGCAGGCGCACGATACCGCGCAGAACCTCGTAATCTCCCTGCAAAAGGAGACCGAGCGCAATCTCGACATCTACCAGCTTGCCATGCGCAGCGTCGTGACCAGCATGGAGACCCCTAGCGTCCTCCAGCTCACACCTGACGCGCGGCGGCTCGTCGCCTTCAGCGCGGCCAACAACATAAGCGAGCTCGGCACGATATTCGCGACGGATGCCGCGGGCAACAGCATCCTCGATTCCCACCGGATCGTGGCGCCCAAAGTCAATGTGAGCGACCG
This sequence comes from Paraburkholderia ginsengiterrae, assembly GCF_001645125.1. Lineage (GTDB taxonomy): Bacteria > Pseudomonadota > Gammaproteobacteria > Burkholderiales > Burkholderiaceae > Paraburkholderia > Paraburkholderia ginsengiterrae. The sequence continues at coordinate 149,878 of NZ_LXKA01000055.1, read as the reverse complement.
CGATTACTTTCAGGTGCACCAGCATCGGCAAGATGCGGGCGTGTATCTCAGCAAGCCCTACTTGCCCCACATAGGCGACGCCGATCAACCGACGATTGCGCTGAGCCTCCGTCTTGGCGATGCGAATGGCCGCTTTGCAGGCATTGTGGCAGGCACACTCAGGCTCAGCTATTTCCACCAGTTGTTCGAAGGCTCGATACTCGGCGATCACGGAACACTGACCCTGTTGCGCACGGACGGGACTGTCCTGATGCGGCAGCCGTATCGCAGGGCCGACATAGGCAACTCGCTCGCCGGCGGCCATTCGTTTCCCCCGCTCGTGCAATCCGATCACGGAACCTATATCGACGTGGCCGTGCTCGACCATATCGAACGCCTCTACAGCTTCAGACGGATCGGCAACTATCCGCTCGTCGTGGTGGTGGGTCTGGCGACTCAGGATATCTACGCCGGGTGGCGCAAGCGCGCGTTGGCCATTGGCACGGTCACCGCCATCCTGGATGTGCTGACCATCATGCTGTGCCTGATGTTCGGCGGGCAGTTGCGCAAGCGCTTCGCCATGGAGCGTCAGTTGCAGACGCTGGCATGGTTCGATGCCCTAACCGGTTTGCCGAATCGGGCACAGGTCAATAAGGAAATGCTCCGTATCCTGACGGACGCCAGCCGGCATTCGTCGCAGTTCGCCATACTGTTCATCGATCTGGACCGTTTCAAGCGCGTGAACGACACGCAAGGCCACTCTGCCGGCGACGAAGTATTGAGCGAAGTCGCGCGGCGGCTGCGCAATTACGTGCGGGGTGAGGACGTGATTGGCCGCCTTGGTGGAGACGAGTTCCTGGCGGTGCTGCAGGATTGCGACGTGCACCGGGCCGCCCACGTAGCAGGTCGCATCCTGCAGGCCCTGTATCAGCCCATTACCGTCAATGCGAAGTACGACACCAGCATTACGCTCAGCGCGAGCATTGGCGTCGCACTGTATCCGCACGACGGGCTGGACGCCGATACCTTGCTGCGCAATGCGGACATGGCGATGTACAAGGCAAAGAGCACCGGCCGCAACCAGGTGCATTTCTATGCACCCATGTACGAGCGTCAGGCCAAGGAGCAACTGGAACTGGAAATCGCGCTGCAGCGGGCGTTGCGAGGGGGAACCCTGAGCGTCGCCTACCAGCCCAAGATCGACACGACGGGTAGGCTGCATGGAGCCGAGGCGCTGGTGCGGTGGCATGACGAGAAACTGGGAACCGTTGCACCCGACCGCTTCATCGCCATTGCGGAAGAAAGCGGCCTGATTGCGGAACTGGATGGCTGGGTCCTCGGCGAGGCTTGCCGTCAACTCGCCGCGTGGCGGGCCGCCGGTCTCGACGTACCGAGCGTGTCAGTGAACGTCTGCGCTGCCGACTTCAAGCGTGCGGATTATCCGGGCTTTATCGCGGAGACGCTCTGGGTCCATGGTCTGAAGCCTGCCAACCTTATCCTTGAAATGACCGAGCGCGTCATGTTCGATGAGTCGGTCGAAGACATTCGCACGTCGCTCGATGCGCTGCATGCCCTCGGCATCGCGCTCTCGATAGACGACTTCGGGACAGGTTACTCGTCGCTCAGCTATCTGCATCGTTTCCCCGTCAAGGAACTCAAGATCGATAAAAGCTTTGTGCGGGGTATCGGCACCGATGCAATGGCCGAATCGCTGGCACAGACGGTCATCAATATCGGCAACGTGCTGAAGCTGAGCGTGATTGCGGAAGGCGTGGAAACGCAGGCGCAACGTGATTTTTTGCATGATCACGGCTGCCTGATCTACCAGGGGTATCTGTATTCGCCGCCGCTGCCACCGGAAGATTTTGCGCGCTGGGCAGGAGCACAGCGGCAAGAAACGACACTCAGTGAATCAGACTAAGCTGTGCTTACGATATCACTGTGGGTTTCATCCGGCCGCTTGCGCGGCCGTGATCTCTCCGTCTTCGGAATCGAGCGGCGTTTGGCGTGTGCCAATAGCTACGCACGGATCGTCAATGCCTGAACACCGACGAGTCCTTGCCGGCGAAGGGCGGCGCCAGCCGTTGTGACGATTGGGAAGAACCTGCGGCTTGCGTGCCGTATCCGGAGCTTTCGCCGAGGCGGTAACCGTTGTGGGACGCCTGCTGAGATTGCGCTGCCCTCTGACTGCCCGGTGTATCGCGCATCGAAGCGGCGGGTGCGGTGGTCGTGACGCCTGTGGTGGAATCTGGCGGTTGCGTCGTGGATTGCGCGAACGACAGCGCAGGAACAGCGACGAGCGAGGCGACGAGTACGAGTTGCTTGAGCGATTGCATGGCGTTTCTCCGCGAGTGTGATGGAGCAGCACCGGCCAATGCGGCCGGTGCGTGATCACAGAATAAGCAGAGAGGCCTTAACTTTTCCTTAGGCGGCGCAGCGGGGTTCGCGTTTGCACGCGCGGCTTAGTCGTCGCCCCAGCCATGACGCTCGCGCCATTCGCGCTCGTGCTCGTGGTGACGCCACTCGCGTTCACGCCACTCATGCCGCTCGTGCCATTCGCGCTCGCGCCAGTCTTCGCCGTAGCCGTAGCTAACCACGGGCGGTGGTGCATACACGACCGGCGGCGGGGCCACGTAAACCGGTTGCGCCGGCACGAATACCGGCCCCGGAATGCCGATGCCGATGCCCACGTCGACGTGCGCCGACGCGACTGAGGAAGCCACCAATATCGTGCCGCCGAGAATTGCGGATAATAGGTTCTTGTGCATGTTTTTTTCCTGTTGCCCGGCAATGGCAGGCAATGGCGCTGAAGATGATGCGCAGTGTAGGCAGGGCGCCTGTTTGCAGGTGCAAGAAGGATGCGAGATTGGTAACACGGAGTAACAGTGCGCGGCCTTAAGGTTGCCATAATCATTTCCGTGCACGATGAACCGGGCTAGACCTCCGGTTTTCCTTCCAAACCTCCGGTTTTCCTTCCGAACGCGCAATTGGCGGCGCTGCTTTTGATCCCAACCTGGCCCGAACCGGCAATTCAAACAACGTATAACCCGGTCGCGCCATTTCGAGTCTTTTGCCGGCAGGCATACCTGATGAAGCGGGGAGCGTCATGAGTTTTTCGACTGAGGTTTGGGCGCTGGCGCGTCTGTGTTGCATGTACCCGGTACTGGGCGGCCTCGCGATCTGGTATTTCGCGCGCGCCGACCGTTTGCTGCAGGTCATGCGCGCGCACCATTGACCCTTTGCGGGTGATCCTCCACACCATCGCGCGGACTCGCCACAGCATCGGCTGAGGGTCCGGACGTTTGTTGCGTTGCGGAAAAATACCGCGGCGGTTGTGCCGATCAGCGGTTTTTCGCCCTGCGCCACCTTGACTTGCTCTGGCGCGACATCGCTCGCGAAGCGCTTCGATACCCCTCAAACCCTTGCCCAGCAAGGCTTCGGTCGCCATTTTGCGGTGCCCGCGCGCGCCGGGTGTCGTATTTCCACAGGTGGTTGTCGCAAATAGTCGGCTAGGCGCACTTTTTTCTGGCAACTATGTATGCACAGCGCGGACGGACGTCCGCCACCGCGGCAACCAGCTGGCATGGGACTGGAGTAAGCGCCAAAGCGCCAACTCCGGTCGACCGCCTAAAGGCATGGGACCGGAGTAAGCGCTAAAGCGCCAACTCCAGTCGACAAAGGAGAGAGCATTCAATGAATTCCCCCAAGGTCGTGGTCGAAGGGCTGTGCAAGGTGTTCGGCACCAGTCCGAAAGAGGCGCTCGGCATGCTGGCCGGCGGCGCGACGAAAGAAGAAGTGTTCGCGCGCACCGGTCAGATTGTCGGCGTGCACAACGTGTCGTTCGAAGTCCAGGAAGGCGAGATCTTCGTGCTGATGGGCCTGTCCGGTTCCGGCAAATCGACGCTGATTCGTCTGATCAACCGGCTCGTGGAGCCGACGGCCGGCAAGGTGCTGATCGACGGCCGCGACGTGGCCAGCGTGCCGCGCGCCGAACTGACGGCGTTGCGCCGCAAGGACATGAGCATGGTGTTCCAGTCCTTCGCGCTGATGCCGCAGCGAACCGTGCTCTCCAATGCGGCGTTCGGGCTCGAAGTGGCGGGCATAGGACGCAAGGAGCGCGAAAAGCGCGCGATGACCGTGCTCGAACAGGTCGGCCTCGCGCCGTTTGCGCAGAAGCTGCCCGCGCAGCTCTCCGGCGGCATGCAGCAGCGCGTGGGGCTCGCGCGGGCGCTGGCGGTCAACCCGTCGCTGATGATCATGGACGAGGCGTTCTCCGCGCTCGACCCGCTCAAGCGCAAGGAAATGCAGAACGTGCTGCTCGATCTGCAACGCGAGCAGCAGCGCACCATCCTGTTCGTCTCGCACGATCTCGAAGAAGCCATGCGCATCGGCACGCGCATCGCCATCATGGAAGGCGGCAGGGTGGTCCAGGTCGGCACGCCTCAACAGATCATCACGAATCCCGCCGACGACTATGTGCGGGCTTTCTTCGAAGGCATCGACACGAGCCGCTACCTGACCGCCGGCGATCTGATGCAGACCGACGCCGTGCCGCTCATGCAGCACTCGTCGCAGATCGACGCCTCGAGCGTGGCCGCCACGCTCAATGGCAGCGCCGAATACGCGTTCGTACTCGACAGCGAGCGCAAGTTCCGCGGCTTCGTGTGCCGCGACGCAATGGGCAGCGCCTCGCCGCAGCTCAACCAGATCGAATGCATCCGCCGCACCACGCCGCTCGATGATGTGGTCGAGCGCGTGGTGGCGAGCCGTGCGCCGCTGCCGGTGGTCGAGGCGGACGGCTCTTACTGTGGTTCGGTCAACAAGACGAACGTGCTGAATGTTCTTACGCGCCATCGGAGTTCCCATGTCTGAAATCATTCCTATTGGCGCCTGGGTCGATCACGGCGTTCACTACCTGCTCGACCACGACGCAAAAACGTTCGACTCCATCGGCAAGGTGATCGAAAGCTTCGCCGCGCTGATCGAGCACAGCCTGCAAGCGGTGCCGATGTGGGCGCTCATGGCGTTCTTCGTCGGCGTCGGTCTGTGGCGGGTGGGCTGGCGCTTCGCCACATTCACGCTGCTGGCGATGCTGCTGATCTACGGCACCGGTTTCTGGGACCAGATGGTGATCACGCTCGGCCTCACGTTGTCGTCGACCTTGATCAGCCTGCTGCTCGGCGTGCCGCTCGGCATCTGGACCGCGAAGAGCCGCACCGTCGAAATGATGGTGCGCCCCGTGCTCGATCTGATGCAGACCATGCCGGCTTTCGTCTACCTGATTCCGGCGGCGATGCTGTTCGGTCTCGGCCGCGTGCCGGGGATTCTCTCCACGGTGATTTTCGCCATGCCGCCCGCGGTGCGTCTCACGTCGCTCGGCATCAAGCATGTGAACCGCGAAATCGTCGAAGCAGGGCAGGCGTTCGGCTGTACGCCGCTGCAACTGCTCTACAAGGTACAGTTTCCGAATGCGTTGCCGTCGATCATGACGGGCGTGAACCAGACCATCATGATGGCGCTCTCGATGGTGATCATCGCTTCGATGGTGGGCGCGGGCGGTCTCGGCAACGACGTGCTGGCCAGTATCCAACGGCTCGACATCGGGCTCGGTTTCGAAAGCGGCCTCTCGGTGGTGATGCTGGCGATTATTCTCGACCGCATCACGGAAAGCTTCGGCCGCTCGCCGGGCACGGCACGCGCGCCGCTGCTGTCGGGCTTGCGCAATGCCATGAAGGTGCGCCGCGCGCCGGCGGCGCAGAGCGGCTGAGCCGCTCATGATGCGCGACGCGCTCACGCCGCCGCCCGGCCCTCACGCCGGTTCGCCGCTGTCCGGGCTGGCGCACGTCGGCTTTCTGACGCTGCCGAATTTTGCGATGATCGCGTTCACCAGCGCGGTCGAGGTGCTGCGCATGGCCAATTACGTGGGCCGCGCGCAGCACTACAGGTGGTCGGTGATTACGCCGGACGGTGAGCCGGCGCGAGCCAGCAACGGCATCACGGTGAAACCCACCACGACGCTCGCCGAAGCCGGCCTGCCGGATGTGCTGTTCGTCTGCGCCGGCTGGCATGTGCGCGATTACGTGGACGACACGGTGATCGCGCTGCTGCGCGAAGTGGCGGCCCAGGGGATTCCGCTTGGTGGCATCTGCACGGGGCCGTATGCGTTGCTGGCGGCAGGCTTGCTAGACGGTTACCGCTGCACGGTGCATTGGGAAGACATGTCGCCGCTGCATCAGCGCTACCCCGATGTGCATTTCGCCGACGAGCTGTTCGTGATCGACCGCGACCGGATGACCTGCACTGGCGGCACCGCGCCGCTCGATCTGATGCTGAACCTGGTTGGCATGCGCCTCGGCAGTGCCGTCGCCGCTCAGGTGTCCGAACAGTTTATCGTGGAGAGGATTCGCGGCTCGACGGATTACCAGCACATTCCCGTGGACGCGCGGGTGGGCTTTTCGCGCGCGGAGTTGATCGAGGTGGTGCGGCTGATGGAGGCGAATATCGAGGAGCCGCTCTCGCTCGACGAACTCGCGCGGCTCGTGCGCCTGTCGCAACGACATTTGCAACGGATGTTCAAGATGTTCCTGAGCGTGTCGCCCACGCACTATTACCTGACCCTGCGTTTGCGCCGCGCGCGCGAACTGCTGCGCAATACGGATGCATCGATTGCGCGGGTAACGGCGGTGTGCGGCTTTCACTCGCCGTGCCATTTCAGCAAGGCCTACCGCGCGCAGTTCGGCCATGCGCCGAGCGTCGAGCGGCGCTTGTCCGCGTAAGCCGGGGGGCGCGTCGTATAACGCGGCGGCAACATAAAAGAATTCGCTTCATCCAACCAGTCGAACATTAATCACCCTGAGGGATCGCCATGAAACGTTTGTGGGTTGCATCGCTGTGCGCGCTGTCCATGTCGTCCGTCGTAGCTGCCGAACCCGCCACCTGCCGCGACGTCCGCTTCGCCGACGTCGGCTGGACCGACATTGCGGCAACCACCGGACTGGCGTCGACCGTGCTCGAAGGGCTCGGCTACAAGCCGACCAAGACGATCGCCTCGGTGCCGATCACTTTTGCCGGCGTGAAGAGCAAGCAGATCGACGTGTTCCTCGGCTACTGGTCGCCGACCATGGACCCGATGATCGATCCGTTCAAAAAGGCCGGCCAGCTCACCGTGCTCCCCACGCCGAATCTGACCGGCGCGAAATACACGCTGGCGGTGCCCGATTACGCGTATCAGGCCGGCATCAAGACGTTTTCCGACATCGCGAAGAACTACGACAAGCTCGACGGCAAGATCTACGGTATCGAGCCGGGCAACGACGGCAATGCGCTGATCAAGAAGATGATCGACAGCAATCAGTTCGGGCTCGGCAAATTCAAACTGGTGGAGTCGAGCGAGGCGGGCATGCTGGTCGAGGTGAACCGCGCGATCCGCGACAAGAAGCCGATCGTGTTCCTCGGCTGGGAGCCGCATCCGATGAACGTGCAGATGAAGATCGACTATCTGTCCGGCGGCGACGACGTGTTCGGCCCGAACTACGGCGAAGCCAAAGTGCTGACGGTCACGCCGACCGATTACTCGGCGCGCTGCCCGAACGTCGCGAAGCTGGTGTCGAACCTGCAGTTCACGACCGACATCGAGAATCACGTCATGCTGCCGATCATGAACAAGACCGATCCGAACACCGCCGCGCGCGAGTGGCTGAAGGCGAATCCGGCGGTGCTCAACAAGTGGCTCGCGGGCGTGAAGACGTTCGACGGCAAGGACGGTTTGACGGCTGTGAAGGCGTATGTAGCAGGGAAGTGATGGACCAGCGCTCGCGCCGCCCGAGTGGCGCGACGCGTGCGGTGTAATGGCCTAGAAACGCGGGCTTGCAAGGCCCGCGTTCAGATCGCCGGAGAGATCGCCTGCGCCCGCCCCGGGAAGGTCTCGTCGTAGCCGGTTCCGTCGCCCACTTCGGCCGCGGTGCCGCGCTGCTCGCGGTACATCATCGGCGGCAGGCCGAACTGCTTGCGGAATTCGCGGCCCAGGTGCGAGGCATCCGAGAAGCCGCAGCTCGACGCAATGTCCGCCACCGTTTTATCCGAACTCGTGAGCAGCCACGCGGCGGTGCGCAAACGCACCTGCTTCGCGTAGGCCTGCGGCGCCTTGCCGGTTTCCGCCTTGAAGAGCCGTTCCAGCTGGCGCGGCGACAGATCGAGCTTGCGCGCCAGTTCGTCGAGCGAAAGCGAGCGGCCCACGTGCTGCTCCATCAGCAGAATCGCGCGCTTCACCTTGGGATGCGTGGCCGGTGCGAGCCCCGGCGGGTGCGGCTGCGGCGCGTTGCCTTTCTGCATGTCGTCCACCAGCAAAATCCGCAGCGCCTTCTGCACCGTGGCGGTTTCGAAATGGCGCAGCAGGATCGCCGCGGCCACGTCGATCGACGCGCGTCCGCCGGAACACGTAATACGCCGCCGGTCGATCACGAACAGCCGGTCGGCGACCAGCGCTTCCTCATTCACCGACGGAAAGCGCTCGATGAAATCCCAGTAGTGAAACCAGCTCACGCAGATGCGATGGCCTTCCAGCACGCCCGCGCGCATCAGCGAGAACACGCCGGTGCACATGCCGACGAGCGTCGCATCGGTCGCTGCGGCGCGGCGGATGAAGGCAAGCGTCGCGTCGCTGGCGGCGGGTCCGGAGTGCAACAGGCCGCCCACCACCACCACGTAGTCGAACGGCTCGGCCGTCTCGAACGTTTCCCACGGTGTGATCTGGATGCCGCAACTCGCGCGCACCGGAGCAAGGGTTTCCCCTATCACGCTCCACGAACAGCGCACGGGCTTGCTGAAATCGCCTTCATCCGCGGACAGGCGCAGCAGGTCGACGAACCCGGAAAACGCCGTCAGCGTGAAATTCGGCAGCAGGATGATGCCGAAGCGGATGCGCTGCTTCGGGGTGCCGTCGATGGATTGAAGGGGAAGCGTTTCAGCGGAATTCATGCAGGCGGCCAGCAGCGAATAGAGTTGGATCAAGCATAGCACCGGGAACCGGACGCGCCGCGCGGAACGCCGTCTAGCGGCTGCCAGGCGGGTGTTGCCAGCATCGCCAGCCGCCGCTCGCGCGCCTGTCGCAAATGCGTCAGAACTCATCGCAAATGCGCCGCGCCGCTTTGCAGGCGGCCCGCTTGACGCCACTATCCCACTGCCATGCCGTTTTTATTCTATCGGTTCAAATTGACGTGCGGTGCAATAGAGGCAAATCCACCCAGGCATCGCAACGTACGGGACACACCATGAACGTCAGCGTCTTCGATCTGTTCAAGATCGGTATCGGTCCTTCAAGCTCGCACACGGTCGGGCCGATGATCGCTGCTTGCCGCTTTGTCTCGCATGTCGAAGACGCCAACCTGCTGGGTTTCGTGCGCAGCGTGAGGGCCGAGCTGTTCGGCTCGCTCGGCGCGACAGGCAAAGGTCACGGCACCGACAAGGCGGTGCTGCTCGGACTCGAGGGCAATCTGCCCGATCTGATCGATCCCGACCTGATCGGATCGCGTTTGCAGACCATTCGCGCGACGAAGCAACTGGTGCTGCTCGGCAAGCACGCGATCAGATTCGATGAGCGCGAGCACCTGGGCTTCTTCCGCAAGCTGATGCCGGGTGCGCCGGGTTCGAGCGTCGTGCATCCGAACGGCATGCGGTTTCAGGCCTTCGACGAAAACGGCCAGTTGCTGGTGGAGAAAGAGTATTACTCGATTGGCGGCGGCTTCGTGGTCAACCGCGAAGGCGACCGCGTGAACGGCGTGCGCGCCGCCGCCGAGGTGCCGTATCCGTTTCGTACCGGCGACGATCTGATGCGCGTGTGCCGCGAAACCGGGCTGTCGATCGCGCAAATCACCCTGCGCAACGAATGCGCGGCGCGCCCCGAAGCGGAAGTGCGCGCCGGGCTGCTGGCTATCTGGCGCACCATGGCCGCCTGCGTCGAACGCGGCTGCAAGGAGCGCGGCGAGCTGCCCGGGCCGATGCACGTGAAGCGCCGCGCCGCGGATCTGTGCGGGCAATTGCGCTCGCGCTCGGAAGAGTCGCTGCGCGATCCGCTCTCCATGCTCGACTGGGTCAACCTCTACGCGATGGCCGTGAACGAAGAGAACGCCGCCGGCGGGCGTGTCGTTACCGCACCGACCAACGGCGCGGCCGGCGTGATTCCCGCGGTGCTGCACTACTACGTGAAGTTCATGCATGCGTCGAACGACGAAGGCATTGTCGAGTTCCTGCTGACCGCTGCTGCGATCGGCATCATCTACAAGGAAACGGCGTCCATCTCCGGGGCCGAAGTGGGCTGCCAGGGCGAAGTGGGCGTGGCCTGTTCGATGGCCGCGGCGGCGCTCGCCGCCGTGATGGGCGGCACGCCGACACAAGTCGAGAACGCCGCCGAAATCGGCATGGAACACAACCTCGGCATGACTTGCGACCCGGTGGGCGGACTCGTGCAGATTCCGTGCATCGAGCGCAACGCAATGGGCGCGATCAAGGCGCTGAACGCCGCGCGCATGGCGATGAAGGGCGACGGCCAGCATTACGTCTCGCTCGACAACGTGATCAAGACCATGCGCGAAACCGGCGCCGACATGAAGACGAAATACAAGGAGACGTCGCGCGGCGGATTGGCCGTGAACGTCATCGAATGTTGAAACGCGCTTTGAAGCCGATTTGAAGCAAGCACGAAGCACCAGTCAAGACAGCACCAACAAGGACCCACGATGAGCCGCTATTCGATATTCAGCCTCTTGCGCAACGGGATGTCGTATCACGAGAACTGGGAGCGGCAGTGGAAGAGCCCTGAGCCCAAACGTGAATACGACGTCGTGATCGTCGGCGGCGGCGGGCATGGTCTCGCCACTGCGTATTACCTCGCGAAGGAGCACGGCGTGCGCAATATCGCCGTGCTGGAGAAGGGTTGGATCGGCGGCGGCAATACGGCGCGCAACACGACCATTGTCCGCTCGAACTATCTGTGGGACGAGTCGGCCGCGCTCTACGAGAAGGCGATGAAGCTGTGGGAAGGGCTCTCGCAAGACCTGAACTACAACGTGATGTTCAGCCAGCGCGGCGTGATGAACCTTGCCCACACGTTGCAGGACGTGCGCGACACGGAGCGCCGCGTGAATGCGAACCGCCTGAACGGGGTGGACGCCGAGTTCCTCACGCCCGCGCAGATCAAGGAAATCGAGCCGACCATCAATCTGAATAGCCGCTATCCGGTGCTCGGCGCGTCGATCCAGCGCCGCGGCGGCGTGGCGCGTCACGATGCGGTGGCCTGGGGCTTTGCACGCGGCGCGGACCAGGCCGGCGTCGATATCGTGCAGAACTGCCAGGTCACCGGCATTCGCCGCAACGGCAGCCAGGTGACCGGCGTGGATACCACGAAGGGCTTCATCAAGGCGAAGAAAGTCGCGGTGGTGGCCGCGGGCAACACGTCGACGCTCGCCGACATGGCCGGCGTGCGGCTGCCGTTGGAGAGCCACCCGTTGCAGGCTCTGGTGTCGGAGCCGATCAAGCCGGTGGTCAACACCGTGGTGATGTCGAACGCGGTGCACGCGTACATCAGCCAGTCCGACAAGGGCGATCTGGTGATCGGCGCGGGCGTCGATCAGTACACGGGTTTTGGCCAGCGCGGCAGTTTCCAGATTATCGAAGGCACGCTCGAGGCGATCGTCGAAATGTTCCCGGTGTTTTCGCGGGTGCGGATGAACCGCCAGTGGGGCGGCATCGTGGACGTGTCGCCGGACGCGTGCCCGATCATCAGCAAGACCGACGTGAAGGGGCTTTATTTCAATTGCGGCTGGGGCACGGGCGGCTTCAAGGCCACGCCGGGTTCGGGATGGGCCTATGCGTACACCATCGCGAAGGACGAGCCGCACCCGCTGAACGCGCCGTTCTCGCTGGAGCGGTTCTATACCGGCCACCTGATCGACGAGCACGGCGCCGCCGCCGTTGCTCACTGATCCCACACCTTGGAGAACCACATGCTGCTGATCGAATGCCCATGGTGCGGGCCTCGCGCCGAAACCGAATTTTCCTGCGGCGGCGAAGCGGACATCGCCCGTCCGCTCGACACCGACAAGCTGACCGACAAGGAATGGGGCGATTACCTGTTCATGCGCAAGAATCCGCGCGGCGTGCATCGCGAGCAATGGATGCACACGCAAGGCTGCCGCCGCTGGTTCAAGGCGCAGCGCGACACGGTGAGCTACGAGATCCAGGGCTACGAGACGTTCGAGCGACCGCTGCTCGCCATGGACAGCAACGAGGGCAAGGCACAAGAGGGTAAGACGCAATGAGCCAGAAAGACCGACTCCCCAATGGCGGGCGCATTAATCGCGCCCTGCCGCTGACGTTCACGTTCAACGGCCGCCAGTACCAGGGCTATCAGGGCGACACGCTGGCCTCGGCGCTGCTCGCCAATGGCGAGCATTTCGTCGCGCGCAGCTGGAAGTATCACCGGCCGCGCGGCATTGTGACGGCCGGTGTGGAAGAGCCGAATGCCGTCGTGCAGCTCGAAACCGGCGCTTACGCGGTGCCGAACGCGCGCGCGACCGAGGTGGAGCTGTATCAGGGGCTCGTCGCCAGCAGCGTGAACGCGAAGCCGAGCATCGAAAAAGACCGCATGGCGGTCAATCAGAAATTCGCGCGCTTCATTCCGGCGGGTTTCTACTACAAGACCTTCATGTGGCCGCGCAAGTTCTGGCCGAAGTACGAAGAAGTGATCCGCGACGCGGCCGGTCTCGGCAAGGCGCCTGAGCACAACGACGCGGACCGCTACGACAAGTGCTTTGCGCATTGCGACGTGCTGGTGGTGGGCGGCGGGCCGACCGGCCTCGCGGCCGCGCATGCGGCCGCCTTGTCCGGCGCGCGCGTGACGCTGGTGGACGATCAGCCGGAACTCGGCGGCTCGCTGCTGTCGTGCCGCGCGGAGATCGACGGCAAGCCCGCGCTGCAATGGGTGCACAAGATCGAGGACGAACTGCGCCAGATGCCCGACGTGAAGATCCTGTGCCGCAGCACCGCGTTCGGCTACCAGGACCACAACCTCGTGACAGTGACGCAGCGGCTCACCGATCATCTGCCGGTGTCGCAACGCAAGGGCACGCGCGAACTGATGTGGAAGATCCGCGCGAAACGCGTGATTCTTGCGACCGGCGCGCATGAGCGGCCCATTGTGTTCGGCAACAACGATCTGCCGGGCGTGATGATGGCCTCGGCCGTGTCGACCTATCTGCATCGCTATGCGGTGCTGCCAGGCCGCAATGCCGTGGTGTTCACCAATAACGACGACGGCTATCAATGCGCGCTCGATCTGAAGGCCGCCGGCGCCCAGGTCACGCTGATCGATCCGCGTGCGGGCGAATCGAAGGGCACACTGCCCGCGCTGGCGCGGCGCTATGGCGTGAAGGTGATGGGCGGCGCAGTGGTCACGGTGGCCCACGGCAAGCTGCGAGTCGCCTCGGTGGAGGTGGCGTCGTATTCGAACGGACAGGTCGGGGCGAAGCAGGGCGAACTGCCGTGCGATCTGCTCGCCATGTCAGGCGGCTGGAGCCCCGTGTTGCATCTGTTCGCGCAATCGGGCGGCAAGGCGCATTGGCATGACGAGAAGGTGTGCTTCGTGCCGGGCAAGGCGATGCAGGCGGAAACGAGCGTCGGCGCCTGCGCGGGAGACTTCGCGCTGAGTCGGGGTATCCGCTTTGCGGTCGACGCCGGCGGCGAAGCGGCGCGGGCGGCGGGCTACATCGTGGCGCGGCCGAACCCGGTGCAGGTGGCTGAGCTGACGGAAGCCAAGATGCTGCCGCTGTGGCTGGTGGGCGGCCGTGAGATGGCCACGCGCGGACCGAAGCAGTTCGTCGACTTCCAGAACGACGTGTCCGCCGCGGATATTTTCCTCGCGGCGCGCGAAGGGTTCGAATCGGTCGAACACGTCAAGCGCTATACGGCCATGGGCTTCGGCACCGACCAGGGCAAGCTCGGCAACATCAACGGCATGGCGATTCTCGCGCAGGCGCTCGGCAAGACGATTCCCGAGACCGGCACGACGACGTTCCGGCCGAACTACACGCCGGTCACCTTCGGCACGTTTGCGGGCCGCGAGCTGGGCGAGTTTCTCGATCCGGTGCGCAAGACGGCGGTGCACGAATGGCACGTGGAGCACGGCGCGGCTTTCGAGGACGTCGGCAACTGGAAGCGTCCGTGGTACTTCCCGAAAGCGGGCGAGGACATGCATGCGGCAGTGGCGCGCGAGTCGCTCGCGGTGCGCACGAGCGTCGGCATTCTCGACGCCTCGACGCTCGGCAAGATCGACATTCAAGGCCCGGATTCGGCAAAGCTGCTGAACTGGGTCTACACGAATCCGTGGAGCAAGCTCGAAGTCGGCAAGTGCCGCTACGGTCTGATGCTGGACGAAAACGGCATGATCTTCGACGACGGCGTGACCGTGCGCCTCGCCGATCAGCACTACATGATGACCACCACCACCGGCGGCGCGGCGCGCGTGCTGACGTGGCTCGAACGCTGGCTGCAGACGGAATGGCCGGATATGCGCGTGCGGCTCGCGTCGGTCACAGATCATTGGGCGACCTTCGCCGTGGTCGGCCCGAACAGCCGCAAGGTGCTGCAAAAGGTGTGCCACGACATCGACTTCGCGAACGCGGCATTCCCGTTCATGAGCTATCGCGAAGGCACGGTGGCCGGGGCGGCTTCGCGTGTGATGCGCATCAGCTTCTCGGGCGAACTCGCTTATGAAGTGAACGTGCCGGCCAACGTCGGGCGCGCGGTGTGGGAAGCGCTGATGGCCGCGGGCGCGGAATTCGACATCACGCCGTACGGCACCGAGACCATGCACGTGCTGCGCGCGGAGAAGGGCTACATCATCGTCGGCCAGGATACGGACGGCTCGATGACGCCGTACGACCTCGGCATGGGCGGGCTCGTCGCCAAGTCGAAGGACTTTCTCGGCAAACGCTCGCTGACGCGCTCGGACACAGCCAAGGCGGGGCGCAAGCAACTGGTCGGCTTGCTGCCGGAGGACCCGACGTTCGTGATACCCGAAGGCTCGCAGATCGTCGCCGGTCCGTTCCAGGGCGATACGGCGCCGATGCTCGGACACGTCACGTCGAGCTACTACAGCCCGATCCTGAAACGCTCGATTGCGATGGCGGTGGTGAAGGGCGGTCTCGACAAGATGGGCGAAACGGTCACGATACCGCTTGCGAGCGGCAAACAGATTGCGGCGAAGATCACCAGTTCGGTGTTCTACGACAGCGAAGGAGCACGTCAACATGTGGAATGAAACGAGAGGCACGGCGTCGGTGGTGGATCGCACTGTCGGCAAGCAAACCGGCGTGTGGCAGGAGTCGCCGCTGGTCGGCGCGGATGGGCTGCTGAAGAAGCATCAGGCCACGGCATCGGCGGCGTTCAGGTTGAGCGAGCGGCCGTTTCTGGAACTCGTGAACGTGCGCGGCGACACGCGTGACGCGGCATTCGTGCGCGCGGTCGAAAGCGTGCTCGGCTGCCGCCCGCCTGAGAAGGCGAACACCGTTGTCCGCGGCAATGGCTACGACATGCTGTGGCTCGGTCCGGACGAGTGGCTGGTGCGCTCGGCCACCGCGCACGACGCGGCGCGCACCGCGCCATTGCAGGCGAAACTCGGCGCCGCATTTGCGGGCGTGTTCGCGTCGGCAGTGGATATCGGCAGCGGGTACACGGTGCTCGAAATCAGCGGCACACGCACGCGTGACGTGCTATCGCGTGGTTGCCCGATTGATCTGCATCCCAAACTGTTCGGCGAGGGGCAGTGCGTGCAGAGCCATTATTTCAAGGCGTCGATCACGTTGCTGCCCACCGGCGCGGACAGTTTCGAGATCGTCGTGCGCCGCAGTTTCGCGGACTACTTCGTCAAGATCATGCTCGACGCGGCCGAGCCGCTCAAGTCTTAAGGCGGGACGAGCGGTGTGCCCCTTGAACGCTCACCGCTCCCTCCGGACGCGCTTCACTTCACTGACATGACGTCGGCACGCGTCGCCACAGCCCGTCTGACGGAACGCGCGTGCCGCGAGGGCGACGCTCAGGCCGCGCTCGCGCTGCTCGATCAGAGTATCGGGCTGCGCCATCGGCGCATCGCGCTGATCCGCTATCTGCTCGCGCAGCAACTCGGCGCGCCGTTGCAGGCTCGCCATCACGAGTATGTGGAGAAAATCGCCGCGCGGCTCAGCGCGGACACGCTCGCGCGGATTGCAGGGGCCGCGCGCGCACGTCTGCGGCCGTAGCGCACAAGACCGGAATACCCACGCGGCCGCCGCCGCATCAACCAGGGGAAGCCATGACCACCGCTTTTCAGCCTCGCGCAAGCGCCGCCGCCCGACTCGAGCGACTGCCGTTTTCCGGTTATCACCGGACCATTTTCATCATCATCGCCATCGCGTTCTTTTTCGATTCCGTCGATCTCGGCACCATGACCTTCGTGCTCGGCTCGATCAAAACGGAATTTGGGCTTTCCACCGCAACGGCGGGACTGGTTGCCAGTGCGAGCTTCTTTGGCATGGTGCTGGGCGCGGCGATCGCCGGCTTGCTGGCGGACCGGTTCGGGCGCCGGCCCGTGTTTCAGTGGAGCATGGTGTGCTGGGGGCTCGCGTCGTATCTGTGTTCGACGGCGCAGAGCGTCGAAGCACTGATCTTTTATCGCGTGCTGCTCGGTTTCGGCATGGGGATGGAGTTTCCGATTGCGCAGACGTTACTGTCGGAGTTCGTGCCAGCCGCGTCGCGCGGACGTTTGATCGCGCTGATGGACGGCTTCTGGCCACTCGGCTTCATTACCGCGGGTGTCGTGTCGTACTTCGTGCTGCCCTCGTTTGGCTGGCGTACCGAGTTTGCACTGCTTGCAATTCCCGCCGTGTTTGTCCTGATCGTGCGCCGGGTCGTGCCGGAATCGCCGCGCTGGCTCGAACATCGCGGACGTTTTGACGAAGCGGATAGTATCCTCGCCGAAGTCGAAGCGAAAGTGATGAAGGCGAAGGGCCTCAGCCGTTTGCACGCCCCAGTGATGCTTGCCGAACCCGCCGCCGTGAAGGGCACCGGTGCGCTGCGCGAGATCTGGAGCATGGCGTACCGGCGTCGCACGATCATGGTGTGGACGCTGTGGTTTTTCGCACTGCTGGGTTTCTATGGGCTGACGTCCTGGCTCGGCGCGTTGATGCAGCAGGCAGGCTTCGCGGTCACGAAGTCGGTGTTGTACACGGTATTGATTTCGCTCGGTGGTATTCCGGGGTTCATTTGCGCGGCGTGGCTAGTCGAACGCTGGGGGCGCAAGCCGACCTGTATCGCGTCACTGGCGGGCAGTGCGGTGATGGCATACGTGTATGGACAAACCGCGCTGCACGCGCAGACGCCGACCTTGCTGATCTGCGCGGGTCTCGCCATGCAGTTCTTCCTGTTTGCGATGTGGGCGGTGCTGTACACCTATACGCCCGAGCTGTATGGCACGGGGGCGCGCGCGACGGGTTCGGGTTTCGCCTCCGCGATTGGCCGCGTAGGTTCGCTGATCGGGCCTTATGTGGTGGGTGTCGTGTTGCCGACGTTCGGCCAGGGCGGAGTGTTTTCGCTCGGCGCGATGTGCTTTGTGATCGCCGCGGCGGCGGTGTGGATCCTGGGCATCGAGACGCGCGGGCTGGCGCTCGAGACGCTCGTGTCGGCTGCGGTCGAAACGCAGGCGCAAGAAGGGGTATTGAGTCCGGCCCGCGATTAACGCCCCTAGCGTGCGAGGTGCGAGGTGCGCTGCGACAACCGCACCCCGCACGGGTCAGTTCAGGACGATGCCAAGGGTTTTCACTGCGCGCCGTTGGCGAGTGCCGTCAGGATCTGATAGGCCGCGCTCACCCGGTCGTCGATCGGGAAGTTCTGATTGGCCAGGATCACGATGCCGAGCTGCTTTTCGGGGATATAGGCGACGTAGGCGCCGAAGCCGTTGGTCGAGCCGGTCTTGTTGATCCAGACATCCTGGCGGGGCGCTTGGGGCGGATTGATCTCCGTGGCTGGTGTCGCCTTCAACGCCATCGCCGATGAATTGCCCGCCAGCAACGTCTTCAACGTGACCGGATACGCGTATTGCTCCCAGATCAGGTCCTGGGTCAGCACGCCGGCCTTGAAGTAGCCGGTGTGCGTCGCGTCGATCGCGTGCTGCCACTTCGCATCGAGCTGCAGCAGATTCATGTTGGCCTGCATGAAGCGGGTCATGTCGGCGGCCGTTGCCTTGACGCCATAGGCTTCCTCCGACAGCACCCCAGGCGACACGCGGACCGGTGCGCCATTGTTCCTGTAGCCCTGCGCGTAATCCGGCATGCGTGCCTGCGGAACGTCGAGATAGCTGCTCTTCAATCCCAGGGCGGGAAAGAGGCGCTTCTGCATCAGCGGCTCGAACTCCTGCCCCATGCTCTTCGCCGTGATCAGTCCAAGCATGCCGATGCCCGGATTGGCGTACGTGCGGCACGTGCCCGGCGTGCAACTCGGCTGCCACGCCTCGAAGTACTGCATGAGCTCGTCGTTGTTGTGGATGTTGTCCGGCACCTGCAAGGGGAGGCCGCCCGGCGTGTGCGTGCCGAGATTGACAAGCCTGACGTTGCCGAACGGTTTGCCCTGGAGCACCGGCAGGTACCGGCTGGTGGTGTCCGACAGCGAAAGATCACCGCTGACCTGAGCATAGGAAGCGAGCGTCGCCGTAAAGGTCTTGCTGATCGAGCCGAGCTCGAACAGCGTGTCGCGCGTAACGGGTTGACCGGTTTCCGCCGATGCCACGCCATAGTCGAACACATACGGCTTGCCCGCGGCGACAATGCCGACCGCCATGCCATGAATGCCGTATTTCGCCATGACCGGCTGGATCGCCGCGTCGACCGAACGTTTGATGTCTGCCGGCGCGTTGTCCGCTGCGTGACTCACGGGGGCGGTCGCGCATACGGCAAAGGCAACGGCCGCCATGAGGCTGAGGGTTCTGAACTTCATCTCTTGCGTTTCCTTGAGTGTCTGTCGGCGGGGGTGCCCCAAGGGGTTTCCCGCGGGGCGTGCTGAGGCCGCACTATCCGGCTTTTGCGGGCCGCTGACAATCGAGGATAAGTTGCGCGAGGGTCAAGAAAATCTTGTGGGCAGGTCGCCGCCGCATCACGTTTCTATCGGTCCGTGCTCCTGGTTCATCGGCTGCAAGTTCAATGAGCGTTCGTCGAGCCAGGTGCCGAGTTCCTCCGCGCGCATGGCCTTTGCAAAAAACCAGCCTTGTCCGAATTGCACGCCGCGCTGCACCAGGTAGTCGATCTGCACCTGGTGCTCGACGCCCTCGGCTACGATTTGCACGCCTAATTCGTGGGCCATCTGGATGATGTGAGGCGCGACGATGCTCGACGCTGCGTCCTGGCCAATGGTGTCGATGAATGACTTATCGATCTTCAGCACGTCGATTGTGAATGTTTGCAGATATGAAAGACTGGAGTATCCCGTTCCGAAATCGTCGATATAGACCGGGTGGCCGGCATTCCTGAACGCCGCGATGGTTTCCCTCGTTGCGTCGGCATCCATGAAACTGCGCTCCGTCGCCTCGATTCTGATCTGGGCGGGACGGATCCCCGTTCCTTCCAGCCGGGTGGTGAGAATGTTGACGAAGCGGCGCGTGCACAGGTCTTCGCTGCTCACATTGATCGACACGTAGAACGTGGGACGTGATCGCAGAAGCGTCGACAGCTCGACTATCGTCTTGTCCAGCACGAGGTCAGTCAACGGCTGAATGAGGCCATTTTCTTCGGCCACGCTGACAAAGATTTCCGGCGAGATGAAACGCCCATTCAACTGCCATCTCACCAGTGCTTCGACGCCGACGCATTCGCCGCTGGCGAGATTGACGATCGGCTGGAAATTCACGTCGATGTTTTTGCGTGCGATCGCCCATTGCAGCGTCGCGGGAAAGGAGAGTTGCCGCGTGACGCGCCTGAAGGCAACCCAGCCAAGCAGGCCGCCGACGAGGACGCCGACCGAAAGCCACATGGCGAGCAATCCCGTCCAGTTGCTGAAGAGACTGGTACGCGCAGACTTGACGACTACGCCGAGCGGGCGAGTCGATGAGCGGGCCGCTGCGTAGTGCCATTGCTCGTTGTCCACGTGTCCCGCCTGGTTCCAGGCGCGCAGCATGTCGTCGCCATCCGCGCCCGGCGACACGGCAAGGACCGTATTCGTCTCGATGTTGATAACGGCGATCGGCCTTCGCGCGGGGTCGATCAGATCGACGTAGGACTGCGGATCGATCGAGACGTAGTTTCCGTTGCGTCCGATCCGAAGATCCTCGCGCGCATCGCTGAGGGGGTATTTCTGTCTGAACCAGACCAGGTAACCGTCGTTGCTGCGCCAACTGGGAGGAGGCATCGTCAGATGCCGTGCCCGCACGTCCCCCAGAAGCGGCGAGCACAGGTATTGTCCGTCGCCATAGGCTCCCGCGTCCTGCACATACCGGTAGTTGAAAGTCACGCGAGCAAGCTGTTCGATGTAGGCAGGCGAGCAGGTTTTGCCAGGTGCCGCCCCCATGTCCGACAGCGCGGCAAACGCCTGGTAGGTGACCAGCTCCGCGCGCATGACGGCTTTCGCCGCGAACTCCTGCAAATCCCGCTGTTCGCGGCGTTCAGCGTCTTCGTCCGCTATGTAGATGCTGGTCATCACCGGCAGGATCGTGGCAATGCAACCCAATGCAACCGATGCCGAAATGAGCGACAGCCGTTTGATCATGTCGCAAGTCCCGTGGTGATCGACCGTAAGGGAAGGCTCGTGTGCCGTTAGCGGCCAAGTCTGGAGGAGAGCGCGCGAAATCGTGGTGTCAGCGTCAAGAATACTATCTGTCGCTGCGTTTTCAATGCGTTCGCCTTGAGCACCGTTCGCTAGTGCAACAGTGTTCCGACCGAACCCGGATCATTGAGCCATTGGGAGAGGGCCGACAGCACCTGGCTTTCGATGCCCAGAAAACCATGCGGCGATTTCCCGCCGCATTCGTCGGCGCGAACTCCGCCGCGTTCGTTGCTTGAGACCGCGAGGAAGCGCAGCCGGTTGTCCTCGGCGAGCGCGCGGGCTGCGCGAAACGGCGAAACCCGGCACGAGTCGTTTTCATTCGAGACGACCAGCACCGGCGTCGCGCCGACGTCCCAATGCGCGCCCGACAGCCCGGCCTCGCCACGCCAGCTGACCGTGACCGGCGAGGTCAGGATGTACGCGTCGGCCAGCCGTGGTTCCCGTTGCAGCACATCGCCGACCGAGATCGAGCCCCGGCTGGTACCGACCAACGCGATCTTTGCGGCTGGAAAGCGCTGCCTGAGCGCCGCGGCGATGACATGCAGGTCCTGAGCATGCGTTTCGCTCAACCGGAACGCGTCGGCCATGCCGGATGACTGATCCGACGGCGCATCGACGATCGCCATCGCATCGCCTGCGGAGGTCCAGTAGCCGGCCGTGCGGAGAAGGAAATTCCCTTGCATTGCCGTCGGGCCGCTCTCGTTGAGCGCGACCACGCCCTGGTCGCCGGCAAACAGGACGATGACCCAAGGCGGCGCGGCGGCCGGCTGTTCGATGTAGATAGCCTGCGTCTGGCTCTGCCGGACCGGCACTTGCACCAGCTCACCTGCCTGCGCGGGCAAAGCGGCGGCCACCGTGCAGGCGAACGCGCAGACCGGGAGCGCGAAGCGGATCAATGGTTTCCAAAGCCTGTCATTGAAGCGGTTCATGGGCCTTGCTCCTGTTGATTGTGTATCGCGCGAGGGAGTCCGCAGCATTATGCAATCCGCAGCATATGTGAGTTGGCTACGGGATACAGCAGCAATACCGTTCGACGCGGATCAGGCCGCACCTGACTTTCTACGGCTGCTCACGGCGCGGTTGCGCTGCGGCGGACGCGCGGCGCGAAGCTCCGGTGGTTCGAGGAAGAAATTCCGGTTATCGGCCATGCGCTCGATCATGAAGTCGATGAAGGTCCTCGCGCGCAGCGACTGCTCGGTTCGATGCCCGTAGTAGATATAGATCGCGCCATGCTCGACTACGTGCTGCGTCAGCAACGGCACGAGCCGGCCGCTTCTGATGTGAGCGGTGGCGTTGAAGCTGCCCAATTGCCCGATACCAAGACCCGACAGCACGGCCTGCGTTTCCATATCGGTATCGTTCACGCAGATGGCGGGTGGCACGTCGCGATAGAAGATTTCATCGCCGATCCGGAACGGCCATTGGGCGAGCTTGCCGGTGTTCGCTCGCCGGAACCCGGTGCAGCGGTGCTGAGCCAGTTCCTCGATGGTGCGCGGCGCGCCATTGCGCTCGATGTATTCCGGCGATGCGCAAACGATCAACTGGATCGGCAAGAGCCGGCGCGCAATCGACCCGCCGGACGGCGGCGGACCCGCGCGAAATCCCACGTCGGCGCGTTCGGTGACGAGATCGGTGAATTGGTCGTTGAATTGCACTTCGAGCTGCACGTTCGGATAGCGCTGCTGGAATTGCTCGAAAAACGGCCACAGAACCGGGAGCCCGAGTGCCCGCGGCGCGCTCACGCGCAGCAGGCCGCCCACGTCTTCCTTCGAACGCCGGGCCTCGGCGAGCGCGGACGACAGGATGGCGAGCGCCGGCTTCACGCTGTCAAAGAGCCGCAGGCCTTCCTCGGTCAGGCTCAGCTTGCGGGTGGTGCGGTGAAAGAGCCGCACGCCCAGTTCCTTCTCCAGTTGCATGACCGCATGGCTCGCGGCCTGCGGCGAGACGCCTTGGTCGACGGCCGCGCGCCGCAGGCTGCCGAGCGTCGCGGCGCGCACAAAGAGGGTAATCGCACGAATTTCGCTCATGGCCGCGCCCCGGATTCGCAAACAGAGATTGATTATCAGTCTAGCAATTGACGGCTAGTTTGTGTCACTCGCAATTCTTACCATGGCATCACTTCAACCAACTCGTAGGGCACAGATCATGGCTGACATCAAACAAGACGGTTTCAAGCGCGTATGGTTCATCACCGGTGCGTCGCGCGGTATCGGCGCTCTGATCGCCGAGGCCGCGCTCGCCGACGGCAACGCGGTCGTGGCAACGGGGCGCAACGCGGCGGCGATCGTCGAGCGTCTCGGTGAATCGGCTGCGCTGCTGCCGCTCGCGCTGGACGTGACCGACGAGGCACAGGCAAGGAAAGCGGTACAGGCAGCGGTGGAGACATTCGGCCGCGTCGACGTGCTGGTCAACAACGCGGGCTTCGGGCTGTTGGGCGCCGTCGAGGAGTCCGCCGACAAGGACGTGCGACGCATGTACGACACGAACGTCTTCGGCCTGCTGAACGTCACGCGCGCCGTGCTGCCGGCGATGCGCGCGAAGCGCTCGGGGCATGTGATCAACATCTCGTCGGTGGGCGGCTACCGCGCCGCCGCGGGGTTCGGCGTGTACTCGTCGACGAAGTTCGCCGTCGAAGGCATCACCGAAGCCATGCATGCCGAGTTGAAGCCGCTTGGCATTCATGCGACGGTCGTCGAGCCGGGCTACTTCCGCACGGACTTTCTGGATGCATCGTCGCTGCTCGTGGCGCCCGATGTGATCGGCGACTATGACGAGACTTCCGGTGCGGTGCGCCGCAAAGCGGTCGAGATGAATCACAACCAGCCTGGCGATCCGCAGAAGCTGGCGGCCGCGATGGTTACGCTGGTCGATGCGCCGAACCCGCCGCTGCGTCTTGCGCTCGGCACGGACACGCTGGCCGCGATTGCCGCGAAAAACGCTTACGTGACGCAGGAAACGGAAGCGTGGAAGGCGTTGTCGGCATCGACGGATTTTGCCGCCTGAGTGTTTAGGACCCGCGTGAACGCATCGCGAAGATCAGCGCGATGCGTTCACGCGTCCGCAGCAATGGAAAGTTCGACCTGATGGTTTGCCTGCTCTTCGCGCGCATATTGCGAAGGCGGCCGCCCAACGTGGCGCGTGAACGCCACGCTGAACGTACTGGCGGAACTGTAGCCCACACGCTGCGCAATCTCCGCGACACGCCCAACATTCCGGCGCAGCAAATCCTTCGCAAGCGCCATGCGCCAGGTGAGCAGATATTCCATTGGCGCGACCCCGACCGCGCGGCTGAAGTGCTCGAAGAAACTCGAGCGTGAGAGGGCGGCTTCCTTCGCGAGCGCGGCAACCGTCCACGCGCGCGTCGGCTGTTCGTGCATCCCGCGGATGGCGGCGGCGAGGCGGCGGTCGGCCAATCCTCGCACGAGGCCTGGTGACGTGTTCGTGTCCGCCATGGAACGCAACGCCTCGATCAGCAGCACTTCCACCAGTCGCGACAGCACGATCTCACGCGCGGGCCGCTGTTCGCGCGACTCTTCCCGCACCAGCTCCATGAGCGTGGCGAGCCGCTGCTCGCCGCGGACCAGTACGAGCTGCGGCAGCAGCGAGACCAGCAGGGCGGCATCCGGTGAACCGAAGGTGCAGTGGCCCGCCATCATTCGCGTGTCGATCGGATTGCCCGGATCGCCGATTCTGAATAGGCCGTTGCCGAGCGCGACGGGCGCCGCCGTCTCGACACCGGGCGGCGGCGGCTCGAGGCTGGACATCGCGACGCCGTAGGCCGCGGGAATCAGCACGAAGTCACCCGCCCGGAGCTCGATGGGTTCGTGTCCGTCGATGGCGAGGCGGCATCCGCCTTCGAGAATCACGCCATAAAACGGCTGGCCGGCGTCCGAGCGGCTGATGCGCCACGGGCTGGCGCCGACGACGAGTTTGGAGTACCGGACGCCCGGCTGAAGCAGCGTCACGACTTCGGCTAAGGGATCGATCATCGCCGGACTCCTGCAAATGAAATTCGGATTGTTGATTGTAGCAAGTACGGTCTCAGCGATCTATCGTATGTGCACACGTCAACCACCCCACAGGAGTTTCCATGAAGACCGTGCTGATCACTGGCTGCTCGTCCGGATTCGGCCTCGAGATCGCCCGCCACTTCCTCGCGCGCGACTGGCAGGTCGTCGCAACGATGCGCACGCCGCGTGCCGATGTGCTGCCGCCTTCGGAACGTTTGCGCGTGCTGGCGCTCGACGTCACGAGTCCGCAGAGCATTCGCCAGGCGGTCGAGGCCGCGGGGCCGATCGACGTCCTCGTCAACAACGCGGGCTTCGGCGCGGCGGCACCGGCCGAATCGACCCCGATCGCGACGGTGCGCGAGCTGTTCGAGACCAACACCATCGGCACGATCGCGTTGACACAAGCGGTGCTGCCCCAGTTCCGGCAGCGCAGGGCGGGCGTCGTCGTGAACGTCACGTCGAGCGTCACGTTGAAGGCGTTACCGCTGATCGCCGCATACCGCGCGAGCAAAGCGGCGGTGAACGCATTCACCGAGGCGATGGCGCTGGAACTCGAGCCGTTCGGCGTGCGGGCGCACCTGGTGCTGCCGGGGCGTGCGCCCGCAACCCGCTTCGGAGACAACGCGCGCGCATGGACGGCCGGTCTCGACCACGAGGCGTATGCCGATCTCGTCAAGAGCTTGTTCGCGAGCTTCGAGGATACGTCTTCACCGATCACCCAGGCGCAGGACGTCGCCGAAGCCGTGTGGCGCGCGGCGACCGATCCGTCGTCCCCCCTGCACATCCCCGCCGGCGCCGACGCTGAAGCATGGGCGGCGGAGGCCCGCTAATCGAACAATCGGGCGGCAAAGGATTTCCGCGCAATACAGCGCAACACAGTAAGGAGCTTGCCATGCAGGACAAACGCGTTGCTCTCGTCACCGGAGCGAATCAGGGAATCGGACTTCAGATCGCCAAGGATCTCGCGGCGCATGATTTCACGGTGCTGGTCGGATCGCGCAATTTCGAGCGCGGCCAGGCCGCGGCAAGCGAAGTCGGGCCGAACGCTCACGCGCTCCAGCTCGACGTGACAGATCAGGCTTCGGTGACCGCGGCCGCGAAGCGCGTGCGCGATGAGTTCGGCCGCCTCGACGTGCTGATCCAGAACGCGGCGATTTCGAATACGAGGGGGCTGCCCGGCCAGACCGTCGAGGAGTACGTGAAGACGACCCGCCCGAGCAACGTCTCACTCGACGAAATGCGCGCGGTGTGGGAAACCAACGTGTTCGGCGTGATCACCGTGTATCAGGCGATGCTGCCGCTGCTGCGCGAAACGCCGGGCGCCAGCATCGTCAACGTGTCGAGCGGCGTTGGGTCGCTCACGTCGAACTCGGATCCCGGCTACGCCCCCCGTGCGATTTTTGGCCCCGTCTACCCGGCATCCAAGACCGCGCTCAATGCTTTGACCGTAGCCATGGCGATCGAGCTGGCGCCGGAGGGGATCAAGGTCAATGCGGTCTCGCCCGGCTATACCCGCACGAACCTCAACGGCTATTCCGGCCCCGAAACGGTCGAGCAAGGCGCTCGCGGGGCGGTGCGCGTCGCGCTGCTCGGCGCGGATGGCCCCACCGGGACATACACGCGCTGGGAAAACGAAGTGATTCCGTGGTGAGGCAGTCTCGTCTCTAACGTGTGTTCGCGGCTGACCGCGGCTGGCTTACACGGCCGCGGTCTCCCGTTTCCTCGACGGCATGCCGTTCGCCACGAAGTAGGGCGTCGCCACGCGCGCCAGTGCCGCGCGTCCGCGAATCCGGTCGGCAATTTTCTCCGCCAGCATGATGGTCGGTGCGTTCAGATTGCCGGTCGTGATGCGCGGCATGATCGACGCATCGACCACGCGCAGCGCCTCCATGCCGTGCACGCGCCCCTCGCTATCCACCACCGCCATGTCGTCATAGCCCATCTTGCACGAGCACGACGGATGAAACGCCGTCTCCGCGCGCATGCGCACGAAGGCGTCGAGTTGCTCGTCGGTGGTCAGTTCGGCGCCGGGGTTCAGTTCGCGGCCACGATAACGGTCAAGTGCCGGCTGGCGCATGATCTCGCGCGTGATGCGGATGCCGTCGCGGAACTCGCGCCAGTCGAGCGGATCGGCCATGTAGTTGAACAGGATGCTCGGGTGCGCGTTCGGATCGCGCGACGTGAGCTTCACGCGGCCACGGCTGGGCGAGCGCATCGACCCGACGTGTGCCTGGAAGCCATGCATCTTGATCGCATTCGAGCCGTTGTAATTAATCGCGACCGGCAGGAAGTGATACTGGATGTTCGGCCACAGGTCGTCGTCGCGCGTGCGGATAAAGCCACCCGCTTCGAACTGGTTGCTCGCGCCGATACCCGTGCCGTTCAGCATCCATTCGAGTCCGATGGCCGGCTGGTTCCACCACTGCAACGCGGGGTAGAGCGACACGGGCTCCTTGCACTCGTACTGGATATACATCTCCAGGTGGTCCTGAAGATTCTCACCGACGCCGGGCAGATCGTGCACGAGCGGCACGTCGAGTTCGCGCAGCCAGGTGGCGCGGCCCACGCCGGAACGCTGCAGCAGTTGCGGCGATGCAATCGCGCCGCTGCACACCAGCACCTCGCGCCGCGCATGCGCCTTCATCGCATTGCCGTGATGCAGATACGCGACGCCGACCGCGCGCTTGCCGGAGAACAGCACGCGGTCGGTGACGGCGTGCGTGACGATGGTCAGATTGGCCCGCGATTTCGCGCGATCCAGATAGCCGCGCGCCGTGCTGGCGCGCCGGCCCTTGGCGGTGACCGTGCGATCCATCGGGCCGAAACCTTCCTGCTGGTAGCCGTTCAGATCGTCCGTGCGCGGAAAGCCCGCCTGGACGCCGGCTTCGACCATGGCAGCAAAGAGCGGATTGTTGCCGGGCTTGCTGGTGGTGACATGCACGGGGCCGTCGCCGCCGTGGTACGGGTTCGGGCCGACGTCGCGCGTTTCGGCTTTGCGGAAGTACGGCAGGCAGTCCAGATAGGTCCAGTTTTCCAGACCGGGTTGCGCGGCCCAGCCGTCGTAATCGAGCGCATTGCCGCGGATATAGCACATGCCGTTGATCAGCGACGATCCGCCGAGCCCCTTGCCGCGGCCGCATTCCATGCGGCGGTTGTTCATATGCGGCTCGGGGTCGGTTTCGTAAGCCCAGTTGTAGCGGCGCCCTTGCAGCGGATACGCGAGCGCGGCCGGCATCTGCGTGCGGAAGTCGAAGCGGTAGTCGGGGCCGCCCGCTTCGAGCAGCAGCACGGTCACGTCCGCGTCTTCGGTCAGGCGCGAGGCGAGCACGTTGCCCGCCGAACCCGCGCCCACGATGATGTAGTCGTATTCGTTCGCAGCCATCGTCAACACTCCTTAGAACACGGGTTGATACGGACCGAGTTCGACCTGCACGGACTTGATGCGCGTGTAGTGCTCGAGCGTGGTGATGCCGTTCTCGCGCCCTACGCCGGATTGCTTGTAACCGCCCACCGGCATTTCGGCGGGCGATTCGCCCCACGTATTGATCCAGCAGATGCCCGCTTCCAGGCGATGAATCACGCGATGCGCGCGCGAGAGGTTCTCCGTCACGACACCGGCGGCGAGGCCGTAAGCCGTGCGATTCGCTCGCGCGATGGCTTCGTCTTCGTCGTCGAACACGAGGATGCTCATGACCGGCCCGAAGATTTCCTCGCGCACGATCCGCATGTCGTCGTGGCAATCCGTGAACACCGTTGGCTCGACGTATTGGCCTTGGCCGAAATGACCCTCGGTGAGGCGCTTGCCGCCTGCGACGAGGCGCGCGCCTTCCTGCTTCCCGCTTTCGATGTAGCCGAGCACTTTCTGCAACTGCGCCGCGCTCACCAGCGGGCCGAAATTGGTGGCGGCGTCCGTGGGCGCACCTACGCGAATGCGTTTCACACGTTCCAGCACCAGTGCCTCGAAGCGCTCGCGCACGCCGCGTTGCACGAACACACGCGTGCCGTTGGTGCAGACCTGGCCGGAGCTGAAGAAGTTGGCGCTCATCGCGATGTCGGCGGCGCGTTCGAGGTTGGCGTCGTCGAATACGAGCAGGGGCGACTTGCCGCCGAGTTCCATCGTCACTTCCTTGAGCGAGGAAGCACCCGCCAGAGACATGACCTTCTTGCCGGTTTCCACGCCGCCCGTGAACGACACCTTCTCGATGTCCGGATGCGAGGCGAGCATCGCGCCGACCCGCCCATCGCCTTGCACGACGTTGAAGACGCCCGCCGGCACGCCGGCTTCCGTGTAAATCTCCGCGAGTTTCAACGCCGACAACGGCGTGATTTCGCTCGGCTTGAAAATCATCGCATTGCCCGCCGCCAACGCGGGCGCCGACTTCCAGCAGGCGATCTGGATCGGGTAGTTCCATGCGCCGATGCCCGCGCAGACGCCGAGCGGTTCGCGCCGCGTATAGACGAACGAACTCGGCCGCAACGGAATCTGCTGGCCTTCAATCGCGGTGGCAAGGCCCGCGTAGTACTCGATCACGTCGGCGCCGGTGACGATATCCACCGCGCGGGTTTCCGCGATCGGCTTGCCGGTGTCGCGCGTTTCGAGTGCGGCGAGCTCGTCGTTGCGCTCGCGCAGAAGCTCGACCGCGCGGCGCAGAATGCGCGAGCGCTGCATGGCGGTGAGCGCGGCCCACTCACGTTGGCCTTGCTGCGCGGATTGCACCGCGCGATCGACGTCGGCGGCCGTGGCTTGCTGCACGCTCGCGAGCGTTTCGCCGGTGGCGGGGTCGAGCGTGTCGAAGGTTTCTCCGCTGGTGGCGTCGGCATAGGCGCCGCCGATGTAGAGACGTTGCGTTGCGAATACCGCCATCACTTGCTCCTTTCTGTGGATATTGCCGGTCCGGCGGCGCGCCGCGTTGCGCGCTCAGTCACGTGCTCAGTTACGTGCTCAGTCACGCAATTACTCGCGTGAAGCAAGGACCAGATCGATATAGTCGTTGGCGAGCCGCATGGCCGCCCGGGTGTCGAACGGTTCGCCCGACAGCGCGCCGCGCAGCCACAGTCCGTCGATCAGCGCTGCCAGACCGCTTGCCGCGCGGCGAGCCGCCGCCCGTGGCATCGCTTTGGAAAAATCCGCGCACAGGTTCGAGTGCAGACGGCGCGTGTTGACGTATTGCAGCCGGCGCAATTGCGGCTTGTGCATGCTCTCGGACCAGAACGCGAGCCAGGTTTTCATGACCGGGCCGCTGGTTTGACCGATGTCGAAATTGGCGGCGACCACGGCGCGCAGTTTCGAGCGCGGGTCGGCTTTCGCGGCGCGGCGCCGGCGCGCGGTGGCTTGCCACAGATCGCGCAGCACGTGGCGCATGGTGGCTTCGAGCAGGCCGTCCTTGTCGCCGAAATAGTGGCTGACGATGCCGGTGGAAATGCTCGCGCGCTGCGCGACCGACGCGAGAGTGGCCCCCGCGAGACCGGTTTGGTCGATGGTGAGCAGGGTGGCGTCGATCAGTTGCGCGCGGCGGATTTCGCGCATTCCAAGTTTGGGCATGATGCAAGGGGCCAGAGGCCGGCAGCGTCGTTCGATGGAGGCATCGTAGTTTTTTTATATTGAACGGTCAATCAATAAAAAAGCGGTTGCGTCCCTGCGAATGTGGGTTGCACCGTTCGTGTCGGTTCCGGCCAAACCTATGTCGTGTTCGATACATGTGCTTTGTTCAGCGGGCGCTACGCTCGTTAGACGGTGTGCCTCCTTCAATCAGGCAGGCTGGGCACGCCGCTCACGAGACATGGAGACGAACAATGAGCAGCAATCGCGGCGTCGTGTATCTAGGGCAGGGCAAGGTGGAAGTGCAGTCGATCGACTATCCGAAGATGGTCGATCCGCGTGGCCGGGCGATCGGCCACGGCGTGATCCTGAAGGTGGTGAGCACGAATATTTGCGGCTCCGATCAGCACATGGTGCGCGGCCGCACGACCGCCGAGGTCGGCCTCGTGCTCGGCCACGAGATTACCGGCGAGGTGATCGAGGTGGGCCGCGACGTGGAAACGCTGAGGATCGGCGATCTCGTTTCGGTGCCGTTCAACGTCGCCTGCGGGCGCTGCCCGACCTGCAAGTCGCAGCACACCGGCGTGTGCCTGAACGTGAATCCGTCACGTGCAGGCGGCGCGTATGGCTATGTGGACATGGGCGGCTGGATTGGCGGCCAGGCCGAATACGTGATGGTGCCGTATGCCGACTTCAACCTGCTGAAATTCCCCGACCGTGATCAGGCGATGGCGAAAATCCGCGACCTCACCTGCCTCTCGGACATTCTGCCGACCGGCTATCACGGCGCGGTGATGGCGGGCGTGAAGCCGGGGGCGACGGTCTATATCGCGGGCGCGGGGCCGGTGGGCATGGCTGCGGCGGCTTCGGCGCGCCTCTTGGGCGCGGCCTGCACGATAGTCGGCGACATGAACGAGGCGCGTCTTGCGCATGCGCGCAAGATGGGATTCGAGACCATCGACCTCTCGAAGGACGCCACGCTCGGCGAGCAGATCGAACAGATTCTCGGCACACCGGAAGTGGATTGCGCGGTGGATTGCGTTGGCTTCGAGGCGCACGGCCACGGCAGCAGCGGCTCGCACGAGGAGGCGCCCGCCACCGTCCTCAATTCGCTGATGGAAATCACCCGGGCCGCGGGCGCGATCGGCATTCCCGGCCTCTACGTGACGGACGACCCGGGCGCAGTCGATGCCGCGGCCCGCAAAGGCAGCCTGAGCATCCGCTTCGGACTGGGCTGGGCCAAGTCGCACTCGTTCCATACCGGGCAAACACCGGTGATGAAGTACAACCACAACCTGATGCAGGCGATCTTGTGGGACCGCTTGCCGATTGCCGACATCGTCAACGTGACGGTGGTGTCGCTAGATCAGGCGCCGGACGGCTATCGCCAGTTCGACGGCGGTGCGCCGAGGAAGTTTGTGATCGACCCGCATGGATTGCTGAAGGCGGCTTGATGGGGAAGTGAGGCACGTGCGGGACCGCGCAAGCGGTCCCGCCGTGGTATGTCGACGGCTGGTCTGCAGTTGGTCCTCAAGCAACAGCTTGACCGCAAATTACATCAGGCCGCCATGACCGGTGCCGCAGCCAGCGACGGCGCCTGCCGGCGCCGCTCGCGCGTGGGCGCCGTGCCGAACGCATCGCGATAGCTCTTCGAGAAGTGGCAGGCCGACTGGAAGCCGCACGCCATCGTGATGTGCATGATCGACATGTCGGTTTGCAGCAGAAGTTCGCGTGCGCGCCGCAAGCGCAGCGTCAGATAGTAATGCGTGGGCGTCATGCCCAGATGTTCGCGGAAGATGCGCTGCAATTGCCGCTGCGACATGCCGGCGAGCCGCGCGAGTTCTTCGCGCGAGAGCGGCTCTTCAATGTTGTTCTCCATCAGCGCGATCACTTCGAAGAGCGACTTGTTGGCCGATCCCAGCCGTGCCACCAGTGGCATCTTCTGCTGCGCACTGGTATCGCGCACATGTTCGACGATGAACTGCTCGGCGATCTGCGTGACACGCGCGGTGCCGACGCGCGGCGCGATCAGGTTGAGCATCATGTCGAGCGGCGCGACACCCCCCGTGCACGTGACGCGATCACGATCGACCACGAACAGCTCTTTCAGAAAGCGCGTGTCGGGAAACTCTTCCTTGAGCGCCGACATGTTCTCCCAGTGAATCGCGCATGCGTAGCCCGCCAGCAAACCGGCACGCGCCAGCGCATAGGTGCCGGTGCACAGGCTGCCCAGCACGCAGCCCATGCGTGCAAAGCGGCGCAGCGCGGAAAGGTGGACGGGCGTGGTGGCGTGCTGCACGTCGATGCCGCCGACCACGAACACGATATCGGGCTGGCCGACGCACTCGACCGGGCCGGTGTCGACGGAAAGACCGTTGCTCGCCATGACCGGACCGCCCTCGGGGCTCACGATCGACCAGCGGTAAAGCGTTTGTCCCGTCAGGTAGTTCGCCATGCGCAGCACTTCGATCGCGTTGGTGAACGCGATCATCGTGAAGTTGGGAAGCGGCATGAATGCGAAATGCGACAGCGACGCCGTGCGATCGGTGGACATGTGGGGAATGCTTCCTTCGAATCTGTAATGTCGCGCTGGGCGACTTATGCAATTTTGAGGACGAGCGCAACTAGCGTGCCATCAGGCTAAACCCTCGGTTGCCCGCCGATCGCGTTGGATAGCTAAACAACCGGCACCAGAACAGCGCTGCGGCGGCGCGCTCACGCACCTGAACCGCGCACGAGGTTCAGGTGCGGTGCAGCATGAACACCATGGAGCGAACGTTCGTTCGCCTCGCAGGGGCTGCACGCCAACGCCGACTTGTCGAAAAAGGACGTGTATGGCGGAAAAGGCAAAGAACGCGTCTGAATTCGTAAATTGACGCGCGGGGCGAGCGTCAAGAATAGAACCATGCAAACCGGCAGCAGCGGGGCACGACGCGGGGCACAAGTCAGCCCCGGCCGCCGCTTCCGGGCTTTTTCGTCAACGACTTCACGGACCTTCCATGTCGAACCCGAATCCCTTCTTCGAAGACTCGCTCGCCACACGCGATACGGCGGTGCGCGGCGCCATGCTGAAAGAGCTCGAGCGGCAGCAGTCGCAAGTCGAGCTGATCGCGTCGGAAAACATCGTGTCGCGCGCGGTGCTCGAAGCGCAAGGCTCGGTGCTGACTAACAAGTATGCGGAAGGGTATCCGGGTAAGCGTTACTACGGCGGTTGCGAATACGTCGACGTAATCGAAACGCTCGCGCTCGATCGTATCAAGCAGCTCTTCAACGCGAAGTTCGCCAACGTGCAGCCGCATTCCGGCGCGCAGGCCAACGGCGCGGTGATGCTCGCGCTGGTCAAGCCGGGCGACACCGTGCTCGGCATGTCGCTCGACGCGGGCGGCCATCTGACTCACGGCGCGAAGCCGGCGCTGTCGGGCAAGTGGTTCAACGCCGTGCAGTACGGCGTCAAGCGCGACACGATGCTGATCGACTACGAGCAGATCGAGGAACTCGCGCAGCAGCACAAACCGGCGCTTCTGATCGCGGGCTTCTCGGCTTATCCCCGTGCCCTGGATTTTGCGCGGCTGCGGGCGATTGCCGACGGCGTCGGCGCCAAGCTGATGGTGGATATGGCGCATATCGCCGGCGTGATCGCGGCGGGGCGCCACATGAATCCGGTCGAGCATGCGCATGTGGTCACGTCGACCACGCACAAGACGTTGCGCGGTCCGCGCGGCGGCTTCGTGCTGACGAACGACGAAGAGATCGCCAAGAAAATCAACTCGGCGGTGTTCCCCGGCCTGCAAGGCGGCCCGCTGATGCATGTGATCGCCGGCAAGGCGGTGGCGTTCGGTGAAGCGCTGCAACCTGGCTTCAGGACTTATATCGACAGCGTGCTCGCCAACGCGCAAGCGCTCGGCGACGTGCTGAAGGCAGGCGGCGTCGATCTCGTGACGGGCGGCACCGACAACCATCTGCTGCTGGTCGATCTGCGCCCGAAGGGCCTCAAGGGCAATCAGGTCGAACAGGCGCTGGAACGCGCGGGGATCACCTGCAACAAGAATGGCATTCCGTTCGACAGCGAGAAGCCGACGGTCACCTCCGGCATTCGCCTCGGCACACCGGCGGGCACGACGCGCGGCTTCGGCGTGAGCGAGTTCCGCGACATCGGCCAATTGATCGTCGAAGTGCTCGACGCGCTGCGCGAGTCGCCCGAAGGCCACGCCGCCACCGAACAACGCGTGCGCCGCGAGATTTTCGCGCTGTGCGAACGCTTTCCCATCTACTGAGTACGCCTGGAGCATACGATGAGCAATCTGCACGAGAACAGCATCATCATCGACGGTCTGAACATTTCGAAGTTCGAGCGTTCGGTGTTCGAGGACATGCGCAAAGGCGGCGTGACCGCGGTGAACTGCACGGTGTCGGTCTGGGAGAGCTTCCAGAAGACGGTCGACAACATTGCCGAGATGAAGCAGCAGATCCGCGAGTACGGCGAGATCCTCACGCTCGTGCGTACCACCGACGACATTTTCCGCGCGAAGAAAGAGAACAAGACCGGCATCATCTTCGGCTTCCAGAACGCCCATGCTTTCGAGGACAACCTCGGCTATATCGAAGCCTTCAAGGACCTCGGCGTGAACGTGGTGCAGCTTTGCTACAACACGCAGAACCTCGTGGGCACCGGTTGCTATGAGCGCGACGGCGGCCTGTCCGGCTATGGCCGCGAAGTGATTCAGGAGATGAACCGCGTCGGCATCATGGTCGATCTCTCGCACGTGGGCGGCAAGACCTCTTCGGAAGCGATCGCGGCCTCGAAGAAACCCGTGTGCTACTCGCACTGCTGCCCGTCGGGCCTGAAAGAACATCCGCGCAACAAGAGCGACGAGCAACTCAAGGAGATTGCGGACGCGGGCGGTTTCGTCGGCGTGACGATGTTCGCGCCGTTCCTCAAGCGCGGCCCGG
The DNA here is from genome assembly GCF_001645125.1 of Paraburkholderia ginsengiterrae. GTDB lineage: Bacteria > Pseudomonadota > Gammaproteobacteria > Burkholderiales > Burkholderiaceae > Paraburkholderia > Paraburkholderia ginsengiterrae. The sequence continues at coordinate 114,565 of NZ_LXKA01000055.1, read as the reverse complement.
ACGCGACCGTCGAAGACTATATCGAAGCGATCGACTACGTGGTGAATCTGATCGGCGAAGACCAGGTCGGCATCGGCACGGACTTCACACAGGGCTACAGCACGGAGTTCTTCGACTGGATCACGCACGACAAGGGCCGTTATCGCCAGTTGACGAACTTCGGCAAGGTCGTAAATCCGGAAGGCATTCGCACGATCGGCGAGTTTCCCAACCTCACGGCCGCCATGGAGCGCGCGGGATGGAGCGAGACGCGCATCAGAAAGATCATGGGTGAAAACTGGGTACGGGTGTTCGGCGAAGTCTGGAAGGTTTGATCGCTGCCGTCCCGAACCCATAACCATCCCTGCAAACGGAGCCTCACGATGCAACCTCAACTGCCTATCGACGTCGACGCGAACACCGGCGTCTGGACCACCGACGCGCTGCCGATGCTCTACGTGCCGCGTCATTTCTTCACGAACAACCACGTCGCCGTCGAGGAAGCGCTCGGACTCGAAACGTATGCCGAGATTCTCTACAAGGCCGGCTACAAGTCCGCGTATTTCTGGTGCGACAAGGAAGCGAAGCAGCACGGCATTGCCGGCATGGCGGTGTTCGAGCACTACCTGAATCGCCTGTCGCAACGCGGCTGGGGTCTCTTCAAGATCACCGAGGCCGATCCGTCGAGCTCGCGCGCCCGCATCGAGTTGCGCCACTCGTCGTTCGTGCTGGCGCAGCCGGGCAAGACCGGCAAGCTTTGCTACATGTTCGCCGGCTGGTTCGCGGGCGCGATGGACTGGGTCAACGATACCGCGCCGGATGGCGCGCGTAAGGGCCCGCCGTCCCATTCGAAAGAAGCGCGCTGCGCGGCCGAAGGCCACGAATATTGCGTGTTCGAAGTGTCGCCGCTCGCGTCATAACAACGCACATAGCCTATTCATTCCGAGGTCGATCGCGATGCGTTACCCGAACCTTTTCAAGCCTCTCACGCTCAACAAGCTGACGCTGCGCAACCGCATTGTCAGCACCGCGCACGCGGAGGTCTATGCGGAACCGGGCGGCCTGCCTGGCGACCGCTATATCCGCTACTACGAAGAGAAGGCCAAGGGCGGCGTCGGTCTGGCCGTGTGCGGCGGTTCGAGCCCGGTGTCGATCGACAGCCCGCAAGGCTGGTGGAAGTCGGTGAATCTCTCGACCGACAAGATCATCGATCCGCTGGCGCGGCTTGCCGAGGCAATGCACACGCATGGCGCGAAGATCATGATTCAGGCGACGCATATGGGACGCCGTTCGGCGTTTCATGGCGAGCACTGGCCGCATCTGATGTCGCCTTCCGGCGTGCGTGAGCCGGTGCATCGCGGCAATGCGAAGATCATCGAAGTGGAAGAGATTCGCCGCATCATCACTGACTTTGCGGCGGCCGCGAAGCGCGTGAAAGATGCCGGCATGGATGGCATCGAAATCTCGGCGGCGCACCAGCATCTGATCGATCAGTTCTGGAGCCCGCGCACCAACTTTCGTACCGACGAATGGGGCGGCTCACTCGAGAACCGCCTGCGTTTCGGCACGGAAGTGCTGAAGGCGGTTCGCGAAGCGGTCGGCGCAGATTTCTGCGTGGGCTTGCGGATGTGCGGCGACGAGTTCCACGAAGACGGGCTCGATCACGAGCAGCTCAAGGAGATCGCCCAGGCCATGAGCGAAAGCGGCCTGATCGATTACCTCGGCGTGATCGGCTCGGGCGCGGACACCCACAACACGCTCGCCAACTGCATGCCGCCGATGGCTTTGCCGCCGGAGCCGTTCGTGCATCTGGCGGCAGGCATCAAGTCGGTGGTGAAGCTGCCGGTCATGCACGCGCAGAGCATTCGCGACGCGGGCCAGGCCGAGCGGCTGCTGGCGAGCGGCATGGTCGACCTGGTTGGCATGACGCGCGCGCAGATCGCCGATCCCCATATGGTCATCAAGATCCGCGACGGCCGCGAGGACGAAATCAAGCAATGCGTCGGCGCGAACTATTGCATCGACCGCCAGTACAACGGCCTCGACGTGCTGTGCGTGCAGAACGCGGCGACGTCGCGCGAAGCCACCATGCCGCACGTGATCGCGAAGACGCGCGGTCCGAAGCGCAAAGTCGTCGTGGTGGGCGCGGGGCCTGCGGGTCTGGAAGCGGCGCGTGTCGCGAAGTCGCGCGGCCATGACGTGGTGCTGTTCGAGAAGAACGACTACGTCGGCGGCCAGATCATGCTGGCGGCGAAAGCGCCGCAGCGCGAACAGATGGCGGGCATCGTGCGCTGGTTCGACATGGAGACGAAGCGTCTCGGCGTGGACCGGCGCCTCGGTGTCGCCGCCGACGAGGCGACCATCATGGCCGAGAAGCCGGACATCGTCGTGCTGGCCACGGGCGGATCGTCGTTCACGTCGCAGGTGGCGGCGTGGGGCGTCGAGGAAGGCCTCGCCGTGAGTTCATGGGATGTGCTGTCGGGTAAGGTAGAACCGGGCAAGAACGTGCTGGTGTATGACGGCGTGAGCACGCACGCCGGCGCCGGCGTGGCCGATTTCATGTCGAGCCGCGGCTCGAACGTCGAGATCGTGACGCCGGACGTGAAAGTGGCGGACGACGTCGGCGGCACCACGTTCCCGATCTTCTACCGCCGCCTGTACGCGCAAGGCGTGGTTCACACGCCGAATTACTGGCTCGACAAGGTCTACGAGGAAGACGGCAAGAAGATTGCCGTGATCCGCAACGAGTACACCGAGGAGCAGGAAGAGCGCGCGGTCGATCAGGTGGTGATCGAGAACGGCAGCACGCCGAACGACGAACTCTACTGGAAGCTCAAGCCGGAGTCGGTGAATCGCGGCCAGGTCGACGTGCATAAGCTGTTCGCCTCGGAACCGCAGCCGTCGCTGGCCGAGGAACTCGGCAACGGCCGCTTCCTGCTGTTCCGTGTCGGCGATTGCATCTCCATGCACAACATTCACGGCGCGATCTACGACGCGCTGCGCCTTTGCAAGGATTTCTGACGATGAGCCCCGTGTTTGTCATCACCGTCCTGCTGTGGTTGTCGATGGCGGGTCTCGCGTTCGCGCTCGTCAGGCGTGCGGCTTACTGGCGCGAAGGCCGCGCCACGGCGGCGGGCGCCTACGGCTGGGCCAATCTGCTGACGATTCCGAAGCGTTACTTCGTCGATTTGCATCATGTGGTGGCGCGCGATCCGTATATCGCCAGAACGCACGTGGCGACGGCGGGCGGCGCGATCCTCGCGATGGCGCTGGTGTTCGTCAACTACGGTCTGGCGATTTACTCGCCTTGGCTTGACAAGCTGATCTTCCTGGCGGCGCTCGTGATGCTGGCTGGCGCGGCTTTCGTGTGGCGTCGCCGCCATGGCGCGAAAGCGGTGCCGGCGCGGCTCTCGCGCGGGCCGTGGGATCATCTGTCGCTGTTGCTCGGATCGTTCGCGCTCGGACTCGCATTGTTTATCGCGCTGCCTGCCGCGGCGATGTCCGGCGCGCTGGCCGTCGTGGTTGCGCTGCTGATTGCGGCCGGCGCGTTCGCGATGACGTTCGGCGCGGCGCGTGGCGGTCCGATGAAGCATGCGCTCGCCGGTTTGCTGCACCTTGCGTTTCATCCGCGTCAGGAACGCTTTGCCGAGCGCAATGACCACGACGTGGTGCCGCCGACCGCATTGAAAGCGCCGCTGCTCGACGCGAAGGAATACGGCGTCGGCAAGCCGGTCGAGTTTCGCTGGAACCAGCTGCTCAGTTTCGATGCGTGCGTGCAGTGCGGCAAATGCGAAGCGGCCTGTCCCGCGTTTGCCGCCGGTCAGCCGCTCAATCCGAAGAAGCTGATTCAGGATCTGGTGACGGGTATGGTGGGCGGCACCGACGCGCAGTACGCGGGCAGCCCCACGCCCGGCATTCCGCTTGGCAAGCATGGCGGTGCGCCCGACAAGCCGCTGATTTCCAGCCTGATCGAAGCGGACACGCTGTGGTCCTGCACGACCTGCCGCGCATGCGTGCAGGAGTGCCCGATGCTGATCGAGCATGTGGACGCGATCGTGGACATGCGCCGAAATCAAACGCTGGTCGAAGGCGTCGTGCCGGGCAAGGGGCCGGTCACGCTCGCCAATCTGCGCGAGACAGGCAGTTCGAACGGCTACGACATCGGTGCGCGTTATGACTGGGCCGTCGATCTGCAGGTGCAGGTCGCGCAGCCGGGGCGCCCGGTGGACGTCCTGCTGATCGCCGGCGAAGGCGCGTTCGACATGCGCTATCAGCGCACGCTGCGCGCGCTGGTCAAGGTGCTGAACCGCGCGGGTGTCGACTATGCGGTGCTGGGCGGCGTCGAAACCGATACCGGCGACACGGCCCGGCGTCTCGGCGACGAAGCCACCTTCCAACAACTTGCGCACAAACTGATGGGCACGCTGTCGCAGTACGCGTTCCGCAAGATCGTCACCGCGGACCCGCATGTGCTGCACAGTCTGCGCAACGAGTATCGCGCGCTGGGCGGATTCTACGAAGTGCAGCACCACACCGCGCTGATCGAGGAGCTGGTCGCGAGCGGCAAACTGACGCCGCGCGCCGTCGCCGCCTTCGCGGAGCGCAAGGTCACGTATCACGACCCGTGCTATCTGGGCCGCTATAACGGAGAGACGGAAGCGCCGCGACGGTTGCTCAAGACCATCGGCATCAAGGTCGTGGAGATGGAGCGCAACGGCCTGCGTGGGCGCTGCTGCGGCGGTGGCGGCGGTGCGCCGTTGACCGATATTCCGGGCAAGCAGCGCATCCCGGACATCCGGATCGGCGACGCGAAGGCGGTTGGCGCGGAGATTGTCGCCGTGGCTTGCCCGAATTGCACGGCGATGCTCGAAGGCGTGGTCGGCGCGCGTCCGGAAGTGCTGGACGTTGCCGAACTGGTTGCAGCGGCGCTGGAGTGACGCGATGAATACGCTAAAACGAATCGAACCGCGCCGGCCGTTCACGATCACGGCGCAAGGACTCAGGCGCATTACGCTCGGTGAGATGGGTGTCGCGGTCTCGCCAGAGATGGCGGCGCATAGCGCCACGCATCGGGAGCAGGCCAAGCCGCGCCGCACGACGAGCGCGCCGCAGCGCGTCATGCTGGTGGCGGCCCACGCGGACCGCGGCGCGCTCGACGAGCACGCACGCCAGACGCTGGCCGGCGCCGCCTTGATTGCCGATGCCGCCACGGAAGTCGTGCTCGTCGTCTTCGGCGAGTTCGGTGGCGATGCGGCCGCGCTCGGCGCCGACAAGCTGATCGAATTGCCGATGTTCGACCGCCGCGCGTTTGCACCGGAGGGCGAACTGAACGCGCTGGCCGCGTGCGTCGCGGCCTACGCACCGGCGCATATTTTCATGCCGGATAACGCAACCGGCGACGGCGACCTTGGCCGCCGCTACGCCGCCGCTGCGAATGCAAGCGTCGCGACGCATGTCGTCGAGATCGACAGTGCCCACGTGGCGGCCTATGTTCAGTCGAATACCGCGTTCGCCGCGCGTGCGCTGCCGGAGGTTGTGCTGCTTGCGCCCAATGCCGTCGACCCGAAATTGCCGTTTGTCGGTGCGGGCGAGCGGGTCATGTGGCGCTTCGACGGCGAGTCCGCCGCATCGGTCGGCAAGGTGCGTGATCTGGGTATCGAAGAAATCGACGCCGCGCAACTGGCGCTGGAAGAAGCGGATTTCATCGTCTCGGCGGGCAACGGCGTGAGCGATGTGCCGGCGTTCGAGCGGCTCGCGGCCACTTTGGGCGCGGCAATCGGCGCGAGCCGCGTGGCCGTGGATGACGGCAAATTCACGCGCGACAAGCAGATCGGCGCGACCGGCAAGACTGTCGAAGCGAGCGTCTATATCGCTTTCGGCATCTCCGGTGCGGTGCAGCATCTGCAAGGCATCAAGGATTGCCGGCACGTGATCGCGGTGAACCTCGACGCGAGCGCGCCGATCGCCAAACGCGCCAACCTGACCGTGATCGCCGACGCGCAGGAAACCATTGCGGCGCTCAATGAAGCGGCGGCCGCGGCACGCACGGCGCGCGGCACCGGCGCAGCGTTATTGAATTCAAAGGTTGCTGCTGAAGGAGCGCTCGCATGAAAATCGCCGTGCTGGTTTCCGTGGGGCGTCATCCGGTGAGCGGCACCGCGCGCTACAGCCGCAACGACGCGGCCGCGCTGACCATGGCGCTCTCGCTCGCCAGAACCCACCACGCGACGCTCGACGTGCTGCACGCGGGCGATCCCTCCAACCCCGCGTTGAAGGACTACCTCGCGTTAGGCGCGGGCTCGGTGGAAGTCCTGGAGATCGCAGCCGCAACGCCTGACCTGCAAGCCGACACCGCAGCGCTGCTGGCCGCCCGCCTGCGCGGCTACGACCTCGTTCTGACGGGCACCCGTGCGGAAGGCGCGTTCGACAGCGGCATGCTGCCGTATCGCGTCGCCAACGCGTTGAATATGCCGCTGGTCGGCGCCGCCGTCGATGTGACGCTGAGCGACGGCGGCGCACAGGTTCGCCAGTTCATGCCAAAAGGCTTGCGCCGCCGCGTGGAAGTGCAGTTGCCCGCGCTGATTGCCGTGCATCCGCTGGCCAATGCCGCGCCGACGTACGCCTATGCCCGCTTGCGCGAAGGCACGATCCGCCCGGTCGCCACGCAAGCCACACAGACCGCGAACCGCCCCGACGACCTCGCCTGGACAGTCAGTCCGGTCACCGCCAAACCGGTGCGTCTCGCCGCCGCCGAAAAGCGCTCCGGCCACGCCCGCATGCTCTCGGCCACCACCACCGAAAGCCGTGGCGGCAGCGTCGTAATTGAAGGGAGTTCCGTCGAAAAAGCACAAGTGATACTCGCGTATTTGCGCGAGCATCAACTCGTGGATTACTGATTTCCGGTTCGGGCCAGCATGCGACCAGGAGGGCCTGGCGCGGCGCCAGACGTGACATGCAACGGAGCACACAATGAAAGTTTCGGCAGACGTTCGCGCAATGATCGAACGCCGTAAGAAGGATCACACCCTCGAAGCGCCGTTCTATACGAGCGAAGACATTTTCGCGCTCGACATGGAGGCGATCTTCCGGCAGCACTGGATTCAGGTCGCGGTGGAGCCGGACGTGCCGGAACCGGGCGACTACATCACGGTGGAACTCGGCCACGACTCGATCCTGATCGTGCGCGACGACGACATGCAAGTGAGGGCGTTTCATAACGTCTGCCGCCATCGCGGCTCGCGCCTGTGCAATACCGACAAAGGCTCGCTCGGCAATATCGTCTGTCCGTACCATAGCTGGACCTATAACCTGAACGGCGATCTGATGTTCGCCGAGCACATGGGCGATCAGTTCGACCGTTGCAAGCACAGCCTGAAGGCGGTGCACGTCGAGAATCTCGCGGGCCTCATTTTCATTTGCCTCGCGGAGCATCCGCCCACCGACTTCGGCGTGATGCGCGCCGCGATGGAGCCGTATCTGCTGCCGCACGATCTGGCCGGCTGCAAGATCGCCGCTTCGATCGACATTATCGAAGAAGGCAACTGGAAGCTCACGATGGAGAACAATCGCGAGTGCTATCACTGCGTCGCGAACCATCCCGAACTGACCATTTCGCTCTACGAATACGGCTTCGGCTATCAACGCACGCCTGCTAACGAAGAAGGCATGGCGGCTTTCGAAGAGACGGTGGTGCGCCGCACCGCGCAATGGGAGGCGATGAACCTGCCATCGGCGGAAATCGAACGGCTCGCCGATCTGGTCACGGGTTTCCGCACGCAACGGTTGCCGCTCGATCGCGACGGCGAGTCGCAGACGCTCGACGCGAAAGTGGCATCTAAGAAGCTGCTCGGCGGTTTCGAGCAGGCCGATCTCGGCGGCCTGTCGTTCTGGACGCAGCCGAATTCGTGGCACCACTTCATGAGCGACCATATTGTCAGCTTCTCCGTCATCCCGCTGTCGGCGGGCAAGACGCTGGTGCGCACCAAATGGCTCGTGCACAAGGACGCGCGTGAAGGCATCGACTACGACGTGAACAATCTGACGGCCGTGTGGCGCGCCACGAACGACCAGGACCGCGCACTCGTCGAGTATTCGCAACGTGGCGCAAACAGCAGCGCCTATGAGCCGGGTCCGTATTCGCCGTTCACGGAAGGTCTCGTGGAGAAGTTCTGCGAGTGGTACATCGGCCGCATGGCGGATTACAGCAATGCCCCCCAAAACGAGGAAGCCGGCGACACCGCGCCGGCTTCGCACGGCGAAAAAGTCGTGTCCTTCATGCGCTAAGCGCACAAGCGCAATCAGGAGCGGGAGAAATCAATGATGCGCGATCAGGCGACGCTTCATCTCAGCCCCGAGCTGGCTTCGGACCACGCTGCCAGCCGCGTCACGCGGCCACAGTTCTGGGAGGCGCTGCCGGCGCGCTGGAATAGCGATACGGACGAGACGCTGGTGTGCTGCCAGGTGCGGCAGGAAACGCACGACGTGAAGAGCTTTTTCTTTCGCGCGCCGTCTGAAAGGGCGTTCGTGTTCGAGCCGGGGCAGTTCATTACGCTGGAGCTCGAGATAGACGGCGAGCCGGTCAATCGCTGCTATACGATCTCGTCGCCGCCGACGCGTCCGCATACGATCTCGATCACGGTGAAGCGCGTGCCGGGCGGCAAGGTCTCGAACTGGCTGCACGACCATCTGCATGCCGGTGCCGAGGTGCGCGTGCTTGGGCCTGCGGGCGAGTTCACCTGCGCGCGGCATCCGGCGCGCAAGTTTCTTTTCCTGTCGGCCGGTTCTGGCATTACGCCGCTGATGTCGATGAGCCGCGCGCATCACGAACTCGGCGAAGACAGCGACATCGTGTTCGTGCACAGTGCCCGCACGCCGGACGACATCATCTTCGCGCGCGAGCTCGATCTGATTGCGTCGAATCAGGCTCATTTCCGTACTGCGTTCGTTTGTGAACGGCTTGGAGCGCGCACCAATTGGCCCGGCGTGACCGGGTTTCTGACGCTGCCTCTGCTCAAGCTGATCGCACCGGACTTTCTGGAGCGGGAGATTTTCACCTGCGGTCCGGCACCGTATATGCAAGCCGTGCGCAATCTGCTGGATGAGGGCGGGTTCGATCGCCGTCACTATCACGAGGAAAGCTTCTCGTTCGGATCCGTCAGTGAGGTGGCTGCGCCCTTGAGCATTGCGCACGTGGCGGATGCGTTGCCGAACGCTAACGTTAGCGCTGATGCGAGCGCGCCGGCAACAGCGGACAGCTTCGGTGAGGCTCGGGAAACCGAAGCGCCCGGATTCGCGCCCTCTGTTGTGCCGGTTGAAACCGAAACCCGCTTCAAGGTGAGCTTCGCCAAAAGCAACCGCGAGATCGAATGCGGCAGTGGCCAGCACGTGCTCGACGCCGCGAAGAAAGCCGGCGTACGGCTTCCGGCGTCGTGCACGCAAGGCATGTGCGGCACGTGCAAGGTCAAGCTGGTGTCGGGCGAAGTCGCGATGAAGCACGCCGGCGGCATCCGCCAGCGTGAGATTGATCAGGGCATGGTGCTGCTGTGCTGCAGCAAGCCGTTGACCGATCTCGTCGTCGATAAGTAAGACGAGAGGCGCGGCCGTGCCGGCATGCAAGGTCGCGCGCGGACAACTGGATGTCGGAAAACAACGTTACCCGGCAATTCTGGCTGGCGATTCTAAATGCGCAATGGGTTGTTTTTGACGGCAAACAGGCAGGCGGGCAAACGGGAGAGTGGCGATGAGACTGATCAGGAAGATATTCGTATTGAGCGCCTTGAGCGCGGCGCTTGCGGCCAGCAGCGTGAGTGTGTCGGCCGATACCAAGCCGACCATCAAGATCGGCTACGTGGAAGGCTGGGACGACAGCGTGGCGACTTCGAACGTGGCCGCGCGCGTGATTGAAAAGCGCCTCGGCTATCAGGTGCAACTCGTGCCGGTCGCGGCCGGCGTGATGTGGCAGGGCGTGGCGCGCGGCGACCTCGACGCGACGCTGTCCGCGTGGCTGCCGGTCACGCACGGGGCCTACTGGAACAACTTCAAGGACAAGGTGGTCGATCTTGGCCCGAACTTCAATGATGCGAAGATCGGCCTGATCGTGCCGGAGAACGTCGACGTGACGAGCGTGGGCGATCTCCAAGCGAAGAAGGCGGAGTTCGGCGCACGCATTGTCGGCATCGACGCGGGTGCGGGCGTGATGCAGAAAACCAGCGAGGCGATCAAGGCTTACGGACTCGACTACCAGTTGATGCCGAGTTCAGGCAGCGCGATGACCGCGGAACTGGCGCGTTCGGAAGCTGCGAGCAAGCCGATCATCGTGACGGGCTGGAAGCCGCACTGGATGTTCGCGAAGTACAAGCTCAAATTCCTCGACGATCCGAAGAAGGTTTTTGGCGAATCGGAGCACGTGGATAGCGTCGTGAATCCGGAGCTGGAAAAGAAGGCGCCGACCGTGGTCGCGTTTCTGAAGAAGTTTCAGTGGAAACCGGGTGAGATCGACAGCGTGATGCTGGCCACGCAAAACGGCGAAAAGCCGACCGCCGCCGCCGATGCGTGGATCACCGCGCATGGGGATCGCGTGGATAGCTGGGTGAAGTGATGCTGCTGTTCGTGTGAAGGCATTGCCGCTTTGAGGAAGCGGCAATGATCAAACATTCAAAGAAAACGCCGCTTTCGAGCGGCGTTTTCGTTTACTGCAGCACCACAGTCCGATCTCCATTAATAAACACCCGCCGTTCAATAAACGCCTTCACCGCCCGCGCCAGCGTGATGCACTCGACATCGCGCCCGGTTGCAAGCAACCTCTCCGGGCTATATGAATGATCGACGCGCTCCACAACCTGCTCGATGATCGGCCCTTCATCTAGATCGTCGGTGACGAAATGCGCCGTGGCGCCGATCAGTTTGACGCCGCGCGCATGCGCCTGATGATACGGTTTGGCGCCCTTGAAGCCGGGCAGAAACGAATGGTGGATATTGATCGCGCGCGCCGCCAGCGAGCGGCTCGTCGCACCGGACAGAATCTGCATGTAGCGCGCGAGAATCATCAACTCCGCCCCCGATGTTTCGAACAGATCGAGCAGACGCGCTTCCTGCTGCGGTTTCGTCTCGGCTGTGATCGGCAGATGATGAAACGGCAGGCCGTGCTGCTGAGCCAACGGCTCGAGATCGCGATGATTCGAGCCGATGCCGACAATATCCATCTTCAGCTCGCCCATGCGCCAGCGGAACAGCAGGTCGGCGAGACAGTGTTCGAGCTTCGACACCATGATCAGGACTTTCGGGCGCGTGCCGACATCGTGCATCGCCCATGTCATGCGAAAGCGCTCGGCAATCGGCTCGAATTCGCGCTTGAGCGCCGCACTGTGCAGCGTCTCGTTGCCGTCCACGCCGTGAAAAACGCAGCGCACGAAGAAGCGTTCGCTGAGGTCATCGTCGAATACGGTCAGTTCGTCGATATAGCAATGATGCCGGTCGAGAAAGCCGACAACGGCGGCAACCTGGCCCGCCGCGCTAGGGCACGCAACGGTAAGAACCAGTTGATCGGGACGGGAATCGGCGGACATGGACTCTCCACATAAACGATAGGGCCATGCCACGGGGCGCGGCATGCATCTTCGCAGTAGAGCAAATCGGCGGGACACACGGATAGAAGCTAACCGCCGTCGCGCTGGAACGGGAGCGTCAGACGTGCGGCCCGTGGCTCATTCGGTGTCGAGTCCGCATTCACCGAGCAGCCATTGGCGAAAGGCGTGCACCGCCGGTGTGGCCGCGCGCTGCGTGACGAGCAGATAGCCGCGCTCGGTGACGACCGGCGGCTCGAACAGTTCGACGAGTTGGCCGGTCGCAAGGAGTTCGTCGACCAGCGGCGCCCAGCCCAGCGCGACACCCTGGCCCATGATGGCCGCGTGCGCCACCAGCGTGAAGCTGTTGAACGTGATGCCGCCATGCGCGGCGGGCGCGTCAAGCCCGTGCGCGGCGAACCAGTCGGCCCATGAGAGCCAGCGCGCCGGATGAGTCGGTTCGAGATGCAGAAGCGGCAGGCTCAGCAAGTCCGAGGGCGAGCACAACGACGGCTGCGCGGCGAGAAATGCCGGACTGCACACCGGCGTGACGCGTTCCGGGAAGAGTTTGACCGCGCCGCGCGCGGTCCAGTCCGCGCGTTCGTCGCCGAAGGCAATGGCAATGTCCGCTTCATCGTGCGAGGCATCGAACACGTTCTGCGACGTGACGATCTTCACGTCGACGTCCGGCATCAGCGCCTTGAACTGCGACAGACGTGGCATCAGCCAATAAGTGGCGAAGCCGAAATCGGTGGACAGGGTGAGGGTTTGCGGCGTGCGGCGCGCGCGGATCTCGGCGGTGGCGACGCGAATCGTGTCGAGCGCATGGCGCACTGCCTCGAAAAGGCGCGCGCCGTCTTCCGTGAGCGTGACGCCGCGATGGCCGCGTTCGAACAGCGGCGCGCCGAGCGCCTCTTCAAGCTGCACTACGCGCTGGCTGACCGCCGGCTGCGTGGATCCCAATTCGCGCGCGGCCGCCGTGAAGCTCGCCAGCCGTGCCGCGGATTCGAACATGGTCAATGCCTGCATTGGCGGCAAGCGATCCTGCCTCGGCATAACGCCCCCTTATAGGCACATAACGAATTGCCGTCTTCACAGTCGCGAATTGGACGGCAATAGTGGTGCTCATGACGGACATGACCCGCGGGCTGCCCGATCGCGCTGACCACATCAGCGACACCCGCACCGACACCTGCGATTCTATTCGAGGCACGCTCCCATGCTTGACACCAAAAAGAATATTCTTATCTTGATGGCCGACCAGATGACTCCGTTCGCGTTGGCGGCGTACGGACACCGTCTGACGAAAACCCCCAATCTCGACCGGCTCGCGAAGCATGGCGTGGTATTCGAATCGGCCTATTGCGCGAGTCCGCTGTGTGCGCCTTCGCGGTTCTCCTTTTTGTCGGGCAAGCTGCCGTCCGCCATCGGCGCTTACGACAACGCAGCGGAATTTCCGTCGCAAACGCTGACGTTCGCCCACTATCTGCGCGCCGAAGGCTATCGCACCATTCTGTCCGGGAAGATGCATTTCTGTGGCGCCGATCAACTGCACGGTTTCGAAGAACGGCTCACCACGGACATCTATCCCGCCGACTTCGGCTGGACGCCCGACTGGAACAACGCCGGCGCACGCCCCACCTGGTATCACAACATGAGTTCGGTGATCGATGCGGGCCCATGCGTGCGGACCAATCAGCTCGACTTCGACGATGAAGTGACGTTCACCACCCGCCAGAAGCTCTTCGATATCGCGCGTGAACGGCACGCGGGCAAAGATGCCAGGCCGTTCTGCATGGTCGCCTCGCTAACGCATCCGCACGATCCGTACGCGATTCCGCAGAAGTACTGGGACCTGCACCGTGACGAAGATATCGACATGCCGGTGTTCCGCGATTCGCTCGAAGACGCCGACCCGCACTCGAAGCGCTTGCGTCATGTCTGCGAGACCGACCGCACACCGCCGACCGAGCAGCAGATCCGTAACGCGCGCCGTGCCTATTACGGCGCGATCTCCTACGTCGACGATCAGTTCGGCGCGATACTCGAAGCGCTCGAACAAGCCGGACTCGCCAAAGACACGGTCATCGTCGTGACGTCCGACCATGGCGAGATGCTCGGCGAACGCGGCCTCTGGTACAAGATGACGTTCTTTGAAGGCGGCTGCCGTGTGCCGCTGATCGTGCATGCCCCGCAGCAATTCGACGCGCATCGCGTGCAGGCATCGGTATCGCATCTCGATCTGCTGCCCACGCTGGTCGAACTCGCACGCGGCGATCAGCCGCGCGCGTGGCCCGATTCGATCGACGGACAAAGTCTCGTGCCGCATCTGCTGGGCAAGCAAGGCGGGCACGACGAAGCCATCGGCGAATATCTGGCTGAAGGCGCGATTGCGCCGATCGTGATGCTGCGGCGCGGGCGCTTCAAGTTCATCCACACGCCGGCCGATCCGGATCAACTCTATGACGTGGCTGCGGACCCCCTGGAGCGTGAGAACCTCGCCACGCGCGGCGAATACGCGGCACAGGTCGCGGCATGGCGCGAGGAGATTGCCCGGCGCTGGGATCTCGACGCACTGCACAAGGCCGTGCTGCAAAGCCAGCAGCGGCGGCATTTTCATTTCAACGCCACGACGCAAGGCACGGTCGCGTCATGGGACTGGCAACCTCGGGTCGACGCGAGCCAGCGCTATATGCGCAACCACATCGATCTCGACACGCTCGAAGCGATGGCGCGCTTTCCGGCCGTTGCGCGTTGAGCGCCACGTTCTCCAGCAAGTCAATCCAACCCACGAACAGGAAGCCGACATGATGAAACCGTTCTTCAAACAGGCGCTATCCGGGCTCACGCTGCTTTGCGCGGCAACCGCTTTCGCGTCGGGCGCCGAAGCGCCATCGTGCACGCAGGTCAACATGGCAGGGCCGGGATGGACCGACATCGACGCCACCAATGCGATGACCGGTGTGCTGCTGAAGGCGCTCGGCTACAAGCAGAACGTGGCGAACCTGTCGGTGCCGATCACCTATCAAGGCCTGAAGAAAGGACAGATCGACGTGTTTCTCGGCAACTGGATGCCGGCGCAGGCGCCGGTCGTCAAACCGTTCGAGGAGGAGAAGTCGATCGAGGTCGTGCATCCGAATCTGAGCAACGCGAAATTCACCCTCGCGGTGCCGGACTATGTGGCCGCTGCCGGCATCCATTCATTCGCGGATCTGGCTAAGCATGCCGATCAGTTCGACAGCAAGATCTATGGCATTGAACCCGGAGCGCCGGCCAATCAGAACATCAAGAAGATGGTCGATGACAAGGCGTTCGGGCTCGGCAACTGGAAGCTGGTCGAGTCGAGCGAGACCGGCATGCTCACCCAGGTGGAGCGCGCCGTGCGCGAGAAGAAGTGGATTGTGTTTCTCGGGTGGGAGCCGCATCTGATGAACACGAAGTTCAGGCTGACCTACCTCGACGGCGGCGACAAGTACTTCGGGCCGAACTACGGCGGCGCCACGGTCAATACGGTTGCACGCAGCGGGTATGCAGAACAGTGTCCGAATGTCGGCCGGCTATTCAGGCAGCTCACGTTCAACGTCGACCTGGAAAACGGCGTGATTACCGACGTGCTCGAAAAGAAGACCGGTGTCGATGCCGCCGCGACGGAAGCACTCAAGCGCCACCCGGAATTGTTGAAGACATGGCTCGATGGCGTGACTACGGCCAGTGGCGGCAATGGCTTGCAAGCCGTGCAAAACGCACTCGGCGTGAAATAACAAGCGCATAGCCGTTGCCAGGTCGCGACGCGACAGATTTATGTCGCATCCGGTCGAATCCCCATAAATCTGGACTCGTATTCTTGAGCCGTCGATGCGCGCCTCGCAGATCATGCAGGCATCGCCGATAGCTTCCATACGTTTCAATCAGTCCTAGTCGGTTTCGAACTGCCCGTCATGCGAGAAGCGCCTCGCGTTGCACTGCAACGCGAGGCAGGGATCGCTTTATCCAACGAAATACGCAGCCCAAGAGCAGGGGATAATCAGATGAAGAAGAGCAATGCCGTCAGCCTTTCGGGACTCGCACTCGCGGCAAGCGCTGTATGCGCGCCAACGGTTGCTCATGCGCAGAGCAGCGTGACGCTGTACGGCATTCTGGATGCCGGCATCACCTACGTGAACAACGCCGGCGGTGCGCACCAGTACAAATTCGACGACGGCATTTCCTACGGCAACCGGATCGGCTTCAAAGGCGAGGAAGATCTCGGCGGCGGGCTGAAAGCCGTATTCGTTCTCGAGTCCGGATTTCACGTAGGCAATGGGCAATTGGGATTCGGCGGCTCCTTGTTCGGCCGCCAGGCTTATGTCGGGTTGAAGAACAGCTGGGGCACGCTCTCGCTGGGTAATCAGCTCGACATGACCGAAGAGTTTGTCTACCTCTACAACATCTCGGCATGGGCGAGCGGCTATGCGATCCATCAGGGCGACTTCGACCGCATGAATGGCGACCGGCTGCCGAATTCGATCAAGTTCCTCTCGAACGATTTCGCGGGCTTCTCGTTTGGCGGCATGTATTCGTTCGGCAATACCGCAGGCGACTTCCACAACAAGAGCGCGTGGAGCGTGGGCGCGCGCTATGAGCACGGTCCATTCAACATGGGCGCGGCCTATACGCAGTTGAACAACCCGTACGGCATTTACGCGTTCGATCCGTATGCGATGATCGGCACGCGCACGTTCCTCGGCCAGCCGACCGTGTCAGTCGATCCCGCAACCGGCGCGGTGACGGATCTGTATGGCTCGTCGGCGTTCCCGGTGGACAAACAAGGGGCGTTTGCGGTCGGCGCGGCCTACACGATCGGCAACCTGATGCTGAGCGGGGACTTCACCTACACGACCATCAAGGGGCTCGGCCAGACCTCGCATATGCAGGTCTACGAGGCAGGTGCTTCGTACAACTTTATGCCCGACCTGGCGCTGTACGGCGGTTATCAACACACGCGCTTCGAAGGCAACCATTGGAATCAGGGTTCGCTCGGGCTGCACTACCTGCTCTCCAAGCGCACGGATGTCTATATCTCCGGCGACTACCTGCGTGCTTCCGATGGCGTGAACGCGGTGATCGGCTACAGCTTCACGCCGTCCACCTCGAACACGCAGACGGACGTGCGGATCGGCATGAAGCATTCGTTCTGAAGCGTGACGATGGGCGGTTTTCGGCGTGCGTTGCTGATAACCGCCCATGCCCTCACGCGACTCACCCAAGCTGTTTCTTGAAGGTGTCGATCAGCGCCCGTACCTTTGCCGGAGGATGGCTGGTGGGCGGAAACACGGCCTGAATGCTCGCGGGTTCGCTGGTCCATTCAGGCAGCAGACGGATCAGGCGGCCGGATGCCACGTCGCCGCCGATCGAAAAATCCGTCAACAGGCCAAAGCCGCCGCCGGCGAGCGTCGCCGCGCGGCAAGCGTCGGCGGTATTGACCAGGAATGCGTTTTCGCAGCGCACGGTTGCGCTGTCGTCGGCGTTTTTGCCGCTGCCGCGGCGCAGCGCGAGCGTGAGTGGATGCGGCAATACCGTCAAGGCGCAGAAGGGCAGCGCCGCCAGTTCGGCGGGTGTGTGCGGCTCGCCCCACTGTTCGATGAACGCCGGGCTCGCGACGACCCATTTGACGAAGCTGCCGAGTTTGACCGCCCGGTAATTGGAATCGGCAAGACGCCCGAGGCGAATCGCGACGTCGATTCCATCGGCGATGAGGTCCACGTACTGATCGGTGCACAGCAATTCGACGTCGAGCTGAGGATGCGCGCGGCGCAGCGCCACGAGCGCGGGCGCGACCGCGAGCGAGCCGTAGTCGATCGGCGAGCTGACGCGCAACATGCCGCGCACGGGCGCGGTGTCGCCGCCCAGCGCCGTCAGCGCTTCTTCCGTGGCGCGGAGAATTTTTACGCTGGCGTCGTAGAACGCGCGGCCCGCTTCGGTCACGCCGAGCCGCCGGGTGGTACGCACCAGCAGGCTCGCGCCCACTTCGGCCTCGAGTCGCTGCATGTGCGTGCTGACCATCGTCTTGGCGAGGCCCAGGCGGGTGGCCGCGGCGGTCAGCGAGCCGGCCTCGACGACCGCGACAAAGATCGCCAGACGGTTCAGGTTTACGTCACGCACGTCGGCCATGGTGGATTGTCCATCTTCGATTGATTGTGTTTCCCGCATTATCAGGCTTCTGCGGGGGCGCCCGTGCGCATTATGCTCGACCCATTCCTTCCCGCTCTCTGGACCCTGCCATGCCTGCCGCCAAACCCACCCAGCCGATCCGCCTGTTCACCAGCCTGCTATCCGGGCACGGCCATCGCGTGAGGCTCTTTCTGACCCTGCTCGATCTGCCGTTCGAGATTGTCGAGGTGGACATGAAAGCGGGCGGTAACCGCACGCCCGAATATCTGGCGCTCAACCCGTTCGGCCAGGTTCCGACGATTCAGGACGGCGACATCACCCTGTTCGATTCGAGCGCGATTCTCGTGTATCTGGCGAAGCGCTACGCAGACGCCTCGTGGCTGCCGCAGGACCCGCTCGGCGCGGCGGCCGTGCAGCGCTGGCTGTCGCTTGCGGCCGGGCAGATCGCTTATGGGCCGTGCGCCGCGCGGCTCGTTACCGTATTCGGCGCGCCGTGCGATCACGAAACCGCAAAGCGCATCGCCATCAAGCTGTTCGACGTGCTGGATCGCGAGCTGGCCGGCAAACCGTTCGCCGCGGGCGAGCACGTCACGATTGCCGACATCGCCGCGCACACCTACATCGCACACGCGCCGGAAGGCGGGGTGTCCCTCGACGCGTATCCGAACATTCGTGCGTGGCTGCGCCGCGTCGAAGCGTTGCCGCGGTTCATCCCCATGGCTTCGACCAAAGCGGGTCTGCTCGCCGCGTAACGCGCACATGCCTCACCATGCCGGAGATCAATCATGTCCACTGTTTTGTCCACGGTTACACCGCTGGATGGCTGGGGTGCTGAAGCCTCACCGTTTCATGCCGCCGAACTCGCCGCCCAGCAGCGCGCGGGGGTAAGGACGCAGGCGGAATCGGTTGGGCGCCGCGGGATTCGCCGCGCGATGCCGGACCAGCATCGCCAGTTCTTTGCCGAGCTGCCGTTTATGCTGTTCGGCGCCGTCGACGCGCAAGGTCAGCCGTGGGCGACGGTACGCGCGGGCACGCCGGGATTCGTGTCGTCGCCCGATGGGCGGACGCTGCGAATCGAAGGCGGGGTGTTGCCCGGAGATCCGCTGGCCGGCCATTGGCAGAAGGGCGCGATGATCGGCGGCCTTGGGCTGAACCCGCCGACCCGGCGGCGCAACCGGATCAACGGCGTGGTGACGTCCGTGGATGGGGATGTCGTGACGCTCGAAGTCAGTCAGAGCTTCGGCAACTGCGCGAAATACATTCAGGGCCGTACGCCGAGCCGGGTGGAGCAGGGCGCGGCTGATTCGTCCGACTCACTGACGATAGCGGCGCAACTCAGCGAAGCAGACCGCGCGCTCCTCGCGGGAGCGGACACGTTTTTCATCGCAAGCGCGAACCTGTCGGAAGAGGCGGGGCTGGCACGTGGCGCCGACGTTTCGCATCGCGGCGGCGTACCGGGTTTCGTGCGCGTCGACGATGCACTCACGCTGACCACGCCGGATTACAGCGGCAATCGCCTGTTCAACACCCTCGGCAACCTGATCCACGATTCGCGCGCCGGCTTGCTGTTTATCGACTTTGCGAGCGGCGATCTCGTGCATGTCGCCGCTCGCGCGGAAATCGTATGGGAGGGCGCTGAACTGGCGGCATTCGAAGGCGCGCAAAGGCTCGTGCGCTTTCATGTTCAAGAAGTCCGGCGCAGCCGGGGCGCGTTGCCGTTTCGCTGGTCCGCTGTTGAGTTCGCGCCGCAATTTGCATCGGCGATGCACGCGTGAGGCACGCGCGCCGCCTTGCCGAACCGGGCTGCCGCTAAATGACAACCCTGTCTGGGCGCGCTTGGAAATAGTTCGCAATGGGTGTTATAAGTCAGACCATTCTTGTGTTCCACGTATTGCCCGCACCAGGATGGGCACGGCGTGGCTGCCTTAGCTGCGGCTGAATGTGCTGCGCTCGTTCGGTTCGGACGACAAGACGACTTTCGGTGGCGTGACGTCGATCGGCACGAACATCGGCCAGACGGCGGGCCAGATCGGCGCGGGTGTCGTCGCGAAGCTCTCGAAGCAAGGCAGTGCGTTCGCGACCGTCAGCTACGTCACCAATCTGGGCGGGGAACATCAACGCACGGTGACAGGGGATGCCGGCGTGCGTTGGGCGTGGTGAATGCAGCGTTTGTCTTTGTCAGACAGCGAACTCCGCGACGCCGGCATGCGTGTCGTCATGCGCAGCGCTCACCCGTACCGGAACCCGGCGGGCGAGGGCACACATGAGCTCGTATCCAATCGTGCCGGCGGGTTCCGCGACATCGTCGATTTTCACCTGATCGCCCCACAGTTCGACCTTTGAACCAATGCCCGCCGAAGGACAGGGTGTCAGGTCAACCGTCAGCATGTCCATCGAGACCCGCCCCACGGTCCTCGTCATGACGCCGTCGACGGCCACGGGCGTGCCGCTCGGCGCATGCCGCGGATAGCCATCGGCGTATCCGCAGGCAACGACACCGATACGCATCGAGCGATCGGCAGTGTAAGTGCGCGCATAGCCGACCGTGTCGCCGATACGCATCGTTTGCACTCCGATGATTTCACTGGACAGCGTCATCGATGCACGCAACGAGACGTCCGCGATATGGCGCGCGACGCCTGACGGCGACCCGCCATAGAGTACGATGCCCGGCCTGACCCAATCGCGATGCGCACGCTCGTGCCACAGCACGGCAGCAGAATTCGACAGGCTGCGTTCGCCGGGAATGCCCTCCGTTGCCGCGTCGAAGCGATCCAGTTGCCAGTCGACGTCGTGTGCGTCGGCGTTGGCGAAATGACTCATGAGGGTGATCGCACCCACGCCCTGCGTCGCCCTTGCACGCTCCCATGCGCCGCGGAACCCTTCGGGTGTAAAGCCGAGGCGGTTCATGCCGGAGTTCATCTTGAGATTGATATCGATGGATCGACCCGGCTTGGCCGCCGCGATGAGTTCGAGTTGTTCATCGCAATGCACCGCGACGGTCAGGCCGAACGTCTCCGCGGTTTTCACATCTTCCGGCTTGAAAACGCCCTCGAGCAGAAGAACCGGTTTTTTCCAACCCAGTTCGCGAACCCGTACCGCTTCGTCCAGATCGAGGAGGGCAATGCCATCGGCTGCCGCGAGGGCTGGATAGATCCGTTCGATGCCGTGCCCGTAGGCATTCGCTTTGACAACGGCCCAGACACGCGAGCCGGATGCCTTTTGCCGGACGATCTCCAGGTTATGCCTGACGGCATCGGGATGGATGTGAGCAACGATGGGGCGCGGCATGAAGACCTCTAGAAACAGGTGAGCAGGCGTTTCCGCCTGCGGTTGTCGTTGTGAATGGGCGAGCCATCGGCAGCGTTCAGCTGCAGAGCGATGTTCAGGTGAGCTTGAAATCCGCTGGTACAGGTGGCTCCTTCGTATAGCGGAATACGTTGAGATCGTCGTAGCGTATATCCGGCTGCTTGCCGGAAATCAGGTCCGCGAGAAGCCGCGCCGAACCGCACGACATGGTCCATCCCAGTGTGCCGTGGCCGGTGTTCAGATAAAGGTTGGGAAGCTCGGTCGCGCCGACAATCGGTGTGCCGTCGGGAGTCATGGGGCGCAGGCCGGTCCAGAACGATGCGTTTGCCGTGTCGCCGCCGCCCGGGAAGAGGTCGTTCACGCACATCTCGAGCGTGTCGCGCCGCGCTTCGCGAAGCCGTTTGTCGAAGCCGACAATTTCGGCCATGCCGCCTACGCGGATGCGCTTGTCAAAGCGAGTGATCGCGATCTTGTAGGTCTCGTCGAGTACGGTTGAAACGGGAGCGCGCGATTCGTCGACGATAGGTGCCGTGATGGAATATCCCTTGAGGGGATAGACGGGGATCTTGATTACGTCTGAAAGGAAGCTCGTCGAATACGATCCGAACGCCACGACATACGCATCCGCATGCATCAGCTTCGCGCCATGACGCACGCCGACAGCCTTGCCACCCTCGACGACAATGGCATCGACCGGCGTGTTGTAGCGGAACGTGACGCCAGCCTGTTCGGCCAAAGCGGCCAGACGTGTGGTGAACAACTGGCAGTCGCCAGTTTCATCGCCTGGCAGCCGCAGTCCGCCGGTCAGTTTATGCGACGTTTCGGCGAGCGCCGGCTCGGCGCCCGGCAACTCCGCGCGGGTCAGCAACTCATACGGGACGTTGGCTTCCTTGAGAACCGCAATGTCCTTGGCCGCGCCATCGAACTGTTGCTGGGTACGGAAGACCTGCAGCGTGCCGCCGGTTCGCCCTTCATACTGGATGCCCGTGTCCGCGCGCAACGCCTTCAGGCAATCCCGACTGTATTCCGCCAGTCTCACCATCCGGTTCTTGTTGATGGCGTACCGTTCGGCCGTGCAGTTTTGCAGCATCTGCCACATCCACTGAAGCTGGAACTGCGTGTACTCGTCGTCAGGCCGGATGGCGAGCGGCGCATGCTTCTGAAACATCCATTTAACGGCCTTCAGTGGTATGCCTGGCGCAGCCCAAGGCGACGCATAGCCCGGCGAGATCTGGCCGGCATTGGCAAAACTGGTCTCGAGGGCAGGGCCTGGCTCACGATCGACAACAACGACTTCGTGACCCGCACGAGCGAGGTAGTACGCGCTCGTCACCCCAATCACTCCGCTGCCTAACACGATGACTCGCATACGCGTCTACTCCGCTGCCCCGAAAGATGTCGAAAAGTTCTAAATGCTGCGCGTAGAACAGTTTCCGGTTGAAGGCTGGATGCTATCGAGACTTTCGTAGGTTTTGTTAATGAATTTGACGTCGCTTTTGGTTGAAGTTACTGCCGTTAAAACTGCGAGACTCTTTCCCGGGTGCCTAGACGATCATCCATCCCGGTGGTCGTGCATTGACCCAATCACGCGCCTGTTCATAAGTGTGCGCAAGTTGCAGAACTGCCAGATCGGCGCGCGGACGACCAATCAGCTGCATCCCCATTGGCAAGCCGGCGTCATTGAAACCGACGGGTACGTTGATGACCGGGCAGCCTGCGAGCGTCCATGGTACGACCGTTTCCATCCAGCGGTGATAGGTGTCCATTGCGCGCCCGGCGATTTCTGCCGGCCAACGCATATTCGCGTCGAATGGAAAGACCTGCGCTGTCGGCGCCGCTATGAAATCGTAGCGATCGAAGAAACGCAGCACTGTCTGATACCACGCGGTTCGCTCGGCGCTGGCCTCGAGGATGTCTATGCCTGACATGCCCAGCAACCCCTCGACCTCGTAAATCGCTTCGGGTTTTAGCAAAGCGCGATGCGCCGGATCGCGGTAGTGCGCGAGCAATTCGCCGCCAGCAAGCCAGTGCCGGTGGGCGAGCCAGATTTTCCAGATTCGTGCTGGAGAGAAGGGCGGTAGCGCGGCATCGACGTCGCACCCGATCTCGCGCAGTGCTTCAAGACCTGACTCGCAAATCGACAGAACCCCCGGCTCAACGGCAAGGTATCCGTTCCAGTTACCGACCCACGCTATGCGCTTGCCGCGCTGGTCCGCGTCGAGCGACTGGGTGAACACGGAGGGATCGTCGTCGAGTGCCAGCGCGTCGTCCGGATCGTACCCGGACTGGATCGACAAGAGCAGCGCAACGTCTTTGACCGTACGGCCCATCGGTCCCTCGACGCCGAGCTGCTGGACAAAAACGTCTGAGCGGGGCCAGCGCGGCACGCGGCCCCTGGAAGGGCGGAATCCGTACACGTTGCAGAACGCAGCGGGATTACGCAGCGAGCCGCCGAAATCGCTTCCATCCGTGACAGGCAGCATGCGCGCTGCAAGCGCGGCCGCCGAGCCGCCGCTGCTGCCACCAGCCGTTTTCGTTGGCGCATATGGGTTGCGTGTCACACCATAGACCTCGTTGAAGGTGTGCGAACCGAGCCCGAATTCAGGCGTATTTGTCTTGCCGACAATGATGGCGCCTACAGCTCGCATGCGCGCGACGCCAAGTGAATCGGCTTCGGGCACGTAATTACGGAACATCGGCGAGCCGAAGGTCGTCACCAGGCCTTGGGTCGCCGTGAGGTCTTTCGGCGCCATTGGCATGCCGTGCAGCCAGCCTTGGTACTCGCCGCGCGAGAGTCCGGCATCCTTTTCGGCCGCCTCAGCAAGCAGTGCGTCGCGTTCCCGCAATGCGACGATTGCGTTCACTGTGCCGTTGACGCGGTCGATGTGATCCAGATAGGCGGTCATCGTCTCGACACAGGACACTTCCTTGCGGCGAATCGCCGATGCCAGTTCGTCGCCAGATAGTTGAACGATCGGATCGAGAGGAACCGCGGCGGACGCAAGATCTGGTGTGGCGACGTGCGGCATGAGCGTCTCCTTAAGGTAACCGGTGGTGTCGGGCACATTGTCGGCATAGTGTAGCGACAGTCCCGATGGTGCATGTTATGCAATGCAGCAGGTGACGTTGGTTTGCATGATCTTGTTCCTACACGCTCGGCTTCAAAGATGGGTTCGACGTGAAGTCGGGAACAACTTCAGTGCAATAGTCTGTGCATATAAGTGTTCCTTTGACACCAAATTAAGAGATCAAATCCGCTGACGAACCCGCAAAGCGCCTGCGCGTGGAGGCTTCGATCGCATCGCCTGCCGTTCGCCCCGAATTCGCCGGAGTGAACGCTACTTTGAGGGAGGAAAACGGTCCCGTAAGACCTAAACTAATATCCAATGCAGCCAGTTTGCGATGCTGGCCAGCACCTTGGGCCAAGATTCAATTGACGCGGAGATTACCTCGGCTGCCGCAGCCCTCGGGGGGAAATGTTCATGAAGACTCTGATAGTACTGGCATGCGTAATGCTGTCCGCGAACGCGTTTGCAGAATGTGCGACGAACGCCCGTGGCGAGACGGTCTGTGGCAACGGACAGACGGCCGGCGGCTATAACCGGAACACGGGTACGGCCTGGTCGTCCCAGACGAACCAGAATGGAGTGCGGACGACTCAGACCAACCGGGGCGGCGAAGCGAAGACGATGAACGGCAAAGGCGTGGTTCACGGCCCGGGCGGAACCACCTGTTACCGGACCGCGAACAGTCACGGTTGCAAATGACCACCCTTCGCCCCCACTGTTGCATTCGCCTCGATGACCCGCTGCGAGTATCGTAAGGCCGACGAACCGACGATCAGCGTGACGCTCCGCCGCCCGCGCGATTGAGCGGTCCAACATCTATTCGGCCATAGGTGCAGCCGCGACGTCCGCGATGATTCCTGCCGGCAGTTCGATCTGGTAGTTTGCCGACTAGGAATAGAAGGTCGGACTGCCGAGTGCAACCGTCCAGCATGCAGCTGGATCGGTCAGGCTACGAGCGCAGCGAAGACGCATATCGAACGCAGTACGCGTTCAATAGGACTTTGGTCCTATACCGGTGCGCCACCCTTGCGCTATTCTCAGGCGTTGAAGGCTATGAAAGAAATCTAACGACATCCGTCGCGAATGTTATTTCGGAATACGCGACTGGGAGAAAGACATTTGAAATCCAGTGGCCCAATCGTCGTTCATGGCGCGAATCTTAGTTAAACGCGAATATAAACCAATCGCCCGATTTAATCGTCCGGGCCATTGGCGTAAACGACGTCGAAATAAATTCTCCAGATCGGTAAAAACTGACTAAGATCAAGTAGCAATTCTTTCCTGGCAGCGCATCGGTGAGGACGTACGCAACGCGCACCGTTGCCTTTAGGCGGATGGTCTCGATCAATTATTTCGCTCACCAGCAGTAGAAACGGAAAATTAACAAATGACGCGAGTGAACGATTCCCGTGAAGGTCGTCATTGAGCCTGTTTCAAACGTAACTGCCGCAATCGCACCTCGTTGAATGGTCGGGATTCGCCTGGCGCGCTTGCGGGCAGGGAGGCATTCGCTATGCACAACGGCGTGCCAGATTGTGGAGTTGTGCCGACGGCCATCGCGTCCATGATCGTGTGGTGCCGTGTGCCCAGGCATCCGCGACCTCGCGCGGGACGCGCCCTGACCGTCTTTTCCCGATCCGTTCGTCGCTTCGGCGGGCATCTCGGTCTCGAAGCGTCGACAGCCTTCGCGTTGCGTAGTCATGCACACAAGCACCGCGCCGTGGTCGGTGGAACGCTCCTCGCCGGCGTGCCAATGCGTGACGTGCTGGAAGTCGTGCCGATTGCGATTCTCGGCATCAGCAAGGCCGGTAGGATCACGTTCATCAACGAGCGGGGGAGAGAGCTATTCGGCTATCGCAGCGACGAATTGGACGGCGCCTGCGCAAGTCTCCTGATCCCGGCATGGTCCACGCATGGCGTGCACGTGATTGCGCCGAAGCCGCCGTTTGCCACCTCCGTGCTGCGTACCGTTGTCGCGCGTTGCCACGACGGCGCTGAATTTCCTGCAGAGGTGACGACGAGCCAATGTCGTGTTGATGGCGTGCCGATCTTGCTTGCCGTGGTCGTGGAGCGCAGCGAGCGCGACGAATTGCACCGCAACCGGCAGGAACTTGCACATCTGGCGCGCGTGTCCGCGCTGGGGGAGCTTGCCGGATCGCTCGCGCACGAGCTGAATCAGCCGCTCACCGCGATCCTGTCCAACTCGCAGGCTGCCCAGCGTTTCATGGAAGCGGACCCGATCAACCTGCGTGAAGTGCGCGAGACATTGAAGGACATCGTCGCGGACAACCGCCGGGCCGGAGAAATCATCCAGAAGATGCGGGCGCTCGTCAGGAAGTGCGACATCGAATGGCAGTGGGTCGACGTTAGCGGCGTCGTGCACGACGTGGCCTCACTCGTGCACAGCGACGCGATCGTGCGCGGAGTCCGCATAACGATCCAAGTTGCACCCGGTTTGCCCTCCGTGCGTGGCGACAAGGTGCAATTGCAGCAAGTGCTGCTCAACCTGATGCTCAACGCCCTCGACGCCGTGCAGGATCGCACCGCCGCGGACCGTCTCGTGGCAGTGCAGGCGCGCGTCGACACCGGCGGCGCAGTGTGCCTTTGCGTGCGCGACCACGGCCGTGGGCTGACGGTGGATCAGATGGACAAGATCTTTCAGCCATTTTTCACTTCGAAGCCGCACGGTCTTGGGCTCGGGCTGTCGATCAGTCGCAGTATCGTCGGCGCACACGGTGGACGCATCTGGGCGGAGAACAATGCCGAGGGGGGCGCCTCCTTCTATGTGTCGTTGCCGGCCGGGAACGCAGCGGGACCGAATCGCATGTGACCACAGCCATGACTCATTCCCCGTCCCGCGTTTTTGTGGTCGATGACGACGACAGCGTTCGCCGCGCCCTCGGGCGCCTGCTGCGCTGCGCCGGGTATCAGACCGAAGTTTTCGAATCCGCACGCTCTTTCCTCGCCGACATGGACCTGTCGAGCGGACCCGCCTGTCTCGTGCTGGACCTGCAGTTGCCGGACCTGAGCGGCCTCGAGTTGCAGCGCGAGCTGAATATGAGCCTGCCGATCGTGTTCCTGACCGGACATGGCGATATCGCCACCACCGTCGACGCGATGAAGGCGGGCGCAACTGATTTCTTGACCAAACCGATCAGCGACACCGTATTGCTCGACGTGGTGGAGCGCGCCCTCGTGTGCGCGATGCAGATGTACGAAGAGCGGCAGGAGCTGGTAGAGATCGAGCTGCGCCTCGCGAGTCTGACGCCGCGCGAGCGCGAAGTGATGGCGCTGGTCGTCACGGGGCGCCTGAACAAGCAGGTCGCGTTCGATCTCGGTGTCGCCGAGAAGACGATCAAGATCCACCGCGCACGCGTGATGAAGAAAATGAAGGCGCGCTCGCTCGCCGACCTGATCCATTTCGCCGATAAGGTGCGGGCCGGCCGGCCTGCATACGCGCCGCACGTGCGGCACTGAGCGCCCCGCGCATTGCGGCTTTGCTCGCCCACGCCGGAGCAAATTCCCATACCCGTTTTGCGCCGGGCGTCATGCGGCCCGCGAAAATCCAGAACGTCGTCGCTGCCTCCGTGACGGGGCTGCACTTTTTCCTTGAGTTCGCCATCCGCGCCCGTCACGTGGCGAGATAGTCGTGCACCACCGTGCCGGGCCCGAGCGTCAGTTCTCGTTTCTGTTGGACCAAAGTCCTATACCCGTTTTGCGCCGGGCCGGGTAGCCTGAATTGGCAGGATTGCAGTTGCACGGGTAACTGCTGCGTCCGGACTTCTCATGATGGGTAATGCAGATCCATTCGTGGCCATTGTCGACGACGACGAATCGGTGGGCCGGGCGATCAGGCGTCTGCTGCGATCCGCCGGGATCGGTGCGGACACGTACCTGAGCGGCGACGCGTTTCTGGACACGCTTTCATCGATGCCGTCATACCGGCCGGACTGCGTGATCCTCGACATCCAGATGCCGGGACTGAATGGACTGGATGTGCAGCAGCGCCTGAAAGGCAGTGGCATACCCGTCATCGTGATCACCGCTCACGACGACGTAGCTGTGCGTTCACAGGCGCTCGCATCGGGGGCGTTCGGGTACCTGTGCAAACCCTTTGACGATTCGCTCCTGATCAGGACAGTGCAGGCCGCGCTCGGGATCGCGCCGTCGCCGTGAGCGGAAAGAAGGAATGGGCGTCGGGATATCGGACCAAAGTCTCATTGTTTTTACACTGAACGGTGAGCAGACTTCACCACGAGGGGCCGCGGCGTCCATACGAGGTCCTATTTATCTGACATGGCAACGGGAGTCGGCATCATGATCCATCACGTTCGCAACCTGGCAATGCTTGCACTGCTCGCCATACTCGCAGCCTGTGGCGCCACTCAGCAGTCGGCCATGATGGATTCGGGTGGACCGACACAGACAGTGGCACAAGCCGATCCGACGCTCGATGCGGATTGCAAGGCGGCGCTGGCGTCTCTCTATGCGGGCACGCCGCATGCGCAGGAACTGGGCCAGCAGGCGAAGGGTATCCTGGTATTTCCGCAAGTCATCAGGGCGGGATTCATCGGAGGAGCTGCACACGGCGCGGGCATTCTGTACGAAAACGGCAAGGCTACCGGCTCGTATGCGACGACTTCGGGCACATTCGGGTTGCAGGCGGGCGTGCAAACGTACGCGTATGCGATGTTTTTCATGACCGATCATGAGCTGAACGATCTGAAAACGAGTTCGGGTTTCAGCGTGGGTGTTGCGCCGACGATCGTGATTGCGGACCAGGGTGCGGCGAAGAACCTGAACACCACGACGCTGAGTTCCGAAATTTACGCGTTCATCTTCGACCAGAAGGGGCTGATGGCGGGATTGGGGCTGGCAGGAAACAAGATCACCAAGATCAGGGAATTTGCACCGTCGTGACGGAGTCGGCAGGATGCCTGCGAGTCACTGCAAAGAATGGCATTAGTTTGGATGACGAAACAGTGTGGTTTAGCTGGCAGAGGCTATCCATAGAACGCGAGCCAAAGCGTTCGAGCGGTGCGCGGCGGCCCTACCGGTACGCGGCTGACGCGGGTGGAGGATTGCGGCCATGAAGAGGCTGGTCACAGCGGCATTCGCCGATTGTATCGCGCAGTCGCAGGATGCATGCGTCGCACGCTGCCGGCGCGTTGCGGGAGGTCACTCATGAGCGGCCCGTTCTTGATCACCCATCGCCCGTTACCCGGGATTGCGGCGCGTCGAAACCGCCTGCCACTAGTCCTCGTCGCCGCGGCACTGATGCTCCTTGCCGGCTGCAAGAAGGCGTCGGGGCCGCCGGCGCTCGGCGCGCCGGAGGTCACGGTGATGACGGTCGTCGCACACGACACACCGGTCGACCTCGAATTCACCGCGCAGACGCAGAGTTCGCGCGAGGTCGAGATTCGCGCGCGCGTGGACGGCTTTCTCGACCGGCGCACGTATGCCGAAGGCGACGAGGTGAAGACCGGCCAGACGATGTTCCTGATGGACCCGAAGCCGTTCCAGGCCGCGCTGCAGACGGCGCGCGGCCAGCTCGCAGCGGAGCAGGCGCGGCTCACGGTCGCGCAGCAGAACCTCGGCCGGGTCAAGCCGCTCGCCGCGCAGCAAGCATTGAGCCAGAAGGATCTCGACGACGCGATCGGCAACGAGAAGCAGGCGCAAGCCGCGGTGATTTCCGCGCAAGGGCAGGTCCAGACGGCGGAGCTCAACCTTGGCTACACGACGATCAAATCGCCGCTGAACGGCCTTGCGAGCTATGCGCGCCAGCAGGACGGCAGCTATCTGATCGCAAATTCGTCCGGTCTCCTCACCTATGTCTATCAGCTCGATCCGATCTGGGTGAACTTCAGCATTTCCGAAAACGAAATGCTCCACTTTCAGGACCAGATTTCGGCCGGCAAGTTGCTCTTTCCGCCGCACAGCGAGTTCGTCGTGGTAGTCGAGCTTGCCGACGGCACACAATTTCCGCAGCACGGCACCATCAGCTTCGCTAACCCGGCGTTCAACACCGACACGGGGACCTTCCTCGTACGGGCCGTGCTCGCGAACCCGAAGGGCACGTTGCGGCCGGGGCAGTTCGTGCGCGCGCGGGTGGAGGGCGCCATGCGGCCGAACGCGGTCCTCGTGCCGCAGCGCGCGGTGCTGCAGGGCGCGAAGAGCCACTTCGTGTGGGTCGTCGACGATCAGTCGAAGGCTCATCAGCGCGTGGTCGAGGTCGGTGACTGGAACGGCGATAACTGGTTCATCACCGACGGTTTGAAGGCGGGCGAGCGCATCGTCGTGGACGGCGCGATCCGGGTCGTGCCCGATGTGCCGCTCAAGATCGCCGGCACGGTCGCCTCGACGCAGACCGGCGGCACGACGATCGTCGAGAAGGGCGGCGCATCGGCCCCGCAACTGAGCGAGGGCGCACATCCGATGCCGCCTGGCGCCGCCAGCGGCGCGTCGCAGTAAGGGGCGGACTCGATGAACATCTCGCACTTCTGCATCGACCGGCCCATCTTCGCGTCCGTCATCTCGATCGTCATCACGCTAGGTGGCGCGTTGACGATGTTCGCGTTGCCCATCGCGCAGTACCCGGACGTCACGCCGCCGCAGATCACGGTTTCCGCGACCTACCCGGGCGCGAGCGCCGACGTCGTTGCGAACAATGTGGCCGCGCCGATCGAGGAGCAGGTCAACGGCGCGGACAACATGATCTACATGTATTCGTCGAGCTCGTCGACCGGCAACGTGACGCTCAACGCCTTCTTCGAAATCGGCACCAATCCGGAGCTCGCCCAGGTCGACGTGCAGAACCGCGTGAACCTCGCGCTGCCGCAACTGCCGCAGCAGGTGCAGTCGCAGGGCGTCCAGGTCCAGAAGAAGTCGAACGCGTTCATGATGGTGATCGCGATCTATTCGCCGGACGACCGCTTCGATCCGACCTATATTGCAAACTATGCGAACGTCTATGTGCTCGATACGATCAAGCGGGTTTCGGGCGCTAACCAGTCGTCGATCTTCGGCACGCCAGACTATGCGATGCGGATCTGGTTGAAGCCGGACCGCATGGCGCAGCTCGGCATCACGGCCGGCGACGTGCAGAACGCGGTGCGCGCGCAGAACCAGCAATTCGCGGTCGGGACGGTCGGGCAGTCGCCGACCGGCAACCCGGTCGAGCAGTCGTTCGCGGTGACGACCACCGGGCGGCTCGCGACACCTGAGGAGTTCGACAACATCATCATCCGCGCGGCGAGCAACGGCGCGGCGATCGTCCGTCTGAAAGACATCGGCCGGTCCGAGCTGGGCCAGAAGAGCTATGCGAACCGCACCACCTTCCAGGGCAAGCCGGCGACGATCATTGCGGTCTATCAGCAGCCTGGCGCGAACGCGCTCGATGTCTCGAAGCAGGTGCGCGCAACGCTCGCGGATCTGAAGAAGGCGTTCCCACAAGGGCTCGACTATCAGATCGCGTTGGACACGACGGAATTCACGCGTGCGTCGATCAGCGATGTGGTTCACACGTTCTTCGAGGCGCTGGTGCTCGTGGTGATCGTCGTGTTCGTGTTCCTGCAGAGCCTGCGCGCCACGATCATCCCGGTGCTGGCTGTGCCGGTGTCGATCGTCGGCACGGCGATGGGGATGGCGGCGCTGGGCTTCTCGATCAACATGCTGACCTTGTTCGGGATGGTGCTCGCGATCGGTATCGTCGTGGACGACGCGATTGTCGTGATCGAGAACGTCGAGCGCAACATGACCGTCCACAAGCTCAGCCCGAAAGACGCAGCCAAGCGCGCGATGGACGAAGTCTCAGGTCCGGTCGTCGCGATCGTGCTCGTCATGTGCGCGGTATTCGTGCCGGTCGCTTTTCTCGGCGGGATCACCGGACAGCTGTACAAGCAGTTCGCGATTACGATCGCGATCTCGGTGGTGTTCTCGGGCGTCGTGGCGCTCACGCTCTCGCCCGCGCTGGCCGCCATTCTGCTGAAGGCCACGCATCACGAGAAGCGCGGCTTCTTCCTGTGGTTCGACACCCGGTTCGCGCGCATGACAGCCAGCTACGGGCGCGCCGTGCAGTTCATCATCAAGCGCTACGTGATCGGCCTCATCGTGTTCGCTGGCGTAATCGTGCTCGCGGTCCTGATGGGCAAGTCGATTCCAGGCGCATTCCTGCCGCCGGAGGACCAGGGCTACCTGCTTGGCGCGATCATCATGCCCGACGCGGCGAGCCTCGACCGGACCGCGGACGTTGGCGACAAGGTCACCCAGTATTTCATGAAGCAGCCCGCGGTCAGCAGCGTCACGATCGTGAACGGCTTCAGCCTGCTCGACAGCCAGAACAAGAACAACGCCGGCACATTCTTTATCGGCCTGAAGGGCTTCGACGAGCGCTACAAGTTCTCGAACATCAAGGAGCAAAACGCGCGCGCGGTGCTGATCGGGGCCTACGAGACGCTCTCGAAGGTGCAGGAGGGCATCGTGGTACCGGTCAATCCGCCGGCCATTCCAGGCCTCGGCACGACGGGCGGCACCGAGATGTGGATCGAAAGCCAGGGCGACGGCTCCATCCAGCAGCTAGCGGGCGTCGTGCAGGACTTCGTGGTGAAGGCGAAGGCGCGGCCGGAGCTCTCCGGCGTGACCTCGACCTTCAACGCGTCGTCCCAGCAGTTGCTCGTGAACGTCGACCGCGACCAGGCGGAGACGCTCGGCGTGCCGGTCGAAGAAGTCTACAGCGCGATGCAGACGATGTTCGGCTCGCTCTACGTCTCGCAGTTCAACAAGGATGCGCGGCTCTGGCAGGTGATCGTGCAGGCCGATCCGCGCTACCGGCTCACGCCGGCCGACCTCAATCAGATCTACGTGCGCAGCCGGACCAGCAACATGGTGCCGATCAAGGCGGTGATGACCTACAAGTACGTCACGGGTCCCGATCTGATCACGCGCTTCAACAACTTCCCGGCGGTGAAGATTACGGCGAACGCGGCGCCGGGCTACAGCACGGGCCAGGTGATCTCGACGCTGCAGGAACTCTCCGCGCAGATGCCGCCGGGCTACGCCGTTGGCTGGAGCGGGGAAGCGTTCGAGGAGATCAAGTCGGGCTCGACCGGGGGCCTCGTGTTCGTGTTCGGGATCATCATGGTGTTCCTGATCCTCGCCGCGCAATACGAGAAGTGGTCGCTGCCGTTCGGCGTACTCATGGCGGTGCCATTTGCCCTCTTCGGCGCACTGCTCGCCATCTTGCTGCGCGGCCTGAACAACGACGTGTACTTCCAGATCGGCTTGACGATGCTGATCGCGCTCGCCGCGAAGAACGCGATCCTGATCTTCGAGTTCGCGGTGCTGAATCGGGAGGAGGGCAAGTCGCCGTATGACGCCGCGCTCGTCGCCGCCGAAGAGCGCCTGCGGCCGATCGTGATGACCTCGCTCGCGTTCATCCTCGGCTGCGTGCCGCTCGCCATCGCGCTGGGCGCCTCACAG
Source organism: Paraburkholderia ginsengiterrae (assembly GCF_001645125.1). GTDB lineage: Bacteria > Pseudomonadota > Gammaproteobacteria > Burkholderiales > Burkholderiaceae > Paraburkholderia > Paraburkholderia ginsengiterrae. Next base: position 81,021 of record NZ_LXKA01000055.1, on the reverse strand, counting down.
AACAGCCGCCATTCGATCGGCACGGGCGTGATCGGCGGGATGCTGGGTGCGACCGCGATCGCCGTGTTCTTCATACCGATGTTCTACTGGGGTATCGAGTCGCTCGGTTCGCGCAAGGGCGGCGGCAAGGAAACGCCCCAATCCGGCAGCGGCACACCGCCACCGGGCGGTGCGGGCGGCTCGGGCTCGCCGCACGTCACGCCGTCTGCGCGGCATGAGGATGACTGACATGCGCGCCGCCTATGCACGCCTTGCCGCGCCGCTTCTGATGCTCGGGTTGCTGTACGGCTGCCTGCTCGGTCCCAGTTACGAACGGCCGAAGGTGGCCGTGCCCGCTACATACCGCAACGCCTATCCGAACGCGGCGGACGTGGCGGACGTCGCTAACACGGCGTGGTGGGAGCAGTTCCAGGACCCGGTGCTCAACGACCTCGTGAAGACCGCGCTCGAGAACAACCTCAACGTGAAGCAGGCCGCAGCGCGCGTCGACGAGTTCATGGGCCAGTTCGTGAGCACGCGTTCGGCGCTGTTCCCACAGGCGAGCGCCGGCTTCGACGCGTCGCGCCAGCGCGCTTCTCAGGTCGGGCCCACGCCGATACCCGCCGGCGTCTCGCCGGTGTTCAACGAATATCAGGGGAGCCTATCGGGCTTCTGGAACATCGACCTGTTCGGCCAGGTGCGGCGCGAGACCGAGGCGGCGCGCGCGAATGTGAACGCGGCCGAGCAGAGCCGCCGCGCGACGATCCTGACGCTCGTCTCGTCGGTCGCGTCCTCGTATATCGTGCTGCGCAGCCTCGACAGGCAACTCGAGATCGCGCAAAGCACGACCGCGAGCCGAGCCGACTCCGTGCACGTGTTCACGCTGCGCCAGCAGTTCGGCCAGACTTCGCAGATGGAGCTCGCCCAGAGCCAGTCCGACTATGAGTCCACGGCGGCGACCATCCCGCAGCTCGAGCAGCAGATTGCGCAGCAGGAAGACGCGCTCTCGGTGCTGCTCGGCAGCAATCCGGAGCCGATCCTGCGAGGCCGGGCACTGGCGGATCTCACCACGCCGTCCGTGCCCGCGGGCTTGCCGTCGGACCTGCTCGACCGCCGGCCCGACGTGCTGCAGGCCGAACAGAACCTGGTCGCGCAAAACGCGCTGATCGGCGCGGCGCGCGCGTTGTATTTTCCGCAGATCTCGCTGACGGGGCTCTTCGGCTCCGTCAGCACGCAGTTCTCGAAACTCTTCACCGGACCCGCGCGGGTATGGTCGTACGCCGGCTCGGTGACGGTGCCGCTCTTCACCGGCGGGAACATCTACGGCCAGAACAAGCAGGCCGAGGCGCGCCAGCAGGAGGCGCTGTTCGCCTACGAGAACGCGATCCAGGTGGCGTTCCAGCAGGTCGACGACGCGCTGGTCGCGGTGCAGAAGTCGCGCCAGCAAGCGGAGATCCAGAGCCGCCAGGTCGGCTCGCTGCGCACCTATTTGCGCCTCGCGCGGCTGCGCTACGAGGGCGGCTATACCAGCTATCTGGAAGTGCTCGACGCCGAGCGCAATCTGTTCAGCTCGGAGCTGCAATACACACAGACACAGGCCGCGACCCTGACGAACCTCGTGAGCCTCTACATGGCGATGGGCGGCGGCTGGGTCGTACAGGCGGAGCAGATGAGCGTGCCGCCGCCCAAGGCGCAACCGGCCGCGCCGCCACCCGTTGCACAGGTGCCGCAATGAGCCGCGGAAACCTCATCGCGTGCCACGAGTGCGACCTCCTGCAACGCGAGGTGCCCGTGCCCGAGGGCGGCGTGCTGTGTTGCCGGCGCTGCCGGGCGCAGTTGTACCGGAACCTCCCCAACGGCCTCGAGCGCGCGCTCGCATTCTCGCTCGCGGCGGTCGTGCTATTCGCGATTTCGAACGTGTATCCGATCGTGGGTCTGGCAGTCAACGGGACGATCGTCGAAACGACGCTGCTCGGCGCGGTGCATGTGCTTTACCAGGACGGCAAGTGGCCGATCGCCGGCCTCGTCTTCGCGACCACGGTGCTGATGCCGATCCTGCAGACCGTGAGCATGCTGTGGATGCTGGTGCCGCTGAAGTACGACCGCGTGCCCTGGGGCGGGCCGTTCGTATTCCGGCTGTGCCATCTGTGCCAGCCGTGGGGTATGACCGAAGTGCTGATCCTCGGCTTGCTGGTTGCGCTCGTGAAGCTGTCACGGATCGCGAGCGTGGTGGTGGGCCCGGCGCTGTGGTCGTTCGGCGCGCTGATGCTGATACTCGCGGCCGCGGGTGCCGCGTTCGATACGCACGTTCTGTGGTCCCGTGTTGCCGCCGTCGAGCACAAGGACGCGGAGCCGGCGCTTGATGAGTCATTGCCGCAAGGCGCGCTCACCGCCGCACAATGCGGCCTCGCGCTGTGTCACGACTGCGGGTTGCTCGCCAGGGTGCCGGCGCACGCGCACGCGTCCTTCTGCCCGCGCTGCGGCGCGACGATGCACCTGCGCAAGCCCGCGAGCCTCTCGCGCACCTGGGCCTTCCTGATTGCCGCGATGGTGATGTACATCCCGGCAAACGTGCTGCCGGTGATGTACACGAACTCGCTCTTCGGCGCCGAGAACGACACGATACTTTCCGGCGTGGTGTATCTGTGGACCTCGGGCTCCTGGTCGCTCGCGATCGTCGTGTTCGTCGCGAGCATTGCCGTGCCGATGCTGAAAATCCTGGCGCTCGTCTATCTGACGCTCTCCACGCAGCGGCGCTCGCGCTGGTACCTCGCCGAGCGCACGCGCATCTACCGGATCGTCGAATTTGTCGGGCGCTGGTCGATGCTCGACATCTACGTGATCACGATGCTCGTCGCACTGGTGCAGTTCCAGGCGCTCGCGACGATCCAGGCCGGCAACGCGGCGATCGCGTTTGGGGCGGTCGTGGTGCTCACGATGTTCGCCGCAATGACGTTCGACCCACGCCTGATGTGGGACGAAGCGGAGCAAGACGATGCCAGGAACCGAGCAGAAGCCTGACCTCCCCGACGCCCGTGCCGTGCCGCGCTCGCGCTGGCGCCTGCAGGTCGTGTGGCTCGTGCCGATCCTCGCGGTCCTGATTGGCGGATGGCTCGCGGTCAAGGCCGTCATCGACAAGGGGCCGACGATCACGATCAGCTTCGCAACCGCCGAAGGGCTCGAGGCGGGCAAGACGAAGATCAAGTTCAAGAACGTCGACATCGGCCTCATCAAGAGGGTGACGCTTACGCCCGACCACACGCGTGTCGTCGCGACCGCGGACATCAATAAGGATGCGAGCGACATGCTGGTCGAGAACACGCGCTTCTGGGTCGTGCGTCCGCGCATTTCGGGCGGGACGGTGTCCGGGATCGGCACGCTCCTGTCCGGCTCGTACATCGGGATGGACTTCGGAAACTCGAAGGCCGAGCGGCGCGACTACATCGGGCTCGAAGTCCCGCCGGTGATCGAGAGCGACGTGCCCGGCCGCGAATTCATCCTGAAGAGCTCGGACATGGGCTCACTCGACATCGGCTCACCCGTGTTCTTCCGCCGGCTGCAGGTCGGGCGGATCTCCGGCTACAAGCTCGATCCGGACGGCAGCGGCGTAACGCTGCGCGTGTTCATCAATGCGCCGTACGACAGGTTCGTGCTCGGGGACACTCGCTTCTGGCACGCGAGCGGCGTAGACGTGACGGTGGGATCGAATGGCGTGCGTGTCGAGACGCAGTCGCTGATATCGATCATGATCGGCGGTGTCGCGTTCGAGTCGCCGCCCGATGCGCGCGATACGACCGTCGCAATCGGCGGCTCGACCTTCACGCTGTTTGAGGACCGGACCGAGGCGATGAAGGTGCACCACCACATCGTGGTGAGGTATGTGGCCAACTTCAACGAATCGGTGCGTGGCCTGACGGTAGGTGCACCCGTCGATTTCCGCGGCATCGTGATTGGCGAAGTGACGGCGATCTATACGCGCTTCGATCCGAAGGCCGAAAAGTTTTCCATACCTGTGGAATTCAACCTGTATCCTGAACTCTTCACCTCCCGTTACCGGGCCAACGCAGGTGGCCGCCTGAGCAATGACCCTCACGCGCTCGCCGACCGCCTTGTCGAGAAGGGCTTGCGCTTCCAGCTAAGAACCGGCAACCTGCTGACCGGGCAACTGTACCTGGCTGCGGACTTCTTCCCGGATGCGCCGAAAGCCATGGTCAACTGGGACTCGTCGCCTCCGGAGCTGCCAACGATTCCCGGCAACTTGCAACGCTTGCAGGACAACGTCACGCAACTCGTGGCGAAACTGAACTCGATCCCGTTCGAGGCGATCGGCAAGAATACGCAGCAAACGCTGGCAAGCGCGAACGCGCTGCTCAATCATCTCGACACCGAGATCGTCCCGCAGGCACAGGGCACCTTGACAGCGGCGCATGCGGCGCTCGATACGGCCAACAACGCGCTGCAGCCGGGCTCGACGCTGCAGCAGAACACCAGCGACGCGATGCAGGAACTGGCGCGCACGGCTGCGGCCTTCCGCACCCTTGCAGACTATCTGGAGCGGCATCCGGAGGCGTTGCTTCGCGGAAAGTCGCAGGAGACCCAGCCGTGACGCGTATCCCCTCCCTCATGGCTGTCGTTCTGATGGCCTCGCTACTCGGCGGTTGTGGCAGCTCGCCGACCGCACGTTTCTACACGCTCAAACCGGATGCGACGTTGACGAACGCCGGGGGCCCCATGCCGCTTCGTGTCGTCGTCAATCCGGTCACGATTCCGGATCTGGTCGACCGTCCGCAGATCGTCACGCGGGTTGCCGGCAACCAGGTGTCGCTCGACGAATTCGCGCGCTGGGCCGAGCCGTTGAAAGGCGATATCGCGCGCGTAGTCGCTGCGGACCTGGGCGCATTGCTTGGCTCGGAACGCACGAGCGTGTTCGATACCGGCTCCGATGTGCCGCCGGCATGGCGCGTGCGCGTCGATGTCATACGTTTCGACTCGATGCCGGGCGACGCGGTTACCATCGAAGCGCAGTGGACGGTGTGGCCGCCGAAGAAGTCCGTGCCTGTCACGGGACGCTCGCTCGAACACGAACCCGTGCAGGGTCAGGGCTATGACGGCCTCATCGCGGCTCACGATCGTGCGCTTGCGGCAGTGAGCCGCGATATCGCGTCGGCCATTCGCACGAGCCTGGCTCAATGAAATGCGGTTCTCGTCCCACGAGTGCAGCGCAGGAAACTATCCATAAATCGGCAGCAGCAGGAACAGTTTGATGACGATCGCGTTAGCGATATCGATGAAGAACGCGCCTACCATCGGCACGACCAGAAATGCCAGATGGGACGGGCCAAACCGCTCGGTGATGGCTTGCATGTTGGCGATTGCGGTCGGCGTGGCGCCGAGGCCGAAACCGCAATGCCCGGCGGCCAGGACCGCCGCGTCATAGTTGCGGCCCATGGCGCGAAAGGTCACGAACATCGCATAGGCAGCCATCGCGATCGACTGTATGGCCAGGATCGCGAGCAGGGGCAGCGCAAGCGAGGCCAGGTCCCATAAGCGCAGGCTCATCAGCGCCATCGCGAGAAAGAGACTGAGGCTGACGTTGCCCAGCATCGACACGGCGAGTTCGGAAACCGCGTACCAGCCGCGTATGGCGAGCACATTGCGCAACACGACACCTACGAACAGCACCCACACGAAGGCGGGCAACTCGATCGCCGTGCCGTTCGACCAGGACGCGAGCACCGAGCCGACGGCGAGGCAAACCGCAATCAACGCGATGGTTTCGATGACGGCGTCCGCCGTGACCGGGCGAACCGCCTTGGGCTGCTCGAAACCGGCGGCGCTTGCGTCGTCGCCGGATTGCTGGCTGGGGACCAGACGATAGTGCGTAATCAGGAAACGCGCGACCGGGCCGCCGATCAAGCCACCGAGTATCAGGCCGAAGGTGGCGCAAGCAATGGCGATCTCCGTCGCCGCCGCGAGACCGTGACGTTCGGCGAACACCTTGGCCCACGCGGCGCCTGTGCCATGGCCGCCCGAGAGCGTCACCGACGCTCCGAGCAAACCGAGAATGCGCTCTTGCCCCAATGCCCAGGCGAGGACGATACCGAGCGCGTCCTGCATGACAAGCAAGCCGACCACGACGCCGAGAAAGACGATCATTGCACGCCCGCCGGATTTCAGCGCCGCCAGATCAGCGTTCAGACCGATAGTGGCAAAGAAGGCGAACATCAGCGGCGTTTGAAGGGCGGTGTCAAAGCGCACCTCGATGTGCGAGAGGCTGCGCAGCGCGAAGATCAGCAACGCGACGAGCAGTCCCCCAACGACTGGTTCCGGAATGCTGTAGGTGCGCAGAATTCGCGCTCGGGCCAGTATTTGCCGCCCGAGCAGCAGCACGAGGCATGCGGCCGTCAGCGTTTCCAGCGTGTCGAGGTTCACGATATTCTTCTCCGGTCACCGGAAAATGCACTAGGCAGGACGCAGCGACTCTGCCGTCAATCGCAATCTGCTATGCGCGGGTGTCACGAGTGACAAAGTCGGCACCTGACGAGGGCGCAACGCCAGGCGATAGACCTGGGTCGATTTTGTCACGCGGCCTGGCACAAGCAATAGGACCTTGGTCCGATGCTTTCACGGGTATTTTGCCTGATGCGCTCCTGCCGCGGGCACCCCACAATGCTCATTCGCCGGGGCGCCGAAATCTAACAACTGTGAGACCGGAAATAGATGATCAGCTGGACGATTCGAACTGAAAAGAACAGATAGCCGATGCCCAGTACAGCCTGTAGCGCATAGTGCCATCGCAATCGCGATAGCTTGCGCAGCCCGTCCAGAAAGTTGAGCGCCACGAGTATGCATCCTGTTCCAGCTACCACGTAACCCGCAATTACGGGATCGGACAAGCCAGGCAGGTCGATCGTATCGAAGCGTTTTACCGCTTCGAAGCCTGCCGCGATGAGGATGGTGGCAATTACCAGATTCCTGATGTGTTCGAATCCCGCCTTTAGGCCACCGCGATCGAAGAGTGCCTGCATGACATATGTCGAGACGGTTCGCATTGAATCTCTCCTCTGTCTGGCTGGGTCGCCAACCCGCTTCCACGTATGAACGGCCTCTTTGAATCCAAACTCGAAACTCGTTGTTTCGACCAAGACTAGCTGATAGACCATTTGGATCCGGCCGTCAACTATCCTTTGTGTGAGCCTATCCTGGCTGCAATGATGCCGACCTCGTAGAGAATGACCAGCGGGAAGGCGAGAATCAGCTGGGAGAACACATCGGGCGGCGTCATCACCGCGGAAATTGCGAATGCACCGACAAACACATACGGCCGGATCTGGCGCAACTTCTTCACCGTCACGATCCCCATTCGCGCGAGGATCACCACGATGATCGGCACCTCGAACGTCACGCCAAATGCCAGAAACATGGTGAGGACGAGACCCACATATTTATCGATATCCGTCGTCATTTCGACCCCAAGTGGGGCGTTGTAATGCGCCATCACACGAAAAATGGTGGGAAACACAACGAAATACGCGAATGCCATTCCGCACAGAAACAGCGCGTAGCTGCTGCCGACCAGCGGCACGACGAGCTTTCTCTCGTGTCGATAAAGCCCCGGAGCGATAAACGCCCAGATTTGGTACAGCACGACGGGCAGTGCGATGACGAGCGCGACCATCATGGTGACTTTCATCGGGACGAAGAACGAGCCGGTGACGTCGGTGACAATCAGCTTGCCGTCCGGCGGCAAGTTTTGCATCAGCGGATGGGCCAGCAGCCGGAAGATATTGGGGGCCCAGTAGACCAGTCCGATGAACACGAAGACCACTGAGGCGCCCGCGCGGATGATCCGGTTACGTAGTTCGACCAGGTGTGAGATCAACGTCTCTTCGACTGGCTCGCTTCCAATGTGTTGCAGGTTACTCATGCCAGGCCTCCGCCAGGAATCATCGATGGAAGAAAAGTGGGCCAATGCAAACTGAAAGCGTGGCAAGGTATTAGAAGAACCACGCACGGCGGCGCATCGTCCCAGGAATACCCCATGCCGTTCGCGACGCCCCCGAGGTCAGGCTCGTTTTGCGCACTCTGGCGTGCTTGTACCAGCTCGGAATAGCCGCCTGCCTGGCGCGCCAGTTCCTGCGTTTCGTTTGCGACGCGTTGCTGATGCCCGTGAGGACACTTGAGGTATCACCATAGGCGGGCGTCAGATCTGGATCTTTGACGCATGCCACACTGTCCGACGTCGACGTGCCCGATTTCCATGCATCGTTGAGCTCGCTTTCCTGCTGGCGCATGACGTCGTGAACCTTGTTCTCGACATCCAACGCCGCTGTCTCAATCCCGGCGAGCATCCCCCTCACACTGTCGACTTCAATCTCTCGGGCGATTTCCGCCTTGACGTCGTCGATATACCGTTGTGCGCGGCCGAACAGTGCGCCCGCCGTTCGCGCAACGCCAGGCAAGCGCTTCGGTCCAAGCACTACGAGGGCGACGACGCCGATCAGTGCCATTTTGGTCAACCCGAGGTCCAGCATGGAATCAAAGCTCCAGAAATCGGCAAGAGGTACGGCCAGGACCGTAGTGATCTGAAATGGACCGTGAAGCTGGTCCGCTACCTACCGGTATTCGCCCGAACGCGTGATGTTCTTTGTTTCAATGTCAACGACGTCGTTATGAGGCAACCCTCGCTGCCTTTCTGTAGTTTCACCTTCGGCCAGGCCTTCCTTGAACCCCTTGACTGCGCTACCCAGATCGCCGCCGATGTTGCGCAGCTTCTTCGTGCCAAAGACAAGCGCCACGATAAGGAGAACGATCATCCAATGCCAAATACTCAACGACCCCATGTTTGAAAACTCTCTCTGATTGCGCCGCCCCAGGTTTCAGATGTTGCTACTGGCCTTGTCAAGGCGGCTTCTGAAATGGAAGCGAATTAGCGCAGCGATCTGAACGCAGCCCGGACCTCGCGACTGAAGAGCTCGGGCTGCTCCCATGCCGCGAAGTGACCACCGTTGTTGACCTCGTTGAAATAAATGAGGTTGTGATAGCTGCGCTCCGTCCAGCTTCGCGGTGCGCGATAGATCTCGCCGGGGAACACCGACACCGCAGCAGGCAGGGAAATATTCACCGCATTGAAGTTGTTGGAATGGTCTTCCCAATAGATCTGGGCTGCGGATGTCGCACTATCTGTGAGCCAGTAGAGCGATATATCGTCGAGTATTTCATCACGGGTGAGTACCCGTTCCGGTACGCCGCCGCTATAGGTCCATTGAGAGATCTTGTCGTACATCCAGGCCGCCTGTCCAACGGGTGAATCCGCCAGGGCATAACCAACGGTCTGCGGCCTGGTCACCATCATGGCTGCATAACCGCCATTGTCGCGATAGAAGACATTGAGCGCGTCGTATGCGGCCTTCTCCGTTGGAGACAGACTGCTCGGTGCAGGCTCACCGAGGGTAAGCAATGTGGCGATATCGGGAGGTACCGTTGCCGGCATGTTGACGTGTATGCCGATCAAACCCTTCACATTTTGCATGGCCATGCGGTGCGAAATCACCGATCCACAGTCACCGCCTTGCGAGACGAAGCGGGTGTAGCCCAATCGGGCCATCAATTCGCCCCAGGCGCGCGCAATGTGATCCGAACCCCAGCCCGTCGTCTCCGGACGTCCGGAGAAGCCGAAGCCCGGTATTGACGGCACCACGACGTGGAATGCGTCGTCGGCGCTTCCTCCGTGCGCGGTGGGATCGGTCAGCGGAGCGATGACTTTCAACATTTCGAAGATCGAGCCTGGCCACCCGTGGGTCATGATCATCGGCATTGCATGTTCGTGGCGGGATCGCACGTGAATGAACTGAATGTCGAGGCCGTCGATTTCGGTCATGAACATAGGCAATGCGTTCAGTTTTGCCTCGCCTTTGCGCCAGTCATATTCGGTGGCCCAGTACTGGACAAGTGCTTGCATGCGCTTCAGTTCCACACCCTGGGACTCGTCTTTGACCGTCTCCTTGCCCGGCCAGCGCGTGGCGGCGAGCCGTCGGCGCAGCTCGACAAGACTGGCTTCCGGCACGCTGGCCTTGAACGGGCGGATTCTGTCGTCGCCGGTTGCGGCGAACAGGGATCCGGGAATCAGGCCTGCGGCGGCTACCGAGGCTGAAGCCGCGAGAATATGACGTCGACGGAGTGAAAACGGTGTTGAAGACATGTTTGACATCCTGGTGCTAGAAAGTGGCCGGCGCGCTATTCAAACTGCGTCCGAGAGGTCACGAAAAGAACGCTCCGTTGCCGGTCAATCTGGCGTGCCAGCTGGTGTGGAGCATCGCCAGACAACCGAAAAGGCAGGCTGTGACGGGCGATTGGTGGCTGGTGATGCGAATACGGCGCAATTGGCATGCAGGACGATTCGAGAGAGATGCCTGTACGGAGGAAACCGCCGAGAGTGAACCCAACATCGGGCGAGTTAAACGGGCGATCAACTGCCGAAGAAAATGTTGCAGTAGCTCACCGGGCCAACGCACGATGACGGTGTCGGCTTGGGCAGATGCAGATGTGAACCGGAGGATGACGTGCCGGACATCGCTGTGCCGCCAACGGCATCATTTGCCATCTGTTGGTTGCCTTGAGCTGCAATCTTGGCTTCAGCAGCCTGAATGTCCGCCGGATAGGTCTCGTCGTCGGCACTCGACGGTCTGTAGCCCGCTTGCTCGACGCGGATCAGATCCGCGCGGACTTCGGCACGGGTAAGAGGGGCGTTGCTTTGCGCGAAGCTGATTACAGGGCTGGCAAGAGCACCGGCGGCGATGAGAAGGCAAGTAAAGGCTTTCATGGTCGAACTCCTTGGATCAGTGGAATGTGCGGGTGAGCGGTTGCGTTGTATTCAGCTGCCGAAATATGGTGTGCAGAAGCCGACGGGCCCGACACAGCCATATTTATTTCGAAATCCTAAGTAAAATGATGATTTGCAAAATCGAACTTCGGTATCGGTTTTCCCGTGCTCTATATAAGGGCGAACAGCGGGTTGGAGAAACTATTCCGACGTGTCGACAGAATTTTGCGTTCTGGACTGAGGCTGCATTGACTCATCAATCGGGTGTTTATGGCAGTCCGTTGGTGTTTTCGCTATAGCGACGGCCCGACACCCGCTATTTGTATGCATAGCCCCGCAGTACCTTGAAAAGCTGGAGTGACAAGGTACACGCCAGGGTAAATGCCCCTGCCAGACTGAAATCGACATTGAGCATCAGATGCGTCAGGGGTTTCGTTATTGTCACGACGAGCGGATGGTAGATCGTCGCATTGATCAGGTCTTCCATGAGTCTCTCTCGATATGGCGTCGCCATCGCTCGGAGGTCGATAGAGACGTGATTGGGTATGCTGGTCAAGCCATCTAGCATGACTACGGAGTTCGAATCCCAGGTTTGCCGTGCAGCGGTGCGGTCAGGGGGCGACACTGGCCACTGGACCAGTTGACACGCCGGCCTGCGAGGACTCGATCTGAGCACGTCCGCCCGTTGATGCGGCGGCCAATCGTTGCGCGTCCTCGGCGGCAACTTTTGCTTGCGCCGCCTCGATATCTGCAGGGTAGTCTCCCTCGTCGCCCGCGGAGGGGTTGTAGCCGGCCGCTTCCAGTCGCAGCAGTTCGGCGAGCACCTGGGCACGAGTGAGGGGAGTGGAGGCAGTCTGCGCGAAACCGGTGATAGGGCCGGCGAATGCGCAGGCGGCGAGTGTGAGGCAAGCAAGCGTCTTCATGATCCGATTCTCCTTCGAGCGATGGGGGCCAGGGCACCTGGTGCAGGCCTTGACAGGGATTTCAGCTGCCGAAAAACGGCGAGCAGAAACTGACCGGGCCGACACAAGCCGACGGGGCGTTATGGGAGCCGGTGGCCGCGACGGCGGTGTTGCCGGATGCGATCGAACCGCCCATGGGGGCGCCGGATCCGCTCGCGTCTTGCGACTTAAGGCGGGCGACCTGTTGTTCAAAGATCGGATTGACCGCGGGGTAGGAGGTGTCGGTGACGAAGTTCAGGCCGTTGTTTTCTGCCTGGATCAGTTCCTGACGGACTTCGGCGCGGGTTTTTTCCTGGGCCGACGCGCTGGTCACAATGCCTGCTGTGGCAAAAATGGCGATGGAAAGGGCGATGATAGAACGCGTTTTCATTTCGAACTCCTGAATAGATGATGAAGAAAAGCAACGTTGTTGTATCAGGGTGAACACAGACATCTTTAACTTATTCCGGGATTGAATCGATTATTAGCGGTTCCATCGTCAAGGCAGGGAAACTGGCGATGGTGCTGCGTGACGGGCACCTATCATCCCGATAGGTTTATTGAATGCATACGCCGCTAAGATCGACCGTTCGCCGATAGACGTATTTGTTTAGCCACGGCACGAACGTGTACTCCCAGTACGCGTTGCTGCCGATCAGGATCCAGTTGGACAGATCGTTGGACATGTCACTCTCCTTGACTCAGCCCGATTCGACGTGAGCGGTGCAGCATGATCAAGCCGATCTTGGATGCTGCCCATGTCTACGCAAACACCTCACAAGTACGGATATTCCGAGCGTGGGACATGTTTACGGGCAGTAATCGTCTTGCAAGGAAATTTGCTTTGAATGGCTGGTACGACCGATGCCGTTCACGTTAGAAGTTGACGGCAGGTCGGTTAGCGACGCGCAGATGTGCATCCCGGCGCGGGCCGTTACATGTTGGATTGAGCGTTGAAAGCCGGTACTTAAAGGGGAAGTCCGTTCGTTCGAAGCGGGCCGGAATCGCCTATTCTGTTACATATCGCACGGGTGTGCTGCCGTTCCGGACAAAGTGCCTGCCGTACAAAGCAACTGATTGGTATGTCAAATGGACACCCGAGACCAGTTAATCGAGCATGTGCCGCGTCTGCGTCGCTATGCTCGGGCGTTGATACATAACAACGATCTGGCCGACGATCTGGTTCAGGACACTTTGGAGCGCGCGTTGAGCCGGACAGAGATGTTCAAGGCGGGAACGGATCTGCGCGCCTGGCTGTTTACGATCATGCACAACGTGTTTGCCAATCAGGCTCGCAAGAGTTCCGCGCGGGCCGTACACGTCTCGGTGGACGATGAAAGCTTCGTGGAAGCCGAGTTCGCCGTGAACGCGGATCAGGCGAGGTGCCTGGAAATACGCGATCTCGACTATGCGCTGCAGCGCTTACCTGCCGAGCAGCGAGAAGTCGTCCTGTTGGTGGGTTTGGAGGAAATGAGCTACGCAGATGTGGCACTCGCACTGGACATCCCCATTGGCACGGTGATGTCGCGACTTGCACGCGGCCGCGAGCGTCTGAGATCGTTAATGGCAGGGACTCAGCCTGGAGCAAAACTACAGGTGGTGCGATGAACGAACAACAGACTTCAAACGGCCACCCGAACCGGCCCACAGCATTCAGTCGAACATGCCGATCGACACACCACAGGAGCCGTGATGAAGCGCACGTCCATCCTTACCTCCGCGCTGACGGCAGCCGCACTGTCCAGTGCGCAACTCGCATCCGCCGGACAGGCCCCGGGTTCGTTGTCCGATCCTGACATCCCTGTAAGCCATCACGACCGCGTCTATGCGGCAGAGCAATTCTCGAACACCGTCTCCGTGATCGATCCGGCCGACAACAAGCTGATCGGCTTGATTCGCCTCGGCGACCCATCGCCGGGCAATTTCAGCCCGTTGTACAAAGGCCAGTTGCTCGTGCATGGGATGGGCTTCTCGCCGGACCACCGCACGATCGCGGTCGTCTCGATCGGTTCGAATTCGGTCTCGTTCATCGATACGCAGACGAATGCGGTCAAGCACGTCACGTACGTGGGGCGCTCGCCTCACGAGGCGTTTTTTAGCCCCGACGGCAAGGAGGTCTGGGTAACAGTGCGCGGCGAGAACTACGTCGCGGTGCTCGACGGCGCGACGTATGACGAGAAAACGCGCATCACTGTCCCCGCCGGCCCTGGCATGACGATCTTCTCGCCGGACGGCAAGTACGGCTACGTGTGCTCGTCGTTCAATCCGGAGACGGAGGTGATCTCCGTCTCCGATCACAAGATCGTCGGCAAGGTCACGCAGGCGAGTCCGTTCTGCCCCGACCTTGCGGCTACACCGGACGGCAAGCAAGTCTGGTTCACGCTCAAGGATGTCGGCAAGACGCAGGTATTCGACGCTCACCCGCCTTTTGCACTGATCAGGACGCTCGACACCGGCCCGATCACGAACCACGTGAACATCGTGAAAAACGCCAAGGGCATGTTTGCCTACGTGACGGTCGGCGGTCTGAATCAGATCAAGGTGTTCCGCACCGACGACTTCTCGCAGGTCGCGACCATTCCCGTCGGCAACCTGCCGCACGGAATCTGGCCGTCGGGCGACGGCAGCCGCGTCTATGTGGGCCTTGAGAACGCTGACGCGATGGCCGCGATCGACACACTAACCAACAAGGTGATTGCGACCGTGCCGATCGGCCAGGCACCCCAGGCCGTCACCTATGTGCCCGATGCGGTGCCGCAAGGTGATGGTACGCAGAACACGCAGCCGCTCGGGCTGGCAGGGATGAGCGTTCATCTTGCGCTGGTGCCCGTGGCATCGGGCAAGCCAGCCGACGCCGCGAATGCGCCGACCACCGTGACACTGTTCGACCAGGGGCTCGTGCAGGTCCTTCAGGCCGCCGTCACCGGCCTCCAACCGAAGCAGGCTTATACGCTGGGCCTCGCCGACCATCCCGACGGCAGCGGCAATGTGGAGCCGCTCGCGAACTTCATGACCAACCCCGCCGGCGCTGCGATAGTGAATGCACTCGGTCAAATTCGTCAACTCGTCACACCCGGCACAAACTCGGCCGGCGACAAGAGTCGTTACCTCGTAATCGCACCGCAAGTGTCCGGTAAGCCGGGCGCGCCGGTACAGGTGCAGTCGCTCTAAGCACAACGGCCGCCGCCGAGGAGTGTGGACGGCGGTCGCCTTCTGCTCACAGCGTGTTATACGTCGAGGAGGAAGTTGAATGCCTTTCAATTGCCCATCTATGTTCACGTAGCACATTGGATGGCAACGTGACGACCCTCGCGAATGTGTCTCCAAGAAGGTTCGCAAAAGAGGCAACTACGGTCAGGCTTTCTTCACGTACGCGCTGCACCATCCCTTGGCATTGACCTGCTTCCCGCCAAAGATCGGACACGGTCCGGCGGCATCCCCTGGCTTGCCCTGATAGAGCTGGCAATTCCCACAAACCTGGCCGGCCTGGTACTTTGCATATTTGGCCTTGTCGACCTGGGTCGCGTCCGGTTTATACCCTAGCGACTGGGCGGTAGGGTCGCTGTCGGAGAGCATGGGCGCATCAGCCCGCGCCTCGTCAGTGAGTACCGCAGTGGACGCCAGCGAGGCGGCAAAAATCATGAAGTGACGACGCGAGACTTGCACGATGTATTCCTCCTTGATTCAAACGGGTGAGCGTTTCGATAGCGATATCGGCCTGAACATCATCACTTCCCCTGCTGCTTGCCGTTGATCGCAGTCAGGTACTTTGCCAGACTTTCGACCTGGTCCTCTGGAAGCGGTGCACCGTAAGCCGTGCGCATCTTGTTGATTTCCGACTTCCATACGTCAAACGTCAACGGGGGCTGTCGCGTGACCATGCCCGCCGAGTGGCAGATCATGCATTGGGAGTTGGCAAGGTCCGCGCCTTCGCCCGGCGGAAACACGTTATGGCTATCGGGCAGCGTCACGTTGACAGTGCGGGTGAGGGCAGTTGCCAACGGCTGGCCCGATGGGGAGCCGGCGTAGCCGTGCGACCCGCCGACGGCCATGACGACGGTTAGCAACGCGAGTGTCGAATGTCTCATAGTCTGCTCCTCAGACTCCGACCACCGTCACCGACTCGATGACGTTGCGCATGAAGCCGCCGGGGTTCCAGTTTGCCGTGGCCGGCTGCACGATGCCGGACGCGTTGGTGGCTTTGACCTGCAAGACCATCGGGCCACGTTTGGGCGTGATGCGTACGTCCCATTGAATGAAACTGTACTTGCCGTGGTCGTGACCGAGGCGTGCCGGCAGCCACGTTGAACCGCCATCCGCGGAAACATGTACCTCCCGCACGCCGGTATCGCCGCCGAACGCGATGCCACGGACGGCAAGCGGCTTGCCCACCGGAACATGCTGATCATTCGCAAGGCTGGTAATGAAGGAGCGCGGCACCAAACGATTGATCGGCACCGTCGGAACGCCGGTTTGCCCTGGCTCAATGCTAGCGTGCGGCGTATCCGGAATCAGATAAGCCTTCGTCATCCAGAAGTTGTCGTCCGGTTGGGCCAGAACTTCGATGTCGCTGAGCATCTTGACCCAGTAAGTCGAATACCAGCCTGGGACGATCAGGCGCGTCGGAAATCCGTTCAGGAGCGGGAGCGGCTGACCATTCATCGCGTAGGCGATCATCACTTCGCCATCGCGGGCATGATCGACATCCAGCGACTTCATGAAATTCGGGGTCGCGGGTATGACGCCCGTGTCGAGGCCATGAAAGCGAACCGCGGCTGAACCGGCATTGATACCCGCCCGGTCCAGAACGTCGCGCAGGCGCACACCGGTCCACAACGCGTTGCCCATCGCGCCGTTCGCCCATTGAGCGCCGGGGACACGTGGTGCGAAGAACCCTCTGGAGTTGCCCGAACACTGATTGACGGCGGCAAGTTCCACGCGGGGAAACTTCGTGAGCAGCTCGGTCAGACTCAAACTAAGTTCCTGCTTCACGGCGCCATGAACATTCAACCTGAAGGCGGCGCCATCGATCTGCGTCGGAACATTGGCCAGGTGCCAGCGCACATAAAACTGATCATTGGGGGTGAAGACCCCCTGGTTGAAGACGGAAAAAGGCGTTTCCAGTAAGGGTGGCCGCGTCCGCAGCAGGATCATTTCGCCCTTTTGCGGGAATGCACGTGTGAAATCGCGCTGGCCGCCTTCAAAGGGCAAGCTGATGGTTCCTTCCGCCCGGGCCGCGCCGCTCCAGGAGCCGAACGTACCCGCTAGACCTCCCGCCGCGATGCCGCGCAGGATTATGCGGCGCCGCCCGTCCATCGTGTCAGGCTGAAGTTTCATGATTGTGTTCCCACCATCTGAAAACCGCCGACCTGGTCGACCGGAGGGCCGATCGGGTTACCCGGGATGGAACAGTCGGAACCTGTGGACCTTATAGTTCGGAATCCAATGGGTAGCCAAGTGGAGTTTAGGCACCATTCGCGCCTTCCTGAATACGGTTACACCCTAATTCTGGAGCGACGCGCGCAAGCTGGACCGTTCGTACCGGCATGTCGATAAGCGAGCAACGCGAACGAGTGCGCGACGGCGACGCTGCGCTAACGGCCCGGCATTGCGGGGACGATGAAGGATCTAAACACGGCTGGAAACTGAAGCCCCGACGTGCCGTCGACCCGTCACCCCTCAGTAGGAGTCAACTTCGACTACCGCCGCGGCGAACTCCCGTGGCGCTTCCTGAGGAAGGTTGTGCCCGATACCGCCCTTGATGATCCGGTGGGTGTATTTGCCCGAAAACTTCCCGGCATAGGCTGCGCCGTCCGCGTGCGGTGCACCATTGGCATCACCTTCAAGAGTGATCGTGGGTATGGTGATGAGCGGACCTTGCGCCAGCCGCTTTTCCAGATCGTCGTATTTCGGCTCGCCTGCGGCCAGGCTCTGCCTCCACCGGTAGTTGTGGATCACAATACTGACATAGTCCGGGTGATCGAAGGCTGTTGCTGTGCGATCGAACGTCGCGTCGTCGAATGCCCACTTCGGCGATGCAATCTGCCAAATGAGCTTCCCGAATTCGCGCCGATACTTCCCGTACCCCACTACGCCGCGCTCGGTGGCGAAGTAGTATTGGTACCACCATGCATACTCGGCTTTGGGTGGCAGCGGCATTGTGTTGAAATCAAGGTTGTTGATCAGATAGCCACTCACTGCCACGAGCGCCTTGCAGCGCTCGGGCCAGAGGGCTGCGATGATGCAGGCCGATCGCCCTCCCAGGTCAAAGCCCGCAATGGTCGCCTTCGGGATCTTCAGGGCATCCATCAGCGCGATGACGTCCACTGCGGCAGCGGCCTGCTGGCCATTCCGGAATGTAGCGTCTGAAAGAAAGCGCGTCGTGCCATGGCCGCGCATGTACGGAACAATCACCCGGTACCCAGCCGACGCTAGCAGGGGCGCGACATCGACGAAGCTGTAAATGTCGTAGGGCCAGCCATGTAACAGAATCACCACGGGACCGTCGGCCGGACCCGCCTCTGCGTAGCCGACGTTCAGCAGGCCGGCGTCGATCTGCTTGAGTGGACCGAATGATGTGTGTGTCCCCGGCTTGACGGCGGGAAAACGAGTGCCTTCTGCATTGCTGGATTGTGCCCTTGCGGAACCTGACATTCCGAACTGTGCAGCTGCAAGAGCCGTGACCGCAGTGCCTAGGAAGCCGCGACGGCGGGAATCAACATTTTCTGACATTTTTACTTCTCCACTTTTGGATTGGCATAGAAAGAGCGCGTAAAGATTGCGCGACGTGGTATGCGTTATTTAATATTGATAATAAATTTGATATCCTAAATATATAAATGAAAAATCCGGGCAAAGGCGCGCCAAGTTATGTTCCGAATAAACCTTGAAGCGCCGTAACTAGCGTGCAAGATTCGCCGATTGCACAAGCGTTGAGAGTATTCATGCCAGTCGCGAATTCGATGATGTGAAGAGATGGCAAAATCAAATCTTCGTATGCACTGAGTTGGAGACGTCCGGGGCCTGTTCCGGGTGGCCACGCTGCTGGCGAAGGAATCGGACTGTGCTCGCGGTGGTGTCCGGCTGGAACGGTGTGAAGCCGTAACGTTCAAAAATCGACAATGCTTCCGGGGAGCGGATAAAGGCGAGCCAGCGCCGCGCGGCCTGCACATGCGATGCACCCTTGGCGATGGCACCGCCGTAGATCGCTGTCGCATTGTCTGCTACAGGGATGTCGACGTGAGCCACCGGGTGCCCGGCCTGCTCCTGGAAAACTGCCTCCGACTGCCACGTGATGCCTGCGTCGGCCTTGCCCTGCATGATCCACAGAGGTGTCTGCCGGTAATGGATGTGGGTGAGTGTCGTTGAGCCGTCGTTGACCTTCGTGTCGTATACCGCCTTGACGAGGGCGTCGCCACCGGCGTTTTCGAGTGCGATTTTTATTTGTCGGGCGATCCCTTCGAACGCCGGATTTGGCATTGCGAGTCGAACACCCGGTTCGCCGAGATCCGCGAGTCTTTCGACATGCGCGGGATTGTTCTTCGGCACCATGATAGTCAACGTGTTCTTCACGTAAGGCACCGCCGGCGCCTGCAGCAGGCCCGCGTCGATCTCCCTCTGCACCGTTTTCAGGCCTGCAAGGTAGACATCGGGCGCGACGGTCCACGTCATGTTACCGACGGTCACCACGCCGCCCGACTCTATCTGCTTGATAAGCAGCCCCGGCGGGAGAGTCTCCCAATAGACATGCCCCCTGTACTGCGGATAATGCGCTTCGAACGCGTAGACAAGCGGAGCCATTGCAAAAAAATAGTTGCCACCGACATACAGTGCGAGCGCGAGATGGATCGGATCGCCGTGGAAATCCGCAAGGTTATCCGCATCAGGCTCAGTGAACGACAGACCTCGTTCGGTTGCGTCGTTGTTCGCACCTTGTTGCCACGGCGGAGAATCGAGCTCGGTTGTCTTGGAAGGTGTCGCTGCAACACCCCCGGCGGCATAGGCGAGCTGCGTTGCAAGTGCAGTTGCCGCACTGAGCGCGTACATGAGCAGATTTTTTCTCAAGTTGTACATGGAGAGTGCTCCAAAACAAGATAACTATTGCCCACAGGCGCGTTAACATCGAACGGGCGATGTTTTACAGCGGCGATAGCGCAGGGCAGGGCAGTTCAGACCTCCTGACTGTCACTCGTGCCGCTCATGGACCCTATGCACGATCCAGACATTGGGCAAACAGCGGTCGACGATGTTTATTCCAATTTTCTACTCCGGACCAGGATGAGACTCGGAATCACTCGGCAGATCATTGCGACGGGCAACCGGCCAAGGACGACTCGATGGCGGTGAGCTATCCCTGAGGGAAAGAGGCGTTGCGTCGCGTGAGGCCTTCGACACACGGGGAAAATCACAGAGAAATCCACAAGGATGGAATAGACAGCGCAACTGCGTGTTCGCGTTCAGTCGACTCGATTCCCGAGAAATCCGATGTATAAACTTTTTGCAGGCGGCCGTTCCGCCGACTCCGGTATCGTCGCCCGGCTTGGGTGCGCGTTCGCCGCGTCAGCTATCGCAATTGCCGTGAACACAGCCTTGCTTTCAGTTGCGGATTTTTTTCATCTCGTCACTGCTCGAGGCGGGCTTCTTTCTCTGCTTCTCCGGGAAGCGCGCAGATACGTCTCCGTTAGCCCCGTTTACCAGACATATGGTTTCCAGCAGGCTTTTCATGTTGCGGTCGGGATTGTCATGGGTATTGTCTACGCCATCTTGTTTGCGCGTCTTCGTGGTAGCGCGTGGAAAAAAGGCGTGACCTACGGGGTGCTAATTTGGTTGGTAAATGCTTGTATTGTCCTGCCGGCGATCCATCAGGGCGTCGCAGGATATCGGGTTCTAAGCGTGGGAGGCATGTTGTATTTCGCATGCGCTCACATGGTGTTCTTCCTGCTTTGTGCAGTTCTCTATGAACGGTTTTGCTACGAATTCTCGACACGCAACCATGAGCCCGGCCAGACAGGTGAGCGTGCGTAAGGTGAATGAACTGACTCATTCTCGAAAAAGTACAGACATTGGAATATCTGCCTGAACAAGATGTTCACCCCTATGAATACAGTACGGACCCACTAACCGCACGGCATGGCCGCGCGGATGCTCACACCGGTCAATGGGATTCCTGGTGAGAAAAGCTTGATGCTGAGGGCAGGGTCCGCAATCGACGCCACCTTGATCTACGCACCCGGTTTGCTTGCGTGTCGCGATGCGACTGGATCGCTCGGCGTGGACGTGATGTCTGGCGCGCATGAGGTAAGCCCGTTGGAATTCCTGGAGACGCAGGAAAGTACGTCGGTTCGGGTAATCAAAAGTCACGTGCCCGGGTGACATTGTCGCAACTATATGGACGGATATCATGATCAAGACTTTGCTTTGCTTCGTTGCTTGTGCTGTTCCCCTTGCTTCATATGCGGAGGCTCCCCACGTGTCGAATAGCGTGATGGCCGACGAAAATGGTATGACACTCTACACATTCGATAAGGATACCGAACCAGGTAAGAGCGCATGTAAGGACGAGTGCGCGACCATTTGGCCGGCCGCGATGGCCCATGCTGATGAAAGGGCGAGCGGTGACTGGAGTTTCGTGACCGCAGTCGATGGCCAGAAACAGTGGGCCTATAAGGGGCACCCGTTGTACCGTTTTTCTAAAGACACGCAGCCTGGCCAGGCGGGTGGGGATGGCGTCAAAGGGGTATGGCATACCGCGAAACCCTGAATGGTCAAGTTGATCGATCGAGTATTTACCGAAGAGGAAATGTAGGATGTCTAAAGTTTGGCTAATTACAGGAAGCGGAAGTGGTCTGGGTCGAATCATTGCCGAGACGGTGCTGGCCGCCGGAAACCAAGTCGTCGCGACCGCCCGTAACGTCCGCCAGTTGGACGACCTGATAGCGCAATACGGCGAGAATGTCCGGGTGGTCGAGCTCGACGTCACGGACGAGTCCCAGGGGCAGGCGGCCGTCGAATCGGCGATCGATGGGTTCGGGCGACTTGACGTGCTCGTGAATAATGCAGGGTACGGGGATACACGCCCGTTCGAGCAGGTTCCCTCGAACGAGTTTCGCCAACTGGTTGAGACGTGCTTTTTCGGTGTTGTGAATCTCTCTCGCGCGGCGCTTCCGATCATGCGGCGGCAGCGTAGCGGACACATCATCCAGATTTCTTCGTTGGGTGGCCGTACGGCGTTCCCGGGCAACGCCGCCTATTTCGCGTCGAAGTGGGCCGTCGGTGGCTTCACCGAAGGTCTGGCGCAGGAGACTGCACCGTTCGGCGTCAAGGTTACCGCACTTGAGCCAGGCGGAATGCGTACCAATTGGGGAAAGCGTGCGAACGCAGATCGACCGGTCTTGTTGCCGGACTACGAGCCCTCAGTCGGCGCAAGCGTGAAACAGTTGGAAGGCTATTGGGGCAATGAGTCAGGGGACCCCGTCAAAGTCGCACAGGTTGTTCTCAAGATTGCCGACACTGAGACGGTGCCGCCACACATTCTGCTCGGAAGCGATGCTTTTCATTTTGCACGTCAGGCGGAGCAAGCGAGAGCAGCCGATGCAGATCGGTGGCAAGCCGTTAGCATCTCTACGGACGTGGATGCTGTTGGTTCAGTTCCCACGTTTCCGACGCATTGAATTGGGCCTAACGCATGGCCAACTATTCCAGGCGGCCGCTTTGAGGAAAAGCGGCTGTCTGAAGTGGTCAAGTTTGCTTGAGTCGTACACAAATTTATGCCAAATCCAGGAACGCATTTGTACGAACCAACGGGTGAAGGCATTGGAGCTATGTCGGGTAAATATTACTTGACATAATATAAATTATCAACATTTTAGGTGTTAGTCCAAAGTTCAGATGTCGTGTTTCCGCTAAATACAAATGTCACGTCATAACACTAGCTTGATCGTCGACGACCCGTTCCATCGACAATCGAATCAGCTCATCGCCGTCTGCAATTGATGCACAATCTACTGAACCTGCCTGGATCGATCGAAGCTGGGCCAGCGTATTTCAACGCCGCATCAGACTCCAACCGCCATTTCTACCCATCCTACATTCCATGAACAACGTGCGTGCGCTGCAGACTCCGCAGTCTTCGAGCGGAACTCGTGGAACGATGGCGTTGGCGCTTTCCGCGCTCGGCATTGTATTCGGCGATCTGGGCACCAGTCCTCTCTACGCGCTACAGGCCTCATTCGGTGGCGCGCTTGGGGTGACGCCGACGCATGCCAACGTGATCGGCATCGTCTCGCTGTTCCTGTGGTCGCTGATCCTGATGGTGAGCATCAAGTACGTGCTGGTGCTGATGCAGGCCGACAATCACGGCGAAGGCGGACTGCTGGCCTTGCTGGCGTTGCTTGTCGGAGAGCGCAGCGGGCGCGTGACCCGGCGTGGCGCCCTGCCGTGGGTATTCATGGCGATGTTCGGTACCGCCATGCTGTACGGCGATGGCGTCATTACTCCCGCGATCTCGGTGCTGAGCGCGATCGAAGGCGTTGAAGTGGCTACCCCCACGTTCGCGCATTACACGGTGCCGATTACGGTGGTCATCCTGGTCATGCTGTTCGCGGTCCAGCCGTTGGGCTCCGGCCGCGTCGGCGTGGCATTCGGTCCGATCCTTGCCATCTGGTTCGTGGTCATCTTCGCGCTGGGACTCATATCGTTGGCGAAGACGCCTGCCATCCTAGCCGCTTTCAACCCGCTTAACGGCATTACATTCTTCGCTCATAACGGGTTCAAGGGCTTTGTTGCTTTGGGCGCGGTGGTGCTGTGCCTCACGGGTGGCGAGGCTCTATACGCCGACATGGGGCACTTCGGCGCGCGGCCGATCCGCCTCGCCTGGTATTGCCTCGCGTTGCCGGCGCTCACCGTCAGCTACCTGGGGCAAGGCGCATTGCTGCTGCGCGATCCGAGCGCCGCAGCCCGTCCGTTCTATACGACCGTGCCTCCGTCGCTGCTGTATCCGATGGTGGTGCTGGCCACGCTTGCCACCATTGTGGCGGCTCAAGCGCTGATCTCGGCGGTGTTCTCCCTGACGCGGCAGGCCGCGCAACTCGGCCTGTCGCCTCGTGTGACGATCAGGCACACCTCGTCCAGCACCGCCGGGCAGATCTATCTGCCGGGCCTCAACTGGGTGCTGATGATCGGCACCATTGCCGTCGTGTTGGGGTTCCGTACCTCGGATAGCCTGGCGGCCGCGTTCGGCATTGCCGTGTCGACAACCATGGCGATCACCACCATGCTGTTTGCCGCCTATGCGCGCGTCCGGCTGCAGTGGCCGGTGTGGCGCATCGCACTGGTCGCCGGCGTGTTCATGGTGGTGGATCTGGCGTTTGTCGCGGCGAACGCCATGAAATTCGCGGATGGCGGCTGGCTTCCGCTCAGCATCGGCGCAGTCACGTTCCTCGTGTCGACGTCCTGGCTTATAGGGCTGAGGGCGTTGCAAGAGGCACGCCGGGATTCGGGGCTGCCGCTGGACGCATTCATTGCGAGCATCGCCGCTGCCCCGCCCCATCGAGTGAGCGGCACGGGCGTGTTTCTGATGGCCGCGGGTAACTCGGTCCCCGTCACCTTGCTGCATCACCTCAAGCACAATCAGATACTTCACGAACAGGTCGTGCTTCTCACCTTGCTGACCGAGGAAATCCCACGCGTTGAGCCCGCCGAACGCTTCACGGTGAAGCGGCTGGAACAGGGCTTTGTACGGATCGAAGGCCGTTACGGCTACCTCGAAATGCTCGACGTGCCGCAACTGCTCGCGCAGGCCCTGCAGTGCGCGGGATGTCCGGCCTATGAGGCGATGATGACCACGTTCTATCTGGGGCGCGAGTCGCTTGCGGTACAGACGAAGCAGCGCCCGTTACGGCACATGCTGTTGAGCCTGTTCAGCCGGCTGCGCAAGAATGAGCTGGATGCAACGGCGCACCTGGGCTTGCCGCCCAACCGTGTCGTCGAGATGGGAGGGCGGCTGGATCTGGTCTGAGGGTGCGGTGAACGCCCGCCTCCTCTGGTTTGGTCTTGTATGCCTATTCCTGTATCGGCTCGACGAGGTCCGGCCCATCCGGACCGGGCCGGTTAACCTTGCGTGACACAGGAAACCAGATGAACGCCTCAGGCGGCTGCGCCTTTGTTTCCGCAAGTTGAACCGCACGTTCCGCAGACGTTTCAGGATTCAGGTACTCGCGAGCGACATCTGCCGAGAACACGACTGGCCGCCGGTCGTGGACGTCCACCAGACCGGCGCCCGCCTCCGCTGTCACGATCACGAAACCGTCGAATTCCCGTGGCTCCCTGTCCGGGAGAACATTTGTCAGACCGGCGACATACAGCGGTTCGCCGCTTTTCGCTTGAATGGCATAGGGCTGCTTGCCGTTGCTCTCGGTCTTCCATTCATACCAGTAGTCGGCCGGCACGAGGATGCGCCCGTTTTTCCACATCGCCGCCCATGCCGAACTCCCCGCTTTTTCGAGCTTGGCATTGACCATCTGCGGAATGCCCTTTGCGACGGCCCATGCGGGTCGATAGCCCCAATGCACCAGTCTGACGATGCCGTCGGGATAGATAACGGGCTGCCGGCTACCCGGCGCGGCATTCCAGCTTGGGGTATCAGCGGGCGGCGCGTCGTTCAGGAGCGGCCAGCGATTGTCGCGGTCGCTTGCAAGGGGAATCAGGTAGTCGATCCCGTACCGGGCTCGAGCGTAACGGCCGCACATGGGTGCACTCCTGGTGTCGGGTAGTGCCGGTCAAATGCCCTGCATGGATGATCCTACCACCCGGCGCTTGCCGTCGGCGTCGCGCCTTTTCGGTCTTTCATGCGTCGGTCTGGACAAACTGCCGGCGGTACTCCGCCGGGCTGACACCGACTTTCCTGCGAAAGTGATGACGCATGGTGGTCGCTGTTCCGAGGCCCGCGCGCGTCGCGATCTGCTCGATCGAAAGTTTTGAACTCTCCAGGAGTTCACGGGCGACATCCAGGCGCGTGCGAGTTATCCATTCCGCCGGCGTCAGGCCAGTCGTTGCCTGAAAGCGGCGCAGGAACGTCCGCTCGCTCATCGCGGCCAACCGGGCGAGATCGACGATCCGCATCGGCTGATCGATCCGGGCCCGCATTGAATCCAGCAACGGTGACAGCGATCCGGCATCACGCCTGTTGACCGGCGTTTCCACAAACTGCGCCTGTCCGCCGTCACGGTGAGGAGATATGACCAGCCTGCGCGCCACCTGATTGGCGCGCGCGGGCCCGAAATCGCGTCGAACGAGATGCAGACAAAGATCCAGGCCGGCCGCACTCCCCGCCGATGTCAGGATCTGGCCTTCGTCGACATAAAGCACGTCCGGGTCCACTTGAATCAGCGGGTAACGGCGTCGCAAGGCTTCGGCGTATCGCCAATGGGTCGTCGCGCGCTTGCCGTCTAGCAGACCGGTTGCCGCCAGCACGAATGCGCCTGAGCAGATGGATAGCAGACGTGCGCCGCGGCTGTGTGCTTCGCGCAGCGACTCGATGACCCGCGTCGGAACGGGATCGTCGGGACTTCGCCATCCCGGGATGATGATCGTGCCCGCCGTGACCAGCCGATCCGCGGCGCCGTCGCTCTCGATGGTCAGGCCATACTGGCTCTTCACCTTCTTTCGGTCGACTGAACAGCTTTCGAAGCGGTACCAGTGCGGCTCGAACTCCGGCCGGGGCAAGCCGAACACTTCCGCCGCACAGGAAAATTCAAATACGCACAGGCCGTCGTAAACCAACGCGGCCACGAGCGGATTGAAGGCTGCGGACTGCTTGACTCGCTTTGGCATGATTTGATCGTTAAACGGCGATTTCGCCAATTGTGCACGCCGGGCCCTGTTGAAACAATAGTGACCGTCAGCCACCCAGGAGATACACCATGTCCAACGCGGTAACCCTCGTTCCAGCCGCACCGTCGGAGCTTGCCATTCAGCACTTCGAGTCGGAACTCATGTTCGAAACCGATTGCTGGGATACGCATGACGCCATGCGCAGTCCCGAACCCGGATTCATCCTGCTGGACGTTCGGAGTCCTGCCATGTTTGCCAGGGGACACGTTCCCGGTGCAATCAATCTTCCGCGAGGGAAGATTGTCGCGTCCCGCATGGGCGCTTACCCAAGCGACACGTTTTTCGTTACGTACTGCGCCGGCCCGCATTGCAACGGTGCCGCGCGTGCCGCTGCGCAACTGGCGCGGCTGGGATTTCCGGTGAAGATCATGGCAGGCGGGATAACCGGCTGGATCGATGAAGGTTTCGAGTTGGAGTCGGATGACGTTGCCTGAGCGGCGTCATCCCAACACCTTAGGTCTGTGCGGCTCCCCCACCGGGCGCCGCACAAGACGCACAACCTGACAAAACCCCACTCCCACCTTACAAATTGCCGTGATATGATGCGAATCATTCTCATTTACAAAGACGCCACATCAACCGGTCTGGCGCACACGGCAAGCCATGTCGGCAAACCCTTCGACTCTGCATCACGAGATGCAGGCGCTCTACAGCGATCATCACGGCTGGCTTCACGCCTGGCTGCGCAAGAAGATCGGCTGCACGCATCGCGCCGCCGACCTCGCGCACGACACGTTTCTGCGCCTGCTTGCCCGTGACGAGCCGCTCGTCTTGCACGAACCGCGGGCCTTCCTGACCACGGTCGCGCAACGTGTGATGGCCAATCACTGGCGCCGCGAGCAGATCGAACGCGCGTATCGGGAGGCATTGGCCCACGTGCCGGAACAGTTCGCACCGTCACCGGAGGAGCGCGCGCTGCTGCTCGAAGCACTGTGCGAGATCGACAGCTTGCTGGAGCGCCTGCCGGTGGCCGTCAAGCGTGCGTTCCTGCTCGCCCAGCTGGACGGTTTGAGCCACGCCGACATCGCCGAGCAACTGAAAATTTCCATTGCCACGGTAAAGCGCCACCTGGTGCGCGCCGGCGCGCAGTGTTTCTTCGCGTTGAGCGTGGCGTGACGCGCGTGCCGCATGAACGCTAGCGTGCGCCCCGACATTCCGCGGCACATCGCCATGCGCGCCGTCGAGTGGTGGATGGAGCTGCAATCCGGCCGGGACATGCGCGCGCAACAGATAGCGCTCGCGCAGTGGCGCGCCGAGCATCCCGATCACGAACGCGCCTGGCAGCATATCTGCCATGTCGGCGGCCGTTTCCGCGGTCTCGCCGACGCCACCGGCGACCATCATGGCCCGGCCGCCGCACGCGCTGCACTCACGCACGCTGGCACGGCTCGGCGCCGTTCCAGCGTCAAGGCCCTCGCGACGCTTCTGCTCACCGGTGGCGCGGCATGGATGGCGAGTGAACACGTGCCGTGGCGCGCATGGAATGCCGATGTACACACCGCGCTTGGCGAACGCCGCACGCTCACTCTCGCGGACGGCACGCGCATCACGTTGAACACAGACACCGCAATCGACGTGCGCTTTACCGCGACCCAACGGCGCTTGCGTCTCGTCAGCGGCGAAATCATGGTCACGACCGGACATGCGGGCGGCGAGCAGCGGCCATTCATCGTCGAGACCGCGCAAGGCAATCTGCAGCCGCTCGGCACGCGCTTCGCGGTCAGACAGCAAAGCATGCTGTGCCGTCTCGACGTATTCGAAGGCGCGGTCCGGATCGAACCAGCCGACGCACCCGGTCTCGCACCGATCGTGCGTGCCGGGCAGCGCGTCCGCTTCACGCGCGCCGTCGTCGGCGCGCCGAAGTCGATCAGCGAAAACGAGGCGGCGTGGACCGACGGCCTGATCGTTGCGAGCGGCATGCGGCTCGGCGATTTCGTCAGCGAACTCGGGCGCTATCGCGCGGGGCACCTGAGCTGCGAGGAGGCCGTGGCCGGTCTGCGCCTGTCGGGCACCTTCCCGCTCGTGGATACCGGCCGCGTGCTCGACACCGTTGCCCGCACCTTGCCCGTCGAGGTCGTATTCATCACGCGCTACTGGGTCACCGTGCGCGCGGCTTGAGACTCACGGGCACCGCTCTCGCGTCACCCGCGCAAAAAATTCAAAGAACTGTGAGCTGTTTTCGAATCTCGCGTGACAAGGGAGATGAGAGCAACACATCGTCTATCTTCCTGCGAGCTTTGAACATGGGACAGTATCGAAAGACCGGCGCCGGCCGAGGCAGGCGCGGCAGTCGTGGCGCGTTACGCATGCGGCCGCCGGCCCGCTTCGCACGGCAACTCGCAACGGCTGCGCTGCTTTCGACCGGGCTGCCGTTCAACGCGACGCTCGCGGCCGAACCCACCGCCAATGCTCCGGCAGCGAACGGAGCACCGCAGCGCAGGAGCTACGACATTCCGGCCGGACCGCTGGAAGGCGCGCTCAATCGCTTCGGCCGTGAGACCGGACTGCTGCTGTCGTTCCCGGCCGCGCTGACGGCGGGGCGCACGAGCGAAGGCCTGCATGGCGATTACGCCGTACCGCAAGCGCTCGAGCACCTGCTGCGCGGCACGGGACTCGGCGCGGTGCAACAGCCCAACGGTGGTTTTACGCTCGTCGAACATGCCCCCTCAGCGGCGAACGATAGCCCGGACAACCCGGGCACCACCCTCCCCGCCGTGGCCGTCACCTCGCAACTGGTGAAAGCCGGCAGCTACCGGCCGCCCGCCGAAGCCAACGTGACGCGCTCGGACACGCCCGTGCTCGATACGGCACAAGCCGTCAACGTGGTGCCCGCGCAAGTGCTGCGCGACCAGCGTCCGCGCAATCTCGACGAAGCGCTCGCGAACGTGAGCGGCATTGTGCAAGGCAATACGCTCGCGGGCACGCAGGACACGCTGCTCAAGCGCGGCTTCGGCGGCAATCGCGACGGCTCGATCATGCACAACGGCATGCCGCTCGTGCAGGGACGCGGCCTGAACGCGGCGGCCGACAGCGTCGAGGTGCTCAAGGGGCCAACTTCGCTGCTGTACGGGATCATGGACCCCGGCGGCGTCGTCAACGTGGTGAGCAAGCAGCCCCTGCTCACGCCCTATCACGCGATCTCCGTACTCGGTTCGACCTACGGCCACGGCCGCAACGGCGCGGGCGCGACGCTCGACACGACAGGCCCGATCGGCGGTTCGGGCCTCGCCTACCGGCTGATCGTGGACGAAGCCGAAGACCAGTACTGGCGCAACTTCGGCGAGCATCGCGAGACGCTCGTGGCGCCGTCGCTCGCATGGTACGGGCGCGATACGCAGGTGGTCGCGTCGTATGAATATCGCAACTTCATGTATCCGTTCGATCGTGGCACCGCGCTCGATCCGAAGACCAACAAGCCGCTTGCGATCTCGAGCCGCGAACGTCTGGACGAGCCCTTCAACGAGATGGACGGCGAATCGCATCTTGCACAGCTCAGCGTCGATCATCAGATCAACGCAGACTGGAAGGCGCATGCCGGCTACAGCTACAACCGCGAAACCTATGACGCGAACCAGCTGCGCGTGCAGGGCATCAACAGCACCACGGGCGCCGTGTCGCGCAGCAACGACGCGACCCACGGTGCGCTGAGCACGGACAGCTATGCGATTGCCTATGTGGACGGTCATTTCGACATCGGCGGATTGCGCAACGATCTCCAAGTTGGCGTCGACGATGAATACCGGCGCATCTATCGCCGCGACCTGCTGCGCCAGGCCACGAAATACCCCTTCAACTATTTCAATCCGATCTACGGACGGGAAAGCCCGGCGACCACGGTGTCGGCGAGCGACAGCGATCAGACCGACACGCTGCACGACCGGTCGATCTTCGTCCAGGACAGCCTGCATCTCACCGACAAGTGGATTCTGATCGGCGGCGCACGCTTTCTGAGCTACAACCAGATCGCGGGCAAGGGCCGGCCGTTCGTCGTCAACACGGATATCAACGGCAACAAGTGGCTGCCGCGCGCGGGCGTGGTGTACAAGTGGACCGACACGGTGTCGCTGTATGGCAGCTACACGCAGTCGCTCAAGCCGACCTCGACCATCGCGCCGCTTTCGTCGGGCGTCGTGATCGACTCGTCGGTGCAGCCTGAGGAAGCTACCTCCTGGGAGTTAGGCGCGAAAATGGCGATGCCAGGCGGCCTGACCGGCACGCTGGCGCTCTTCAATATCGACAAGAAAAACGTGCTGGTGCAGCAGTACAACGACACGACCAAGCAGACCGACTGGCGCACCGCCGGCCGCGCGCGATCGCGCGGCGTGGAGCTCGATGTGGCCGGACAGATCGGCCAGCACTGGAGCGTGATCGCGAGCTACGCCTACCTCGACGCGAAGACCACCGAAGATCCGCTCTATGCGGGCAACCGGCTCTGGAATGCGCCGAACCAGACGGCTTCGCTCGCGGCGGTCTATGACTTCGGCGCGATCCTCGGCGGCGACCAGTTGCGCGTGGGCGCGGGCGCACATTACGTCGGCGCGCGGCCGGGCGACTCGGCCAATAGCTTCACGCTGCCTTCGTATACGGTCGCGAACGCCTTCGCCACCTACGACACGAAGCTCGGCAACCGCCATCTATCGTTCCAACTCAACGTGAAGAATCTGTTCAATACAACTTACTACCCGTCGAGCGTCAACAAGTATTTTGTCTCGGTCGGCGACGCACGCCAGGTGTCGCTGCTTTCCACGCTCGAGTTCTGAGCCACGAGAACCGTGCGCAACAACTGCGCGTTCGATCGATCAACCTGGAATGGGACATGCCATGAAGCTTCTGAAGTGCCGCACCGAGCCCGGCCTTGCGTTCACCCGCCAACGCCGCCGCTTGCTTACCGTTGCCGCTGCGGGCCTCGGCGTCTTGCTCACCGTCACGCCACCAGCCGCACGGGCAGCGTCGCGCGGAAGACCCGGTGCGGGCAAAGCCGTTGTGATGGTCATTCAACTGAATGGCCCAAACCTCGCCGTCGATCAGAAGATCGCCGCACACCTCGGCGCACGCGGTTACAGCGTGCGCCTGATCGATCAGGCCGCGCCGCCCGAAGCGGCAGGCGATGCGGATCTGGTGATGATCTCGTCGACGGTATCGTCCAAACAGGTGGCGAGCGGCTGGCGCTATCTGGCCAAGCCACTGCTGACCTGGGAAAACGATCTGCTCGACGACTTCGCGATGACGGGCAAGCGGCACGACGTCGATTTCGGCGAGGCGGACAAGGAGCGCTACCTGTGGCTCGTCAATGCGCCTCACCCGATCGCGGCGGGCTTGCCGGCGGGCGTGACGAACGTCTACGGCAAACAGGCCGCGGTGAGCTGGGGCAAGCCCGGCCTCGGCGCGGCAATCATCGCCACTCTCTACGGTCAGCCGGAGAAAGCGGCGATTTTCGCGTACGAGAAAGGCGCGACGATGGACTATGAGTCACTGGCGCCGGCACGCCGAGTGATGTTTTTCCTGAACAACGACACGTTCGGCAACCTCTCGCCGGCCGGGACGAGCCTGTTCGATGCGGCGCTGGACTGGGCCGTCGACGCCGCATCCTCGCACAGCTGAGGTCCGCTGAGCGGATCAATTGGCAGCCGAAGCCGGATTCGCCACCGGCACGCCGGCTGTGCTGACCGCGCTGGCGCCGTCCGTGTGATGCTGGATCGCATAAATCTCCCGGTTACGCGCGATCTCGGCATCCGAGGGCGGATAGTCGCTCTTGGACGTCGGCACCAGCCCTTCGGCCTGGGCCTGCTGCAACTGCTGGATCACTTCGGCGTGCGTGAGCCCCGACGAGGTGGTTTGCGCGAAGGCATTCGCGCCGAACGTCAAACTGAGTGCGGTAATGGCAAAGGCGGTAAACAGTTTCATGATGTCTCTCCGGTAATGTGCAAGAAATGAGTGGGCTGAACAACGCTTCCCATTCTTGTCATTTCACCTGTCCGGGTACTGACCCGAAGATTACGGTTTTGTTATCCAGCCCTCGCCTCGTCCAACTCCCCGCGTTCCACCGCCCGTTCGCACCGCCATTCAGATGACAAAACGGTAATCTAGCCGTCCGCAGCCCGTAAGCGCCTCCCCGCCACACTCCTGACTCAAGAAGCACGCGTCACGCATTCCGGCCACGCCGGACCGACGCCCGCCTCCACCCGCCTCTCATCAGGAAATCGTCATGTGGATCGTCAAGCTCGCGCTGCGCCGCCCCTATACCTTCGTGGTCCTCTCCGTGCTGATCTTTATCGTCGGTCCGCTCGCCATCTTGCGCACGCCGACCGATATCTTTCCGAACATCGATATCCCGGTGGTCAGCATCGTCTGGACGTATAACGGCTTTTCCGCGCAGGACATGGCCAATCGCATCACGTCCAACTACGAGCGCGCGCTGACCTCCGACGTCGACGATATCGAGCACATCGAATCGCAATCGCTAAACGGCGTCTCGGTGGTGAAGATCTTTTTTCATCCGGGCGCCGATATCAATCGCGCGATCGCCGAGGCCGCCTCCAACTCCGCGTCGATCCTGCGCGTGCTGCCGCCGGGCACGCTGCCGCCGAACATCATCACGTATAACGCCTCGACGGTGCCGATCCTGCAGCTCGGCCTGTCCAGCGACACGCTCTCCGAACAGCAGCTCTACGACCTCGGCAACAGCCAGATCCGCACGCAGCTGGCGACGGTGCAAGGCGCCTCGGTGCCGCTGCCGTTCGGCGGCAAGGTGCGGCAGATCATGGTCGATATCGATCCGGCCGCGTTGCAGGCCAAAGGCCTCGCGCCGCTCGACGTGGTCAACGCCGTCAATGCACAGAACCTGATCCTGCCGGGCGGCACCGCGAAGATCGGCACGAAGGAATACAACGTGCAGATGAACGGCAGCACCGACACCGTGGCCGCGCTCAACAATCTGCCGATCAAAACCTCGGCCGGCGGCGTGGTGTATGTGCGCGACGTGGCCCACGTGCGCGACGGCTACGCGCCGCAGACCAACATCGTGCGCAGCGACGGCAAACGCGCCGCGCTGCTCACGGTGGAAAAATCCGGCAGCACCTCGACGCTCACCATCATCCAGCAGGTCAAGGCGATGCTGCCGCATATCGCGGCCGGTCTGCCGAGCGCGCTGCATATCACGGCGCTCTCGGATCAATCGGTGTTCGTGAAGTCAGCGGTTGCGGGCGTGGCGCGCGAAGCGGTGATCGCCGCCGCCCTCACCGCGCTGATGATCCTGCTGTTTCTCGGCAGCTGGCGCGCCACGCTGATCATCGCGGTGTCGATTCCGCTCGCCGTGCTGACCTCGCTGATCGCGTTGTCCGCGCTCGGGCAGACCATCAACATCATGACGCTCGGCGGCCTCGCGCTTGCCGTGGGCATATTGGTGGACGACGCCACGGTCGCCATTGAAAACATCACGCACCATCTGGAGAACGGCGAGCCGCTGCACGACGCGATCCTGAACGGCTCGGGTGAAATCGCGGTGCCGACCTTCGTCTCCACGTTGTCGATCTGTATCGTGTTCGTGCCGATGTTCCTGCTCTCCGGTGTCGCGCGTTATCTGTTCGTTCCGCTCGCCGAAGCGGTGGTGTTCGCGATGATCGCGTCGTACTTCTTTTCGCGCACGCTGGTGCCGACGCTCGCGATGTACCTGATGCGCGCACGCAGCAACGCGCCGGTGACCGGCAACGGGCCGATTGCGCGTCTGGTCCGCTTTCAGGCCGGCTTTGAACATCGTTTCGAACTGCTGCGCGCCCGTTATCGTGGT
Organism: Paraburkholderia ginsengiterrae; assembly: GCF_001645125.1. Taxonomy (GTDB): domain Bacteria; phylum Pseudomonadota; class Gammaproteobacteria; order Burkholderiales; family Burkholderiaceae; genus Paraburkholderia; species Paraburkholderia ginsengiterrae. The sequence continues at coordinate 46,604 of NZ_LXKA01000055.1, read as the reverse complement.
GTGCTCGGTGCGGCGATCGCGAGCCCGCGCCGCTTCGTCGCGATCTTCCTGCTGCTGTGCATCGGCTCGCTCGCGCTGGTGCCCTTCGCGGGCCGCGATTTCTTCCCCGCCGTCGATACCGGCGAAATCCGCCTGCATCTGCGCGCGCCGACCGGCACGCGTATCGAAGACACCGCGCGCATCACCGACGAAGTTGAAGCGCGGGTGCGCGACGTGATTCCGAAACAGGAACTGGCGGCCATGCTCGACAACATCGGCGTGCCGGTGAGCGGCATCAATCTGACTTACGACTCATCCGACCCGATCGGCCCGGAAGACGCCGAAGTGATGATCACGCTCGCGCCGAAGCACCGCCCTACCGCGCAATACGTGGCGACGCTGCGCACTACGCTCGCCAAGGATTTCCCCGGCGTGACGTTTGCGTTCCTGCCGGCCGACATCGTCAGCCAGATTCTCAACTTCGGCTTGCCCGCGCCGATCGATATCCAGATTGTCGGCAATAAGCTCGACGCCAACCGCGCCGTGGCGAACCGCCTGCTCGAGCAGCTGCGCGGCGTGCGCGGCCTTGTCGACGCACGGATCCAGCAGCCCGGCGACGCTCCCGCGATCAACGTCAACGTCGACCGCACGCGGGCGATTCAGGCCGGCCTGTTGCAGCGCGACGTGTCGCAGAATCTCCTGACCGCCTTGTCGGGCAGCTCGCAGACTTCGCCGAACTTCTGGCTGGATCCGAAAAACGGCGTGAGCTATCCGCTCGTGGCGATGATGCCGCAGTACGACATCAACTCGCTGCAGTCGCTCGCCAACATTCCGGTCGCACCGAGCGGCGGCGCCAATGCCGCGGGCACGTCGGGCCCGGCCATTCCAGGCGCCCCGGCGCCGCAGAACCTGCTCGGCGCGCTGAGCACGCTGAACCGCGGCACGCAGCAAGCGGTCGTCTCGCACTACAACGTGCAGCCGGTGCTCGATATTTTCGCGTCCGCACAGGGCCGCGATCTCGGCGGCGTGGCTACGGACGTGACGCGGCTCGTCGACCAGATCCGGCCGCAACTGCCGCCGGGCGCGTCGATCGTCGTGCGCGGCCAGGTGCAGGCCATGCACGATTCGTTCAGCGGCCTCGCGAGCGGGCTCGTATTCGCCATCGCGCTCGTCTATCTGCTGATGGTCGTCAACTTCCAGTCGTGGCTCGATCCTTTCATCATCATCAGCGGCTTGCCGGGCTCGCTCGCCGGTATCGCGTGGATGCTGTTCAGCACCGGCACGAGCCTGAGCGTGCCGGCGCTCACCGGCACCATTCTGTGTATCGGCATCGCCACGGCCAACAGCATTCTGGTCATCAACACCGCGCGTGAATTCCACCACGGCGGCAAGCCGCCGCTGCAGGCCGCGCTCGAAGCCGGGTTCAGCCGCTTCCGTCCCGTGCTGATGACCGCGCTCGCCATGCTGATCGGCATGCTGCCGATGGCGCTCGGCCTCGGCGACGGCGGCGAACAGAACGCGCCGCTCGGCCGCGCCGTGATCGGCGGCCTCGCGCTCGGCACCGTGTCGACGCTGTTGTTCGTCCCCGTGGTCTACGGGATGGTGCATGCGTGGCTGGACAAACGCCGCGCGGCCCGCGCTGATAAACACGAATCCGGCCTTCCGGCCCGCACCCTTTGATTACGACGAGACCCTGTCCATGAACGATTCATCACTTCCGCCGGAGCTGGACGAGCGGACCGCCGAGGCGGCCGGATCCACCACGCAATCCAGTGCTCAACCCGGTACCGAGCCCGGCACCCAGGCACCGCGCCGCCGGCTCTGGCCGTTCGCGCTGGCCGGACTCGCCGCGGCGTTGCTGATCGTCGGCATCGTGCCGCGTCTGCATGCCAGCGCCGCACTGACTCAGCAAACGCAGGCGCAAAGCATGGTCAGCGTGTCAGTCGTCACGCCGCGCGCCGCGCCGACCTCCAACGAACTGCTGCTGCCCGGCGCCGTCACGCCATTCGCGGATGCCTCGATCTACGCGCGCACGAGCGGCTATCTGGCGCACTGGAACACCGACATTGGCACCGAGGTCAAGAGCGGCCAGACCCTCGCGACGATCGAGGCGCCGGACCTCGACGCGCAACTGCGCCAGGCCCGCGCCGACGAAGCCACCGCGCAAGCCAACTTCGACTACGCGAAGACCACCTCGGACCGCTGGCAGGCGATGCTGAAAACGCAGTCCGTCGCGCAGCAGGACGCCGACACCAAAGTCAGCGACATGGAGGCGCGCCGCGCGATGCTCGCATCGGCGCAGGCCAATGTCGCGCGTCTCGCAGAACTGGTCTCGTACGAGAAGATCACCGCGCCGTTCGACGGCGTGATCACCGCGCGCAACGTCGACGTCGGTGCGCTGGTCACGGCGGGCGGCACGCCGGGCACCGCGGGCATGACGGGCGAGCTGTTCCACATCCAGCAGACCGCCGAGCTGCGGGTCTTTGTCGACGTGCCGCAGAACGAGGCGCCGTACGTCACGCCGGACACCCAGGTGTATCTCACGGCGCAACAGTATCCGGGCCGCCATATCGCCGCGAAGGTCGCGCGCAGCACCGGCTCGATCGATCCGTCTAGCCGTACGCTGCGCGTCGAGGTGGATGTCGACAACAAGGATCACGCGCTGCTGCCCGGTGCTTACGTGCAGGTGCATCTGCAGTTGCAATCGGCCACGCCAGCGCTCGATCTGCCCGTCAGCGCCCTGCTGTTCCGGCCGGACGGTGTGACGGTCGCCGTAGTCGACAGCCAGGGCCGCGCGCAGTTGAAGACCGTGCATATCGGGCGCGATTTCGGCACGCACGTGGAGATCACCACGGGCCTCGCCGCCACCGACCGCGTGATCGACAACCCCGGCGATTCGCTGAGCTCCGGTCAGATGGTGCAGATCGCGCCCGCCACGCACAGCCAAGTGCGCCGTTAAAAGGAGGATCCGGCGATGTTTTCCCTGTCTTTTTCACGGCCGATGGTGCGCCGCACGCTCGCCGCCGCGATTATCGGCACGCTGCTCAGCGCGTGCACGACCCTGCCGCCCTATCAGCGTCCAAGCGCCGAGATCCCCGCGCAGTACGCAGGCACGGCGGCCGGCTGGACCCAGGCCGCACCGGCCGATGCGGCGCCGCGCGGCCCATGGTGGACGATCTTCGGCGACCCTGTTCTGAACCAGCTCGAAGCGCGCATCGACGTGTCGAATCAAACCGTGCTCAAGGCGGTCGCACAGGTTCAGCAGGCGCGTTCGATGGTGGACTATCAGCACGCCGGCTTCGTCCCGACGGTGACCGCCGGCGTCGGGGTGGACCGCACGCGGCTTTCGCAGAATGTCGAAGGAAAATCGCTCGCGGGCCAGACCGTGCCGGATTATTCCGCCGGCGTGGCGGCGAGCTGGGAGCCGGATCTCTTCGGCCGGATCCGCGACAGCGTGGCCGGCGCGAAAGCCGACGCCCAGGCGAGCGAGGCGGACCTCGAAGGCGTGCGCCTCTCGATGAGCGCCGATCTTGCCATCGACTATTTCTCGCTGCGCTCGCTCGACACGCAGAAGAAGCTGCTCGACGACAGCGTGAAGGCCTACGCTGCGGCGTTGAACCTGTTGCAGCAGCAGCTAAAGAACGGTGCCATCGACGCTTCCGCCGTCGCCCAGGCCACGGCGCAACTCGAAGCGACGCGCACGCAGGATACCGACATCGACGTGACACGCTCGCAAATGGAGCACGCGATCGCCACGCTGATCGGCGAACCGGCGTCGACTTTCACGCTGCCGCCGAACGGCTCGGCTGTCGCGGCGCCGATCATTCCGGTTGGCGTACCGTCGCAACTGCTGGAACGCCGCCCCGATATCGCCGCCGCCGAACGGCGCGTGGCGTCGGCCAATGCCCGTATCGGCGTGGCGCACGCGGCGTTCTATCCGAATCTGGTGCTGTCGGCGAGCGCCGGGCTGGAAAGCACATTTTTTGCGCCTTGGCTGACGGCGCCCAGTCTCTTCTGGTCGCTCGGCTCGCAACTGGCCGGCACCTTGTTCGACGGCGGTCAGCGCAAAGCGACCCTGCACGGCGCAACGGCGCAATACGACGGCGCGGTGGCCGACTATCGTCAATCGGTGCTGGTGGCGTTCCAGCAGGTCGAGGACAATCTCTCCGCGCTGCACGCGCTCTCCGATGAAGCCGCCAGCCAGCAGCGCGCCACCACCGCCGCCGATCTGTCGTTGAAGCTCACGACGAATCGCTTCAACGCGGGCGCCGTGAGCTATCTCGACGTGGTGACCGCGCAGACGATTGCGTTGACGAATGAGCGCACCGCGGATCAGATCGCCGCGCGGCAACTGGAGTCAAGTGTGTTGCTGGTCAAGGCGCTGGGCGGAACGTGGGGTGCGTAGTTACCCCCCTCGGCACAACCGGAGGCACACTGGCCGTGTGCGCGGCAGGCGTCACCCGCCGCGCCGGAACGTCAGCACGAAGCGCGTACTCTTCGCGTCGCTCTGTGCCTGCACCGAGCCGCCATGCAGCTCCATGATCGATCGCACGATGGCAAGCCCGAGCCCCGTCGATCCCGTCGAGCCTTGCGACAGGCCCGATGACGGCAGCGCACTGCGTGACGGATCGACCCGGTAGAAGCGGTCGAAAATGCGCTCGAGATGTTCGGCGGGGATCGGCTGCCCCGGGTTCTCCACGCTCACGCGCACCTGGTCGACCGTGGCGCTCGCGTCCAGCACAATCTCCCCACCCTGTGGCGTATAGCGAATCGCATTGGCCAGCAGATTGCTCACCGCCCGGCGGAACAGTTCGAGATCCGCCGTCACGCTCGCCGTGCCGCTGACACGTAGGCGCACACCGGCTTCGTCCGCGATTCCTTCGAAGTAGTCGGCGATATGGTGCAACTCCTGACCTGCGTCGAACTCGCGCATGTGCTTGACGAACTGCGGATGCTCGGCGCGCGCGAGAAACAGCACGTTTTCGATCATTCTCGACAGCCGGTCGCATTCCTCCACATTCGAGGCGAGCAACGACTCGTATTCGTCGACGGAGCGCGGCCGCGCGAGCGCCACTTCGGCGGCGCCGCGCATATTGCTAAGCGGCGTGCGCATGTCGTGCGCCAGATCGGCGGTGAAGCGCGACAGGTTCTGAAAGCCGCGCTCGACCCGCGCGAGCATCGCGTTCAGCGACTCCACCAGCGCCTCGAGCTCTTGCGGCACGCGCGCCACCGCAATGCGCGTGTTGAGGCGGTTCACGGTCACGAGGCTCGCGCTTGCCGCGATGTCCCGTACCGGGCGCAGCGCGGCGCGGATCAGCAGGTAGCCGAGCAGCATGGACAGCAGCACGCCGGACACGCCCGCGATATGGAGTTTGTCGCGGTACTGGTCCAGCAGCCGCCAGCGGTCGCTCATGTTGCGCGCCACCAGCACGCTGGCCGTTTCGCCGTTGCCGAGGCGCGCGTCCGTGAGAATGCCGCGAATCGGCGCACCATTGCGGCCGGTCCATTCGCCGATGTCGGCTTCGGTAATACGGTCGGCTGCGGCCACGCGCTTGAGCTGCGGCAATGCCGCAAACGTGGTGGTGAAGGTCGCCGCGCCGCTGGCCGTAGCGGGCATCGCGAACGACGCCGCGATATTGTGTTCGAGCGCGCGGTTGCCGCTGGGATCGAACACTTCCATCGACATGGCTGCGTTGCCGAGCACGATGCTGCTCAAACGCTCATCATGCTCGCGAATGCCCAGAGGCGACTCCAGTTCTTCCGCGAGGCGCCGGGCGTGGCGCGCGGCGAGCACGATGTCGAGATCGTCCTGCGCCTTGATCTGCTTCTCGAGCGCGAGGTACAGGAAGCTGCCGACGAGCACGAAAACCGCCAGGGTAGTCGCGCCGAACGCCAGCGCGAGCGCCGCGGCGAGCGAGCGGCCGCGCATCAAGCCGCGTCCTTCAGTTCGAGCACGTAGCCCACGCCGCGCACGGTGTGGATCAGCTTCACGTCGAAGTTATCGTCGATCTTGGTGCGCAACCGGCGGATTGCGACTTCGACCACGTTGGTGTCGCTGTCGAAATTCATATCCCACACATACGAGGCGATCTGCGTGCGGCTCAGCACTTCGCCCTGACGGCGCGCCAGCAGTTGCAGCAGCGAAAATTCACGCGGCGTGAGATCGATGCGCGTGCCGCCCCGCTTCACGCGGCGGCGATTCACGTCCATCTCCAGATCGCCTACCTTGATCAGTTCGCTTTCGCGCGGCGGGCCGCGGCGCGCGAGCGTGCGCACGCGCGCCAGCAATTCGACGAAGGCAAAGGGTTTGACGAGATAGTCGTCCGCGCCGAGCTCGAGGCCGCGCACGCGGTCGTCGACGTCGTCGCGTGCGGTCAGGAACAGCACCGGCGTGGTGCGCGTGCTGCGCAACGTTTTGACGATCGTCCAGCCGTCCATGCCGGGCAGCATCACGTCGAGCACGATCACGTCGTAGTCTTCTTCCTGGGCGAGGATCAGCCCTTGCGGGCCGTCATTCGCCACGTCGACCGCGTAGCCGGATTCTTCCAGACCTTTCTTCAGGTACGCCGCTGTTTTCAGCTCGTCCTCGATCACCAGGATACGCATCGATTGCTCCGCCGTTTCTTGACGGTGAAATGATACCGTCAAGCACGCCGGCGGATGGTAACGATCCCGTAAGGAAAGCGGCTGGCGCAGCGCGCCACCTGTGCCGCGGATGTTCTGGGTGTCAAGCCGGCTGCGTCGGCTGCGTCGTTACGCTCTGTGGGACGGCATGGCCGGCGCGTGAGACGAGCCTGGCTCATCTGCGTGCGGCGCCGCAGCGCCGGGCCGCCACGGCGTCTTTGCGTGCGCGATGAGACCCCGCACCGCATTGCGCGCATGCGCCGCCAGCAGGCCCCAGTGCGTATTGATGGTGCGCACGGTCCACGCGGTGCTGGTCTGACCGCGAGACCAGTAAATCTTGAAGTCCTCGTTGCCCACGCCGAAATCGAGGTCGTAGCCGCTCTCGAAGGCCCACTTGACGCATTGCTCGATCGTGATCAGTCCCGGGCAGCATTTACCGTAGTGCGGATCGAAGCCGGCAATGACCGCGCTGGCACACGGATTCCCCAAGGTCACGACAATCGCGGATACCGGCGTTTCGTCGAGCGTGACCACGATCAGGCGCGCGATCGACGGCACCTCGCTGGAATAGATCAGTTTGCCGAGGAAGCGCTCGAACTCGGGCGAATCGAGCCACTCGCTCCACTTGCCGGTTCGCTCGCTCCAGACGCGCTTGCATTTGAGCATCCATTCGATAATGGCCGCCGTTTCGCTTTCTTCGGCCGGATCGAGCATGCGCACGGCAACCGTGCCTTCCTTGGACAACTTCTTCGCGAAGCCGCCGGGCCGCTTGCCAAACAAGGTGCCGAGCGTCCGGCAATAGTCGTCCCAGCTGCCCTGCCCGCGCAATGTCGCGGCGGACACGGTGTACGGCTCGGCAACCAGCACCCTGCGCTCGCGCGACACCAGCGACCACAGTTCGAGCCCCTCGCGCACGTAGGACAGGTGAATGAAATCGGCGCCGCAACGCTTGCGCGCGACGTCCCACGCGCCGGCCACGAGTTCCCCGGTTAATTCGTTGTCCTCGACGAGCACGCTCGTCAGGTCGCCGCCCTCGGGTCCGAGCGGCACGAGACAGCGCCACAGCAGGCGCCTGATGGTGGCGAGCGGCCAGACCAGCACCAGCTTGCCGTCGTCGCGGCAGACGATGCACTTGAGCTTGCGCCCATGCGGCTTCGACACGTACTTCCATGCCAGCCAGCAAAAGCCGAATGACTGATAGGCGTAACCGTGAGCCTGCGACCACAGCGCATCCCATTCGGACTGCAAGGCGCGAAATTCAGCTTCGCCGCTGATCACCTCGTAGCGCCGCGCAGACTGGGTTGTCCCGTCCATGTTGCCTCGCATCATGCCGTGTCCGCTTGCGTGTCTTCGAGCAGGACGCCGCCGGCGCGGACAGAAACGGATGATAAAAGCATGCGCCGAGCCGGCATTGCGCTGTGTGCGGCGGCGTACGCTGTGCGTCGGCGTGGCGCCGGATTCGCCGTTGCGGCGTCAGTCTCGCGGCTGAAATGGCCTGCTCACCCGAAGCTGCTATTCTTGCGTCTCTCCCGACCGTCAACCGGTCGCCTGCCGCCTCCGGGCGGCGCTCCCAAGCGGTGCTTGCGCGCTCGGCACTCGCGAAACAGGAATTGGCATGTTCGGCTTTCTGCGCGGCTTTTTTTCCAACGACCTGGCCATTGACCTCGGCACGTCGAACACCCTGATTTACATGCGCGGCAAAGGCGTCGTGCTGGACGAACCGTCGGTGGTGTCGATTCGCCAGGAAGGCGGCCCAAACGGCAAGAAGATCATTCTGGCCGTCGGCAAGGAAGCGAAACAGATGCTCGGCAAAGTGCCGGGCAATATCGAAGCGATCCGCCCCATGAAAGATGGCGTGATCGCCGATTTCAACATCACCCAGCAGATGATCAAGCGCTTCATCCAGATGGCGCACGAAACACGCATGTTCGCGCCGTCGCCGCGCATCGTCATCTGCGTGCCGTGCGGGTCCACCCAGGTGGAGCGGCGCGCGATCAAGGAGGCCGCGCACAGCGCGGGCGCCTCGCAGGTCTATCTGATCGAGGAGCCGATGGCCGCGGCCACCGGCGCGGGCTTGCCGGTCTCGGATGCGACCGGTTCGATGGTGGTCGATATCGGCGGCGGCACCACCGAGGTGGGCGTGATCTCGCTCGGCGGTATCGTTTACAAAGGCTCGGTGCGCGTGGGCGGAGACAAGTTCGACGACGCGATCGTCAACTACATTCGCCGCAACTACGGCATGCTGATCGGCGAGCAAACGGCTGAAGCGATCAAGAAGGAAATCGGCTCCGCGTTTCCGGGCTCCGAGATCAAAGAGATGGAAGTCAAGGGCCGCAATATGTCCGAAGGCATTCCACGCAGTTTCACGGTGTCCAGCAACGAGATTCTCGAAGCGCTGACCGATCCGCTCAACCAGATCGTTTCGGCCGTGAAGATCGCGCTGGAGCAGACGCCGCCGGAACTCGGCGCCGATATCGCCGAGCGCGGCATCATGCTGGCGGGCGGCGGCGCGCTGCTGCGCGATCTCGACCGCCTGCTGGCTGAAGAGACCGGCTTGCCGGTGTTCGTTGCCGAAGAGCCGCTGACCTGCGTGGTGCGCGGCTCGGGCATGGCGCTCGAACGTATCGAGAAGTTCGGCGGAGCGTTTTCGTACGACTGAGCCTGGAACGGGCAAGGCACTCGCGCTGCCTTGCCCGTTCCCGCCCATTCCCATCCATTGCACGCCGGCTGCTAAGAATCGGCCAAATACTTCGTTGCTCGCGGCTTGCCTCCTCCCGTACCGTTCTCTGATTGCGCCCCGCGCGCTCTATTTTCGGAGAACCCATGTCCGCAGTTGAATCGCCCACGAACCCGGCTCACACCGTCGCCGACGCCGCGCAACTTTTCGGCGACGACCCGCTGACCCGCCGCTTCGCGCCGGTCTTCGCCCGCATTGCCGAAGGCGCGGTCAAGCGCGAGCAGGATCGCGAACTCGCTTACGCACCGGTGGAGTGGCTCCGTGAAGCGGGCTACACCAGACTGCGCGTGCCCAAACAGTATGGCGGCGAAGGCATCTCGCTCACGGAGTTCTTCGCGCTCGTGACCCGTCTCGGCGAAGCGGATTCGAATCTGCCGCAAATTCTGCGCGTGCATGGCGCCTTTATCGAATCGCTGCTCGAACAGGACGATGAAGCGCTGCGCGAGCGCTGGCTCACGCGGATCGCGCAAGGGGCGATTATCGGCGGCGCGGTGTCCGAGCGCACCGAGATCACCGGCAACAGCGTGCGTCTCACGCAAACCGGCGATGCGTGGCATCTCGACGGCGAGAAGTACTACACCACCGGCACGCTCTACGCGGATTGGGTCGACGTCACCGCGCACGACGGCGTGAGCGACGTGCGCGTGCTGGTCAAAACCGACGCGCCGGGGCTCGAACGCATCGACGACTGGGATGGTTTCGGGCAACGCCTCACCGGCAGCGGCACCACGCGCTTCACGCACGTGCCGGTCTCGCAAGAGAATCTCTACCGCCGGTATGACGCGTCCGAGCCGCGCCGCAACAGCCTGCTCACCGCGTATTACCAGGCTTTGCATGTGGCGAATCTCGCGGGCATCAGCCGCGCGGCGCTGCGCGATGCGGTCGCCTTCACGCAAGCCAAAACCCGCACCTTCGGCATGCCGGGTGAATCGAGTCCGCGCGACAACCCGCTGGTGCAGCGCGTGATAGGCCGTCTGGCGAGCCTCGCTTACTCGACGCAGAGCGTCAGCGCGTCACTTGCACAGGCGCTCGAAGACGTGACGGTGGCGCGGCAGGCGGGCCGCACCGGCGAGCAGACTTATATTCACCTCGATATCCAGACCTTCCAGGCTCAGCAGATCGCCATCGAGCAGACGCTGCAGGCGGCCACCCTGCTGTTCGAGGTGGGCGGCGCCACGGCCACCAGCGAGACGCGCCGCTTCGACCGCTACTGGCGCAACGCGCGCGTGCTCGCATCGCATAATCCGGCCATCATCCGCGAGGCCGCGATCGGCGGCTTCTATCTGAACGGCAAGGCGCATGACGAGCGCTTCGGCGTGGCACGGCAAGCGGCGCCGGTGCAGTAGCGCCAACGCTATGGCGGCGCGCGGCGCGCCGTCTTCATGTGGCACAGTATCGTCAGACGCATGCGCCAAGCTTGCGCCACCCAACAGCCCTGACGAGCGACATGAAGAATCTGCCGGCCTACGCGCCCCCGGTTGACGAAAACGAGCTACTGCTGAAATGGATCCGCCGCGCGCGCGAATCCCAGATGAGCCACTACGACATGGCCGACCTGCTCTCGGCGCGCGACCGCCAGGTCGGCTGGCTGGTGACCGCGCTGACCGCCTTCGTGGGAACGGCGGTGTTTGCCTCGCTGAATTCGGCCGCGGTCTCGCCGCAACTGCGGATCGCGGTCGGACTCGTGAGCGTGACGGCCACTGTGTCCGCCGCGCTGCAGACGTTTCTGCGCTACGCCGAGCGCGCGGAGAAGCACCGCGCTGCCGGCGCGCGCTACGGCGCCGTGCGCCGCAGACTCGAAGCAATCTACTCCGGCGACGCCGATGCGCGCGACGGCCACTATCTCACCGCGATCCGCGACGAACTCGACCGGCTCGCCGAAGACTCGCCGAACGTGCCGCCGCGCATCTTCCATCGCACCCAGCGCACGCTCTCCACGAACCCGCAGCGCAGCCGCGACGTCTGAGCCCACCCTTCCGCTCGCCGTGCCGGCTGCCCGCATTCAGGCCTGGCGGCAACATCGCCGGGCGGTCGCTTAAGCGTTACTTAAGGTAACGTCCCGCACCATCGGCTATGGTCGGATGGCCTCATTTCATTCGCGCGCCGGCCGTTATCCAATCGAAAGGCAATATTCGCGCTCCTGAACGCGTGAAGTTACAGCTGCCTTGCCATTGCATTCAAGTGCTTATGGTATTGTCCGACCTGCGCTTTAACGCGCGTGTCACACTCAATCGGGCAGCGTCATTGCGCCCTTAAAAAAATATCATGGAAGTACAAAACGCCCGACGCTGGGCACCTCGGGGAACGCGCGCCTGGCTCGCGGCAGCCGCTGCATTGGCGATTGCCGGCGGCTTGCGCCTGTTGCTCCACCCGTTTATCGGCCCGTTCCTGCCGGGCACCGCGTTTTGTATCGCGGCCTCGTTGATCGAGTATTTTTTTGGCCTGGCGCCGGCGCTGGTCGTCATGCTGCTCGGCCTGTGCATTGCCGACTATCTGTTCGTGCCCCCTTACGCGGTCATCACCGTGTTCGATCGCGCGGATCTGGTTCTGCTGATTTCCTATCCGCTGGTCACGCTGCTGGTCATCGCGTTGATCGAGCGGTTGCGGCGCTCGCAGTTTCGCGCGGAACTGATCGCCTCGGTGGCGCAGTCGCGCTATGAAATGCTGCTGCGCCACGATAACGAACGCATGCTCGCGCGCCGCGCGGTGGACGAAACGCACCGCCTGCTGCGGCACCTCTCGCATCACCACCGGACCTTCATTTTCATTCAGGCGCTCGAGCGCAATGCATTGCAGCCGTCGGCGGAGGGCAAACCGCACGGCGCGCTGCCGCGCCTGCCCAACGAGATCGCCCCCGGCCCGCGCTTTGCGGATGTGCATCCCGACGACATTCACCGCCTGAGCAAGGCACTGTACCCAGGCAGCCATCGCGTGCGCCTGAAAACCGGCGACGGCGCATTGAAGCTGACCGATTGTATGTGCGAGCGGTTCACGACCCATGCGGGCGACTTCCTCGTGCTGCGGATCGGAGCCTGACAACGTGAATCAACCGAGCCCCCTCTTCCTCGACGGCGATGGTCACGCCGTGCTGATGTTGCACGGCCTGTCGAGTTCGCCGCTGGAATTGCGTTTTCTCGCGCGCTTTCTGAACGCGGAAGGTTTCACGATCTGCGCGCCCCTGTTGTCCGGCTATAGCGCGGGTTCCGACGAAGCCGCGATGGAAGTCTGGATCGAGGCCGCCGTGCGCGAGTACGACGCGCTCGCCGCGCGGTTTGAGCGCGTGTCGATTTGCGGGCTGTCGATCGGCGCGGCGCTCGCGCTTGCGCTGGCACAGCGCCGGCCACAGGCGCAGTCGCTCGTGCTGCTGTCGCTCACGCTCTCGTACGACGGCTGGGCGATCCCGTGGTACCGCTTCCTGCTCAACTGGGCGTATTACACGCCGATGCGCAAGCACTGGCGCTACCGCGAGCAGGCGCCGTTCGGCCTGCGCAACGAGGCGCTGCGGGCCAAGATCGCGCGCGCGATGCAGCGCAGCGACTTCAGCGAAGTCGGGCCGTCCACGATCTCGCTGCCGGCGTTGCATGAGGCGAGCCGCCTCGCGTCGAAGGTGCGCACGCTCGTGCATGACGTCAGGACAGACTGCCTGATCGTCCACGCGATCGACGACGAAACCTCGAGCCCGCGCAATGCCCGCTTCGTGGCCCGCCATATCGGCGCGGCCTTCTTACGCACAATCTGGCTGGATGATTCGTATCACATGATTACGTCGGACAACGAGCGCGAAATCGTCGCGCGCGAAACCGCGCTGTTCCTTCGCGAAAGTGAAGCCGCCCGCAGCGGCGACGACAACGGCAAGCAGGTCGTTTCGAAGGCGCTCGCGCGCCGCCTCCGGCAGCTCGCCGCGCTCGGCAAGGAGCGCGCATGAGGGCGCTCACGCAGTACAAGGCGGTGCGCGGGGCGCAGGTGTCGAGGCTGTCGTTGCTGGTGGCCGCGGCGCTGGGTCTCGGCGCCGCGCAAGCCGCCCATGCGGACGATGCAGCGGCGGGCACGAATGCAGGTACGAGCACGGACTCGAGCCCGACCACCGGCACGGGCGCGTCCACCGAGAGCAAATGGAAAATCGGTGTCGGCCCCGGCCTCGTGATCACGCCGAGATATCCGGGCTCGCGGCAGTTGAGCTACATACCGTTCCCGGCGCTCGACATCTCTTACGACGACCGGTTTTTCTCGCAAGGCCCGGACGTGCTCGGCGTGAATGTGCTGCGCGGGCCGGCGTATCACGTGGGCGCTTCGCTGAGCTTCGATTTCCAGTCGCGCAAGGAGTCGGACGATCCGCAGCACCTGCATGGTCTCGGCGATGTGGACGGCGGTCCCAAGCTGCGCCTGTTCGCCGACTATACGTGGTGGGCGTTCACTGGCTCGGTGCAGCTGTATCAGGACATTGCGGGGAATCACCAGGGCACGACGGTCAGTACCGACCTGGTGGCCTCGGCGCCGGTGGGCGGCTGGCTGTTTTCCGTCGGCCCGGGTGTGACGTGGGCGAACGGCACGTACACGCGGACGTTTTTCGGCGTCTCGGGACAGCAAAGCGCGGCCTCGGGATTGCCCACGTACAACACCAGCGCCGGAATACGGGACGTTCATCTGAACGCCCAGGTGACGTATGATTTTTCCCGCCACTGGAACGGCTCGGTGGCCGCAACTTTCGGGCGCCTCGAACATAACGCGGCGAATAGCCCGATCACCGAAAAGCGCTTCGAGCTGAATACGATCGCTTCCGTGAACTACAAGTTTTAAGCCGCGACTTTCTGTTGGCGATTCGCCTTTTGCGGGTTCAGTGTGAGCAAAAGGCGAAGGAGGTCTTATTCGGCGGCTGATTCGCCCGCCGTGAGATCGCTCGCGTCGATCCCCAACTCTGCGGCCATGCGGCGCACCACGGCCTGAAGCCGGCTCACTTCGTCGGCGAGCCGTTTCTGTTCGGCCTTCACTGCCTCGAACGCGGACAAAGGCACCTCCTCGTCTTCACCCCCTGGCTGCGCCAGCTCGGCCGCGCTGACTTCCCCGCAGAGCAGATGCATCCAGCGATTCTCACGCTCGCCCGGCGTGCGCGCGAGCTTCACGACTCGTGGCGGTTCGTTGGCGGCGAGTTCGTCGAGAAAGGCTTCGACCGATGAGATATCGGCAAAGCCATGCAGCCGCGCGCTGTTCAGGCGCAGTTCGGCAGCCGTTTGCGGCCCGCGCAGCAGCAAGGTGGTGAGCAACGCCGCCGACTGGCTCGGCAAACCCAGCACCCGGTTCAGGTTGTGCTCGAAGCGCGGCACGCGGCTGCTGCTGCCCTCCATCACCAGGCTCAGCCGCTTCAAGCCGTCGACGGCTGTCAGCACTTCGGCTTCGGTGGCGTTCATGACCGGCGAGCGGCCGGTTTTCTGATTGCAGCCCAGGGTCAGCGCGTTCAGCGACAGCGGATAACTGTCCGGCACCGTGTGCTGCTTTTCGACGAGCACGCCGAGCACGCGCCCTTCAAGCAAGGTCAACGCGCGAATCGAAGGACGGGAGGTGGCGTCAGGAGTGGAATTCATGGATGACGTTGCGGCACAGTCGCCGGAGCTCGTGGATGATGGGCCGGGCGGCGCCTTCTGATGGGTGGGCTCTATCATAAACGGCCCGAGCCGTGGCCGGGCACGAATCTGCGCAACGGCGCGGCGCACGGCCGCGGTTGCGTCGTCATCGTCCTGACGCGGTAGCATGGGAACCGGCACGGCAACTCGCTGTGCGCTTTGCACCCGCCTGGGCGCGGATTCTGGAGAGCAGAGATGATCAAACATGCATTGTTTGCACGGCTCGAAGCAAAACCCGGCAAGGAGCAGGCCGTCGCGGACTTTCTCGCGGCCGGTCTCGATCTGGCCAATCAGGAGGCCACCACCCCGATCTGGTTCGCTTTGCGCCTCTCACCCACCACCTTTGGCATATTCGACGCGTTTTCCTCCGAAGCCGACCGGCAGGCACACCTGAACGGTCCCATTGCGCAGGCACTGATGGCGCACGCGGGTGAATTGCTTGCCAGCCCGCCGGTCATCGAGCCGATCGACGTGCTCGGTCTGAAGAACCAGGCGGTACAGGGATAACCAGGGAGAGAAAGCATGTTCGAGCAGGAACTGTTCGCCGGCTGGGGGGACATGGACTTCAATTCGCACATGAAGAACACGGCCTATCTCGACAAGTCCGCCGACGTTCGAATGCTTTACTTCGCGGAGCAAGGGTTCTCCATGACGGAGTTCATGCGGCTGCGCATCGGTCCCGTCGTCATGAAAGACGAGATCGAATATTTTCGCGAATTTCACCTGCTCGATCGCATGACCGTACGCCTGACGATGGCGGGTCTTTCGAACGACGGCAGCCGGATGGTCATCCGCAATGAGTTCTTTCGGGGTGAGACGCTGGCCGCGCGGGTCACGTCCACAGTAGGCTGGCTCGATCTGACCAACCGTAAGCTCACGTCCCCACCCGAACCCTTGCTGCGGGCGCTCGACAAGATCGACAAGATCGAAGACTTTGTCGTGCTGCCGGGGAGCGTCAGGTAAAGCGCGCGACGAGGCCTGTGACCGACTTATGGCGGATGCGGTTTGTGTAGGGGACGTGCAATCAGACGTCCTGCCAAAGAATCGAACTGATCAGCCAGCGGTCATCGATCCGACAAAGCTGGATGAACTTGCGCCCCTCGCCACCGTAGGGTGCGCCATTCAGCATGCCCGCTTTTCTGTAGTGAGAGCAGTGGCTGGCAATGCTGTCGAATGCGGTTGTCTGGCCATCGACTTCCCACTCGTGGAATTCCGTGAGCGTCCCGTCTGAAAGCATGGCGGCGCGTGGCGCGATAAAAGCGTCTGTCGTCCATGTTTCGATGCGATCGGGCGTCAGGCGTGTAATCGTGGCCTGGGCGGTGAACATTTGGCGAAGTTCCGCGATCGCCGGCGGTCGCGAATTTCGATTGTCGAAGGCGGCATAGAACGTTGCGATCAATCTTTCAATCTCAGGCAAGGAACGGCTGTTCACTCGAATCTCCATCCGTTGTTGTTATATCGCTGGCGCGGCATCACACAGCGTAACAGAGCAGGAACAGACAGCCGGTATCGCTACGGAACCGCTCGTCGACCGTGCCTTGCGCCGCGACACCGCTCCAGCCGCCCGCCAACACGTGCCCGTTCTGAATCGCCTCGCCTTCCAGCATGAAGATAAACTCGGGCCCATCATGCCGATGATCCGGAAAGACCACGCCAGGCTCGAAGCGTACTAACTGCATTGCGCGTCCATTCACCTTGCCGAGATTTTTCACCGTGACCCCACGGGCTGCTTTCGAGTCCAGCCATGGCGCGACGTTGCTGTCGGTGAAGGTGAATGCCGCTTCTTGTTGCGCGCTCATGATCGCCGCTCCGGGGCCGGGATTCCGGCGAGTATGCTCCGCCCGGCTCCGCTACGCGGCAAGCGCCGCGTCCACCGCGGGCAGATAGTTGCTGAACCCGGCTTCGACGAGCGCCACGCGTGCCCGCGCGAGTTCACTCAGCGCATCCTTGCTCGAACCGTCCTGCAGCACGTGGGCCAGCGCGCGGCCGCGCATGACGAACAGTTCCGCCCACGGCAGCGGCTCGACGCGGGTGTAATCTTCGAGCGCCGCGGCATAGCGCAAGGCGCCTTCCGCGTCGCCGGCGGACAACGTCGCTTCGATCGCGTCGCGGTAGTACCACAAATGATTGTGGCCCACCGCGCCGCGCTGCAACATCCGCGCGCCTTCGGCGAGCAGGCTTGCGCGCTCGCCGTCGTCATCGACGGCACGGCTCAGTGCGCTCACCGTCTTGGGTGCGCTGAACTGCGGCCCCACCTCGTGGCAAATCTTCAGCGCTTCGCGCAGCAATTCGGCCGCCTCCCGCAGACGCCCGCTGTCGAGCAGCACCCGCGCGCGCATTTCCAGATTCTGCGCCTCGAAACGGCGCGCCCCGAGTTGACGGATGATCTGCGTCTCACGCTCGAGATGGATCAGCGTAGCCGGCAGATCGCCCATTTCGCAGCAGACAAAAACCCCTAACGTTTCGCACAGCATCTGCGCCCGGGGCTGACCGACCAGCGCCGCGGCGCGCGCGGCGGCATTGGCTTCCTCGCGCGCGGCGCGGGCCTGATTGAGATAGATCCGGCTGAAGCCGGTCATCGAGCGATTGGCGACCTCGATGCGGCCGAAGCCGTGTTCGCGGCTCAACGCAACGCATTGGCTGAAATGTTCGAAGGCGGTGCGCATGCGTCCTTGCGCGTAGGCGGCGTCCGCAAGACCGCCGAGCGCACGCGCCTCCGCTTCCGGCAAGCCGAGGCGCCTTGCATAGGCGAGTCCGCGCTCATGTTCGGCGCGGCAATCGTCGATCCGGCCAAGCGGAAACAGGATGTTGCCGCGCAGGTGATGCAGCCGCGCGAGTTCCGGCACGCGATCCAGCCGGTGCGCCACTTGCTGAGCCGCGTCGAGCAGCGT
Source organism: Paraburkholderia ginsengiterrae (assembly GCF_001645125.1). GTDB lineage: Bacteria > Pseudomonadota > Gammaproteobacteria > Burkholderiales > Burkholderiaceae > Paraburkholderia > Paraburkholderia ginsengiterrae. The sequence continues at coordinate 28,755 of NZ_LXKA01000055.1, read as the reverse complement.
AAGCGCTTCCGCGAGGCCTTCGCTGACCCGCAGCCCTTCGGCGAGCCCAAGCTGGGATTGGCAAAGACTGGCTTCGTCCGGCGCGCCGGCAACCGCTTCACGGTAAGTCGCGATCGAGGCGGCAATGTCGCCCAGATCGCGCTGCAATTCGCCCTTGATGCAAATCAGCGCGTGGCGATCCTCATCGCCTTGCACGATTTGCAGACCGCGCTCGACCAGCCGGAATGCCGCGTCGGTGAAATAGGCCGCGCGTTGCGCTACGGCTGCGTCCAGATACGCGCGAGGCGCCCGCTCGTCTTCGGCGCGGTCGAGATGCTGGGCACGCAGCACGGGATCGGTCGCCGCAAACCAGTCGGCGGCGAGGCGATGCAGGTCGCGCCGGCGCGAGCGCAGCAGCGTCGAGTAGGCACTCTCCTGAATGAGCGCGTGGGCGAACAGATAATCTTCGCCTTCCGGCAAGACGAGCGCGTTGGCGACGAGTCCGTGGCACACGTAGTCCGGCTCATTGATCAAGCGCCGCAGCAAGGCAAGTCCGAAACGCTGCCCGATGACCGCGGCGGCCTGGAAGGCTTCGCGGTCGCGGGCCGTCAGCCGGTCCATGCGCGCCAGCACGAGGCTCTGGATCGTCGCGGGAACCGCCTCCTCACTGCCCTCCTCGGCGTTGTGCAGCAGCTGCTCGAGGAACAGCGGATTGCCGCCGGCTCGCGCGACGCAGGCAAGCGCGACACGCTCGGTGGCATCGATATACGTGCCGGCGAGGCTCAGCGCTTCATCGCCGCGCAGCGGGCCGAGGTCGATCGTGGCGAAAGGAGTGCCACGGCAACCTGCGCGCCATGCCGCGTCGAGCGGATCGCCCTCTACGCGCGAGGTCATCACCAGCAGCCCCGGACCGCCCGCAATCGCCGCGGCGAGCGCGCCCAGATCGCCGAGCACCTGCGGATCGGCCCAATGCAGGTCCTCCACGACGATCATGATCGGCCTGCGCCGGCATACGTCCGCAGTGATCGCCGCGATGACCGCGCGCTTGCCGCGTGTGCGCGCGGCGTTGTCCATGGCGTCGTAGAGCGTGCGCCATTCGCCGGTTTGCGCGAGGTCGAGAATGTCGTGGAGAAACATCAGCTGATCGGCGCCGACGGCCCCCGATGCGGCAAGCCGTGCGGCAGCCGCGCGCTGTTCATCCGGCCCGTCCGCGGGCCGCAGGTCCAGCAGGCTGCCGACAATGGCGCGCACCGGATCCTGGCCCTTGCCCACGCCGAAATCCAGCACGAGCGCGCGGTGGCTGGCAAAGCCCAGCGTTTCGACGAAACGGCGCATCTCATCCACGAGCCGCGTCTTGCCGATGCCCGCTTCGCCTCGGACATAGACGACATGGCCCGCCCGCTGTTCGAGGCACGCGCGGGCGAGGCCCTTGAACTGCTCGAGTTCGGCCTTGCGGCCGACAAACACGCTGCGGCTTGCCGTGACGGGTTCAAAGGCGAGACCGCGCAAGCGCCACACGCGCACCGGCGAATCGATGCCCTTGAAGCTCATCGCGCCGCCGGCGTCGCACAGCACGCCCTCACCGAGCGCGCGATGCACGCTCTCCGAGAGCAGCGTTTCTCCGGGACCGGCGGCGGCAACCAGCCGGGCAGCCAGATTCACGGAGTCGCCCAGCACCGTGTAGTCGCGCACGTCCGCCCGTTCCAGCGGCCCCGCCAGAACTTCGCCGCTCGCGATGCCGACGTGCGCTCTCAGCTGCGGCGACGCGCGCTCGCACAGTCCATTAAGTGCCTCATGAATCTCCAGCGCGGCACGCACGGCGCGCAGCGGATCGGTGTCGTGCGCGCGCGGTGCGCCGAAAATCGCCATCACGGCGTCGCCGATGTGCTTGTCGATCGTCCCGCCATAACCGAGGACGATCCCGTCGACGAGTGCCGTATAACGCCCTGTCAATTCGCGCAACTCTTCGGGATCGAGCGTTTGCGACAGCGCGGTAAAACCGCACAGATCGGCAAAGAGAATGGTGACTTGCCGGCGCTCGCTCGCGGGTGAATTCACCGCGGCCGGTTGCGCGCCCGGCGGAGCGCCGTGCTGCGCGGCGATCGCCGCCAGCAGGCGTTTGCGGTGCCCGAGCGAGAGAACGCCGAGCTCTTTCAGATCGGCGTCGTCGAGCTGCGCCAGCATCGCGAAGTCGATGTCGTTGTCGGCAAATGCCGCTGCGTATTGCTCGAGGCCCAACGCCTGCAGCCACTGACCGATATCCATCGCCGCCGCCCAATCCGGTACGCTCGACCACCCATACCGGGCAGTGTACGTCCAACGTGAAGGAGGCGGATACGGGGTACCGGCGACGACGTGGATGCCGATTCGGCCAAAACCACGGTGGCTTGCCGCAGCACACCAGACGCCGGGTTTGACACTGGTTGCGGCGACGCCGGATACTGCATCGTGTACCGGCCATGGTGTCCGGAGGCGCACACTCGAGTCGCGAGACGCAACGTGCAGTCGTTCGTCCTCCGGAACGATCGGTGAGGGTCGACCAAGACCCAACGGCAGCGCGCCACGCGAACCGCACGGCCGAGGCGAGATTCCGTCCGCCCTTACCGGGGAGCACTGTGAAGCCAGCCACGACAGTTCCGTCACCCGATGCCCGCGCCGGGCCGCGCATGACGGGCCTGCTCGGCGACCTGTCGGCCGGCATGGTATCGACCCTGGTCATGCTCTGCTACGCCATGAGCCTGGGCACGCTGATCTTCAGCGCGGATCTCGCCCGTTACGCCGGGCTTGGTGTTCCCACGGCGTTCATCAGTTGCGTGGTGACGGCGCTGGTGATCTCGCTGACGAGCTCGATGCGCGTGAACATCGGCGGACCCGACGGCAACGCAACGGCGTTTCTTGCCGGTGTGGCGGCCGGTGTCGCCAGCAGTGTGCGGGCCGACGGCGGGACGCCGCAGACGATTCTGCTAACGGTGCTGATTACCATCGCGCTGTGTTCGGTGGTGACGGGAATCATTCTGTATGCGGTTGGTTCTTCGAGGCGCAGCCGTTCGCTGCAATTCCTCCCCTACCCGGTGCTGGGAGGCTTCCTCGCCGGCACCGGCTATCTGCTGATGGCGGGCGCGTTTCGCGTCGTGACCGGCGAGCCATTGAACTGGCACAGCCTGGCGCTGGTGACGCATCTGAACTGGCTGATGTGGACACCCGCCGTGCTGGTCTGTGCGTTGGCCACGCTGCTGGCGCGCACCTCGAAACACGCCGCTGCCCTGCCGATTACGCTGGCATTCGGCGTCGCGCTGTTTTACCTGCTACTGCCTGTTGCCGGCCTGTCGATCGACGACGCCCGCAGCGCCGGGTTACTGCTGCCGCGCGTGGCGGCACATCCGTTCCGTCTTCCTGAGTTGCATCTGCCTACATCGCTGGGATCCCTGGCACATGGCGGCGTCGACTGGTCAGCCATCGCCGCGCACTTGCCGGAGACGCTCATGGTCACGTCGATCTCGGCGATCACGATCCTGATGAATTCGACGGCGATTGGCGCGGCCACCGGCGAAGACATCGACCTGAACCGCGAGATGCGCGCGGCCGGCATCGCCAACATCGCGAGCGGAATGTTGGGTGGGATGGTCGGCTACCAGTCGTACAACCGGTCGATGCTCAACGCGCGCGCCGGCGCGTCGAGCCGCATGGCGGGCGTATTCGCCTCCCTTGCGTGCCTGCTCGTGCTGGCCGTCTGGCCCGGCCTGGTTGCGCTTTTTCCGGTGCCGGTGCTGGTTGGGCTGCAGTTATTCATGGGACTGCGGCTGCTGATCCAGTGGCTGGTCGGTGCGTATAGCAAGCTCAACTGGCACGAGTATCTGCTCGTGCCGCTCATTCTGGGCGCCATTGCGTTCTACGGCGTCGTCGCCGGTGTGATAGCCGGCATCATTGCCGCATGCGTGATGTTCGCACTCTTGTATGGCCGCGTCAGTTGCGTGCGCATGGAGTTCGACGGCAGCACGCGCACGTCGAATGTCGAGCGCAGTATCGAAGCAACGCAACGGCTACGCGAACTCGGTACGCAGGTGTGTGGAACGTGCCTGCAAGGATTCCTCTTCTTCGGCACGGCCAATTCGATCTTGCAGCGCGTGCGCGAAAGGCTGACCGCACACGGTCCGAAACGCATACGTTTCGTTGTCCTCGACTTCGCTTCGACCTCCGGCATGGACGCGTCGGTATCGCTCAGCTTCGTCAAGCTCAGGCAGCTATGCGCGACGCGCGACGCGGACCTGGTGCTGATGGGACTGCCCGCACGCTCGCGTGAGTTGCTCATGAAAACCGGCACGCTGAACCTGCGGATTCACGAATTCGCTACGCTGGATGCGGGACTGGAATGGGTCGAAGATACGTTGCTGGCGTCGGACCCTCTCGCTGCGCCCGATGTCAGCGAGGGCAATATGGACTTCGAGGCACTTCTCGCGCCGCATTTCACGTCAGAAGCGCTAAACAAGTTGTTGACCCTTCTGGAGGTGCGCGAACTCGATGCGGGGCAAGCGGTGTTCCGTCAAGGCGAACCCGGCGATGCGATGTACTTTGTCGAGCGCGGCCGGGTGACGGTGTTATTGCCGCTTGCGCGCGGCCGGTCTCTCAGGCTGCGCTCGTTCGGACAGGGGACGATAGTCGGCGAAATGGCGGTGTACACGCAGCAGGCGCGCAGTGCGGATGTGCTCGCCGAGGGGCCCGCGCGCGTCCGGCGTTTGACGCTCGAGTCGCTGCATACGCTCGAACGCGACGATCCGGTGACCGCCCAGCAGATTCATCGCTTTGTCGTCAAGGTCATGGCTTCCCGGCTGGCGGTGGCGGACGAGGCGTTGCGCGCCGCTCACTAGTTGGTCCGGCATCCCCCGCGTCAGCGCCGCGGAATTTGACGTGGTCGATGAACGCGCGCAGTTTGGGCAAGACCTGATTTCTGCCAGAGTGGTACAGAAATACGCCTGGCGTGATCACCGCGAAGGGCGTTAGCAACGCCTGCAAACGCCCGTCCGCAAGCGCCGCGGCGGCAACCGGGCGCGGCACCTGTGCGAGCCCCACCCCTCGAATCGCCGCGCCGACGAGTGTCGGATAGTCCTGCGCGATGAGCGGGCCCGCGACGATGGCCTCGACCGGCTTGTTGCCGTCGACGAAAGACCAGGGCGCGATCGACCCGTTCGTGCGGCGCAAGCGCAGACAGGCATGGTCACGCAGATCCTCGATGCGCTCCGGCCGCGTCCGCCCCGTCAGATACTCCGGGCTGCCAACTACCTCGAACGGAAACGGCGGCGTCAGCCGTACCGCGACCATGTCGGCCTCGATGAACTGGCCCATCCGGACGCCTGCGTCAAACCCTTCCGCAGCGAGATCGACGAACTTCGCGTTGGCAACGATCTCGACTTCGACCTCGGGATAGGCACGGCAGAAGGACGCGACCAGCGGCTCGAGCACCGTGGGCATGACGGAACTCGGCACCGAGAGGCGCAGCAGCCCGGACGGCCGCTGCCCGAGTTCACGCGCCACCTCGCCTGCCGCGACGAGTTCCTCGAAGGCGGGCTTGGCCCGCGACAGGAACCGTTCGCCGGCTTCGGTCAGGCCGACACTACGCGTTGTGCGAACGAAGAGCGCTGCGCCGATGCGCGACTCGAGTACGCGCACCGTCTGACTGATTGCCGAAGGCGTGACGCCAAGTGCTGCCGCCGCCCGCCGAAAACTGCGGTGCTGGACAACACTCAGGAACGCCTCGACGCCGTCGAGCGCGCCTTGCCGGACTGTGAAGTTTTGCTTCATAACGCGTCGATATTAGCGTGGATAGTCACTCGCAGGAAGCGATCCTACACTGAGCTTGCGGATCGGGAATTCCGCGCTCTGCCGGACTCCGATCACCGATAGCTCCTGAATTGACGAGGTAACCTGCAATGACTGATCGCCTTGATGGCGTGCGCGACCACTACCGCGCAACCGGCCTCACCGAGCGGCTGAAAGCGGTGCTCGCTGCCTTTGGCCCGGAGGACCAACCGCTCACGCCCCAGCAGCTGGGCACGCTCGACCAGTTTCACACCCGCGGGCTCGCCGCGACCGTCGAGCTTGCCAGGCTCGCCGGGATTACGGCCGGCAGTGCGGTGCTCGACGTCGGTTCGGGCGTCGGCGGGCCGGCACGCTTTCTGGCCGCGGCCTATGGCTGCAAGGTGACCGGCGTCGACCTCAGCGAGCCCTTCGTGGACGCCGCGCGCTACCTGACCACGCGCACCGGACAAAGCGCGCAGGTGGCGTTCCAGACCGCCAGTGCACTGGAGCTTCCCTTCGACGACGCCCGCTTCGATGTCGTGCTGCTTCAGCATGTGGCGATGAACATCGCCGACCGTGCGCAGCTCTACCGCGAGATGCGGCGCGTGCTGAAGCCAGGCGGCAGGTTTGCGACGTACGACGTCGTGCTGAAGGGCGGCGAACCTCATTATCCGCTTCCGTGGGCACGCACGCCGGCAACGAGCTGGCTCCTCGAGGCCGGGGTGACGCGCGAGGCAATCGAAGCGGCCGGTTTCCGCACGCTGACCTAGCAAGACGACACCGAGGCCGCCAAAGACTGGGCGCTTCAAATGCGCGCGTCGGGGCCCGCGCCGTCGCCCAATCTCGGCGTGGTCATGGGGCCGGAATTTGCACAACTTGCCGCCAACCTCGGACGCAATCTCATGGAAGGCCGGCTCGGCATCCTGAGCGCGGTGTTCGAGGCCGCGTCGACCCATTCCTGACAGGAGTTCCGCCATGTCGACCGAAACGCTTTTCCGCATCCATCTCGTTCTGGGCTACGTTGCCTGGCTGCTTTGCTTCGTGCCGTATGGGCTGCCCAGGCTCAAGTCGATGGATCGCGCCGACGCGCAACGCGCCATCGCGACGCTGCATAGCTTCCGCTTCTTCGGGCTGGTCTTCATGCTGCCCGGCGTGGTCGGCCCCAGCCTGCCGGCCAGCTTCACGCAGTTCGCCGCTTATGGCGACTTCGCAACCGGCGTGCTGGCGATGCTGGCGCTGCTCGCCTTCAGGATCCGTCCGCTCTTCTGGGTTCTGGTGGTCGCGTTCAATCTCGTGGGGGCGGTCGACATCCTCGTCGACTATTACCACGCGACCCGGATCGACCTGCCTTCCATGGCGGGGCAGCTGGGCTCGATGTACGGGATTCCCATCCTCTACGTGCCGCTGCTGATGATCACGCACTTCGTGGCGTTCTACCTGCTCTTGCGTCCTCAGTCCAAGGAGGGGTGGACCTTCTCGCGCGATGTGGCGGCGTTGTAGATCCGTGCATTGACTATTTTCCATATTCAGGATAATTTCCCGAATATGGAAATCACACCTTCCGACGACGACACCATCGACCGTCGCATTGCCCAGCGTCTGCGGGCGCTGCGCGCCGAGCGCAACTGGTCGCTCGACGACCTCGCGCGGCTCAGCGGCGTCAGCCGCGCCACCCTGTCACGCCTGGAGAACGCCGCCGTCAGCCCCACGGCGAGCGTGCTCGGCAAGCTCTGCGTCGCGTACGGCTTGCCGATGTCGCGCCTCATGCACATGGTCGAAGAGGACTTCGCGCCGCTGGTGCCACGCGCCACGCAGCCGCTCTGGACGGACCCCGGCGTCGGCTTCAGGCGGCGCTCGGTATCGCCGCCTGCGCAGGCGCTGAGCGGGGAGGTACTGGAGTGCGAGCTCGATGCCGGTGTGCACATCACGTACGACGCCTCGCCGCGGCCCGGCCTCGAACATCACCTACTGCTGCTCGAAGGGCAACTGCAAATCACGGTCGACGGCCATAGCCATGACCTGCGGCCAGGCGACTGCCTGCGCTATCAGCTATTCGGCCCCAGCGCTTTCATGACGCCCGCGCACAGCGCGGCCCGCTACCTTCTCTTTATCGTGTGAGCCAGCATGAGCGTCTCTACCGTCACGACCATCGCCACCTTTTCGGACAATGACCTCGTACAGCATCTAGCCGAACTCGGCGCCTTGTTGCAGGCCTGCGTCCACAACGGCGCCAGCGTCGGCTTTGTGATGCCGTTCGGCGTCGATGAGAGCGAAGCGTTCTGGCGCGGCAAGGTGTTGCCTTCGTTGCGCGCGGGCGGGTTGATGCTGTTCGTCGCGCGTCAGGGCGACGCGATTGCCGGCACCGTGCAACTCGATTACGACACGATGCCGAATCAGCGGCATCGCGCGGAGGTGCGCAAGCTGCTGGTTCACCCCGCATTCCGCCGCCAAGGCATCGCGAGAGCCTTGATGACCGAACTGGAGCGCCATGCGCATGCACTGCAACGCAGCCTGCTCACGCTCGACACCCGAACCGGCGATCACGCCGAGCCGCTTTATACCGCGCTGGGATATCGGACGGCCGGGGTGATTCCAGGCTACGCGCGCGACCCGCATCATCAAGCGTTCGACGCGACCACCATCATGTACAAAACGCCAGGCGGATGACACGCCGCGCCGCTGAGCGGGCGCGGAATCTGATAGATCCGCAGACAAAACCGATTGCGCACTGCATCGCACGAAACACTTGCGGCCGATCTTTTTGAAAGGTATTGTCACACCGTTCTGCAATGCAGCGCGGGAGAGATCGTCAGACGTTCGTGACGACGCCGACGGAGCAACCGCCCCGGAAACTCTCAGGCAAAAGGACCGCGCAGCAGGAACATCTGGAGAGCGGCGCATGGAATGACCCCGTGCGCCCACCGAAGGGGATTCCCCGCATACGGCCTGCTATCACACAATGGGTCCGACTGCCGCGGGAAGAAACTCTCAGGTACATGGACAGATGGGGCATCGACGCCGGTTTCGACACGAAATCGACACCGGTGATGCTCAACTACTCTGGACCATGACATGTCACGAATCGCCATTATCGGCGCCGGCATTACCGGCGTCACGACCGCGCACGCCCTCGCCCAACGCGGCCACCACGTCACCGTGTTCGAACGCCATCGCTATGCGGCAATGGAAACATCGTTCGCCAACGGCGGCCAGCTATCGGCCAGCAATGCCGAAGTCTGGAACAGCGCGGCCACCGTGCTGAAGGGCCTGCGCTGGATGCTCACACGCGACGCCCCACTGCTGCTCAATCCCGCGCCCACCTGGCACAAGTACTCGTGGATGGGTGAATTCCTGCGGCAGATTCCGCACTATCGCGCGAATACCGTCGAAACCGTACGCCTCGCGATTGCCGCGCGCGAGCACCTGTTTTCGATCGCCGAGAAGGAAGGCATCGACTTCGATCTCGAACGGCGCGGCATTCTGCACATCTACAAGACCCGCAAGGAATTCGACGCCGCCAGCAAGGTGAACGAACTGCTGCGCGAGGGCGGACTCGACCGCAGCCCGGTCACGGCAAGCGAGTTGCAGCGCATCGAACCCACGCTGCAAGGCGACTTTTTCGGCGGCTTTTTCACGCCTTCCGATTCGACCGGCGATATTCACAAGTTCACGCGCGGACTGGCTCAGGCATGCGAGCGGCACGGCGTTCAGTTTCATTACGACGCGCAGATCACGTCGATCGAACAGCCCACCGAAGGACAGTTCTCGCTGATGGTCGATCTCGAAGGCGAATCGCAGCGCTTCGGTTTCGAGCGCATCGTCGTCTGCGCCGGCGTGAAGAGCCGCGACTTCGCGACGATGCTGGGCGACCACGTGAACATCTACCCGGTCAAAGGCTATTCGATCACGGTCTGCCTCGACGACGAAATCAGCCAGCAGCGAGCGCCGTGGGTGAGCCTGCTCGACGACAGCGCGAAAATCGTCACGAGCCGGCTCGGCGCGGACCGTTTCCGCGTGGCGGGCACGGCGGAGATCAACGGCTTCAATCGGGATATCCGCTCGGACCGGATCGCGCCGCTGGTCGATTGGACGCGCCGTTATTTCCCCGAGGTGTCGACCGCGCGCGTGATTCCCTGGGCCGGTTTGCGCCCCATGCTGCCGAGCATGCTGCCCAAGGTCGGCCAAGGGAAGCGGCGAGGTGTGTTCTACAACACCGGGCACGGACACCTGGGGTGGACGCTCTCCGCAGCGACGGCGCAGGCTTTGGCGAGCGCGATTCAGTAAGCCCGGCCCGGCGGCATGGCCTGTGGCGGCTCACTGCCGCCGCGGGCGCCGTCGCGATCGCCGTGAAGCACGGCAAAATGATCTCTATCTGCTAGTGTTCTTCCAACCGCATCACGTCGGTGGAGAACTCATGGCACACGTCCGGGTAGCGAAGCACCACGCGGAGCGCGCCGGCAACGCCCGCATGAGCGATGCGCAGATCGCCGCGGAAGTGACGCGGCGTCTCGCCTGGGATGCCGCGGTCCCGCGCAACGCGGTGAAAGTCCAGGTCTCGCGCGGCCGTATTACGCTGCGCGGCGAACTGCGAGGCGATTGGCAACGCATGGCGGCGCTTGAAGACGTGACGCGCCTTTACGGCGTGACAGGCGTCGCGGATCACACGGTCGTCAAGGCGAAATGACGTCAGCCGATCCGCGTCAGCATGCTGAAGACCTTACATTTCCATTTAAGTGCAAGCGGCGCGAATTTCACGCCGCGGCACTTGCGCCATGCTTTAAGTGCGTATTAAGTTTAGGCGTCTAGCCTGTTGGTGCCGCATGCGCGTTGACGAACCGCATCTGGCCGCATATGGCACATCCCGCCTTGCCCGGCCCTTACCTGAACGTACAACCATGTCGACACCCAGCAGCTTCAAAACAGCCTTGATCGCCGTACTCTCCCTCGTGCTGTTGTCTGCCGGCATCGCCGTGCTGGTCGGCGTATTCGGATTGCTGATCCGGCTGTTCGGGCACGGCTGAACGCCGCCGCGTGCGTGCCGCCAATATGCGCGGGCACGCGTGAGGGTACCCGGCGCCTGAGCCGCCCTCCTTACCCTTTGCCGCCCAGGAGCGACTCGATGTCGATCTCCGCCAGTTCGCCGATCCGCTCGATTGAGACGTCCGCGGGCTGATTGCTCAATATCTCTTTCGGGTCGTGCGCATAGTGCCCCTGGCGCGGAAAAACCGTGGTCAGCTTGTCGCCCCACGCCTTCTTCATGGCCGACAGGATGCGCAGCTTGTCATCCACCATCACGTAGTGGCGCGCCGGATAGCACGCCATGACCTGGTCGAGCATCAGCTCTTTGTGGATGTAGATCAGCACCCGCCCCTCGACTTCGTCCCATAAGCCCGAGCGGGCGATCTTGCGCGGCTGGAACACCACGTCGCCATCCGAGAGAATCACCGTGGGTCCGCGCGTGGCCACATGGCGGAGCGCATCCAGCGCGCCCGGATACAGCCGGTTCGCGAACGGGTAATCGATCAGGAACGACGACATCAGCAACAGCCGCGTGTCCCGTGGATGCTCCTGCCGGTAGCGCTGCAACGCGCCCAGGTAGTCGGCGTAGCCGAGCACTCCGCGCAAGTCCTCGAAGATTTGCCAGTACCGCGCGGCGTTCTCTTCGCCGAACTCCGCCATCATGTGCCCGCGCAGGTCCGCAAGCACATGATCGTTGTCGAGCAAGGTGTTGTCGCAGTCGAACAGAAACACAACGTCATGCGGCGTGGAGGTGGTGGCTTGCATCGTGTCTCCTCGTGTCAGCTTTTTTGTCCGTTAGACGGCGTGGCCGCTTTCTCGACGTGTCCGCCGAAATCGTGGCGCATCGCCGAGAGCACCCGGTTCGCAAAATCATCCTCGCCACGCGAACTGAAGCGCGCAAACAGCGCCGCGCTCAGCACCGGCGTGGGCACGCCCTCGTCGATGGCGGCCGCGACCGTCCAGCGCCCCTCGCCCGAATCCGATACGCGTCCTGCGTAGCTCTGCAGCCTGGCGTCGCTGACGAGCGAGCCCGCGATCAGATCGAGCAGCCACGATCCGATCACGCTGCCGCGCCGCCAGACTTCGGTGACGTCCGCGAGATTCAGATCGTACTGGTACAACTCGGGGCGGCGCAGCGGCGATGTTTCGGCGTCGACCTCCCGCGCGTGTTTACCGGCGTCGGCGTGGTGCAGGATGTTCAGGCCCTCTGCATACGCGGCCATCATGCCGTACTCGATGCCGTTGTGGACCATCTTCACGAAATGTCCCGCGCCCTGCGGCCCGCAGTGCAGGAAGCCCTGCTCTGCCGTGCTCGCGCCGGCGGCCCGGCCAGGCGTGGCTGGAGCTGCGCCCGCGCCTGGCGCGAGCGTCGCGAAAATCGGCTCGAGCCGCTTCACGACCTCGGGCTCGCCGCCGATCATCAGGCAGTAGCCGCGTTCACGGCCCGCCACGCCGCCGCTCGTGCCGACGTCCACATAATGAAGCTGGCGCGCGGCCAGTTCGGCGCCGCGGCGAATGTCGTCGTGATAGTAGGAATTGCCGCCGTCGATCACGATATCGCCCGGCTCCAGCAGCGGCACCAGTTTGTCGAGCGTTGCGTCGACCACGCCGGCCGGCACCATCAGCCACACCGCGCGCGGCTTCTCGAGTTGCGCGACCAGCTCCTGCAGCGACGCGGCACCGGCCACGCCCTCCTGTTTCAGCTTGTCCACCGCCGCCGTTTGCACGTCGTAAGCGATGCATTGCTGACCGCCCTTCGTCAGGCGCCGCACCATGTCGGCTCCCATGCGTCCCAATCCAATCATGCCTAGCTGCATAGCTCGCTCCTGAAAGTACCTGGTTCGCTGCTCGACCTGCTTCGTTGTACCGCTTCGTTGTACCGCATGAGTGATCGAAAGACGATACGCCTCTTTGCCGATGTTTGGCTCGCCACGAGGTTGCCGGCGCTCCACATCTTGCGGCGCTATTCCCTATTGCCGGCGGCTCTGAAGCTTTTCATATTGCGAGCGCACAAAACGCTTGATGGCCTGCCACATCAGCGGGTAACGCTCGCCCGGCACGGCGAACAGCACCAGCGCACCGAGTGCCAGCAAGCCGCAGACCAGAAAGGTGCCGCGATAGCTGAACGCCTGCACCAGCAAACCCGACAACACGCCCGAGAGGATCGAGCCGACCCGCGCGGCGTTGAAGAACAATGCCGTGGCGCGGCCCGGCGCGCGCGGCATCAGATCCTGCACATAGGTCATGCCGAGGCACGAGGTCACGGCCACCACGAACGCGTTGAGTATCTGCATGGGGATCAGCACGTGGACACTGCCCGCCACCGCCATGCCGACGAAATACAACGCATGCACGGCGGCGCACGCGGCAAGCCAGTTCGGCTTGTGCAGCACCGCCGACTTCGCCCCGAGCGCGAGCATCATCGGAATTTCCATCAGGGCGCCGAGGCCGAGCATGATGGATACGTCCAGATGCGTGCCGTTCAGGCCATGCACGATGTAGAGCGGCAGCACGATCATGGTGGCGTTCGCGGCGAGCCCGAGCAAGGTGAGCGCCGCCACCGCGCGGCCAATGTCGTGGGCCGACGCGACGCCGGGCAGGTGCTCGTGCGCGTCTTCGCCGGGCGTGGTCAGCGGCGGCACCGTGATCGAGGCCGACGGTTCCGATGCCGTATCTTCCACCGTGTGATCGCCGAGATGGCCTTGCGGCTCGCGCATGCGCCACACGATCGTCGCGCAGGCCGCGAAGCTGGCCGCCGCGAACAGGAAGAGCCCGTAGAAGCTGCTGGCGGCGAGCACCAGCGCGCCCACCGACGGCCCGAACACCCACGCCGCCGACAGGATGGTCCGCAAGGTCGCGCTGGCGAACACGCGCTCGGCCGGGTCCGCGACCGGCAATGCGGCGCGGCTGAACGAGAACACCATCGAAATGGCCGAACCGCCCGCGCCGATAAAAACGATCCCGATCACCAGCAGCAATCGGTAGTCACGCACCACGCATAAACAGAGATAGCCGAGCGTGGCGGCCACCAGCGCCGCCAGCAGCAATGGCCGGTGCCGTCCGCTCGCGTCGCTCCAGCGGCCCGCGAGCGTGCTGGCCAGCACGCCGCTCGACGCGATCAGCGTCATGAACACGCCGAGCCTGAACGGCGTCATGCCGGCGCGTTCGACGCCGAACAGCGAGAGATACGGCGCGGTGAAGGACATCGCCACCCCGAGCATGAGGGTGGCGGCGGCGAGCGGCTTGAAGCCAGGAATGCGCAGCAGGTCGAAAAAGCGTGAGGTTTTCAGCACGGGGGCGATGAGTCAGAAGGCGCGAGGCGCGCCGCGGACCTCGTGGCTGCGAGGCCGCAATAACCGGGGCATTATCATCCCGGCTTGCGGGCGCGTAAACCCGCATCGCCCTATCCCAAATTTGAATCTTCCGGCCGGCGCCCCGCTCACTGACGATCTCCGGCATAGCTGCTACTCTTGGCAAATCCACCGGCAGGGGATGCCGCGCCAACCACGCTACGCTCTCCTGCCTGAACAGATCAAACCGCTTCGGAGCACGCATGACCACCGCGACTGCCTATTCTTCCCACGCCCCGTCCCGAGCCGAACTCGACGCCCTGCCGGGCGACACCATTGTCGAATTCGGCGCGAACTGGTGCGGCATTTGCCAGGGCGCGCAAGCGTCGATTGCGAAAGCGCTCGAACCTCACGCGGGCCTGAGGCATCTGAAGATCGAAGACGGTCCCGGCCGGCCGCTCGGGCGTTCGTTCAAGGTCAAACTGTGGCCCACGCTGATCCTCATGCGCGACGGCGCCGAAGTCGCGCGGGTGGTCCGCCCCGCCAGCGCGACGGACATCGAGGACGCTTTCGCGACCCTTTGACCTTTCAACCTGACGCGGCGCACGCCGCCCGCCTGTTACCTGTCGCAAGATGCTTGGTTGAGAGACTGCTGCAAGATTTCATCCGCCAACCGGATCAGAAGGAGCACACCTCATGGACACCCGTAGCGAATTGCAAGCCACCGTCGAAGCCATGGCGCAACCCGGCAAGGGACTACTGGCCGCCGACGAAAGCGGCCCGACCATCGCCAAACGCTTCAAGACGATCGGCCTCGAATCAAGCGAGGAAAACCGCCGCGCCTATCGCAATCTGCTGCTCACCACGCCGGGGCTCGGCGAGTTCATCAGCGGCGTGATCCTGTACGAGGAAACGCTCGGCCAGAAGGCGGACGACGGCACGCCGTTCCCGCAACTGGCCGCGAAAAACGGCATCGTGCCCGGCATCAAGGTTGACCTCGGCAAGATTCCCCTCGCCCTCGCCCCCGGCGACGAAATCACCGAGGGCCTGGACGGCCTGGCCCGGCGTTTCGTCGACTACAAACGGCAAGGCGCGCGTTTCGCCAAATGGCGCGCGGTCTACAACATCACCGCCAGCCTGCCGAGCCGGCTGGCGATCGAAGCGAATGCAGATTCGCTCGCGCGCTACGCGGCCATCTCGCAGGAAGCCGGCATCGTGCCGATCGTCGAACCGGAAGTGCTGATGGACGGCGAACACACGCTCGCACGCAGTGCCGAGGTCACCGAGGCCGTGCTGCATGAGGTGTTCCATGCTTTGCACCGGCATCGCGTGGTGCTCGAACACATTCTGCTGAAGCCGAGCATGGTGATTGCCGGATTGGACCACGCGCAGCCGTCGACGGTTGCGGAGATCGCCGCGCATACCGTGCGGGTGCTCAAGCGCACCGTGCCATCGGCGGTGCCGGGCATCGTGTTCCTGTCAGGCGGGCAAACGCCTGAAGAGGCCACGGCAAATCTCGACGCGATGAATCGCCTCGGACCGCTGCCGTGGAATCTGAGCTTCTCGTATGGCCGCGCGTTGCAGGAGCCGCCGCTGCAGGCCTGGAAAGGCCAGGCGAGCCAGGTCGCCGCCGCGCAGCAGGCGCTGCTCAAACGCGCGCGTCTGAATAGCGCCGCCGCTCTGGGGACGTATGAGGCTGCGCAGGAAAAGGGCTAACTGACAGACGAATTTCGAGGCGAACCTCGAGGCCAGGTTCGAAGCTGGCTTCGGCGGGCCCGACTGACGCGCGCCCTGCGCTTCGGGTTTTGCGAACTTCGTTGCGAACTTCGTTGCGGGCCGCTGTGCGGACTTTACGGCCCGCAAGCCACCAGCGCGTGCAGTTCGTCGATATTGAACGGTTTGGCGAGTATCGCCACGCCCAGCCGGCGCGCGCGTTCGAGTTCGTCAGCGTAGCCGGTCATCAGCGCGATCTTCTGCGAAGGCCATGCGCTGCGCACTTTCTCCGCGAGGTCGATGCCGTTGAGCTTGCCCGGCATCTGGATATCGGACAGCACGAGTTCGAAACGCGCGCCGCCCGTGAGCACGTCGAACGCCTGGTCGGCAGTCGGCTCATGGCGCACCTCGCAGCCGAAGGTTTCCAGCACGGCAGCCACCCCTGCCGCCACGTCCTCGTTGTCTTCCACCAGCAACACGACGCCGGCCGCGGCGGGCACCGCCGGCTGCGCCGCGTCGGCGCCGGCCGCGCCCTGGCGCTTGCGATGGCGCGGCAAATAAAGCCTGACGGTCGTGCCGCTGCCCGGCACGCTGTCGATCTTCGCGGTGCCGCCCGCCTGTTCGCACATGGAGAGCACCTGGGCGAGACCGAGGCCCGCGCCCGACCCGCGCAGCTTGGTGGTGAACAGCGGCTCGAAGGCGCGCCGCACCACCGCCTCGGGCATGCCGACGCCGTCGTCGGAACAGGCAATCAGCACGTATTCGCCATCGGGCAGCAGCGTATCGCTGCCGACCAGCCGGTTGTTCTGGCAACGGATCACGAAGCGGCCGCCGCGCGGCATCGCATCGCGCGCGTTGACGACCAGATTCATGATCGCGAATTCGAGGTCGGTCGGATCGGCCAGCACCGGCCACACGTTATCGACCAGGTTCAGCGCCAGTTCGATGTTGTCGCCGAGCGCCGCGTCGATCAGCGGCGCTGCGGCCGGCAGCCAGCTCGCGAGGTTGAGCGGCTGCTGTTTGAGCGGCTGCTTGCGCGCCACGCTCAGCAAGCGCCGCGTCAGCGATTCGGCCGTGGCGGTGGCGCGCTCCACCGCGAGCACTTCCTTTTCAAGGTTGGTGTAGCGCTTGAGCCGCGCAAGCTCGGTGTTGGCCGAGACCACCATCAGCAGATTGTTGAAGTCATGCGCGACGTTGGCGACGAGATTGCCGAGCGCGCCCATGCGTTGCAGCTGCCGGCTCGAGGCTTCGGCCGAGAGGCGCATCGCCACTTCGCCCTGCCAGCGCTCCCACGCGCGGCGCTCGCCTTCCAGCTGGCGCAGCGAGAAGAACACCAGCAGCCAGATAGCCATGCAGGGCACCGCCGTGAGCACGGCGATCAGGATGAAGTGCCCGCGCCACGCGGCGACAATGGACGACGTGGCATAAGCGCTCATGACGTAAAGCGGATAATCGCCGACGCGGCGAAACGCCAATAGGCGTTCCACGCCATCTACCGTCGAATTCAGACGGACATGGCCGAACAGCTGCTTGTCCCGCAACGCCTGGGTGAACGCGCTGTGCGCAGTGGGCTTCGCGCCTGCCGGCCACGGCGGATAACGCACCAGCAGATTGCCGTCCTGGCGATACAGGCCCAATGCCAGCGCCGGATCGCCATTCGTCAGATCACGATAGAAGCGCGAAAAGTAATCGCGGCGCAGCGCCACCGAGACCACCCCGAGGAACTGGCCGTCCGCGCCCACCCGGCCGGTCGAGGTGATAAACACGTCGTTCTGCGACACGGGGCCAACCATTGGCAGCGAAAAATACGGTTGCGGGCGCATCGCTTTCGCCATCAGGAAGTCGTCGCGCTGACCAATCGACACGGCCGGCGCGGGAAATGTGCGGCTCGACACCAGCAGGTCGCCGTCCACGCCGAGCAGAAAAATGGACGACACTTGCGGGAAATCGCCGCCGATTGCCCGCAAACGGTCGTGCAACAAGGCGTCACCCGAGCGGATTTGCGCGTCGTTTTTGTTGCCGAGCAAGTCGACAATGCGCGAGGACATCTGCTGGTCGAGGTCGAGCACCTTGACGGCCTGCTCCTCCGTCACCCGTGCCAGGCGGTCGATCATGTCGTTGGAATCGGCAATCCTGCGCTGGTAGTCCAGATAGCCGTAACCCGCGAGACACACCAAAGGAAACACAATCGACACGGCAAGCACGGTCAGCAGCATGCGCCGCGTGGCCGCGAAATTGCGCGACGGCATCGGGAAATCGACTGTGACACGTTCCGCACGCTGCACGGGGGCGATCTCCATGAAAGGTCGATACAGGTCAGGAATGCTATTGCACGCAGCGTGCCAGGCCCTGCGCGCACGCTGGTTCCCGTTCCAAGGATTTACCGGAATTTACCGCACTTCAGCCGTTCGCCCTAGCCAGGCGGGCAGAACCCCGTTTGGTTTAAAACAACAGCCAGGTCCACCGCCGTCAGAACCTTGCCTGAGGCAACCCTGGACCACACGGAGTTATTTACTCAACATACCTAATTAATTGGCTGTGAAAAAAGCCTGAAACCGGCACTCCGCACCACGCGTTTTACCCTAGAAATTTGCCTTTCAAATCTCGCACGGTCTTTTACAGTCTCCTGCCACCTGGACTGCCGCCGCCGATTCAAGCACCCGCAACAGGCGTTCAGGCGTGAGCGGTTTGGCACAATGCGCGTCGAAGCCGGCGGCCTTGGCGCGTGCCCGGTCGTCGCGCGAGGCATAAGCGGTACAGGCGATCAACAGCATGTGCGAGGTTGCCGGATGCGCGCGCAAACGCCGTGCCAACTCCAGCCCATCGAGCCCGGGCATCTTGATGTCCAGCACGACCGCGAACGGCTGCCACTCGCGAGCCATGTCGCACACGGCGAGCGAATCGACCAGCGCGCGGCACTCGAAGCCGTCAGCCGTCAGCACCATCTGCAAGGCTTCGGCCGCTTCCCGGTAGTCGTCCACCACGAGGACGCGCCGGTGCGATGTCATCGCATAGCGGATCGGACGCCATACCACGACGTCGTCGCTATCTTCCATTCGGTCGTCGAACGTCACCCTCTTCTCCCATGGTTTTTTCCATGCGTGGCGGTGCGCGCTTTACCCTGCAATCCGTGCGCACGCCATCGGACTCTTGTAGTGAGGCTACCATCGTTATGCGCGGAAAAAATGGCGAAACGTGACGAAAACCCGTCTACGCGTTAGGGATTTGTACTCAGCGGGTTATCCCGCACGGGGCTGGCATGCCGACTGGAAAGTCAATTCAGCATGCATGGAAATGGGTCCTTCACGGCCGCTTCATGACGCTGCTTGGACGCCGAAAACGATTTCAAACACCCGTATCGTCACACCGCGCGCAGCCGCGAATTGTTCAATTTTTTAGCGTGTTTGGCATGCCATGTCAGATCACATGGCGTGAGGTGCCTTCGTTATTTGATTTGCAATGCGAAATATTTTTCAACCACCATGAATTAGCCAGGCGGGATCAATGCGGATTGCATGTCAGGCGCAACTCATCAGCGCGCGTGATGGCACGCGGCCCGTGGCTTCATCGAAAGACTGGGGTAACATTCGCATGGATGCTGGACGAGGCGCACGCCTCGCTGATCATCGATTCAATCCCGGCAGACATCAGGACCTGACAATGAGCATCACGCAGCACGATAAGCAGCACGATCACAAACAGACTTCCGGTAACGGCACACGCACCATGGTGCGGGCGCACGCGCGGTCAACCTGCGCGGCTGTCCCGTTCCAGTGAGTCTGTAACCCGATGCAAAGCACGGACCGCCCGTTACCTTCCGCCGATGCGCTGTTCGAACATGCCGCGTGCGGCCTGCTCGTGACCGACACAGACGGCCGAATCTTGCGCGTGAACGCGACCTTCTGCGACTGGCTCGGCTATAGCGCGGCGAAGCTCGCCGAGGGTGCGCAACTCCAGGATTTGCTGAGCGACGGCGGCAAGGTGCTCTACCGGACGCACTGGGCGCCGCTGCTGCAAACGCAGGGTTCGGTGGACGAACTCAAGCTCGACATGATGCATCGCGACGGCCATGCGGTGCCGATGCTGCTCAACGCCGTGCGCCGCCGTCACGGCGAAACGGACTATCACGAAGTGGCGGTCGTGGTGGTCGAAGACCGCCACAAGTACGAACAGGAATTGCTGCTCGCGCGGCGCAACGCCGAGGCGTCGGTGGCCGCACATCAGCGCGCGCAGAAAGAGTTGCAGGAAAGCCGCGACGTATTAAGTCTCGCCATGCGTGGCGCGCGCATGGGCGCATGGTCGCATGAGCCGAAGTCGGGAAAATTCTGGTGGAGCCGCGAACTGGAAGCGCTCGCCGGTTATGCCGAAGGACGCCTCGCGAACACGCGGCGCGGTTTTTTCGAGCTGATTCATCCCGGCGATCTGCTTGCACTCAACGAGGCGGTCGATCATGCGGTGCAAGCCGGCGACGACTACGTCGCCGAATTCCGCTTCCTGCATGCGAGCGGTGACTGGTGCTGGATGGAGGGCCGCGGGCGCGCCACTTACGACGCCCAGGGCGAGCCGCTGATGATCTACGGCCTCGGCATCGACATCACCGAACGCAAGGAAGCGCAAACCGGGCTGCTGCGCCAGGCGGCGATTTTCGAGCACCTGAGCGACGCGATCGTGATCACCGATCTGCGCGGCAATATCACCGACTTCAACGGCGGCAGCGAACGCATGCTGGGTTATCGCATGCGCGAAATTCTCGGCAAGCCGGTCTCGCTCTTCCTCCCGCCTGAGCATGCCCAGCGCATCCGGCGGGAAGCGCTCGCCGCGCTGGCCGCCGACGGCACGTGGCGCGGCGAACTGCCCTTCGTGCGGCGCGACGGTTCGCACGGCGTGTGCGAAACGGTGGTCAAACCGCTTGCGAACGCGCGTGGCGACATCTACGGCGCGGTCAGCATCAATCGCGACATTACCGAACGCAGGCGCACCGAGCAGCAACTCAAGCGGCTCAATCTCGAACTCTCGAAAGCCGATCGCCGCAAGGACGAATTCCTCGCCACGCTCGCGCACGAACTGCGCAATCCGCTTGCGCCCATGCGCAATGTGCTCGAGATTCTGCGTCTGAAAGAGTTCGCCGACCCGCAATTGAACTGGTCGCGCGACGTGTTCGACCGGCAATTGCAGCATATGACGCATCTGGTGGACGACCTGCTGGAAGTGTCGCGCATCACCCAGGGCAAGCTCGAGTTGCGCAAGCAGCGGCTCGAACTCGCACGCGCGATGCAATCGGCCATGGAAGCCGCACGCCCGACCGTGCAGGCGTCGTCGCATCATCTGAGCGTGACGCTGCCGCGCGAGCCGCTCTATCTGATCGCCGATCCCACGCGCCTGTCGCAGATGATCCTGAACCTGTTGAACAATGCCGCCAAATACACGCCGCCTGGCGGCAGCATCTCGCTCGCCGCGCAACGCGAAGGCGACGAAGCGGTGATCATCGTGCGCGATTCGGGCATCGGTATTCCTCGCGAACATCTGGACAGCGTGTTCGAGATGTTTTCGCAACTCGCACCCGCGCTCGATCGCTCGCAAGGTGGTCTCGGCATCGGCCTCGCGCTGGTGCGCGGCCTTGCCGAGCTGCATGGCGGCACGGTCGCGGCGTACAGCGGCGGCGCGGGCAAGGGCAGCGAGTTCGTGATTCGCTTGCCGCTGTCGAAAGACGCTGCCCTGCCGTCGGACAGCGCACCGCCCGAGATGCGGCAGGCGGCCGGCCTGCGTGTCGTGATCGTGGACGACAACGCCGACGCGGCCGACAGCCTCGCCATGGTGCTCGAACTCGAAGGTCACGAAGTGCGCACGACCGGCGACGGTCTCGCGGGCCTCGATCTGGTCGATGCCTTCGCCCCGCATGCGGTGATTCTCGACATCGGCTTGCCGAGCCTGAACGGTTACGAAGTGGCGCGACGGATTCGCCTCGGCCACCCGGACGCCGGCATCCTCCTGATCGCCGTCACCGGCTGGGGCCAGCAGCAGGACAAGCAGACCGCCGAGGCGGCCGGCTTCGATCATCACTTCACGAAGCCCGTCGATCCGCGGGCGTTGCAGCGCGTATTGACGCGGCAGCGGGTTTGAGCGGCGCGTTTGACCAGTGAATGCGGCTGTTAAACTGACGCGATATTCGCCAGCCGTCTGTTGCCTATGCTCGATCACATCGTTTCCATATTCGCCACGCTCCCGGTTCATGCCGTCTTGAGCCCCCTGGTCACGCCAGCCCATGGTTGACGAAGCCCTGGTCACACGTGAACTGGCGGCGCGCGGCATCGTGCCGGATGCGAGCCAGCGCGCCGCGATTGCCGCGCTCGTCGGGCTGGCGGGCGTGGGTGGCGCGGGTGGCAAAAGCGGAGAAAGCGGAGAAAGCGGAGAAAGCGGCAAGCACGCGCGCCCCGGCACGGCGCTCGCGCCACAGGGCGTGTATTGTCACGGGCTGCCCGGGCGCGGCAAGAGCCTCGTGGTCGATACGGTTTTCGAACTGGCTCAATGCCGCAAGCGGCGCCTCCATTTCCACGAGTTTCTGCGCGAGATGAACCGGCGGCTCGTCAGCGAACCACGCGGCGACGACCGCCTCGGTTCGGTCGCGCGTCAATGGCTCGACGGTATCGACCTGCTGTGTTTCGACGAATTCCACGTGCACGATATCGCCGACGCGTTCCTGATGGGCCGCTTTCTCGACACCGCGATCAGTCTCGGCACCCGCATTGTGCTCACGTCAAACGATGCGCCCGACGGCCTGCTCCCCGACCCGGAGTTTCACGAACGTGTCCTGCCGGCCATCGAACAGATCAAACGCTTTTTCACCGTGATTCATTTCGACGGCGAGCGCGATTATCGTTTCGGCGGTGAGCAGGCGCACGCGCCGCGTTTCTTCGCGCCGCTCGATCCATCCAACAGCGACGCGCTACGGCAAATTTTCGTGCGCCACGAAGGCAGCGATACATTGCAACCGGTCACGCTGAGCGCGGCAGGCCGGCCGCTCGCCGCACGCGCGGCGGGAGCGGCCTTGCTGTGGGCGGACTTCGAAAGCCTGTGCGTGGCGAGCCGCTCGCACCTCGACTATCTGGATCTCGCCGAGCGGTGGCACGGCCTGATTCTCGACAATCTGCGCACGGATTGGCTGGCTCAATCGCACACGCTGCAACGGCTGGTCTGGCTGGTCGACATCTTCTACGACCGCAAGCGCGCGTTGTTCATTGCTTCGGATGCCCCTATCGAAGCCGCGCTCAGCGGCCTCGAAGGCGCGCACGATCTGTCGCGCACGCTGAGCCGGCTCGCTGAGATGAAATCGCGCGCTTATCGCAGCACGCTCTCGGGCGTGGGCAAGGACGTGGATGCGATCCCGGCGCACAGGCCGGACGAAACCTGAGCGCCCCACCCCACGCCTGACCTTACACCGACTGCGCTCGCGCGATCTGCTGCTTCGCGACCTCATACACGTGATCCGGCGTGAACCCGAACTTCTTCTTCAGATCGGACAGCGGCGCGGACGCCCCGAAGCTACGCATCACCACCTGCGCGCCGAGCCGCCCGGTATAGCGGTCCCAGCCAAGCGAAGCCGCCTGCTCGACGGCCACGCGCGCGTCCACCTCCGGCGGCAGCACCGAGTCCCGATACGCCGCGTCCTGGCGCTCGAAGATATCCCACGACGGCATGGACACGACGCGCGCCGCAATACCCTCGCCCGCGAGCTTTTCGTACACGTCGACACAGAGCGAGAGTTCGCTGCCGGTCGCCATCAGGATCACCTTGGGCTTCTGCCCGGCGGGCGCATCGGCAAGCACATACGCGCCCCGGCGCGTGCCGCTGGCGGCGGCATAGCGGCTGCGGTCGAGCGTCGGCAACGCCTGCCGCGTGACGACCATGCACGACGGACGGTGCGGATCGGCCATCGCGACACGCCACGCCTCAGCCACTTCGTTGGCATCGCCCGGACGCAGCACCGTCAACCCAGGCACGGCGCGTAGCGAAGCGAGTTGCTCGATCGGCTGATGCGTCGGACCATCCTCACCCAGGCCGATCGAGTCGTGCGTGAACACATAAATGGCCGGCACTTCCATGATCGCCGAGAGGCGGATCGGGGGCTTCATGTAGTCGCTGAAAATCAGGAAGGTCGAACCGTACGGCCGCAGTTTCGACAGCGCGAGGCCATTCACCGCGGCGCCCATGCCGTGCTCGCGAATGCCGAAGTGCAGATTGCGCCCGCCGTAGCTATCGTGTTCGAAACTGCCCGCGCCTTCGAATTTCAGATTGGTCTTGGTGGACGGTGACAGGTCGGCCGCGCCGCCAATCATCCACGGAATGCGTGCGGCAATCGCGTTGAGCACCTTGCCTGACGATTCGCGCGTAGCCATGCCCTTCGGGTCCGCCTCGAATGTCGGAATGCCGGCGTCCCAATCCGCCGGCAATTCGTGTGCGTCGATCTGCGCGAACTCGCGCGCGAGTTCCGGGTAGCGCTTCTGGTAAGACGCGTAGTTCGCCTCCCATTGCTCGCGCGCCGCCTTGCCGCGCGCGCCGATGCCCTGCGCGAAACGTTCGTGCACACCGTCGGGCACGTAGAAGAATTTGTCTTCCGGCCAGCCGTACGCCTTCTTGGCGAGCGCCACTTCGTCGGCGCCGAGCGGTTCGCCGTGTGCCGCCGAGGTGTCCTGCTTATGCGGCGCACCCCAGCCGATGATGCTATGCACCACGATCAGCGTCGGCCGGTCCGTCACGCTTTTCGCTTCGACGAGCGCGGCTTCCAGCGCGGCGGTGTCGTTCGCGTCGTTCACGTGCAGCGTGTGCCAGTTGTAGCCGCGAAAGCGGCTCTCCACGTCGTCGCTATAGGCAAGGTCGGTGTGGCCCTCGATCGTCACGCGATTGCTGTCGTAGATCCAGATCAGATTTGACAGCTTCAGATGGCCCGCGAGCGAGGCCGCCTCATGCGAGACGCCTTCCATCAGGTCGCCGTCGCCGCATAGCGCGTAGACGCGATAATCGAACAAAGCCGCATCCGCCTGATTGAAGCGGCTTTCGTACCAGCGCGCGGCCATCGCCATGCCGACACTGTTGCCGAGCCCCTGCCCCAGCGGCCCGGTCGTGGTCTCCACGCCGCTGGTCAGCCGGTACTCGGGGTGGCCCGGCGTTTTGCTGTCGATCTGGCGGAAATGTTCGATGTCGTCGAGCGATACCGCGGGCCCGCCGGTCGGCTTGCCGTCCTCATCCACGGCTTTGACGTTGGCCAGATGCAGCAGCGAATACAGCAGCATCGACGCATGCCCCACCGACAGCACGAAGCGGTCGCGGTTCGGCCAGTGCGGCTCGTCGGGGTCGTAGCGCAGATGGTGCTGCCACAAGTGGTAGGCCACCGGCGCCAGCGCCATCGGCGTGCCGGGGTGACCGGAATTGGCCTTCTGCACAGCGTCCATCGAGATCGTGCGGATCGTGTTGATGCACAACTGGTCGAGGGCGGGATCGTTTTGCATGAGGACACTCCTTGTTCCGGCGGATGAGATGACAGGAGCGCGCCGCCGACGCTGCCCTAGAACTGATGCAGCACGCCGACATAAGCGCCGGTTTGCGATTCGCCGACGAGCGGATTCGTGTTACCGGCCGCATCGCGCGGCGACGCTTCAAGTGAAAAATTCGAGTTGCTGCCGTTGTTCACGTAGCCCAGCGTGCCGTACAGAAAAGTGCGCTTCGACAGGTTATAGGTGGTGCCGAGCACGTACATCATCGCGTGGCCGGACGGATCGTGCGCGGTGTCGCCCGAGCCGTCGCCGACCTTCACGTAATAGCCGCCCGCCGTCACGGCCCAGCGCGGCTGCACGTTGTAGGTGGCGCCGAGCCAATAGTAATTGGCGGTGTCTGCCACGCCGGCCGGTGAATCAGGCGCCGAGTAATGCGTATAGGCACCCTGAATCTTGAATGCGTCGAAACGCACGTTCGCGCCGACGAAATACTCGCGCGACGCCGTGAAAATATTGCTGAAGCGCCCGTTGTTGTCGCGCAGTTCGTCATAGATGCCGCGCACATCGAAGAGCGGCGAGTGATACGTCAGCATGATGCCGTCCGAGCGGCCGAACTCGCCCGCGGCACCGCTGTTGAACGCGCCGGGCTGATTGCCGAAAGAGTATTGCCCCTGCACGTCGAAGCCGTGGAACACCGGACTGTGATATTCGATGTTGTTGCTGGTCTGCTGCCAGTTGCGTCCGCGCACGAGCGACGCCGACGAAAACGCCTCCTGCACGAACGGGTCGAATTCCCATACGCCGTCGCTGTCGATAAACAGATTACGGCCGGCCTGCAGCGTGCCCCACTGCTCGCTCTTCAGCCCGACGAACGCACGCCGCGACCAGAGCCGTCCGCCGCTCGTCGTGCCGTTCATGACCTGCAAACCGGTCTCGAGATTGAAGATCGCACTCAGGCCTCCGCCCAGTTCTTCATTGCCTTTGAGGCCCAGCATGCTGGTGCCCCAATCGCCGCCCTCCGCGCTCCAGCGGGTCGAACTGCCACCCGCGCCATTGGCGATGTGATTCAGATATTCCAGCCCGGCGTCGAGGCGGCCATACAGACTCACGCTGGTTTGCGCGCAGGCCAGCGGACTGGCCACCGCCAGCGCGGCAGCGAATAGGGTTGGTAGTCTCATTGTTTTGTCGTGAATTGTTCTTGGTGCAAGCCCCCATGCAGTTTCCGGGTTGCTTGCAGGTGGAAAGGCGCCGCACGGGGCATCGAAAGCCAATCAAGATAAGATAGTCGGTCATTCGGCCTCCGCCAAATCGAACAGTCTCTTTTGTGATCGACCATCCCCCGCAATGAACGCGCCTGATCTGCCCGAAGACGACAACCTTGGCCTTTACCAGCACGCCACCGAAGCCGGCGCGGAATGGTGGCGCGTGAGCGTGGCCGACCGGCCGGAAACCTACCGCCTCGAACATGGCGTCGATAACGGCAGCGGGCCCGGTCCGGTGGATATCGACCTGGTGGTCGATGCGGAAAACCTGCGCGCCAAGCTGAAGAAATGGCGCCGCGAAGGGTTTGCGATCGACACGGACAGCGCCTCGGGCGAACGTTCCACGGCCGCACGCGTGGCCTTCATGCCGCAGTTGCAGCGGGCCGCCGCACTCGCCGCGGCGGCGAAGCAGCGCGAGGCGAACGGCCTCGACGCCGGCATGGGCACGACCGTGCGCATCGGCCACGTGGACGTGCCTTGCGGCGCCGGTCATGCGCTCGTGCCGGCCGTCAATCCTGCCTATCTGTTCGCGGAGCGCTTTAACGACATTGTCGAAGACATCGTCGAAAACCGCCGCGTGATGCTGATCGGCCACACCGGCGCCGGCAAGACCAGCCTGATCGAACAGGTCGCGGCGCGCTCACGGCACGGCGTGCTGCGCTCCAACATGAACGGCCAGACCACCGTCGGCGATTTTGTCGGTTTCTGGACGGTCAAGGGCGGCGAGACGCTGTGGGTCGACGGTGTGCTGCCTACTGCCATGCGCGAAGGCCTCTGGCTGATCGTCGACGAAATCGATTTTGCCGAGCCGTCCATTCTCGCCGCGCTCACCGCCGTTCTCGAACCGCGCGGCCGCCTCGTGCTGAAAGAAAAAGGCAATGAGATCGTCGCGCCGCATCCGGCGTTCCGGCTGTTTGCCACGGCGAATGCGGTCGGCGCGATGAGTCAGTTCCGGCATCTTTATCAGGGCGCCAATCTGATGAACGAGGCATTTCTCGACCGCTGGCGGGTCTATCTGCTCGATTATCTGACGCCCGCGGAAGAGGCCAACGTGCTGATCAGCACGCTCGCCCCGCACATGACGCGCCCGCTCGCCACCACGCTCGCCGCGATTGCCGCCGACTGCCGCGCGGCGTTCGCCCGCGAAGATCTTTCCAGCGCGTTCTCGACCCGGCGCCTGCTCGACTGGGCCGAATTGATGTTGCGCACGGGCGACCCCGAACGCGCCGCCGGACCGGCCATCTATTCGAAGGTCAGCCCGGAAGACGCCGCGCTGATCCGCGGTATTGTCCGCCATCACATCGCCCCGGCCGCCTGACGTGAACGTGAGCGCCACGCATGCGACGCGCGAGGCCCGCGACACGCGCGGCTTCGCGTTCGAATCGACGCTCGGCAAGGTGGCGCGCGTGCTGACTGGGCAATATGGCGTGGCGGTCGTATTCAGTCCGGATGGACCGCGCGTCGAGCCCGGACGCATTGTGATTCCCGACTACGAGCTGAATGCCGGCGTCGAGCGCGACGTGCTGATCGGTTATCTCGATCTGCTGGTCGCGCGCGCCAAGCATGCCTCGCTCGCGCAACTCGACGCGCTGCCCGCCGGCGTCGCCGCGCGGCTCGCGCAAGTGATCGAAGACCGCCGTGTGTGCGCTCAACTGCTCGACGAATATCCGGGCGCGCGCTGGTTTATCGGCAAACTGCGCCTGCATGCCGCCGAACGCGTGCGGCAGCGCTGGCCGAAGCTGCATTGGCGCGACCGGCTGGTCTGGCTCGTGGAGCGCGCACTGTGGGACGAAGCGCCGGCGAGAACCGAAGCGGTTCCGTCGCTCCTCGCAACGCTGCATGCCGCGCAGGATGTGCTGCAGGAGGCCCGTGCGAGCCGCTCGACCGCGCACAGCATCGCCGCAGCCGAAGCCTTCGTGGCGCGCGTACGGGCGTTGTCCGCGGGCGACGTCAACAGCATGGCGTTCACCGCGGACCCGGTTGAGGACCTCGACACGGAAACGGTGGCCGCTCCCGCTGCGCCGCCCGATGACGACGACACCATGCTGCCCGATCATGACGCCACCAACGCGCCGCCGTCCGGGCGAAGCGGCGGCGGCGAGGCAGACAACGCAATCGGCATGGGGCAGTCGCCTGCCAATGAAGACGCGCCGTCCGCCCGCACCGAAGGCGAAGCGGGCAACGCCCTCGGCGGCTCGTCGCGCGCGCGGG
>NZ_LXKA01000043.1 GCF_001645125.1 Paraburkholderia ginsengiterrae | reverse complement strand
GAGGACGGCGCACCCGGGGTCCGTCGATTAGCGGCCGACGGCGGCGAACAGGGAAAGCAAGGTGTCGATGGCGACGTTCGCCGCGCGCAAGCTGGGCGACATTGCGGAGAACACGGCGAACATCCTGTCGATCGAGCTGCTCGCCGCGGCGCAGGGTGTCGATCTGCGTGCGCCGCACAAGACCAGCCCGAGCCTGCAGAAGGTGATGGACGTGGTGCGCAAGGACGTCGCGCATTACGAACTCGATCACTACTTCGCACCGGATATCGCGGCGGTCACGCGCCTCGTGCAGGACGGCACGATCGCGAAGCTGAGCCCGCTCTCGTTCGTGTCCGAACAGTAATAGGCCATATAAAGCATTCCGAATCATTCAATCCATTCCGAGGGCACCATGAACAACCCGAAACACATCGACCCGCGACTCGACCCGACCCGCACGATCCGCGCCCCGCGTGGTGCAGAAAAGGTGTGCAAGACCTGGATCGCGGAAGCGGCCTACCGGATGATCCAGAACAATCTGGACCCGGAAGTCGCCGAGCATCCGCACGCGCTGGTGGTGTATGGCGGCATTGGCCGTGCCGCGCGCA
>NZ_LXKA01000042.1 GCF_001645125.1 Paraburkholderia ginsengiterrae | reverse complement strand
GCCCAGACGCCGAGTGGAATCGACAACAGCAGGAACGGCAGCGTCTGCGCCGCCTGCAGACGCCCGCTGTCCCGCCCGTCTCCTCCCAGCCGCCCCCCCTCTCCCCCACCCCTCTCCCCCCTTCCCCCCCACCCGCTGCCCGCCCCCCGCACACCGCCCTCCCCCCACGCACCCCCACCCCCCCATCCCTCCTGCTGCCGCCTCCACTCCGCCCCTCTCCCCACCGCCGCACCCGCCGCCCGCCCCTCCCCCCCCTGCCCTCGCCCGGCCCCCCCCCCGCCCCCTCCTCCCCTCTGCTCCCCGTCGCCACCCCCCACCCGCCCTCCCCCACAGCCGCGACCCCGCGCCGCCCCACGCTCCCTCCGACTCCTTCCTCCCCCCTCTCCTCCCTCCCGCCCCCCCGCCTCCCCCCCCGCCTCGCCCCACTCACTCACCTCTCCCGTTGCTGCCCACAACTGCCCGCCGCGTTTCCCGGCGCCCGCTCGTTCACCTCCTACCCCCACCTCCTGTCCCCCTACCCCCACCCCCCGCACCGTCCGACTGGCGCCCGCCACCCGCTCCTCCCCGCTCCCACCGTGCCACCCCGGCACTGG
>NZ_LXKA01000041.1 GCF_001645125.1 Paraburkholderia ginsengiterrae | reverse complement strand
GTGTTAAGCGCTAAGCGTTAAGCGGCGCATTGCCCGCCGCGCGCACGCCCCCTGATCGAAGCGCCCTGCACACAAGCACGGCGCCGGCTCTTCAGCCCTCGGCGCCCAGCCGGAAGAAACTCACGCCCTGCACGAGTCCCGACGCCTTGCTCTTCACCGCATCCGCCGCCGCCGCCGCTGCCCCCACCGCGCTCCACCGCGCCTACCCCCACCTGCCCCCACTCACGCCCGTTCCAGTCTCGTTCACCCCTCTATCCCACTCATTCTTGCCCGTGATGCTCGGACCGCATCTCCCGCTGAAGCCCGTTCCGCCACTGCACCTTCCCCCCGTTCTCACCCCCGGGCCCGCCTCCCAGACCTCCGCGGCTCTCCCTCTGCCCCCCCCTTCCGCCCCCCACTGCCCGCCCCTCCACCCGCCACCCCGCCCTTCGCCCATCAGCGCGACCACCTCACCCCTGCCCCCGCCCCACCGCATCATCCGGCCGTCGCCCACCGCCCGTCCTTTTCTCGCCCGCCTCCCCTCCTCCGTCCTCGCTCCCCCCCGCCCGCACGTCTTCCCCTCCACTGCCTCCACCGGCACCTTCACTCTCGCCCCCTG
>NZ_LXKA01000040.1 GCF_001645125.1 Paraburkholderia ginsengiterrae | reverse complement strand
CCGCTCACCTGCAGGACGAGGCTTTATTTCCCGCCGTGCCGGAACAGAATTTCCAGGTGAGGCCCATCACGCTGATTGCGCTGCTCCTCGCCGCCATCGTCTTCCCGTGCGTGTACCTCGCCGCCATTGCCTTCAACGATCTTCGCCACCGGCCACCCCACCCCCCCCGCATCCCCCTGCGCACCGTCCTCGTCGCGGCCCAACACCCCCTCCCACTCCTCCCCCTGCACCAGCCGCCCCCCCCCCGCCCCGCACGCGCCCTCCCCGCCGCCTATCTCCTCCAGTCGGCGGCCGCGTCGGCGCAGCACCTCGCCCGGCCGCCCTGCGCGCCGGCGCGCACCGCCGCGCACCCCGCGTCCGCAACCGCTACGCGCCGCAGCCATCCCGGCAGCACCGCGGTCTCGACGCCACGTGCGCTCTCCCGACCCGCCAAGAGCCCGGCACACCGACTCTCCTGGGTAGAAAAGGCCCCGCTGCCCGCCCACGCGGCCGCGATGAACGCAGCCTCGCCAACGGCGTGTGTATCACCACTGTAGCGGCTGACCGCCCACACTCGCGGCACGCCCCGCTCCGCAGTACCCTAGTGTTCAGCACCCTCCGACA
>NZ_LXKA01000039.1 GCF_001645125.1 Paraburkholderia ginsengiterrae | reverse complement strand
AGGCGATGACGAGGAGGAGGTGGGAGCGTGCGGGGGAGCGGGGAGGGAGGGTGGCGGGGGAAAGGAGGACGAGAAGCGGAGAGGAGCAGCTGGGCGGTGGAGGGCACAGGGAGTGCGGTGGGGCGAAAGAATGAGGGAGTGGGGAGGGCAGGAAGGGGAGGGCGGGGACGGGGAGGGGGAGGCGACGCGTGCGGCGTGGGGGGGTGGGAGGGACGGGCGTGGGTGGGATGATCGCAGGGGCGCGCGCGGGAGGGCGGCGTGTGCGGCGGGGCGAGGGGGCGGCCGTGGGGGTGGAAGGGAGGGGACGGGGGGAGGGGGCGAGGGGTGCGAGGGGAGGGGGGCGGGCGGGGGTGGGGGGCGGGAGGCGGCCGGGGTAGGCGGGGGGCGAGGCGACGGGGGGCGGGGGGCTGACGGGTGGGGCAGTACGGGGGCGCGTGGAGGGCGGGGCAAGGGTCACGCCCGCGCAGATCGGGTGCATGACGGTGTTCACGAGCGGCTCGCGGGCGCTGGCGCTGGTGCTGATGACAGCCCTCGGCATGGGGTGCGAGGCCGGCGCGCTCGCGCAGATGCTGCACCTCAGGCCGCTCGCGCTGGTCTGGATCGGCGC
>NZ_LXKA01000038.1 GCF_001645125.1 Paraburkholderia ginsengiterrae | reverse complement strand
AAAAGGGGAAGAGAAGAGGGGGGAGGGGGGGGGGGGAGAAAAAGGAGGAGAAAAAGAGGAAGAAGAAGAGAAGAAGGGGGGGGGAGGAGGGAGAGGGAGGGAGAGAAAGGAAGAAGGGAAAGGAGGGAGGAAGGGGAAAGGGGGGAAAGGAGGGAGGGGGGGAGAGGAACGAGGGGGAGGAGAGAGAAGGCAGGAGAGAAAAGGGGAAGGGGAAGAGAAAGGGGGAAAGGAAGGAACAGGAAAGAGGAAAGAGGGAGGAGGGAAAAGAGAAAAGGAAAGGGAAGAAGAGGGAAGGAGGAAGGGGGGAGAGGAGGAAAGGAGAAGAAGAAAAGAAGGAAGAAGAAGAGGGAGAGGAAAGAAAGAGGAAGGGGAGGAAGAAGGGAAGAAGAAAGAGAGAAGAGGGGGGAGGGGGGGGGGGGGGAAGGGGGGGGGGAGAAGGGGAGAAAGGCGAGACAGGGAAGAGCACAGGGAGGGCAAGGGCGCGGCCAAACGCGAGGGGACGGTGCGGTCACACGGCGCGGAGTCACATCACCGAGCCCAGCAGACAAGAGTCAAGTGCGGTTGCCGTCTGTTGCTTGAAAAAAAAAAATGTGTACAAGTCTGTGTGTGTGTTGG
>NZ_LXKA01000037.1 GCF_001645125.1 Paraburkholderia ginsengiterrae | reverse complement strand
AGGTGGCTGAGGAAGGGGGACAGATTAGGGGGACGGGACGGAGCGCGCGGAGGGCGCGCGGCGGGTGGGCGGCAGAAGGGTGGTATCAAGGTGGGAGTGGGTGGCGGTAGGGTGGGCGGCGAGGCAGGGGGGAATGGAGGTGTGGGTGGTGGGGTCCGGGGGGGTGGAGTTGCGGGCGTAGTTAGGGTGTGTTGGCGGAGGGGGAAGGCGGGCAGACGGGGGGGAGTGGGGGGGGGCGTGGCGGTGGTGTGAGGTGAGGGGGCGGGGGAGGGTGGGTGTGGGTGGTGGGTGGGGGGTGGGGGGGAGGGGAGTGTGGGCGGGGGTGGGGAGGGGGAGGGTGGGGGGGGAGGGGGGGGGGGGAGGGGGTGGGGGGGGGGAGGGGGGGTGGGGGGGTGGGGGCGGGGGGGGGGGACGTGAGGGGGGGGGGGGGGGGGGGGGTGGGGGGGGGGCGAGGGGGCGGGGGGGGGGGGGGGGGGGGGGGTGGAGGGGGCGGGGGGGGAGGGGGGGGGGGGGGGTGTGGGGGGGGGGAGGGGGGTGGGGGGTGTGGCGGGGGGGGGTGGGGGGGCGGTGGGGGTGGAGGGGCTGGGGGGGGGGGGGGGGGAGGTGGGGAGGGTTG
>NZ_LXKA01000036.1 GCF_001645125.1 Paraburkholderia ginsengiterrae | reverse complement strand
CGTGCCGTACTCGGCCGCGTCGCCCACCATGACGGCGCCGAGCAGTTGCTTGCCGCATTCCGACACCACCAGCTTCTTGTAGACCTGTTTGCGTTCGTCGCTGAACTGGTACGTGCGGCTGCCGGGCGTCTTGCCGTGCGCGTCGCCGATGCTTGCCACATCCACGCCCATCAGCTTGAGCTTGGTGCTCATGTCCGCGCCGGCGAAGCCCGCGTCGTCGCCGAGCAGGTGCTTTGCGGCGACACGCGCCATGTCGTAGCCAGGCGCCACGAGGCCGTACACCATGCCGTTCCACGCCGCGCATTCGCCGATCGCATAGATGTCGGGATCGCTGGTGCGGCAACTCGCATCGATGGCGATCCCGCCGCGCGGACCCAGTTCCAGGCCGCACGCGCGCGCGATCTCGTCGCGCGGACGAATGCCGGCGGAGAACACGATCATGTCGGTGTCGAGATGCGTGCCGTCGGCGAACTGCATGCGGTGCGTGCCCGCTTCGCCATCCACGATGGCAAGCGTGTGCTTGCCGGTGTGGACCTGCACGCCCAACTCCTCGATCTTGCTGCGCAGAACCCGTCCGCCGCCTTCGTCGACCTGCACCGCCATCAGCCGCGGGGCGAACTCGAC
>NZ_LXKA01000035.1 GCF_001645125.1 Paraburkholderia ginsengiterrae | reverse complement strand
GCAAGCCCGCGGGCGGAAGTGGGAGAGGGAGTGGCAGAGCAGTAGCGCAGGTCTTGGGGGCAGTAGCAGCGGTGGAGGCAGTCGCACCGCTGCGAGCATAGGCACGAGCAAGCGTATGCACAGTCGTTAAGATACGGGTGGGGGTGGAGCAAGACGGAGGGCTGGCAGCGCCGAACGGGGGGATGGAGGGTGGCCAGGGCGGGATAAACGCTGAGCAGACTGGGGCTGGGGGGAGGGGGGGCAGGGCGTGGGCGGGGGTGACGGGGGTGGTGGTGTGGGTGGGGGGGAGCGCGAGGGGTGGGGGGGCCGGGAGACGGGAGGGGGGGGCGGGGGGCGGGAGGGTGTGGGGGGCGTGGGGGAGGAGAGGGGTGTCTGGAGCGTCGTGGGCATGCGGCGGAGGGGCGAGGGGCTGAGCGGAGCGCTCTGGCTTGGGAGGGAGCGCAAAGCCGCGCACGGCGGCGGCGCAAGGGATGAGACGGGCGAGAGAGAACAGGAGGGGTCCACTCGGGCGGTGGGGGTTGGGCGCTTGGTAGGGCGGGAAGGGTTGATTAGGCGGCAACGCAGTGGTCGCGGCCGGCTGGGGTGGAGCGTTCGTGGAAGCGTTCGTTTCAGTCGTGCGTGATTTAGCC
>NZ_LXKA01000034.1 GCF_001645125.1 Paraburkholderia ginsengiterrae | reverse complement strand
CGCCACAGAAAGACACGCGCAAAAACACGCCGACAGGCAGGCCGGACACCATCGCGAAAAGACAGCTCTGCTGGCGGAACGGCAGAACAACGCGGGCGAAGTGGCGGCCGCGTGCGAGGGTGGACGGGGGAAGCGGGGGTTGGGCGCTGCGTATGGGCAGTGGGGCGGTCGGATGGTAGCTGCCGGTGCGACGTGCGGTGAGGGGCGGAGGCGGCGAGCGGCAGCTGTGGCGGTGGCTGGCAGGGGAGCCTGGGCGACGAGAGGGTGCGAGAGGTGGCGGTGGGGTGGGGGGGTGAGGGTGGGCGGGAGGGCCGGGGGAGGGGGGGGTGTGGAGGGGGGTGGACAGGAGGAGGGGGAGAGGGAGGGGGAGCTGGGTGAGGAGGAGTGGGGCGGGGGGGGGGGAGGAAGGGGGTGGGCAGCGGCGGGTCGGGGGGGTAGGGGGGGGGTGTGGGGGGTGGGGAGGTGGGACGGGAGGGTCGTGTGTAGCGAGGTGAGGCGGCTGCCGGGAGGACAGTACGGGACAGTGCCGGAGAGGGGGAGGAGTAGGGTGGTGCGGTGTGGTGAGTTGGCGTCGCGTGAGTGTGCCGCGCGCGGGCGACTGGCCGGGTGAGACGGGGATGGAGAGCGCGTGG
>NZ_LXKA01000044.1 GCF_001645125.1 Paraburkholderia ginsengiterrae | reverse complement strand
GCGCACAACGCCACGTTCCTGATTCCATTACAACGTTGCGTATCCTGCTTGGACAACGGCTCATGCAACGATGGCACTCTTCCTGTACGGCAACAAACTGCGCAACTAATTATGTGACACAGTAAGACTAACAGTGTGTTGAGGAATAACACCTGCTGCCGCGTGCACATTGCCTCTACTATTCGATCAACGCGACATGCGCCGATGCTTGTAAAGGAAACCATATGAACCTCACTTCGATCCGCGACGACGCCTTTGCAATGCGTGTTCACAATCAAGCCTATCCCCGCCCGCCGTACCGCTTGATCAATCGGGAATACTTTACCGGCCAGTCTGTAATCCTCAGCCACGGCTGGGCGATGCAATAAGGAGTCAAATATGCGTAACAGCACAAACAAAACTAACCTGCAGCCGGATGCATTCGTGCTGCCACGCTACGACGAAACTGCCCTGGTGCTTCAGGGCGGTGGTGCGCTCGGGTCTTACCAGGCAGGCGTCTACGAGGGCCTGGCCGAGGCCGGATTGCACCCGAACTGGATCGCCGGCGTTTCGATCGGCGCGCTGAACACGGCGATCATTGCCGGCAATGCGCCGGAGAAACGCGTGGAAGCGTTACGCGGATTCTGGAATTCGATCTGCCATCCGCGCGACTGGGTGGGTGGTCTGGGTGCATGGACGCTTCCGGGCCCTGGAATGCACGACCTGTCACGCAAGTGGGCAAGCTTTTGGGCAGCCGGCCGCGCGTTGACTGAGGGCCAGCCGGGCTTTTTCTCGCCGCGTTTTCCCTTGCCGATGGCAGGTTTCGGCAAGCAAACTCCCAACCTGGTCAGTTACTACGAGACGGCCGTACTGAAGCAAACGCTGTTGAAGTTCGCCGATTTCGATCGGATCAACGATGGGGACATCCGTGTTTCCGTAGGCGCGGTGAACGTACGGACCGGCAATCTGGTGTACTTCGACAACACGAAAATGCGCCTGAAACCGGAGCATTTCATGGCGTCGGGTGCCTTGCCGCCGGGCTTTCCGGCGGTTGAGATCGACGGCGAGTACTACTGGGACGGCGGCCTCGTTTCCAATACGCCGCTGACCGAGGTGCTTCGCGACACCGAGCACAAGGATGCACTAGTGTTTCAGGTCGACCTGTGGAGCGCGAGAGGCCGTGCGCCGGGGGACTTCCTCGATGTGTCGGGACGTGTCAAAGACATCCAGTACTCAAGCCGCACACGGGCGATTACCAGCTTGCTGGCGGATCGTCAGAAACATGCGCGGTTCATCAATGAGCTGCTCGCGCATGTTCCGCCCGATCTGCGCAGGACCGATCCGCTTTTCCGTCTCGCTGAAGAAGCGGCCGACGGCAGCGCGATCAATGTGGTGCACTTAATCTACAAGAACAAGCCGTATGAAGGGCATTACAAGGATTTCGAGTTCAGCATCGACACGATGCACGAGCATTGGGAAAGCGGTCTCGAAGACATCCGCGATTCGTTTGCCCATCGGGAGTGGTTCGATGTGCCGAGCCGCGAAGAGGGTTTCGTGACGCATGACGTGCATCGCCGGCCTGGCTTCGTGCTGCAATCTGATCGTGACACGCCTGTCTTGCCCCTTGGAGTGGAACAAAAAATCGCCGCTTGAAAGGGACCGATCGGGCGCAAGCGGTCCCCTTTGGCTACATTCGATTCGAGAGTGTAGTGATCGGAACAAACACAGGCATCTGAAGCTTGATGCAGGAGGCACGAAAAAGTGGCCACGTAGTTGAGGTTAGGCACTGTTCCTGACCGTCACAAGTGTTGTAACCACGGCAGTGTGGACCTTGGTCGCCTGCGCGGAGATAGTAGCCACACCCGCTACGAACTGAAGTCTGACTTCGGGCCCTTGAGCAGCCTCCCTTGCAAACTGCTCAATGGTGGAAGCGGGGTTTTTTTAACCCAATTATCAGACATGTCAGATAAATGTCGATGACTGGCAGGAAGTTCGATTTCAGACTAAAGGCCGCAACATGAATCCGCCGACCAACCCGCGCGCGCAGGCGCCCTTGACCTGCGCGAAGTGCGACACTCACCAGGGAACCTCGCGGATGCCATGGGACTTCATTGTCCGCAGCCTCGCAATAATTTTGCTGACAGTTTGTCCGGCGATCATATGCGCTTACCTTGCGCAGACCTCATCAAATTGGCATCTGTTTGAACGGTCCGGATCGATAATAACAATCATCGGCCTTTTGATAGCATCGCGCCGCTATATTGAACACACCGTGACGGATCTGGTTGTCGCCGACACAAAGGAGGACGCCGGATTCAAGCCTGGTAAAGTTTTGAGCGACATCCTGGATGCCAAGCGCGGGCTAACGCTTTCGGCGTTTGGGACGCTCATTTGGGGATGGGGAATATTTCTGCAATGGTGGAGCTTCGGCGTGCTGGCGCTGTGGATGGCATTTGTGATCTACCGGGCATTTCATGACCCAGTTTTGCAATGCCTTCGGGAGCACGTGGTGCCGCCGTGCAGATCCACTCCAGGCGCTTGAAGCAAGGGAATGGCGGCGCGCCTTCATCGGTTGGCGAGCACGCAACCGGCGTGCTCGCAGCAACCATCAGGCCCCGGCCACGGGCATCGTGAACTCCGCACCTTTGGCGATGCTGTCGGGCCACCGCTGCATGACGCTCTTGTAGCGCGTGAAAAAGCGCACGGCTTCCTGGCCGTACTGGTGATGATCGCCGAACAGCGATCGCTTCCAGCCCCCGAACGAATGCCACGCCGACGGCGCGGGCGCCGCCACATTGATGCCCACCATGCCCACGCGAATCTGCCGGGAGAATACGCGCGCCGAACCGCCATCGGTTGTGAATAGCGATACACAGTTCCCCAGTTCGTGCGCGTTGACGAGTGCAATCGCACTTGCAAGGTCAGGCACGCGAACAACCGAAAGCACCGGCCCGAAAATCTCTTCCCGATAGATGCTCATCTCAGGCTTCACATTGTCAAAGAGCGAGCCGCCGAGAAAGAAACCCTCCTCGTGACCGGACACGGTATGCCCGCGACCATCGACGACGAGCCGGGCACCTGCTGCGACACCCGCATCGATATAGCCAAACACCTTGGCGCGATGCGCAGCAGTGACGAGCGGCCCCATGTCCAGATCGGGCTCCAGGCTGCCACCGATCCTGAGCGAGCGCACGCGCGGTATGAGACGCTCGACCACCTCGTCGCCAGTACGTCCTACCGCCACCACGACTGAGGTCGCCATGCAGCGCTCGCCTGCCGAGCCATACGCCGAGCCAATCAACGCATCGATGGTTTGATCGAGGTTGGCATCAGGCATGACGATCGCATGGTTCTTTGCGCTGCCCAGCGCCTGCACGCGCTTGCCACGCTTTGCGCCTTCGCCATAGATGTATTCGGCCGTCGGCGTCGAAGCGACGACAGATATCGCGGCCACATCGGGGTGCTCGATCAGCGCATCCACGGCGTCCTTGTTGCCATGCACGACATTGAACACACCTTTGGGCACGCCCGCCTCGATGAACAGTTCGGCCAACCGGATCGATGGCGACGGTGTGCGCTCAGAGGGCTTGAGCACGAACGTGTTACCGCATGCGGCCGCCATCACGAACATCCAGCACGGCACCATCATCGGGAAATTGAAGGGCGTGACGCCCGCGGCCACGCCGAGCGGCTGACGCAAATTCCAGCTGTCGATGTCGCCGCCGATCTGATCGGTGAAATCGGTCTTAAGCAGGTTCGGAATGCCGCACGCGAATTCGACGACTTCGATACCGCGCAGCACCTCGCCCTTCGCGTCCGAAAACAACTTGCCGTGGTCGCGCGCAACGAGCTCGGCAAGTTCGTCCTGATGCTCGTCAAGCAACTGCTTGAACCTGAACAGCAGACGCGCGCGCTTCAGCGGCGCGGTCTCGCTCCAGGCCGGGAACGCGGCTTTCGCAGCCGCGACAGCGACGGCAACGTCAGCCGCGTTTGCGAATGGCACGCGGGCCGCGACCCGGCCTTGCACCGGATCGAATACGTCGCCGAACCGCCCGCTCACGCCATCGACGCGTTGACCGTCGATGAAATGACCTAGCTCGCGCACGCGCGTGTCACCTTGATTTGCGTCGCTCATACAGTTGCTCCTATTGAGGGATGCGGTGCCGCCGGCGCCATGTATCCATCTCACGCAGCGTAGGCTCCGCGCCGCATCATGTCGAGCGCAGCGGCGGTCGAAAATGGGATTCGTTGTTGCATGAACGGAAAAACCGAATTCGTTGCGACGTGACTGGCCGCGTCCGGTGCTACCCTTCAGTGCCATCCAGTCCGCGTCAACTTGTGCAAAACCCCGGGAGGGCCGATGATAAGAATAAAGATGGCCAGTACAACGAATGTACCCGCGCGATCGCAGTCGATCCGAAAGCACAGGGCCGCTTCGTCGAGGACCCGTCGCACCGCCGCATTTACTCGTTCACACCGCGATCTATGCAGGAATGTCCCGCACCACTTCGGTCAACTTGCCGGAACTGATTTCGTAGAAGAAGCCGTAGAGCTTGACGTGCTTCGGCACTGCCGGGCTCGAACGAAGCAACTTGATATCATAGTTGAGCGACTCCTCGAAATCCATGATGGCGAGGCTATCGCGATCAAACAACGTCGAGATATCAGCGTGATGATGATCATGAAACTCCTCGATCATCAGCTCCGGCGTCAGGGTCGTCGTACCGCAGAACGAGTGGTGAACT
Source organism: Paraburkholderia ginsengiterrae (assembly GCF_001645125.1). Lineage (GTDB taxonomy): Bacteria > Pseudomonadota > Gammaproteobacteria > Burkholderiales > Burkholderiaceae > Paraburkholderia > Paraburkholderia ginsengiterrae. Next base: position 160,725 of record NZ_LXKA01000044.1, on the reverse strand, counting down.
ACAACGACTCTTTTGACATCAAATAGATAATCCATCGCCGCCACGGACGCTAGAGCGAAGGTGGCGCGTCCACCCGCGTTGGTCGCGGCAAACAGTGTTCGCGTGGATCCAACTCGAGTGCCATTTTCGTCGATGATGATTTCTCCCGGGTAGACCTCGTCGCCAAAATAGTCGGCGACGGCCCGTGGGATTTCGACCGCCCGAGGGTCAAGGCAGTGGATCACAAGTGTCTTCATCGGGATAGCCTGGTTCGCTCCCTCGAAGGTCTTCATATCGAACCCGGGTAGGTTCCTGTACTCGTAATCGCTGAACTTGCCCATTTTCCTGCTCCGTTGGCGTTTAACCAGGGTATAGAACATCGCCCCAGGAAGTTACTTTCGAATCCGTAACTTGTCGAAGGCATCCGTTCAAAAAGACTACTTTCGAAAAAGCTCGAGCAGCCGAATTGGCGGATCAAATGTCCGTTGAACCTCGGGAGCAACCGTCCTTTGGTCGAGGCGACGTTCGTCCGTCAAGGGTTGTTTGCGGGCCGTCGGGGGTGTATTCAATTCTGGGCGAGTTTTGACGCGAAAACATCATCGCCCGTGGCAATTCAATTGTTCCCTTCAGTCAACCATGCGTCAGGCGAGCTTGTCCGCAATGGCCGACCGACTCACGAAACAGAAGAAAGAACGGTCGTTGTACTTCGGAAGCGGTCGGTGCTGTGGCAAAAGTCCGAACGGCGGCTCACGGTCGCCGTGTGAAAACGCGCGCTGGATGCGGCGTTCTAAAAATTCGCCCCTTCAGATCGCGCCATATTGGCCTGGCGGCAACTCGGGAAGAGTAAAGCGACACCCGAAAACTGAGTGCTTTTGCGTTTTCACGCGGCCTCGGTCGTCAAGCCCCCCTCGCCCTCTCTGAACAAAGCCTCATCGGCACGTTGCCGGGAGCCAACTGCGCCGCGCGGCAGTCCTTCGATTTCCGCGCTTTCCCGGCAGTCCAGTCAATTCTGTGCTTTCGAGTCTAGGTAGCTGTGCGCTAGTCCAACGAATTCCGTTTGCCGACAGAGGAACGCCGAAAGACGCCCTTCAACCTTGACGCGTCAATGGCGTCTATTCCTCGCCTGGTATCCGGTGCTGTTGCTGCGGGTTTCGGCTGAACTGCCTTTCCCTGACGGGCTTGACTTGCAGGGCGACGCGGCTTTCCAGCGTGTGTGGGAAGCGCAACTCACGTTGAGAGCACTGCCGGCCATGGGATTGCCGGGATTGACTGTTTCTACGAACCTTGTTGGTTCAGTCCCGGTCGGCGTACAGATCGTCGCCGCTCACTGGGAAGATTTGTGTTTGCAGGCGGACAACGCGATAGAGGCACAAGGTACGCCTCCCTCTCCGATCGATCCCATGACATAGCCAGGTGCGAAGAGAGTCCGCGCGATCAGGCCGCAGGGCTTTGGCGGGGCACGTCGCGCGGACTTGCCAACGGCCACCCGACGCATCTTCAATCCCTGGATCGAGCGAGATCGTACAAACGATCGCTTATCGACCTGATCGCGCGATTGCGCAGATGTTCCTGTCGATAGAGTCCGGCAGCAAAAACAACGGCAACGACCAGAACCGGGAGTCCTATAGCGACACCGACAATCGTCTCGACCATGGTTGGCTCTATTCCTGGAAGGCTGTGACAAACATCATGGTTGCCTACCGCCGGAGACAGAACGTCGATACCGCAATGCCAGACCTTGACCATTTCTACACTGCGTTGCGGCAACAGCAACAACTGCCTGGTCAGATCTAGCCGTCAGAGTCCGAGGGGCGGAAAGACGGATGTGACACCTGCCCGCCAGTTGATGTGATCCCGATGGCAACGCAGTTTGATAAGAGCCGGCGCGCCGGCGTTCAGCGCGTCCGCATTGCAATGCATCGAGGCCGGGTGGACCGCCAGCCTGACGGTTTAGCGACCGAAGTAAATCGACTTCGCGCCCGCAGCGACTTCAGGGCGACCCGACTGTGAAGCGCCGTTGGCGACCCCACCGACGTCACTGGTTGCAGCCTGCGCCGTGCCGTTTTGCGCAGCTACGCGAGCCTCTGCAGCCTGAAGCTGCACCGGGTAGGTTGTGTTGTCACTTGCAGACGGGTTATAACCGGCCTTTTCCAGTTGCACGAGTTCGGCACGTACCTGTGCACGGGTCACGGGTTGGTTCGACTGCGCGAACGAAGCGACCGGAGCGGCGATAACGAGGGCAACAGCAACAGCTTTGATGAGCGAGTTCATGATGACTACCTCCAGATTGTTTTCTGCGGAGCTACAAACACGTTTGTCTGCAGCCGTTGAATACAGTCTAGAGAGAGCGGGAATCAGGGTAAATACCTAATTTTCAAATTCACTGTTAGCAAAAACCTGCCAATGGGTGATGGCAGGTCAGCACAGACCCGACGACGGGGCTTTTGTCAGGCTGCCCGGGTGGCGGGTGGTCGGTTAGGCGGTACATGGACAGCTTGCCAGAGCCGGGTCCCTGGGCGCATGGCAACCCCATCCATTGCACAGAGGAGACCAGGCGTTTGCCCAGTCGCCTGCTTTCGCACGCCTGTCTCGCTTGTCCAAGGGTCTTTGCACCAAGGGCCTGGGAAGCGAGCAGAATCACCGCCACATTCAGCCATTCGGCACAGCCTCCCAGATTGCCAACAATCAGTCAACGCGCACTGTTGCGGGCGAAGGTTCATCGGCGGTACCGGGGCGACCCGCTTCCGGTGTTTGACAACAGGACCGCTGCGCAACTCGTAGCGGACGACGTGCTGCGATAGACGGTCTAGTGTGACACCCTGGTAGTCCTCGTTGCCCGGGCACGTGCGTTTCAGCCAATGCTCAATTCAACCGGCGACATGCATAGTTTTTCCGATTCACTCGATCGTGTACTTGACAGGGCACTTGCACATTCTGCAATGTACATATTGCGTTTTCGCCAGATACCGAGAGCCTTTTATGGAGCTCGTGGGCTGGGAGGACAAGCTTTCCGTGCTGCGCAAAGCGTGGCATGACGCGCTTGGTGGGCAGTCGCAGGTGGCCGCGCTTGTCGTGGGGGCGCGCCTCGGGACGACCGGCGTCGTGCAAGAGTTCTACCGTTGGCTGAACCAGTTTGAGGATCCCGGCAACTACCGGCCCGACACGCTTCCTGGCGACGATGACAGCCTGCATGTCAATCCGATCTTCGAAGGGGATCTCCAACCATGTTCAATATCCTCCTCGTTCCGCTGGACGGCTCACCCCAGAGTGTCCACGTCATCGACCTGGCCAGCCGCGTGGCGGCGCCAGGTACGGCAACCGTACACCTTCTATGCGTTGTCGACCCATCCTACTTTTTGCCTCCCGGTGACGAAAGCGGTGTCGCGCCCGATGGCCTAACCTATCCGCCCGCACACGCGCAGACATCTTTCGCACAATCCGTCCTGGCTGCCGCAGCCGCACAGCTTGCCGACCGGAATCTCAAGGTGGAACAGCACCTCTGCGCGGGAAATCCTCCGGCCGACGTCGTCATCGAACAGGCCCGGCTGCTAACTGCGGAGGTCATTGTGATGGGACATCACCATTTGTCACGGCTACGCCGCTGGGCCAACCCGTCGACCTGCGGAGAAGTCATCGAGCGGTCGCGTTGTGCGGTACTGATCGAAACCCGGGACAAGGACTAACCTCATGACCCTGGTCTCATGACTCTGCCGATGTCATTCAATGGACCTGCTTGCGCGACCCGTTAAGTCGGCGACGGGGGGCCGCTGAGCCATGTTAGCGAGAGGCTGACGACCGCGATTGACGATACGCACTCGATCGCGCAGTGGTTCACGCAAATGCGTCCGTCTCATCCCGATCATTTACGAGCCGCAACGAACTGCACAAATGATGTCGTAGTCAGGCATGGCAACGTGCATCGGATCGAGAACGCATAGCCAGTTTCCTCGCCAGGACGTCGAGGTAACCCGCTTAGGGCTGCCGTGCACAGCCGCACGTTTCAAGGTATCGTATTGTTCAGCACACCGGTGAGGATTGCCAGGAGCTTCTCCCTATCCCCGTAGTCTGCCCAACATATCGCTTCGACCGCAGAACAGTTCCTCAGAATGTCGGGAAACCCGGCAGCACCGATGTGGAGTAGTGGCTTTATTAGAGGCCGTCATAGGAGATCGTTTATGGACGCAATCAAAACAATCAAGTTAGCGAGCTGCGCGCTGATTGTCCTGGCTTCAGTCAACGCCTATGCGCAGTCCAGCGAAGCCGGCGCAATGGCGCCCGCCGCACCGACCGCGAAGTCGGTCAAGGCGGAAAACCGCGCTTTGGGCAAGAAAGTGCGTGCCGCGCTCGCGAAGGCTGGGGGGATCGATGTTGCCAATGTGACGGTGCGCGCGCGTAACGGCGCTGTGTCGCTGGCAGGCACCGTGCCTGACGCGTCGCAGATTGATCACGCAGCGACCGTCGCGAAGGGCGTTGCGGGCGTCACTTCCGTCGACAACCATTTGACGATTCGCACGGAGGGCGGCCAGTAATCGCGCGAGCGCGTCGGGCGACCGGATCGCCGTCAAGCCTTACCAGGCAAGGTGTTGCCGGTCGCACATTGAATATGTCACTGTTGCCGAACGCGCGGGCACGTCAGTCATCTGGGTCCGGGTATGAGAAAGGAGCTGACGCCACGAAAGGCGGCGGACGGGCCAATTGTAGCCGCTCGCCCCTCCCACAAACCCGTCATTCGAACGGCGGGTCCAGGATCACCGTAGGCCGGGTGAATGTGTTCGACGCACAAACATTCTGGTTGCAGAGTCCAGGTTAACGCGGTGCATCAGAGTCTGCGAACATACAGCGAGAGAGGTTGGCGAGGTACCGCGTCAACGAATTCCCTAACGGGATGTATCTATGTGAAAGTAGTCGATTCCGAGCGGACCTCATGGATTTCTTGCGCGAGGCCGTACCCAGGGCGCTGGCTGAGGATGACGCGGTTCTGTGTCGGTCCGCTCGACCATAGCCCCGAGACAGCGTAGTACATCTGCTCCGATGTGAGTAACGCTTCGCGGTCAGTCGTCTTTGACTGGAATGAAATCACGAATTCGTTTCCCACCAGGAAGCCACGCTCCAGGCACGACGTCGTGAGAATGAGCGGTCATCCTTCCGGTCTCGCGCTTTTCCTGGCCCCGATCCACCTACGACCGCTGCACAAGGCGGCCCAGCAAGCCCTGCAGCCTGATTTTCGATTTGTTCTCGCTGCGCAAGACTGTTTGTCCAGTGCGGGTATTCGAAACCTGAGTCAATGCGCCTACATTTGCCTATATCGGAGCCGTCGGCCCGATCGGCGTTGAAGCCGATATTCAACCGTTATCTACTGGAGAAGTGACAAGTGAAATTCGCAGTGAAAGATGAAATTCGCTCTGACGATATTTTAACTATTGAACATGCGATGAAGACCGTCGACGTCGACGCGAAGGTCAACGTTGATATTGATACGAAGACGGTAAGCGTTGATTCGTGGCTGATGCCTGAAGAGTTTCTTGTCGCTTTCGTCGATGAAGACTATGACGTGACCATTGTTGAAGCGTAGACAGGCGTTTAACAGGATCCGGTGAGGGCATGCAAACCACCCCGGTCGCCTATTCTTGCCAGATGAGAAGCATCGGATCAACGTGACTGACTTTCGACACACGCGACGCGTGTCCTGGTCATTCTACCGAGATTCATCAGCACCAGCTCACGTCTGTCCGGCACCAATAACATACGTGACTTCGACAGAAGTGCGCTGAGTAACATCGATCCCGGTCAAGGGAGCAAAACGTGATCTGCGAGTGTGGTGAGCGCGGCGAAGCGCACCTTTCGTGCGCGATGAGATGATTCCAGCGCATCCTTATCCGACGGGCAGCCTTTGCATCGCAAATCTGTTCGACCTTCTAAATACACGAGATTCTGAAAATTTTGACGTGGTGATTGCTGATCCTGGCGGGCAGAGGGACCTGACGACTTGAGTCACGGGGTCTTGCACAAATTGACGCGGACTGGATGGCACTGGACCTTGCCTTCTTTCGCATGCGGATCTTTGTCATCGTGTACCTGCAATACGAAACACAGATCAGCATCAGAGCGCGTATTAGAAAAGACGCGACTATGAATTTTTTCTGACACCTAGGACGATTTTTTGGATATTTGCCGGATACACCCAGTCGCGCGCCTGGCGCTCGATGAGATCCATAAATGTTGGGGGACCAGTGCAGTAGATCTGAGTGTTGACTGATGGGGCGGCTTGCCGAGGTGTGGCTATCGGAATCGGGCATCGATCATCTCGGGCGCTATCGGTTCGCGGCGTGCGAGAACGGATCGGCCGGCAACGGCGCCTGTTAGCGCGTTAGCCCATTGATTGCGTCGGCGCGAGCGCCCTCACTCGCCCTTGCGCCCCCCGAAGAGCAGCGGCGTCCAGAACGGTTTGAACCACTGCGCCCACAGGGGCTCGGCCTTATGCGGAATGACTGGTTCGCCGCTCGGCGGCTTGCGCGCGAGCAGTTGTTCAAGCGTGGCTTCCGCTATCCGGCGCCCCTCCGCAAAGCTCATATATGCCGGCACCAGTGGGTTCAGTGCAATCGGATCCGCGAGCAGCGCACGCAACGCCTGCTCGTCCATCGCTTCGAGCTGCAGTTCGTACTCGATTTGCAGCGTGCTTTGCAATTCGGCCAAAGTCAGCATGTCGTCCGCCTCCGGGGTTCAGCGACCAAGGTTCATCGCTTCTTCGGGCACACTGCCTACACAGCTCGCCATCGACGAGCGGGCAGCGGCCGCAACCGTCTCCACCATGCTGCCGTCCGGGCGCTTTGCGTACCGCGCTTCGTTCTGTAGCTGAACAGTATGGCGAATTTGTGCAAAGCAGCAAGCACAATTTTCATGCCGGATTGCGACCGGCGAGTTCCGATCCGGAGCGGATACGGTGTCAACTGGTTGTTCAGGGCTCACGACAAGGCGCTGTCATCGAGCGGAATGCGGACAGGCGGCGGATCATTGGTGCAACGCAGCAATTTCTGTTGGCATCAAAAGTCGCGCGTTTTGTGCGCAGTTTCGAACCGGGCCGCCCGTGTGAGCGGGCCGCGTTCTTTGCTCGTTGCGATCCTTGCAAGTCGTCTGCGCCCCAAGCCGTGATCCTGTTCGTGGCGCGCAGGCCGCCATGCCTGTGGCCTTGTCTCGCCATCGCCGCGCAAACCTGTTGAGGAGGACGTATGGCAAGTTTTGATCGGGACGCTTCAGGGCCAGACACGACCGCATCCGCGCGCAAGTCCCCGGCCCGTCGCGCATCGAAGGGCAACGCCGCGGCCGGCGTCGTGCTGATGGACGCCGCATCGACGGCACTGCAGGATGAAGAACGGCAGCGCCAGATGCGCGCCCTGATTCAGTTGGGCAAGGAGCGCGGTTTCCTGACCCACGCGGAAATCAACGATCACCTGCCGGACAACTTCGCGCAAACCGCTGCCATCGAAACCATTGTCAGCACCTTCAATGACATGGGCGTGGCCGTCTACGAGCAGGCTCCCGACGCGGAGACGCTGCTTCTGAACGACGCCGCGCCGGCTGTCATACCGGACGACCAGGCGGACGAGGAGGAAGGGGTGGCCGAAGAGGTTCCTTCGCGGTAAGGAACTCTGGACGATTCGATGCGCAGACTTATGCCACCGGTGATAAGCCCGGGAAGGGCGATCAGTAGTCCACCGGTATAGTATCGAGACAAGGAGAACTGCTACGACCCGCGTTGCCGCGTTGCTGCGTTTCACGTTGAGCGGGAATGTCAGCGCAACATCGAACTGATGTGGCTGACAGGACGCCTGGCGCCTGACTTCAAGATTGTGCCGACTTCAGACGAGATAACGGCCAGCCCATACGCAACGTTTGCCGGCAGTTTGTGGTGCTGTGCCGCCGGTTGGATCTGCTTGCTCAGGCGAGCGTGGCCATTGACGGCAGCAAGTTCAAGGCAGTCAACGCGCATGATCGCAACTTCACCAGCGGCTCTCTCGCGTACACTTTGCTCGGATATCGCGTGTTTCGGGGAAAAACAGACCACGCCGAATTGCATTACCACTGACAGCGTTTTGACAGCTTCGCCGGGTCGTCATATGCGACAGAACATTGCACGACGTCCGGCGACGGCGACCTAACATGGGATAAACATTCGAACAAAACCCATCATGAAACGCTACGAGGTTCTCGCCAACTCCATCGCTGATGGCATCCGGTCTGGGCAGATTCCGATCGGCTCCCGGCTGCCGTCGCTCCGGCAGATCATCGCGCAGCGCGGTGTCAGTCAGTCGACGGTATTCCGCGCGTACTATCTGCTCGAAGAGTGGGGGCTGATCCGCGCCGAAGAGCGCGCGGGCTACTTCGTGACGCCCGGTGCGGCGGTCAAACAGGTGCCGTCGCATCAGGACATGCCCCTTGCCGATTCCACGAAGGTCGACATCAGCGATCTGGTGTTTTCCGTGCTCGATGCCACGAAGCATCCAGACATCGTGCCGCTCGGCTCGGCGTTCCCGTCACCACTGTTGTTCCCTTCAGCTCGCCTGCTCAAATCGCTGACCCAAGGCACGCGCGCGCTCAGCCCATGGAGCACGGTCGTGGATCTGCCGCCCGGCAACGACCATCTTCGCCGCCAGATCGCGTTGCGCTATGTGGCCACCGGCGTGTCGATCCCCCCCGAGGAGATCGTCGTTACCAACGGCGCGCTGGAGGCGCTCAATCTGTGTCTGATGGCCGTCACGCGTCCGGGCGACGTCGTCGCGGTCGAGTCGCCGGGCTTCTACGCGGCCTTGCAGGCCATTGAGCGGCTCGATCTGCGCGCGGTCGAGATTCCGGTCCATCCGGTCACAGGCCTAGACCTCGCCGCGCTCGCCGCTGCGCTCGACAAGCATCCGATTCGCGCATGCTGGTTCATGACCAATTTCCAGAATCCGACCGGCGTCACCCTTTCCGACGAAAAAAAGAAGTCGCTCGTTGACATGCTTGCAGCGCGCGACGTACCACTGATCGAGGACGACGTTTATCAGGAGCTGCACTTCAGCCGTGATCGGCCACTACCTGCGAAAGCCTTCGATAGCAACGGACTGGTCATGCACTGCAGTTCGTTTTCGAAGACGCTTGCACCGGGTTATCGTATCGGTTGGGTGTCCGCTGGACGCTTCGCGGATCGCGTGCAGCGGCTCAAACTGATGACGACGCTCTCGGCCAGCACCCCTGCGCAGGCGGGCATTGCGGACTACCTGGAGCACGGCGGGTTCGACCGCCATCTGCGCAAGCTGCACGCTGCGATGCAGACGCAACGTGCAGCCATGGAGGCGGCTTTGCGGCGTTACCTGCCGCGTGAGGTCCGATGGGTGACGCCCTCGGGCGGTTACTTCCTATGGCTGCAGTTGCCGGACGCGGTCGATGCAATGGCGCTGCACCGGCTCGCGATCGGCCGTGGCATCAGCATCGCGCCCGGTCCGATCTTTTCCGCCAGGCGCGCATTTCAGAATTGCGTCCGGATCAACTTTGGGCATCCCTGGAGCGTCAAGATTGATGGGGCCATATGCGCCCTTGCCGAGATTCTCGATGACCCGGCAGTACACACATCAATCTGATTTATGTTCAGTGCGACCGTGATGAGCCCGTTGCTCTTAAGCCATACACACCAATAGCAGCCGGGTTGCACGGCCAATGCAGCGAACCGCGAATCAGAAGCCCTGCATTGCGCTCGTCGAGTCCGCGACCAGGTGCACAAAGCCGAATATGATCGCGCCGATGACTACAGCCATGAACACGGCCACGAACGGCAGCAGGACAAAGTTCACGTTGGCGAAGTCCGCCTCATGCGACGCACTCTTGCGCACGCCGAAGAAGCTGGAAAGAACGATGCGGACGAGTCGGAGGAATTCCATGGCGCTGCTCCTGTTGGTTTGGAATGCACCCATCATCCGGCCACCCAGGAATCGGAAACAGCAGCAGATTCGTGCAATGCGTGGTAAGCACGGACCGCAATTCGTCGCGGTCCGCTCTGTATGCAGCCGATCCTCTCGCGCGTCAACGTAATTCGCGACGGTGCAGATTGGATGCTTACCGTTTCCTCGCTCACCATTGATATGCCCGCATGGGCATCTCGAACGGCGTCAGCGAGACGGGATGTGACGGACGGAGCGCTATCCGGGCAAGCTGCGGCGTGGGGTCATGGCATTTCCGCAAATCGATACGCGTTCCTTGAATTGCAAGGCTTTCCGAGGCGTGAAACCAGCCTGATTGAGGAAATGAAAGTGGCGTAACCCATTGATTTTTTTGTATTCTCGCGAGGACTCATAATCCGCCTCCGAAAGGACACCGTGGGTTCGACTCCCACCCGGCCCACCAAAAAGTCCCCACTAAATCATAGACTTGTCGGCGTTTCCCCTTCTATGGGGGGCGTTGTGGGGAAGTAAGCGAAGCTTCCAGCCGTGCCATTTCCCAGGCCATTCTGCCCCCATCGATCCATTTCGAGCACGTGTTGAGGAACATCTCCACGCTGTGCCCGAATTGCCTTGCACAGAACGCCGGCGTCATGCCCGCCATCAGCTTCGCCGTCGCGTAGCTGTGTTGCATGTTGTACGGGCGACGGTAGCTGCAGGCCGATGCCTACGGCGGATACCTGGCGATTTACGAAACCGTGCAGGTAGCCGAAGCAGCCTGCTGCGCGCATGCCCGGCGACAGTTCTACGAACTACACGCCGCGCGCCGAACGCTTCCAGACCACAACGGCCGTGTCAATGTCAGGGCCTTCTTGAACGCCATGGAAGCCGCTTGCACATGCTCGCGCATCTGGCCAACGTGCGCGTCAATTGTGCTCACTAGCGAGCCATGCTCGCCAGCCGCCAAACCTCGTGATGTCGGTCCCGGCCTCCAGACCATACGGCTCGCAAACAAAGCCGGTCACCCACGTGCCGTTCGCCAGTTGGACCTTCCCCAGCGCTAGCGGCGAGGGAACGGTTGTGATGAACGAGCCCAGTTCCAGACTGGGCATCTCCCAGACCTCGACTGCGATCGCCGTGCCGCCGCCGGACACCCGCCACATGCCGGGCCGCCTCGTGCCGTCCGGTGCAGCTGCCAGCGCAGACAAGCGATAGTGCAGCGCAGTTTGCGTCGCCTCTACGAGACGCGCGCCGCGGCAAACCAGGTCGCGATTGAGCAGTAAACCTTGCATGTGCGCGCCGCATACCGCGATGCGTACGCGATCATGAGCTGCCGAAGGTGAGCCGCCCGCGTCCAGCCTGCTGCCTCCGACACATTCGATTCCGCTCATCCGTTGCAACGCGTCCGCTACGCTCAGCAGATACTGATCCGTGAATGCGCGGCCAAACACGGTCACGCCCCACGGCAAGCCATTCGTCATGAACGCGGTCGGCGTTGCAACCGCTGCATAGTCGAGCAGATTCATGAAGTTGGTGTAGTAGCCGAGCAACGAGTTCGGCCCAATGGGGTCGCGCTCCAGCTCCGCGAGCGTGACGGGACGCGGATAAGTCGGCGTGAGAACGAAGTCGAGCGATTCGAGCACAGCGTCGCAGGTGGCCTTCAATGCCTGCAGGCGGTATTGCGCGCGAAAGAGTTCGACGGCGGTAGCGCCCGGCGCCTTCGCCAGCACGTCGCGAATGACCGGCAACACGGCCGCCGGGTTCGCCTCCACCAGTTCGCCCACGACGCTGTAGCGCTCCGCGACCCAAGGGCCTTCGTAAAGCAGCTTCGCCGCCTCGACGAATGGCGCGAAGTCGATTTCGACAGCCTCGCCGCCCGCCGCTTCGAGCATTGCGCGAGCATTCGAAAACAACATGGGACTTTCCGCGCAGCCTGCGAATTCGAGTTGCGACGGCACGCCGAACCGGAATTTGCTCAGCGTGCCGAACGCACGTGCGTCGTTCCATTGCGGGTTCTTGCGGCTGTATGCATCGCGAGGATCGGCTTGCGCGGTGAGCGCCAGCAGTTCGCTGGCTTCGCGCGCGGTCGCCGTGAAGTACGTCACGCAATCGAGCGTGCGGCAGGCCGGCACGACGCCGGCGGTGGACAGAAGACCTTTGGTCGGCTTGAGTCCCACGAGGTTGTTTAGCGCCGCCGGCACGCGCCCGGAGCCCGCAGTGTCGGTGCCCAGCGCAAAGCTCGCGACACCCAGCGCGACGGCCAGCGACGACCCCGCACTCGAGCCACCCGACGGATACTCGGGATGCGCGCTGTTGCGGCACTTGCCGTACGGCGAACGCGTGCCGTTCAGCCCAGTGGCGAACTGGTCGAGATTGGTCTTGCCGAGCGGCACGGCGCCTAGCGCGATCAACTGCGCGACGAGCGTCGCGGACTCTGTGGGCGTATAGGCGAACGCGGGACAGGCAGCTGTCGTCGGAATAGCGGCCAGATCGATGTTGTCCTTGATCGCGAACGGAATGCCGTAGAGCGGCAGTGCTTCGATATCCTGTGTTTCCAGCCAGTCCAGATACGGCGCAAGTTCCGTTTCGCTCAAAAGGTGGATGAACAGATGAAACTCGGAATTCAGTGCGGCGGCTTTCGCCAACAACTCGCCAATCAGCTTGCGCGGCGTAAGCGCCCCGGCACGGTAAGCGGCGCGCAGCGTCGGCAGGCGCAGATCGAATGAATACATGGGGTTCTTTCCTCGACAATCAAAGACGTTCGATGACGGCAACACGCTGCCCCGCGAGCACGGGAGAACCCGGCGCCACGTAAATTTCACCGACGGTTCCCGCACACGGCGCGCACACGGAGATCTCCATTTTCATCGACTCGATGATAAGCAGTACGTCGCCCTCCGCGACCGTGTCGCCAGACGCCACCCGTACTTGCCAGAGGCTGCCGGCAATCTCGCTGTCTACCGCTACGTCGCCGTCTTTCAGCGGCGCAAGTTCCGTGCACTCCGCGGGCGGCGCATCGAAGCTTTCCGCTGCCGTACCCGCTTCGCGCCAACGCTCGCGTTCGGCCTGAAACGCGGCTTGCTGGCGTGCGCGGAATTGCCGGATGCCGGCGGATTCGCGCGTGAGAAACGCCTCGTAGTCCGCCAGCGACAACTCGGTCTCCTCGATCTTCAACGGATAGCGTCCGAGCGGAAAGTTTGCACGGATGCGCAGCAGTTCGGCGGCGGGGACTTCGTAGAAGCGGATCTGATCGAAGAAGCGCAACAGGTATGGCCGCCCCGCAAAATCCGCGACCTCGCGATAGCGGTTCCACATCTGCAGCGTGCGGCCGACGAATTGATAGCCACCCGGCCCCTCCATCCCATACACGCACAGATACGCTCCGCCGATGCCGACCGAGTTCTCCGCCGTCCACGTGCGGGCCGGATTGTATTTGGTCGTCACCAGCCGATGGCGCGGATCGAGCGGCGTGGCGACCGGCGCGCCGAGATACACATCGCCAAGCCCCATCACGAGATAGCTGGCATCGAACACGATCTGTTTGACGGCGTCGATCGAATCGAGGTCGTTGATGCGGCGGATAAACTCGAGATTGCTCGGACACCACGGCGCATCCTTGCGCACCGTGGTCATGTATTTGTCGATCGCGAGCCGGCACGCGGGATCGTCCCACGACAGCGGCAGATGCACGATCCGCGAGGGCGCGCGCAGATCCTTCTGCAGCAGAACGTCCTGCCATGCTCTCCCGACTATCTCGAGCAACTGCGGAAGCGTCAGGCTTTCAGGTTGATAGTGGATCTGCAACGAGCGGATGCCGGGTGTCAAGTCGATCACGCCGGGCAGCGCCATCGCTTCGAGCGTCTGCATCAGCGCATGCCCGCGGAAACGCAATACCAGATCGAGTTCCGTAGGACCGATTTCGAGCAGCAGATGCGTGTCGCCGGACACACGCGCAACGAGCCGTTCACGATCCGTGCCGGTATCGAGGACGATTGGCGAGGTGAGCGCCGCGGCCTTCGGCAATGCCGGTCTCCCCTCGAATTCGAGCGTCTGCAATTCACGCAGACGCTGGCGCGCCGCATCACGCGCCTCATCGATCCGCACCGGCACGAATCGCACCTTGTCACCGGCCTTCAACTGCCCGATTTGCCAGAGATCCGCTTCGATGACCGTCACTGGGCAAACGAAGCCGCCAAGGCTCGGACCATCGGGGCCAAGTATGACAGGCATGTCGCCGGTGAAGTCAACCGCACCAACCGCGTACGGGTTGTCGTGAATGTTCGACGGATGCAGACCGGCCTCGCCGCCGTCCTCGCGTGACCACTCCGGTTTTGGTCCGATCAGACGCACGCCGGTGCGGCTCGAATTGAAATGGATCTCCCATTCGGTGTCGAAGAACTGCTCGATATAGCGCGGGCTGAAGTATTCCGGCGCGCCGTGCGGCCCATAGATCACACGCAGCGTACGCACGCTCTCCAGCGCGGGAACGTTGGCGATCATGGCACCCACACGCCTGTCTTCCAGCGGATGAAGATGTAACACGTCGCCCGCACGCAGTGCCCGCCCTCCATGTCCGCCGAACTGGCCAAGCGTAAATGTGCTGCGGCTGCCGAGATACAACGCCACGTCGAAGCCACCGCGCACACACAGGTAGGCACGCGCGCCGGCACCGCGAATCGTGCCGAGCGCAAGTGTCGAACCGGCGGCGACAAAGAGGGCCGTGTTCAACGGCTGTTCGATACCGTCGAGAAGCACGGGCAGTGTCGCACCCGTCACGGCGACGACGGCGTCCGCGTTAAAGCGCAAGGTCGGGCCGCTCATCGTCAATTCGAGCGCGGCAGCGTCCGCACCGCTACCGAGAAGCCGGTTGCCGAGACGCAGCGCGCGGTCGTCCATTGGACCGGACGGCGGTATGCCGACCGCCCAGTAGCCCAGGCGCCCAGGGTAGTCCTGCACGGTGGTCAGGGTACCGCCGCTGACGACTTCGACCGTGCCTGCGCGATACTTGAGACCTTCGAGGCAGCGCGTCCATGGCTCCCCTGAAGCAAACGGGTGATCGCCGAGCACCTGGCACAGGTAGTCGCGGTTTGTCTCCACGCCATAGATGCGAGTGTCCTGCAACGCATTGGTGAGCGCCCGACGCGCCGCGTCACGTGTCGGCGACCATGCGATTAGCTTCGCCAGCATCGGGTCGAAATAAGGCGGCACTTCGCTGCCCGCTTCGATCCACGTATCGATGCGCAGCGCACGGCCGTCCGCGTGCGCAAACGCGACATCGGTCAGCAAGCCTGGGCTCGGCTTGAAATCGCGCCCTGGGTCTTCGGCATAGAGGCGAGCCTGAATCGCGTGCCCCTGAGGCTCGAGCTGCGCCGCGAGTTCCTGCAACGGTGCGAGCGTGCCCGCCGCCAGTTCGATCATCCAGCGCACCAGGTCCACGCCCCAGACCTGCTCGGTGACACCATGCTCGACCTGAAGACGTGTATTCACCTCGAGGAAATAAAACTGCTGCGCGGCGGTATCGTAGACGAATTCCACCGTGCCGACCGAGCGGTAATTCACCGCCTTCACGAGCTTCACCGCGGCGTCGCACAGGGCGGCCGGGATGCCGTCCGGCAGATTGGGTGCGGGTGTCTCTTCGAGCACCTTCTGGTTGCGCCGCTGCACTGAGCAGTCGCGCACGCCGAGAGCGATCGCATCGCCGCGGCCGTCGCCGAAGACCTGCACCTCCAGATGCCGCGCCCGCTCGATGTACTTTTCGAGGAACACGCCCGCATCGCTAAAGTTGTTCTGGCCGAGGCGCTTGACCACCTCGAAATGCGCGCTCAGCTCCTCAGTGTTCCAGCACACCCGCATGCCGATCCCGCCGCCGCCCGCCGTGCTCTTCAGCATCACCGGATAGCCGATCGACGACGCCGCATCGAGCGCTGCGGGGAGGTCGTCGAGCAAGCCCGTGCCCGTGAGCATCGGCACGCCCTCGCGCGCCGCAATTTCACGGGCCGTGTGCTTCAGGCCAAAAGCGCGCAATTGCGCGGGCGTCGGACCGATGAACGCGATGCCCGCCGCTTCGCACGCTTCGCCGAAAGCCGCGTTCTCCGAGAGGAACCCGTAGCCCGGATGGATGGCCTGGACGTTTTCCCGGTGGGCGATCTCGAGGATCTTTTCCGTGTCGAGGTAGGTGGCAGAGGCCGGACCTTCGCCGAGACCGTGCGCGATGGGCGCCTCGCTCACATGAAGGCTCGCGCGATCCGCTTCCGCATAGACGGCAACACCGGTCACATCGAGTTCACGCAGCGTTCTAAGGATGCGGCACGCGATAGCGCCGCGATTGGCGATCAGGATTTTCTCGAACATGAGAGGGGACTGGATTCATGGGCGGGTCGTCCCGCCACGTGGGAATTGCATGCCGCGGTCGTCCGCGGCAGAGGTCCGTGTCAGCGATCCGCGTGGGTCAATTCTTCGTGTGTGCGGATGCAGATTCGTCCGGAGCGAACCAGCATGACGAAGTAAAACCAGTCGCGGATACGCTTCAGTTCCATATCAGCAGCTCCGCGGGTGTCGGGTTATAGGCGTTGCACGGATTGTTCAACTGGGGGCAGTTGGAGATCAGCACGATCACATCCATTTCCGCGCGCAATTCGACATACTTGCCCGCCGCCGAGATGCCATCTTCGAATGTCAGTCCTCCTTCGGGCGTTACCGGCACGTTCATGAAGAAGTTGATGTTCGCGCCAATATCCTGCTTGGACAGACGTCCGTCGTGCGCACACGCACGCAGGTAGTTGTCGCGGCAGCTATGCATGTAGCGCTTTTCCAGCGCGTAGCGCACGGTGTTGCTCTCCTGCGCGCAAGCGCCGCCGAGCGTATCGTGACGTCCGCAGGTATCGGCGACGATCGTCAGCATCGGATTGCCGAGGTTCGAATACAGCACGGTGCCCGTCGTCAGATACAGGCTTTTCTGGCGGCGCAATGTGCGTTGCGGGTCGAACCGCTCCCGCGTGTCTACGAGGCTGTAGAACAGCGTATCTACGGCCTGATTGCCTTCCAGGTCGAGAATGCGCAGCGTCTGCCCGAATTTCAGTTCGTGCAGCCACGGTTCACCGGCCGCGAGTGTCTCGCGAAAGATCGCGTGTTCGGGGCGTTTATCGCTGACGGTAAGCGTCGTTGTCATCGTGTCGGGCTCCGCTCAAAGAAAGAGACGATCGGTGTTGATAAAACCGCGCACGTTTTCCTCGCACGAGGTTAGGCAAACGTCGGCAACGTCGCGCTGCGCGTGGCTCAATGCCAGCTTGACCGGCTTGGGCGCGTATTCAGGATTCGGATCAAGCGGATGCTGGATCGCGGTGAGTACCACGAGCGTGTTCATCGGCGCATACAGGTCGACGTAGTCGCCGGCCTTTGAATTGCCGGGCACGAAACTCAACTCGCCGGTGTCGGCGACTTGAACGCGGCTAAACAGGTTGAGCGTCATCAGCAGATCCGATATGCCAAGCCCCCATTTGCCCATCTCGACGAGCAGGTTGTCGGTGCCATTGCGATAGAACGCGTTGCGCAGTTCCTGATAGCGGCCCGTGCCGTAGCGTTCGTGTACTTCTTGCGCGTTCGATACGCCGCCGATGCTGTCGTGCCAGCCGCAGGTGTCCGCGACGATCGCGGCGAGCACGCGGCCCATGTCGGAGTACAGGCAATGACCGGCAGTGAGTTTCGCCGTGTGCTGGCACTTCAGCGTGTCGGGGAGATTGAGCCGTTCGCTCTTCTCGCCTGCGTTGATCAGCATCACACTGACGTTTGCGCCGCCGCGGATGTCGGTGATACGCAACGACTGGCCGCGCTTGACGATAAGCGATGCATGGCCGCCGCCGGGGATGGTTTCTTCGAGTAGCAAATCCATGTTGTTCAGATTCCCGTTAGGCTGAAACCGCGTCGACACGCGACGCGCCTTCCACCACGGCTCGAGCCATATGGATGGACGATGCGGAATCGCGGCTATGGTCGAGCGGAATGTTGTAAGTGATGCGCGCGCCATAGGCGCCTGGCGCTTGAGGATCGACACGGACCTTGTCGAATACGAGGACGCGGCTGCCGAGCGTGAAGCCTTCCTTCAGGTCATGCGTGACCATGAAGATCGTCAGTTTCGATTCGCGCCACAGGCCCAGCAGCAGGTCGTGCATCTCCTTGCGGATGCCCGGGTCGAGCGCGCCGAACGGCTCATCGAGCAGCAACACGCGTGGCTTCGTCATGAGCGCCTGAGCGATCGCCAGCCGCTGCTGCATGCCACCCGAAAGCTGCTGCGGATATTTGTCCAACGCCGCGCCGAGTCCGACACGCTCAAGCATCGCAACGGCTTCGTCACGCGCCGCACGTCGCTGCGCACCGAACAGGCGGCCCGTGAACTTCGCGCGAGGCAATTCAAGGCCAAGCATCACGTTGCCGGTCACACTCAGGTGCTCGAACACGGAATAGCGTTGAAACACCACGCCGCGATGCGCGTCGGGTTCGCCCGGGAACGGCTTGCCATCGAGCAGAATCTCGCCCCGCGTGGCGCGCTCCTGACCGAGCAGCAGCCGCAGGAAGGTGGACTTGCCACACCCCGATGCGCCGATCATCGAACAGAACTCGCCTTCCTCGACGCGCAGGTTCAATCGCTCGAGCACGACCTGATCGCCGTATTTCTTCCAGACGTTGCGAATCTCGATCATCGCGCGCCTCCGCCGTACCACGGGAACGACCATTGCGTAAGACGTCGCAGCAGTTCGTCGGTGAGCCACGCGAGCAGTGTGATCCACGCTACGTAAGGCAGGATCACGTCCATCGCGAGGTAGCGGCGCACGAGAAAGATGCGATAGCCGAGGCCGTCTGTCGATGCGATGGCTTCCGCCGCGATCAGAAACAGCCACGCCGCGCCGAGCGACAGACGCATCGCCACCAGCAGACGCGGCAGCAATTGCGGCAGCACGAGACGCAGGATCAGTGTCCAGCTGGTCGCGCCAAGCGTCTGCGCCTTGATCCACAACTCGGCCGGAATCTCGCGGGCACGCGAGTGCAGATCGCGAATGATCATTGGCGTAATACCCACCACGATCAGCACGACCTTTGAAAGCTCGTCGAGCCCGAACACGATAAACAGGATAGGCAGCACCGCGAGCGGTGGAATCATCGACACCACGGTAATGAACGGTGACAAGGTTGCGCTGACGAGCGGAAACGAGCCCGTCGCGATGGCCGCCACCAGCGCAATCACGGCACTCACCACGAGGCCAATACCGAGCCGTCTCAAGCTCGATACCGTGTCGGCCCATAGCAGATACTCGCCCGTGCGCTTGTCCTCGTTGAAAGCGACCTTCTCGATGGCCGCGCTCATTTGTGTCGCACTCGGCAGCAGCTTGTCATCAGGATTGACCTTGAGCCGCAGCGACGATCCCGTGAAATACACCGCCATCAGCACAATGAACGGCAGCAACAGCAGCATCAAGCCGCCACTGCGGCTGGGATATCGATTGATGAGTCGCATGGATGCCTGCCTTATGAAATGCGGGTTGTCCAGATCAGAGCTTGCCGGCAGCGGCCATTCCCACGTAGGTCGGATCGAAGCGCAGCTTGACGTTGCTCCGGTTGCCGATCACGACACCCTTGTCGAACGCCATGCCGACCACGTCCGCGCTCTTTGCGTCTTGACCGAGCAGACCGTGATCGAAGGAGAACTTGGCGACGCGCGTCATGATCTTCGGCATGTCGGGGCCGGTGACGAACTCGAGCGCGGCCTGCGGCGTGTAGAACAGCGCGGTGGTCGACAATTGGCCCTTGAAGCCGGCGAGATCCGTGCCCGACGCCTTCGCCATTGCTGTGAGCGCTGCGGTGCTGTCGGCGTTATTGGCCCGCATCAGCGCGACCATCTCGAACCATGCGCCCGTCAGCGCCTTGCCAAGTGCCGGGTTGTCGTTCAGGGTCTTGGTGTTGACAACCATCATGTCCATGATTTCGCCAGGAATCTTGCTCGAGTCGAAGACCTCGGTCACGTTCGGCTGTGCTTTCAGATCGGCAAGCATCGGATTCCACGTCACCGCGTTGTGGACGGCAGGCGTGGCGAACGCACCGGAGATATCGGCATCGGATGTGTTCACCACCTTGAGGTCGCGCTCGCTCATATGCGCGCTTTCAAGGGCGCGTGCCAGCAGGTAGTGCGATACGGAGAACTGGACCAGATTGATCTGCTGGCCCTTCAGGTCGGCGATCTGCTTGCCCTTGCCCTTGATGAGCACGCCGTCGTTGCCGTTCGAATAATCGCTGACGATGAGCGCCGTCGAATCCACGCCGCCCGAAGCAGGAATGGTCAGCGCGTCCATATTGGTCATCGCGCAGCCATCGAACTTGCCGGCGGTGTACTGATTGATGGATTCGACGTAGTCGTTCAGTTGGACGACATCGACGTTAATGCCATATTTTTTGGCCCACTTCGAGACGATGCCCTGGGTTTTGGCTTGCCCCCACGGCATCCAGCCAGCGTAGATGGTCCAGCAAACCTTGAAGTCGGTACGGCCCGCGGCAAACGCGGAAGTGGAGGCGAAGGTGGCGAGAGAGACGGCGGCGATGCCAAGAAAGCGAACGAGCTTGCGCATGAGGTTGACCTCGGAAGGGACGGTTAGCGACGGCAGGGAGCAGCGCAAACATCGCGTTCTCTCCCGGGCTTTTGTCCCGCCGTGTAACCTCGCCTGAGGTCGACAGCTCTCGGACCAGCACCTGCGTGAAGCAGGCCGGAACCCTAGCCATCCATTTCCAGATTGTGTGCTAAACCGGATGATGCGCCGGCTCCATGCCCTGCTTGTCTAGCGAGAAACGTGCCACACCGAAGTCGTCACTTTGCTGCGCTGCCAGCGGAATTTGCGCCCCGCTCCGGTGATGGCGCGCACTCCTATATTCCAAATGGGCACCTTATCCGTGCATCGATTAATTTTTCGCGGGCACGAGAACACCTTCATCACGTGCAACTGCCGCGGGCAGCGCGCCAATGGTGGCGGGCTGATCGACGACGAACAGAAGTTGGTAACGGGGCAGCCAGCATCGCGTAGCGCAAGTTTTTGCCCAATCTCGCGCGCCACAATCACGCCGCGCATGGGCTTGCCGTCGGCAACATGATTCTTCACCCATGCAAGGTGTCCGGATGATGCGTCAGGCTGCGTTGATGTCAGGGCAGTCTATTTCGATGCGGGCTTGCTCGTGCCATGTGTATTCAAACGTCCTTTGTGCCGCCTTGTTTCCATAGGTGAACGTGGAGTCCGGGTCGGCGTTAGTCACTCATTGAGTGACGACGGATGGATAGCTACTCCCATACCGATAAGAAAGGATGGCGTTTCGCCGATGTTGCAGCGAAGGCAACGCGGTGATTCGTGAATATGCCTTCCGGGTCGAGTCGCAAATCGATACCGTTGATAGCGCTGAGCAAACCTTCCCTCGTCTAACGGAGTACACCGTGAGTTCAAAGAAACTTATGCAGGCAGCGCTCTGCTATGCCGTGGCGCTAGTCATCGTGCCAACGGTAGCTAGAGCGGAGCCGTTCACTATCAAAGTCGATGACCTGAACCAGGGACATTTTTCGAATGAGCAGGTGTATGGGGGCTTCGGCTGCCACGGCAACAACGTTTCACCGCGTATTTCATGGACTCACGTCCCACGCGGAACCAAGAGTATCGTCGTAACGATTTTCGACCCTGATGCACCAACCGGTGGCCTCGGTTGGACCCATTGGCAGGTCGCGAATATTCCACCTTCAGAGTCATCGCTAGAAAAGGGAGCATCTGGCAATCCGAAGCTTTTACCAGCAGGTGCGGTCGAGGCATTGACAGATTTTGGCGAATCCAGATACGGTGGACCATGTCCGCCTCAAGGGGAGTTGCATCGATATATCGTCACGGCATCCGCCCTGGACGTAGCCCAAATCGATGTGGCGCCGGCGGCAAGTCCAGCGGTCGTCGCCTATCAGATGCACGGAAAAATCATTGCACAGGCGAAGTATGTGGCCAGGTACCGTCGTGCAGCAGACTGAACATGTTGGTGGTGCGATCTCGGCTATCGATGGCCGCTCATTCGGTAGCGAGGTCGCCCGCCCCTTACGTCAACGGAACAATAGTTCCGTTAACGTAAGAAGATGCCACTCAGGCCTTGGTAGCGGAGGTGACCCACCCGTGTTGGCAGCGGGTCATCTTCACGCAGCAACGACTTCGGTGATCAGTAAATTAAATGTTAATGAGCGTTTGATCTACCGTTTGTTGGGTCTTAATTGTCTGTGCGTTCGCCTGGTAGTTTCGCTGCGCAGTAATCAGATCGACCAGCTGATGCGTCAAGTCGACGTTCGAGTTTTCTGTTTCTCCACCAAGAAGAACTCCGTGATTGGTCGAGCCAGGGCTTGATATCTGCGCCGATCCGGAATCCCCAGTTTGAGCGTAGAGGTTGTTTCCCATATTCGCGAGACCGTTTGGATTGCTGAAGGTCGCGAGAACAACTTGACCGAGGGCAAGCGTGGCGCCGTTAGAATAAGTTCCGGTCAAGGTGCCGTCCTGGCCGACGGAGAACGCAGTCAACTGCCCTGAGCTGTTGCCGTCCGGTAGCAGCTCGGTCACCCCATTCTTGTCGCCATATTGTGTTGTGCCAGTCAAGTCCAGCGTCAAATTCTGGCTTGTAGCGCCGTTATCCGCGGCGTTGGGAATGGTAAACGCAAGAGCTGATGCATTCGGTGATGTCAAACGGCCTGACGAATCGAACGTTATGTTGCCGATGTTTCCCGTAGGGTTGGGGCCGACAGGTGTGGGCGGATTTCCACTGGTTCCGTAGACATCGTATGAACCGGTTGCTTTTTTTACAAAGTAAACGGTAACGGATTGCGTTCCACCCAGCGAATCATAGATTTGCATTGGCTGGCTATAGCTATAACTCGTGGAATTCGACGGATTGAACGCATTCGCCGGAACTGGATCCTGAGAGTTAAGGTTGAACGCCGCAGAGATTGTCTTTGTTGCCGTAGGCGGCAAGTTAGCAGACGGGATGGTAATTGGTCCCACACTGCCGGTGTTTATTTTTCCATTCGGCCCCGCTGTATAGCCCATCAATTGCAGTCCATGGGCATTCTCAATGGCGCCGCTTTTGTCGAGATGGAATACACCATTGCGTGAGTAGACCAGGGCGCCGTTGTTGGAAAGCTGAAAAAACCCGTTTCCGTTTATTGCAATGTCAAGCGGCTGATCAGTCGTCGTGAAGGTGCCGTTGCTGAAGTTCTGTTGAACGGTGGATAGACGAGTGCCGATGCCAACCTGATTGTTTGCCGCACCTACGACGGCGTTCGCATACAAGTCCGCGAACTGTGCCGTTGAGCTTTTGAACCCAACGGTGTTCGCATTGGCAATGTTATTTCCGATTACATCAAGGTCCGTCGAAGCTGCGGAAAGGCCGCTAAGACCAGTTTGATAGCTCATGGGTCACCTCATCAAAATAGGGGGAACTTCGTCTAGCGGAGACTCTGTCAAGCGGCTTCGGCGTTCCGTCAAAAGAATTCCGACGCTAGTTATTGTTGGCGGGCGAAGAATAAGTGGTGACCCACCACCATCGACACCAAAGCGGATTTCAATTTGTGTTGACATCGGAAAGCGGTGCTCGCCGAGAGAAAAACTCAAAGTCCTTGGCAAATCCATTCCGAAATATCTCAAGTCCAGCAACCCGAGATGGCACCCGCTATGTCCGTCGTATAGATAGCCGGTTGTCTTTATCGGATAACTGGACGGTGCGATGGTCGTGACAGATACCACGAGTGTCTCGATAATTCCGTCGCCAGGCTCTGTATCCGACTCGAAGCACGGACCGCTGAAATCGACGTTCCATCGGTCCACGCTGATCGGACGTGTGTCGAAGCCGTGCCATGTGGACGTGGCAGATGTCGAACCGATGAGCTTGATGGGATGAGATCCGCCGACGGTCCAATTGGAATCGGCTTCACTGTCGGAAGCAGGGAAAAATTGCACGCGTATGCCTTGTTCCGCATGGGTAGCGCTGACACGCGACTGCGCGATGAACTCGGCGCTTTCAGTTGCACACATGGATCTCTCGTTCGGTGAAGACGAACCATTTGGTTTGCGTAGTACTGTTAAGCCTTGCCAGCCACAGATCTTGTGCGATGCCTTTGGATACATTCACGTTCGAACCGCTTGTTTGAACTCAGTGTGCCGCTATGCTATTACAGCGAAAGCCGATGAGAGTTCATTAAGTCGGCTGAAAACCTGAATGTTTGACCGGGTAGCCCATATTCCCAAGAATCGCTCGCGCGCTCGTCTTTGGCGGGTGGGACTTCCCGATGAGTTCTTTACGGAAAAGAAAGTGAATGGAATTTCTTTTGTCTGCTGCTGGATGGCTAATGCACTGCGGTTTCAGTGGACATGGCCGGACAGCGTCGCTAAGCTGGCACGCAGCTGTCGATGTGGGAAAAGCCGTTGTTAATTTTCCAGTTATTGGAGAAATCTATGAACGTCATGCCGCCGTTGTCGTCGTTTTACTCAAACTTCGTCAATCAGGAAGCGAAGAAGACACAGCAGCAGTTTTCGATGGCAGGGAGCAGCGGGCATCCGTCGGCCAATGCCGGAGCTGGGATGAATGTGATCAAGGACGCGCAAAGTGCGTCAGCGAAAGATGCGCAAGCAGATGCCGAGATAGTGAAAGAGAGTGCGGCAGCTGCCAGCGAATTCGCAAAAAAAGGAATGACACTTACGTACGGATCATACGTGTCTCTCTACAAGCATGAGGTCATGGTCGAGACGGATAAAGACGGCGACGGTACAATTTCGTTTTCCGAACTTAAGCAACAAGTGGTTGCCGGCGGTGGGACGAATGCGCAGGCGATAGCGCTGTACAAGGCTATGGACGAGAACGGAGATGGTTCCGTGTCAGCGCAGGAATTCGAGGATAGCCTGCCAAATCCCTTTGCCACTTCTGAATTTGCGGATCAGATGAAGGCGAGACTGGAGCAGTTCCAAAAGGAAGCGAGCCCGCAGGGAAGCACCGTTGTCGAATCCCCTGAATTTCAACCGGTTCCGATAGACCAGGCCCTCGTCCTTGGCAGTCTGGCGATGGAGTTGGATTCTGGTGGCCAACACTCAGGCAACGGGTAATCGAAATCTAGCAGCCATATGTGCTGGATGCGAGACAGCTACGCCCGGTTGTAGGCTTTTGCGATGATGGCGTTTCGATGGTTTGCAGGCCGGGTTGCTTGGCCACTCTGACATTGTCAACCCGACCATAGACCTGCGATCAACCCTTGTTGGCCCGTGCCAGCCATTGATCGAGACTGACGCGGCCGATCCGTGCGTCGCCAAGCGGCACAAGCGACAGTTGCTCGACCTGGCCACCGTAATACCGTGCGTCGCGATCCGTTACTACCTGGCGTGCGTCGCCTACCGACTTCAGGTAACGCGCGACGATTTCCGCAAAGGGCGCGCGATCCGGTCCGGCAATGTCGACCGTGGCACTCAGTGGAGTCGCGAGTGCGGCCTGCACGAGGAGCGCCGCGACGTCGTCCGCGGCGATCGGCTGAAACAACCCGTCGCCGATGCGCACGGTGCCATTGTCAGTGCCGAAATCAGCGATGCCGCCAATGAACTCCATGAACTGAGTCGCACGGACGATCGTGTACGGAACGCCCGCCGCTTCGATTGCGTCTTCCTGCGCAACCTTGGCCACGAAGTATGCATTCTCCGACGTGCGGTCGCAGCCAACGATTGATAGCGCGACGTGATGGCGTACCCCCGCGGCCACTTCGGCCTTACCGAGGTTGCGCGCCGAGGTGCGGAAGAAGTCGAGCACCGCCTGCGGCTCCCATGACGGCGCGTTTGCCACATCCACTACGACGTCCGCGCCCATCAGCGCATTGCTCAGGCCCTCGCCCGTCACGGCGTTCACGCCGGTACGCGGCGATGCTGCTAGCGCCTCATGACCCGCCTCGCTGAGCAGTGTGACCACACGCGAGCCAATCAGGCCGGAACCACCGATTACGACGATCTTCATGGCAAATTCTCCAGACGAAAAGAAGTTGAACGTGCGGGTGCCTGGCGGGTGTCGCATTGCGCGAAATTGTTGGCATCCATCGCATCGCGTGAGGCTATAGTGGCGCAATCGTGTCCCATCGATAAGTGCCAAGATCTGGCGAGCCTACCAGGCCATGCTGGTTCTGATCCCTATTCCGTAAACCCGCCATGCCCGTATCGACACCCGCGTTGACCATCGAAATCGACCGGCAGCAACAGTTGCCGATCTACCTGCAAATCTGCGAGCGCTTCAGAACGGCGATCGCCGCCGGGCATCTGCGGCCCGGCGATCGTGTGCCCGCGCTCCGCGGCCTCGCCACGCAACTGAACACGGCGCGCGGCACAGTCGAACTGGCCTACACGATCCTCGTTGACGAGGGCTATTTGCAGATGCGCGGCGCGGCGGGCACGTTCGTATCGGCGTCGCTGCCGTTATCAGTGACGCACTCGTCGCGGGGACAAGGTCTGCAGGACACGGACGGTCGGCCGAAGTTTGTCGAAGCGGGTAGCCCGAAAACGGCGGACGCGTCGTGCAGCGGACAACCTGCGCCGCGTCCGCTCGCTATTGCCGTCGCCATGAGCGGCGAACCGCGGCCGTTGCAACCGGGTCTGCCGGCGCTCGACGCGTTTCCGCTCAAGGTATGGAACCGGCTCGTGTCACATCGCGCACGCGGCGCTGAACGCGCGGTGCTCGCGTATCCGAATCCGGCGGGCTACCTGCCGCTGCGAGAACACATCGCCACGTATCTCGGGCTGTCGCGCGGTGTGGCCTGCTTGCCGGAACAGGTATTCGTCACCAGCGGCTATCGCGCGGCGCTCGAACTGGTGTTGCGTGGCCTTGCGCGTCCGAACGATCACGTGTGGTACGAGGATCCCGGCTATCTGCTGGCGCGCAGCTTTCTGGCCGAGACCGGTATACAGCTCGTGCCGGTGCCGGTGGATAGCGAAGGGATCGACGTCGAGCGGGGCATACAACTGGACCCGGAGGCGCGCTTCGCACTAGTCACTCCCTCGCATCAGAGCCCGCTCGGGCACACGTTGTCCCTTGCAAGACGTTTGGCGCTGCTCGATTGGGCAGAGAAAGCATCCCGCTGGATCATCGAAGACGACTACGACAGCGAGTTCCGTTATCTTGGGCGGCCTCTTCCAGCTTTGAAAAGCCTCGACCGGTACGACCGTGTGATCTATTGCGGCACGTTCAGCAAGGTAATGTTTCCCGGGTTGCGGCTTGCGTATGTTGTGGTGCCGGAACGCGCCGTCGAACGTGTCGGACGGGTCGCGTGCAGCATGAATGCCGGCTCGCCAACTCTCCTGCAGGCTGCTGTGGCGGATTTCATCGAGCAGGGACACTTTGCGCGGCATTTAAAGCGGATGCGTACGTTGTACGCCGAGCGGCGCATGTTGATCGTACACGCGCTGGAGCAGGCGTTTGGGGAACGGCTGATTGTCGATTTGCCGCCCGGTGGAATCCAGTTCGCGGTGCAATTCACCGAAGGACCCGATGGTCCGGTCGACGACGTTGCCGTCGCCGCCCGTGCCCGTGAGGCGGGGCTCGCGGTGTTGCCACTCTCGATCTGGTACGCGAATGTTCACGGGCGACGTACGCTTCGCGGCCTCGTGATCGGCTTCGCAAACATCGCCGATGCGCGTGAAGCAGGCCGTCTCGCACTAACGTTGCGCAAATGTCTGGACGGCTGACGCGCTTGGCGCTGCCGTGCTTTGCATTGGTCGGAAAATGTTCATGACGTTAGCTCACGGGGATTTGAACGGGGGCGATCTGTTCTACGAAATGCATGCCCCGAGCGAGAAGGCCACTACGAAAATAGAAACGTTGCGCAAGTGGCATGTGCAGGCCAGTATCGAGCACGAATTGCGAGCAACCGGCTTCGCGTGCAATCTGCCGAACGGCGTCGAGCAGTTGCGTGCCGACGCCGTCACGCTGCAGCGTGCTATCTACAACCAGATCGTCGACATACACGAAGCTGCCGTACAGCAGATTGGTCAATTTTCGATACCCGGCGAGGCCGACGACGCGGTCCGCTCCGGACGCGCAGAGCAGACGATAGCCTTCAGCCTGCTGCGTGGCCACTTGAGCGGCAAACGAGCGGGCGTCCGTCAGATGCGGGCGCAATTGCCGCATAACGTTGAATGCGGGCAACAGCGAATCGGGTGTGTCGAGATGAACGAAGCGAAGCGAGGTTACCATGAGCGTCTCCACGAGGATCAACGTTCACGATACCCAGTGCACCGTCAGGTTGGCAGAGCCAAGAAAATGGGAATCGACCGGGCCATTTAGTGCGGCAGCAGCGCGCGATCTTCTGTTGAAAACGTTTACCGCCGCTGCCGCACGTGCCGGATTTATCCTGCCAGTGCAGCCGCTCGGGCTGTGCCCGCTGGTTAGCCGTAGGAAGCTTGTGGGTTGCCTGCCGCCAATGCCTCGGTGCGATTCGGCGCCGGCGGATAGATCCACTGCGTGTTGATAATCTGCTTACGCGCTTTCCCTTCGGCGCTCGTCAGTTTGATCTGCCGATCCCAGCCTTCCGAATAGATGGCGCCCCATTCGCCAAGGTCCAGGCAAGTAGCGTAGAACGGCTGCTTATATTCCAAGGTCGGAACACCGATCAGATCGGCGGCTACGTTGTGTCCGCCGAATTGCCCCATCACGATTGCGTGCTGACAGGACATCAATGCGTAGCGCCCGTTATCGTCGCACAGCGCTCGCGCCACATCCCCCGCCACGAATACACCGGGTGCTTCTGCCACGCGAAGATCCAATGCTGCTTCGACGCGGCCCAGTGGATCTAGACGCGAGGAAACTTGCGCAACCAGTGAGCTGGCACGCATACCTCCCGCCCAGATCACCGTCTTGGCTTCAATGCGGCCTCCCGACGCAGTCAGAACCCCGTCGGCATCGATCGACACCACGCCAGATCCAAGTACCGCCTCGACGCCCAGGGAGTCGAACGCTTGAGATACGAACGGACGAGGATTAGGTCCGAGATCGGGACCGATTTCGGGCTGGGAGCCGACTACGACGACCCTGATTGCGGCATCGGGGCCAAACATCTTGCGCATTCGCTGAGGCAACTCTGTTCCGACCTCGATACCGGTAAAGCCACAGCCCACTACGACAACCGTGTTGCGTGCGCGCGAATCCGGCAGTTTCGTCAGTTGTTCCAGGTGACGTTCGAGCACGATGGCATCTTCAATGCAATCGACAGAGAAGGCATATTCCACGAGTCCCGGAACAGGCGGTCTGTTCAGTTTGCTGCCGCTTGTCAGCAGCAGCCGGTCATACGCGAGCGTGCGCTGTTGACCATTTGCTCCCACCACGATCACGTTTTTGTCATGAACGGAAATCTCGCTAACAATACCCTCGAGATATTTCACACCAACGGCTTCGAGCAGTGGCAACAGCGGTGCGGCCATACGCTGCGGCTCGCTTTCGTATAGCCGCGGACGGATCTGCAACTCCGGTTTCGGTGAAATCAGGGTGATTTCAACGTCGCTGGGCGATATGCTCGCAGCGTCGAGTACGCGAGCTGCGCCTAGCGCACCCCATACCCCGGCAAAGCCGGCACCCACTATCAGGATCTTCTGCGACATGATTGTTGCCTTCTGTTAGTAAATTGAGAGTTCGACGACAGATACCGAATTCGCGACAAACGACACCCTGCCGGCGCCGCCACGCGACGAAAGCGTTGCCGAAAAAATATGCTTACGTCTCAGGCACGAGAACAGGCGCACCCTTGTCCTTCAGAAGAAGCACGATGAACTTCGCAGGCTCGGTCTGGCTTGCGTTACGTCCGACCGTGTGTATGTCGTCCGGACCCTCATAGAACGTCTGTCCAGGTGTTAGCGTAACTTCCTTGCCGCCCTTTACCTGCATCACTATCGAACCCTGCAGCACATAAATAAAGGCGTGCGCGTGATGCCGATGGACGGGGTCGACGGCACCGGGCGGATAAGTCACGGTGATCATCAGGGCTTCCTTGCCCGGATAATCGTTAAGCGGCTGTGTGAAGAGCGGGGTGACGGCGGCTTCGGGAGCCGCGGCGCGAGCTGTGCCGACAAACATGCCTGCGACGGCAAATAATGCGATTGCGGTGTTCTTCAGGCAAAACATGATGTGCATTCCAGGTAATGCGGCCCGCAAGCGGGACGATGAACAAGAACGGAAATCCGGACCATTCAGGCGAGGTTCGCCTTGTCGAGGCCGAATGCTTTGTCAGCCGAACCCGGCACAGACCTGAATGCGATGCTCGCGCGATTCCAGCCGTTGATGGCCATTACTTCGAATGTCAGGTCGGATAGCTCTTTCTCCGAGAATTGGGTGCGCACATGCTGGTAGGTCTCGTCGGAAACACCATGCTCAGTAAGCCTGGTCAGGGATTCGGTCCATACAAGTGCGGCGCGCTCACGCGCCGAGAAGAGCGTTGATTCGCGCCAGGCTGCGACATGGTGGAGCCGCAGTTCGCGCTCGCCGTGCAAGCGTGCTTCCTTAACATGCATGTCGACGCAAAAGCTGCAGCCATTGAGTTGAGAAGCCCGAAGCGCAACGAGATCGCGGATCGATTCTTCGATTGCACAGTCCTTCAGCTGGTTGCCAAATTCAACGAACTTTTTGAAGAGTTCCGGCGATTGCTGGATATAGTTAATACGCTGCGTCATGAATATCTCCTGACTACGACGGTAAATACCCGCACTGAGCGGAAGCCGTTAGCGGCAACAGGCCGCATGAAGGTATCGTAGATCGACGCAACGTGGCACGGTAGCGGCGCAAACGGGCTCACGGTGTTGCCCCTTTAGCACCAATCGAAGCGAGCGGCCGCGTGCGGGCCAGTCAAATAGCTCTTTGTCTTCGCAAGATGCTGCATTTCGCGGAGCAGAGATCGGCTCACCCCGCTGACTTACCAGGTATTGCTGTGTTTGCGCCTACTGGTGCCGGCGCGGAAACGGTGAGTGTCCTGATAAGTATCTACCGAGGTAGGGGTTCGGCACCTATCATTCCGCACCATTGAATCCATTTACGCAACTATTTGATGGTGCCGAAAATGAGCATTAAGTCCAATGCCCGATACCGTGTAGTCGGCGGGATGAAACCAGGCGTGCCGATGTTGTTCGCGGCGGCGCTGACTGCGTGCGTGAACTATGCCGGCATCCACAACGACGCGAGAACGGCCGAGCCGCAGCAGTTCGCGGCACAGCAAAGCCTTCCCGCCGAACAAGGTTATTGGCCTGCCACCAATTGGTCCGACCAGTTCGGCGATGCGCAACTGAAAGCACTGATCGACGAAGCGTTGAAGGGCAGCCCGACGCTCGACCAGGCGCGCGCCCGCGTGGTGGCTGCCTCGGCATACAGCGAAGCGGCGAGAGCGAGCACGATTCCGCGTGTTGACGCGAGCTATTCGCTTACGCGTCAACAATTCTCGAATACAACGTTCGTGCCGCCTCCGTTCGGTGGCGCATGGCTGACGGAAAACAAAGGCATATTGAGTGCTTCTTATGATCTCGATCTGTGGGGCAAGAACCGCGAAACGCTAAAAGCGGCAATTTCGCAGTATCAGGCAAGCAAGGCCGACGAGGAATTCATCAAGCTGACGCTGACCACATCGATTGCACGCACGTACAACCAGCTTGCGCGCCTGTTCGTACTGCGCGACATCGCGCAAGAGGAAACCACGCAGCGTGAGCGGATCGAGCGCATTACGGCAGGCCGGATTGCGACAGGCCTGGATACGGAGGTCGAGCGCAAAGTCGCTCAGGCCAATCTAGCGACGAGCCGCTCGTCCCTGAGGCTGCTCGACGGACAGATTCTCACGATCCGCTATCAGATAGCCGCGCTGCTCGGCGCAGGCCCCGACCGTGGTTTGCAGATCGCCCGCCCAACACTCGGGACGGGTGACGAGGTGCGCTTGCCTGACAACTTGCCCGTCGATCTCGTGAGTCGCCGTCCCGAAATCGTCGCCGCGCGCTGGCGCGTCGACGCGATGACGCACGATGTGAAGGAAGCTAAGGCAGAGTTCTATCCCGACATCAACCTGAGTGCGGCGATTGGGCTCGACGCTTTCGGCTTCGGCCGCTTCTTGACGGCGGCGAGCCGCACGGCATCGATCGGTCCGGCGATTCATCTGCCTATTTTCGACGCAGGCGAATTGCGTGCGCAGCTCAAGGGCCGTTACGCCGAGTTCGATTATGCCGTCGCGACGTACAACCAGACGCTCGTGACTGCACTGAGCGAAGTTGCGACGCAACTCGCGGAAGTGCGTTCGACGGATGCGCAGCTTGCCGATGCACAGATCGCACAGATCGCCGCTCGCAAAGCCGACGAGCTTGCGCTCGTGCAGTACAAGGCCGGCCTCACGAATCAACTGACCGTGTTGAACGCTGACGTCAGCGCGCTTTCCGCTGATCAGGCGGTTGCGAATTTGCGCATGAATCGGCGCGATCAGCAGATTGCGCTGGCCTCGGCGCTGGGCGGCGGTTTCATCGATGCGTCGAGCGCGAGCTCCCCGGTGGCACCTCGCGCCGATGCGTCCCCAACTGGCACGCCGGTCGTCGCCGCACGCTGAGCTGTTATCTACCGAATCTGCCTGGAGAATTGAAGTGAGCGAAATCGACACAACAGAGCATCAGGGAGCCCACGCGGCGAGTGCAAAACGTGACGCAACACCGACAACAGCATCTGTTGAAAACGCCCCCGAAACACACAAGCGCAAAGCACTGCTCGCGCTGCTCGGCGTAGCTGTCGTCGTGTCGGCGGCCGGCTATGGTGCGTACTACATGACTTATGGGCGTTACTACGAATCAACCGATGACGCATACGTCAGCGGCAATCTCGTGCAACTGACGCCACAGGTGACCGGTACCGTTGTCGCCGTGAATGCCGACGACACTCAGATCGTGCGTGCCGGCGACCCTGTCGTCACGCTCGACAACGCCGACGCGAAAGTTGCGCTCGGCAACGCTGAAGCGACCTTGGGCCAGACCGTGCGGCAGGTGAGCAGTCTATACGTGAACAACGATTTCTATGCCGCGAACGTCGCGCAGAAGCAGTCCGATCTGGTTCGCGCGCAGGACGACCTGCGTCGCCGCCAGGCCGTCGCAGGGACGGGCGCTGTGTCGGCAGAAGATATCGCGCATGCCCGCGATACCGTGATGGCCGCACAGGCCGCGCTCAACGCCGCGCGTCAACAGGCCGAAGCCAACCGGGCGTTGACCGATCGCACGACGATCGAGCAGCACCCAAACGTGCTTGCCGCCGCATCGAAGGTGCGTGATGCGTATCTTGCGTACGCGCGCAATGCGTTGCCCGCGCCCGTCACCGGCTACGTTGCGAAACGCTCGGTACAAGTCGGCCAGCGTGTATCGCCGGGCACGCCGCTGATGGCAATCGTACCGCTCGACGGCGTGTGGGTCGACGCGAACTACAAGGAAAGCCAGTTGCGCAACATGCGCATTGGCCAACCCGTTGAACTCACCGCCGATGTATACGGCGACAAGGTTAAGTATCACGGTCGCGTCGTCGGTTTTTCCGCGGGCACAGGCAGTGCGTTCGCGACGTTGCCCGCGCAGAACGCGACGGGCAACTGGATCAAGATCGTGCAGCGGTTGCCCGCTCGTATCCAGCTCGATCAGAAAGAACTCGACGCACATCCCCTGCGTATCGGCCTTTCGATGGAAGTCGAAGTGGATACGCGCGATAACACGGGACCGCAGCTCGGCGCGGCCATAAACACGGCGTATCACACGAACGTGTTTGCGGAATACGGGGCACAGGCAGATGCCGAGATCGCGAATATCATCGCGCGGAATATCGTCCCCTCGCTTGCGGAGCCCGCAGGAAGCGTCGCATCGTTGATGCCTTCCACGAAGCGCGACACGAGCGATAAGAACGACACTAAACGGCGCGCAGGCTAGATCGCAATCCGGGGAAAGCGCACCGTCCGGGCGCATGCTGAGAACCAGATAAATACGCCGAGCCTGACTAAAACATCAGAGTGGAACAGACATGAATTCCTCGACGCAACTTGCACCGCCACCGCTGACCGGTGGAAAGCTGGTCCTCGCGACACTCGCAGTCGCGCTCGCGACGTTCATGAATGTGCTCGATTCATCCATTGCCAACGTTGCGATTCCAACGATTTCAGGCAACCTCGGCGTATCCGTTGACGAAGGCACCTGGGTGATCACACTGTTCTCGGCGGCAAATGCCGTCGCCATACCGCTGACAGGCTGGCTTACGCAGCGCCTCGGCCAGATCAGGCTGTTCGTGGCCGCGATCCTGTTATTCGTGTTTTCGTCGTGGCTGTGTGGCGTCGCGCCGAATCTGATCGTGCTACTCGCTGCACGCGTGCTGCAAGGCGCCGTCGCGGGTCCGCTGATTCCGCTCTCGCAGGCCATTCTGCTTGGTTCGTATCCGAAGGAAAAAAGTTCGACGGCGCTGTCGCTGTGGGCGATGACGGCGACGGTTGGGCCGATTGCGGGTCCTGCGCTAGGTGGCTGGATTACCGACAGTTATAGCTGGTCGTGGATTTTCTACATCAACATTCCAGTGGGCCTGTTTGCCGCCGGTGTGACATGGATCATTTATCGCGACCGCGATTCCGCAACGCGCAAACTCCCCATCGACAAGGTCGGGCTGCTGTCGCTGATCGTCTGGGTTGCGTCGCTACAGATCATGCTGGACAAGGGCAAGGATCTCGACTGGTTCAACTCGCCCGTAATCTGCACGCTCACCGCCATCGCCGCCATCAGCTTCTTTTTCTTCCTGATCTGGGAGTTCACGGAGAAGAACCCAATCGTTGATCTTCGTCTTTTTGCACAACGCAACTTCCGCGGCGGAACAATTGCGATCTCGATCGCATATGCGGTGTTCTTTTCGAACCTCGTGGTCCTGCCGCAGTGGATTCAGGGCTATCTCGGCTATCGTTCCGTGGACGCTGGTCTCGTGACGGCGCCGCTGGGTATCTTCGCCGTCCTGTTAGCGCCTGTAATGGCAAAGATCATCCCGAAGTCCGATGCACGTGTGCTCGCGACGCTCGCGTTCCTCGGCTTTGCAGGCGTGTTCTTCATGCGTTCGCGGTACACGACGGACGTCGATCAATGGACGCTGATTCTGCCGACGTTGCTGCAAGGCATCCCCATGGCGCTCTTTTTTACGCCGCTTACCGCGATCATCCTGTCGGGCTTGTCACCCGACAGGATTCCGGCGGCCGCCGGTTTGTCCAACTTCGTGCGCGTGTTCGCGGGAGGTGTCGGCACGTCGTTGATCACGACAGGCTGGAACGACCGGACGATCCTGCACCATGCGCAACTCGCTGAACAGTCAGGCGTGAACAACCCCAGCTATACGAACGCCATCGCGACGCTTCATACGACGCTCGGTGGCAGCACAGAGCAGGCGGTGGTGTTCTTCGAGCATTCTCTGAATATGCAGGCCGCGATGCTCGGACTGAACGATATCTTCTGGCTTTCTTCAATGAGCTTCATCGCGATCATTCCGCTGATCTGGATGACCAAGCCTCACAAAGGCGAAGTTGGTGCGGCGGCAGGTGCGCATTGAGATCTTTGTAGCCTGCCGCTTGTCTTCGCAGTGGTTCAAATTTAAATAAGGTTGATCACGCTAAATCCAGTAATTTTCTTGCGCGAATATTCGTCATGCATCTAGGAAAATCATACAAATTCTCCGAGTTCCTGTTCTGGACCAGGAGGCAGATCTACGGGCTTCTCATCTGTGGATCGGTGCCCGTTTTTCTTTATAAAACGCTGGGTCTAACCTGGCTATCCGTGCCGCTCACCGTCGTTGTCCTGCTCGGAACGGCTACATCGTTCATCGTGGGCTTCAAAAACGCCCAGACATACAATCGCGCAATGGAAGCGCAGCATATCTGGACGTCGATCCTGAGTGCGAGTCGGCTCTGGGGCATTGTTGCCCGGGATTTCCCCGTAGATCTGCAAGTGTCAAAAGAACTGGTGCACCGCCATTTGGCGTGGCTCACGACCTTACGCTATGAGCTCAGGGAACCGCGAATCTGGGAAAGCACCGATAAACCATTCAATGCCGAATACCAACGCTTCTATAGCATTCCTGAGCGCGAAATTGAGCTTCAGGATCTGCTGCCCTTGTATCTGCCATCGACGGAAGCCACGCAGGTGCTTTCGAGTTTAAGCAAACCCACGCAGGTTCTAAGTTTGCAAGGTGCGGCTATCAGCCGGTTGCTCGCCTCCGGGAAGATTAACGGCAGCTTCTACATGGAACTGGAAAGGACACTCCGGGAGTTGATTGATCTGCAAGGTAGCGCTGAGCGGCTCAAGAACTTTCCTTACCCGCGCCAGTACGCGACAATTAATATGCTATTCGTGCGGTTCTTTTGCCTGCTTTTTCCTTTTGGCCTACTGCAGGAATTCAATAAGCTGAACGACAGCGTAACGGGTCTCATGCACGGCAACATGGTTTGGCTCGTCGTCCCTTTTAGCGTCATGGTCTCGTGGATGTACACCTCGCTTGAGCAGGTTGGGGAAAGCACTGAGAACCCGTTTGAAGGGGGTGCCAACGATGTGCCGATTTCAATGCTCTGCCGGACTATCGAACGCGAGTTGCGGGACATGCTTGGTGATGCCGAAATGCCTCCTATGCCGGACCAGGCGGCTATCGTCGTGCTTTAGTCTGGAATATCCGAATCGAGCCAGAACGGTCTTGCGCGAGCCGCTGCTGGAGTGCGAGGAGTATTTTCGTGTTTCATCTAAAACCAAAACGAATCTTATCCAAAGCCACGTGCGCTATCGCATGTGTATTTATACTGGCTGAAGCGGGAGCGCAGGCAAATGCGGCAGTGGTGACCCGTGCGGCGGAAACTAAAGATTCTGAAGTTGCAAATTCTTCGTCAGCGCATCCTTTCTTGGGTGACGACCCAGTTTCTATCCGAGATCGGATGGTAAATCGGAGCACACCTACTGGCGCACCTTCACTAGGCGACCGTGTCCTGGGTCTGATACATAGCCCTACAAGTCAACGGAACTCCGATTCCGACTTGATGGGCGCTGACCTCTCTCGAGATTTGACTTTTGTTGTGGCCGTCCCGTACGGGATACGGTACAACGCAGAGAAACACCAGTTGACGGTAAACGTCGATCTGTCCGGCGACGATCCCGCAGGTATCGTCCTGCGAAAGACGATTCGCGGACCAAGTGGTCGAAGACTTGTCGTCGCGCCAGAAGCGAGGTCCAAGGGGTTTATTCAGAATATCGAAATAATTGAAATCGATGCAAAAAAAAATAGGAAAACCACTGTTCACGGACGCGTGATTCTTTCACCGGAGGTGTACGCCGAAGCGAATGGAGACTTCGCGATTGCCATTATGGGGAATCTGGTGCCTCCCTATTTCAGCGACCGGATCGATCATAGCGATCCTACGGATGACGAACCGACTGATATCACGACAAGAACCTCCCGGTTATACGTTGCTATCACGGCGGTATGGCTGATTAGCCCGCAGCGAGGCATGGTGCTTTCGAAAGCGCTGCGTTTGTCGAAGTAGTACAAAATGACAAACCATTCGAACGTATCTGCCTGCGTCGTTGATTGTTGCTACCCCGGCAACACGCTGAGTTCCTCTGCAGGGCTACTGCAGTTCGAAGACTAAGCCTACGATATGTCTTGACGGTGACCGCTAAATCTACCTGCGACAAAGATAGAAGACACGACACCGTAGAATCCTGCGAAATCCTATAGCAGTCTTCACCTTGTTGCGCGCGCGAACTTCGTTGGCCGCGACAGAGGAAAAATTGGGATGCTTCTTACGCAGCGCCCTATCAACCGGGAATTGATACATGACAGAAGACGATATCCGCAAGAGCGCTTTTGCGATGCCGGTGCACAATCCTGCTTATCCGCGCCCGCCCTTTCGTTTCATAAATCGGGAGTATTTCATCATCTCGTATGAGACGGATATGGATGCACTTAAGGCCGTCGTTCCAGAACCACTAACGGTCAACAAGGCGATCGTTCATTACGAGTTCATTCGTATGCCTGATTCTTCGGGATTTGGTGACTACACGGAAAGCGGGCAGGTCATCTCGGTTCTGGATTCGGATGGAAATCACGCCAATTTCACGCATTCGATGTATCTCGACGATGAAGGTCCCATCGCAGGTGGACGGGAAATCTGGGGGTTTCCAAAGAAACTTGCTTCGCCGAGGCTATGCGTCGATGGCAAGGACACACTGCTTGGCACGCTCGACTACGGGACGCATCGTGTCGCGACCGGGACGATGGGCTACAAGTATCGTGCATTGGACACGACCGCCGAATGTCGCAAGCTGGCCGGTACGCCCAATTACCTTCTCAAAGTCATTCCGCATGTCGACGGCTCCTTGAGAATCTGCGAACTGGTCCGCTTCTTTCTACGCGATGTAGATGTTATCGGGGCGTGGGAAGGTCCCGCAGCGCTCGAACTGCATCCGCACGCTCTTGCATCGGTCGCGGATCTTCCTGTTCGCAAGATTATTGGCGCGCGTCACGTCATTGCAAATCTCACACTCGATGTCGGCGAGGTGGTGTATGACTACCTCGTTTCGGCCGAGTCGTTGAAACTCGCAGTTAACCAGTAAGCCAATACGGAGAGGTTATGTCACTCAATGATAAGGTCGCGCTTGTTACGGGTGCGGCAAGCGGCATCGGTGAACAGTGTGCGCGCAAGCTCGCAACAGACGGCGCAATGGTCGTGATTGCAGATCTGAATCTGGCGAATGCCCAGAGGGTCGCAGAAGATATCGTCGCCGCCGGTGGCAATGCAATTGCCGTCGCGATGGACGTGACCAGCGAAGAAACAGTCAACGCAGGTGTCGCCGAAACGGTGAGCCGGCTAGGAGGTATCGACGTTCTCGTTTCGAATGCGGGCATTCAGATCGTCAACCGGATCGAAGATTATGCATTCGCGGACTGGAAGAGGATGCTGGCAATTCATCTCGACGGTGCGTTTCTCACTACCAAGGCCGCTCTCAAGTATATGTACGCGTCCAATAAAGGTGGAGCGGTGATCTACATGGGCTCCGTTCACTCGCACGAAGCGTCGCAACTCAAGTCAGCCTATGTGACGGCCAAACACGGGCTTCTCGGCCTCGCCCGTGTTGTCGCGAAGGAAGGCGGTCCGCGTGGTGTGCGGGCAAATGTCGTATGTCCGGGATTCGTCAGAACGCCACTGGTTGACAAACAGATCCCCGAGCAGGCGAAAGCATTGGGAATTTCCGAGCAGGCGGTTGTGAAAGATGTGATGTTGAAGGACACCGTCAATGGCGAATTCACTTCGGTTGCGGACGTTGCCAACACGGTTGCATTCCTGGCAGGCTTCGAGTCGAGTGCGCTTACCGGGCAATCCGTCGTAGTCAGCCATGGCTGGTTCATGCAGTAAGGAGACGAGAATGAATGCGAGCCGGCGTAACAAGCTGCAGAAGCCCCAGCACCTGAAGCTCCCCTCATATGACGAAATCGGATTAGTGCTCCAGGGGGGAGGGGCGTTGGGCTCATATCAGGCCGGTGTATATGAGGGGCTGGCAGAGTCTGGTATCGAACCGACCCGCATTTCCGGGATATCCATCGGTGCATTGAACACGGCGATTATCGCAGGCAACGCGCCTGCGGACCGTGTCGATGCGCTGCGCGGCTTCTGGAATACGATCAGTCAGCCGGCGACCTTCTTCTCGCAAACTGCTGCGGGCATTCCGGTTTGGCCTGAGGTGGAAGACATCGGGCGCAAATGGTTGAGCGCATGGTCTGCAACGCGTACCTTGCTGGAAGGTCAGGAAGGATTTTTTTCCCCACGCATGCAATTGTCATTCGCGACGCACGGAAAAGAACGCCCCGATCAGGTCAGCTACTACGACACCTCGGCATTACGCGAAACGCTCCTGAAGTATGCAAACTTCGATCGCGTTAATAACGGAGACATTCGTGTGTCCGTTGGGGCAGTCAATGTGCGAACGGGAAATCTCGTCTACTTCGACAATTCGACAATGCGGCTGGCTCCGGAGCATTTCATTGCATCGGGTGCTCTGCCGCCAGGTTTTCCAGCTGTCGAGATCGATGGAGAGTTCTACTGGGACGGCGGGCTGGTTTCAAATACTCCACTTACTGAGATTATCAGAGAGAGTCAGCATAAGGACACGCTCGTTTTCCAGGTTGATCTGTGGAGTTCGCGAGGCAAACTGCCAGGCGATCTTCTGGACGTCAGTGAACGAACCAAAGATATTCAGTATTCGAGCCGTACCAGGGCGATCACTGCCTTCATGTCACAGAGGCAAAAACACGCGCAAATGATAAAGGTGCTGCTCGAGCACATTCCTGAAAAGATCCAGTTCGTCCACCCGTTAATTCGCGAGGCACGGAAAGTTGCGGACGGGAGCGCTGTAAACGTCGTCCACCTGATCTACAAGAACAAGACATTCGAGGGACATTACAAGGACTATGAGTTCAGCAAAGCTACGATGCGCGAGCATTGGGAGAGCGGCCTCGAGGATATCCGACGTTCGTTTGAACACCCGGAATGGTTCGATATTCCCAGCCGGGAGATTGGCTTCGTTACCCGGGACGTTCACCGCTATCGGCAGGAGCTTAGCGAAACGGACGATCCGGACAAAGATGCTAGTCAGCAATCCAAAGGAGCGTCAGAGGGAAAACTGATGGGCGCGAAGTAGCGCATAAAGAATCTCACCACGGGTCATTCTATTTTGGTTGGTCAGGGAAACGTGAATCAATCATCCTTGCCTCGACCACCACATAACGCCGAGCTAATGCGAGTCAGAATGGAAACGGTCAGATTCGGTGAAGCGTACGAGAGGGTAACTTCATACACTTCATGTCGGGCGTATAAGGACTTCGCTCGGCTGATTCCTCACGCAGCGGCGTTGGTGAATGTAGCGTGTTTCGAAGCAGGGGCAAGCAGCACGCTTGACGAGCACCTCATCGCGCTTCTTGATTTGCGCGCCTCGCAGATCAACGGCTGTCTTCTGTGCGTCCGGCATTATCTGTGCCGCGCCCGTTCCGTAGGGGTTTCGATGGCGAAGGAGGAACATGTCGGAGCATGGCGCCGGTCTGGTGTGTTCTCTCCGTGTGAGGAAGCGGTGCTGTCCTGGGCGGAACATCTTGCGGGTGTATTCCGGCTGTCCGTTCCGGACGCGGTGTGGCTGGCCTTGCAAGACTACTTTAGCGACGCACAGATCGCCGCTTTGTTTATGTACTGGAATGGCAATGAATTGTGGTCGGGCGATGACGTTCTTCGTTGCTGCACCGTTGGGATGCCGACCAGTGCTGACTCTGTGTCGGTCAGTTCGATTCGGGAGAAGCGATGAACGATCTTCATGATGGTTACACGTAATCCAGCAGGAGAGCATCATGTTGTCGCATGAAATGATTGCGCGGTACGGAATGTTGGT
Source organism: Paraburkholderia ginsengiterrae (assembly GCF_001645125.1). Lineage (GTDB taxonomy): Bacteria > Pseudomonadota > Gammaproteobacteria > Burkholderiales > Burkholderiaceae > Paraburkholderia > Paraburkholderia ginsengiterrae. Next base: position 119,351 of record NZ_LXKA01000044.1, on the reverse strand, counting down.
CGTATTCCTGAATGTGGTTGGTTCTTCGCTTGGTCTGCCATTGCCTGCTATACCGACATTGATTACGGTTGGCGCAGGCATCGCACTTACCACACATGGCTCGTCGCTTACGTTGGTGCATTTCGCAACGACAGTAGGCGCCGCTACGATTGGCGGGGTTCCAGGCGACATGGTCTGGTTTCAAGGCGGTAAGCGGTACGGCGAAAGCACTCTTCATATTGTTTGCAAATTGTCGTTGTCGCGTGACACGTGCGTCAGGAAGACAGAACGGTTCTTTGGACGCTGGGGAGTCCGCGTGCTGCTCGTTGCGCGGTTCTTGCCCGGTCTGTCGCTCGTTGCCGTGCCGCTGTGCGGTGCAATGGCTGTAAGGTTGCGGTCCTTTATCTTGTGCGATTGTGCCGGCGTTGCGCTATGGGCGTCAGTAGGGTTGGCTATCGGTGCGACATTTGCGTCACAGATCGACGTGGTTTTCTCACTGATCGCCCATTTTGGCTGGAGTACCTTGATTGCGATTGGCATCGCTCTAGTGCTTTACGTTTTGTATCGGTGTTGCCGGAGAGTTCTGTTGGAAAAAGCGCTCGAGAAGGTGCGAATTAGCGTGGGCGAGTTGCATGCCCTGCTGGCGAGCAGTTCGCGGCCTGTCGTGTTCGATATCCGCTCAGCCGAGCGAAGAATACTCGATCCATTTGTCGTTCCTGGCGCAGTGCTTGCCGACGAACGGAACATACAGCAGATTGTCGAGCATTATGGGACGAATCGGACACTCGTTATCTATTGTTCATGCCCGAATGACGTGTCTGCGGCCTGGATGGCCAAGCGGTTGCGACAGGCTGGCGTCAAGCTTGCATTGCCGCTTTCTGGTGGCATCGGTGCATGGCGCGCGGCAGGCTTCGGCGTCGATCCGGCGGTAGCGGCGAATCACGCTGCCGCAAGTGGAGAAGGGATGCAGTTCTTCGCACATTAATTGGCAGCGTCGACGAGGGAAGGTCTATTCATGGACGACGATGCAGGTACGTTTAATTGTCTTCGCCCGCGATTGCATAAAATTGCATATCGAATGCTAGGGTCCGTTGCCGAGGCGGAAGATATCGTGCAGGACGTTTGGTTGCGTTGGCATACGACAGCCCGTGAAGCAATCGATAACCCAGAGGCGTGGCTCGTCTCGGTTACGACGAGAATCTCGATTGACCGTCTGCGTGAGGCGAAAATTCAACGCGAACGCTACGCGAGCATATGGGTGCCAGAACCTCAAATGACGGAATTCGGAGCGACGCCAGAGGGTGCCGTGGAGCGTTCCGATGATGTTTCAGTGGCCTTCTTGATGCTGCTCGAGCGGCTTACGCCGGAAGCACGGGCAGCATTCCTGCTGCGCGAGATATTCGATACGGACTATGATGAGGTCGCACGAGCGATCGGCAAGACGGAGACGGCTTGCCGCAAACTGGTAAGCCGTGCGAAGGCGCAGCTACGAGACGAACGGCCACGTCAAGTGGTACCACACGAGACGCATCTTCACTTACTTCGTATGTTCGTCCAGGCAATGGAGCGAGGCGACTTTCCCGCAATCAACGCGTTGCTGGCTGAAGACGCAATGCTGGTTGGGGACGGCGGTGGTAGGGTCCCTAGCTTGCCGAGACCGATGGCGGGCGGTCGGCGTATCGCACAACTGTTCTATGCGTGGTCGCTACGTTATCGCGGAAGACAGTGCGTCAAATTGGTGATGCTAAACGGTCAATGGGCTCTGCTGCGTTTTATTGAAGACAAACTCGAATCGGCAACATCGTTCGAAACGGACGGTGCGCACATGGTCCATATCCATGTACAGCGCAACCCAGACAAGCTTGCACGCATCGCCGCGGCACTTCTGAAGGGCTGAACACCAATCACTCCACTCGGCGGGTGACGTAGGTCCGGCAATTGGTGCATCGAGGACAACACTGTGAGTTCGCACACGTATCTACCGTGATACACCGCACGCATCTACGATAAGTTCATGCGGCTCATTGCCGCCAGTCGCACCTGCATATCCGGGTGTTCGCATATCGTTGGCCGGAGAAGTTTTCATGCAGCGCATCAATTACTTTCAGCAGTCACTGCCATTGGTCAAGAAACTCGTTGAGCTTGGCGAGCTACTGAAGGAGAGCACAATCGAAGAGTCAATCCGTGGCCTCGTGTTAATCCGCGCATCGCAGCTCAATGGCTGTGGATTTTGTCTGGATATGCATGTGAAGGAAGCGCGTATTCGCGGCGAGCGCGAGCTGCGCATCCATCATCTTGTGGCGTGGCGCGAGTCCACGCTCTTTACAGCTCGAGAGCGCGCCGCGCTTGCCTGGGCGGAGGTGTTGACCAAGCTTCCTGAGCATGGTGTGCCCGATGATATTTACGAGAACGTGCGTGCCCAGTTTTCCGAGAAGGAACTGTCGGACCTCACGTTCGAAGTGATGGCCATTAACGCATGGAACCGCGCGAACGTCGCGTTCAAGCCGGTCCCCGGCTCGTTCGACAAGGCTTTTGGTCTTGACAAGGCATTTGGTCCGGAGGAGGAAAGTCTCAGCTGAGTGGGCAGCGACCCCTTTACTTGAGTCGGCGCATGGGCAGGTCCATCTGCATACCTGAATGATCGTCAGAGTTCAGGCGCGATGCGCACCGGTTCATTGCCGCGGAAGAATGGTGGACACCGTCACGAATCGCAGCGCCTGTACGTCTAATCAGTATGACCATCACGACTCGCGCCACCATGACAGACTACCTACCACGCTTCGCCGCGAGCGGCGCCCATGATCTGATCGCAGGGAGTTTGGCGAGCAGTTATGCCGGTGTTGTCTCTTTTCTGGCTGTTGTCGACGCGGGCAGTTTTGCTCGGGCGGGTGATCGACTTGGAATTGGTCGCTCCTCCGTTAGCCGCAACGTGCAGAAACTCGAGGCGCAGCTCGACACGCGTCTCTTTCTACGAACGAAGCGGAGCATGTCGTTGACGAGTGAGGGACAATTCCTCTACGACTGTGTTGAAAGTGCAGTCTTTTTTTGCCTAATGGGCGAATGCTCGCCAATGACGCGGGCGTGGATTCGGGGCGACGTGTCTTCCCGTGAAAAAAGCGCGCTGCAAGAGCTATATTTTCCAGTAATGGCACGGCGCGGAGGTCGCTCTGAGTAGTGAGTTGATGTTTGATTGTGTCCAGAGGCACGGCAGATGAGTCGGAGAAAGGCGAGCGTATCGCATCCAAGAAAGGTACCGAGTCAGGCTCGCTCTGCAAGCACGCTCGACATGGTGTTAGAGGCGGCAATGCAGGTCATTTTGCAGGACGGGCCGAAGAGGCTGACCACTACGCGAGTGGCGGATCGCGCTGGATTTTCTGTCGGTACCCTCTACCAGTACTACGCAAACAAAGAGTCGCTTCTTTACGCTTTTGCTCAGCGACATCTGCAGCGAGTTGCAAGTGCTGTCGAAACCGCGTGTTTCGGGCTTCATAAAAATTCGCTCGATCGAATGGTGGTCGGCTTTGTCGACTCGTTCTTTACGACATCGACAGGGCGGGATCTGGAGACCAAGGCGTTCTACCTGATTTGGCCGGAGCTGGATACCAGAGATCTTGTGAATGAGACTTTTCGGCGGATAGAGTCGGCCACAGTCGCCATGCTGGGGAGTTCGAGCCGCTTTGAGATTGAACAATTGCCTGTCGTTGCGTTCATGCTGACCTCGACGTTAGTCGGATCGATACGGCTTGCCTTCGAGCAGCGTGCGTCCGACCACCTCATGCAGCGTCTTCGTGAGCAATTTGTGACGATGTGCCGCTCTTATATTTCATCAGTAGCTTTGGAACATTCACCCCCTGACACATGCGGGATTGAAATGCGTGAGGCCAGTGCCGTGCTGGAACAAAGCACTACCTGCGCGCGGCTCAATTGAGCTACGCCTGTCTCGCGCTGCTGATCGCGATTGCCATCAGTGGAGTGGTGACAGCCGCCACGGCGCGCAGTGCCGTGCTACAGAGTGCGGCATGTTGCGATATGGACTGGGGCGCTCCTATAGAAACGTGGGTTCATGATGCATACTCGATCTGATGATCCGTGGTTACAAACAATCAGTTTGCTAACACTGGATGTAAATAGCTTGGCTCACTTAACACGACCAGTTGCGACTGGTATGCCAGCTCGTGTATTGGCGGGGCCAGGGCATCTGTTACGCGGCGCGTCAGTCCGCGTGATCGACCGTCCGACAGCAACTACAGCCGTAGTCGCGTGGAGCGATCCGACCTTTTGTTTCTATGGGGATCAAGTGTGGCGCGCCGGCATCGCGAGACACCAGGGCATATGCGCAATCAGCGGAAGATTGATCCGGCGCGGCGATGAAGTATACAAACCTTCCCGTCGGCCAACACCCGCTAACGCGATGGCGATGATCCTTTCGGTAGTGGTGCAGGAGACTTTCATGGAAAACTGAGCGAAGGCGGAATAGTAGCCACTGTTTGAGTTAGCCTTGGCATCGCGCGGCCTCGCGTAAAGCCAAGACAATTTTTACGATGATACGACTTGATGCGGTCAGCCCCCCAATCATACAGACGCATAGGGCGGGGCACCTCGATGTCCCGCCGCAGAATCATGCCACCATCCCCGCTGCCAACGAACCGCCTGCCTCCGCGTTGAATCCGGTCAAGCAATTCAGATTGAGCGCGCGGATCTGCTCGGTCATAAAGTCGATGAAGACGCGAATGCGCGTCGGCAAGTGCTGCCGGCTCAGGTAGCAGATATAGTGGCCACCATCGTCAGGCACGTGCCTTGCCAATGCCACGACGAGTTCTTTGGCCGCAATGTGATCGCGGATCTGATAGCCGGCCAACTGCGCAATGCCGGAGCCTTGTAGAACCGCATGCAGAACGAGGTCGGCATCGTTCAGGGTGAGGCGGGCTGTGGGCAGGTATTTCCGCACACGGCCATCGACCTTGAACTCCCATTCGAACACCCGGCCGCTGGGGCAGCGAAAGTTGATGCAGTCGTGCTGGCACAGTTCGTCCAGCGTATTCGGCAGGCCGTGCGCTTCCACGTAGGATGGTGCGGCGCAGAGTGCCATCTGCATCGGAATCAACTGCTTGGCGATGATGCTGGAATCCTCGATACGTCCACAGCGGAACGCCACGTCGATCTGCTCGGAGGCAAAGTCCATCGGCCGGTCTTCGAGCAGCAGATCGACGGCGATATCGGGAAAGGCCCTCATGAACTTTTCCAGCAACGGCGCCACCACCTTCCTGCCGAAGCCCACCGTCGAGCTGATGCGGACCAGGCCACGTGGTGGCCCCTCGCGAAGCTCGAGCATATCGTTCATGGCTTCAGCGATGTGCGTGACACCCTGATGACAGTTCTCGAAGAACCGCTCGCCTTCGCGGGTCAACTGCGTGCTGCGCGTCGTGCGCAGAAACAGCCGTGTACTCAATTGCATTTCCAGCTTCTGGACGTTCCGGCTCACGGCCGATCTGCCCACGCCCAGACGTTCGCCAGCCTTGGCGAAACTCCCCTCGGTCGCCACCGCCATGAATGCCATGATGCCCGCGTAGCTCGCGGCGATGCTTGTGGACAGCGCGTCGGCGCGATTCGGCAAACCGAGGCGAAAGCAGCGTTCCGATGTGTCCGATTGATTCATTTTGCGATCCCAAAAGAGAATTCCAAGGCGACTCGGGTTCCGTTTCACTGCGGCATCCCTAGTGCCGCCACATGCGTTCCAGGTGTTTCTTCCAACTGATTCTGAAATCGACAAGCAGGACTGCTGGCTCTTTCTGCATAACCAGGTCTTTGGAGCCGCATTGCTCTGCTACAACGCATGCGCGATCTCAGCGTTGTCAGACATGGTCGCCTCCACCAACTCACTCCTTTGTTCCAACAGGTCCCGCAAAGCGGTTGGAAATACGCCACCGTAATCATTGCTGGTGGATGCCACGCATTACGTGAAACAGGAGGCCATTCTGGTGGGCACGGCAAGATGTTCGCGTGACTACAAATTTATGCCTTGGGTATGGGAAAGAACATTTAACAAATGACTGGCTTTGTACCTACGAATGGGCGAGGTCCTCATACATCGATTTGAGCTGTCAGTAGTATTCCTTCGAATTCTGGAGCAGCGCTCCGGGCAGTTTGCGTGCGGCAAAAATCCGCGTTAGCCATGGCGATAGGCAAGCAGGTCCCACGGATAGATGCGTGAGGGAAAGCATGTTGAAGGGCGATTTGATGCCGCGTTGATCAGCCATATCCGATCGAGTTGGTGCGAAATGGGCGTGGTCAGTCAACAATGGTCGCGATACTGATAGCCCCATGTTTGGCCATTTTTGCATACGGACATATGCGCTCTGCGTTTCGAACCAACTCTTCAACCACGCGTCGCTCAATTCCCGGTATGCGAACCCGAACTTCAATGACTAACCCATAGCCTCCGTCGATAGGATCACGACCGAATGAAACCTGCACTTCCACAATCGCATCGTTGATCTCCATCGCAGCGCGATGTCCGAGCAGGTTCAGCACTCCGTGAAAGCAGGCTGCAAAGCTTGCGGCGAACAATTGCTCGGGGTTGGTCCCGGTACCCGGTCCGCCGAGTTCATTGGGCAATCTCAAATCCAGAACAAGTTTTCCGTCATCTGATCGAACTACGCCTGACGCACGGCCGTGCCCTGTCTCGCCGCCGGAAACGGCGACAGTCGTTGTGTACAGCGGATCGAACTCCCGGCCGCGATACTTGTCGAGGAGAGACAGCGGGGGCGGCTCCAGTTTCTTGCTATCCATGATGTATTCTCGACATCTGTGACTCACATTTCGACTGTCCGTCATCCATTGGTCGAAGCTTGCGTTGCCGGGTTTGGATAATGTTCAGAACAGCATCCGCCTCAAATGGTGGCGAGGTGGCGTTATCTATTCGAACCTGTGAGCCTGCAAAGGTGTTTCATGATGAGACGGCGGAGGACCCCGGAGTCGATAACAATAGTAGATGGGCGCGGAGCGGGAGGGTAGACCCGTCGATAGACTCGTAATGTTTCCATTTTGACGCCAATCCCAGTATACGGATGAAATCGGGGTAGCCTCTAATGAGAGCGAAGAGAGGCTGATGCCACGTTTCTATGTCACTCCGATGAAAGCACCCTGCGTCGTACAGCATGCCTCGGAAGTGCGAGGAGCATTGCTGGTACAGATCTTAGCGACCTGCACTTTGTCCGCCGTCAACGTGCAGGATCTCTCCAGTGACGAACGGTGCCGAGTCGAGGTACAGAATGGCGTTGGCAATATCACTTGTCTCGCCCATACGTCCAATGGGATGAAAAGCCCCCAAGGCCTGGTGAGTTTCCGGCGCGTGCATGGGCGTTTTGATAATCCCCGGCGCGACGGCATTCACGCGAATGCCCTTCTTCGCGTATTCAATGGCAAGCGACTTTGTGGCGGCATTCTGTCCACCTTTTGTCAGAGCAGCTAGAACCGAGTAAACACCACTGATCGCGTTCTGGTCGATGCCGGATGTGACGCTTACCACGTGGCCACTCGAATGCTTTTCCATTTCGGCGATGGCGAGTTGCGTAATGTGATAGAAACCGGCAATGTTCACATTCGTCACCGCAGCGTAATCTTCCGCGGTGTGTTCGGTGAATGGTTTACCGATGTAAATGCCGGCGTTGTTCACTAGCGTATCGATCCGGCCGAATCGCGCTATACCTTCGGAGATAACACGCCTCGCAGTTGAAGGGTCACCGATATCACCCGCTATGGTCACAATATTTGCGTCGTCTGACGGCTTGATTGAACGTGACGTCGCGACAATTCGGTAGTCGAGCTTTCGAAATGCCCTGACGACTTCCGCGCCGATGCCTTGGGATGCGCCGGTAACAACGACAACTTTCTTTGACGTGTTCATAACTTCCCAAAATTTTCGTTCGCCATCAACACCAGTCTGGGTGATGGCGGTGGTGAACGCAGAGTCGTGCTTGTAGATTCAGGCTTTGCATAAACCTCAATTAGCTTTTTTATCCCACGCCAGCCACTGGTCGAGACCGAATCGACGCATCCGCGCGCCGCTTTGTCCGGGCCCGGCTTCGCGGAGCAAAGTGACGGGTCGCAACCCGATGCATCCGGCCCACCATTTGGGACGATTTTTGTGTCACTTGTTCCAAACAAACTACGAACGCGCGGGTGCGCAAGGCGTACGTCGAATCGCGTGAGAGTGCCAGCCGTGCCTCCATCGCGTAGGACTATTCTGAAAGAATCCCTGCTAACCGATAAGTGCCAAGAATTGTCGTGCCGACTAGTCCATGTCATATCCCATTCCGTTATCGCTGATGGTGTCAGCCTCTCAAATCATCGTGCAGCGTCATATCGGCACGTGCTTGGATATAGTTACGCGGATCCTTCCACTATCTTCCTAAGCGTTTCATTCGCACCGCTTGAACCCTAATCCAATTGGGATTTCCGGGCGCCTCAGCTTCTCTTGAAGTCCCCCGCTTTCCGCTGACATCCCCGATTGTTCGGACGGATTTGGTCGCAGCAAGGCCTGTGAAAAAACGTGATCAATATGCCAAGCACTGCTTATGTTAGCGATGCAAGCGCGTACCAGCACAGCCTAATGGTTGTCCGGATGGTTCTCGCGTTCATTGCTGCCGTGTGCTTCTCCTCCGCGTGCTTCTCCGCCGCGCTGCTGGGGCTGTGGATTGCCACCGTGTGGCGGCGGTGCTTCCGTCACGTGAGCCGGACCTTGCCCTGGCTGAAAACCAGGTTGCGACGGCGGTCGGGCTTGAGGCGGAACCTGTTGCTGAAGACCGCCGCGCTGCGGTGGCTGCCCCATCGGACGATTCACGCCGGGCTGGGGAGCACCGCCACGCTCCGCGGGCGTTTCCGGAGCGCGTCCATACGCAGGCTCACGACCGGGCGGTGGCGGCGGTGGTCGACCGGCGTCGCCGCGAGCGGGCGGGGGGCCTTCACGCACGGGTGGCGGGTGATTCGCCCAGCGCGGCGCATCGTGGTACCACGGGCGGCCACGATAATAGTGGCCCCAGTAGGAATCGATCGAAAACACGACCACAGGCAGCCCAATCTGCACGCCGTAGGTCATGACCGGAACATTCGCGCCCTGATACGGATAGCTGAGACTCCCGCCGTAGACCCATCCGCGCAAATCGGGCGCCGCGACGTCGCACCAGGTGTAGCCCTCGACGCAGCCCATCACCGAGAGGGACACGCCTTCCGGCACCTCTGCTACGACCGGGTAATCCGGTGCGGGACCGGCGTAGACGTCCACGGGCGCATTCGTATAGGCCTGGACCTGCGCGAAAGCCGTGCCGGAGAACGCTGTCAGACAGACACCTCCTGCGATGACCCGGATGACAAAGTGCTTCTGCATGATTCCTCCCAACCGGAACGTGTCTGACGTTTCTTCGACGTGGTTTGGCGCTAGTTAGTGCGCAGCGTCGAGCCAGACATTGCTTCGTACGGTCGCCTGGTCCTTTCCTTGCGACATGCAATGAAGCCAGCAAGTAACGTGCCGCCACAACGGCACGAAAAGGCGGGAACGTATCCTGCTGCTTTGTGCCAGGAGAACCTGTTCCCGCACAACGGAGTGAATACGAACAATGAACGACCTCTTTGCCCGTCTGTTGCACTTTCAGCCGTCGTTGCTCGTTACGTTGACGAACGACGTCATTCACATTGCGCTCGCTGCGCTGATCCTGATCGTCGGCTGGTGGGTTTCGAATCGCGTCGGCGGGCTGTTCGCCAGAGCGCTTGCACGCACGCATGCCGATCCCACGCTGGCACCGATGCTGGCGGCAATGAGTACATGGGCCGTGCGAGTGCTGGTCTTCGTCGCGGCACTCAGCGAAGTCGGCATCGCGACAGCGAGTGTGTTGGCCGTGCTCGGCGCGGCCGGCCTCGCGATCGGCCTCGCCTTGCAAGGTACGTTGCAAAATATCGCGGCCGGCATGATGCTGCTGATGCTGCGGCCATTTCGCGTCGGCGATGTAATCGAGGGCAGCGGGGCGGCTGCGGGCATTGTGCGTGAAGTGGGTCTTTTCACTACGCGCATCGAACGTGGCGACGGCAATGCCGTGTTCGTACCGAACAGCCAGATCTGGAGCAATCCGGTCATCAACTACAGCAGCGGCGGCACCGAGCGCATCGAGGTCGAAGTCGGGCTCGCCCAGCGCAAGGACGTCGATGCGGCGATCGGAGAATTGAAGAAAATGGTCGCCGACGAGCCGCGTGTTCTCAGCGGTTCGACGCTCGCGCCTGTCGTCACCGTTGCGGACTATCTGGACAACGGCGGCGCCACTTTGCGCATCGCCGCATGGGTGCGTACGCCGGATGCGTCGCTTGCCAGCGACGACCTTCACGAGCACGCGCAGACGGCGCTCGAACAGGCCGGTTGTCCGGTGGCGGCTTAGGGACTACCCGTTCGGGTGGTGCGCGCCTGTTGTCATCCTGTCATTCTGAATGCGCTTGCCGGCACTTTGCTGGCGAAGCATCGCGACCACATGGACGCGATGCACAAACCTCGCGCGTTTCAACTGGCAGGAGAAATCACATGGAAACCTCAACCTCCAGCGGAAATCCTTTGCTGGACCTTTCCGATAACCTGGCGGGCATCGTCGAGCGCGTGGGGCAGCGCGTCGTCGCGGTGCACGGCCGCCGTCGCCTTCCTTCGAGTGGGGTAATCTGGCGGCATGGCGTCGTCGTGACGGCGGCGCACACGCTCAGACATGAAGACGGGATCAAGGTGACGCTGTCCGATAACCGGACCGTCGCGGCGGTTCTCGCGGGGCAGGACACGGGTACTGACCTCGCCGTGCTCAAACTGGACGGCATCGAGATCGATCCGGTCGAGTCCGGCGATGCCGGCTCGCTCAAGGCAGGCCATCTGGTGCTCGCGGTCGCGCGGGCTGATGGGCTCGGCGCCAGTGCGGACTTCGGCGTGGTCGGCGCCGTCGGCGGTCCCTGGCGCACGTGGCGGGGCGGGCAACTGGATGCATTCGTGCGGCTCGACGGCGGCCTGCGTCCGGGTTTCTCGGGTGCGGCGCTCGCGGATATGCGCGGACAGGTCGTGGGCATCTGCACCTCGGCGCTCGCGCGTGGCGCCGGCATGCTGATTCCCGCAACAACCGTGGCGCGCGTCACCGACGAGCTGCTGACCAAAGGACACGTGTCGCGCGGCTACCTCGGCGTCGGCACGCAGCCCGTGGAACTGTCGGAAGCGTGGATCAAGAAAATGGCGTTATCGTCCGATCGCGGCTTGCTGATCGTTTCGCTCGCAACGAATGGTCCAGCGGAAAAGGCCGGCATACTGATTGGCGACGTGCTGATCGCAATGAATGACGAACCATGCCGGGACTTCGACGACCTGCACGCGGTGCTGAGTGCCGAGCGCGTCGGACAGCCGTTGAAAATCACGCTGATTCGCGGCGGGGAGCGTCAGGAGTGCGCCGTTATTCTCGGTGAACGCCCGCAACGGAACGCGTGCCGGTGAGGTTAGGGTAACCAGTCAAGCGTCGGGTGGACAGATGGCACGCACGAGCCCGATCCGGGTCGCCGTAATCGCCGATGCGCCGCAGGTGCGCGCACGCTTGCAAGCGCTTGTCGACGCGACTCCGGCACTCGGGATCGCAGGCAGTGCGGCCGACGGTGACACGCTTGCCCGCTGCCTTGCTGGTTCGTTGCCCGATGTGATCGTGATCGACCTGGAGCCGGAGGCGGGCGAGCCGCTCGGGTGCGGATTCGATGCCGATCAAGCGCCGCCCGCGCTCGTTCTGTTGACCGACGAGGCGGACAACGACTGGACCCATGAGGCGTTGCCGGGCAACGTCATGGCGATTCTGCCGCGCGACGCGACGGATGGTGAAATTGTCGCCGCGATCGAAGCCGCAGTTGCGGGTCTGTGCGTATTGCCACCGGAGATGTTTGCGAGGCTGCTGGCCGGGAACAAGCCGTCTCGCTCGATGGAATCCGCGGTGCACGTCGAAGCCCTGACGCCACGCGAGATCGAAGTACTGACAATGCTTGCCGAAGGGCTTGGCAATAAGGATATTGCGCGCCAACTCGTCATCTCCGAGAACACCGTGAAATTCCACCTCTCCTCGATTTTCGGCAAGCTGGGCGCAACCAGCCGCACGGAAGCAGTCATGCTGGGCATGCGGCACGGATTCATCATGATGTAGCGCAGGCACTGTGGGCAGCTCATCACCCCTCTGATTAGTAGGGTGCGTTGCGTGCGCTGTTTCGGGTAGCATCGGTTTCAATATATGGGCTTGACTGCGTCGCCAAGGGCGTAAGCGATTTGCCGGGCCGCGATAGTTCAAATAGCCGGAAACCTGAGAGAACCCAACAAAAGCCCGGAATACGAGTAAAAAACCGACGGGCTCTGCGTGAAAAAACATTCCACAAGGCGTACTCGCGTGGCTAGCGGGTGCGCCTCGCGCGCGCGATCCTTCCGCGCGGAATCAGTCGCGCCTACCTGTCGCCAGATTGGGCGATACCGCCAGAAAGATGCTTGAGCCAAAGGCTCATCAAACCTGCACGTCCCCGCACGCCGTATTTGCGGAAAATCCCGGTGATATAGGAATGAGTCGTCGACGCGGCGAGACCGAGCCGCTCGGCGATCTGTTTCTCAGTGGCCTCGGTCAGCAGCAGTTCAACCACTTTGCGTTCGTGAGGGGCAAGGATGGACAGCAGTGCTGCGGGCGAGGCCTCTCGCCGACGGAATTCGGTCACGTCGCGGGCTACGCCGACGCGCAATCGTTCGTGCGCGAGCCAATGCGCTGACCACGTGACGTAGACGTCGCTCCCATTTTTATGCCGATACCGGTTCTCAAAGCCTACTCGCTTGCGCCCTGCCAATACCTCTTTCGCTTCGAGGCGCGTGGCGTCCTGATCGGCCGGTACGACGAAATCGATGATGAACTGATCGACGAAGTCACCCGGTGCGTAGCCGAAGATATCCTCGCACGCGGCACTGGCATGGCGTATGCGTCCCCGCTCACTCACGAGGAAGATTGCGTCGGGCGAATAATCCGCGGCCGTGATGACAAGATTTTCGATGGGTTCGCTTTTCATGGCCGGGTACCGATTCCTGCATAAGCGGATCGTGCTTGCGAGGCCGCCCCGCGTAAGTGCTTCAGAGATTGGAAGCAGGTTGAGCTGCAACGGCAGCGTAGCGCGATACGAAACAACGGTCAATTTTACTTGCCGGATGCCCGGATCCACACGAATGCGGAATATATTCGTAACGCCCGGTCTGGCCCCCTGTGAACTGTGACAGCTTGATTGCAGCTCATTCTTGAGCATGAGATGTCGCGTCGGGCAATAGAAAGTTGTTCTGCAATACGAAGTAAATATTTCTGGTGAAAGTGCTGCTTGAACTTCTCAACTGGCGGTTCTCTCATCAGGAAAAATTTGCGTCTTTTCTATCACGGTTGTTATCGAAGCGTAAGCGACGACGCTCTCGTGAGTGGTGCATTGTCCGCGACTTGCTGGCGCCCTCGAACTCGCCACACAAAATACGAACGTTTCTTAGGGTCGAAGTAAGAAAGTTGGCGATCATCCAATCCTCTGATCATCATGAGAAAGAGGGGATCTTGTTGATGCGGCGAATTATTAGAAATATTCTTACTATTTGTCTGAAAAGTACTATTTCTTGTGGGATAGAGCAGGTATTCCGGGTACGATTTACCCCGGTCACGACGAGTGCGCGGAAGAAATTGCGGGTGGCGGCAGAAAGTTTATTTGTCTGCTGAAACGTTAGCGCATTACGTGGTGAGAGCGCTTTGAGCAGCAGTGGGCATCCCAGCCACGTTGTTTCCCATCGGCTAAAAGCAGTAGGACGCGCAGACCAGCTCGCGGTCGCGATCGGTAACGCTCGTCCGCAGGACTGTCACATCAGATCAGGTTTCACCTCGCACCATTTAATCAGGCTTTGAGCTGCATCCAGGATATGAAGAAGATCTTCTTCTAATAATTAGGATAGCAAAACAACCAGGGTTGTCTATAGGCGCGTGCTCACTCGAAGACTTTAAAACCCAATATCTGTATTTTCTATCGACAGCGGGAAATTATTTGCCATGGTAAGACGACGTCAATTTATTGGTGGCCTGGCGGCCCTCGGGGGAAGTTATCTTTTGAGCGCCTGCGGTGGAGGCTCGGAAGGTGGCAGCAACGGGACGCCTGGATCTGCTGCCGCACAAGCGACGGCACGCGCAAGCGCCGCATCCGCCAGCGGCACGACAATACCGCCGGCAGCTTCGATTACTGACAGCTCGGGTGCCGTATGGACGGTGTCGGGCGGGGTGCTGTATCAGAACGGAGCGCAAGCAGGCAACAACTACAATGTGGCGCTCGTGCTGTGGTACAACGGCAGCATCTATCACGAGAACACGGCGGGTAAGTTCTACCAATGGAGCAACTCGACATGGGTGAGTTGCATCGATCCGCGACAGGGCAGCGTTTCCGCGGACGGCACCACTCTGCCTTCAGCGCCGTACATTCTGGATAAAGCGGGCTCGAAATGGACGCTCGTGAACGGCGTCGTTTACAAGAACGGCACTGTCGTCGGCATCAACTTCAACGTGTCGCTCGTACTCTGGTACGGCGGCAAGGTCTATCACTGCAACACGAGTGGTCAGTTCTACGCGAATGCGGAGGTCCCCGCCCAATGGCTGGCGTGCTCCGATCCGCGTATCGCCGTTGCGCCGACCACCGGTAGCTTCTACGGTATCAACGGGCACTACGACTATACCTACTCGCCGACGCAACTGGTCACGATTCTGAAGGCGATGGGCTGCACCAGCTATCGTGTCGGCTGCACGTCCGATCCCACCCAGATCAATGCAGTCGCCAAGCTGGCACAAGCTTTCCAGTCGGCTGGAATCAAGCTGCTCGTATTGATTAACCAGGGGCTCTACGACAGCAGCGGCAAACTCTTCAGCGGTGAGTCTGCCGCCTACAGCGCCGGCTATTCGGCGGGCTCAGCGGTTGCAGGTGCGTTGATGTCATATGGCGTGAGCATCTATGAGTGCGGCAACGAGCTGACGCGCGATGGCGCCATCATTCTGGATTCCACCAACGCAGGAACGAAGGCGCTCGACTTCAACAATACAAACTGGCCGGTCATGCGGGGCGTGATGCGCGGCATGATCGACGGGGTGAAATCGGTTCAGTCTTCAGCGAAGTGCGGCATCAACTTCTGCGTGAACGATGTCGGCGCAGCCGACGCGTTGTGGGAGGGTACGCAACCTGACGGAAGCAGCGGCTATTCCAAGGTTCGCTGGGATGTCACGACCTGGCACAATTACGAAGTCTACGGCGATATCTTCAACATCGGCACCGATGGCGCGGGTCCGGGCTTCGATCTGCCAACGTACTGCAAGGCCCGATACGGCGTGCCTTTCATCATTACCGAGTGGAATACGGGCCCGGAACAGGCCGAAACCTATCGGGCAAATTACATCACGACGCAACTGGGTCAGTTCTATCAAGCGAGAAAGACCCACAACATACAGTCGGTGATGTACTACGTGCTTGATAGTGGCAACGATACTTTCGGCATTATGATGAACGGCTCGCCAATCAATCCGTCGTACAGTGCGTTTACGACTTTCACCTCCGGCAATCCGGATAACTAAGCCGGACAACCGGGCCGCACAATCGAGCCGGCAGGCGTCTGACTGGATTGTGAACCCGGTCTCCTCTTTAACGCCTAAGAGGAGACCGGCGCTGTGCATCTCAAGCGTGGCCGCCTAAAGCGCTCAACCTTCAACTCCATTCCAACATCCGCTCGATATCAGCCTCATTGAACTGGGCGATGATCGCCTCCGAGTCATTGACGCCAAACCCGACCGCGACGGTTCCATCGTGAACTGCTAATCCGCAGCAGAACTCGACGCCATATTCCTTCCAGTAAAACGGTTCAGAAAGCACAGCATCCCAGATCGGGTCAAAATAGACAAACCTGTGCTTATAAAGATGTTTCTTGCCTCGGCTCCGCTCGTGTACGACGCACAGCCAGCCGTTCTTCCATTCGACTAACTGGGATGATCCCAGCAAATCCTTCGGTACCTTCAAAGGCTTCCGAAGCGACACCTTCGCACCATTCTCACTGATCTCCACAATCGTCAATGGATTCATTGTGTGTACGGCCATGAGTTTCCCGTCGGACACGAAAGGCATCCAGTTCTTCTCGCGGCTTGAACCAACTGGCGACTCGATCAGGTAACTTTCCACGACGCGTTGACCAGACAGCTTCTGAAGAGCCATTGTGTTGATGTCGCCCGAGTTGCTGCGCGCACTGCCCAGACTCCACAAATCGTCCTTCCAGAAGAAGGTTCGCAAGTCTTCGAATCCATCGCCCGACCTACCGGGTACATTCCTGAAAGCAGCGTCTTCCAGAGAGGCCATGTTCAGAACATTCAGGTTCGTGGATAAATTGCCAATATAGTTAATGGTGTCGTAGCCTTCACCATGCAGCTTCACTCCGCCGCTCTCCATGAGCTCATAGTTAACCGATCTGACAACGATGGCATATCCAGTTCCATCAAAACACAATGTTGGATTACAGGGGCGGTATTCACCCGGAATCTTCATTGAGACAAACTTTGGGCGAAGTGTATGGAACAGGATATCTTCCGTAGGACGCTCGGTGACATACCTATACAGGAAAGCCTTGAGCCGTACCGGAACCAGTTGTGAAGTGGGCATGCAGGTCTTTCTCCTGGGCAGAGTTTTACTGAGGCTGAAATAATTCGGGTGACTTTGCGGAGATGACGGTCGCCACGCGACGTCTGCCGGGCCTTTACCAAACAACCGGTTTCTCGACCGAATCGCGGCGGTGACCCTCAACGGCTTCAAAGAACTGCCCGTAGCGGCGTCGACAGGCATTCCAGCCGAACTCATCGATAGCCAGATTGCCTGAGTTGCGCACAATCGCCGGCCACGATTTGCTAATCGATCGAACAACCCTGGGGAGCTCAGCGATGTCGTCGAACAGCACGACGTTGTCGAACTTCCTGGCTGCCGACACCATGAACGGTGTCGCGCGCGAGATCAGCAAAGGCACGCGTCCGATGGCCTCGAAGAACGCGCCGCTTACCAGCATCGAGTCGGCGGTGTGCGGCAGAATCAGCACGTCGCTATCGGCAATGCTTTGCGCGAACTCCGCGTCGGACAGGAACCTGGCGTCCAGTCGCACGACGTTCCGGAGAGCTCGTTTGTCGATGATTTCGTTCAGGGTCGCAAGGTAAGCTTGCGTGCCGTGCCCGGCGATAGACAGCGCGCACTCGCTCGGCCAGACATCGAGCAGAGCGTCAATCTGCTTGTATGGGCGAATCACGCCGAGCAATGAAAACAGCGGCTTCGCACCGTGTTCCTTCGGTGTGGCAGGCGCCTGTCCCGGCACGTCCCAATAGAGTGGGTGCGGCAGATATTGTGCGTTGTACTGGGCCTGGAAATCCGGGGCATGGACTACGCGGAAGTCCGCGAGGCGACGAACGAGCGCAATAATCCGCATCGATAAGCGTCTGTTGAAGCCAACCGTATCGTGGACAGCGTGATCGTGTATGAAATAGACGACCTTCGCCCGCGCGATCAACATGAGTGTGCAGTAGAACGCGAATAGCAGCGTCCCCGTCAAGCTCAGGCGGGCCGTGCCTTTGTCCCGCTTGAATGGCCGGTACTCAAGCCAATGAAAAGCAAGGATGTTGCTTGGTTTGAACAGTTGTAGAAAACCGCCTTTGAGCAACCCCTTGATGGAAAGCGGCACGACGTCGTAACCGATCGAGCTATAGAGATCCTTCTGGATCTTTATATAGCGATTCGTGGGGTTGGTGAAAGGGCACATCATCACGCGCGGGCGTGATCTTTCGGGCGCCGTGTCATCGATCGGATTGCGTGCATTACTGGCAGCTTGCGTCATCGGTGCTTCTCCGGTTGATTTGAAAGGCGCAAAGACATCGGCCGAAGCGCGCGCAAAAACAATACCTGCTCAGCTCAGCAATCGCCCCCACTCGTAGTCGATACTGTCGGGTGTAAAAGGCAACACACCTGCACCCCGCGTGAAGGTAAGTTCGCCGAAGAAAACCTGGTTGTCCGGCGCGTACAGGTCCACGCGGACATAGTCAAAGTCTTCACATAGGGTGGCTGCGATGTCCAGCACGGATTGCAGGTTCTTCGGGCGCGGAGCGGGTCCGGTGCTCCGTTTGTAGTGCCCGATCGCCACGTTGAGATGATTCCAGTCGGCGTCGTAGACATCGCCGTGCGTCGCGTTGCCGAACCGGTCGGATATCACCAGGATGTAGATGATGGGACGTCCCGGCCGGCCGCCAAAACAATGCACTTTGTAATCAGCCGGTATCTGGCCGGAATGGTCCAGAAGGAGCTGCTCAAAGTAGATACGTGGCTTGATCTCGCGGTAATGGCGTTCACGTGCAATGTAGTAGAAGTCAGTAGACAGCCACCGTTCAGCGAGAAGCTGCAACTGTTCGAACGAGGTCTCGGACTTGTTTCGCACAACCTCGACGAAATTGCTGCCGTGGTTCGCCTTCATGACAAAGGAAGCAGGTAGCGCGTCGAAGACTTCCCGCGTCAATACATCTGGCGTTGAAATCAGCGGTATCAGATGCTTCTCCCCAATCTTGGCGGCTACATATGCGCGTACCGAAAGTTTGTCGGCCAAACCGATGTAGCGGGGATCCGGTCTGAGGTTTCGTTGCAGGATCTTTTCGTTGAAAGTGGCCGGGTGCAAAAGATTCGGATATCGGCCAATACACTTGTGATGTAGCAGACTCAGAAACACGGCATCGGGCAGCATGCATTTGCCGGCCTCCTTGAACCGCCTGATCATGGAAACCGACTGCTGCGTTGGCCGATGCAGATCCTTCGACGGGTGGCTCACCTGTTCCTCTACGATCATTTCGGGCAGTGGTGCTTCCTTGCGCGGAAATTTGGATGAGGTGGACTCCAGGTCGAACTGCGCGGAGTCGCTGGTCGTCATGTCTCGATCCATGGCTGATGGAGCCGCGAAGCTGCGGTCGGACATTCAGTGCGCTTATCGCTCGATCTCACTCGAGGTAACCCAGACCTCCTCAGGCGTGAGCCGTCGCTCCTCGGACTCGATGTGCTGCTGCGCGCGGAATTGTGTGGGCGACACGCCATATCGCTCCTTGAACAGCCGGCCGAGTCGATTGCCGTCGCCCATTCCGCACCGTCGCGCGATCTTGTCGACCGGCAAATCGGTACCTCTGAGCAACGTGCAGGCAACTTCAAAGCGCGTGCGCAGCAGGTACTCGAGCGGGGTTATACCGAACTCGTATTTGAAACGACGTTGAAAATTGCGCTTGCTCATGGCGGCGGATTCGGCCGCCTTGGCCACTGAGATCGCCTTGCTGTAGTTTTCCTTGATCCAGCGTGCTGACTCGCGAATCTTGTCGGCTGTCGTGATGATGCTCGCATCGTCCAGTTCCGGCTTGTCCCGCTCGACGTAGATCGTTTGCAGCGCTCGGGCAATCTTTCGCGCGATGTCCGAATTCAGGTCGTGCTCGATCTGCGCAAGTGCAAGGTCAGTGGGCGTCGCGCTGCTGCCGCTGCTTGCGCCACCGCCCCCGTCATCGAAGAAAAAGACGGGCACTGTCGATTGCAGCGGGTTCTTGCACACAACGGCAAGACTCGCTCCTTGCTGAATACCACGCGATGCAATTGATCCGTGGCGAGAGATCCATGAAAGAAAGCGCCCGTTGGACTCCGCGGTCTCCGCGGTGTCACGGCAAGCGACAAAGAACGCATGGAAATCGGCAAGGCTGAATCGTTCGAGACTCTGGGTCCAGATCAGGAGGCTCGATGAACTTGTCACCAGACCGCCTTTGTCTGACAGCGCCGAGATCCGATACGGACGCTCGTCACCCCTCGTGGTTTCGAACTCGTTGGCAAGGCGGAAAGCATCGCTGACGGCTCCGGTGCTCAGCATGGAGCAATCCTGGAAGATCAGGAGGCCAATGTGTTTCGCCGCTTTCAACCCATTCTGACGCTCATTGATGCGCGACGCGAAATTACTGGTGGAAGTCATATGGCTAATTTCTCCAAATACGCAATCACAATACGTGAAGAGATTAGTGCAGCGAGAATTGCGAGACGAATTTGGCCGGAATTTCAGGGTGTTTTGGCGTAATTGTCATGGCTTGTGGAATTCTTACTTGAAATTCCATGAATAAGCGCTTTAATTCTACTTCTGGCCCGAAACTTTTTCCGTTTCCAGTGAGCGGCCTTGCACCGGATTGATGCCGGTGGTGGGTCGTTAAGGCCGGTCTGGCAAGGGTTTGCGCAAGGTGATCAGGGTAGAACGAGCGTTCTCGGGGAGAGACAGTTGCTAAGCTTCTGTCACGGCGCCGCACTTCATCTGTACAACTCTGTTACAGCGCTTACAGGTCGCAACAACGCTTTCTGAAGCGATTCCATCTGTAATACGATCAACTAAATCGGCCATTAATACCCGAATTTATGCCGTTCGCGATATGACGTGATTTTTTGTTCTATGCTTCACTGCAACATGAATGGATGGGTTTGCTCTGCTGGTTGGTTGAATTATTCTGTTTGTCGAGTAATCTGCTTTAAGACATTGTCCGGCCGCTGTGGGCAGGGACATACCAATTGCCGTTCTCCAAAACCGCCGAAGGCCTTGACTGGTCAGCATGCGCGATCGCACGAAGCTGTGATCGGCCGGCAAAGCCTTCTCAGAGATGTCCGCGCATGTGAATGCCGGCATTGTCGATATCAGGTAGTTCGATTGGTATATATGCGCCTGTTGGCAAGGCAGCGTGGCTGCATTGTTCGCGGCCCGCAATGAAGCCGGGCTTTAGGTTTCTCGATTAAACATTAGTAGTACGAATGCACTGAAGTCATCCAACCTGACCCTGCATGTCACTACGAGGTGCCGCAGGCCGTGTCGAATCCACTGTCGGCGGCGGTGCCAGATCTCGAACTGATGGTGTGGCGCAGCGGTATCCGTTCGCCGTTCTGCTCATCGAATATGGAAGGATCAATCCAGTGGACTACTACCCTGCAAATTCGCTCTATCCCTCCTCTGGCACGGATCGTGGTCAGCTCAGTGCTGGCGCGATGCTTACACTGATGCGGGATCACATTTGGGAGATCGTCGGTACGGCGGTCGTCGTGCTGACCCTGGCGGTGGCTTATCTGCTCATTGCCACGCCGATATACTCAGCCGACGTGCTGTTGCGTGTCGACCCGCCAGAACCTAATGCGCTCGGTCTCGCCCTGCAGAATCAGGAGAGCCTTCCGCCGCCCGCACCACAGACGGCGACTGAAATGGCTGTGATCCGCAGCCGCGCGGTGCTCGAGCCGGTCATCCAGAAATATCGCCTGGACGTGTCAGTGACGCCGCACACGGTGCCGCTGCTGGGAGACATCGCAGCCAATTTTGCAACGCCAGGACAGCCGTCGGCGCCGTGGTTCGGACTGAAGTCGTTCGCGTGGGGCGGAGAGCACGTTCAGGTCGGATCGCTGGATGTGCCGCAGGATCTGGAGGAAGAGAAACTGACACTGATCGCTCTCGGCAATGGCGCGTACGAATTGCGGGGTCCGTCAGATCAGCTGCTTGTAAAAGGGGTAGCGGGCACAGCTGTCCGGAACAACGGCGTTTCGATGCTTGTAAAGCAGTTGGACGCGCGGCCGGGTACGAAATTTGAGGTCATTCGCTGGAACGAGATCGATGCCGTCAAGCGCTTTGGAAACCTCGTGAAGGTCGGCGACAAGACGAAAGACTCGGGCCTCATTCAAGTAGAGTACACGGACAAGAGTCGGGAGAAGGCTACCGAGATCGCCAATGCATTGGGCGATCAGTACCTTGCTTATGCAATTGCGGCCCGGCAAGCCAATGATACGACCACGCTGGCGTTCATTAATGGCGAACTCCCCCGTTTGCTCGCGGATCTCAGGAAGGCTGAGGATGCGTTGAAGCAGTTCCGTGGGTCGGCGCAGTCCATGCAGCCCACGAGCGAAGCACAAGCCTATCTCCAGGGTGGGCTGGACCTCGACAAGCAGATCGCCAGCCTGCAGATACAGCGTACGCAATTGCTGGAGCGCTACACGCCGGATAGCCGCTGGGTGCAGACAGTCGACCAGCAACTCTCGCAACTGAAGGCCGCGAAGGGGCAGTTCGACGGCCATTTCAATGGCATGCCGTCGTCCGAACGTCAGAGCGTCGATCTCCTCCGCGCGCAGAAAGTTGCGGAAACGATTTACCTCGGGATGGTTCAGAAAGCCGAGCAATTGCAGGTGCGGCGCGCGAGCACGACGGGCGGCGCGCATATCGTCGACGCCGCAGTCACGCCGCATCGTCCGGTTAAGCCAGAACCCCCGCTCGTGCTGACGGGCGGCCTGGTACTTGGGCTTCTGTCCGGCGTCATGCTGGTCTTTATGCGCCGCCACGTGATGACCGGAGTGACCGACCCGAGGTACGTGGAAAGTCGCATGAGCGTGCCAGTGTTTGGGGAGATCCTGTTCAGTCAGCAGCAATCGCTGCTCGACCGTCTCGGCGCCGTCCGTAAAGCACTGCCAGGCATGAGAGGGAGTGCCAGTCAGCCATTGTCACGCGGCGCGGACGATATCCGTAACGTTGACCGTGCTGCCGACGCGGGTGTAGCAGAGCCCGGTGTGATCGAGCACACGAAGGTTCTCGCCGCGCGATATCCGAACGACACGTCGGTCGAGGCGCTTCGTGACGTGCGCACAGCAGTGGCGCGCGATCTTGCGCACGCGCGCAACAACCTTCTGATGGTGATCGGACCGACGCCAGCCGCGGGAAAGAGCTTTGTTGCGGCGAACCTCGCGATGCTGCACGCGGAGATCGGCTCGCGCGTCCTCCTGATCGACGCCGATATGCGCCGGGGCCACCTCGCCTCGTTGTTCGGCGAAAGCAACCGTGGCGGGCTTTCCGAGGTGCTGTCGGGCCGGCTCGGTGCACGTCACGCATTACGCTCGACAGGCATCAATGGTTTGACATTCATGTCGTGCGGCGTACGGCCGGAGAACCCCGCCGCGTTGCTGATGAACCCCTATTTCAAGGATCTATTGGCGTGGCTCGCCGGCCAGTACGACATGGTGATCATCGATACGCCGCCGTTTCTCGCCGTCACTGACGCCTCCATTATCGCGAGCGAAGCGGGTTCGTCCCTGCTCGTGTTGCGCTCGGGCATGCAAGGCGAGCAGGAAATCTCGGACACCATCAAGAAGATGGAGCGCGCCGAAGGGCGCATTGCCGGTGCCGTTTTCAATGGCATCCCTGTCCTGAGAAGCACGAGAAATTACAGCTACGTGACGAACTATGCCAGCGATTTCGGCGATGCCGAAGCAACGCATTGATGGCCGTCGAACGGAGAAAACTGATGGCCTTTGCAATCAATGGAAAGTTCACCTCACAGGCGGTCACCGGCGTTCAACGCGTGGCGTATGAACTTGCCAGGGCGATGCAGATGAGCACAGCGCCTGGAGGAGAACTGGACGTCTTTGTGCCGCAGAACGTTGTTGAGCCGGGCGCACACCTTAAGCGCAAGCGGTGCTATCCATGGTTGCGCGGCACGCTTTGGGAGCAGATCACGCTGCCCATTGCTGCGAGAGGGATGACGCTTCTCAATCTGTGCAATACCAATCCGATGTTCAAGCGCGGACAGGTCGTAATGGTTCACGACATGGCGATCTACGATGTACCTCAAGGCTTCTCGCGGAAGTTCAGGCTTTGGTACCGCGTTTGCTTCGCCATGCTGCGTCGAACGAAGCCTTTGATTCTGACGGTTTCGGATTACTCGAAGAAGCGGATCTGCCATCACCTGAAGATCGATGAGTCACGTGTCGCGGTAATCACGCCCGGCGCGGATCATCTGGACCGGGTCATAGCGAATCCAGCAGTCCTCGAGCGTTTGGCTCTGGAAAGGGACTCGTATTGCGTGATCGTCGGCAGCCTCGATCCGCGAAAGAATCTGCAGCGTGTTCTGGACGCGACCGAAAAGCTTGGGCACTTGAGGGATCTGAAGTTCGTCGTTGTTGGTGGCCGCAATAAGCGTATTTTCAATAGCGAGGAAGTGGAGCAACGGGCTCATTCCAGCCAGATTGTGTGGGCGGGTTTCGTGCCGGATGGCGAGTTGAAGTCGCTGTATGAGAATGCAGCCTGCCTCGTTTTCCCATCGTTGTACGAAGGATTTGGATTGCCACCACTCGAAGCGATGTACTGCGGATGCCCGGTGATCGCTTCGTCGCGGACATCCATGCCGGAAGCGTGCGGCGATGCCGCCATGTACTGCGACGCGACGTCGGCGGACGATATCGCGGCGAAGATCTCGGAGATGATGGCTGATGCGAAGTTGCGGCAACGTTATCGAACACTGGGCGTGGTTCATGCGCGTGCGTTTCGCTGGGAGTACTCGGCGCGAAAAGTACTGCAGATCCTGTACGGCCGTGCCGGCGATCAGTTGTCGAACTTTGCACCCAGCGCGTCGACGGGCTAATCCATGTTTAGAGTGAGGCGGAGGGACAGATTCACGAGCATCGCCGGCAGACGGCGAGCGTTGCGCGCACTTGCGGCACTCGCAGGAGCGTGGACTCCACTCGCTCGTAGTAAGACAGCGCCGTCATTGACGCCCGAGTCCCGCTTTCCCGGCGGGCGTGGCCGCAGGATAGCGGAGTTGATCGGCGCGAACGGCTGGGCGGGCGCCGCCGGCGATGTTCAGATGTGGCGCGCAATGGGTATTAGCTGGGGGCGCGGTTCGGTAGGTCCTGGTCAGCCAGATGGCCCACAAGACGTTATGCGCATCGACAAGACCAGTTCCGCATTCGACAGTGACTTGCCGCCCGCATTGATCGCGAATGACCGCCATGGCATCGGCTCGCTCCTGCAACTCGGCTACACGCCGGGCTGGAATGCGAGTGTGCCTGGTGATTCCAATTCGGCGCCGGTAGACGTGGAGGCATGGGAACGCTATGTCGACGCAGTGGTTCGCACCTATTCGGCGCCGCCTTACAACCTGCGCTATTTCCAGATCTGGAATGAGGCAGCGGGCAGGTTGTCGGGCGGACTGGCTCAGGCGACCTTCTGGAATGGCCCGGACGCCGACGGAAACGTGAAGACCTCGAAACCGTACGAGCATGCCATGCAGGACTACGTCGAGCGCATTCATATTCCGGCGGCGCGCATCATTCGCAAATATCACGCGTACGTTGTCTACGGTGGCTGGCCGGATCAGGGCGGCCTCGATAACTTCAGGAAATGGCTTGAGTACAGGAGCCCGACGCTGAAGGAGCGAATGCTGGATTGGGTCGATTACATCGACACGCACTACCTCCAGGTTGCCGAGCTGGATTCGCTGTATCAGCAGTACGTCAGGAACGGACCGGCGCGGGGTGTCTGGCAAACGGAAATCGGCGACGCGTACATGAAGGATCCGCACTATTTGCCACGCTATTTTTTCGACTTCGCGGTGTGGGCGCTCGATAGAAACTGGGACGACCCGAACAAGTATCTATCGATGGTGTACCACTGGGATGGGTATGAGTCTTTCCGCCTGACGCATCGCGGTCCACCGAGGCGGACATACAACGCATCCGGGCGGAGCCTGGTCGTGCTGAACCAGATTGCGAACGGATCGTTAGCGAGCTTTTCGAAGCCGTTGCAGTTCGATTCAGGGGCTTCCGGAAGTGCCTTGCGTTCGGGCCACGACGTCGTCATGCAGGTGAGCGCCGATCCGGGTTGGCAAACCGTCAGCGTGGGGGGAATCAAGCTGCAGTCTCCACGCAATGCAAGGGTGGAGTTCGTCGACGCACTCACCGGTACGGCGAGCGCTCGCGACGATGTTGCTCTGGCGTGGCAAGACCAGGCGCTGAAGATCCGCTTCAGGGTGCCGGATCGAGTCAATGGAGCCGACAACAAACCGCCCAAGCATCTTGCCTACTTGGTGATTCGCGGCGTTGCGTAGAAAACGGAATCAATGAAGGCGAGGTTCAGCCTCAGTGGCTTGAACGCTTGCAGCATGTGTGAGTCGTTTCACCGTCGTCGAAAGGCGAATGATCGAATCTTTGGATGGCGTCGAAATATCATGAACCACGTCACTGTCGTAATCTGCAACTACAACTACGCGCAATATCTGGCCACTGCGATTGAGTCGGCGCTCGCGCAAGACTATCCGGCGACGCACGTCTTGGTGATCGACGATGGTTCGACCGACGGGTCGCGCGCGATCATCGAGAAGTTCGGCACACGCGTCTCGTCGCTGCTCAAGGATAACGGTGGCCAGGTTTCCGCCTATAACCAGGCGATCGAGATACTTGATACGGAATATGTGATTTTTCTCGATTCCGACGATGTCCTGTATCCAGGTGCCGTCTCAGAAGTGATGCGGTTCTTCGCAGCCGGTGACTGTGCAAAGGTCCAGTTTCGCCTCGACGTCATGGACGGCACGGGCGCGCCTACAGGTGCCTATGTGCCCCACAACGAACCGCCCGCGGATTGCAGAAAGCTGTTGCTGGGCGGCTGGCTGTATCCGTCGCCGCCTGCCTCGGGCAATGCCTACAGCGTGAGCGCGCTTAGACGCATTTTTCCGGTACCGGAAGCGGACATCAATCGTTACGGCGCGGACTTCTACGCGATCTACGGTGTGGCGCTGGTAGGCCGTGTCGCTGCGGTTGGACAGTCGTTGGGAGGCTATCGCGTACACAACGCGGGAGGTGCGACGGTGGCGTTCGCGAACTCCGAGCAACTCAATAGAGCGCCCGAAGCTGTCAACCAGCGATGGGCAATACTGCGGAACATCGCGAGAGCCCGGCTCCAGGTGGAGCTTTCGCCAACGTTCCACGACTTTGCACTCGAGAAGGCTCGCTTCTGTTCGGGTGTGTATCGGGCGACGCTCATCGAACGGTGGCGGTGGATGATGCGGGATTCCAGTCACTATCTACACACCATCGTGGCGAATCCATTCTGGAGCCTCAAGAAGAAACTCGGCACGCTTGTGCTTTCAAGCATGTGTCTTGTCCCTTACTCGCCACTTTCTGACTTTGTGGTGCGTTATATCGCCAACCCGCTTGCCCGCCGTCGCGTGGCTGGGCGCTGAAGTTCAGCACGCGTACACGGAGGACTGCATGGATAGAAAAAAGAGCGTTCGGATTGTCGGATTTGTCTACGCCGGCTATTTGATGAGGTACGTGTACCTCATCATCGTGGTGCCGTTCTACGGCAGGATGCTCGGTGTGGCCGGCTACGGACGCGTGCTGGCGTCGATGTCGCTGATGAACGTGATATGGATGCTCGTCAACTACGGCTTTAGCCCTGTTGGTATGCGCGACGTGTCGAAAGCGCAATCGGTGGAGGAGTGCAACGACATTTTCTCGCTGCATGTGAGCGCGCGCATCGTGCATGGCCTGGTGGGCGGCTGCATCGGCCTGATTGCTACGATGTGTTCACCGGTCCTGTCCCAACGCCCGCTGATCGGCGTGCTGGCTACGCTGCTGGGCATCGTCTCCGGCATGAACCTCGGTTGGATGTTCCAGGGGCGTCACCAGTTTCGAACTCCTATTGTCATTGAGGTGTTCGGTTTTCTCCTGAGCCTCGTGCTGGTGCTGACCCTCGTAAAAGGACCCGATGACGCGGTATGGGTACTTGCGAGCCTGCTGGTTGCAGGAGTGGCGTCCTCGGTCATCTCTTACGGTCTGACGATCTATCAACTGGGTTGGCCGCGTCTCAGGTTGGCAGGCATCGTTCCGCTCGTGCGCAACTCGACGATGCTTTTCCTTTACTCGTCCGGCTCGGTCGTATTCACGGCGTCGTCCACCTATCTGTTGACCCTATTGTCCACGCCCGAACAGGTCGGCTATTTCGGCGCGGCTGAGCGCTTTGCGACGATCGCGCTCGCGCTGATGGGGCCGGCCGCTCAGGTGTTCATTCCCACCATCACGCGGCAGCTCGCACAGGGCGACGTGCAGGGTGCGCACCAAACGACCCGGCACGGCGCGGCCCTGCTGATGGCGTACGGACTGCTGATTTTCTGCGGTGCGATGGCGCTGTCGCCTTTCGTGCTGCCCTTGATCCTTGGCGCCGCGTTTGAACCCAGCGCGCACGTTCTGCAGATTTTTGCGTGGATGTTTCCGTTCGCGGCGTTTAACGAGTTCGTGGCGGGTTACGTATTCGTGCCGCGCAAGAAGGATCGCCAGCTGGCCGTCGTGGGCATCGCCTCGGGCCTGATCAATCTCGTCGCAGCGCTCATTCTTGCGCCTCGATACGGCGCCACGGGAATTGCACTAGCCCGGGTGATTGGCGAGGCGATGTTATCGGTCATGCTGATGGGCGTCGTGATTCGGCTCGAACTGATTAGCCTCGTGCCGGGAGGCACGCGAGCGCTGGGCATGGTCCGGGTGGCATGCGGGCTGCGGCCTGAGACACGTTCTGCAAAGGGCGAGTGAACCGGATGGTGGAAGAAGAAGGATGTCAGCTTTAAATCTCACGGGAGGTCGAAGTGAAGGTCGCTATTGTTCACGATTGGCTGGTGGTTTCGGGTGGCGCGGAGAAGGTACTGAAAAATATCATCGAATGTTTCCCGAAAGCGGACATCTTCTCGGTGGTCGATTTTCTGGAGGACCGTGACTGTGTGAAGGGGAAATCCGTCAAAACCTCCTTTATTCAAAAGTTGCCTTTGGCGCGCAAGCGCTACCGTGCATACCTGCCGCTGATGCCGCTCGCGATCGAACAAGTCGATCTGTCCGGCTACGATCTGGTGATTTCCAGTTCGCACGCGGTTGCGAAGGGTGTGCTTACCGGACCGAACCAGGTCCACATCAGTTATGTCCATTCCCCCATTCGCTATGCGTGGGACCTGCAGCATCAATATCTCAACGAAGCCCATCTGAACACCGGTATCAAGTCCCTCATGGCGCGCGTGCTGCTTCACTACATTCGTGGATGGGACTCGCGCTCGGCCAATGGCGTGGACCACCTTCTGGCGAATTCGCAGTTCATCGCCCGGCGGATCAGAAAGACCTATCAGCGTGACGCAACGGTCATTTACCCACCCGTCGATCTGGCAAACATGTCGATGTGCGTGCAGAAAGACAACTACTACGTAACGGCGTCGCGCATGGTGCCGTACAAACGCATCGATCTGATCGTACGGGCTTTTTCACAGACGCCTGAGCGCCGGCTCGTGGTGATTGGCGATGGTCCCGAGATGAAGAAGATCAAGGCTGTGGCGGGCGAGAACGTGACACTCCTGGGTCATCAGCCGTTCGATGCGCTGATCGATCATTTGCGGCGTGCTCGTGCGTTTGTGTTTGCCGCGGAGGAGGATTTCGGTATCTCCGTCGTCGAAGCTCAGGCATGCGGAACGCCGGTCATTGCATTCGGCAGAGGCGGTGCGCTTGAGTCCGTTGTCGGACTGCCGCTTGAGCGGCCAACTGGTGTGTTCTTTGGTGAACAGACGCCGGAATCTTTGCTGGCCGCGGTAAGCCGGTTTGAGCGCAATGTCGGCTTGTTCGACCCCCGCGCATGCCGTAGAAACGCGGAGCGCTTCTCCTCGGAGAATTTCCGCGCCGCGCTCACGGACTTTGTCGACTCGCGGCTTCCCTATGGCGGCCTCGAACACTTCCTTCCTTATCCTGCCATGGGTCCGCTACGCGTTAACCAGCGTCACCCCGCTGACGTCGAGTCATGAGCGGAAATGCGCCGGCGGATCCATTGTTTGCCCCTCGCTGGAGATAATCGATTGCGGCGGCGTTGACCGACCGCGCTGCCAGCAGCAGGGAGATGACGAGAGCAAGGATCAGCACATTCGATGGCGACACCAGGCGATGTTCGGTCGCGGCCATGACCAGCAGGCAAACCGACGAAATCTCAACGAACCTGAACGCGGCGAAGTTCTGTCCGCCGCCAAATAGCGCAGCGGCGGCTGCGCCGTGTTTGCTCCATTCAATCAGCCTCCAGTAGAAGAGCAGCATGAGGGCAAGACCGGTTACACCGAGCTCCGCAAGGAAGTTCAGGTAAGAATTGTGGGCATGCGAGTCGCTGTGCTCGATGATCATGTCCGAAGGGATGCCCAGCAGATTGAAGTAGGAAGTCACGCTGCCGATGTGATCGTCGAACGAGCCGAAACCGAGGCCCACGACCGGGCTCTGCTGGAAGTACGCAAGGGCCCGCGGCCATAGCCATTCATAGCGGATGTCCAGATTGGCGACTTTGGCGTTCTGATTCTCGATGGTGAAGGGATAGCCCATATAGTCCACTCTCGGATCCGTATGGTAGATCGCCATCGCGATGGAGCCCAGCAGAAGGCAGGCGATCAGGGTCGCCAGTATCCACCGCTTGCGGCCGAAGTAGAGGTAGGGCAGGACGACAAGCGTGCCCAGCAGTGAGCCTCGGCTATAGGTGGAAAACAGCATGAGCGCATTGACGACGAGCAGGGCCAGCAGCAACTTGCTGCGCCTCTGCAGATAGCATGCGACCCCCAAACAGAACAGCATGGCGAAGAAGCCACCTGCCGCATTGCGCGCGATGAAATAGCTGCCGAAACTGTCGTCGGCATGCGCGAAGATGCTGAATAGGCCGTTGTGGATGATGTAATACGCGTAGGGCGGCAGGTTGATCAGCACCGCGAACACAAAGAACGTGCGAAGAACTTTATTCAGATCCCAGCGGTGCGTGTACAGGCAACCGGCAAAAATGGGCGCATAGGAGATGAAATAATTGCCGTCGCGCCGATAGAAATCAAATTCCAGGAACGAGCCGGGATCGTAGAGCAGCGTTGAAATCACCACAAAAACGGTGAACGCGGCAAGCGGCGTCATAAACGTGGGGTAGGTGCGTCCAAAAAATCGCCACGGAAGAAAGACGAGAGGGACCAACCCAGCCGCACTCACTGGCACCAGATTGGTGACCGTCAGGAATAGTGCGAATAGAGATATATAAGCCATTGCGGCTCCAGATAAGCGGATGGCGCACAGTTTGTTGAAGAACTTTCCACGCTCGCAGGGGGAACATGGAACTGAACGCCAAAAACCAGCATATTACGGACAACAGAAGAAAATGATGCTTTGTTTTTCGAAGCAAAGCATCAACTCGGTCACGTGAAAGGTACCACGGTTATTGGTGAATCTCCAACCTGCTTATCTCATCAAGCCTCGAAATCACGCCTGTTTAGTTCGCTTGAGAAAAGGAACTCTAACGATCAGAGCCAAAACATCAACGGTTCGCGCCAGAAATGCTGTGGTGCAACGTAGTCGTGACTATGATGGAGATCATCAAGTACTGCTCTGTGGCACCAGCTTGCCGGTAGAACGTCGATGCGCGTCGTTGCTGTTGAACATGATGCCGCTGCGATCGAACCGCGATGCTGTCCACGCTTTGCGCGTCGAGCTTGATGGGTGGCACGGCGCGTGCACCTAAGTCACCGTGAACTGAATGGCGGGCTTTGCCCGCCTGACACGGTTGTCCTGTCATTGATCACACAAGAAGCCGACGGCGCAATTGAAAGTGCAATGCATTGTGCACGGACGTGAGTTTTTTGTTCGCCGCCTGGATTCAATGTAAAGGAGCTTTAAATGAGCAAGGTTACGGTAGTTGCTGACCAGACGGATAACGAAGTGGCGGATCAGGTTGTCGCGGACTATCCCCCACTCGTGCAGGTGATACTTGCAGGCGGATCGGGTACTCGCCTGTGGCCGGTGTCGCGCGAGCAGTTTCCGAAACAGCTGATCGACGTAATCGGCAACCAGACATTGCTACAGGCCACCATGGGACGCATGGCGGGCTTCAGCACGACATGGGAGATCGCGGCGGATCCTCTCATCGTATGCGGGGCGGAGCATTACTTCGCGACCTACGAGCAGGCTCGCGAAATTGGGGTGAATGCTCGCATCATCGTCGAGCCCGCTCGTCGTGACACTGCGCCCGCGCTCACGCTTGCCGCGCTCGCTGCATGCGAGGATGGGCAGGATGCCATCCTGGTTGCCATGCCCGCGGACCACGCGATTGCGAATCTCGAGGCGCTTCATCGGTCGATCGAAATTGCGGCACGTCATGCGTTGAAGGGCGAGATCGCCACGCTGGGCATTCCACCCGATCACGCCGACACGGGATTCGGTTATATCCGCCTGGGTGAGGCGTTTCCGGATGGCGCGCGTCGCATGGAGCGTTTTGTCGAGAAGCCTGCCGCGGAACTCGCCGCGCAATATGTCAGTTCCGGCAACTACTGGTGGAACAGCGGCATGTTCGTGATTCGTTCGTCCGTCTGGCTCGCCGTGATCGAGCGGTTCCAGCCGGAGATGCACGCTGCGTGTGTCGAAGCATATCGAGGCGCCAAGAAAACGGATGAATGCGTCATTCCCGAGGCCGCGGATTTCCTTCGTTCGCCATCCGATTCGATCGATTACGCGGTGATGGAGCAGGTAGGAAAGCCCGATCCGCCATTCAGCGCCATCGTCGTACCGCTTGAAGCGGGTTGGTCGGATCTCGGGTCGTGGGATGCGGTCTGGCAGGCGATGGAAAAGGACGAGTGCGGCAATGCTTCGAACGGGCGCGTATTGTTCGAAGGCGCAACCGCCACTTACGCACGCTCGCAGGGGGGCCGGCTGGTTGCCTGTGTCGGCACGAACAACACGATCGTGGTCGATACCGACGATGCCGTGCTGGTGGTCGACCGTTCGCACGTGCAGGACATCAAGGGACTGGTTTCGCGCATCAAGCGCGAGAAGTCGCCGGAAGCCGACGCGCATAGAAAAGTCCGCAGGCCGTGGGGTTTCTACGATTCGATCGATCATGGTGACCGCTTTCAGGTGAAGCGAATCGTCGTGATGCCAGGCGCGCGCCTGTCATTGCAGATGCACCACCACCGCGCGGAGCATTGGGTCGTCGTGAGCGGCACAGCCATGGTCACGCGTGGGGAAGAGCAATTCCTTCTCGGTGAAAACGAGTCGACCTACATTCCGCTCGGCATACGTCACCGGCTGGAAAATCCTGGCTGCGTTCCGCTTCAGATTATCGAGGTTCAGTCGGGAACGTATCTCGGCGAAGACGACATCGTCAGATTTGACGATCAGTACGGACGTTGCGGCTAAATCAGCGCCGGTTAACCGGTGCATGCTCCAGGGGGCTGCGATGCGATTGATTACGGGCCTGATGGCAAGACTGTTCGACGTGACGATGATCCTGGCTGGCGCACTCGTGGCCTCCAGGATTCGCTTCGACGATGCTTCTCAACGGGGGTTCTATTTTGCGTTCGTGGCTTTCGCCGCAGCGTTTTCGTTGGCTGTGTTTCCGGCAGTCGGCGTGTACGAATCCTGGCGCGGACGATCCAAAAGGGTGTTGACGGGGCAAGTCGCCCTCGGCTGGCTGATCGTACAGGCTTGTGCGATGGCACTGATGTTCTCGCTGCATCGTATCGACTTCGTTTCGCGTCTCTGGTTTGTATATTGGACAGGTATTTCCGGCGGGTTGATGATTGCCTGCCGCATGGCCACGCACGTGTTGCTCGGCCGGGCGCGTAACGCTGGCCTGAATTTGCAGCGGGTGGCCATGGCGGCGTGCGGAGACCATTGCGATGAGATCATTCGCAAGATGGAGATGAATCCGGCCGCCGGCTTTCGCCCCAACGCGCTGTATAAGGTGCGGTCCGATACCACGGCTGTTCCCACGGCAGCGGTGCGTGTCTTCGATGAGCATGCAAGCTTTGCCCGTTACGTTCGTGAACAGCACATTGGCGAAGTGTGGCTCGCGCTGCCGCTAACCGAGGAGCGCACGATACTCAAGCTGGTCAACGAGTTTCGCAATGATCTGATCAACATACGCTTTATGCCCGACGTGCGTACGCTGGCTCTGTTTGAAGGAAGTGTCACGGACCTGCTGGGTGTACCGGCCATCAATTTAGCGGCGTCGCCGTTGCCGCCCAATGCATTGGTGCAGAAGGAATTGTTTGACCGTCTTTTTGCACTTGGCGCTTTGATCGCGGTATCGCCTGTCATGCTGGCTTGCGCGATTGCTGTCAAGCTGAGCTCACCCGGACCGGTATTTTTCAAGCAGCGCCGCAAAGGCGCGGATGGGCGCGTCTTCACGATCTACAAGTATCGCACCATGCGTCTGCATGAACAGCAGCACGGCGTGCTCGAGCAGGCGACACGCGGCGACCGGCGTATCACCAAAGTGGGAGGATTCCTTCGCCGCACGAGCCTTGATGAACTGCCGCAGTTCTTCAACGTGCTGCGCGGCGACATGTCGGTGGTGGGACCTCGGCCTCATGCGCTTGAGCACGACGATCTCTATCAGAACATTGTCTCCGGCTACATTCATCGTTACCGCATCAAGCCTGGCATTACCGGGTGGGCGCAGATCAACGGCTTTCGTGGCGAGACCGATCGCATCGAGAAGATGGAGGGCCGTGTCGCGCATGATCTCTATTACCTCAGGAACTGGTCATTCAGACTCGACGTAAAAATCATATTAGCGACCGTATTCAAGGGGCTGCATCATCCTAACGCTTACTAAGCTTAGATCGAGGCCTCAGTATTACGGTACAGCGAGCAGCGCATTGGAATCTGCTGCCATAGTCGCAGGGTGGAGATGATGTCATTCGATGTTGAGCGCGCGGTCAGGCGGTCGCTAAAAAGGGCGGGACAATTCAAGTTTCACCGGGATCATCGCGCCCAGGCCGGGCGAGTCCTTCAATGTCTGGAGAAGAAGAACGGCAAGGCCGATCCGGAGAACTTGAAGCTGGCCGATACCTACGCGCGCGATGTGTTCGGAAGCGCTATCTACGCGCCGTGGCTTCGCGTCTATACGGTGTTCAGTGGAACGTTCAAGGAAGGCTGGATCCCGGACAACTACTACGGGAGCGTGGTAGTGCCGAGCATGAAGGGGTCTTACGGCAAGTTGTCCGACCTGAAGTCGATGTCGCGGCTGATCTTCGGCAGCGATGCGTTTCCGGATATCGCCTATTTTGCCAATGGCCTGTTTTTCACGGACGAACGCATCGTGATTCCAGCGCGTGAGTTCGAGAGCTTCGTGTTTGGGCAGTGCGACAGAATCGTATTCAAGCTGGACGGCTCGGGGCAGGGCAAGGGCGTCCACATCTTTGATAAAGGGAATTTCGACCGCGAAACCATCAGATCGCTTGGCAACGGAGTGATTCAAAAATTCATCGCGCAGCACCACGCGTTCGATGCTTTTGCTTCAAAACCGGTAGCCACGCTGCGCTTTACGACGGTCGTTGACGACGCCGGCCGTATCTCTATCCGGGCCTGCTTTTTTCGGCTGGGACGAGCGAACGATACCCACGTTCAGAGCGATCACGATATCTGTGTGCCGGTTGATCTGACTACCGGTGAACTGGCTCGTCAGGGTTATATGAATGACTGGGGTGCGACCGAGATGCATCCCGATTCCGGAGTCCGCTTCTCCGGCGTGAAAATCCCCGCATTTTCTCAATGTGTTGCGATGGTGCTCGACCTGCACCAGAAGATTCCTTTCGCACGATGCATAGGATGGGATGTGACCGTCGACGCGGATGAAAACGTTCAGGTCATGGAATGGAACGGCGAACACAATGACGTGAAGTTCAGTGAAGCCACGCAAGGTCCCTGCTTTTCAGATCTGAAGTGGGAGCGGCTACGCGTGATATAGGGAGACAGGACGTGAGCGAACAGTTATGGTGCGTCCATATCGAAGGACTCAACGACTTTATTGCGGTCGATTCCCAGCGAGCGGCTGAGCGCGAGGCGCTGGCAATCAACGCTTATATAGACGGCGCCGAGACGGGCCAGCGCGCGGCCGTTTTGAGAGCGGTGGTGGTCGAATGGCCATTCAACCCCGCCGATCACGCGCGCGCGCTGCAAGAAGACTGGCATGACGTTCAGCAGATGCCGCACAGACGACAGGCTGTGCACGAGTCCGATGGCGTATTCGTGAACATGGCGCGACGCGTGAAAAAGCTGGTGTCTGTAGCACGTGGCAAATAACGCCCGGGCGCGTCTGTTGTCTATGGCTACTCTGCTGCGGGCAAGGGGGCCGGGAGCCGCATCCGGTACAAGGAGACGGCGTGTATTGCGAGCGTGCAGAGAATCGCGCAGCCGTACGCGGCAAGCACGTGAAGCCGCGGCAACGTCAGGCTTAGCACATAGAAAAACGCCGCAAAGCCAGGAAGTGCCGCCAGCATGCCGCGGATCAACTGCTGCGCCGCTTCATGGCCGATCATGCGGTGAGCAAACACCGCAAGAATGATTGCCATGAACGGGAACGACGCGAATACGCCACTCGCTTCCGGTCCCACGTAAGGCGCGATCAGTGTCACGCCAATCACGAGGCCGGCAATCAGCGTCATGCGCGAAGGCAAGTCCCACCACGGCGGATTGAGTTTGCTGGTTCTGGTTGTGCCGCTGGGAATGAGATTGAGCACGAGCACGGCGGCCAGGACAGCAATGAGAAAGAGCCCCGCTTGCGATAGCTCGCTCCATTGAAGCAAGCTCGCGACCACGCCGAACGTCGCGCTGCTGCCAGCGAGAGCCACCCACCATCCGCGGGGCGCCAGTCTGCAATAGGCAAAGCAGAAAGCCGCTTGCGCAATCGTTGCGATAAGCGATCCCGCCGTGGCCTGAGCGGCGAACGCCGGTCCATGTTCCAGTGTCAGGAATACCGAAATCGGCCCCGATGTGAGCGGCAACCCCACCAGAAACCCGCCGATCGCTTCGCCCCAGCGGCGCGCGGCGATGCTCGCACCCAATAGCAACAGCGGCGTAAAGACAAGTTTGAAAATTAGTAGATCCATGATCGGAGAAACATCAATAAGAATGGCAATGAGATTCCCACCGCAAACATAATTGAAGCGCCACCCCGCGCATTCCTGCGACTGGCACCTCGCGGCTGCCAGCAAATCTTGACGGCTGCCGCCGCGGCTGACAAACCATTTGTCGTCATATAATGCGTGAGTACAACTCACACGTGTTTCGACTGTGTTCGACCGCCTCCCTCCTTTGCAAACGCTGCGTGCCTTCGAAGCTACCGGACGGCTGTTGAGCATGACGCTGGCTGCCGAGGAACTGCACGTCACCCACGGCGCGGTGAGCCGGCACATCAAGACGCTCGAGAGCCATCTTGGCGTCGCGCTGTTTCAGCGCCTGACCCGGCGCATCGTGCTGACCGAAGCGGGCGCCGAGTTTCTGCTGGCCGTTACCCGCGTGCTGGGAGAACTGACAAAGGAGTCCGAACGTCTTCGTGCCCGCGAGCCGGTGGCGCGTCTGAAGATCAACGCGAGCGTTTCCTTTGCGAATAAGTGGCTCGCCCCGCGACTGCATCGGCTAAAGGCGCTTCACCCTGAACTCGACGTTCACCTCGACGTGACCGACACGTATGTCGATCTGAACGACGGCGAGGTGGATGTGGCCATCCGCTACGGGAGCGGCCGGTATCCGCGCGTCCTTGCTGAGCGGATTCTGGAAGAGACCGTGACCCCGGTTTGCAGTCCCGGGTACCGGGCGAAAATGGGCGGCTTGTCGTCCGTGGTGAGCCTCGCCGGTTGTACCTTGCTGCACGAGGACCGCATGCTGGCCAACTGGGAGCAATGGGTTGCGCTGGCGGGAGTGCATGGCATTCGTAGCGCTCGTGGTCCGACCTACAGTCACGGGAGCATGGCCATCGAGGCGGCAATCCGCGGCGAAGGCGTGGCGCTGGGGCGCAGCGTGATCGTCGCCGATGACATTGCCGCCGGACGTCTGGTAGCGCCGTTCCCACAGTTTCGCCTCAAGGCCGAGCGCGGCCATGACCTCGTCTATCGCATTGGAAGCAGGAACGACCCTAAGGTGTGTGCGCTGCGCGAATGGCTTACCGAGGAAATCCGGCTGTTCCTCGCTCAAACAAGTTGATCGCCGTAGGCGCGAACTGATCCGCCCACGCCAGACGTTTCTACCGGGAACGAGCGGGTGGTCCGGCGATCGCGCGGCGAAGGGCAAGGCCGAGGTCGCTGGATATTAGGGAAACTCCGTGTGAAAAGAGGAATGACCGCGCCGTTATCTAAATACGGAAGGCTGTTTGATTTAATTGCCATCCGCTTTCAGCACGAGTCATGTCACGCGGCGGCCGGCGCCGCAGTTCACCACCGGACAAAGCCCGTGCTGAAAGCTTCCCCTAATGGCGCACGAAATTGGCCACGCTGCCGCAAATGGAATTGGGCTGCTGTGTGCGTTCCATCAGACGGCCTGACGGCGGAATTTATATCGGCGTGCCCGGCAATGAGGGAGTCGTCACACGCATTCCGTCGTGGCCCGCATCCGCAAGGCAGACGTGCCGTTGAGCCAGACCGCTGTGGCGCGTGAAGTTGAAGCGAACCAATTACGTTATTCACGCCTTGAAAGACTTGATTGGCCGAATTCCATTAGGGACGCCCATTGGCGACGTACCGGGAAAGATTAATGTCGCAGCAAAACGTGACAATATATATCCGATTAAGTTCCCGAATTTCTAAAATAAATTTACTCCACACGGAAATGAACCGCAGCAATTGCCTCATTTTCGAGCAATCAGTGCCTTCTGATTTTTAGTGGTTCCGACCCGATTACGTCGGGCATATTAAAACACTGTTGCATGCACACAACTCGCAATATTGAAAAGTTGCAAAATACTTGTGTTAAGAGCATGTGCTGCATGCGCTGTATCTTGCAATAAATGGTGCAAAAACAAAGGCTTAATAGCAAAGCCTCAAGGATTGTTGCTAATTCCGAAAAATCCTGTTGCGTGAATTGCGGGCGTTGGTACCAGGGTGTCCCCCTACACTCACGCTTCGTTTCGAGGGTGCCCGGCTGAGCCGATGCGGTTCAGCAATCAGGGCGGCTGAGTGTGTGATGCACGCGCTGCTGAGGCAAGTCCCGCTCCCCGCGTAAATTTATCGAACAGGAGTACCACGCATGAAAAAGAGTCTCATCGTCGTTGCGGTTGCCGCATCGTTCGCTTCCGTCGCACACGCACAAAGCAGCGTGACCCTGTACGGTCTGCTGGATGCGGGCCTGACGTACACGAGCAACGTCAACCACAACGCAAAGTGGGCAGCAGGTAGCGGCGGCATCAACCAGAGCATGTTCGGCCTGCGCGGTTCGGAAGATCTGGGCGGCGGTCTGAAGGCAATCTTCACGTTGGAAAGCGGCTTCAACATCAACAACGGCAAGTTCGCTAACAACAACGGCATGTTCAACCGTCAAGCGTTCGTCGGTCTGTCGAGCGCGCAATTCGGTACGGTCACGCTGGGCCGTCAATACGACGCAGCTCAAGACTACCTGGCACCGCTGACCGCAACGGGCAGCTGGGGCGGTACGTACTTCGCGCACCCGTTCAACAACGACAACCTGAGCACGAACGGCGGCTACGCAGTCAACAACTCGATCAAGTACGCGAGCGCTAACTACGCTGGCTTCCAGTTCGGCGGCACGTACGGCTTCTCGAACCAGGCTGGCGCATTCGCAAACAACCGCGAATACAGCGTCGGTGCTGCATACCAGTGGCAAGGCCTGAAGTTGGGCGCGGCTTACGCACAGCAAAACAACCCGGGCGCGGCTAACAACGGCGCTTCGGACGGCTCGTACGTCAACGCGCTGGCTGGCAACGTCGGCAACTTCCGTCAGCGTGAATTCGGCGCTGCTGGTTCGTACGCATTCGGCCCGGCTACCGTCGGTCTGGCATGGACGCAATCGCGTTCGGACAACTTCACGGTTGGCCATCAATCGCTGCGCGCCAACAACTACGAAGTCAACGGCAAGTACAACGTGACCCCGGCTCTGGGCCTGGGCGTTGCTTACACGTTCACGGACGGCAAGGGCTACGGCGTTGGCGCAAACGGCGGTTCGGAGTCGGTGCGCTACCACCAGATCGGCCTGCAGGCTGACTACGCGCTGTCGCGTCGCACGGACGTCTACGCTCAAGCCGTGTACCAGCACGCAATGGGCGACGGCGGTGTCGCTTCGATCTACAGCGGCGACGTGACGCAACTGCCGTCGTCGTCGAAGAACCAGACGGCTGCTACGGTCGGTCTGCGTCACCGCTTCTAAGCTTTAACAGAAGCTGGTTGTAGTGCAAAAAAGGTGCCGCTCGCGGCACCTTTTTTTATGCGCGCGGATTTCGCTGCGGAGACTTCTTCTAACAAGAGTTAACCTTCGCGAAAGCGTGCTTGGGTTAGTCTGAAATTCATTGATTGATCGACCCTGTCTCGCCGCGTTGCCAGCAAGGAGCGCGGCAAGTGTGCATGTTCACTGCATGAATATTCCCGCTTCGAATCCCTCGCCCCACTCGCCGCCCATTCGGGATCTGACCGATGAGCAATGGCATCGCATCGCGCCGCTACTGCCCGAAATGCAGGAGCACGGCCCGCGGCGCGGCCGCCCCAGCATCGATATCCGCTGGGTGATGAATAGCGTGATGTGGGTGTTGCACGCGCGCGCGCCCTGGAGCGCGATGCCCGACCGATATGCGCCGTATCAAACGGCGCACCGCTATTACCTGCGCTGGAAGAAGTCAGGCGTGCTGGCCAGCATTGCCTTCGCGCTGTTCGGCACAGATGCGGTGCTGGAGCGCCCCATCACGCGCAGGAGCGATGCGCGCGCCGTTTAGGTCGTTCATTCTGAACGGCTAGATCTGCTCCCGGCCGAACGCGCCTAAGCGTTCGAGATCGAGCACGTCGATCTGGTTGTACGAGAGGCGCAGAATCTGCAGCCGCTCGAGGTTTTGCAGCGCCTGATTGATCCGCTGGCGCGAT
Source organism: Paraburkholderia ginsengiterrae (assembly GCF_001645125.1). Classification (GTDB taxonomy): domain Bacteria; phylum Pseudomonadota; class Gammaproteobacteria; order Burkholderiales; family Burkholderiaceae; genus Paraburkholderia; species Paraburkholderia ginsengiterrae. Next base: position 78,591 of record NZ_LXKA01000044.1, on the reverse strand, counting down.
ACACCTGCCAACAGACCGACTTCTTCCTGGGAAATTGTGAGGGTGCGCCCCGTGTCCGGATAGAGATCCGGGTTGAACAGTTGCGCGAGCGACTGCGCGACTCGTGCGTCCACATCCAGCAACCGGCTATTCTGAATCGACGCGATGAATTCCCCCATCCGATTGTTCAGTTGCCGGATCACGAAGCCGGTGAACGGCAGGCTCGACTCGAGCAAAGCATGGAACGTGTCTGACGGCACGAACATGACGAGGGAAGGCTGAATCGCCGCAACGTCGTATTTGCGCAGTTCGCGCTTGATCACGCTGCCTTCGCCGAACCACCCGCCGTGCGGCACGCCGGACAGCGTGCAACTGCGGCCCGAGGCGCTATAGATGGCAAGCTTGATGAGACCGGAATGCACACCGATCCAGTAGTCCGACGGTTCCTGGCGGCGCGCGATCCACGCCCCGCCTTCCAGATGCTCCGCGTGCGCGCTCGCCAGCACCATCGCCTGATGCTCGGCAGCAAGTGCCCGAAACCATGCGCAGGTGCCGAACAACCGCGGCAGATCGGCGTGCGCGACGCGTTCCGGCCGGTGCGGGCGGGCGTCTACGGAGGCGGTCAGCGGTGCGTCGGTCATAAGCGGCTTGCAGGGCGAGTGGGGTGTGGGTGGGTTCAGGCGCGCATCGAAGCGTTCGGGCACGCCACTCTGTCATTTGAATGACAGACAGTTCACCATGACGCTTGGTAGGCTAGTTCATCAATCAGAATAATCGACGGCGCGGTCGGCGCCTTAGGAGACGATGCGATGAAGCACATGTTCGAAGAGGGCCTCGAGCGCCGTGAGGCCAACTATATTCCGCTAACGCCAATCGATTTCATCGTGCGTGCCGCGCAAGTTTACGGCGAGCGGCCGGCGGTCGTCCATGGGGAGATTCGCCGCAACTGGCGCGAGACCTTTGAGCGCGCGCGGCGTCTGGCCAGTGCGTTGCGCGAGGCGGGCATCGAGCGCGGCGATACGGTCGCCGCCCTGCTGCCCAATATTCCTCCGATGATAGAAGCGCACTTCGGCGTGCCGATGGCCGGCGCGGTGCTCAATACGCTGAATACGCGGCTCGACGTGTCGTCGCTATTGTTCATGCTGCGGCATGGCGAGGCGAAGGCGCTGATCGTCGATACGGAATACGGCGAGGTCGCTCATCGCGCCACGCTGGAATTCCCGGAGCTACGCGTGATCAGCGTGGCGGACGCCATGCCTGCCGACGCCGCGCAATTTACGCGCGCGACGGACTATGAAGCGTTTTTGCAATCCGGCGACCCCGAATTCGCATGGACCACGCCGGCCGACGAGTGGGACGCCATTGCGCTGAACTACACTTCGGGCACGACCGGCGACCCGAAGGGCGTGGTCTACCATCATCGCGGCGCGTATCTGAATGCGCTCAGCAACATCCTCGAATGGGACATGCCCAAGCATGCGGTCTACCTCTGGACCCTGCCGCTATTCCATTGCAACGGCTGGTGCTTTCCGTGGACGGTTGCCGCGCGTGCGGGCGTCAACGTCTGTCTGCGCAAATTCGACGCGAAGACCGTGTTCGACCTGATTCGCCGCGAGGGCATCACGCATTATTGCGGTGCGCCGATTGTGCAGAGCGCGCTCGCGAATGCGCCGGCCGAATGGCGCGAGGGCATCACGCATCGCGTGTCGACCATGGTCGCCGGCGCGGCGCCGCCATCCGCGGTGATCGCGAAGATGAAAGAGATCGGTTTCGACCTGACTCATGTATACGGACTCACCGAGACCTACGGCCCCGCCGCCGTCTGCGCGAAGCAGGAAGCGTGGGAGGCGCTCGACGACAACGCGCGCGCCGAGCTGAATGCGCGGCAAGGCGTGCGCTATCACCTTCAGGCAGCGGTGACCGTGCTCGACCCGGACACGCTCGCACCCGTGCCCGACGACGGCGAGACGATCGGCGAGATCATGTTCCGCGGCAACATCTGCATGAAGGGGTATCTGAAGAACGCACGCGCTACGGAAGCCACCTTCGCGGGCGGCTGGTTTCATACCGGCGATTTAGGCGTGCGGATGCCCGACGGCTATATCCGCATTCGCGATCGCAGCAAGGACATCATCATTTCGGGCGGCGAGAACATTTCGAGCATTGAGGTCGAAGACGCGCTGTACCGGCACCCTGCGGTGTCGGTGGCCGCTGTGGTGGCGATGGACGATCCGAAATGGGGCGAGGTGCCCTGCGCCTTCGTCGAACTCAGGGAAGGCGCCCAGGTGAGCGCCGAAGAGATCATCGCGCATTGCCGGCAGTTTCTTGCGGGATACAAGCTGCCGAAAGCGGTGCGCTTCGGCGAATTGCCGAAGACGTCGACGGGAAAAATTCAGAAGTTCGAACTACGCGCGCGGCTCAAGGCAGAAGGAAAATCGTAGCGCCGCAGCGCGCGTGACGGCGTGGCGCGCTGCATGGCGCGCAACGTCCGACGTGTCATTCGGCGCAATGCGCGCTCAGCCGCGCGTATCGACCCAGTGCCGGGCCCAACGTGCGGAATGCTGCAGGGCCTGTTCTTCGTTCGTGAAGTAGTCGAGCGAATAGAACTGGTAGCGCCCATCGGTGCGCGCACTGTTGGCGCGTTCGAGCAGCAGGTTGGATGAAAAAGTACCGTCGGGCAAACGATGCGCCGAGGGTTTGACGGCATAGCCGTTGTAGTAGTGAGCAGATTTGTTTTGCATTTTAATTTTTTAATAGTGTTCGAGTGCGCAGCTGCCTTGCGGACCCTTGCACGAGTCACGCGGACAAGCAGATTCAAGCCATTGCGAGCCGAATCGTGACGCAGTCGGAAAAGCGAAAAATGGGCGTTGAAGCCGGAGGGGAGAATGAGGTGCAACGAGGCGTTTGGCGCTTAGGCAAGCCGCTCGCATAAAACGCGGCTAAAAAGCGATTGCGCCAACTGTGGGAGACAAAGCTCCGCGAGGATGTCGCTGCAACCCGGTGTCCGTTGCCGGACACCGAGCCCTTCAAACTTACAGCGGCGTGATGTTAGCCGCTTGCAGACCCTTCGGGCCTTGCTTCGTTTCGAAGCTCACCTTTTGACCCTCAGCCAGCGTCTTGAAGCCACTGCCGCCGATTTCGGAGAAGTGCGCGAACAGGTCGTCGCCGCCCTTGTCCGGGGTGATGAAGCCAAAGCCTTTGCTGTCGTTGAACCACTTAACGGTACCGGTATCCATGATGAAACCTTGAGTAAAAATAGAATGATGTGCTCTGTGAACGAGCGGAAGAAGCGTCAAGGAGGGAGAGGACAACGAATACCGCTGGGGGGAGCGAGACATTGATGAACAGCTATCGGACTTCTTGAAACTCTGGCGACACGATAACTGCCACGGTGTGTTGGCGTCAACCAATAACTTGTAACTGTTTTTTCAAGCGCCGTGAAGTTCCTGCGCCAGGCACATGACGGTAAGGCCCTGGTTGCCCGCTTGCCGTGCCGCGACGCGGCAAGCGGACAGCCAGGCGGCAGCGCTAGTTCAGATACCCACCTTATGCGCCGTCAGGATCAGGCGCAATCCAAGCGCGGTCACTGCGCTCGCGGCGACGCGATCGATCCAGGCTTTCCATTGCAGATAGACTTCGCGGGGACGCTTGCTCGAAAAGCACAGCGCCACGATCGTGTACCAGCCCGCTTCGATAGTGAAGATGGCCGGCGGCAAGGCAAAGTAGCACCACAGCGGCGGATGTTGCGGAAGCAGGGCCGCGAAGATACTGCCGTAGTAGACCGCTGTCTTCGGGTTGCTGAGTTGAGTGCTCAAACCGATCCAGAACGATTTGCGTGCGTTGGTCGTGGCGGCTTGTGCCGCGTCGAATGCGAGTGGTTTGGCGGCGCCGCGCCAGATTTTCGACGCAAGATAGATCAGGTAGAGACCGCCCGCCACTTTCAGGCCGATGTAGAGCCACTCGACGGTGGCCAGCAGCGTATAGAGCCCGAGCAACGCAATACCGCTAAAGAAGACGCCGCCAATGCCCATGGCGAGCGCGGTGGCGAGGCCGTCGCCGCGCGATAGTCCGATCGAGTTGCGCGCGACGATGACAAAGCTCGGTCCTGGGCTCATGGCGCCCAGCAGGAGCGCGGCAAGGATGGTGATAATGGCGGTTGAAGCGGGCATGTCGTGGGTCTCCTATGCGCTAATGCGTCCAATGCTAAATGAAAAGCCCGGCACTGTAGACAACAATCCGTTACGTCAAGCAAAAGAACTTGAATGCTAGAATGACTTTCCATACGCTGCAGCAGCCTCGGGGCACGGGGCGAAACACGAGCGACGGGCGCTGTTCGAACCGGTTGCCGGCGAATCCCCATTATCCAAGATTGACTGAGCATGTTTCCAGGTGCGATTCGCTCCGCATCAGGAAAGGCGTCGTGAGTCCGATTTGCATTCGAGCCGTCTGAATTAAGCCTCGGTTTCGAGTTATTTAACAATATCTTTGTTGGTTCCAACGCGAGCTTGAGTAGCCGCGATACCGATACGTTATGAAAAAGCGAGAAGAACAACAGTCGTTCGACTTCGACGGGAATGCGCGTGAGCGTCTGGTCGTTTGGATCCGCCGCCGCATGGACGAATACGGCATTACGCTGGAAGCGCTTGCCGAGTCGATCGAAGCCGACGCAGCCGCGGTCCCGGTGATCATGTACCGCGACGCCTACGGAAATACGTGGGACGGTCGTGGCGAGAAGCCGGACTGGCTTAAGCGCGCCACGTACGCCGGACAGAACATCGAACATTTCCGCTGTTGAATGGGGAGTGGGGCGTCAGATTGCTTCGATGTCCCAACTGATGGGCGAGCTGCTGCAGACACAAAAGCCGAAAAAAAGCCCGCGCAAGGCGGGCTCAACTACTCGGAGTTTCGCGATCCAGTCGCAAGACGGATCATGACCAGTGTAGGTGAAAGCTATCTGAAAGTATAGAAAAACCGCATCACAGGTCGAAGAATACGGTTTCCTTATCGCCCTGCATGTGGATATCGAAGCGGTACACGTTGGCCACATCCGGTTCGCGGCGCGCGATCAGCGTGCCGCGCCGGTCCGCTGGAACCGCTGCCAGCACGGGGTCTTTCTCGTTGGCCGCAGCTTCGTCTTCGAAATAAATGCGCGTGAAGGTGTGCAGCAGCATGCCGCGCATCGTCAGCGTTACCTTCAAATGCGGTGCTTCGTCCGGGCTGGCGCGGCCGGGTTTCACCGTTTCCACGACAAAGCGCTTGTGCGGATCCGTACCGGTGCCGACGCGCGCAAAGCCGCGAAAACCTGTCTTCAGGACTTCCTCGCGCGATTCCGGGTAGTGGCCATTCGCGTCCACTTGCGAGACTTCGAGCATCGCATCGCCAATTATCTTGCCGTCGCCGTCGAATACCTGGCCGACGATCGTGATGTGTTCGCCGGCCGCCTCGCGGTCGGCCAGAACGGGCGTGAACAGGCTCTTGAAGTCGAAGTCGTATTGCTGCGGGCACAGACCGTACGCGAAGTAGGGCCCAACGGTTTGCGAAGGCGTTTGCTTGAGAGTGGTCATGGCTTAGCGCTCCATCGGCGTTTCGTTGCGGCCGCGCAGCACGATGTCGAAGTCGTAGCCGAGCGCATAGGCCTCTTGCGTGGTGTCCAGCGAAAAATTCGCGATCAGGCGGTCGCGTGCGTGCTCCGGCGTGCCCTGGAAAATCGGGTCGAAGGCCAGCAGCGGGTCGCCAGGGAAATACATCTGCGTGACGAGGCGTGAGCCGAAATGGTCGCCGAACAGCGAAAAGTGGATATGGTTCGGGCGCCACGCATTCGGATGATTGCCCCACGGATACGCGCCTGGCTTGATCGTCAGGAAGCGGTAGCGGCCGTCGTTATCGGTGATGCAGCGGCCCGCGCCGAGGAAGTTCGGGTCGAGCGGCGCGTCGTGCTGGTCGGCCTTGTGCACATAGCGGCCGGCGGCGTTCGCCTGCCAGATTTCGACCAGCGTATTGCGCACCGGGCGGCCGCCCTCGTCGAGCACACGGCCCGTCACGATGATGCGTTCGCCAAGCGGCTCGCCGTTGCGCACCGCATTGCGCGTGAGATCGTGGTCGAGTTCGCCGAGATCTTCCGTGCCATAGACCGGCACGTGCTGGTCGCGCAGCTTTTCCTTCAGCGGAATCAGCGGACGCGTGGGGCCGCGTTTAACCGACGAACCGTAGCCGGGATAGATATAGGCCGGGTGGGACGCGAAGTCGCGCGCGCTGAGAAGGGAATCGTCCATCAGTGTCTCCTTCGAGGAATTGTGGGGTACGACGTGATGGAAGGACTTTAACCAACCCGGAAGGTTATGAAAAATGACGTTTTCACCCTTTTCGTATAACCTGCCGTTATGCAACGCAGCCTCGCGGACAGCCGCGTCAAATTCCGTCATCTTCAGTGCTTTCTGGCCGTCGCGCAGTTCGGCAGCGTCCAGCGAGCGGCTGACAGCCTGTCGATCACACAGCCTGCCGTCTCCAAGACAGTCACCGAACTCGAGGACATTCTCGGCGTGAAGCTGTTCGAGCGCGGCCGCCACGGCGCCGTGCCGACCCGCGAGGGGCAGCTCTTCATGCCGCACGCCAGTGCCTGCGTGAGCGCGCTGCGGCAAGGCGTCGACCTGCTCGCGCGAGCGGAAGGCGCGGCCGCTGCCACACTGGAGATCGGCATCTTGCCAACGGTCGCGGCGGCGTTGATGCCGCCGGCGCTGAAGCAGTTCGCCGCGCTTTGGCCGCGCGTGATTGTGCGTCTGGCGACGGGCGCCAACCCGGAATTGCTCGAGCGCCTGAAAGCGGGCGCGATCGAATTTGCAATCGGGCGTCTGGCCGATCCGGAGCGGATGGTCGGGCTCAGTTTCGAGCAACTGTTCAGCGAGCCGTTGATCGCGGTGGTGCGGGCGGGGCATCCGCTGGCGTCCGGTGCGGGTTTGCCGGCCACGTCGCTGGAAGATTTTCCCGTTGTGCTGCCGCCCTTCGGCACGTTGATCCGGCAATCGGCGGAGAGCTTGTTGAGTGCGTGGGGCGTGCCGCCCCTGTCGGCGTTCGTCGAAGTGCTGTCGGTCTCCACAGGCCGGGCGTTGACGCTGGAAAACGGCGCGGTGTGGTTCGTGCCGCTGAGCGCCGTGGAGTACGAGCTTGCGCACGGCATGCTGGTGCGTTTGCCGTTGCCGTTTGCTGGAACCGGTGAACCGGTTGGGTTGATCCGCCGCTCGGATACGCAGCCGTCGCCCGTCGGCCGGGCCTTTATCGAAGCCGTGCGCGACGTTGCACGACAGCGCATGGCGGCAGCCGCGGAGAAGCGCGAGGGCAAAGGGTCGCGAAAACGGAGCCGCACGTAGGGCGTCTGGTATTTCAAAGGGCGGTGTGTTGATTTCCGCCGAATTCTGACCCACGGACCGCTCAATCCATGAACCTGGCCGCGGCGCGCTTCGGGCGACGGCTGCGTCGAAGCAGTCCGTGCATTGAAGCTCCGAAGGTGACGCGCCCGGCGCGTAGCCTTTACGGTTCGAGTAGGCGCAACAGGCGAAGCTCTTCGAGATCGAGTTCGGATTCGATGCGATGCAAGACCCCATCATCGACCTTGCCGTCGCGATGCAGGCCAAGGAGCGCCTCGCGTGACGTGCCGACCAGCTTCAGTTCGATACGCAGAAAGTGCGCGCGGCCTTCGACCCGTTCCGCTCCCAGCGCATACGCGTCTTCATTCGCTGTGACGCGGATCCGGTATTCGGCGAGCAGGCGCTCGAGCGCCACGCGCTCGAAACCGGACGCCTGTTTGTCCATCTCTTCGAGTACGGCGAGCGAAGCCCCGAAGGTGCGCGCGCGCGTCTCGTGCTCGGACATGGTCTGCCGCGCGAGCGGGCGCAGCTTCAGCAGATGGATGAGCGGCGCAAGACTGCCGCCCTGCACGACGAGCGTCGCAATGATAAGCAGAAAGGTGCTGAAGACGATCAGGTCGCGGCCCGGGAAATTGCCCGGCAACGCGAGCGCGGCTGCGAGACTTACCACGCCGCGCATGCCGGCCCATCCCAGCACGACGGCCTCGCCGGCCGACCACGGCTGGCTGCCCGTACGCTTCGCGAGCATGCGGCTCGGCAGCCAGATCGCGGCAAACACCCACAGAAGGCGGACTGCAATCGCAGCCACTGTGGCAGGCAGCGCGACCCGCAAGCCGGCCATCAAGACGGCGACTTCATAATTCACGCGCGCGAGGATGCCGTGCAGCGCGAGGCCGATCAGGATAAAGACGAGCGCGTCGAGCGCGAACACGATCGCCTCCCAGGTCGCCTTGGCCTTGATGCGCATGGCGGCATCGAACACGCGATGCTGGCGGATGCCTAACACGAGCCCGCAGGTCACGACAGACAGCACACCCGAGCCGCCGACCGCATCTGCAAGCCCGTAGCTCGCCCAGGCCATCACGAAGGTCACGACGATGCCGAGCATGGCATCGGAGAGGCGCTGCAGCACCCAGCACATCGCCTCCCCACACGCGAGGCCGACCACGACGCCGATCAGTGTCAGCGAAAAAAACAGGCCCGTTGCGCTCGCGACCGTGATAGTCGCGGCAAGCGCGGCCGAGACCGCCACCTGATAGAGCAGCAGGCCCGACGCGTCGTTCACGAGGCTCTCGCCTTCGAGCACGGCGACGAGCCTCGCCGGCAGCGGGTGGCGCTGCAGGATCGCCTTCGCGGCCACCGCATCGGGCGGCGAGACGATCGCGCCCAGCGCGAAGCAGGCGGCCCATGGCAGGCCCGGGTTGAACGCATGCACGGCAACGGCGACCGCGGCGGTCGTGACCGTGACCGCGCCCAGCACGAGGGAAACGATCGTGCCGAGCTCCGCGCGGAATTCCTTCCATGCGGTGTAGAACGAGCTCGACATAAGGAGTGGCGGCAATACGGCCGCGAGCAGCAGGTTCGGGTCCATGTCGGGCGCGCGCTTGCCCGCGACCGCGATTACGCAGCCACCGAGCAGCAACACGACGGCGGGGGGGATCGCGACGCGCTCGGCGAGCCAGGTGAGCGCGCCCGCGCCGCAGATCAACAACAGCAGGTAATGAAAGAGTTCGACGTTGTTCATGCGCGTGCAGGCGGATTGCGCAGCGCGCAATGGTGTGCAGGACGATGAGTCACGATGGGTGCTTGTCCTTGGCGGCTGCATCGGCAACGTGACCGCCGGGCAGTGGGCCGAACATGTGCTGGCTGCATTTCGCTTCGCTCCATGCCGCCTTGAGCTTGACGCCCAATAGCATTCGACGTGCGACGGGAAGAATCTGCTCGCCGGCCAGAATGCCGAGCAGGCCCGCCAGCGCGACGGTGGGCGGGGCTGGCGACTGCACGCCGATCGCGCTGTAAACGATGCCGGCAAGAATGCCGGCAAGGAACGAGAAGAGATACGGTTTCATGATGCGAGTCTCCCTGACTTGACGGTCGGACGGCGACAGGCACTGCGCAACAGATGGTTCAAAGGTGTTTCGGGTCCGATCGAGTAAGGGCAGAGTAGTTAAGTTCACTTAAAGGTGCAATTCTCGGAATCGTACTCAATTTTTGGGGTGTTCTTTCGCCGGCTTTGGTATTAAATATTAAGGCTGGTTGACGTATGCCCCAGCGCAATGGATCTCGGACTCCTCGCGCTCACGCCGGCGAGGGGGCCTTCATTTTCTCCGCATTGAAGGAGATACACGTCATGAGCAATCCGAAGCTTGAAGTACTCACCCCGCAGAACAGCCAACTCATCTTCATTGATCAGCAGCCGCAGATGGCCTTGGGCGTGCAGTCGATCGACCGCCAGGTGCTGAAGAACAACGTTGTCGCGCTGGCCAAGGCGGCCAAGGTGTTCAAGATTCCGACCATTATCACGACCGTCGAATCGGAAAGCTTCTCGGGGTTTACCTATCCCGAACTGCTCGACGTGTTTCCGGGCATGAAGCTCCTCGAGCGCACGTCGATGAACTCGTGGGACGACCAGAAAGTGCGTGACGCGCTGGCCGCGAACGGGCGCAAGAAGGTGATCGTGTCGGGTCTGTGGACGGAAGTCTGCAATGCGACATTTTCGCTCAGCGCGATGCTCGAAGGCGGCTACGAGATCTACATGGTGGCCGATGCGTCGGGCGGCACGTCGAAGGACGCTCACGATTTCGCGATGCAGCGCATGATCCAGGCGGGCGTCGTGCCGGTCACGTGGCAACCGGTCATGCTCGAATGGCAGCGCGACTGGGCACGCCGCGAGACCTATGACGAAGTCATGGCCATCGCGAAAGAACACTCGGGCGCATACGGTATGGGCATCGACTATGCCTACACGATGGTCCACAAGGCGCCGCAGCGCACGGCTACGCCGCATGAGGCGCTGCCGGCCGTGCCGGCGAAGTAAGACGCGCCTGTCGAGAAGATTGCGCACCGCCGCGACGCGCGCGGTGCGTTAAGCCCGGCCCGAACGACGTTGGGGCATTCAGGAGCACGACGCCGTGGAGTTCGAGCGCTTTGACGCAGGCGCCACGCTGTCACAGATCCTGACTTCGCCGAGCAACTGAACCGCCCTGTTCCCCTTATGGATTTATCAGAGAGTAATCATATGGAACCGTATCTGGTGTCACTGGGTGCGGGCGTACTGATAGGCGTGATCTACAGCGTGATCAAGGTCCGTTCGCCCGCCCCGCCACTCATTGCCCTCATCGGCTTGCTGGGCATGGTGATCGGCGTGCAGGCCATTCCGACACTGCGGCGGTTGTTGGGCTTCTGATTGAACTGAGCAAAGTGAGCACAGGGAGGAAACGCACATGAGCGCTACCGGCACCCAACCCGATCTAGTTTTGCATAACGGACGGTTCACGACGCTGGACCGTTCGAACCCGGTCGCCTCCGCGGTGGCCATGGCCGATGGCCGCTTCGTCGCGGTCGGCAGCGATGCCGACGTGATGCCGCTTGCGGGCGGCTCGACCCGGGTCATCGACCTGGGCGGCCGGGCCGCGCTGCCGGGCCTGATCGACAATCACCTGCATCTGATCCGCGGCGGCCTCAACTTCAACATGGAGCTGCGCTGGGACGGCGTGGGCTCGCTCGCCGTGGCGATGGAAATGCTCAGGCAGCAGATCGCGATCACGCCCGCGCCACAATGGGTGCGCGTGGTGGGCGGCTTTACCGAGCATCAGTTCGAGGAGAAGCGACTGCCGACCATCGAGGAACTCAATGCGGTCGCACCCGATACGCCCGTGTTCATCCTGCATTTGTACGACCGGGCGCTGCTCAACGCGGCCGCGCTGCGCGTGGTCGGCTATACGAAGGACACGCCGGAGCCGCCGGGAGGCAAGATCCTGCGCGATGGCGCGGGCAATCCCACCGGCCTCCTGCTTGCGAATCCGAACGCATCGATTCTCTACGCGACGCTCGCCAAAGGGCCGAAGCTGCCGCCCGAGTATCAGTACAACTCGACGCGCCATTTCATGCGCGAACTCAACCGCCTTGGCGTGACCGGCGCGATCGATGCGGGCGGCGGCTCGCAGAACTTCCCGGAGGATTATGAGGTTATCCGCAAGCTGCATGAAGCGGGCGAGATGACGGTGCGAGTCGCCTACAACCTGTTTACGCAAAAGCCGAAGGCCGAGAAGGAAGACTTCGTGAATTGGACCAGCACGTCCCGCTATCACGACGGCACGGACTACTTCCGCCATAACGGCGCGGGCGAGATGCTCGTCTATTCGGCTGCCGACTTCGAGGACTTTCGCGTGGCGCGACCCGACATGGCGCCCGAGATGGAGGGCGAACTTGAAGGTGTGGTGCGCGTGCTCGCGCAGAATCGCTGGCCGTGGCGGTTGCACGCTACGTACGACGAAACCATCGGCCGCGCGCTCGACGTGTTCGAGAAGGTGAACAAGGACATTCCGCTCGCCGGCCTCAACTGGTTCTTCGATCATGCGGAAACCGTCTCCGAGCGTTCGATGGACCGTATCGCGGCGCTCGGCGGCGGCATCGCGGTGCAGCACCGGATGGCTTACCAGGGCGAGTACTTCGTCGAGCGCTATGGCGCGGAGGCGGCGCAAGCCACGCCGCCAGTCGCGAAGATGCTGGAGAAGGGCATCAAGGTCTCCGCCGGCACCGACGCGACGCGCGTTGCGTCGTACAACCCCTGGGTGTCGCTCGCGTGGCTGGTGACCGGCAAGACGGTCGCGGGCCTGCGGATGTATCCGCAGCGCAACCTGCTCGATCGCGAGACGGCCCTGCGCATGTGGACCGAGTACGTCACCTGGTTCTCGAACGAAGAAGGCAAGAAAGGCCGCATCGCGGTCGGCCAGCTCGCGGACCTGATGGTGCCGGACCGCGACTACTTCGCGTGCGCCGAGGACGACATCGCCGGCACCACCGCGTTGCTCACAGTGGTGGGAGGCAAGATCGTCTGGGGCGCGGGCCCGTTCTCGCAGCACGATGCGCCGATTCCGGCGGCGATGCCGGACTGGTCACCGGTGCGGAAGTACGGCGGCTTTGCCGGCTGGGGGCGCGGGGACGCAAGTCAGCGCAGCGAAGGCGCGCCGCTTCAGCGTGCGGCTGCCACGGCGTTGTGCGGGTGCGCGAGCGCCTGCAATCTGCATGGCCACGCGCACGCGCTCGCATGGGACCGCGCGTTGCCGACCGTAGACGCGAAGGGCTTCTGGGGCGCGCTCGGTTGCTCCTGCTGGGCCATCTGACATGACGGCATGGTCCGGCCGCAGCAACCCGGCGTGGGTCCGCGCGCTGCTTGCGCAGCCATGGGTCGGGCCGCTCGTGCGCCTCGCGCTCGTGTCCGCGTGGCTGGTCGGCGGCTTTAACAAGGCGCTGCATTTCGACAGCGCCATCGCGGAGCAGGCGCATTTCGGCCTGCACCCGCCCGCGCTCTGGGCGGCGCTCGCGGTCGCGATCGAGATCGGCGGATCGCTATGCGTCGTATTTCGCCGCTTCACGTGGATTGGCGCGGGCGGCCTGGGCGTGCTGACGGTCGTCGCCATGCTGGTCGCCAATGACTTCTGGAACCAGACCGGCGCTGCGCGCTTCATGGCGCTCAACAGTTTTTTCGAGCATCTGGGATTGATCGCGGCGCTCGTGCTCGCGACCATGCTCGGCGACGCCAAAGGTGCGGCCGGCGAAAGCCACACCTGATTGATCAGACAGCACGATGAAACAACAAGGAAATACGGTCATGAACACGATTCGCTCTGCTCTGCTCGCCGTGATGATCGCGAGCAGTTTTGTCGCCGCGCCAGTTGCATTCGCGACACCACCCAAGCAGGCGGTCCTGCCGCCGTACGTCGCAGTCGGTCCGCAATACGATACGACGCACGTGTACGTTGCGGCGGACGACTTTGATCGCTTCGCCGACAGCTTCGTGGCAACGTTTGGCGGCAGCAAGTCGAAGCAGGGCGTATTCCAGGTTACACCAACGCCGAGCCAGACGATTTCGCAGCTCGTGTTTACGCCGTCGGGCACGATTTCCGTGTTCGGCTTCAAGACGCCCATTCCGTATCCCTTCGGCGAGGAGCGCACCGGCTACCTCGTGACCGACATGGACGCGGCGATGAAGTCCGCGAGCGCACTCGGCGCGGACGTGATCGTCGATACGTTCCCCGATCCGATCGGCCGCGACGCCATCATCTCGTGGCCAGGCGGCCTCAAGATGCAGCTCTACTGGCATACCCAGGCGCCACATTACGATGCGCTGCAAACCATTCCCGAGAACCGTGTCTATGTGTCGCCGCAAAACATGCGCAAGCTGGTTCACGCTTTCGTGAAGTTCTCGCACGGCAAGGTTGTGTCCGATGTCGCCAATGCGCCCGGTATCGAGATTGGCCGGCCGAACGACACATATCGCCGCGTTCGTATCGAATCGGGCTTCGGCAAGATGACCGTGCTCGTGACCGATGGCCGTCTGCCCTATCCGTTCGGGCGGGAAGTGACGGGCTACGAAGTGCCGAATCTTGCCGCAACGCTGGAGAAGGCGAAGGCCGCGGGCGTGCAGGTGCTCGTGCCGGCGTTTACTTCGGACGGGCGCGACGCCGCGATCGTCGAGTTCCCGGGCGGCTATATCGCCGAGATTCACGCGAAATCGGCGCAATGAAATCCGAAGATACGATCCTCGCCGCGATCGCCGGCTTTGTCGATACGCTGAGTTTCGTCGCGCTGTTCGGGCTGTTCACCGCGCACGTGACGGGAAACTTCGTGCTAATTGGCGCCGGCATTGCGGGTTTTGGCCGCGGCGTACTCCTGAAGCTGATTGTGTTTCCCGCGTTCATCGGCGGAGTGGTCGTCAGTGCCATGCTCATACGGTCGTTGTCCGAACAGCATGCGCGCCACGGCGCGCGCCTGCTTCATGCCGTTCAGGCCGTGCTCATGTTCGGCTACTGCCTCGCCGGCGTCTGGGCGACGCCAATCAGCCAGCCTGAAAGCCTTTCGGTGACGGTGGCCGGTATCGTCGGCGCGTTCGCGATGGGCATGCAGAACGCGCATCCGAAGCTCATCAAGCGCTCCAGCGTGCCCAGTACCGTGATGACGGGCAACGTCACGCAAGCAATCCTGGACGTGGTCGACATGCTCTCGGCGGGCACCACCGAGAGCATGCGCGCAACGGCGCGCGCAAGGTTCGCGACGATGATGCCCGCCATCGTTGCATTCGCGATCGGCGCGGCGGTTGGTGCATTGGGTTACCGCTACGCGGGATTTTGGGCGCTGATTGCGCCGGCGTGCGCGCTTGTCGTGCTCGCATTGACCACTGGAGAACAGGAGCGCGCCGTCACGCCAGGGCACGCCTGATATGGCGGGCCAGCGGAAACGGCCTCAGCTTCGCCCGCCGTCGTGACCGGCGGATAGAGATAATCCCACGCGGACAATGGCGAGGGGAATCATGGTGTCGACTGCAATGCGCGGGCATCGATTCGAAAAGGCCACCCATGTCGTGGCCTTCACGGGTCTTTTGCTGACGGCTGCGGACGCGGTCTTCGCGGATCCGGCCGCGCAACCCGCAACCGCAATGAGCCTCGCGGCGGATGCCGCCGATACAGCAGCGCCTGCGAGCGGTGGCACAGCGGCAGGCGCCTGCACTGCGAAGCGGCCCGTCGTCATGTTCAACCGCTGGCAGGAAGACTGGTCCGTGCTCGCGAATCCGTGCGTGCCGCGCGAACCGCTCGACGGCCTCAAGTACATTCCGCTCGGCGGCGACCCTGCATCTTATCTGTCACTCGGCGTGAATATGCGCGAGCGCGTCGAAAGCAATAACGCTTCGCTGTTCGGCATCGGCACGCAGTCGGATACGTATCTGATCCAGCGCGTCGAGGTTCATGCCGACGCGCATCTCGGCGAGCACTGGCAGTTTTTTGTGCAGATCGAGGATGCACGCGCGTGGGGCAAGAACGTGGTCACGCCGGTGGACAAGAACCCGCTCGATCTCGAACAGGCGTTTGTCACCTACACCGGCGCGCTCGGCGGCGGCACCTTCAAGTTTCGTGTCGGCCGCCAGGAAATGGCGTTCGACCTGCAGCGTTTCATTTCTGTGCGTGACGGCCCGAACGTGCGCCAGGCGTACGATGCCGTCTGGGCCGACTACGAATATCAGAAGTGGCGCTTTATCGCCTACGCGACGCAGCCCGTGCAGTACCGCGACGCAACCGTGTTCGACGACGTCTCGAATCGCGGCCTCACGTTCAGCGGCGTGCGTTTCGAGCGCCAGTCCGTAGGACCGGGCGATCTGTCCGGCTACTGGTCCCGCTACAACCGCAGCAACGCGCGATTCCTCGATGCAAGCGGCGCCGAGCGCCGCGATGTCTGGGATTTGCGCTACTCCGGCACACAAGGTCGCTTCAATTGGGACTTCGAAGGAATGCTGCAGACCGGAACGGTGGGAGACAACACGATATTCGCGTGGGCGATCGGCTCGATCGCCGGCTACAAGCTCGATATGCCCTGGTCGCCGCAAGTTGCCGTGCAGGTCGACGCGGCTTCAGGCGACCGGCACCCGCACGACGGAAGAATCGAAACCTTCAACTCGCTGTTTTCAAACGGCTACTACTTCACGCTCGCGGGCTATACGGGCTATGCGAACCTCATTCATATCAAACCGTCCATCACGCTCAAGCCGACGGCCAGTCTCGCGCTGCTCGGCGCGCTCGGCTTCCAGTGGCGCGAGACTACCGGCGACGCCGTGTATCAGCAGGCGAATCAGGCTGTACCCGGCACGGCGGGCAGGGGCAGCCTGTGGACGGGGATGTATGTGCAGTTGCGCGCTGACTGGACGATTGCGGCGAACCTCATCGGTGCGATCGAAGCCGTGCATTTCCAGGTGGGGAATTCGATTCGTCAGGCGGGCGGGCACAACGCCGACTACGCCGGCATCGAGCTCAAGTACGGGTGGTAGGTCACCCAATTTTAATGGGTAAGCTGGCTAGTCCGCGGTTGACCGTTGCAAGTATGCACGGCCGAGACCCTAAAGAGATATTGCTACCGCTGCGCTCGGAACGTAACACGGGCCAGTTTAATACCCGCTACCTCCCTCCCGACCTTAAGCCCAGGAGCCGATCCCGTCACCTGACAAAGCCATCGGTTCGCGTCATATAAATCGGATGGAAGTCGGCGTTCGCCTTCTTGAACTCGTCCGAGGGCGTGCCATAGATCACCCAGCGAGTGAGCTTGGCCACAGCGAAGAACTCCTCCGACAATGGGACGAAGCTTTCCGCTTGGTGGAACAGCGCTGCCTTCGAATCCGAGTAGCGTTCGAAGATGTCAACCGTCTTCTGGTCGTCCGCGATGTTGAACTCAAATTGCAGCGCGCCCGGCTCCTTCTCTGTCTCGGCCACAAGCTTTGGTATCAGCGGCGTGAACTTGTCCATCTGATCGACGGTAACGGTGAAAACCCAGTACACCTGTTCGCTCTGCATCACTGCCTCCATGGTACGGTACCTCAAGGCTCACGCGACGCAGACAACCGGCGCAACTGCCAACTGCGGTATTGGACCATAGTCCAATAAGAGTAGCGGCCGCGATGCTCGCGCTCAGGCCCGCTGGCACTGGAACTGCGCAACCCGTTTTCGCATGGCCGCGCGTCGTTTCAGTATATGTGCGATCTGGCAGGCGGCTAAACGATGTGGGCGTGTAAGCCGGAACCGCCGATATTTCGTCGGAAAACGTTATGAGGGACGTTTCCGGTTACTACGCCTACTCGCCTTGTCACTGACCTTTCCACGCGTCGAGCAGTTCACGGTGCAGGCGCGCATGGCGTGCGAGGTCAGCTCGCACGAGTTCGTTGAGCGTGCGTGACGCGACTGTATGGCACGCACCGAACGGCAGTACGCTCGACACATCCGTTATTCGTCCGGGATGCAGTCATTGTTCTTCTGCGGGCTTGTCCGAGAACTGGCAACTATCCGAAATGCTCGATCAGCAGTTCAGTGAGGACTCGAACCTTTCGAGCAGGATGCGATCCTGGCGGCCAGACGACAAAGATGCCGGCTTACCCGGTAACGGCAACCGCGCAATGCTCTCAGCCTCCGCGCGCTTGATTCCAAGTGCCTGTAGCACGACCGTCGCAGCGCGCTCCGCGAAGTTCTGTTCTCCGAGTCCAGTCTCCTTCTGCCGCTGGACCGCTGGTGTGACGGAGGCGGAAAAGTGCAACTCAGCGGCGATCGCCGCGAAGATGATCCCCGTAACGGAAATGAGACACAGGAAGTGATCCGGGACGACAAAGCGTCGCGCGGAAATGCCAGTTTGACTATCGCGCAGCAGTCGCTGACCGAGACCCCAGTTCAGCGCATGCACCGAAAAACCTTCGCGGATCAGGAGCTGTCCCCACACCGGCTCGCGGCGGGCGCGCATCAGCGTATGGCGCACACAGACCGCGACCACTTCGGCCGGGTCGGAAAGTCCGCTGGCCAGACGGTCAAGCGAATCGGCGAACTCCTCGAACACCCACTCGACGAGCGCGGCGAAGATCCCTTCCTTCGATTCGAAGTGGTTGTAGAAGGAGCCGAAACCGACGTCGGCGGCCTCGGTAATGTCGTTGATGGCCACTGAACCTATCCCTTTTTCAGCCACTAGCCTGAGCGTCGCGTCGAGCAGGCGGGTACGAGTCTCCCGCTTGCGGCGGACGCCGCGCGGCTGGCGCCCCTGGGTCGCCTCGGCAGGGGCTGGCAGCTTTCGTGTGCGCTGCCGAGTTGCACGGGAGTTCGGGGTATCAGGCATCTCGGGTCCAGGTTTCTGTAGCGGTGTATTGTAGATTTTTGCGTCATGATTGACAATATCATCAGTTATGGGATGTAATGTCACTGTCGCGAGCGGATCAGCGACCGCATGGACAGACGAATTGAGTCGCGACGGTGCCTGGAACAGGGTGTTACAGCGCTGAAGACGAGTCGTCCACTGCCGTTCCGATCCATGAGCGCCGGGCTCGCGACGAGGATCTCTTTGACGCTCGTTCTCTAGCTGTTTCGTGGGGAGTGGCCGCGTGCGCTGACGAAGTATGAAGAGTTGCAAGCGGTTTGTATCAGACGCAGCGAGTAGGAATACTAAGTTACAGGCATGCCGGATCGAGCGCTCCCGCGCTTCGCAAAGCATGCTGTCAGACACACCGTGTCTTCCGATGCCTCGCCCATTTTATTGCTGGACCATCATTTGCCTTGTAAACATCGTGAAACTTTTCGGTCTTAGCGCGCAGACGCTTGCGCGTTCCTTCCTGCCGTCCGTTGTCCGGTCATCGCTCCGAGGACGTCTTCTGATTGTGGTTTGCGGCGCAATGCTGGTAGCGGCCTGCCACCAGCGCGAAACCGTCGCTCCCGAGCCCAAGCCCGTCGTCGCAGTCACGGTTCATCCAGACGGGCGTACAGCGAGCGCCTCGTTGCCGGCTCAGATACAGGCGCGGTATTCGACACCTCTTTCGTTCAGGGTTGGAGGCAAGGTCACCGAACGGCGGGTGCGCATCGGCGATACCGTCAAGGCGGGACAGACCGTTGCGCTGCTCGACCCTACCGATCTGCGCAATAACCTGGTCAACGCGCGCGCGCAGCTCGACGCCGCCGAACATCGTCTCTTGTACGCCAAACAGCAGCTCGACCGCGACCGCGCTCAGGCGCAGGCAAACCTGATCGCAACGGCGCAGCTGGAGCAGACCCAGGACGCCTACGCTTCCGCCCTCGCGCAGCGCGATTCGGCGCTCGCCCAAATGGCGCTCGCCACGGATCACCTGCGCTACGCCACGCTCACGGCGGACCACGACGGCGTCATCACGTCGGAGGACGCAGACACCGGCCAGAACGTTCAGGCAGATCAAGCCGTCTATCACCTCGACTGGACTGGAGACGTGGATGTTGTCTGCGACGCGCCCGAGCGGACGCTTGGTGCATTGACCGTTGGCAGCAATGCGCGCGTAAGCCTGTCTGCGCTGCCTGGTAAGACCTTCGAGGCGCGCGTGCGCGAGGTGTCACCGGCTGCCGACCCGCAAAGCCGCACCTGGCGCGTGAAGCTCACGCTGGCCGCGCCGAGCCCCGAAGTTCGCCTCGGCATGACGGCAAATGTCACATTCGACGCCGTCGGCGACGCGCCAGCGGCGCGTTCGTTCGCGCTGCCTGAAACGGCGCTTTTTCACAAGGGCGAGGACCCCGCTGTGTGGGTCGTGCGCACCGGTAGCGACACCCTTGAGCTGCGCCCTGTCAGCATCGCGCGCTACGACGAGCGCACGGTCTCCGTCACGGGCGGCCTGCACGACGGCGACCGCGTCGTGATGCAGGGCGTGCACGCAGTGAGCGCAGACCAACATGTACAGGTGGTGGCCCCGTTGCATCCCGAGGATTTTTCGTCATGAACGCACGCGACCGTGAAACCGCGTGTGACAGCGCGCCCGTCACCCCGTCCGACGCCGAGGTACATGGCGAAGGCGGCTTTAATCTCTCCGCGTGGGCGTTGCGCCATCAGCAGCTCGTGATCTTTCTGATCGGGCTTGCAACCCTGTTCGGCGTGATCGGTTATACGCAGCTTGCGCAGTCGGAGGACCCGCCGTTCACTTTCCGGACCATGGTGGTCAAGACTTACTGGCCGGGCGCGACCGCCCGCGAGGTGCAGGAACAGATCACGGACCGGATCGGCCGTCAGTTGCAGGCGGCGCCGTACGTCGACAACATCAAGAGTTACTCGCGGCCCGGCGAGTCGATGATCTTCTTTGCAATGAAGGACTCGGCCCCGGTCAAGGAAGTCCCCGAAACCTGGTACCAGGTGCGCAAGAAAGTGGGCGACATCGCCGCGACGCTCCCCAAGGGGACGGTTGGACCGTTTTTCAACGACGAGTTTGGTGACGTCTACACGAACATCTATGCGCTTGAAGGCGACGGCTTTACGCCTGCGCAACTGCGCGACTACGCGGACCAGTTGCGCACCATCCTGCTGCGCGTGCCCGGCGTCGCCAAGGTCGACTACTTTGGCGACCCGGACCAGCACATTTTCGTCGAGATATCGAATGCGGAGCTGATGGGGCTCTCTATCACGCCGCAGCAGCTCGCCCAGGCAATTGACGCACAAAATACCGTTGCGCCCGTTGGCACCATTGCGACGGCGGACGACCGGGTGTTCGTGCGACCGAGCGGCGCGTTCAAGGACGTGCAGGCGCTCGCCGACACGCTCATCACCGTGAACAAACGGACTTTCCGGCTCGGTGACATCGCGAAGATCACACGCGGCTACGACGATCCGCCCGCCACCCAGATGCGGGTCGGCGGACAGGCAGTGCTCGGTATCGGCGCGACGATGCAAAAGGGCGGCGACGTGATCAGCCTCGGCAAGGCGCTCGACGCGAAAACCGCCGAACTGCAGGCGGCCATGCCGGCGGGACTCAAGCTGGCTCCCGTCTCGAGCATGCCTCACGCGGTCAAGCACTCCGTGGACGAGTTCGTAAAGTCGGTCGCCGAAGCGGTAGCAATCGTGCTGGTCGTGAGCCTCGTTTCGCTCGGCCTGCGCACCGGCATGGTCGTCGTGATCTCGATTCCGATCGTGCTCGCCGTGACGGCGCTGTGCATGCATGTGTTCAATATCGGGCTGGACCAGGTCTCCCTTGGCACGCTCGTGCTCGCGCTGGGGCTGCTCGTCGACGACGCGATTATCGCTGTCGAAACGATGGCGGTGAAACTCGAGCAGGGGTGGACTCGCACGCGCGCCGCGGCCTTTGCCTACACGAGCACGGCATTCCCTATGCTGACCGGCACGCTCGTGACCGTATCGGGCTTCCTGCCGATCGCACTCGCGAAGTCGAGCACGGGCGAATACACGCGCTCGATCTTCGAAGTGTCGGCCATTGCGCTGATCGTATCGTGGTTCGCGGCCGTCGTGCTGGTCCCCTTGCTGGGCTTCCACATGCTGCCCGAGCACAAGAGCCACGAGAGTGGCGGGCACCATCACGAGCACGATGTTTACAACACCGGCTTCTACCGGCGCCTGTCAGGGTGGGTCTCGTGGTGTATCGAGCGTCGCTGGGCAGTGCTCGGTGTCACTGCCGTGCTTTTTGCGATTGCGATGGTGGTCTTCACGCGCGTGCCGCAACAGTTCTTCCCCAACTCTGAACGGCCAGAGCTGCTCGTGGACCTGCGCTTGCCGGAAGGCGCTTCGTTCGAGGCGACGCTGCGTGAAGCGAAGCACCTGGAAAAGGCGCTCGACGGCAATCCCGGGATCGACCACTTCGTCGACTTTGTGGGCACCGGAGCACCGCGCTTTTACCTGCCGCTCGACCAGCAGCTTCAGCAGCCTAACTTTGCGCAGTTCGTAATCACGGCAAAAAGCGTCGAAAACCGCGAAGAGTTGATGCGCTGGTTCGATGCCAAACTCGGGCGAGAGTTCTCCGGCGTGCGCACGCGTGTGGCGCGACTCGAGAACGGTCCGCCCGTGGGTTTTCCGATCAAGTTTCGGGTGAGCGGCAACGATATTGCAACCGTGCGCTCGATTGCCGAAACGGTCGCCGGGAAGGTCCGTGCCGACTCCCGCACACGCAATGTCCAGTTCGACTGGGACGAGCCGGCGGAACGGTCGATCTCGTTCGAGATCGATCAGAGCAGGGCGCGTCAGCTTGGCGTCACGTCGGAGGACGTATCGAACTTCCTGGCCATGACGCTCTCGGGATACACAGTCACCCAGTACCGTGAGCGGGACAAGCTGATCAACGTCGATCTGCGTGCGCCGAAGAGCGAGCGTGTTGATCCCGCGCAACTCACGAGCCTCTCGATTCCGACGCCGAACGGCCCGGTTCCGCTCGGTTCCCTCGGACGCGTTCGGGACGCGCTCGAGTATGGGGTGATCTGGGAGCGCGACCGCCAGCCGACGATCACCGTGCAGGCTGACATTCGGGGTGACGTGCAGGGCATCGACGTGACCCGCGATATCGAGCACGCGCTCGCCGGGGAACACGCGAGACTGCCGGTGGGTTATCGCATCGAAGTAGGCGGTGCGGTCGAAGAAAGCGCGAAAGGCCAGACCTCGATCAACGCCGAGATGCCGCTCATGATCATCGCCGTGCTGACGCTCCTCATGATCCAGCTCAAGAGCTTCCTGCGGACGTTTATCGTCGTGCTGACAGCTCCGCTCGGACTGATCGGCGTCGTGGCCGCGCTGCTCCTGTTCGGCAAGCCCTTTGGTTTCGTCGCGTTGCTCGGCGTGATTGCCATGTTCGGCATCATCATGCGCAACTCCGTGATCCTGGTCGACCAGATCGACCAGGACATCGCGGCGGGGCAGGGGCGCTTCGACGCGATTATCGGTGCAACCGTGCGGCGTTTCAGGCCGATCATGCTGACGGCCGCAGCCGCGGTGCTCGCCTTGATTCCGCTCTTGCGTTCAGCTTTCTTCGGGCCCATGGCGACCGCGCTGATGGGGGGTATCACGATCGCCACGGGACTGACCATTTTCTTCCTGCCGGCACTCTATGCGACGTGCTTCAAGGTCCGGCGCGACGAGTGCGGGATGCAGCCGGTTGTCGTCGAGCATACGGAGATCTGATCATGAAGCTTGCCTATAAGACATCCGTTCTCGCAGTGGCGACGGCGCTCGCGCTGACGGCCTGCTCGTTCGGCCCTAGCGGCGAGCCGCCGGCGATGCCTTCACCCGAGCACTACGGGGCGCAGGCGCAGCCCTCGAAGACGGTTGCCGCAGGCGGTATTGCGCAGCAGTTCGATATCGGCTCGACGGCCGTTCCGCAGTGGTGGCGGCTTTACCGGTCCGACGCGCTCGATGCACTCGTCGACGAAGGCCTGCGCAACAGCCCGACGCTTGCAGGTGCGCAGCGAACGCTCGCGGCCGCGCAAGAGGGACTGCGCGCTCAGGTCGGCTCATCCACGCTGCCGTCAGTCGACGGTGTCGCCCAGGTTGAACGTGCGCGTTCACCCGTCGTGCCGGGGCTCGGCCCTGAGCAGGTGCAGTACAACTTTTTCGCCGGGCAGCTTCAGGCGCACTACACATTCGACTTATTTGGCCAGACGCGCTACGCCAACGCGGCGGCTACCGCTCGCGTGAATGTGCAGGGGTATGAACTGGAAGCCGCCCGACGCGCGCTTGCCGCCAACATCGTCGCCACTGCGATCAATGTGGCGGCGCTCGATCGACAGATCGCGCTCACCGAACGGCTCGTCGCCGTGGCGAGCGAAACCGCAAACGAGGATCAGCAACGGTACGCGCTCGGATCCATTTCGCACGTGCAGGCGCTCAACTCGACGGAGGATGCAGAATCGATTGCGGCGAGTCTTCCGGCCTTGCGCCAACGGCGCACCTCAGCGGTCCACGCGCTGGCGGTACTGATGGGCCGGACGCCGGATAATGCACCGACCGTTCCCGACCTCGATAGCCTGGCGTTGCCAGACCATGTGCCCGTCGTGGTGCCGTCGGACCTCCTGCGTTCGCGTCCGGACATTCAGGCAGCCGACGCCGCCGTGAAGGCCGCCGCGGCCGACGTTGGCGCTGCGACCGCGCAACTCTTTCCGAGTCTGTCGCTGACGGCCTCGATGGGGCGCGGCGGCTTTAGCTGGCCCGCCATGCTCTCAGGTGCGGGCGGGCTCTGGGCGATCGGTGCGGGCCTGTCGCAGCCGCTCTTCCATGGAGGGGCGTTGTTCGCGCAGCGCAGAGCCTCGATCGATACCTACGATGCGGCGGTTCTGCATTACAAATCGACAGTCCTGTCGGCATTCCAGGATGTCGCGGATTCGCTTGCCGCGCTGGACAACGACGCGCAGGCGCTGGCATCTACCGAAGGAGCGGCACAGGCATCCCATGCGGCATTCGACGAAACGACGTCGCGCGCCCGCTTGGGTTCCCTGCCGTCATCGGCACAGCACGCAAGCGAGCAGCGATTTCTCAATGCACAGCTTGGCGCCGTACGCGCCGGGAGCCACCGCATGAGCGATACCGCCGCACTGTTCCAGGCGATGGGCGAATTGCCAGCCGATCCGCCGCACGTGACGTCAAGAGAATGACCTTGATTCCGTTAGGTCGGGGAGAGCGTCACGATGAACCAGGCCGCTCTCCAGTGCCAGATCAGTTCGTTATGCAAGAAAGAGGGTGCGCCGTTGGCTAACGGAATTGAGCCGGCGCTACCGCCTGCATCGGATGGCATCGAAATTTCGCTTGTCGCGTGCCAGTATGGAACATCCGAATCTGATTGCCTGCGAGGAGTGCGATCTGCTATTCCGCAAACGTCCACGGCTGGGAGGGTTGGTTGCGCGTTGCACGCGCTGCGGAGCGGGTCTGAAAGGCATGCATCGCGTCGGCGGTTGAATGGAGTCCAGACCCCGAAACAGATTGATAGACAAGGCCAGCCAGAAAGCACCGTTGCTCATCGTGCTGAGGCGATGACTCCAATTCCGTCACTTACCTTATCGTCGCCCGCCTCAATCCCCATCGACTTCAACCTCAACGAGCGGTAACGCTCGCATTGCAATCTTCTCCGCCTCCGCGCGCTTGAGCCCGAGTGTTTGCAGAAGCGTTGCTGCCGTGCGCTCGGCGAAGTGCTCTCCGCTGAAGCCAAGTTCGTCGAGCAAATGCGCCGCCGGTGCTCCCGGCGCGACGAAATTCAGTTCGGCTGCAACTGCCGCGAGCACCGTGCCGCCCACCGAAAGAAAGCCGATGAAGGGGTCGGCGACCATAAAGCGCTTGGCGGCGATGCCATTGCCGATATCCCGCAGCAGTCGCTGACCCAGCCCGCGGCTCAGGACGCCCGCTGAAAAGCCTTCGCGTATCAGGAAGCGTCCCCAGACGGGATCGCGCCGCGCACGCATCAGGGTATGGCGCACCGAGACGGCGATCACTTCAGCGGGGTCGGACAGGCCCCCGGTGAGGCGATCGAGCCTGTCGCCGAACTCCTCGAACACGTTGTCCACAAGCGTCGCGTAGATGGCTTCCTTCGACTCGAAGTGGTTGTAGAACGATCCGAAGCCGACGTCGGCGGCCTCGGTGATTTCGTTGATGGCTACACCTTCCATGCCCTTTTCGGCCATCAGCCTGAGGGCAGCATCGAGCAGGCGAGCGCGCGTCTCGCGCTTGCGACGGGCACCGCGCGGCTCGCGTTCTTCGGGAGCGGCAACCGGGGAGGCTGGCGCCGCACGGGTAGGACGCTTTGCTGTCGGGCGATTTGAGGTGTTCGGCATGATCGGTCCAGTTTTGGCCATACCGAAGTATAGATTCTATTGTCTATGTTGACAAAACAATCATCTATGACTTTAATGTCACTAACGGCGCACCTAGCGTCGGTCTAACAAACAACAGACGGAGTGACTGTGGAGACAGCAGCAAAAGATGGATCCGCGCCGTGCAGTCGGCATGGTGAGGGTCGTGCGCCGATCGGGGCATATCCGTCGGCCGTAGATGTTTTAGTGGTGGGTTGCGGACCGGTGGGGGCCACGATTGCGAATCTGTTGGCACGACACGGAGTGAACGTGATGGTTGTCGACAGGTCGACTGAGATATTCATGGCGCCCCGTGCGATCGCGCTCGATAACGAAGCGCTGCGCATCCTTCAGCTTGCCGGCGTTGCGGAGAGTGATTTCGAGACGATTGCCATACCGCACGTTCGCATGAGGTCGCCCATGCTGGGACTGTTCGGCAGGGTGAATTCGCTTGGCAGCCTGGATGGTCATCCGAAGCTCGTCACGTTCTACCAGCCAGACCTGGAACGGTGCCTGCGCGCCCGGCTCGAGACATACGACTGTGTGCATATCGCGTTGGGGGTCGAGCTCAAGAGCTTCACGGAGGAACGGGATCTTGTCGTCGCATCATTAGATCTTGGCCAGGGGCGCACCCACGCGGTACGGGCCCGCTATCTGGTCGGCGCGGACGGGGCGAGTTCATTGGTACGCCAGCTCATCGGGCAGGAATTCAAGGGCAAGACGTTCGCTGAGGACTGGCTGATCGTCGATGCCCGCCACGTACCGCGTCCGATCGATCACATCGAGTTCATCTGCGATCACCGTCGGCCGATCCCACATATGGTCGCGCCTGGCGGCCGCGAACGCTGGGAATTCATGCTCCGGCCTGGCGAGCGTCGCGAGGATATGGAATCCGAGACGCGTATCCGCGAGTTGCTTTCGCCCTGGGGCAATCTGGAAGACATGATCATCGAGCGCAAGGCCGTGTATCGCTTCCATGCGCGCGCTGTCGATGCGTTCAGCAAGGGGCGGGTGTTCCTGGCGGGCGACGCGGCCCACATCACGCCCCCATTCGTCGGGCAGGGGTTGGTCGCAGGTCTTCGGGACGCCGCTAACCTTTGCTGGAAGCTCGCATGGGTGGTGAAGGGACGTGCGAATCCAGCGATTCTGGATACCTATGACGAGGAGCGGCGCCCCCACGCGAAGGCGATGATCAACCTCGCGAAGTTTATGGGCAAGCTCGTCATGCCCCGGAGCAGGGGCGTCGCCTTATTGACTCACGGGTTGATGCGTCTGTCGAGACTGGTACCGCGCTTGCGCGCGCAATTCGAGGAGCTGCAGATCAAGCCGAAGAATGCATTTCTTCGGGGACTGTTCGTCCAGGGCCGCTCGTCGACGAAGCTTGTTCGTGGTGCTGTCATCGCGCAAGGCTGGGTGAGAGGTTCGGATGGCACCACGCGTCTGAGCGACGACGTGTTCGGGCAGGGCCTCACGCTGATCGGGTTTGGCGTGGATGCGGCGGCTGTGCTCGAGCACGCGACGGCCGCAGCGTTTGCACGTGCCGGAGGGCGCATTGTCCAGATTGCCCATCGGGGGCAACGGCTGCATCTTGCCCCGCGCGACAGATGGGAAGACCTCGAAGGCGTATTTCTTCCCGGGCTGGTGCCCCTCGGGTGGGCTGCCGTAATCCGGCCAGACAAGACGATTGTCCACGATGGCCCGGCCACCGATGCAAACCGTATCGTGCGCGAGAGTCTTGCCTTGCTGGGTAATCCCTTGAGCGTGCGGACACCGGAAGCCGAAACCGCTATTCGAACCGCCTGATTTCTTATCCGTTATGAAACTGACCACTGCGCAGCCGGCTCGTCATCCCAACCCCACGACGAAAGCATCGGCATTGACCTACCTGATATTCGATCGGCCGGATCTTGTGAAAGCCGAGCAATTTCTCAATGATTTCGGGCTACAAACCGTATCGCGCGGTGAAGCACTATTGCTTCTGCGGGGAACCGGTGCTTCGCATTTCTGCTATGTCGTCCGGAAGGCGCCGAAATCCCGGTTCGTCGGTTTTGGACTGCAGGTCGACAGCAGGGCCGATCTTGATGCGCTTGCAAAGCTGCCTGGCGCGTCTGAGGCCGAACGGTCGCCCTTGCCCGGCGGCGGCTATATCGTACGGTTGACCGACCCTTCCGGGTTTCGCGTCGATGCAGTATGGGGCCAGGCGCCAGTTTCGACGCTGTCCCATCGGCCGCCATTGTCGTTCAACTCCGTGGATGGGGCCGTCAGGATTAACGGGACGCAGCGACCGCCCGAGTGCGCGCCAGAAGTTATCCGGCTCGGGCACGTCGTGCTCGAACTTGCCGACTATCAGGAAACCTGCGCATGGTATACGCAGCATTTCGGTTTGATCCCGAGCGATGTGCAGGTGCTTCCCGATGGCTCGCCCGTCGTCGCGTTCATGCGGCTCGATCTGGGTGACAAGCCGACCGATCACCATACGCTGGCGCTTGCACAAGGCTTTCTACCCACCTACAGCCATAGCGCGTACGAAGTCGTCGATGCCGACGCGGTCGGCATGGGCCAGCGCGTCCTGCGCGAGAAGGGCTGGACGCACGCGTGGGGGATCGGCCGCCATATCCTGGGCAGCCAGATCTTCGACTACTGGCAGGACTCGTGGGGCGACAAGCACGAGCATTATTGCGACGGCGATCTCTTTACGGCCGATGCGCCAACCGGCGTCCATGCCGTGAGCCGTGAGGCGATGGCGCAATGGGGACCGACAATGCCGCGCAGTTTCACGAAGCCCAAATTCACGCCTGCGAGCATCGTGGCGCTCTTCAGGAACCTGCGCCGCAGCCCCGACCTGACGCTGAGCAAGCTGCGCACGCTGGCAAAGATTTTCGCCTGAACCAATCCCTTCCATAGAATCCGGAGATCGAAAAATGACACTTCACGTTCTGCACTATTTGCATCAAGGCCGCGCCCGATGGGGCGTGGTCGCTAATGGCGCTATCACGCCGATTCCCGGCGAGTTCAAGTCGACTGCCGAGTTTATCGAGGCCAATTCGGTTGAACGGCTGCTGGTCCTAGGCGGTCCGACGATTCCCGAGTCGGAGGTGCAATGGTTGTCGCCCGTGACTGCCAACCAGCAGTTCATCTGCCAGGGCGCGAATTATCGCCAGCATATGATCGAGTCCGGCATGGACCCGGATGTGAAGAAATTCAACATGATCTTCACGAAGGCGACGAGCTGTATCGTTCCGGCCGACTCCCCCGTGGTGAAGCCGAGTGAGGTGCGTTTCCTCGACTACGAGATCGAACTCGGTCTCGTCCTCAAACGCGACATTACGTCACGCGAAACTGTCACCGAGGAGAATCTGCACGAGTACATCGCCGGTGCTGTGATCGTCAACGACTATTCCGCGCGCGATGTCCAGATCCCGCAAATGCAGTTCTACAAGGGCAAGAGCTATCGCACATTTGGCCCTGTCGGTCCGTACCTGTGCCTGCTGGAGAAACAGGATGTTCCGAAGCTGAAGGAGCTTGTGCTGACGCTGACGGTCAACGGAACTGTTCGCCAGAATGACTCCACAGCGGGCCTCGTCTACGGACCGGCAGAGACCTTGACGGAGCTTTCAGGCGTACAAGACCTTCACGCCGGGGACCTGCTCGCAACCGGCACACCCTCCGGTTGTGCCCTGAGCATTCCGTCACCGGAAAAGATGCGTGCCGCGGCTCAACTGCCTGAAGCGGAAAAATGGCGTCTGTTCCTGAAAATGCAGGAGGAAAGGCCGCAGTACCTGCGCGTGGGCGACGTCGTGGAGGCACAGATCGCCAGCTATGACGGCTCGATTAATCTGGGGGTGCAGCACAACGTCGTTATGGAAGAGGCGGCATGAAAAGCGTCGCAAGCGTACACGATGTCCTTGCCATTGAAACGCAGGGGCACCCGGCGGATCTTCCGTCGAGTACCTACGAGATGATCTGTCGGGGCGCCGCCATCAATCCATCGGCACCCGCACTTTCGTTCTTTGCAACAGCCGACGAACACCGGAGCGCCGAGTGTTGGACTTACAGTGAATTCGTGCGCGATGTCACGCGCACCGCGAATATGCTTGCGCGTCTGGGAGTACAGCGCGACTCGGTGGTCGCATACGTTCTGCCCAACCTCCCCGAAACGCACTTTGTGATCTGGGGCGGCGAGGCCGCCGGGATTGTCTGCGCGATCAATCCGCTGCTTGAGAGTGAAGCCATCGGCGAACTGCTCAACGCCTCAGGCGCGAGCGTGCTCGTAGCCCTGGCGCCGTTTCCCGGAACCGACCTTTGGCAGAAGGTGCACGCGGTGCTGCACAGGCTCCCTTGCCTGCAGCATCTGGTGCTCGTGAATCCGGCCGACCGCATGCCGGGCGAAAAGGGATTCGCGGCCCGGGCTCTTCAGCGTGGCGAGTGTTCAAAACTGTACGGGCCTGGCGGCGTTCACAGTGCCGTTCCTTCGCATATCGGCATCCACGATTTCGGCACAGCCATCGCGAAAGAGTCCGGAGTGGCGCTCAGTAGCACGCGTCGAACGAGCACCGATGATGTATCGTCCTTCTTCTGCACGGGGGGCACCACCGGACTGCCGAAGATTGCGGTTCGGCGGCACGGCAACGAAGTGGCCAATGCGTGGAACGCGGGTCAATTCTTCGGCGAAAGCATTGGTCCGGGGAAAACGATTTTTTGCGGACTGCCGCTTTTCCACGTCAACGCCGTGATGGTGACAGGTCTGCTGGCGTTCTCGCGTGGTGCCCACGTCGTGCTCGGCACACCGCAAGGGTATCGGGGCGAGGGCCTTGTAAAGCGCTTCTGGGAAATTGTCGAGCATTACCGCATCAACTTCTTCAGCGCTGTTCCGACACTCTACGGATCGCTACTGGACATTCCTGTCGGCGAGCACGATATCAGCTCGCTCGAGTATGGCCTGTGCGGCGCCGCCCCGATGCCGGTGGAATTACTTCGCACTTTCCAGGATCGTACAGGGATAAGAATCCTTGAGGGCTACGGCCTCACGGAAGGTACCTGCGTTAGCAGCGTGAACCCTCCGCTTGGCGAGCGCAGGGTCGGTTCGATTGGTCTTCGTCTGCCCGGTCAGGCGATGAAAGCAGTGGTGGTCGATGAAACCGGCCGGTATGTGCGGGATTGCGTTGCGGATGAGGTCGGTCAACTGATTATCTCCGGTCCAAACGTGTTCGTTGGCTATACCCGGCCGGAGCAGAACAGTGGCATCTGGATGGAAGGTGGTGAGGGCGAACTCTGGCTCAATACTGGCGATCTCGGACGCTGCGACCCCGAAGGTTACTTCTGGCTCACCGGCCGGCAGAAGGAACTGATTATCCGGGGCGGACACAACATCGACCCTGCGGCAATCGAGGAAGCACTGCATCGCCATCCCGCAGTCCAGATCGCCGCAGCTGTAGGGCGCCCCGATATGCATGCGGGCGAGTTGCCGGTCGCCTATGTCCAGCTAAAGCCAGGCACAACCACCACCGAAGCGGAATTGGTCGAGTTTCTGCGTCACGAGATCCACGAACGCGCAGCGTTGCCAAAGGGGATACGGATTGTGGACGCGATGCCGCTGACGGGCGTCGGCAAAATCTTCAAGCCGGCGCTCAAACGGAGCGAAACGGAAGACGCCCTAAAGTCGGCCCTTGTAGAGGCTGGCGTCGAGGATGCAACCGTTATCCTCATTGATGACACCTCGCGCGGGATTTCACTCTACGTGAAACTTGCCGACCCCGCGTTCGAAGCGTTGGCGACTTCCGCGCTCGGGTGCTTTCCATTCGCATTTTCGATCTCGGCCGCCGCAAGGCCAGCACGGGCGGAGCAACCGACGGGGACGGACCCGGCAGCAATTGGTGTGCCCAGCAGGCCAACGTGAGAGGAGCCACGATACCAAAGTGACGCGTTCGGTCATGCGCCCGCATTAAAGGTTAATCAGACATACGTGCAGGGATGCCGTGATTCAAATGCCTGCCGGTGTCTATAGATTAGAACACCTAATGGTTTGGAGGGCGAGAGGATGAGCAGTGCATCAGAAAGGTCTTTGCGTTCGCAGGTTGAAAAACGGCTCGGACCGACTTCTTCGACGCCGGTGCGTGTTCCCGCCCGAGACAGAACGCCTGGCAATGCACGCTTACTCGAGTCCGGGGCTGTCGGAGTAGGCGACGTAGCTATACGAAAGGTGGACAACAACCAATTGAGCAGTTCGAAAAGAAACACCACTGATTCATAAAAATTTCCAAACAAAGAGGCAGGAGAAGAGACATGAGGAATTACAAACGCGCGTTCGGTTCGGTCGGTATGGCGGCTTGCATCTGCTCGGCTGGGCTTATCGACAATGCCAATGCGCAGTCGGCCGGCAGCATAACGCTGTCGACAGGATGGCTTCACATTGCGCCGCAGGGCAACGCAACGCCACTAACTGTGGAAAGCATTGGCGGCGTAGCGGTGAATCAGCAGCTAGCCGGTACCGGGGCGCATGCCAGTTCAACGGACACGGCGGGAATTACCACGGAGTACTATGTCACAGACAACATTGGTGTCGCCACGCTTTTTGGTCTACCAATGAAGGTGAATCTGATTGGCGACGGGACGCTACAGAAGTATGGCAAGCTCGGCACGACAAGGCCGATGCCGCCCGCTATCGAACTTCGATACCACCTGTTTTCAGCCGAATCGAAATTCCGTCCGTTCGTCGGACTTGGCGTGAACTATACGTGGTTCACCCAGGTTCGCGAGACCAATAGCCAGTTTGTCACCGATAGCTTGGGTCCCGGTGGTTCGACACACGCGACACTCAGTTCATCGTGGAATCCGGTATTCGAGATCGGGGTAAATTACGCGATTGCAAAACACTGGTCTGTCGGAGCCTCTGTCAACTATATGCCGGTGAAGACCAAACTGACGCTATACGGACAGACCGCGGCTGGAACGCAGATCGTTTCCAGATCGACGCTCCGTCTCAATCCGGTTACCGTCTTTGTGAACGTCGCCTATACGTTCTAACGCGCACAGGTCGTCGAAGCGTCAGTCGAGAGGTCTGAACGCTCATCGAAGACACGGACGTTATGTTTCGCCACCGGGCTGCGGTCCGCGACTTAGCAGTCGATTACAACGCGTTGCGACACTCCGTGGCTGTAATGGCGCCCGGCGTTGCCGGGTCTCTGACCCACGGCCCCCCATGACCGCGTTCGCGAGCGACGAGCCGTCCCGGATCATCTGCACCGATGCGTTAATCAGATCCTTGATTTCCTTCGCCGCGCTGGACGAACGCTGGGCGAGGCTACGCACCTCGCTCGCGACGACGGCGAAGCCGCGTCCCTGTTCACCCGCCCGGGCCGCCTCGACGGCCGCATTCAGCGCGAGGATATTGGTCTGGAATTGATCCGCCGACTGCTTGAGCATTTGCTCCGCACGTTCATGAGTAAAGTCCACATAGTCGTTGGGCGCCTTAATCAAGGCCGAAAGCAACGGCCTGCATTTGATGCCAATTTCTGCAATGGCTGTGTCACGCTGATTATTCAGGGCAAGCCGGTAAATTTCCTGGGCCACCGGACGGTAACGCGCTTCGACGCGCGGGAGTTCAGACGCCAGGGATCGTGCCTTGTCACTCATGTCGGAAGCGTTAGCCACCATGGCATTGAATTTCTCCAGGTTATCCTCCAATCGGTGGAGGTCTACTTCTCGCAATAGCCGTGAGATGTATGGATGAGGTGGCAGAAGATGTGGCATTCCTGTGCCGAATGTCTGACATGATTCGTGGACGGCAAATACTGGACCAGACGCAGCCTACAAAGCCAGGCATAATGTTCAGACATCAACGCTCGACGACAGCGCCATGTCAGTGCTGGGTGATACGGCCATTGGGACCGGTTCAGCGCGCTCTGCACCGTCAAGTTTGCTGGGGAACTAAGCCTCCTTGAAATGCAGGTCGGTCGGATCAGCGCGGAATTCTCGTGGATGTTTTCCCGCCATGTCGCCTCGACATGGCCCGATCGGCTGCATGCAGGATGGCCGATTCTCCACTTAATTGACATGCATGCAGCAATACATGGCAGTCGACGGCATTGATTCGCAACGTTACGAACACTTGAAACCACACCCGGAATGTCCCCGAACGGTGCTCAGCGGAACTCACAGTTTTCAACTTTATTGTGAAGAACTAGCGAAAGCCGTCGCGGTCAGCCATGCTGCTGCACATCACGCATCCGATACCGCCCTGCGGGTGATCGGCGGCTTGGACCGAACACCAGAACTACCGGAAACCGCGTCGAAAGACGGTAAAGGAGATTGCCATGCCCAGCGACTTGCCCACACCAGACGCCGCGCTGCGCGGCGTGTCGGCGCCGGAGCACAATCCGCTCGGCACCGCCGGCCTCGAATTCGTGGAGTTCGCCGCACGCGATCCGCAGGCGCTCGGCGAGACCTTCGTCAAACTCGGCTTCAAGGCAGTTGCGCGCCATATCAGCAAAGACGTCACGCTGTACCGCCAGGGCGAGATGCAGTTCCTCGTCAACGCCGAGCCGGATTCGTTCGCTGCGCGATATGCGGAGGAATACGGCGTGGGCATCTGCGCGATTGGCATTCGCGTGGCGGACGCACAGCGCGCCTTCGACCGCGCGATCGAACTCGGCGCCTGGGCGTTCGAAGGCGAGAAGATCGGCGTGGGTGAACTGTTGATTCCCGCGATCCAGGGCATTGGCGACTCGCACATCTATTTTGTCGACCGTTGGCGCGGACGCGGCGGCCAGCGTGGCGGCCTCGGCGATATTTCGATCTTCGACATCGACTTCCGGCCGATCGAGATCGACACGGCCCATGCCGATCTGACTCACGCGGGCACGGGCCTCGTGGCCGTCGACCATTTGACGCAAACGGTCGGTGAAGGCCGGATGCAGGAATGGCTCGACTTTTATCGCGACCTGCTCAACTTCCGTGAGATTCACGAGCTGCACGCGAACTGGCATGTGTCGGCCGAATCGCGTGTGATGGTGTCGCCGTGCGGCGCGATCCGCGTGCCGTTATACGAGGAGGGCACGCGCCGGACCAATCTGATGCACGAGTATTTGCCGGACCATCCGGGCGAGGGCGTGCAACATATCGCCCTCGCGACCGACGACATTTTCGCGTGCGTCGAACAGCTGCTCGCCAATGGCGTCGAGTTCGTCGAGCCGCCGCCGCGTTACTACGAGCAACTCGACGCGCGTTTGCCGGGCCACGGGCTGGATGTCGAGCGGCTCAAGCGCACGCACGTACTGGTGGATGGCGAAATCGGCGCGGACGGCGTGCCGCAACTGTTTTTCCAGACCTTCGTGCGGCGCCGGACCGGCGAGATTTTCTTCGAGATCGTGCAACGCAAGGGACATCACGGTTTCGGCGAAGGCAATCTGAGCGCACTGGCGCAGGCGCGGGAGCAATCCGGCGGCTGAAGCCGGGACTCGCCGGGGCTGCGCTCGATGCTCGCCTCTCTTCGCGATCAATCGGAATCAATCGGGATCAGGAATGCCGGCCAGTTCCGGATTGACCGCGCTATAGGCCGCAGCCTCCTGCAACAACCACTCGCGGAAACAGGTCAGCGGCTTGCCGTGACTCAATTCGGTCGGATAGACGAGGTAATACGCGGAGTCAGCGACAGCCGGGGCGTCGAGCGGGATCGCGAGTCCGAGCTGCTCCAGTTGCGCATCGACGAAAAAGCGCGGCACCAGCGCGATGCCGAGTCCGGCCGCCGCCGCGCTAATCAGCATGGTGTGCAGTTCGTAGCGTACGCCCTGCATGGTCCGGTTGTCGTCGATCCCCAGGTTGGCGAACCACGTTGCCCAGCCGTCCGGCCGCGTGGTGGAGTGCAGCAGCGGGTAGTCCAGAAGATCGGCGGCGCTTCGCACGGGCTGCTTCAGCAGGCTCGCCGCGCACACCGGCACGACCTCCTCGCTGAACAGAAAATCCGCTGAAGTGCCCGGCCACGTGGGCTTGCCGTAATGGATCGCCGCTTCGAAGTGCGTCTCCGCGAACGGGAACGTGCCGGTTCGCACACCCATGTTCACACGCACGTCCGGATACCGTTCATTGAATGCCGCAAGCCGCGGAATCAGCCATTGCGATGCAAATGTCGGCAGGACAGCCAGTTCCAGATAACCGCCGCCGCTGCCATGCGCAATGATGGACAGCGTGTCGCGGTCGAGCTGTTCCAGCGAGCGCCGCACCTGCGCGCCGTACACCTTGCCCGCTTTAGTCAGCACCACGCGTTGCTTGACGCGCACGAACAGGCGCACGCCGAGATTGCTCTCCAGCGTGTTGATCTGCCGCGAGACCGCGCTTTCGGTGAGAAACAGCTCGCGCGCCGCATGCGTGAAGCTCTCGTGCCGCGCGGCAGCTTCGAAAGCGAGCAGCGCGCCCATGTTGGGGATCTTGAATTTACGCACGTTAATTCCAAAAACGCATCAAGTGGCGATTTTATCTCGCTTTACGGCAACCCGGCGAATTTGAATAATCACGCTTTCAACATTGCCTTGCCATGCCCCGCATCATTGCCGGCTGGGCCCCTTGAGCGCACGAACGAGCGCTTGAAGCACGACATGGCGCCTCGTAGAGAACCGATATGCGAAACATCAAGAATGCGAATCTCGAACAACTGCTGCTGAAACTGCTCGGCGCGGACAAAACCGCCCGGCTTTTCGCGACGCTGAACCATCCGCGGATTCTGAACGAGTGGGAAGACGGCATCGTCACGCGCGCGGAACTCGCTCAGGCCATGAATATGGCGCTGTTCGAAGACCTGCTGACGCGCTCGCCGAATGGCCGCCAGTACACGGAGGAGACGGTCGCGGCGGGCGGCAGCGTGTACTTCGACCACGGGGCCTTGCGCGCGGTGCGCTGGCCGCACAGCGGCGCGCTGCCCACGGGCGAAGCCGCTTTCGCGCGCATCCTGCGTCCGCTGGGCTTTCGCATCAACGGGCGCTATCCGCTCGACCGGCTCGGCATGACCGGCCGCGCGTGGGCTCATGAGGACGCGGCCGATGAAATCGCGCAGTTCTTCGTCAGCGAATTGCACCCCGAGCGTTTTTCGGCCGAGTTTCAGCACGCGGTGACGAACGTGATTGGCGCGTCGCGCGATCCACTGACTCCGCGCGCTGTCGGCCAGTTGTGGGAGCTCGAGCGCGACGGTGTGCTGCCGCTCGAGGTGGCGCATGAATTGCTGCCGGTCATCGTCGGTGCGTTTGCACGTCAGCACGAAATGCCGCACGAAGCCGATTACGAAGTATTGTTGAAGGAGTCGGCGGAAATGGCGTGGATCGCCACCGAAGGCAACGCCTTCAATCACGCCACCGACCGCGTCGCGGACGTCTTCAAACTGTCCGATGACGAAAAGGCCAAGGGCCGGCCGATGAAACCGGAAGTCGAGCGATCGCGCTCGGGCCGCGTGTTCCAGACCGCGTATCGCGCGGACGTCGTGCGGCGCGAGTTCCGCGCGGCCGATGGCGGCATCGTGACGCGCGACGTGCCGGGCTCGTTCTATGAATTCATCACGCGCAAGCGGACGTTCGATCAGGACGCGCGCCGCTGGGAAACGGACCTGCGTTTCGACGCGGGCAACGCACAGGGCATCTTCAAGATGACCGCGAGCCAGGCCGCCTGAGCGTATCGAGCAACAGCGCCCGACTGCAGGGCGTACGACATGAGGGCGCAATAGTGGGAACGTCGCTGGATGAACAGCAAGGTGTGGGCGTGAAAGCGAGGGACGAGGCCGGGCCTCGCCCGATGAACGCCCCGCGCGTGGCCGTGCCTTTTGCGGCCAGCACCGCGGTGATGCAGGCGCTCGAAGCGGATTTGCGCCGCCACGTGCGCGGCGAAGTGCGTTTCGATCAGGGCTCGAAGGCGCTGTATGCGGCGGATGCGTCGAACTATCGGCAGGTGCCGCTCGCCGTCGTCGTGCCGTCGGATGTCGACGATCTGCTGGCTACGCTCGCCGTCTGCCGCCGCAACGACGTGCCGTTCCTGCCGCGCGGCGGCGGCACGTCGCAGAACGGCCAATGCGTCAACGTCGCGGTCGTGGCCGACGCGAGCAAGTATGTGAACCGCGTGGTGTCGGTCGATCCGGCTGCGCGCGTGGCGATCGTCGAGCCGGGCGTGGTCTGCGATACCTTGCGCGATGCCGCCGAGCAGCACGGTCTCACGTTCGCGCCCGATCCGGCCACGCATAGCCGCTGCACGCTGGGCGGCATGATCGCCAACAACTCGTGCGGCGCGCATTCGGTGATGGCCGGCAAGACGGTCGAAAACGTCGAGGCACTGGAAATCGCGACCTTCGACGGCGCGCGTTTCTGGGTCGGCCCGACCTCAGACGAAGAACTCGAACGCATCATCGCCGCGGGTGGCCGCCAGGGCGAAATCTATGCCGCGCTCAGGCAGTTGCGCGACACCTACGCCGAGCAGATTCGCGCGAAATTCCCGCAGATCAAACGCCGTGTGTCGGGCTTCAATCTCGATCAGCTGTTGCCCGAGAACGGGTTTAACGTCGCGCGTGCTTTGGTCGGCACCGAGGGCACCTGCGCGCTCACCTTGCAGGCGAAGGTGCGCCTCGTGAAGAGTCCGGCGAAGCGCGTGATCGTCGTGGTCGGATTCACGGATATCTACACGGCGGCGGATGCCGTGCCGCATTTCATGCGCTGCGGGCCGATTGCCGTCGAAGGGCTGGACCGCGCCATCATTCGCGGTTTGCAGGCGCGAGGTCTGAAAAAGGATGAGATCGCGCTGCTGCCGCCAGGTGACGCCTGGGTCGTGCTCGAATTCGGCGCGGATACGCAAGATGCCGTGATGCAGAAGGCGCAAGCGGCTGCGGCGTACTTTTCATCAGGTGAAGGCGGTCCGAACGTCACGGCGATGCTCGTCGAAGATCGCGCGTTGCAGGCGAAAGTCTGGTCGATTCGCGAGACGGGGGCGTCGGCGGTGGCCTTGTCGGTCGATTCCGGCGTGCCTGATCCCGTGGTCGGATGGGAGGACGCGGCGGTCGATCCCATGCGCCTCGGCGACTATCTGCGCGCGTTTCAGGCGCTCGTGGACCGCTACGGCTACGAGACGAGCCTGTACGGCCATTTCGGCGACGGCAGCGTGCATGCGCGCATCACCTTCGATCTGCGCAGTGCGGAAGGTGTCGCCACGTGGCGCCGGTTTCTGCGCGAAGCGGCGGAACTGGTGGTCGAATTCGGCGGTTCGCTCTCGGGGGAGCACGGCGACGGCCAGGCGAAAGCCGAGTTTCTGCCGATCATGTACGGCCCGGAATTGATGCAGGCCATGGAGCAGTTCAAGGCGATCTGGGATCCGGCGAACCGGCTGAATCCGGGCAAGGTCGTCCACGCGTATCGCGCCGATGAAAACCTGCGCATGGGACCGGCCTACAAGCCGGTCACGCTGCAAACGCGGCTCACGTTCGCCAGCCAGGAAGGCGAGGGTTTCCAGCGCGAGGTCGAGCGATGCATCGGCATGGGCAAGTGCCGCTCGCTCGAAGGCGGCACGATGTGCCCGAGCTATCGCGCCACACGTGAAGAGAAATATTCAACGCGTGGCCGCGCGCATCTGTTCTGGGAGATGCTGCAAGGCGACGTGATCGCCGATGGCTGGCAAAGCCGGGAGGTCAAGGAAGCGCTCGATACCTGTCTCGCGTGCAAGGGCTGCAAATCCGATTGCCCGACGCACACCGATATGGCTTCATACAAGGCGGAGTTTCTGTCGCACTACTATGAAACGAATCGCCGCCCGCGCCAGGCCATGTTCATGGGGCGAATCGGCGAATGGGCGCCGTGGGCGGCGCGCTTTCCGCGTTTGACGAACTTCATGATGTCCGCGCCGGGCCTTTCGTCGTTCGGAAAATGGGTGGCTGGTGTCGCGCAAGCGCGTGAATTACCCCGGTTCGCGGGCGCCACATACCGCCAGATTGCGCGGCGCTCGCCGCACACGGCGCGCGATGCGCGCGGCGACGTGAAGAAAGTCATTCTGTGGGTCGATACCTTCAACGATCACTTCACGCCCGAGATCGCCGAGGCCGCTGCCGACGTGTTGAAGCAACTGGGCTGGCACGTCGTGCTGCCGAAGAACCGTTTGTGCTGCGGGCGCCCGCTGTATGACTTCGGCCTGCTCGAACGGGCGCGCGAACTGCTGACGCATATTCTCGACGACCTCGCGGACGATATCGCCGCCGGCGTGCCGCTGGTCGGTCTCGAACCCGGCTGTTTGTCCGTGTTCAAGGACGAACTGCTGAAGCAGCTACCCGATCACGCATTGGCGAAGAAGCTGTCGGCGCAGACGTTCCTGTTCTCCGATTTCGTCGCGCGTCAGCCGTTCGACTGGCCGAGGCTTGACGCTAACGTGATCGTGCACGGACATTGCCAT
Organism: Paraburkholderia ginsengiterrae; assembly: GCF_001645125.1. Taxonomy (GTDB): domain Bacteria; phylum Pseudomonadota; class Gammaproteobacteria; order Burkholderiales; family Burkholderiaceae; genus Paraburkholderia; species Paraburkholderia ginsengiterrae. Next base: position 38,555 of record NZ_LXKA01000044.1, on the reverse strand, counting down.
CAGAAAGCGCTATTCGGCATGCAGGGCGACACCGCGCTGTTGAGCAAGCTCGGCGTGCAGTGGAAGATGCTCGATACGGGGTGCTGCGGGATGGCGGGATCGTTCGGCTTTAACTCGGCGCACCACGAATTGTCCGAGAAGATTGGCGAGGACACGCTGTTTCCCGCGGTGCGGGCGGCGTGTGCCGCGAATGCCGAGACGATCGTATTGACCAACGGCTTCAGTTGCCGTGAACAGATCGAGCAAGGCACGGGGCGTCACGCCATGCATATCGCGCAACTCGCGCAGCGGGCGCTGGCGGCGCGCTAGGTCGCGCCAAGGTACACCAGCGCGCGCTTTAGGGCCTGCGTTATTTCTTGTTCGAATCGACGGTGACCGGCGCTTGCGGAATGTCGGCGCTGGTGGCCATCCACAATACTTCGGCGTCTTCTTCGCTGGTGGAGACGGCGGCGTGGCCGGTGCGGCTGTCGAAGTAGAGACTGTCGCCGGCGTTCAGATGAGTGGGCGCGTACAGCTCCGAGTAGAGGCACACGCTGCCGCTGATCACGTACAGGAATTCCTCGCCTTCGTGGCGGCCCCAGTCGTCGAACGCGTCGAGCGTGTGCGCGGAAATGCGGATGCGAAACGGCAGCATCGCTTTGTGCGCGAGATCGGTGGCGAGCAGCTCCATCTGGTAGCCGCGATACGCGTGGCGCTGCCCTTCATTTTTGCGGGTCAGCGCGCGGCGGCCGCTGGCGCTCACTTTCGGCGTGGAGCCGAACAACTCGCCGATTTCAATCTTCAGGCCGAGGACAATCTTCTGCAGGACGTCGAACGTGGGGGACATCAGGCCGTTTTCGACTTTAGAGAGCGTCGAGCGGGACACGCCGCACAGGCGGCTAGCGGTTTCCAGCGTAAGGTCCTGCGCCTGGCGGGCGGCGCGTACGCGCCGGCCGAGATCGGTGATGGACGGGTCGGCGGGCTTGGTCAGGTGAGTGTCCATGGGGCTTGATGCTTCGAATGCTCGCTTTTTGGGCGGTGGTTGTGTTTCCGATAATAACATTTGGGGCGGCGCGCAAGTCTGGCAATGGCTGATCGCGGGTAGAAGCGGAAACGACGGGCGGCGCGTTGCTCGGTCGTGCGAGGCTTAAGCGCTATCATGGGAAGGCGCGATCGGGGCAAGTGGGGTACCCGGGTGCCTTTTTCGGATCGGAAACGGGGCTTGTCGAGAGGACACAGCGTCGGCGTATCACCGGGCGGTGATGACATCACGAATCTGTCCTGTGCATAAAACAGTACCTTGCATTAAACAATACTGAATGCTAGAGTTCGTCCATCGTCACAGGGATAGGTACGTTCGACACCAGTGCATAGCAAGGTACTGTGTTATGCACGCTAATGTAATGGAACTGAATGAAAACGCAGCTCAAGAAGGGAACCCTCGACATGTGCGTGTTAGCTGTCCTCGCCGGCGGCGACAGCTATGCGTATGAGCTCGTCTCCACGCTGTCGGAAACCATGGAGATCAGCGAGGGCACGATCTACCCGTTGATGCGCCGCTTGCAGGCCGAGGCTTGGGTGTCGACATATTTCGTGGAATCCAGCTCGGGGCCGCCGCGCAAGTATTACTCGCTGACGGCGGCAGGCCGCGACAGTCTGGTGGAAATGCAAAGCGAATGGCGCAGTTTTGTCGATGAAGTCAATGGCGTGCTGGCCTTGTCCCGTGCGCCCTCAGGAACAGGGGAACAGTGATGACGCAGGACGCATTTATCCAGCAATTGCGCCACGAACTGCGGAGTTTGCCGAAGCAGGTGGTCGACGAGATTGTCGCCGACTATCGGGAGTACTTCGGCGACGCGCTTGCAGCGGGGCGCAGTGAGGCGGAAGTGGTCGCAGCCCTTGGCGACCCGGTCAAGCTCGCACGCGAACTGAAGGCGCAGGCGACCTTCCGCCAGTGGGAGACGCGGCGCTCGTTCGGCAACCTGATGCGAGTGATCGTGTCGATCGCGGGGCTTGGCTTGTTGCAATTGCTGCTGTTGATCCCGTTCATGTTCTATCTGCTGATGCTGACGATCGGCTATGCGGTTTCGGGTGCGCTGACGGTGGCGGGGCTCGTAACGGTGGTCGCACTCGGGAGTCACCACGTGTTTGGATGGCCGCCGTTCAAGGCGGTGCCGTTCTCCTTCGAGCACAGCAGCGCGAGAACGGATCAGAAGGCGAGCGGCAACGACAACGCGTCGAAAGACGATATCGACACGGATCACGCTCCCGCACAGGGCGACGCACGCCAGGCAACCGCCGACATGAAGGCATTCCGGGTGGACGGCGAGCGCTTCGTGCTGCGGCCGGATGCAGCCACGCGGATTTCCATCGTGACGCTTGCCGGTCCGATCGACATCAGGAATGACGATGGCAAACTGAAGATCAGTTCCGTCGGCGGTGCGCGCGATCTGTTCAAAGTCGATCCGGATGGTACATGGTCTATCGCATCCGCCGACGTTATTGCGCTCGATCTTAAGGATGACGAAGGGGACAAAGTGTCGGTCGCGCGCATTGGAACCGGTGCGAAGTCGATGGCGTGGGATATCAGGCACCACGGCTACCATGTGTCCTTCGTACAAGGTCCGGATGGCAGCGGCAAGAGTCTGACGGTCCGGAGCGGGTCGGAATCGGTCGTGATCGATCGCGACCACGTGGCGATCCGGGACGGTTCGGATAGTGCCGTGATCGTCGGGTCGCATGGTTCGGGTATCGGCGCGATGATCTATGGATTCGCAATGCTGGTCGCCGGTATCGTCGGTTTGTGGCTGTGTTTGTGGCTGACGCGCATCACCTGGCGCGGCCTGGTCCGTTACGTTCAGCGTCAACTCGATCTGATTACTGCCCGGCTCGACGAAGGGCACGCCGCCTGAATCACGGCGCCGATGTATTGACGTCTTGCGCTCAATTCGACAACAGGGAAGCGGTCATGAATATGCACTATTCAGGCGGTACGGCAGTCCCGATGCACCCGCAACGCGTGTCCGGATCGCACTGTCCGGACAGCCGCGTGGTCGGCATACTGAGTGTGGCAGGCTGGCTCGCGCAAGGGTTCCATATCGCGCGCATGAATCCGGTGATGTGGCTGGCGGCGATTCTGGCCTGCGCCGATATGGCGACGTTGTTCGAACTGGTGCCGCCGTTACGCATGCTCGCCGTGCTCGTCGGGCCGTTTTTTGCGGCGGCTCTTGTGCTGATGCAGGAACGGTCGAACAATGCGCGGCCATGGACGATTCTCGAGACGCTCGAGGCCGTCAACGTGCATCGCAATGCATTAGTCGCAGTTGGGGTGTGCGGCGCTTGCGCGGCTTGCTTGGGACAACTGATCGCATTCGCGGTGTTCCATGTGTCGATGAAGACATCCGTTATGCCCAATGGCATGCACGATCTGACAATCGTTTACGGCGCGCACAATGGCGGGGGCAATGCGCTGGAGCCGCTATTCGATGTTGCCGGCTATGCGCTCGCGGCGTCGCTTGTCTGGTTTGCGCCGACGCTGGTTGTACTGAACAACGTTTCGCCGCTGGCCGCGGTGGCAGCAAGTTTGCGTGCTGTCGTACGCAACTGGCGAATTGCGTCTTTGTATGGGATTGTGATTGCAGCGGTCGTTGTGGGTAATGCCTTGCTGGCCGATCCGGCAGCGTTGCTCGTGCGTGGATTGGTGGCGATGCCGCTGGTCAGCTCGCTGATTGTACTGTCGAGGTACGGCGCATATCGCGACATATTCGGGTAGCGGTCGAAATCAGAAAGGAGGGGCGCCGAACTCGTCGGTCGACGAGTATTCTCGTGTATTGTGAAAATCTAATTAACACAACAAGTTAATTGAGTCTGATTAATTAAAATATTTTCGATGCAGTATTGATATGCGTAAGGCATATTAATAAATCATGTCAAATCGGCTCGACGATGGATTTTTGTCTGTTATATGCATTACGATGCTGGAATTAAAAATAGCATCAAGCAGATAAACGATCCATGCCGCAGAATCGCAAGAAAAGGCCAACGGGGAATCAGTCGCGCAGAAAACCGCTTGGCAAAACCCGGCTTTTACCGCATTCGGCGGCTTATGTACGGGAACAGTCGTTGCGCTGGCATCTTTCCTTGGCGGCGTTTCAGGCGGGCAAGGGCAACGGCGATTTGCTGGCCAAACTGGTGAAAGCGCTCTATCTCGCCTGGTATCTTCAGGATGCGGGTTTCGGCGCGCTCGAGCGTGAGCATTATCTCGATGCCGAGCGTATTCTGGACGCCGCCGCCCGGGGCGCAAGCCAGAATATCTGGCATATCGCGCCCGCCGATTGCGCGGCGATTACCCGCTTACTCGATCTGCACGAACAGCAGTTGCAAAGCGCCCCGGTATTCGCGGTCGACGAAGCTGAATCGCGAGTGGTGCATTTCGGACGGAGCGACAAACGCTCGCCTTGGTGAGGGGATAAAACGCAGCCCTCATATTTACGCGAGTAGGGGCTCAATGCAGCGCCCCGACCTGCACAACCCGAACGGCACGATCACGGCGTGCCGCCCAGCGTCGTATCCGTCATCTCGCCGCCCAGCGCCTGGAACAACGCGGCCGTATCGGTGAAGCGATCAGCTTGCGCACGCGTCCGGTCAAGTGAGGTCTGCAACGCCTGGCGTTCGGCATCAATGAGGTTGATCTGGCTGATGCCACCCGCCGTATATTGCCGGCGGGCGATATCGAGGCTGGCTTGCGCCTCCTGCGCGGCCACATCACGAGCCTGGAGTGCCAGCGCGTCGCTCTGCAGGGCAGTCAGCGAATCGGCGACCTGTTGCAATGCCTGAAGCACCGTTTGCCGGTAACTCGCGAACGCCGCGTCGTAGGCCGCTTGAGCCGCGCGCTTTTTCGCGTGCAATTCTCCGCCGTGAAATATGGGTTGCGTCAGGTTGAGACCAATGTTCCAGATGTTCAACCCGTTCACGATGTCATTGACATTGGTGCGCTCGGAGCCGATCCCCGCCGACAAGGTGAACTGCGGATACAGGTTCGCCGTCGCTACGCCGACGTTCGCGCTGGCCTGATGCAGCAAGGCTTCCGAGGCACGGATGTCCGGGCGCGCGTGGGCGAGCGTGGAGGGCAGTGTGACGGGAAGGTCTTCGGGCAAATGGAGGGCGTCGAACGTGAGATCGCTGAAGTCCGCTTTCGATGGCGCGATACCGAGCAGAATCGCAAGTTGATGATCGGCTGCGGCCAGTTGCTGCGCGAGCGGCGGCAACGCGGCGCGCGTCTGCGCCAGCAGCGTGCGCTGGCTGCGCACGTCGAGTTGCGATACGCCACCGGCGGTGAAGCGGGCTTCGGTGATGGAGAGCTGACGTGCCTGCGCATCGGCAAGGCGTTGCGTCAACGTGATCTGCTGTTGCAACGACGCGCGCCGCACAGCCGTGGACACCACATTGCCCGCGATGGACAGGCGCGCCGCATCGAGTTCGTACGATGCGTAATCGACCTGCGCCAGGCTCGCTTCAATCGCGCGACGGTTGCCGCCGAAGATGTCGAACACATACGACACGCTCACCGACGCGTTGAACAACGAAAACGGCCCCGGATTCTGGACGAGCGGAACGCCGAATGCAGCGGGATCGACCTTCTCTCGCGTGCCGGAAAGGGTGGCATCGACGCGGGGAAATTGCGTCGAGCCTGCCAGCGCGGTGGTGTTCTCGCGCGCTTCGAGCAGCTTCGCCCGTGCTTCGTCGAGTGTCGGGCTTTGACGCAACGCCTGATCCACCAGACGATCGAGCGCATCGGACTGGAACTGCCGCCACCACGCGGGGACCGCGTTGGGCGCAACGCTGAATGCCTGCGCCGACCCGGCCACGCCGCCGGCCGAAGCGGTACGTTCAGGCAATGCGTCATGCGTATACGTTTGCGTGTCGGGCGCGGCGGGCGATTGAAAATCCGGGCCGACTGCGCAGCCACACAGTACCAAAGCGCACGAAGTGAGGAGGACTCTCATTGACGTGATCTCCTAATCGAGCGTGCGCCGGTAGAAGCGCAGTGCAATCGCCATTACCACGGCAGTGAAGAGCACCATGGGCCACACCGACGGCCACAGATCCGCCCAGCCATCGCCTTTTAGCAAGATGCCGCGTATCAGCCGGTTGAAATAGGTCAGCGGCAACAGGTTGCCGATGAACTGCGCCCATTGCGGCATGCCCGCGAATGGAAACATGAAACCGGAGAGCAGGATATTCGGCAGGAAGTAGAACATGGTGAGCTGCACGGCCTGCAACTGGTTTTGCGCGAGTGAGGACAAGGTGATGCCCACCGTCAGGTTCGCGGCAATGAAGAGCAGCGCCGCGAAATAGATCGCCACCGGACTGCCGACGAAAGGCACATGAAACACAAAACGCGTCGCGGCCAGAATGATGGTTGCCTGAATCAGGCCAATCGCGACATAAGGCACGATCTTGCCGGTCACGACTTCCACAGGTAAGGCCGGCGTCGAAAGCAGGTTCTCCATGGTGCCGCGTTCACGTTCGCGTGTCATGGCGAGACCCGTCATCATGACCAGCGTCATGGTCAGGATCACACCCATCAGACCGGGCACGACGTTGTATTGCGTGATGCCTTCCGGGTTGTACAGATTGTGGACCTGCACGCCGAACGCGCCTGGCGTGCCGTTCAGATGCGCGAGCGGCCCGGTGATGTCTTTGTCCGCTACTGGCTGAACCAGATTCGGCAGTGCCGCAACGGCGATGTTCGTCGCGGTCGGGTCGGTTGCGTCGGCTTCAACCAGTAATGATGGATGTTCGCCGCGCAGCAGCTTGCGCGAGAAATCCACCGGCACGCTCAGCACGAATTGCACGCGGCCCTGCGCCAGTGCCCGGCGTCCCGCTTCCTCGTCGGGCAGGGTTTCGACAATGTCGAAGTACGCCGAATTGGTCATCGCCGCAATGAAGCTGCGCGAGAACTCGCTCTGGTCGTGCACGATAACGGCGGTCGGAAGATGCTTGGGGTCGGTGTTGATCGCAAAGCCGAACAGCGCAAGCTGGATGATCGGTATGCCGACGATCATCGCGAACGTCACGCGATCGCGCCGTAGCTGAAGGAACTCCTTGAGCACGATGCTCCACCAGCGCGTCAGCGAAAAGACCGTGCGCGTGCTCACGACGGCGCCCCGAAATTGTCTTTCGACTGGTTCATCAGATAGATGAACACATCTTCCAGTCCGGTGCCAATCCGCTCGGTTCGTAGCGCGGTGCCCGCGGTCGCCTGCCTGATCGCCTGCTCCAGCGCGGCGTGATCGCGCCCGCTCGCATGCAGCGCGGAGCCGAAAACGACCGTCTGGTCGACGCCGGGCATCGCGCGGAGCCGTTCGGACAGATCGCTCAGACGGTCGCCGTAGATCGACCATGTAGCGAGGTCCTGCGACGCAATCACGTCGGCGGCCGTGCCTTTCGCCAGCAGCTTGCCGTACGCGATATAGGCGAGCTTGTGGCAGCGCTCGGCTTCATCCATGTAATGCGTGCTGACGAGCACAGAGATGCCGCGCGCGGCGAGCCGGTGGAGTTCCTCCCAGAAGTCACGCCGCGCGGTGGGATCGACGCCCGCCGTGGGTTCGTCGAGTAGCAGCAGTTGGGGTTCGTGCAGCATGCACGCGGCGAGCGCGAGGCGTTGCTTCCAGCCGCCGGACAGCGAGCCGGTCAACTGATTCGCGCGGCTTTGCAGGCCTAGCGATTCGAGCGACCGGTCCACGGCTTCGCGCCGGTTGCGCATCTGATAGACGCGCGCGACGAAGTCGAGATTTTCGCGGATGGTCAGGTCGTCCCAATACGAGAACCGCTGCGTCATATAGCCGACGTGGCGCTTGATCTGGCCGCTCTCGCGCAGGATGTCGTAACCGAGGCAAGTGCCGGTGCCGGAATCCGGCGTAAGCAGTCCGCACATCAGGCGGATCGAGGTGGTTTTGCCGCTGCCGTTCGGCCCGAGAAAACCAAAGATCTCGCCGGGCGCGACCTGCAGCGATACGTCGTTGACGACATGCTTGTCGCCAAAATGCTTGTTCAGGTTACGCACGTCGATGGCGTATTCGAGCGCGCCGTTGCTCATTTCAGCACCACGGCAACCGGCTGTCCGGGGTGAAGCTTCGTTGCATCCGCCACGGCCGGGTGCGCTTCAATCATGAAAACCAGCTTGGCCCGGTTTTCGTTGCTGTAAATAACGGGCGGAGTGTATTCGGCCTCTTTCGACACGTACGTGATTTTCGCCAGCACGTCGGCGGCGCAGCCGTCGCAGTGGATCGTGACGTCGCGCCCCGGCGCGAGCCCGCCGACAATCGCCTCCGGCGCGAAGAAGCGCACCTTGATGTTCTGCGGCGGCAGCATCTGCACAACCGGACTGCCTGCCGACACCCATTCGCCGATGCGGTAGAGCGTGTCGTAGACGAGTCCGTCGGCAGGCGCATTCACGCGCTTCTGGTCCACTTTCCACTGCGCCTGGGTGACGACGGCTTCGGCGGCCGCGACCTGGGCCTGTTGGGCGGCAATCTGCTGCGAACGGCCGGGCAGGTGCGCCACGTCGACCTGGCTGGTGAGTTCGCGCACTTGTGCCGCGGTGGCGTCCGCGTTCGCGCGCGAATCGTCGAGTTGCCCCTTGGAAATGCCGCCCGCGCTGAACTGCGCCTCGTCGCGCGTCAATTGCAGCGAAGCCTTGTGCGCGTTGGCGACGGCTTGGGCGAGCTGCGCACGATTGACGGCGACCTCGGGCGCGCGCTTGCCCGTTTCGATGTCGGCGAGTTGCGACCGGGCCGCGGCAAGTTGTTGTTGCGCCTGCTGCAGTGCGGCGGTTTCGTCGACCGCGTCGAGCGCGAAAAGGGGCGTATCCGCCTTCACCGTTTGTCCGCGCATGACCGGCAACTGCGTCAGCTTGCCCGCCTGCGATGAACCGAGATAGACGTACTCGCCTTCAACGTAGCCCTGATAGGCATTGTCGTCGTGACGGGAGCAGCCCGCGCCGAGGCTGGCGGCGACCAGCAGCAAGGCGACGGCGACTCGGCTCATGGTTGAAGTCAGCATCGGTTTCGTCCCACTCGAACATGCCTGATGATGGGCACATACTCAGTAAGCAATCCATACTTGTTTACATCATGCCGCGTTCCACAGCGCTCACGCAGATGAAGTAAAATTGATGATATGTGAATTTGAATTTGAATTCAAACTATTTGTGAGGCCGCAAGTTCGCCCATGCCGACCAAACCAGCCAAGACCGCGGTGAAACAGCCAGCGCAGCCAAAACGGGCGAGCCGGCCTGACGGCGCGGCGACCCGTCAGCATTTGCTCGATACCGCAGTGCAGGTGTTCGCCGAGCGCGGTTTCGCGGACGCAACCAGCAAGGAAATTTGCGAGCGGGCCGGTACGCCTATGGCCTCGGTGAATTATCACTTCGGCAGCCGCGAGGCACTTTACGAAGCGGTGCTCGTCGAGGCGCACCGGCAGGTGGTCGGTCTGGACGAACTAACGGCGCTCACCGCAGTGCCGGGTGACCCTAGGGAGCGATTGCGGGCGGTGCTGTCCCGTTTCATCGGTGTCTCGACCGGCTCCCGCGCGCCTTGGGGATTCATGCTGATGTTGCGCGAGGTACTGTCGCCGTCCCCCGCGATTCCGGCGCTGATCGAGCAGGCAATCCGGCCGAAAGCCGCCGTGCTGCTGCATCTGATCGGCGAGGTGCTACGGCTGGATCCACAGGAGCCGGCCGTGCAGCGCGCGCTGATGTTCTCCGTGCTGCCTTGCATCCTGATGATGATCGCGCCAAAACAGGTCCAAACCGCCATGCTGCCCGCCCTGGCAAAAGACAAGACCGCGCTGGTGGACGACTACGTCCGCTTTGTGTTCGCCGGGCTTGACGCGCTTGCCGCAACCCACCGCTCAGTGAACTAGCCGGCGTGCGAAATGCGCGGCCGGTTACCGTATAGTGCGGGCATCGCAAGACGTAGTAACGTATTGGAAGTTTTAGCTTTCGCCGGGTTACATCGATTTTTGAGGCGCTTATGTCCACGGACACAGACATCATCACCGACGAACGGATCGCTGCAATCGCAGATCGCATGGTCGAGGAAGGCATACGGGTTTCGCCAGTAACAATCTGGAAGGAGGTTCGGGGCGGCTCGCTGGTCGAGGTCGTCGCGGCCTTGCAACGCTGGCGCGAAGCGCGCCAGGCTGAGATGCCGGAAATGAAGGTCCAGGCCGCGTTGCCGGAGACCCTCGCCGACACCGTGATGAGCGCGGCGGGGCGAATCTGGGCGGCCTCCCAGGACGACGCGGAGCGGGCCTTCAATCATCGCATGGCCGCGGTGAACCAGAATCTTGATGCGGCGTTCGCGGAACGGGACGAGGCGCTTGCCGAGTACCAGAAGACGGTGGAAGAAGTCGAATCGGGCCGCGAGCGTATCCAGAGCCTGACGAACGCGCTGAGCGCCGCGGAAAGCGGCGCCACCCAGCTTGGCGAGGAGCTCGCGGCGGCGGCGGGCCGGGCCGAAGTGGCCGAAACTCGCATCGGCGAGCTCGTGCATTGTGCCGCGGAGCAGGATGCGGTTCTGGAGGCCACGAAGGCGTCGCTCGAGGAGGAGCGCAAGGCTCGCGATTTGCTGGCTGCGGCTGTCGCGAGCAGGAATGATGAGATCGCACGGGTCGCGCAGGAACTCGATCAGGCGCGGCATGAGGCCACCACGTTGGGCGACGACCTTCAGGTGAAGTCGCAGGAAGTGGCGCGATTGTCCGAAGAGTTGAGCGCGGCGTCGTCGCGCGTGGATGCCGCTGGCGCACGTATCGAGGAACTCGTGCAACGCGCGGCGGAAGAAGACGCCAGACTGGAAGCCACGAAGGCGTCGCTTGATGAGGAACGCCGGGCCCGCGAAGCGTCGGACGCGGCAGTTGCAAGCAGGAACGATGAAATCGCGCGAGTCACACAGGAGCTCGAACAGACGCGGCAGGACCTGGTGGCGTTGGGCGATGTCAGCCAGGCGAAGTCGCAGGAAGTGGCGCGATTGTCGGACGAGCTAAGCGCGGCTTCGTTGCGCGCGGGGGCCGCCGAGTCGCGTATCGACGAACTCGTGCAACGCGCGTCGGAAGAAAACAGCAAACTGGAAACCACGAAAGCGTCGCTCGACGAGGAACGCCGGGCGCGTGAAGCGTCGGACGCGGCTGTCGCCAGCAAGAGCGACGAAATTGCGCGAGTCACTCAGGAGCTTGATCAGACACGTCAGGACCTCGTTGCGTTGGGCGATATCAGCCAGGCGAAGTCTCAGGAAGTGGCACGACTGTCGGAGGACTTGAGCGCGGCTTCGTTGCGGGCTGAGTCGGCCGAGTCGCGGATACAAGAACTCGTGCGGCAAGCATCGGCACATGACGCTGCGCTGGAAGCCGCGAAGGCGTCGCTCGACGCGGAGCGCCGGGCGCGCGAAGCGTCGGACGCGGCTGTCGCCAGCAAGAGCGACGAAATTGCGCGAGTCACCCGGGAGCTCGATCAGACGCGTCACGACCTCGTTGCGTTGGGTGATGCCAGCCAGGCGAAGTCGCAAGAGGTGGCGCGGCTGATGGATGACCTAAGCGCGGCTTCGTTGCGCGCTGAGTCGGCCGAGTCGCGGATCCAAGAACTCGTGCAGCAAGCGTCGGCCCATGACGCTGCGCTGGAAGCCGCGAAGGCGTTGCTCGACGAGGAACGCCGTGAGCGCGAAGCCGCGGATGCGGCTGTCGCAAGCAAGCAGGATGAAATAGCGCGAGTCACTCAGGAACTCGGTCAGACACGCCTGGACCTCGCCGCGCTGGGCGATGCCAGCCAGGCGAAGTCGCAAGAGGCGGTGCGGCTGATGGAAGACTTAAGCGCGGCTTCGTTGCGCGCTGAGTCAGCCGAGTCGCGGATACAAGAACTCGTGCAGCAAGCGTCGACCCATGACGCAGCGCTGGAAGCCGCGAAGGCGTCGCTCTACGAGGAACGCCGTGCGCGCGAAACCGCGGATGCGGCTGTCGCAAGCAAGCAGGATGAAATAGCGCGGGTCACTCAAGAACTCGACCAGACACGGCAAGATCTCGTCGCGCTGGGCGACGTGAGTCAGGCGAAGTCGCAGGAAGTGGCTCGTTTGTCGGAGCAGCTCAACGCAGCGTCATTACGCCTGGAAGGCGCCGGCACGCAAACGAACGAGAGCCTCGCGCGCCTCGCCGCGCTCGAGTCTGAACTCAGCGACGCTCGCGCCGTGCTGACAAGCGAGCGCCGGGCCGTCGCGGCACGGACTGAAGAAGCGGCCGCTCAGCGTGAAGAGCTGCAGCGCGTGACCCGTGAACTCGACGAGACCCGGCGGCATGTCGGGACGCTGACCGAAGCGAAAGCCGCCGCGAGCGCCGATCTGGCCCGGCTTGCGCAAGACGTAGCCACCGCGAAGGCGCAAGCAGATGCCGCCGACCAGCATGCAGCCCAGTTGACGCAGCGCCTCGCCGCGCAAACTGATGCTCTTGCCAAAGAACGTCAAGCCGCCCAGAAACCAGGCGCTCGCGCCGCGGAGACTGATAGCGCGGAAGAAATCGCCGCGTTGCAACGCCAGATATTGGCGCAGACCAAAGCCCATACGAAGGCGCTGGACGAGCTTCGCTCCACCGCCGAACAGTGGGTGGCGCATGCCAAAGACCTGAAGCAGCGGCTCGGTGTGGCGAGCGAGCGGATATTGTTCATCGACGCGCGTAGCACTGGAGAAGTGGCGCTGGTGCGCAGGCTCGCATCCGAACTGGAGCGGCTGAAACCGGATCACGAGCTGATATCCCGGGAAACCCAGCAAAAGCTGATTGGCACGACAATGGCCCACCAGCTTGCGCAAAAAGGCTACCGGTATGATCCGGCCACCGCGGTTATGTCGAAGGTTGCGACTTGACGCTCGTCCGTGCCCATTGGGCGAGCGCGGCGCACGCCACCAGCAATGATCCGGTGACGAAAAATACCGAATGCAGGCCGAGATGGACGGCGATCACACCGCCGATAACCGGACCGGCCACCTGCCCGCTGAATTGCGCCGACTGCAGATAACCGAGCATCTGGCCGGTCCTGTGTTCTTCCACGGCATTGCGCGCGAGCTTCGCAATCGAAGGCAGGAGGCCGGCCAGCGTCATACCCATCAGTGCGCGCAAGGCGGCCAGTTGCCACCACGCGTGAACGAACGCCTGCGGGACCATCACGAGTCCGGTCAGCACCAGGCAGCCGACGATCACATTCCAGCTCCCGATCCGGTCGGCCAGCGCACCAAGACGCGCGGCCGTCAGCATGCTGCCGAAAGCGGAGCAGGCCATCACGACGCCCGCAATGCGGGCGAGATGAGCCGAGGGCACGCCGAGGCTGCCGACATAAACCGTGATGACCGGCTCGATCGACATATTGGCGAGCAGTACCATCATCGCCGTGACCAGCAGCGCGCCGATGACCGGATAGTTGTTGCGCGGCCCAGCCGTCGGCGTCTGGCGTGCGGGGCGGCGAGTGGCATGGGTGGCCGGATCGAAGTCTTCCTTGACGACGAAGATGGTGAGCAACGCGGCTGCCGCGATCATGGCGCCGCCGGCAAAGAAGGTGCCGCGAATGCCGAACCATCCCGGCAGAAATCCACCTACGAGCGGTCCGATCAGATTGCCTGCCAGCGCGCCGGTCGACAGCACGCCCAACGCCCAGCCCGCGCGCTCCCGCGGTACCTGCGTGCCGACCATCACGGTCGAAGCCGATGCATAGCCGCCCACCAGCCCCGCCAGCAGACGCAGCCCGACAAGTTGATGCACGTTGTGAGCCATGCCGATCAACGACATCACCACCGCCATGCCGACCGCCGCGCGGACCAGCATCGGCTTGCGGCCGTAGCGATCGGCGAGACGCCCCCACAGCGGCGCGGTGACGGCCGTTCCAAGAAACGTTGCACCGAACGCGATCCCGGACCACTGGATCACGGCCGATTGCGACTGCACGCCGAGTTGCTGGACGTACAGGGGTAAAAACGGCAGCAGCATGCTCAGGCTGACGAGCGTGGTGAACGAGCCGAACACGCACACTGCCAGATTGCGGCGCCAGTAGTGTTCATGTCGCGCCGCGTAATCGAGATTGTCCGTGACCAGATTGGCTCGCAAAGCAAGCTTGGCGCGCGCGTTCATGCTGTCTGCTCCGCGAACGCCGGTGAGCGCATCTGAGCCTGTGCTTCCGCAAGCTCGCTCACCAGCGTGGCAACCAGCTCGGCCGCGGGCAATGCTCTTGCCATCGGCGCGCCTTGGCCGGCCCACTGCACGGCGAAGTCGGTGTTGCCGCGCGCCCTGGCCGCGGCGTTCAGTGCCTTGGCGGCGTCGTACGCAATCGGATAGTCGGGCAGGCGCGGCGCGTCCGTCGAGCCGACGTCGGTATGCATCCGGTTGATGAGTCCACGCGCCGGCCGGCCCGAGATCGCGGCGGTCACGGCCGTGCGGTACGTGCGTTGGCTGGTCAAGGCGCTCCGGTAAGCGGGATCGGCACCGGATTCCGGAGCGACCACGAACGCGGTGCCCATCTGCACCGCACTCGCACCGAGCAGCATGGCAGCGGCAATACCCTCGCCGTCCATGATGCCGCCCGCCGCGATGACCGGCAGCGTCGTTTGTTTCGCGATCAGCCGGACCAGCGCCAGGGTGCCGATCATCAAGTCATCCTCCGGGTCGAACACGCCCCGGTGGCCGCCGGCTTCCGCGCCTTGCGCGACGATGGCGTCGAGCCCGGCCTGTTCGATCAGCATCGCTTCACGCGGCGTGGTTGCGCAGCCGAGCAGCAGGATGCCGGCGTCATGCAGCGCTTCGATCCATTCGCGAGGAGGCAGTCCGAAATGGAAGCTGACGACAGCCGGGCGTTCGTCGATCAGGACTTGCAGCAGCGCCTCATCGACCATGAAGCTCTGGTAAATCTCGCTGAGCGCCGCGGGCGGCTTGGCACCGAACTCGGCAAACAACGGCTGCAGATGCGCGAGCCATGTGGCTTCGCGAAGCGGATCACTATGGGCCGGGAGATGGCAGAACACGTTCACGTTGAACGGCTTGCTGGTGAGCGCACGCGTTGCGGCGATCAGTTCGCGCGCCTGCTGCGCGGTGCTTGCGCCCACGGCGATGGAGCCCAGCGCGCCGGCGTTGGACACCGCGGCAGCGAGTGCGGGCGTGGAGACGCCGGCCATCGGTGCCTGAATGATGGGGTGCTGCACGCCGAGCGCATGCAGAAGGTGTGTCTTGCGGATCATGCTGTTCTCCCAGCTCAAGTGGTTGAACGATTCAGGTGGCGAGCGCGCGGCGCGAGCCGCGCCACGCTTACTTCAACGCAGAAAAGTCGGTTGGAACGAGCAACTCGTTGGTGATGTTCGCGATGATCGGTCCGTTGCTTTCCGTGTCGATGCGCACCTGATGCCATTCGGGGTCGTCGAGAAACGCTTGCCACTTCACTTCCCGTTCCGCGAGCGAATCCCACGCCAGCATGAAAATCAGGTGGGCGTCGGATTCGCCGATCAGCGTCGTCCAGAAACCGCTTTGTCTGATGCCGAGGCGCGCCCAGATCGGCAAGATCCGCTCGCGCAAACGCGCGGTGACATCCGGCAAGCGTCCAGGCACGGCGCGATAGGTGCGAAGTTCGTAGATCACAATGCTTCTCCTACGGATTGCAAATTAAATATCAAAGGGTTTTCCGTGCCGGACGCGAACACTTAAGCGCCGACGTTGCTGCCGCCGTCGACGCGCAGAATTTCGCCCGTGACGAAGGTTGCCGATTCGAGGTACAGCACGGCGTCGGCAATGTCGTCGATTTCGCCGATGCGGCCCACCGGGTGCATCTTCGCGAGTGCCGCGTGCGTCTCGGGAGCATGCATCGGTGTCCGCACGACGCCCGGTGCGACTGCATTGACGCGGATGCCGCGCGACGCGTATTCGATGGCGAGTGAACGCGTGACCGAGTTCAGGCCGCCCTTGGTCAGCGCCGCCATGGCGGCCGGCAAGGCTGCCAGCGGCCGATCGACGATGCTGGCGGTGATGTTGACGATATGGCCGCTGCGCTGATTGCTCATGACTTCGAGCGCACGCTGCGTGATATGGAAGAAGCCGGTCACGTTGGTCGCCATAACGGCGGTGTAATCAGCTGGCGAGTATTCGGTGAAGGGCTTGGCAACGAAAATACCGGCATTGTTGACCAGCGTGTCGATGCGGCCGAAACGCTCGAGCGCCGTGTCGATCACGCGTTGCGCGGTAGCGGGATCGGCAATGTCGCCTTGCACCGTCAGCACGTCGGGATCCGTGCTTGCGCCGATCGTGCGCGAGGTGGCTACGACGCGGTAATTGCGGTCCCGGTAGGCTTTAACCACGCCTGCGCCAATGCCCTGCGACGCGCCCGTGACGATAACGACTTTCTGTTCTGCACCCATGGTCTGCTCCTGAGGATCGACGGGCTGCGATGTGCGCCCGATCTCGATGGAGCAAGTCTAGATTGAACCATTTGCAGAGAGAATCCACGCTGTACGGCAGACATTCTTCCGCCAGGCGATTCAATTGTTTTTCGTGACCCGCTGGGATTGCGTGAAATACCGGCGCAGGCGTGGCGCGGCAAAGTCGACGAACGCGCGCACCTTGGGCACCGCGAGACGCCCGTGAGGCGTCAGCAGATGGACCGGCAGCGGAGCCGGTTCGTGATCGCTCAGGACGATCTTGAGCGAGCCGTCCTTGACCTGTTCGGCGATGTGATAAGAGAACATGCGGGTGACGCCATGCCCCGCGACGGCCGAAGCGACCGCGGCCTGAATGCTGTTGACGATGAAGCGCGGGGAGAACTGCACGACTTGCGGAATCGTCGCGCCGTTGGCGGGCGGAAAGCTCCACGAATCCAGACCAAAGTGGGTCATGGAGATGATCTGGTGCTGGCCCAGATCGGCCGGGTCGCTGATATGGGGATGCTCGGCCAGGTAGCGCGGCGACGCGGCCACGACCCGCCGCACTTCACCGACAGGGATCGCCACGAGCGTCGAGTCAGGCAAATGAGCGATGCGCAGCGCGACGTCCATCCCTTCGTCGATAAGGCTGACAGGGCGGTCGAGCATATTGAGGCGCACCGAGACGGCCGGATACTGGTCGACGAAATCGTCGATGATCGGCCGCAGCATGTCCTGGCCAGCCGCGACGGGCGCCGTAATCGTGAGCAGCCCACGCGGCGCGGAGCGCTCGCCGGCGATCAGCAAATCGGCTTCCTCGAGGTCGGTGAGAATGCGCCGGCAGGCGGCGGCATATCGCTCGCCGGCTTCGCTCAGTTTGATGGTCCGCGTCGTGCGGTGCAGCAGGGCCGTGCCGACATGTTCCTCGAGAAACGCAATGGCCCGGCTCACCGCGGCAGGGGAGCGGCCCAGCCGGCGGCTCGCGCCGGCGAGGCTCCCTTCGTCCAGGGTGGCGACGAACACCTTCATTGCGTCGATTCGATCCATGTTGCCTGTGGTCTGGGTTAGGGTTGAGCGCGCGATTGGGCAGAGTTTACAGCGGCGAGCGCACACAAGCGGGGAGTCATTGAAACGGCCGGTGAACCCGGGTTGTCACCGAGCGCGCTATACCGTTCGACGCCACCGTCCGAATCGCCGACAATGCTCTGGAATCGCGGGGGCCGACGGCGTTGGGACCACACTTTCAGGACGGGAATCGATCATGCAAAGAACCGGTTTTTCCGCTTGCGCGCTGGCGTTCGCGCTGTCAATGAGCGGGCTCGGGACATGTGCCGCTCAGGGAACCGCGGCACCCGCCGCCGATGACGTGGATGCGCGCATTGCAGCGCTCCCGCCAGGGCCGGATACGGAAGCGATCAAACTCGGCCGCAAGATCACGATGGAAACGCCGCAATTTGCCGCCGGCCACGTGCCGGGCGGCGCCATGTCATGTGCGAGCTGCCATATTGGTGGCGGCACCACGCCGCTCAGCTCGCCGTGGATCGGCATGACCGGCGTGTCGCCTGCCTATAGCGCGCGCAGCGCGACGGTGGAGTCGCTTGCCCAGCGCATCAACAACTGTTTTCAGCGCTCGGAAAACGGCATACCGCTTGCGTTCGATTCGCGTGAGATGAATGCCTTGCTGGCCTACATGACGTACCTCTCGCGCGGCATTCCGGGCGGGCAGTTCGGCCCGGGGCGCGGCATGGGCAAGATCGCCGACGCGGCACTCGTGCCCGATCCCGTCCATGGCCGTGCGATCTACGCAGACAAATGCGCGTCGTGTCATGGCGCGAACGGCGAAGGGGTGCACAGCGGCGGCAGTTATGCCATACCGCCGCTGTGGGGCGACGCGTCGTACAACATCGGCGCGAGCATGGCGCGGCTCGGGCCGGCGGCGGGCTTCATCAAGAACAATATGCCGCTTGGCAATGCCACGCTAAGTGACCAGGACGCCGTTGACGTCGCCGCCTACGTGACACAGCAGCCCCGGCCCGACTATGCAGCCAAAGTCAAAGATTGGCCCAAAGGCGGCAGGCCTGCTGACGCGCGCTATTAGTGAGTCGAGAACACGGAGATGCCGCCGTTGGGGAATCCCGACGCGCCGGGCTGGAACGGCACATACACTTGCCCAAGCGAGCTGTCGATGGCGACGGAATGCGCGCCTGTGCCCACCGGAATCTTGAAGAGCAACTGACGTGACGCGCCGTCGACTACGCCCATCTGCGGGCTGAATCCTGACGCCGCGGCAATACCCGTTGTGACGTAGTGCCGGGCCGGCAGGAAATAGCGGTTGGAAACCGGGTCGTAGTTGACCTGGTCCACTCCGCCAAATGGCAAGCTGGCTTGAATTGCGCCGGTGGTCCGATCGAGGATTAGCGTGATGAGCGGGTCGCCGGCGGGCGGATCGCATCCAACTAGCACGTCGTTATTGGGTCCAAGCACGATTCCCGCCGGTCCGCATTTCCCTAGGGGAAATGATTTGCTTACCGAAGGAGTTCCCGCTACCGCGGAGCTGGCGGTGATGACGTCGAGTTCGCCATCGGGGTTGGCAGCGGTCCCGTCGTTGTTGATCAGGAAGCTCTTCGAGGCATGATCATAAGTACACGCTTCGAGCCCGGACGAGCCGTTAAAAGGAAGCTTCACCACGGCCGTTTGCGTCAGCGTGGAAATGAACGTGACGAACGGCGGCGAATCTCCCGGGCTCGCATACATCACGAGATGATCGTCAGGATCGTAGCAGCCTTCATCCACGCGCGATCCGGAGTTGCTGATGGCGATCGTGTTGACTGTTTTCTTCGCAACCGTATCGATGACCTTGACCGAGTCCACGTCGCCTACGTAGATTGTGTTGGTGCCGGTGATACCGACGATTCCGTCGGGACCGGACTCGTTCGTCGTGGCGCCGGCGCCGATGAATGGCCCTGGAATCTGTGCGAGCAAGGTGTTCGATTGGGTATCCACGACATCAACCGCTTTGTTGTTGCGGTCGGTCAGATAGTACTTTCCCGCCTCGACGTAGCCAATGTCGAAACTGAATGGCGGGCTCGAAGCATTCGGAACGGCAATGTTCGTCAGTAGCGTGGGTGGCGTCGGTCCGCTGACGTTATCTCCGCCTCCGCAGGCGGTCAATGCGGCCGCGGCGAGCAACATCAGGATCATCACGCGCTTTTCCATCGATTTGTCTCCTTTCCTTTCCGTTATTGGCCTGACCGTCGGTCCATGGATCGGCCTGAGTACAACAAACCTCCGCTCTCGATCGACGACATTCATCAATCAATTTCTTAAGGAATCTTAAGAAATTGTGATTGGAGGCGATAGCCGTGTTTCTCGGGGATGCGGTGGCTATAGACCGGCTATAAGGTTCACACAATGGCGGCGCGCAGGAAAATCGGAAAGTAAAACTTATTTATGGTCTGCATTGAGTGGACGCTATACGTGTAATGAAACTGACGGGTCCACTGACGCCTTCCTTAGTCACGTAGCATTGAACGCAGCTGGGTTTTCTGATGCCATCCGGACCAGTTCGTCGACGATGATTTTCACTTTCGGTTGCAGATGGCGGGTCTTTTGCCAGACAACATGAATGGGCATGACCACACCTGAAAGCTCGGGCAGTACAGGCAGCAGGCGGCCCGTGGCGAGGCCTTTGCTAGCCAGCCAATTGGGCAACTGTGCCAGGCCGCAGCCTGACAGGCATGCTTCCAGTAACGCGTCGCCGTCGGTGAGCTCATGACGGACCGGAACCTCGAACCATTCGCCGTGACCCTTGCCGTTATTGATGAGCCAGTTGGGCCGCGCGCTTCGACGCCAGCCAATCAGACAATCGTGCTTCGCAAGCTCTGCGCGATCTTTGGGGACGCCTCGACGCTTGATGTACGCCGGCGACGCGCAAATCACGAGACGCTGCTCTCCCAGTTGGCGCGCGACGAGATCCGGGTAATCTCCCAGCGCACCGATTCGGATAGCTAAATCAATTCCTTCACCAACCATGTCGACAGCGCGGTCTTGCAGCGTGATGGACAGATCCAGTTGCTCATAACGCAGGCTAAGGTTCAGCAGCGTCGGCATGATATGGCGGCGGCCGAATGTGGTGGGCAGCTCGACGCGGACTCTGCCTATGGGCAGCTGATGTCCGGTAGAAAGAAACGCTTCCGTCTGATCGAGTTCTTCAAGGATGCGCCTGCAGCTGCCAAGGTACGCCTCACCCTCGGTAGTCAGGCTGATGCGACGCGTGGTCCGGTGCAGAAGCTGGACGCCAAGGCGCGCTTCCAGCCTTGAAATGCTCTTGCCCACAGCAGAACCGGTCACGGCGAGCGTCTCCGCCGCAGCCGTAAAGCTGCCTCCGTCTATGGCCGCCACAAATTCCCGGATACCGGCGAAACGGTCTTCCATGGTGTGATTCTGGAATGTGAGGAATGAATCTCTGGAATTATAGGTGCTAACTTGACGCAGGGTATCTAATTAGACTGCCTCCAGGTTGACGGCGGGTTGACGGCACTAGCTGCCGACGACGATCAACGTATTCGCACACTGGAGAGCGCGATGAAAGCATGGTTGTTGAAAGACTTTGGTCTGAGCAATTTGCATCTTGAAGAGGTGCCTACGCCCGTGCCACGGCCGGGCGAACTGTTGGTGAAGGTCGGCGCTGTGTCGCTGAACTTTCGCGACAAGGCTATCGTCGATGGCATTTACGAGCCGCACCGTGTGCCGAAGCCGCTGATTCCCGTGTCGGACGCAGCGGGGACCGTGGTGGCAGTCGGCGAAGGTGTCAGCCGCTTCAAGGTGGGCGATCGAGTGAACTCGACGCTGTACTCGCGTTGGATCGACGGGCCGCCGGGACCCGACGAACCCGCTCATTGCCTCGGTATGCCGCTGCCTGGCGGTCTGGCCCAATACATGATCATCCATGAAGAAAGCGCGGTGAAAGCGCCCGACATGATGAGCGATGAGCAGGCCGCGACGCTGCCAATCGCGGCGCTGACCGCCTGGCATTCATTGATGGATCTGGGGCATCTGGAGCCGGGTCAGACCGTGTTGGTGCAAGGCACCGGCGGCGTTTCGATTTTTGCCGCGCAGATTGCAACCGCGCATGGCGCGCGTGTCATCGCGACTTCGAGCAGCGACGCGAACCTGGCGAAGATCAAGGCGCTTGGCGTGAGCGACGGCATCAACTACAAGGCCTGCCCGAACTGGGAGCAGAAGGTTCTCGAGTTGACCGAGGGCAAGGGTGTGGACATTACGATCGATGTCGCCGGCGGCCAAGGTCTGAACCAATCGATCGCCGCCACCAAGGTGGCCGGCCTCGTCGCTCAGGTGGGTTTCCTGACGGGGCAGACGTCGGCGCTCAACCTCATGCCGCTAATCTTCCGTCAGACAACAGTCCGGGGAATTGCCGTGGCCCCGCGCGCCTCGTTTGAACGCATGAATCCGTTCCTCGACAAACATCGGATCGAGCCGGTCATCGATCATGTGTATTCCTTCGCGCAAGCCGTGCAAGCGTATGAGCATCTGGCACGTGGTGCGTTCGGGAAGGTTGTGATCAAGATTGCTGATTAAGGTTGTGGGCTGTGCTGCTGGTGGCGGCCTGATGCGCTTGCCGCGCGTGTCTATGGTCGCCACCGTCTTGATTTCAAACGGATATTCTTCCCTTCATTTCCTCAGAAGAAATCCCCTCGCTGCATTGCGAAACAAATCTGCCACGCGGCGTTCGGTGCCGCACATAATGTCTTTCGCAGAACAGTCACATTCGTTCGACGCCGTGTCGCCCTGGTCACCAAGAAGATAATCCATTCAGGGGCGTAAGCGGTCGCGGAGGGGACAGAGTGAGATCGATCAGGGGGGCATCATTCTCGATGCGAGTGGGCCTCGGGCCGAGTGCGCCCACTTGGGTGCTGCTGCAGCAGGTCGTCGTGCGCGGTCTCGTGGCAGTCAAGTTTCTCGCGCTCGGGCGCATTCTCGGGCCGTCGGCGATCGGCAGCGTCAGTATTGCGCTACTCGCGGTCGCCATCGCGGAATCTCTGTCCGACACAGGTCTCCCCCAGGCGGTCATCCAGGGGCGTGAAGCGCCGACGCGTTCGGAACTCTCCGCCGTATGGACGACGCTCACCGCGCGCGGCACTTTGGTCGCGCTGGTGCTGATTGCACTCGCGCCGGTGATGAACAGCCAGTTTCACCTCGGCAATGCGCTTGCACTGCTGCAACTCGCGGCCGCACTGCCGCTGATTCGTGGCCTCGCGTCACCCGCTTACTTCGTTGTGCAACGCAATCGCGGCTTCCAGCATATCGCCGGAATCGAAATGGCGGCGGCGTTTGTCGATTGCTGCATTGGGCTCGCGTTTGCGCTCAGCGGAGCGGGAGCCTACTCACTGCTGATCGGCATGGTCGTCGGCGATATGCTGAAGAGCACGCTTACGTGGACGACGATGAAGCCGCGGCCGCCGATCCGGCTCGCATGGACGGGAATCGGTCATTACATTGGCTTTAGCCGCTGGATCTGGGCGGGCAGCGTGGTGAATCTACTGCTCAACCAGTTCGACAAGGTGGTGGTCGGAAAACTGCTCGGGCCGGCCCAACTGGGCGCCTACCAGATGTCGTCGAAACTCGCGCAAATGCTGCTGACGGACGCGGCGTTCGCCATGGGGCAATACCTTTTTCCGACGTTCTCCGCACAACACCGGCACGATGCGCGCGTGGCGGCGCGGCGCGTCAAGCTCTACCTCGCGATCGTCGCTGCCGGTCTCGCAATGTTCGTCGTGCTGCTGCGGATGACCGCGGAACCGCTCTTCGCGCTGATTCTCGGTCCCGCGTGGATGTCGGCCGTCCCCTTGTTCAAAATCTTTGTCATCAACATGGCGATCGGCGCGTTGATCGCGGTGCTCGTCGCTTACCTGCGCGCGGTCGGCGATGCCAAGGCGACGACGCACGCCTCGCTGATACAGATGGTCATCCTCGTCGGGATCGTGCCGCCCGCTACACACTATTGGGGCGTTACGGGTATCGCGTGGTCGATCACAGTCGGCATGGGTTCGGCCGCTACGTGGATGCTCTACCGGACCTTGCGGCGGCACGACGCACCGTCTTATCCGCTGGCGAGCTGAAGCAAGCGGATTGAGTTCAGTCTGTCGCACGGCGGGTAGGGGAGAAAGACCGCGCCCGGCCATCGTTGCGAGCGCATCGATGGCCGGGCGAGTGTTCGCGCCGTGGAATCTCAGGCGCGTCGGCTAATCAGAAACGGTCGTGGTCCCGATCCGTACCCGGCGCGAACGAAACGCCGCGCAAGACCTCTGCGAACCGCGCGCTGCGCAACGTCACGAACTTCTCGCGGGCAGCGCCCGAAGCGGTCGTATTCTTGAGGATATCGCGCACGACGACCAGCTGGTTCGGATCCGCACCCACGTCGCCGTTACCGCTGACGGTGGAGGTAATTGCCCAGATCGTGACCGTGCCGTCTCTTTCGACGCGGCCAGTCAGGTTACGCAGTCCATCGGTCGCGGGTGCCCACGGCAGTCCGGTCGCGGAGTTGGAGCCAGTCGGATATCCCTTCACGACGTATTGCTGGCCGAGGTTCAGACCCGCTTGCAGCGTGTACGCGAGCGTCCACTTCTTGGCACTGGCGTTGTACACCCACTTCTGCAGCCCTGCGCCGGTCTGCGCCGCGGCATGCGTGAACAGGTCGGCACCGCCGGTATAGCCGTCACCCTCGTCAGCGACATAAAGCGTGTTGGCGTCGGCGAACCAGAGACCAAAAGGATAAGAGAGAGTGGTGGCTGTCTTGTTCGGCGTCGACGGGAAACCGGCCAGCACACACATATTGCTCGGCAAGCCGGTGGTTTGCAGTGTAGACGGATCGTAAGCAAGCGGTTGGGTAGGCAGCGCCGCGTTAGCTGCCGGCACGCCCACGCCAGTCGGACAGGCGTTGCCCGTTGTATCCACGAAATACACCGTGTTCACACCGTTGCCGCCGCTGCCCTTCGTAAAATACAGAACGTTGTTGTACACGGCCATGCCGCGGAAATTGTCGTCCTTGCCAATCTTGTCGGCCGGCGCCTTGAGTTCCGTCACGGAAAAGCTGGCGACGGGTGTCGGCGTTCCCGGACTCTGCTCTGCTTCATGCTGTTTCGTCGCGGCGATGAGTTGCGCGCCGGCGCCGAGGATGACACCGTCGGGCTGCGGATTGGAGCCGTTACCCGCATTGCCTGCCGTGTAGTAGATGTCCTGGCCGTTGAGGTTGTTCAGGATTGCGGAGCGCCCATTGTTGCCGCTGTACGCGTTGGTTTCGGTAAAGCGGAAGTGTCCATCGCGATCGACGCGAGCCACCGCGCGATAAAAATTCTGTCCTACCGGATTGGTCTGGTCGACGGCGCCGAACGTGTTCGAGTTGGAGACGTCTAACGTGTTGACAGGTGCAACGTAGCCCATGAAGGTCAGGTACTGGCCGTCCAGCGAGAGATGCAGGCCGAGTTCCGACTTGGAGCTGAAGCTCGTAACGAGCTGATCACGTGCAAACTGCTTCTGCAAGTTATTGGGCACCTCGAGCGAATTCACGCGCTCGCCAGACGGGGTAATCTGGTCCAGAAAAATTCTCGCAGTGATACCGAAGCTGCCGTCGTAGCCGTCGTTGTTCCATACATAGGGGTAGGTACCATCGTTCGGCGCGCCATTGCCCGTGCTGCAACCCGCCTTCGTATTGGCGCAATTCGGCGGTAACACGGTGCCAGGCTGAACGTTGCTCGACAGATTGTCATACACGCTTCGGCTGATGACCAGCAAACCTGGTTCGAAGCGGCCACCGCCGTGAAATTCGGGCTCATCGGCATACGTGTTCAAGCTTGCGGCGCAGAGCGCCAGCGCGACTGTCATAGCTCGCGGAACAAATGCAGGGCGGTGAATCATCGTGGGAACGGAAGTCGTTTTCATCGTTAGTCTCCGGACAGACGGGGGATTTCATCGCAGACGGCACAGCACGCAAAAAACAGCTAACCGTAGCAACGCTTCATGAAGGAATCATTGCAGTGGCTAAGGTGCAAACCGCGAATTGCGGAGAGACTCATACGTGAACCCACCTGCTTCCGCGACATGGCTGCTCACCATGCCGCGGAATGTGTTGCCTGACCGCCTGATTCAAGATCCCTCAGAATGGCGACCAGCCGAACCCGCCGTCCTTGCCGTGGTCATCGTCTTTGCGATGATCGTCACGATCCCGGTCGAACTGGAACGAGTCGAAGAGATCGCCGATTGCCGGCGAATTGACCGGTACGTACGGGTTGCCCGCGAGTTGTACCGGATTCGGCAGATTGTCGCGGCTGCGCGATGTGATCGGCGACAGCGACCAGTTGCGATCGATGAACTTGACGATCGACGCGTGATCCGAATATTGATGCACCACGCGGCCACCGCGCGAGTACTGCGACACCACGATCATCGGAATCCGCGGGCCGTCACCGAAGAAGTCCACCGGCTGGATGTATCCCGAATCGTAGTAGCCGCCGCCTTCGTCGGTGGTGATCAGGATCGCCGTCGACGCCCACAGCGCCGGCTTGGATTGGACCGCACTGATGATCTTGTGCACGAACGCCTCATACAAGCCGAACTTCGACGATTCCGGATGCCCGTCCAGCAGACCGCCCGGCTTCACGAACGACACAGCCGGCAAGGTACCTGCGGCGATATCCGAATAGAGGTCGGTTGTGTCCTGCAAGTGCGCGGATACGATCGCAGGGTTGGTCATGATCGCCGTTTCGTAGAGGAACGGGTTGCAGATATTGCAGTACACGCTGGTAGACGGCGTGCTGACGAAGGTCTTCCAGCCCTCGCCGTAGTACTTCCACGAAATGTTTTTCGCCAGCAGCGAATCCGCGATGGTGCGCACCGGCGAAGGCGGAATCGTGAAGGCGCTGCTCGTATTCACCGTGCCGTCGCCGTTATAGCCAGGGTTGTAGTTGTTGAGCAGATAGTAGGTATTGGCCGCGCAGTTCGGGTCCGGGTGATACGGCAACGTGCCGAGGTAATGGCGGATCGCGCCTACGCCGGGTTGCTTCGGGTCCGAGCAGTTACTGTAGGTTCCGCCCGAGTAACCGTCCTGGGTGTACCAGTTATTGGTGCCCGCCTGTGGACGCGGATTTTCGATCTGATCGCTAGGCGGCGTCGTGGCGTTACCGTTGCCGTCGGTGTAGTAGAGCGCGTCGGCTGTACCGATCATGATGCTGTTCGCACCGGTACCGCCCATCACCGGCTGGTGATAGTTGTCGCTGATCGTGTACTTACGTGCGAGCTCGGTGAAATAGGGCATGTCGCCGCTATTCACGTTGTAATAGCCGAGCGCTGTCGATCCTTCTCCGGTCGTCTGATCGGTGAAGTTTGCGGGTTTCGTCTTGCCGTTCGTGCCGGCGCCGACTGACGTCTCGACCCACGCGAACAGATCCATTCTGCAGCCGCTAGGATTGTCGTACGTCGCTTGTGAGACGTTACAGTCAGACTGCTGCCAGTTCTGATAGAAGCGGTGCACAGGGCTATTCATGTACTGATCGTAATCCGGCCCCACGCGCGAGATCTGGTAGGGGCCATTTGGCAGATTGAACGTGTTCGCGCCGAAGCGTGTATCGGGCACCTGCTGCGGCAAGCCCGACGCGCCGGTCGTCAAATGCACGATGTCCTGGGGGAACAGGGCCGCGCTTTCAGCGGTTTGGGCAGCCGCAAGGGTCGCGAAGGGCGGGGGGCTGGTGTCGCTCGGGGCAGTCGCTACAAAGCCCGTGTTGGGTGCCGGCAATACCGTATAGCGCTTCTTGCCCGATGGGCTCATCTCGAAGCGCTTGGGGTTGTCCGCGTCGGCGGTGTACTGCGCGGCTACCGAGAAGTTGGGACCAGGCTGGCCGTCCTGCGTGATGATGCCTTTGGAGAGCAGATTCGAAACCGATTGCCCGTGGCGCGGCGTATAGGCGCCGAACACATGGTCGAAAGTACGGTTCTCGCCCACGATCACGATGACATGCTTGATCGGCGAGGTCGTCGCGGACGAGGCTGCATCGGCCTGCTGGCTGGCGGATATGGAGGGGTACAGCGCCATGCCGGTGGCCAGCGCGGCTGCGCCGCAAGCCAGCAAGGCTTGCAAGAGGGGTTTCCGTGGGACGTTATCGACACGCTTCATGGATCTCTCCAAACGGGTTTGACACAGGGACGCCGGTCGTTGGCACTCGCGATGCTTTGCTGATCGGGCGTTTCGTTGTATTACCTCGCGTTACAACGGAGAGAAAGTTAGGCTTGCCGTGTGTCCAATACGGGTTAGAAAAATGTCCACGTCGCGTGATTCATGTGACGCGGCTAACGAGGACCTTTCAGTGTTGGCTGAAAGGAACGGCTTACCGCGGGTCACCGGGAAAACTTACCCTTTGAATTCCACCGAAACAAAGATCTTCTTGCAGGGCTCGACGACCTCCCAGGTTCCCTTGAACCCCGCCGGAATTAGAAACCGGTCTCCAGCGCGCACGGTTTTCGCCGTGCCGTCCGTGCCGCGAATCACCGACACGCCATCCAGAATTTCGCAGTACTCACTCTCGGTAAAGTTGACGGACCACTGACCGCAAGCACCTTCCCACACGCCGGCCGCAAGCTGGCCACAAGGACTGGTGAAGTGCGTATGAACGGTCTGTACCGGATTGCCGGACAGTACCGCTTCCGCTTTGGGCATGTACCCGACACTTTCCTTCGCAGGCGCCGCAAAATCCACAATGTTCACAATGCTCATAACGTCTCGACTCAAAGATTAGAAAAACGGCAAAACAAAAAGGAGCGTGGCACTTGCACCCACTGCCCGCACCACGCCCGGAAGCTCACCTGATACCACCACAACGAGGAACAACTCAAACGCTAAAACCTCAACTCCCCGACTTCAACTGTGCCCAAAGCCGGTTCTCGAGCCGCATGATCGGCGTCGGTTGCGGCCGCATCAACGTCATCTTGCTGAGCACTGCTTCAGGCGGATACACATTGGCATCCTGTTCGATTGCTGGTGTCACGTACTGCCGCGCTGCGCGATTCGCCGTGGGATAAAACACCTCATTCGTGATCTCGGCGCTTACCTTCGGGTCTTCGATGTAGTTCATCCACTTCATCGCCGCTTCCGGATGCGGCGCGTCTTTCGGAATCACCATCATGTCCATCCAGAGCAGGCCCGCGTCCTTGATATTCGAGAATCGCACCTCGTACGAACGCTTGGCTTCCGAAGCGCGACGCCGTGCAATCCCCACGTCGCCCGAATAGCCTACTGCCACGCATATGTCGTTGTTTGCCAGATCGTTGATATAGCCGGACGAGTTGAACTGCGTGATATATGGCCGGACTTTCTTCAGCACTTCGTATGCGGCCTGGTAATCACCTGGATTGGCACTGTTGGGATCCTTATGCATGTACTGCAGCACGGCGGGGAAAACATCGGCAGCCGAGTCGAGAAACGACACGCCGCAGCTTTTCATCTTCGAGAGATTGGCCGGGTCGAACACCAGCGCCCAGCTATCCACGGGCGCGTCGCCGCCGAGTGCTTTTTTGACCGCTTGCACGTTGTAGCCGATGCCATCCGTGCCCCACGCCCAGGGCACGCCGTATTGATTGCCGGGGTCCGCGTCGGCAATCAGTTTCATCAAGCCGGGATCGAGATTCGCGAGGTTCGGCATCTTCGATTTGTCGATCTTCTGATAGACGCCGGCTTCGATCTGCCGCGCCATGTAGCTCGAAGTCGGCACCACGATGTCGTAGCCGGAACTGCCCGCGAGTAGTTTGGCCTGCAAGGTGTCGTCGCTGTCGTAACTGTCGTACTTCACGGTTATGCCGGATTGTTTTTCGAAGTTGGCAATCGTGTCTTTGGCGATGTAGTCGGACCAGTTATAGACATTAAGCGATGTGTCCGCGGCGCGCGCGGCATTCATCGCGGTCAATGCGCTCAGCGAGCACAGCATCGTGCCGGCGAGTGAAAGAAGCGTGGCGTGACGAGTCTTCATTCTGCAATCTCCTTGATTTCGATCCTCATTTTTTGCACGGCACAGGCGTGCGTACATACCGTCTCCTTCGTCTCGTGCGATTCAAAGAGAAAGCCGAGAGCAGAGAGAGACGTGACGCCGCCTGCGGTGGCGCAAGCGCACAGCAGAGCAATAACGAAGGTAGATACGCGAGGGCTATAGGCCGTCCCGCGCTAGCAGGCGGACTTGCAAAGCACGATCAGGCGAATGCATACCGGCACGCGACCGCTAAATAAACGGTCTCGCGCCTGCAGTGCGGGCTCGCGAATAGAGAGGGGGGCTAAGGCAGAAGCGACGCGATTTCGTCAGTGCGCACCGGAATGGCGGAGGGCGCTGCAATGACGTTATGCCGGCGGACGGAGCGCCGCGACAGCACGGTATCGACGGACAGGGGACGGGATGGCGAAGTGGTATTGCTCCCCTGATGAGCGATCGGACAGCCGAACAGGATCGTTCTTTCCCGACCGCGCTGGTATCTCACCAATGGACCACGGACTTTCACGATTGAACCCGAAGCGACGTTGAGTAGAAGTCCTCGCTGATTAAGTTGAACGCTGCGAGAACCACCGAATTGCCGCACTAGGATAGCTGAGACATTATTTTCGTCAAAGGACTTTCTGACACTGCGCTGTCATAGGCGTGTGCCGAATATGCGTGACGTATCGTCGAATACGCGATGGCGAGCCACATGCGCGACATGTGGCTCGCCTCGAACTGCAGGATGTTCGCGTGCTATTGACCACCCGTCGGAGGTTGCAGGTAGGGGTTCCCGGCCGGCACGTTGGAGCCGGTTTCCGACGTGCCGGCAGTGGCGGGACCATAGCCAGTCGTGGAGTTCTGCGCGGCGACCCGGGCTTCCGCGGCCTGGATGTCCGCGGGATAGGTGGAGTCGCTTGATGCCGCCGGGTTGTAGCCGGCCTGTTCGATTTGCTTCAACTGCGCCTTGACCTCCGCGCGCGTGAGCGGTTGCTCGGTTTGCGCGAACGATGCCACCGGGCCGGCCAGCACAACGACAAGCGCCACGGCTTGAACGAGCGATTTCATGATGCTTCCCTCCGGAAATAGTTGTATTGGGCGCAGCGATCTTCAGCGCCAATGCACGGATTCTAGGAAGGGAATGTTGTTGGGGTAACCACTGATCCAGTAATTCAGTCTTGCAGCAAACAACCAGTCGGGGCGATGTAATGTCGTTCGCAAGAAATGAACAATCTCGTCATACGCCCGTGCGTACGCCGACCCGATAGGCCGTCACTTGCCGGTATGTGTTGCCGGTTCGCACGATGACCTCTTCCTGCTCGGGCATATTGACCTGATTCGGAAAGCCACCGGCTTCCAGGCACAAACCGGCGTGCGCCTGATAGGCGATGCCGCCGCGGCCGGTGTCGCCGTTCAATGCGTTACCGCTATAGAACTGCAAGCCTCGCTGGTCGGTGAACACGGTCAATTCGCGCCCGCTGCCGGGGTCGTAAGCGCAAGCCACCTGACGCAACGGCTGCGTGACTCCGTTCATGCCGGCATCGGGCGCATTGCGCAGCACGTAGCAATGATCGAATCCGCCTGCTCTTGCCAATTGCGCGTGCGGCCAGTCCAGCCGCGCGCCGATTGGCGCGCTCTGCCTGAAGTCGAACGCATTGCCGGCCACGTTGGACAGCTTGCAGGGAATCAGGGCGGCGTCAACTTCGAAGAACAGGTCGGCGTCGATCGACAGCACATGGCCGCGAACGTCCGCACCGGGCCGGCCCGTGAGGTTGAAGTACGGATGACTCGTCAGATTGAGTGGCGTCGCGGCATCGGTGATGGCTTCATACGCGATGGTGAGCGTGCCGTCGTCATCGAGCGAATAGCGCACTTGCGTGGTCACGTTGCCCGGAAAACCGGCGTCGCCTTCGGGCGATTCCATCCGCATGAGCAGCGTGCCATTGTCCTCGCTCACGTCCCACAACGCGCGATGAAAGCCCGCTGTGCCGCCATGCAGAAGGTTCGCCCCTTCGTTACGGTCGAGCGTGTACTCGATACCGTCGAGCGTGAAGCGCGCATCGGCGATTCGGTTCGCCCAGCGGCCGATTAGTCCGCCCATGTAAGTCGTGGCCGCGACATACTCGGCGGGCGTGTCGTGACCGAGCAGAATGTCGCCGAGTACCCCGGCACGATCCGGCGCGAGCCACGAGATAAGCGTCGCACCCAGATCGCTGATGACGACTTTCATGCCGTGCGCGTTGCGCAGCGTGAAGAGCCGAACGGGATCGCCGCTGCGCAAGGTGCCCCACGGCTCGGAAGAAAGTTGTGCGATGCTGATCATGTGGTCGGTGGGAATAGAAGAGAAGAGGCTCGATCAGCCAGGCATTGATGTCGAGTTCGCCCGCTCCTGGTATTCGCGCGGCGTACAACCAAGTTCACGGCGAAACACCGCGTACATGTATTGCAGCGACGTGAAACCGCAGCGGATCGCCACTTCCGCACTCGACGCATCGCGCTTCGCCAGCAGTGATTTGGCGACGTCGAGTTTGTGGCGCAGGATCTCCTGATGCACGGTGCACTGCCGTTCGCGCCGGAAGTATTCTTCGAGCGACGAGCGCGACACGCCGACATAATCGGCCACCTGCTCGGTGCGAATACCCTGGCAGGCGTACTGGCGGATGAAGTGGCGCGCGCGCATCACATACGGACTGGCAAGCGGTTGATGCCGGGTCGATTCGAGCACGTTGATGCCGACCGGCGGCACGAGAATGCGCCGTCCAGGAAAACGCGCGCCGTGCAGCATCTGATGCAACAGGTGCGCGGCGGTGCGGCCCATTTCCTCAGTACCCTGAATCACGGAAGAAAGCGGGATACGTGTTAGCGTTCGCGTGAGCGGATCGTTGTCGATACCGATGATCGCCACTTCTTCCGGCACAGGAATGCCGGCAATCAGACAGGCTTGCAGCAGGTGCCGCGCACGCGCGTCGGTCACGGCAATGATGCCGACCGGTTTCGGCAAATCCCGCAGCCAGGCTGTGAGTTGCTCGATAGCCTGGTTCCACGCGGGCGCGCTGGTCGACAAGCCGCGATAGATTTCACTGTCGATCTGCCCGGTGCTGTGGCCGTCCGCGCGGCGCAGATGGGCGAATGCAAGTTCACGCTGTTGCGCCCAGCGGTTGACCTGCGCCTGCGGCAAGCTATACAACGCGAAATGCTCGAGGCCCGCGCCAATCAGGTGCGTATAGGCGAGCGAAACGAGTTTGCTGTTGTCGGTCGCGATATAGGGTAAATCCGGGGGGTAGTGGGCCGGATCTTCAAACGACGAACCCACCGCCACCACCGGCAACGGGCAATCGCTCAGTGCTTCGCCCACGGCAGGGTCGTCGAAATCCGCGATGATGCCGTCGCCGTCGAAGCGTTCAATGCCCGTCAGGCGGCAACGAAAATCTTCTTCGAGAAACAGGTCCCATGCCACGCGCGTCGACAGCAGGTAATTGCCGATGCCGGTAATGATCTCGCGGTCATAGACCTTGTTCGCGTTGAACAGCAGCGCGATCCGATGGGTCGTTTGTGGTGTTTGCGGGCGGGTCATGGCGGTGAGCGGCACGCGGGTCATCGGACCCGCCAGGCCTTCGTCTCCGGTTGAGTGCGCAATTCAAGGGGCACCGGTATTAAGTGTCTGGTTATTCTAGGCCGCGAATCGCGCGCCGGTGCGAAACAAATTCGCGGGCGGTAAGAAACATCAAGCACGCTGCGCAATTTCGCAATTGCCGATGCCACTGGCAAGCGGCAGCATGGCGTCACCTTGTCGGCTTGCGTGGCGAAGTCGCGCGAGTTGCGGTGCAACATAAACTGGAGACGCTGATGTCTTACTTCGAACACATTCCCGAAATCCGTTACGAAGGCCCGCAGTCGGATAACCCGCTTGCGTACCGTCACTACGATAGAAGCAAAACGGTGCTCGGCAAGACGCTCGAAGAACATCTGCGGATCGCCGTGTGCTACTGGCATACGTTCGTCTGGCCCGGCGTGGATATCTTCGGCCAGGGCACATTCCGGCGGCCATGGCAGCAAGCCGGCGACGCAATGGAACGCGCGCAGCAGAAAGCGGACGCCGCATTCGAGTTCTTCTCGAAGCTCGGCACCCCGTACTACACGTTCCACGATACCGACGTAGCGCCCGAAGGTTCGAACCTGAAGGAGTACAGCGAGAACTTCTCGCGCATGGCCGACTATTTGGCGCGCAAGCAGTCGGATACCGGCATCAAGCTGCTGTGGGGCACGGCCAATCTGTTCTCGCATCCGCGCTATGCGGCCGGCGCGGCGACCAGTCCCGACCCCGAGGTTTTCGCGTTCGCGGCCACCCAGGTGCGCCATGCGCTCGATGCGACGCAGCGGCTCGGCGGCGAAAACTACGTGCTGTGGGGCGGTCGCGAAGGTTACGACACGCTGCTCAATACCGATCTCGGGCGCGAACGCGATCAACTTGCGCGCTTCCTGCATATGGTGGTCGACCATGCGCACAAGATCGGCTTTAAAGGCTCGTTGCTGATTGAACCCAAACCCCAGGAGCCGACCAAACATCAATACGATTACGATGTCGCGACGGTGCACGGCTTCTTGCTGCAATACGGGCTCGACAAGGCGATTCGCGTGAACATCGAGGCCAATCATGCGACACTCGCGGGGCATTCATTCCATCACGAGATCGCCACGGCTTTTGCGCTTGGGATTTTCGGCAGCGTCGACGCGAATCGGGGCGATCCGCAAAACGGCTGGGATACCGATCAGTTCCCAAATAGTGTGGAAGAACTGACGCTCGCGTTCTACGAGATTCTCAAACACGGCGGCTTCACGACGGGCGGCATGAACTTCGACGCGAAAGTGCGGCGTCAAAGTGTCGACCCGGAAGATCTGTTCTACGGCCATATCGGCGCGATCGACAATCTCGCGCTCGCGGTCGAGCGTGCGGCGGTGCTGATCGAAAATGACCGGCTTGATCAATTCAAACGCCAGCGCTATGCGGGCTGGCAGGCGGAGTTCGGCCGCAAGATTCTGTCCGGCGATTATTCGCTTGCAACGCTGGCAACAGATGCAATGGCGCGCGGCTTGAATCCGCAGCATGCAAGCGGGCATCAGGAGTTGATGGAGAACATCGTAAATCAGGCGATTTACAGCGGTCGTTAAGAGCTGCGTCAAGAAGTCCAATCCGGTATTCCGGCTATCAGAACAAGGAGTGAGACATGAAATTCGCTACACGTCGTACCGTATTGAGTTCGCTCGTGTGTGGAGCGGTGCTCGCCAGCCTGTCGCTCGTCGCGCCGCTCGCGCACGCCAGCAAGGACCATCCGGAAATTGGGTTCTGCATTGACGACCTGCGTGTCGAACGCTGGTCGCGTGATCGCGACTATTTCGTCGCTGCCGCGGAGAAACTCGGCGCGAAAGTGTCCGTGCAATCCGCCGACGCGAGCGAAGAGCGGCAGATTTCGCAGATCGAAAACCTGATTTCGCGCGGCGTCGATGTCATCGTGATCGTGCCGTTCAATTCGAAGACGCTGGGCAACGTGGTTGCCGAAGCGAAGAAAGCCGGCATCAAGGTCGTCTCGTATGACCGCCTGATTCTCGATGCCGACGTGGACGCCTATATCTCGTTCGATAACGAGAAAGTGGGCGAATTGCAGGCGCAGGGCGTCTATAACGCGCAGCCGAAGGGCAACTACTTCCTGCTTGGCGGCGCGCCGACCGACAACAACGCCAAGATGCTGCGAGAAGGCCAGCTCAAGGTCCTGAAGCCCGCCATTGATAAGGGCGACATCAAGGTGGTCGGTCAGCAGTGGGTGCCGGAATGGAGCGCTTCCACGGCGCTGCGCATTGTCGAAGATGCGCTTACGGCGAACAACAACAAGATCGACGCGATCGTCGC
This sequence comes from Paraburkholderia ginsengiterrae, assembly GCF_001645125.1. Lineage (GTDB taxonomy): Bacteria > Pseudomonadota > Gammaproteobacteria > Burkholderiales > Burkholderiaceae > Paraburkholderia > Paraburkholderia ginsengiterrae. The sequence goes on along the minus strand of NZ_LXKA01000044.1, from coordinate 3,216 downwards.
CTCGAACGACGGCACGGCAGGCGGCGCGATCCAGGCGCTCGCGGCGCAGCATATGGCGGGCAAGGTGCCGGTGTCGGGCCAGGACGCGGACCTCGCGGCCGTGAAGCGGGTGATTGCCGGTACGCAGACCATGACCGTCTACAAACCGCTGAAGCTGATTGCCGGCGAAGCGGCCAAGCTCTCCGTGGCGCTTGCCAAGGGCGAGAAGCCCGCCTATAACGCGCAATACGACAACGGCAAGAAGAAGGTCGACACGGTGCTCCTGCAACCCACGCTGCTCACCAAGAGCAATGTCGATGTGGTCGTCAAGGACGGCTTCTATACCCAGGCCCAGCTCGCGAGCCAATGAGCGTAACGAGTGCGCGGCGGGCGCCGGTTCGCGTGGTGCATAGCGCGCGAGCCGGCGCTGTCGCGCGCCTTGCAGCGAGGCATAGCGAATGACGCAACCTCTCATGACGATGCGCGGCATCGTCAAGGCGTTTTCCGGTGTGAAGGCGCTCGACGGCATTGATCTGACGGTCGCGCCGGGCGAGTGCGTGGGCCTGTGCGGTGAGAACGGCGCGGGCAAATCGACGCTGATGAAAGTGCTCTCGGGTGTGTATCCGCACGGCACCTGGGAGGGCGAAATAATCTGGGAGGGCGAGCCGCTCAAGGCCGCCGGCGTGCGCGATACCGAACGTGCCGGCATCATCATCATTCACCAGGAACTGATGCTGGTGCCGGAACTGTCAGTGGCGGAGAACATTTTTCTCGGCAATGAGATCACGCTGCCCGGCGGCCGTATGAACTATGCCGCCATGTACCAGCGCGCCGACGAACTGCTGCGCGAACTCGGCATTAGCGGAATCCATGCCGCGCAGCCGGTGATGAACTATGGCGGCGGCCATCAGCAGTTGATCGAGATTGCGAAGGCGCTGAACAAGCGCGCCAAGCTGTTGATTCTGGATGAACCGTCATCGTCGCTGACGGCGGCGGAAATCCGGATTCTGCTGGACATTGTGCGCGATCTGAAGCGGCGTGGCGTGGCCTGCGTGTACATCTCGCACAAGCTCGACGAAGTCGCGGCGGTGTGCGACACGATCAGCGTGATTCGAGACGGCCGTCATGTGGCGACGGAGCCGATGCACGCGCTGACCACTGACCGGATCATCGCGCTGATGGTCGGCCGCGAGATTAAGAACCTGTTTCCGCGCGAGCCGCATCCGATCGGCGACGTGATCTTCGAGGCACGCCACGTGACCTGCTTCGACGTGACCAATCCGCGTCGCAAGCGGGTCAACGACGTGTCGTTCGCGCTGCGGCGCGGCGAGATTCTCGGGGTGGCCGGCTTGGTGGGCGCGGGCCGCACGGAGTTGATGCAGGCGATCTTCGGTGCGTATCCCGGTGTCAGCGAAGCAACGGTGGTGATGGAAGGCAAGCCGCTTAGGATACGCGAGCCGGTCGACGCGATTCGTGCGGGCATCGGCATGGTCCCGGAAGATCGCAAGCGCCACGGCATTGTGCCGGGCCTGAGCGTCGGTCACAACATCACGCTGGCGGTGCTGCAACGCTTCGCGTCGGCCGGGCGGATCGACTCCGCAGCCGAACTCGACACGATCCATACCGAGATGAAGCGGCTCTCGGTACGCGCCGCGCACCCTATGTTGCCGATTGCCAGCCTGTCGGGCGGCAATCAGCAGAAAGCGGTGCTGACACGCATGCTGCTGACCGATCCGAAGGTGTTGATCCTCGACGAACCCACACGAGGTGTCGATGTGGGCGCGAAATGCGAAATCTACAAGTTGATTTTTCAGTTGGCGCAGCGCGGCATGTCGATCGTGATGGTGTCCTCGGAACTGCCCGAAGTGCTCGGCATCAGCGATCGCGTGCTGGTGATCGGCGAGGGTGAATTGCGGGGCGATTTCGTCAACGACGGCCTCACGCAGGAGGACATTCTCAGCGCCGCGATTCGTCCCGTGCAGCGATCCCCGAACCCAACCGAAGCGAGTGCCGCATGACGCCCGACGTGACTTCCCAACGCGCTGACGATGCGGTGCCGCGAGGCGGATTCGGCGGCCCGCAGCGCATTCAGCAACTATTCGCGCGTTACAAGATTCTGGCGTTGCTGATTGCGGTGGCCGCCATCTGGTTTTTCTTTTCCGCCCTCACGCACGGCGCGTTCGTCACGCCGCGCAATCTGTCGAATCTGCTGCGGCAAATGTCGATTACCGGCATGCTTGCATGCGGCATGGTGTTCGTGATCATCGCGGGTGAGATCGATTTGTCGGTCGGGTCGCTGCTTGGTTTGCTCGGCGGCGTCGCGGCAATACTCGATGTCAACCGGCATTGGCCGATCGGCGTCACGCTGCCTGCCGTGATGCTGCTTGGCGTGCTCGTCGGACTGTTCAACGGATGGTGGTCGACGTACCGGCGCGTGCCGTCGTTCATTGTCGGGCTGGGCGGCATGCTCGCCTATCGCGGCATTCTGCTCGGCGTGACCGGCGGCTCGACGATTGCGCCGGTGTCTGACGGTTTTGTGTTCGTCGGACAGGGGTATCTGCCGCGAGTCGCGGGTGATACGCTGGCGGTCGTGATATTCCTGCTGCTGGCGTTCCTGACGATACGGCAGCGGCGCAACCGTGAGCGCTATCAGTTGCGTGTCGTGCCAGTCTGGCAGGATGTCGTGAAAGTGGTCGGTGCCGGTGTGATACTGGCCGGTTTTGTTGCCACACTCGATCGTTATGGTGGTATTCCGGTGCCGGTTCTGTTGCTGCTCGCGCTGCTCGGCATCTTCACGTGGATCGCGACGCAGACGGTGTTCGGGCGGCGCATCTATGCGGTGGGCTCCAATCTCGAAGCGACGCGGCTCTCGGGCGTCAACACGAACCGCGTGAAGCTGGCGATCTTCGCGCTGATGGGGTTGATGTGCGCGTTCGGCGGGATCGTGAACACGGCGCGGCTGGCCGCGGGGTCGCCGTCGGCAGGCTCGATGGGCGAGCTTGACGCGATCGCCGCGTGCTTCATTGGCGGGACGTCGATGCGCGGCGGCTCCGGCACGGTGTACGGCGCGCTGATCGGCGCGCTGGTGATGGCGAGCCTCGATAACGGCATGTCGATGCTCGATGTCGACGCTTATTGGCAGATGATCGTGAAGGGCAGCATCCTCGTGCTGGCTGTGTGGATCGACGTGGTGTCGGGGTCGAACCGGCGATGAGGCAGGCTGCGGGTGACGTGCGC